>NZ_WHNQ01000105.1 GCF_009362785.1 Paraburkholderia atlantica
CCCGATGATGAAGAAGGCACCGACGCCACGAACGGCCCTTGCCCCAGGACTTGCGAAGGTTCTGAAGCGACTGCACTATCCGCTCGATGTCATGCTGATGTGCGTGCGCTGGTATGTGGCATATGGGCTGAGCCTGCGAAATCTGGAAGAGATGATGACTGAACGCGGCATCGATGTCGACCATTCAACCGTGCACCGGTGGGCGATCAAGTTGCTGTCCGTTCTGGAAAAGGCATTTCGACGTCGCAAGCGCGCAGTCGACAGGAGCTGGCGCGTGGATGAGACGTATATCAAGGTCAAGGGACAGTGGAAGTACTTCTACCGGGCCGTGGACAAAGCGGGAGACACGCTCGATTTCCTGCTGCGCGCCCACCGTGACAAGGCGGCCGCGAAGCGCTACTTAGAAAAGTCGATCGAGTGGAACGGCGAACCCGAGGTGGTGACGATCGACAAAATTGGGGCGAATCTCGCTGCGCTTGAGGCTATCCACGCCGGGCGCGAGACGCCGATCAGGATCCGTCAGTCGAAGTAACTGAATAACATCGTCGAGCAGGACCACCGCGCGATCAAGCGCCGGACCCGCCAGATGCTCGGGTTCAAGAAATTTCGTTGCGCCCGCGTTCTCCTGGGGGGCATCGAAGTCATGCACATGATCGTCAAGAGGCAATTGAACGATTGCAGCGTTGGTCAAACTCCCGCACAGCAGTTCTATTCGCTGGCTTGATAAGGAATCCATACCATATCGGTCTTGCCAGACCTTTCGCTCTTACTGCGACAGAACCCCTAATTTACTTTATCGCAAGACTATGGCCGGTAGTGTGCCCATTTGTCGTGAGCGGGCGGCGCGTAACGTTGCAGCTTGCCAATCAACGCGAGCGGATCGGCGTCGATCTGCAGCATGTCGAGATAGGTCTTGCGCAGGAAGCCTTCGTCGACCGTGTGCTGAAGCACGCGGACCAGCGGCTCGTAGAAGCCGCCGGTGTTCAGCAGCGCGACCGGCTTGCCGTGATAGCCGAGCTGCGCCCACGTGAAGACCTCGAACAGCTCCTCGAGCGTGCCCGCGCCGCCCGGCATCGCGACGAACGCATCGGATAGTTCGGCCATCATCTTCTTGCGATGATGCATGTCGGGCACCACATGCAGCTCAGTCAGGCCGTTATGACCCACTTCCTTGCTGACGAGCAGCTCGGGAATCACGCCGATCGCGCTGCCGCCTTCGGCCATTACGGTATCGGCGATCACGCCCATCAGCCCTACCTTGCCGCCCCCAAACACGAGCGCGAGATCGACCTCGACGAGGGCGCGGCCGAACGCGCGCGCCGCCTGTTCATACAACGGTTTGGCCCCAATCGCGGAGCCGCAAAAGACACACACCGACTTCATGCTCGACCGTCCTTCGATTCGTTGCGAGGCGGGGCGCCTTCACGCCGTTTCAAGGGCCCGCACCTCCGACATACTCATCACAAGTCATCTATTCTTCGCCCTTGCCCGGCCAAGATTTAATATTTCGCTCCACTGAGCCCCATTTATTGAACATCGTAACCATTGATTAGGACAAAATACCCGCCTCCGCCATTCCAACACCATAACGTTACAATTCCGTGATTGTCATTGACTGAAGATTGGATGTCAGCAAATGCGGGGGCGCCATTAAAAATGCCAATATGAGACGTATATCAAGGTCAAGGGACAGTGGAAGTACTTCTACCGGGCCGTGGACAAAGCGGGAGACACGCTCGATTTCCTGCTGCGCGCCCACCGTGACAAGGCTGCCGCGAAGCGCTACTTAGAAAGGTCGATCGAGTGGAACGGCGAACCCGAGGTGGTGACGATCGACAAAATTGGGGCGAATCTCGCTGCGCTTGAGGCTATCCACGCCGGGCGCGAGACGCCGATCACGATCCGTCAGTCGAAGTATCTGAATAACATCGTCGAGCAGGACCACCGCGCGATCAAGCGCCGGACCCGCCCGATGCTCAGGTTCCAGAAATTTCGTTGCGCCCGCATTCTCCTAGGTGGCATCGAAGTCATGCATATGATCGTCAAGGGGCAATTGAACGATGGCAGCGTTGGTCAAACTCCCGCACAGCAGTTCTATTCGCTGGCTGGATACGGAATCCATACCATATCAGTCTTGACCGACCTTTCGCCCATACTGCGACAGAACCACTTATCGCATCAGCGTCGGACCGTTTCGTAGCTGACGATAACCCCGCGCTCGAACAGCAGCTCTTCGATATCACGCAGGCTGAGCTGAAATCTGAAAATACCAGCGCACCGCGCAACTAATGACCGCGGCCGGGAAGCGATGACCGTGGTAAAGCGATTTTGCATTCTTCATCACGAGATTTTACCCGACCATCTCAGCAACGTGACAGCGCCCCTCGACAACGTGACAACGCCGTTTGATCGCACCCTCCGCTCTACCTCATACTACAATTTCACGATTTCGAGGAGGTTCTTCTTGCCCTCCTTGTAATTGACAAGCGAGATCGCCGACTGCTGCAGATCTCCGTGTTCGTCAAACTGAACGAGGCCGGAGACGCCCGAGTATTTTGTGTGCGGTATGGTGGCAAGGATTGCGGCTCGCTTAGTCGAGTTTGCACGCTTCATCGCATCTACAAGAATGTACACAGTGTCGGATGAGTGTGGTGCGTGAGATCTGAACAGGTTGACCAAACCTGGCTTGAAATTTCTGCGTGAACACAGCACCGTCCGGCATCTTCTCGAGGGCGGTCCTGCGCGCCGAACACGCGACAGAGTCCGTAGCGTCACCGGCCAGCTTGTTGAGATCGGTCGTGCAAGCGCCGTCGCCGAATAAAAGTTTCGAATGCAGGGCGAGTTGTCGCGATTGCCTAGCGAGCGGGCCGGCTGTCGCATCCATCCCGCCGTACATAATGATATCGGGTCTTTCTCCCTTGATCTTTGTCAAAATCGCCCGGAAGTCGGTAGCCTTGTCGGTCCTAGCATCGCGCGACACGACTGTAATGCCCTAACTCTTTGCCGTCTTCTCAAACTGATCTGCAAACCCATGTCCGCACGCAGTCGCGTCGTCGACGACTGCAACGGTCTTCACCTTCAGATCCGATGCGGCATAACCAGCGAGGGCACGACCTTGCTGGGCATCTGTCCCAACGAGGCGATACGTCACCTTATAGCCCTGCAAAGTCAACACCGGGTTGGTTGCCGACGGTGGGATCATGGTGACACCGGCATCGTTGTAAATCTTCGAGGCCGGGATCGATACACCTGAGTTTTGGTGACCGACAACTGCCACGACACCGTCGTCGACCAGCTTCTGCGCGAGCTGCGTGCCCTGACGCGGGTCCGCCCCGTCGTCTTGCGGATCGATCACGAGCATTACTTTCTGCCCATTGATCTCTAAGCCGGCTTTGTTTATTCCTTCAATTGCGAGGCGCGTGCTATTCTCGATGTCCTTCCCGAGATGCGCCAGTCCTCCGGTAAGCGGAACAGCATTGCCGCCCTTTCATTTGCAACACTCCTACCCGCACCCGCTGAGGGCCGGCCGGTCGCATCGCAGCCGACACGGTAGTGGTGTCAGAGCCATTTACGAACAGCACTGAAGCAAGGCCCTGATTTGCCGTCGTGCCTGGCACGCTTACGGTTACGGGAGGTTGCGACTGGCTCCACACGACGGAGATGTTCGCGCCAGCGTCATTTGCCGCTGCGTTGTAAAAGATGAGCCCGTAGAGTTGACCGCCGGTGAGGGTCTGGCACGTCGCGGTATCGCCAGGATCAAGGGTAATGAGTTGCCCATTTTTCCAGTTGATAGATGACACGGTAATCTCCTGAGTGGTTGAGCCTCGTGCTTTTTCGCAAAAACGAGGCGGTGACACAGAAATCGCCAGATTTTCGTCATGGTTATCAAGGACAGGCGCATGGCGTACGGGTTGGCGACGTCCCCGCTGAACATTAATATGCCCTAGCCCGAGGTCATTATTACTGCGATCACGACTAGACTCCGACACCCATCACTAGCGCTTGCGGGATCCTAATTAGCCCGGTGATTGCCTGGCGTCGAACTGGACACGGCGGTGGTTTCGGTAAATTCCGCTGGGCCGTGCTGCTAGGTATCATTGAGCACTCCGCGTGCAGGCGAATTTACCGTCTGATTTTCACGCAATTAACATATTTCTGAAAAAGTACTTTAAGTCCTTTGCTTGTACGCGAAATCCATACCAATAAGCCAGTGCCAGTAGAAAACCAGAGACCGTCAAACACGCTTAAAGCCATTCACCGATGGCGCCAACAGACAAGGCAGACAAACCGGACAATATTTGTCGTTACCGCAACAAAATCGCTTCATTTCCGCGAGGAGTCGCTAACACAACGTCGGCTTGACGCCTTGGTCACCATCTTCTCGCGCCATGGGTAGACGAACAAAATAGGACTATTTATGCAAAGAGCGAGTAGAGTTGCTGGACGGGAGAAAGTGTGCCATATCTCCATCGTTCACCTGAGCTTTGCGGATCATATGCATGGTCTCGATTCCACCAAGAATATGTTGCAGCTCACATGTTCCCGCTAAAGTTGCTTACAGATGCGCTAATGTGCACACCTAATTCGGCTAGCGCGTCTTGAGGGAATAACGATACCTGCAGTCCTCGCAACAACGATTTATCGATCGAAGATCGGTAGCGAAGTTGCCCGCATTGCGTAAAGCAGATCCTGGGTGGGCCGCCCCCTGCGAAAACCGGACACGAGGTAACGCTTAAATTATGAGGTAGTCTTCTGCCTATGTTTAAGCCCAGTCACAACGTGGAACCTGTCGAACCCAGCCGGAGCAGCGCCGCCGGCGTTCTGTCGAAGAGAAGCTCGCGATAGTGCGCGAGACTTTTGAGCCCGGAGCCACGGTTTCGGGAGTTGTCCGTCGCCACCAAGTGAATGCCAATCAGGTCTTTGCCTGGCGCAAGCTCTATCAGGACGGAAGCCTGTCGGCTGTCAGCGCCGGTGAACAGGTGGTGCCGGCCTCGGACCTGGCCGAGGCGATGAAGCAGATTCGCGAACTTCAGCGGCTGCTGGGCAAGAAAACAATGGAAGTGGAAATTCTCCGTGAAGCAGTGGAGTACGGTCGAGCAAAAAAATTGATTGCGCGCTCACCATTGCCGCGGGGGGACGACCGATGAAAGACGGTCTGTGAAGTCCTGGGTGTGTCGCGCTCGAATCTCGCGGTCAAATCGAAGCGCCCCGCTGAATGGGTCGACCGGCGCAAGACGCCCGTTCTGGATGACGTGCCGCTCGTCACCGAACTTCAAGAGCTGGTCGCCGACCTGCCCACCTATGGCTACCGGCGCGCATGGGCGCTGCTGAGGCGAAACCGGAATGCGCTGGGCCAACCGCGTGTCAATGTAAAGCGGGTGTATCGCGTCATGCGTAGCCACGGCCTGCTGCTCGAACGCCGACCGCGTCATGCCCCGTCTACGCGTCGGCACGACGGCAAGGTCGCGGTAGACAGCAGCAACGCCCGCTGGTGTTCGGACGGTTTCGAATTCCGCTGCGACGACGGTGCCCCCTTACGCGTCATGTTTGCACTGGACTGCTGCGACCGGGAAACCATGAGCTGGGCTGCGACGACGGGCGGCTACACCGGCGACATGGTGCGCGACGTGATGCTTCAGGCTATCGAGAGCCGTTTCGCCGGTGCGTTGAAGGCTGAGAGCGAAATCGAGTGGCTGAGCGACAACGGTTCCTGCTACATTGCCGACGAGACGCTGACGTTCTCGCAGAAAATCGGTTTGAAGCCCGTCACGACACCTGTGCGAAGTCCGCAGAGCAACGGAATGGCCGAGAGTTTCGTCAAAACGATGAAGCGTGATTACGTTTCGTGGATGCCCAAGCCCGACGCCAGAACGGCGTTGCAGAACTTGGCCATTGCGTTCGACCACTACAACGAGTTACATCCGCACAGCGCCCTGAAATACCGCTCGCCACGCGAGTATCGCCAGCAAGCAAATTCTCCAACCTAAGCGTGACCGTGTGTCCGGTCATGCAGGGGCAAGTCCACTGGGATCGTCTCGAGCGGAGTGTGATGTGCCTCTCAATAGTCAGCTGTTGGATCAAGCCATTCCCTCCTCTTCCAGCGCGGCGCCGACACGTCGGCATCGTTTATAGCGGCTAACACAACCTGGACATCAAGCCATAGGTTTCGTATCCTGGGCGCATGTCCAGAAGAAAAATCAGGAACGAACTGTGGGCGGCCCTGGAACTGTCGATTCCGGCATTTACGCCGTCACCGCAAAGGCGACCGTCGGCGCACAGTTGACGACCGCGCAGCACTGAACGGCATCCTGTATGTCCTGCAAACGGGCATCCCATGGGAAGACCTGCCGCAGGAACTGGGTTTCGGCAGCGGCATGACATGCTGGCGACGGCTACGAGACTGGCAGGCCGCAGGCGTGTGGGAGCAACTGCATCTGGCTGTCTGGCGTCAACTAGAACTGCCGTCGGCGACAACTAAAATTGCCGCCCTATGCCGTCGCTGCGGCTGACGCTGTCGGCTTCGCACCGGCAGCTTTTGCGCGATAGCTCTCGACACCCATCAAGTCGAGGACGACGCTGTGGTGCACTACGCGATCGATCGCCGCAAGCGTGGTCATCGGGTCTTTAAAGATGCGTTCCCATTCCGAGAACACGAGATTTGTGGTGATGACGATGCTCTTTCGCTCGTAGCGCTCGGCGAGCAACGTGAACAACACCTCCATTTCATCGCGGTCGT
>NZ_WHNQ01000106.1 GCF_009362785.1 Paraburkholderia atlantica
TGGCGATGGATTGCCACTTGGCCTGGCGGCGGTGAAGTTCTGGACGAGAAAGCGGTTCAAGGGGGCTTCGGAGCTCAAGCGCCATATCAATCCCACGCGCGTACCGATTGAGGAAAAGGAAAGCTGGCGATGGCTGGAGAATATGCGCCAGTCGACCGAGCTTCTCGACGATCCTGTGCGTTGCATTCACATCGGCGATCGGGAAAGCGACATTTACGAGCTTTTTTGCACCGCATACGATCTTTGCACCCACTTCCTTGTGCGTACCTGCGTTGACAGGCTCGCGGGAGACGGTCAGTACACGATCTCCAAAGCCATGCAGCAGGTTCAGGTCAAGGGGCTCCACCGCGTCGAGCTTCGCGACGCGAAAGGCCGTCTGATGACCGCGACGCTCGAACTGCGCTACCAGCCTATGACTGTTCTGCCACCCATCGGCAAGCAGAACCGTTACCCTGCGCGACAGCTAACAGTCCTGCACGCACACGAACGCGATCCGCCGCCCGGGCGTGCCCGCATCGAATGGAAGCTGATCACCATCCTGCCGGTCCGCTCTCGTGCAGAGGCAATCGAAAAGCTCGACTGGTACGCAATGCGCTGGAAGATCGAGACCTTCCACAAGATCCTGAAATCGGGCTGCAAAGCCGAGGAGTCTCGGCTTCGTACAGCCGACCGGCTAACGAATCTGATCGCAATCTTCTGCATTCTGAGCTGGCGCATATTCTGGATTACCATGCTCGGCCGATCGGCGCCGCAGGCCGGCGCCGAACTCGCGTTCACGCACACCGAAATCGAACTGCTTGAACACATCGTTCACGATACGCCCCACAACGCGCAAGCTCCGCCGCTCGTGCGCAACGTTATCAGGCTCGCTCAGCTCGGGGGTTACCTTGCGCGCGCCAACGAGCCTCTGCCGGGCAATACCGTAATGTGGCGCGGGATGCGACGTCTGACAGACATCCAGATCGGCTATGAGCTTGCGCTAAAAAGAAGTGGGTAATTGCAAGGCTGGCGCCTCGCTTACCATCGCATTGACGCGCACCGAAATCGAACTACTCCAGTGCATCGTTCACGACACGTCCCACAGCGCCCTGGCTCCGCCCCTCGCGCGCAACGTTATCAGGTCGCTCAGCTCGGTGGTTATCTTGCGCGCGCCAGCGACCCTCTGCCGGGCAATACCGTTATGTGGCGCGAGATGCGACGTCTAACTGACATCCAGCTCCGCTATGAGGTCGCGCTAAAAGAAGTGGGTAATTGCAAGGCTCGGGCAACGCTTACTGCATTTCTTAGCAAATGCGCTTCCTCTCAGCTAATGCGTCGCGAACGCTTTAAGGCAAAGCTGATCAAGTCCACCGGGCACGTGGCTCAAGCGTTATAGGGCTCAAGTGCAACGACATAGGCAAAGGCAGGAAACGATGAAGCAGCAGACGCTCGCAATGGCAGCGGATCAGGGCGCGGGATTTGAGACGCGACGCAAACGCACGCGGCGCGACGAGTTTCTCGACACGATGAATGCGATTGTGCCGTGGGCGGAACTGTGCGCGGTGGTCGAACCGTACTACCCGAAACGCGGTAATGGGCGCCCACCGATTGGTCTGGAGCGCATGTTGCGGATTCACCTCATCCAGCATTGGTTCAACCTGGCGGACTTTGCCTGCGAAGTAAGCGTGGCGGCAGCGACGTCTTGACTGGAGATCGTGATTCTCCGGCTGGGCTGCGGAGCTGATTGGCGACGACCCACGGTGTGAGTTCGTCGATACGGTTAATCGCGTGGTCGGCGATTCGTGCGAGCACGAAGCGCAGATACGCCTCTGGATCGATACCGTTGAGTTTTGCGGTGCCAATGAGGCTGTAGATCGCGGCGGCACGTTCGCCGCCGGAGTCTGCTCCAGCGAACAGATAGTTGCGTCGACCGATGGCCACCCCGCATAGCGCGCGTTCGACTGGCAGGTTATCGATTTCGAGCTGGCCGTCATCGCAATAGCGTGTGAGCGCTTCCCACCGGTTCAGCGCATAGAGGATCGCCCGACTCGTATCCGATTTGCGCGAGAGCGTCTCCAGCGTCGTTGTGAGCCACGCGTGGAATTAATCGAGTAGCGGCCGCGCATGCTCCTGGCGATGCGCACGGCGCTGGTCGGGCGGCTTGCCCTGATTGTTTCCTCAATCCTGTATAGCGCGCCGATACGCTCAAGCGCCTCGGTGTTCAACGCATTCGGGCGCGCTGCGTGCAGTTCATAGAACTGACGTCGAGCGTGAACCTTATGCCGAGCTTGGCATAAAGGTTCATTATCCCGAGTTGCGTTTTATGTGGTGAGGCGGTTGGCCGGCAGCGGACTGTCGTGATCGGCGTGGCGAATTTCTCGGCATAATATTCGTCGCGACGCTGCGCGAACAGGGTGTCCAAACGGGGGCAAGCATGCAGATCCCGCTGCGAACGCGATCGAGTGTCGAGCACTATATCGCCAGACGCGAATGGGTCACGGCGAGTCTCGAACATTGTCCGTTGCACCCCTCGGGCGGATGCGGCTTTGCGCGTCATGGCACCTACCGCCGCGCGACGCCATTCGGGACACGCATCGCGAGGTGGTACTGCCCTCTGGGACACAAGACCTTCAGCCTCTTACCCGATTTCCTCGCTGCAAGGTTGCCTGGACTGCTCGATTCAATCGACTCTGCCGTTGCATGCGCGTCAAGCATGCGAAGCATAGAGGCCGCGGCCGATGCGCTGCGATCGGATGACGTGAGTTTGCCCGCAGCCGCACGCTGGTTACGCCGCCGTCTGCGAGCGGTTCAAGCAATATTGCGTGCGCTCAACAGCCTGTCGGGAACGGTCGGCGCCAGGCAATCGGAGCGGAGCGACGTATGTGGTTCACTCTTCGAACTGCGGCGCACACTTTCGCACCATAGCCTCAGCAAGCTGCCGGCGCCACTGCGTTTCTTGCCATCATGCCTGGATGCGGGGCGTCACAGCTCGGCTGTCCAACAAGAGTCGGGGCATGACAGCAGTCACGATCGAATTTACGGTGGATCTGATAAGAGCGAGGGCGCCGAATGCGACATCCAGCTGCCGATCCCTACCCATTCGGGGCATCTCCGACGACGTCCGAGATCGTTCGCGTGTGGCAAGACGACCGTTCCGTAGGAAACGGCAGTGCCATGCTGTACCTCAGATGGATACGGTTTTTCAGGGAATACTGTGAGCGGTGCGGGCTCGACGAACGCGCTCAACTAACTCGAGATGGTGCCTGTCGATTTTCTACGTGGTACGCCCGAAGGCACGGCGTCAGCACGGACACAGCAGCAAACGCACGGACGGCTCTGTACGCTCTCAATCGGGTTTATTACGTGCTGGGACGGGATCCTCCGCGTTGGCAGCACGCGCCGGTTACCGCTCGCCCGTCAACCGCGTTGCTTCGCTGATATGAGGACTACCTTGTAACACATCGCGGTAGCCCGGCGGCAACCGTACACAAGAAGTTGGCCCACGTCGGTTACTTTCTACGGCATCTGCGCGTTCATGAGCGAACTTGGCGTTCGATGACGCTGACTGATGTCGACACGTTTCTCGTCGACTGCAGCCGTCGCTACGCGCGGACCACTACGGCCGACATTGCCTGCAGCATCCGCTCCTTCTCGCGTTTCCTGTTTGCCACAGGACGTAGTTCCCGTAACCTCGCCGATTCGGTAATCGCTCCAGTCCAACCAAGATACGAGCAGCCACGCCGAGCTCTGGCATGGGAGGACGTTCAGCGGCTACTGGCAGCCGTGGACCAATCAAATCCGCACGGCCTGCGCGACTACGCCATGCTACTGATGATGGCGACCTATGGATTCGGCGCTGGCGAACTGATCCGCTTACGACTGGACGATATCAATTGGACCGCCTCGACGTTGCAGGTTCTGCGTCCCAAGACCGGCGCGCGCTTTACTCTGCCACTCTTACCAGTCGTGGCGAAGGCACTGGTTCGCTATCTTCGTGGTGGAAGGCCTCCACATACCGCGACCCGATATCTGTTCGTCCAGTTGAAGCTACCATTCGCACCACTTACGGCATCTTCAGCTGTCTGGCATGTCATAGCCAAACATGCAGTTGTAGCCGGACTGACGGCACCGTACCTCGGCAGTCATGTGCTGCGACATTCCCATGCTGCTCGCCAGATCGACCTCGGGGCAGATCCGCGAGTTATTTCCGAGATTCTCGGCCATCGCGACCCGGGCTCCATCTCGGCATATGTACGTATCGCAACGGAGACCTTGCGCGACATCTCCCTTCCGGTTCCATCATGAGAACGTTCGTGACAGCGGCCTGTTTGGCGCACGACGTTGAGAAGTTTCTCCGATTTCGCCGTGCGATGGGTGTGCAATATCTGCGCGGTGAGTTCGTGCTCAACGGCTTCATCCGATTCGTCGCTGAACAATGGGGTTGGCAATCCGAGGTCGCCCTCGATGAGGCTATCGGACGATGGCTGTCGCGCATAACCGGCCGTAAGCCGGTCACGGTGGGGCTGGAATTCGGCGTAGTACGGCAGCTTTGCATGTACCGACGTCGAGAGGATCCATCCGGATATGTGCCCGAGCATGCGCTCGCGCCGGTCAAGGAATCGCACTATATCCCCTACATTTTTTCGCACGATGAAGTGACCCGGATGCTGCGGGTGGCGAGCATCCATCATGGTCGATGGATCTGGGCACCGATGCTGCGCACGTGAATGCTGATTCTGTACTGTACCGGCCTGCGACTGGGCGAAGCAGTCCGCCTGCGAATGGACGATGTGGATCTAAAGCGCGGTACGTTCCTGATCACGCACAGCAAGGGACGATCGCGTATCGTTCCATTTCGCCCCGACCTCGCGCGAGAGTTGCGTCAGTACCTTCATGTGCGTCACGAGATTCTCGGACGTCTCGGCGTTAGCGAGCCGCGAACATTGTTCATCAGGCTTGATGGTACGCCGCTCACCGTGAAGTCAGCGTCCGATGCGCTCCGTCGACTGCTTCGTCAATTATCTATCAAGCCACCGGCAGGCCGGGTCGGCGCCAGACCTTATGAGTTTCGCCACGCCTTTGCCGTGCATCGGCTCACGGCATGGGCCGAAGCCGGAGCCGACATGCATGCAAAGCTCCCGTGGTTGTCAGCGTATCTGGGTCACCAAGATGTCCTCGGTACCGAGGTGTACCTGAAGGCGACACCTCACCTCCTTCAACTCGCCAGCCAACGATTCCTGCGTCATTTGCGCAACGCGGGGGCCGTTGAATGAAGACCCTACCATCGGCCGCGTTGTTCACGCGCGTCGAGTCATTCTTTACCGATAACCTTCGAAGCATGCGAGGCGCGAGCGAACACACCGTCCATGCCTATCGCGACGCGCTGAAGCTGTACTTCGAATTCGTGGCCACGAACAAGCGATGCAGTCTTTCGGCAATTGCGCTCGACGACATGAACGCTGAGACCGTCAGCCAGTTCCTGGTTCATCTGGAGAAGGATCGCTCGAATTCTGCGGCGACACGCAATTGCCGGCGATCCGCCATCCGAAGCTTCTTCAGGCATCTCTTGCGTACAGACATCGTGCACTCGCAGCAGTATGCTCGAGCACTTGTCATTCCGGCGAAGAAGGTGCGGCATCGTCCCGCGACCTATCTGGAAGCCGAGGAGGTACGCACACTTCTCGCGAGGCCCGATCCGAGAACGGTTGATGGCTGTCGAGACTATGCGCTATTGTTGTTTCTCTACAATACCGGCGCACGCGTTAGCGAAGCAGCAGACCTCTGCTGGCGCGACTTGCAACTGGCCGCACCTCGGCAGGTTCGTTTGCACGGTAAAGGTCGCAAGGATCGTGTCCTGCCGCTTTGGCGTGACACCGTCAATGCGCTGCATCGCCTCCGGATGGGCGCTCACCCTGATCAGCAACCGCACGTCTTTCTTAACCGTCGGGGCGAAGCATTGAGCCGCGATGGGATCGCCTACATCCTGCGCCGGCATGTGCAAGCCGCCGCACAAGATTTTCTTGGGCTGGCACGTAAGCGGATCACACCGCATGTCTTGCGACATAGCTGCGCCGTCTCGCTATTACAGTCTGGCACCGATATAACCGTGATTCGCGACTATCTTGGCCATGTGAGTATCGCTACGACCGGACGCTACGTTGCAACCAACCTGCAAATGAAACGTGATGCGCTGGAAACGTTCTGGCAGCACGCAGGAATTCAGCCTGCCAAAGCGAAGCCCTGGAAGCCCACACCGAACCTTCTGGCGTCTCTGAACTCTCTCTGACTTCCGAGATTTATGCCGTGATCGGCGACGCGTAACAGCTGACCGCACAAAGGCGACGCCGGCTGACTCGGCATAAAACTCAACTCGGGATAATGCGCCCAACAGGCCGCCTCGGTGACGCGCCCGGTTTCGTAGATGGCCTGGTAGCCACCGTATGCATCGGCTTGCAGCGTGCCGTTGAATGATTCCAGATGCTGTCGCGGATGGATTCCCTTGCGATCCGGCGTATAGGCGAACCACACCGCCGGCGGCGTCATGTCGGCCGATGCACGGTCATCGCGCACGTACACCCACAGGCGACCAGTCCTGGTCTTGCCGTTACCCGGTGCAAGCACCGGAACCGGCGTGTCGTCGGCGTGCAGTTTCGTCGCCGACATCACGTGACGACGCAGCGTTTCAACGAGCGGCTGCAGCAGCGTCG
>NZ_WHNQ01000107.1 GCF_009362785.1 Paraburkholderia atlantica
GATGCCGCATTGCACTCGTGCTGTCGTCGCTGCTCGTGACAGCGTGCCAGACGATGCCGGACAGCTACACCGCGCAGTTCCAGAGGGAAGGCGAGCCGCCCGCCTACATCGACGGGCACGCTGATGGATGCCGTAGTGGACTGAGCGCAGCAGGCAACCCGTACGTCCAGGCGACCAAAGACCCGACCCGCTTCGCGCAAGACTCGATGTACGCGCAGGGCTGGAATGACGGATTCTCGACATGCAAGGAATGGTACAAGCCCTTCTGACTACATCGCTGATGTGAGGACATACAGATCGCACGGGCGTGCGTCCGCCGATCAGCACGCCGCTGGAGAGCAGCTATGCAAATCGATGCGTTTATGCGAGGCGCAGCATCGAGATTCACCGAACCGTCGACCTTTCGTGGCGCCATCTCGAAGATAACATTTGATCATGGAGCGGCCCTTCGAGCGGCAGAGTGGTAGTGACCTCTTTTAAAGTTGTGGGCTTGATCCGGCAGACGAAGTCTGGCTGGCTCAGTTCGGCCATGAGCAGGCCCCTCGATTCCACCGCCCGGTTGGGGCGCAGCAGCCCCGTCCCAAGTTGGAAGGAGCCAAAACGTGCAAGTCAAACGGGTAGTTGCCAACTTCAAGGCGCTCGATCTTGATCGGGCTCGGGCGTTCTATCGAGATATCCTCGGCCTCGAGCTTTTAATGGACCACGGGTGGGTCCAGACCTATGGTTCTCAGACCGAGATGACCATTCAGGTGAGCTTCGCCGCAGAGGGAGGTTCCGGCACGCCAGTACCGGACCTATCGATTGAAGTAGACGATGTGGACGCAGCACTTGAGCGCATGAAGGCTGCGGGCTTTGCCATCGAATATGGTCCGGTCGACGAACCTTGGGGCGTCCGTCGGTTCTTCGTTCGCGACCCATTCGAGAAACTGGTCAATATCCTTGCGCACACCTGAGCGCCGTCCACGGGTTGTGCGGAATCGAAGAGGAATTGAACGTCCGCTTCGGAGCGCCGCGAATTTCCGCTTCGGGTCGCTCTATGCCGCTTGCATGAAAAGCCGCGCCCGCGGCGATCGCCAGGCTTGGTCGTCGGGCGCTAGCCGGCCAGAAGCCGTCGGCAGTTCCATCTTCGAAGCTGACGCTCAAACGACTGCTCCCCTCAGAAATCTGACGGCAGGTCTCTTTTCGGACCTCGGCCTTAGCAGTCAATGGCCCATTAAAAAGAAATGGCCGGTTCTGCATCCAGACCGGCCATTTGCTATTTGACTCTGAGAACGGCTGGCAGGGGGCACGTCAGCACGACCATACCGTCGTGACGCTCATGGACCTGCGACGGGCAGGTGTTGGCGCTGTGGCGAATTGTCCTATAGCCCGCCGGTCTACATTTGTGATCACAACATCAACATTTTTTGCCGTTATGATGCCTCAATTCCTATTTTTGTGATCATATCGAAAGTGATTATGAATGACGCTTTGAGCAACTTCCTGACCCAGCACCGCATCCGTGAGGTGGAGTGTGTCATCCCCGACATGACGGGCATCGCGCGCGGCAAGATCCTTCCGCGCGATCTGTTCACGGCGTCGGGCGAGATGCGCATCCCCAAGAGCGTGCTGCTCAACACCGTGAACGGGCAACAGCCCGACAACGGCCCCTTCGTGGGCGATACCGACCCCGACATGGTCTGCAAGCCCGACGCCGCCACCGTGCGCATCGTGCCCTGGGCAGCCGAACCGGTGGCCGTGGTCATCCACGACTGCCTGGAGTGGGACGACCAGCCGGTGCAAATCTCGCCCCGCGCGGTACTGCGCCGCGTGCTGGCGCTGTACGAAGCACGCGGCTGGCAGCCCATCGTGGCGCCCGAGATGGAGTTCTATCTGGTGGCGCGCAATCAGAACCCGCACGAGCCTCTGCAGCCGCCGCTGGGGCGCACTGGAAAGCCCGAGGTGGGGCGGCAGAGCTACTCCATCGACGCGGTGAACGACTTCGATCCCTTCTTCATGGAACTCTCCGCCTTCTGCGACGAGCACCAGCTAGGCGTGGAAACGCTGATCCACGAGGCTGGCCCGGGGCAGATGGAGATCAATTTCAGCCACGGCGAACCGCTTGACCTGGCTGACCGCGTTTTCCTGTTCAAGCGCACTGTGCGCGAGACGGCGCTGCGCCACGGCGTATTTGCCACTTTCATGGCCAAACCCATGGAGGGCGAACCCGGCAGCGCCATGCACATCCATCAGAGCATCAACGACGGCGAAGGCCGCAACATCTTCAGCCACACCGACGGCACAGCCAGCGAACACTTCCACCACTTCATCGGCGGACTGCAAACCTATATCCCGCAGGTGATGCCCATGCTGGCGCCCTACGTCAATTCATACCGGCGGCTGGCGCCCTACATGTCGGCACCCATCAATGTGCGCTGGGGCCAGGACAACCGCACCTGCGGTATCCGCGTCCCCAAGTCCGGCCCCGGCGCCCGCCGGGTTGAAAACCGGGTGCCCGGCGTTGACGCCAATCCCTATCTGGCAATGGCCGCCACGCTAGCCTGCGGCTACATCGGCATGCGCGACCGCCTGCATCCCAGCGAGCCCACCGACGGCAGCGCCTGGAACGTCGCTCACGAACTGCCGCGCCACCTCGAAATCGCTATCGAGGCCATGCGCGCCTGCGATACCATGAAGGAGGTACTGGGCGAAACCTTCGTCGACGCCTTCTGCGCCGTGAAGGAACTGGAATTTTCCACCTACAACCGGGTAATCAGCTCGTGGGAACGAGAGCACCTGTTACTGCTGGTATGAGAAGCCCGCAATGAACCACACCATTCAACATACCGGCATTGAGCGCGAACGCGTACAGGCCTTGCTCGCACGCGAACGCGCCGAGTACGCGCAACGCAACCCGAAGTCGCAAGTGATGTCCACACGCGCCGCGCCGCAGCTGATGTTCGGCGTGCCGCTGCACTGGATGAACGACTGGTCCACGCCTTTCGCGCTGCACGTGGCCCAGGCCCAAGGGGCACAGCTCACCGACGTGGACGGCCACACGCTGGCCGATTTCTGCCTGGGTGACACCGGCGCCATGTTCGGCCATTCGCCCGCCGTCGTTGCCGAGGCATTGGCGACCCAGGCACGTCACGGCCTGACCACCATGCTGCCCAACGAAGACGCATCCGTCGTGGGTGAATTGCTGGCTCAGCATTTCGGACTGCCGAAATGGCAGTTCGCCATGACCGCCAGTGACGCCAACCGTTTCTTGCTGCGCTGGGTACGGGCCGCCACTGGGCGGCGTACCTTGCTGGTGTTCAACGGCTGCTACCACGGCACGGTCGATGACGTCTTCGTCGATCTGGTGGACGGCCAACCCACGCAACGCGCCAGCCTGCTGGGCCAGGTGCACGATCTCACCGCCACCACGCGCGTAGTGGAATTCAACGACCTGGCCGCGCTGGCCCTGGGTGACGTGGCCTGCGTTCTGGCCGAGCCGGTGATGACCAACATCGGCATGGTGCTGCCCGAACCGGGCTACTGGGCACAGGCGCAAGACATCATCCGCCGCCACGGCAGCCTGCTGGTACTGGACGAGACCCATACGCTCAGCAGCGGCCCCGGCGGCTATACGCGCGCTCACGGCCTGCAGCCCGATGCCGTGGTAGTGGGCAAGGCACTGGGCGGCGGCATGCCGTGCGCGGCCTATGGCTTCAGCGCCGCGCTGGCCGAGCGCGCCGAGGCCGCCAAGCGCGCGGCACCGTCGGGCCACTCGGGCATCGGCACCACGCTTACCGCCAACTCGCTGGCCACGGTGGCGATGCGCGCCACCCTCACCCACCTGATGACACCTCAGGTCTTCGCCCCCATGCACGCCCTGGCCGAGCAACTGGCCGCTGGGCTGCGCACGATCATCGCCCGCCACAGCCTGCCCTGGTGCGTCACCCAGGTGGGCGCCCGGGCGGAGTTCCAGTTCTGTCCGCAGCCGCCGCGCAACGGCAGCCAGGCCGAGGCGGTCATGGATGCCGAGCTGGAGCACGCCCTGCATCTGGCCTTGCTGAACCGCTGCGTGCTGATCACTCCTTTTCACAATATGATGCTCGTTTGCCCTGACACTACCCAGATGCACGTGCAGCGCCTGCTCACAGCATTCGACGCTGTGCTGACTGCGCTCACCGCCACTACCGATTCATGAGTAACGACATCGAATCCACCACCACTCAGCAAGACACTACCTACGCCACGTTGCGGCAATGGGTGACCGTAGGCCGCTTCCTTCCCGGCGAGCGATTGAAGATCCGCAACGTGGCAGCCGAGATGGGGGTAGGTCAGATGCCGGTGCGCGCCGCGCTGCAGCGTCTGGCTGCTGAAGGTGGGCTGGTGAACGTGCCCAACGCCGGAATGATCGTCCCCAAGCTCACGCTGCCCGAGTTCGACGATCTGTTGCAAATGCGCATGCTGCTCGAAGGCGAGGCCGCCGAGCGCGGCTGCCTGAGGTTGGAGCCGGCCGAACTCGCCACGCTGCACAAGCTTTGCCAGCGCATGGCGAAGGCGTTGAAAACCCCAACGGATCACCCGCCTCGCGCCAGGACGCCCGAGGGAGGCAAACAAACGCTGAAGCAGCCCGCCGTTTCTTTGAAGACCGACCAAGCCACCGATTACCTGGCCGCCAACGAAGACTTCCATGTCCTGCTCTACAAGGCGGCCGGCTCGCCCTTGCTGTTCGACCTGATCGATACGCTGTGGCTGAAGGCCGGCCCAATCTCGAACCGCCTCTTCGACACGTCCGAAGCATCGGCCGTGTTGAACGACGCCCACGAAGACCTGATGGATGCGCTGGACAGGCGGGATGCCGCCGCGGCGCGGCGAGCAGTGGAGCGCGACATCTTCGTGGCGGGACAGTTTCTGAGGGCAACCCTAAAACGCGATTGACCGCGGACGCGACGGCCGGCATGGTCGGCGCAAATGTCGTCTTACGGGGGAGACCGCTATACGCTGCTCAGCGGTCGTTCGCGGGTATGCGGTTCACCGACGCGTTGTCTGTGGACCATCGCTTCGAGGGACAGCTCAACTCTGGAAGCTGCCATTGGAATTCCTGATCCCCCTCCGGCTGCATTGGGTCGATATGAGGCGTCGGCTCGACGTCCCGAGCATAAGGTCCGATGCTTCGATCGGACGAATCATGCTCACCCTACCGAGGCGGTCGTTTTTGCATCGATATCGGCGAGCTTGACGATGCGAATGGCTGTGGCCCGAGCAATTCCTCAGAGCAGCCCGTATAGGCGCAGAAGTGGCCGAAGTCGACCATCGCAGCAAAGCCACGATCATTCGGTACGAGCGGCGTGGCTTCGAGCAGGTTCTCCAAAAGCTGGACGGGTTTCTGATAGCACATGATGACCTCCGGGCGAAGAATCTGCCAGAGCAAGGCAGATTCCCGATCGCACTTGTCGTCGGCTTCCGTCTCCATCCGTAACCGCCAAACTCTAGCGTCTGGCTGGCGCAGTGTCCCTGGTCAGCCATAGAATTGATTTGTCCGCATCCACGAGTGGACAGTTAGATCGGCCCGTCGTTCGCGGCGGGCTTTTTTTCGCGCTGAGCTTCTACGGTCTTGCCGATAGCGGCTCCGCGTAGTCCCGCAGTAACGGGCGTGCCTCTCGTGGCTGCGGGACCATGCTGGTGTCGCCGCCGATGTCGGTCAGCGTGTTGCCGTTGCCCGCGATGCGCACGCACGTACAGCCGAGCGCGCAGACGATCGCCACGACGCCGGCGGACACGATCACGCACAGCAGCGCGGAGCGCAGCGCGCGCACGAGATCGGGTTTCATGACTGAGGCAACTGCGGCCAGTCGATGTCGAGCGGGAACCCGGCCTGCTGCGGTATGTCGCGCAATGCCTGACGATACGCGTAGAACGTATTAAATCTGTCTCAACTGCGGAAATAAATGTGTCAACTCGCGTCGGCGGGACGACGTTGCAACTAACCGTCAGTCCCCGTAACGGCTCCCAATCGCTTTGCCACAAACCGTCCTGCAAGGACGAGGGCAGATTTGCCGCCCCGTCGACGCCGACGAACTGCGACCATTACCCGTTCGGCCCACCGCGGGTTGCGCTGCCGAGCCGTAGAAGCACTCGATCCTGGATCGCGCGGCGCTCTTGCCGTCGCATCGCCGGCGTCGTTGAACGGACCGGGAGGAGCCCGTAGCAGAAATGCGAACGACACCAGACGCAGCGGAATGGCGCTTCGATTACGCTGCTGTTGATAATGAATGGACTTTCGCGGCGACATTGCGGGCATAGCGTCCGCAGTCGTTGCGGATGGGCCGCACAGTAATCCTCGTCCGAAAGCTGATGAAGCACGCTATGGTAGCCGTGAGCCGCGCACTGTCGGCAATACCTGAAAGCCGCGTAGTACTGTTCGCGCGGCATCATCTCGAGCAATGATGTGCGCA
>NZ_WHNQ01000108.1 GCF_009362785.1 Paraburkholderia atlantica
GTCATTGCGGCCCAGGAACTCCAGATTGCCGTCCGGCAGGTACCGCGCCAGGTCCCCCGTGCGGTACAGCCGATCGCCCTCCACAAAGGGACTGGCGATGAACCGCTCGGCGGTCAGCTCGGGGCGGTTCAGATAGCCACGCGCGACCCCCGCCCCGCCAATATAAAGCTCGCCCACCGCACCAAACGGCACCGGCTCGCCATGACCGTCCAGCAGATAAGCCCGCGTGTTCGAAATCGGACGGCCAATCGGGACCACTGACCCATTAAAATCAGCCGGGCAATTCCAGACTGTCGCGCAGACTGTTGTTTCGGTCGGGCCATAAGCGTTGACAATTGATGCAGGGACCAGACTTTGGATGAGTTCAGCTTTCGGAAGCTCTCCAGCAAGAATGAGAACTTGCGAAGCCAAACATTCCAGATTCTTGCTTGTCTGCAGCAATGCTGGGGGTAACGTCGCATGCGTGATGTGTTCGCTTCGAAGATAATCCGATAGCTTGTTATTCGCTTGACGTATCTCGTCCGCAGGCAAGTGCAATGCGGCTCCAGAGCCAAACGCCATAAGAAGCTCCCAAGCGCTTGCATCAAACCCAATGGACGCAAACTGCGCCACTCGGCTGTTGGAAGAAGCGCCAAAAAGACCGACCTGTGCCAACACCAGATTGACCAACCCCCGATGCTGGACCATGACGCCTTTTGGGTTTCCGGTTGAGCCTGAGGTGTAGATCACATAGGCGAGATGGCGCGAGGTCAGGCCGAGCGCACGCGGGTCCGGATCGGAGAACGGCAGGTTCGCCCACTCCGGCGTGGCCGTCTCCAGATCGACCGCTATCACATCGGTCAGCACCTCGGGGCCGAGTGCGGCGCGGCCGGCCGCATCGCAAAGCAGCAGCTGCGGAGCGGCATCGCCCAGCACCTGGCGCAGCCGCTGGGACGGATAGGCCGGATCCAGCGGTAGATAGGCGCCCCCCGCTTTCAGGATCGCCAGTAGCCCCACCACCATCGCCGGGCTGCGCTCCACGCAGATCGCCACCGGCTGATCCGGCCTGACTCCGAGTGCGATCAGATGATGGGCCAGCCGGTTGGCCCGCGCGTTGAGCTCGCCATAGCTCAGTCTCTCGTTCTCGTGGACCACCGCCACCGCCTCCGGCGCCTTCTGCACCTGCGCCTCGAACAGCTCATGGATGCACCGCTCCGACGGATACGCCGCTGCCGTCCGGTTCAGATCCTCCAGCAGATAGTTGCGCTCCCCAGCCGGCAGGATATCGAGCTCTCGCACCGGCGTCGTGGGGGCATGCTCCAGCGCCTCCGCGAGTTGCTCGAGCGCCCGCTGCATATAGCCGCAGACCCGATCCGCAGAGACAGGCTTCGCCAACTGCGCCGTTAGGCCGAGCGCTTCGCCATAATCCTCGACCGACAGGCTCACGGGATAGTTGGTGCGCTCCTCGCCGCCGAGCCATTCCACGCCCGACAGGACATCATCCATTCCGGAGCCGGGCGTGGCCGCCGGCCTGTTATGGCGATAGTTCAACAGCGCACTGAACAGCGGCGCCGGCGCCGCAACGCCGCTGTAGCGTTGCGCCAGCGCCAGGGAGGCATGCTCGTGCGCCAGCACCTCGGAAAGCTGCGCGTGGGTGCTGCGCACGCTCGCCGCAACCCCGGTCTCGTCCAAGGCAAGCCGCACAGGAAGGGTGTTGATGAACAGGCCCATTGTCCTGTCTGCGCCCGCACCCGCGTGCGTCCGGCCCAACAGCACCGTGCCGAACACCACTTGCTCTCGGCCGCTGCTGCGCGCCACCACCTGCCCCCAAGCCAGGTGGCACAGGCTGGCCAAGCTCACCCCGAGCCGCCGCGCCTGTTCGCGCAGCCGCTCGTTGAGCGCCTGCGGCAGCATCCAATGCGCCTCGCCGACGCCGTTGCCGTCGCCGTAGACCTCGCTTAGCCCGAACGGCATGGTCGGCTCGTCGATGTCGGCCAGCAGTCCTCGGAAGAACTCTTCATGCGCCTTGGCATCAACAGCAAGACGCGCCTGCGCCACCAGATTACGAAACGGCAGCGGCGCGGCCAGTTCATAGGCCCGCCCTGCCAGTATGGCCCGCACCTCGTCATGCATCACTTCCAGCGTCGTGTGATCCCCGATCAAATGATGCAGAAGCTCCAGCAGCAGCCAGCTACCGCTGCCGGGATCGCGCGCGGTCACAAACCGTAACAAGGGTGCCCGGCCAAGATTTATGCGCTGCCGGCGCGGATCAAACCGGCGCCGGAGCTCATCGGCGCCGGAACCATCACAGCCATCCAGCTCGACCTCGCTCACCTCCAGCGACGCACGACGCCACACCACCTGGGCCGGGCTCGACAGTCCCTCCCAGACAAAGGCCGTGCGCAGGATGTCGTGCCGGTCCACCACTTGCTGAACCGCACTAAGATAGCGCTCCAACAGGTTACGGTCGGCAAACGCCATCTGCGACACCAGCAGATAGGGGTCGCCCCGGCTAGCCAGCAGATGATGGAACAGGATGCCGTCCTGCAGCGGCGACAAGCCATAAATGTCCTGGATGTTGCGGACGCCACCAGGCACCGTGGCGACGATCCGGTCGATCTCCGGTTGGGCCAGCTCGGTCAGCGGCAGCATCTGCGGCGTGATCGCCGTACTCTGCTCAGTGATCAGGCTGGCAGGCACCGTCACCTCATGAGGACGGCCAAGGCTTGCGGCCAGATCGCCCAGCACCGGCCGGGCGAACAGCGTCGACAGCGGCAGTTCGACCCCAACAGCCTGCGACAGCCGGCTCGACACCTGCACCGCCAGGAGCGAGTGGCCGCCGAGCTCGAAGAAGTTGTCGTGGCGTCCGACCCGCTCCAGCCCTAGAAGCTCGGCCCAGATCTCTGCCAGCGCCGTTTCGACTGCGCCCTGCGGCGCCTCATAGGCCGACCGCGCATAGGCATCGTCAGCCGGCGCCGGCAGTGCCTTGCGGTCGAGCTTGCCGTTCACCGTCAGCGGCAACTCCGCCAGCCGCATGAACGCCGACGGCACCATGTAGGCCGGCAGCCGCGCACTCAGGTGCGCGCGCAAGGTGTTGGCAAGCTCAGGTCCATCCAGCCCATCCGATTGAGCTTCGGGCGCACACACCACATAGGCGATAAGACGCCTGTCGCCGGCGCGGTTCTGTCGCGCCACCACCACCGCCTCGCGCACAAAGGCGTGCTCGCCAAGCCGCGCCGCGATCTCGCCCGGCTCGATGCGAAAGCCCCGGATCTTGACCTGGTCGTCGGTGCGGCCCAGGAACTCCAGATTGCCGTCCGGCAGGTACCGCCCCAGGTCCCCCGTGCGGTACAGCCGATCGCCCTCCACAAAGGGACTGGCGATGAACCGCTCGGCGGTCAGCTCGGGGCGGTTCAGATAGCCACGCGCGACCCCCGCCCCGCCAATATAAAGCTCGCCCACCGCACCAAACGGCACCGGCGCGCCATGACCGTCCAGCAGATAAACCCGCGTGTTCGAAATCGGACGGCCGATCGGGATACGGCGGAGTGTTTCGTTACTCAAATTGATCTCGTAAACTGTCGCGAAGCTCGTCGTCTCGGTCGGGCCGTAGCAGTGAACGAGACGTACGGGGCCTTCTTCTTTCAGCAATCTCAGAAATGAGCGGAGATCATTGGGCTCCCCTCCACAGAGGAGGTACTTAAGTTGGGCTAACGTGGGAGCAATCGATGATGTAAATTGATTGAATAATGCTGTTGTTAGAAAAAGTGACGTCACCCGGTGCTGTTTAAGCGCCCGGGCAAAGCTGGAAGGGTCTGCGACAGCTTGCATTGCAACAATGCAACCACCGTTAAGTAGTGGCGCCCACACTTCGAATGTGCTTGCGTCGAAGGCGGGATTGCCGGCCCATGCCACACGATCGCCCGCCTCGATCTTCGCATATGCATTGTTGATCACGAGCCGGTTGACAGCACGATGAGGGACAAGAACTCCTTTGGGAAGGCCGGTTGAGCCGGAGGTATACATTACGTATGCGGCAGCCTCAGCGGTCAATGCCAGGCGAGGATCGGAACTACATCCCGTTCCAACTATGAGCGGCTCAATAGCCAGAACCGGTATCGTCGCCTCAACCAGCTTGTCGCCGTCAATCTGGCCAAGCACCAGGCGGGCAGCACAATCAGCGAACAGCCATTCCTGTCGTGCAGAGGGAAGGCCGCGATCGATCGGCACATATACTCCGCCCGTCTTCAGGATCGCCAGCTGCGCCACCACAAGAGCGACGGAGCGGTCAAGCACTGTCGCAATGCGATCTCCCGGCCTGACTCCAAGTGCGATCAGATGATGGGCCAGCCGGTTGGCCCGCGCGTTGAGCTCGCCATAGCTCAGTCTCTCGTTCTCATGCACCAGCGCCACCGCCTCCGGCGCCCGCCGCACCTGCGCCTCGAACAGCTCATGGATGCACCGCTCCGACGGGTACGCCGCCTCCGTGCGGTTCAGCTCCTCCAGCAGATACCGGCGCTCCGCCGCCGGCAGGATGTCGATGCGCTCCACCGGCTGGCCCGCGTCTGCAACCATCGCCCGCAGCAGCGCCAGCAGATAATCCCGCTGCCGCCTGACCGTCGACTCTTCGAACAGCGCCGTGGCATAGCCCAGCGTGCCCACGATCCGCCCGTCACACTCGCCTACGTTCAGCTCCAGCTCGAACCGGATCTGCCCGGGCGCATTGTCCACCACCTCCTCCACGCCCAGCCCGGGAAGATCGAGCCGCCCCAGCGCGTTATTCTGCCAGGCCAGCCCCACTTGGAACAATGGCGTGTGGTCAAGCGCCCGGGGCGGCTGCACGATCTCCACCACCTGCTCGAATGGCAGGTCCTGACGCTCCTGCGCCCCCAGGGCCGTACGCCGTGTCCGCTC
Source organism: Paraburkholderia atlantica (assembly GCF_009362785.1). Lineage (GTDB taxonomy): Bacteria > Pseudomonadota > Gammaproteobacteria > Burkholderiales > Burkholderiaceae > Paraburkholderia > Paraburkholderia atlantica. The sequence continues at coordinate 4,894 of NZ_WHNQ01000108.1, forward strand.
CAGAAGCTCCGACACGCTTGGCCCGCCCGACAGGTCCACCCGGAGCGCCAAGGTGTTGACGAAGAAGCCGATCAACTCTTCGATCTCCCGGCGACCCCGATTGGCACTCGGCACCCCGATCACAATGTCGTCCTGCCCCGACAGACGCGAGAGCACCGCCGCCCAGCCCGCCAGCACCGTCATGAACAGCGTCGTGCCATGCTCACGGCCCAGCCGCCTGAGTTCCCGCGTGAGCTCCGCATCGATCTCCACCGGCACCGTGGCGCCGGCAAACGACTGGCGCGCCGGGCGCGGCCGGTCCGTCGGCAACGCGAGCATGGACGGTGCGCCTGACAGGGTCTCGCGCCAGTACTGCGCCTGACGCCGCAGCCGCTCCCCGGAGAGCCATTGCCGCTGCCAGGCCGCATAATCGGGATACTGGATCGCCGGCACCGGCAGGGGATCGGCCTGTCCGGCCACGAACGCCCGGTACAGGCTGCCCAGTTCCCGTACCAGCACCCCCACCGACCAGCCGTCCGAGACGATGTGATGCTGGGTCAGCAGGAAGACATGCTCCTGCTCCGACAGCCGGATCAGGCGCCCGCGGACCAGCGGCCCGCGCGCCAGATCAAAAGGCATGCACCCCTCTTCGGCGCACAGCGCCACAAGCGCCGCCGCCGCATCCGGCCGCTCCCGCAGGTCGTGCTCCAGCACGGGCAGGCCCGTGCCGGGTGGCAGGATCTCAACCCGGGGCCCCTCCTCCGCATCAACGAAGACGCTGCGCAGCGCCTCGTGGCGCGCATACAGCTGATCGAGGCTGCGTCGCCACGCCGCGCGATCCAGCCTGCCCTGCAGCCGCCACCCCAGCGGAACGTGGTAGCGGGCGCTGTCCTTGTCCAGCTGTGCCAGAAACCACAGCCGCTGCTGCGCAAACGACAGCTCAAGCGGCGCCTGGCGCGATACGGCCACAATCGCCGGCAGGTGTTGGGGACCGGAGCGGCTCAATACCTCGACGATACTTGCCGCAAGATCGCCCAGCACCGGCCTGGCGAACAGCGTCGACAGCGGCAGTTCGACCCCAACAGCCTGCGACAGCCGGCTCGACACCTGTACCGCGAGGAGCGAGTGGCCGCCGAGCTCGAAGAAGTGGTCATGCCGACCGACCCGCTCCAGCCCTAGAAGCTCGGCCCAGATCTCTGCCAGCGCCGTTTCGACTGCGCCCTGCGGCGCCTCATAGGTCGTCCGCGCATACGCATCGTCAGCCGGCGCGGGCAGTGCCTTGCGGTCGAGCTTGCCGTTCACCGTCAGCGGCAACTCCGCCAGCGGCACGAACGCCGCCGGCACCATGTAGTCCGGCAGCTGCCCCACCAGATGCGCGCGCAGCGTCGCCGCAAGCTGCGCTTCCTGCGCCTCCTCTGCGGCCACCACATACGCCACCAGCTGCGGCTCGCTGGCCCGCTCCTCGCGCGCCACCACCACCGCCTCGCGTACCCATGCATGTCCGCACAGGTGCGCGGCCACCTCGCCCGGCTCGATGCGA
>NZ_WHNQ01000109.1 GCF_009362785.1 Paraburkholderia atlantica
TGCGCACATCATTGCTCGAGATGATGCCGCGCGAACAGTACTACGCGGCTTTCAGGTATTGCCGACAGTGCGCGGCTCACGGCTACCATAGCGTGCTTCATCAGCTTTCGGACGAGGATTACTGTGCGGCCCATCCGCAACGACTGCGGACGCTATGCCCGCAATGTCGCCGCGAAAGTCCATTCATTATCAACAGCAGCGTAATCGAAGCGCCATTCCGCTGCGTCTGGTGTCGTTCGCATTTCTGCTACGGGCTCCTCCCGGTCCGTTCAACGACGCCGGCGATGCGACGGCAAGACCGCCGCGCGATCCAGGATCGAGTGCTTCTGCGACTCGGCAGCGAGACCCGCGGCGTGCCGAACGGGTAATCGTCGCAGTTCGTCGACGTCCGCGGGTGAAAATCTGCCCCCTCTTTGCAGGACGATTTGCGGCGAAGCGTTGGTTGTGGTCAATTGGACTGACGGTTAGTTGCGATTTGAACCGCCGACGCGAGTTGACAAATTTATATGCGCAGTTGAGACAGATTTAATACGTTCTACGATTGCCGCCTATGGAAACCGTCGAACTTGAACCGTAGGTGCTCGCCAATCGCTTCGGAGTGGCATTTTCTCTCGTCCGCCAGAACCGCCCGATCGAATGCATGACCACGATCACTGCGCTGGAAACGTATTTCTGGCTTGAGCCAAGCGCAGGTGTTCAGACGCTAGCCCCGAACGCTTGCTCGAGCGTCGTTCGAAATGCGTTAAACAGAGCCTCGATTGCACCAGGCCCCTCTCCTTCAAGCTGTAGTACGCGATGCCCTCCGCCCAGCATCTGGGTCAACAACCGCGGGTAGGCTAAGCCCGGTTCCAACGCCGCCAGAATCAGCGGCCGGATTGCGGGTGAAACGAGAGGCGTCATGTCTCGTGCGAGCAGTGCAGCACCGGCAACGTCTGGATCGAATCCATGGGCTTCGAGAAGGTCGAGAGCATCGCCGTCGTAGAGGCGATCGTAGTTGCCAGCATCTGCATATCGGGACATGAGGAAACGTAGATCTGTCGCGTCTCTTGCATGGTCGGTGTGCCTGTCTCGCCAGGCGAGGATCTTGAGCATCGCGAGCGCCGGAAGGGACGCAACGAGGACAACGACGTCATCTGCAAGTTCAACCTCGACCGCCGCCTCCAGTGCTTCGCCAAAGCCTGCGACAGTCATCCGGAAGGCGCCGCCAGGCCATTCAATCTCGCGGTCGCTCCCGCGCTCGATTCCTCCGAACGGTACGATATCCAGCCACATCCTTTCGCCTGATCCGGGCGCGATGTAATGGAGGCGCTGAGCCTCCCCGCTGGGCTCAAACCTTCCTGTTCCAATGAGTTCGTCGCGCAGTCGCCTGTCGCCTTGCCAGCTTTCGATGCACACACCAATGTCGACGTCTGCTGTCGCACGCGACTGCGCGATCCCGAAGCGGTGCGTGGTCAGGATATCGCGAGCCGTCGCTCCTCCGACAAACCATGCTGCACCAACCTTATTCGCCGCGTTCGAGACGTCACGCAGTAGGGCGACTGACATCTCGGGAAACGGATTGGCCTCGTGCAGCTTAATTGCCATGTTGGATGTACTGTTCGCGAATCATCTGCGCGGTTTCGAGGTTGCGCGAGTCGCCGCTCGCGACGAGATCGGCGTAAACGAGCACGGGATAGACGACGTTGTCGATGAGCCCCGGGGTGCGGTCTAACTGGAGGGGTGTTTTGAGAAATTCAACGTTGCCCGCAGGGTCCGGCCGCAGCCGCCCCCTACTGATTATCTGCGGAGGGATCCCGTTGGTACAGTACACCGTCAACAGCGCCGGCTTCAGATAATTCGTCATCAGCGCCGCGGCCGACTCACCGCCCCACATCCATTCATCGCTCGGCGCCATGTCGGCCCACCAGTTCAGCTCCGTCGCACGGTATCGACCCAGTTTCAGTGACTGCCTGAGGAGCGAGGGATACAGGGTGACCCATTCGTCGAGCAACCTGCCGAAGTTGGTGAAGGCCAGTCCGTCCCTGCGCTCGACCACGTCCTTACGCTGCAGTAACGTTTGTACGGTGGCTTGTGCCGTGCCGGTACTCACCCCGGCGAACATTGCGATCGTGCGTCTGCCCTGACGGAGTAGCGCTGGCTTGGCGAGCAAGGCAAGGATTACCTGAAGTGAGCGCTTCGACCAGAGGCTAGGTCGACGCAGCTCGTTGGCGCGCGGACGGCCGGAAATCAGGATCAAGGTTTTGCCGTCCTTCACGAACGCGTTACCAGACTCGTCGATGGCGTTCACGCCAAGGCTACGGCAGGCGTTGACAAGGGCGGGTGAAAGATACGATGTCACGAGCAGAGCGTGGTCCGCGTCCTGCAGGCCGCCTGTCGCAGCCAGCGCGGAAAGCCGCTCCTGGCGGTCGATTGAGGGAACGACGACAACCCCGCGACGCACCGGTGGTTCTAGCTGGAACTCGACTGTGCTGTCATAGCCGCTACCGGTCGGGGGCGGCATGACAGACGTCGCCACGCCTGCGCTCATGCTGAACGCCTGCGCGGCGGATGTGACGAGTGAATCGGGGGTAGCGACTGACGCGCGCATCAGGACTCCGTTCATTTTTTTCTATTGTACATGGAACGTGAACGACAAAAAATATTGAACATCTGCTGCCGCGTTCAAATATATCTGTTGTTCATGAAACACGAACGGTCCGAAAAAATGAACGCATCACCGCGCAGGCCGTCCCGTCCCGAGATGCGCGCGCCCTCGACCTTCCCGCGCGTAGCGCTCGTGGCTTTCCGAACCAGGAGCATCGAATGAAACCGAGACGCAACACCGACTCCGTCCCAGGCGAGTGGTACATAGACACAGCGTGCATCAATTGCGGTGCATCGCGTCACGTCGCGCCTGGGCTGATTGTCGAACGAAACGACAAGAGCGTCTTCGTGCGGCAGCCCGTTACGCCTGAAGAGCACCTCGCTGCCTGGCGTGCGGTGCTCGTATGTCCTACGGCGTCGGTACGCAGTGAAACGAAGCAGCCTCGTCCGAACGCCGCGATCTTTCCAGAGCCAATTACGTCGGATGTATGGCGCTGCGGATTTAACGCGCGGTCGTCGTTTGGCGCTGACTCTTATTTTGCGAGGCGTCCGGACGGCAATCTGCTGATCGATTCACCCCGCTATGCGGCTGAACTCGTGAATTGGTTTGATGAGAACGGCGGTATCGCGCACATCCTTCTGTCGCATCGTGACGACGTCGCGGACGCAGATAAATATGCCCTTAAGTTCGGCGCGCGCGTCTGGATCCACCGGGAAGATATGTCAGCTGCGCCCTATGCTACGGACCTGCTTGACGACGGCTCGGCGACGGACGTTGCAGCCGGCGTGCGTGCGATCCCTGTGCCAGGCCACACGCGCGGTAGCGTCGTGTATCTGCTCGATGACAGCGTATTGTTCTCGGGTGATTCGCTTGCCTGGAGCCCGCGCGCAATGAACCTCGTCGCGTTCAGGGACGCGTGCTGGTATTCATGGTCTGAGCTCACCGAATCGCTTGGCAAGCTATCCGCGTATCGCTTCGACTGGTTGCTTCCTGGTCACGGCTGGCTCACGCACTTGCCGGCCGAGGAAATGCGTGCCCGCTTGCTCGCGTTAGTTGTTCGCATGCGGAAGAATTGAAGTCGCCGGAATATCCCCTCACGTATGACCTGCCTCGCAGCGTGAAGTCAGAAGAGTGCCCTTTGCCGCGCATCTCTCGCCGGCGGTAGTGAGGCCTTCGCACGCCGGGGACCAGCGCGATGCGCGAGCCTGCGGACGTGAGCGATAAGTTCGACGCATACCTCCCCAATTGCCAGCACCAGCGCATACAGCCGTACACCTTCGGGGCCGCGCTCCGGGCGCACGCGCAGCGAGGCGCGCAATCCCAGCCGGCGCGCTCGGTCGAGCAACTGGACGCGGCTCATGCCGGACCAGCAGGCCGCGATGAATTGGGAGACCGGAGCTGGGAGCGATTCTGGTGCGCAGTCAGCTGGCAGCGCGAGGGCGACTAGTTGGAGGCGATCGGGCATGCGGGGTGAATGAGTACAGACCACATGATCCTGCCGGAAACGGCGCTGCACGGCAACGTCCGACGCTACCAGCGCCCTTGAAGACGGCCTCGCGATATCGCCCCCCTTCCAGATACAGATGTACTTGACCGTTAGTTGCGTCTGTCCTTACGAGAGTCGTGTTGCTAAGGTCAACTTCGGGCTTGCCAATCAGCAGAATCCTGTATAAATTCACAGTCTGTATTTAAATACAGTGCTTCGGAGGCAGCGATGGAGCATTTGGTGAGGGTCTACAACGAGAAAGACCGGCAAACGCTTGAGTGGCTTCGCAGACATGTCGGAGATGCGGCAATCGCCACCGCCGTCGAGCAATGCGCGGGTTCAGGCAAACCTTATCTCTCGACCGTCTGCAGACGCCTAGGGGTTAGAACTCCGGAGTTCTCGGTAGCGCGTCGACGAGTCTTCTCCGATTGCGGAAAAGTCCCTAGCTACCATCCGAAGTATCCTCGCTGCTCGACCGGCACACGCAAAACTGGTTGCTAGCTGGTAGGCCGCGCCCTCCCCCGAGTGCCATCTCGCAACGACGACGAGTACGCGAGCGAGCACCGGGCGTCATAGAGGGACAATTCGGCGTGGGGTCGGAGCGCGCGAACCGCCACCCTATCAGGTAGCCTGCAACAATCCCGACTTTCGCTGGATCCGGCTCGTTCTTCTACTTCAAAACGGGTAGGGGCGTCGCCGACATCGGTCTTTTTTCAAATAGCGAACACGGGGCCTCGCTGCCACCGTCATCCGCGCTCCTTCGTTATGCTTGTATCGCCGTTGACCCAAATGGGCATCAAGCTCCGTCGTTCACGGCGGGGAAGGAAAACGAGGTATTACGTCTCGCTGGTTTCGATCGAAGCCATCAGTCGGCGCGTTTGCTTGAGCGAGCTCGACGGCGCCTCACCGATTTCGTTGTTCGCGATCTCCTCGCCTGTCTGGCGGCCCCTTCAGCCTCGATGCAGGGATTGTGTCAGGGCTCCGCACCTAGTTTTTCTCTGATCGCTTTCACGGCTTTGTCGTCCTTCTTGCAGGCGCTTATACGACGCTCGATCTGCGCGACCTGCTCGTCGAGCTTCGTCAGCTCGCACACTATTCGCGCCGCATCTCAATCACCACTGCTGGCAAACATTCGCCAACGCATGTGAGCACGTCCGGAACCGCTTCGTCCACGACTGCATTCGCGAATCTGCTCGTCTGCCGGCAGACAGGGGCAGTTGCGCGATGTCACGCTCGATATCAGCGTCGAGGAGTTTGCCAAAGTAAGGTACCCCGATCCCGGACGCCACTCGAAGATAACCCCTTGTCCAGAGGCAACACTTCCTTAAGAATATTTGTCATCCACGATAGGCAAATGAGCTGCCCTCCAGTCAATCAAAGAGGTCTGGACTGGAGCGATCTTTGGTTAACTGGGGGAGCGTTCCCGCACGGGCCTGTTCAAGCAGCTGTGGAGGCAACCAGGTTTCCTCCAGCGCGCCTATACCTTCGTCGATGAGTCGTTTGAGGAAGAAAGACTGCTTGCGACCGCTAGTCTCGGCGAGTAATCGAAGTCTACGTTCGACGCCCGGGTCTATCCGAACCGCGACGACCTTTGAGGATTCCAAGCTCTTTGTTCTTGGCACAGCGGACACCTTCCATTCAAAGGGTCTGCATTGTAGACCGGAGCTTCTGTCCATTGGGCGGCCGGAACACTATGCCAAGCCAATCCACTAGAGTCTCGATGACTCGCACGGTGTCCTTGATGTCCCAGAACTGGAGGACGCACCAAACAGCAGTTTGGAGGCAATGCGCGCGCTGTTACACCCGGGATACCGTTGCCCAGCGATTGTGCAGACGCTGCCTGCACAATCTGTGACGCGGCCGCTCTTGTGCGTATTTCGGACGAACGTGACCGGCCGTTTCGGGATGGTGACCGGCGATTTCGGCAACGTGACCGGGCATTTCGGGAACGTGACCGAGCGGACCGGAAGGCAGGATTGGCGTTGCGCATGACATCAACTACGCAGGCTATGCTCGCCGGCTTTTGCCGGAGAGAGCATGCCCGCGCACCGGATGAACATGCGCATGATCAAGGACGTTTTACGACTTAAATTCGACGGCGGTTTCTCGCACGATCGGATCGCCGCGTCACTGGGCATATCCAAGGGCGTGGTCACGAAGTACATA
>NZ_WHNQ01000110.1 GCF_009362785.1 Paraburkholderia atlantica
TTCTGCCGGGCAGTACGCAGGCTGCATGGCATGAGATGGCCGCCGCCGACGCATTCGTACTGTCGTCGCGCTTTGAAGGGATGCCGGTGGCGTTGATGGAGAGCATGGCGCTCGGTGTCCCGGCGGTCTCGTTCGACTGTCCGAGCGGGCCGCGCGAGTTGATGCGCGACGGTCAGGACGGTTTGCTGATTCCGCCGGGCGATGCAACGGCGCTCGCCGCCGGACTGCGGCGCATGCTGTCGGACCAGGCGCTGCGCGAAGAACTCGGCGTCAGGGGCGCGCGCTCGATCCGGGATCGCTATTCCGTTGCCCATATCCTCACGATCTGGGACCGCCTGTTCGCCCAGTTGCGTCTGGGTTAATCAGTTTTCCGGAGGACGATAGTGCCGACGAATAAAGTCATTCTTCTCGCGAACACGGACTGGTATCTGTTCAACTTCCGCCTGTCGCTCGCACAAACGCTACGAGAGCGTGGGTTCGAGGTGATCCTGCTGTCGCCCGACGGCAGCTATGGTCCGAAGCTTCGAGCTCTCGGTTTTACCTGGGAGGCGATTCCGATGGAACGGCGCAGCCTCAACCCATGGCGCGAGATCGGCCTGATTCTATGGCTCGCACGGGTTTTCAGACGTGAGCGTCCGCTGCTCGTCCACGGCTTTACGATCAAGGGCGCAGTCTATAGCTCGCTTGCGGCGCGGCTGGCCGGCGTGCCGATTCGCGTCAACGGTATCGATGGCCTCGGTTACGTGTTCACGAGCGATGAGCTGCGCGCCCGCTTGCTGCGTCCCGTGGTGAGCCATCTGATGCGCTTCGCGTTCGATGGGAAACGCTCCGCCGTCGTTTTGCAGAATTCGTCGGACGTCGCGCTCTTCAAGCAGTCGCGCATCGCTGCGGACCGGGCGGTGCGGCTCGTGAGGGGCGCGGGCGTGAACCTGACACGCTACCGGCCGCGCGAGCCGGCCGAGACGAAAAAAACTGCGCCGTTGCGCATCGTGCTGGCGGCAAGGCTGATCTGGGAAAAAGGCATCGGCGAATACGTCGAAGCGTCTCGGATACTGAAGAGCGAAGGCCGTTCGGTGATTTTCCTGCTGGCGGGTTCTCCCGACGAGGGCAATCCAGCCGCGATTCAGCGCAGCCAGATCGAGGAATGGGATCGCGACAACCTGCTTACCTGGCTGGGGCACGTCAGCGATATGCCGGCCTTGCTTTCGGACGTCGATGTGGTCGTGTTGCCGAGCTACTATCGGGAAGGTTTGCCCACTACGCTAATCGAAGGCGCAGCCTGCGCGCTACCGCTGATCACGACCGATGCGCCCGGCTGCCGCGAAGTGGTGAGCCGCAACGGCGATGATGGGATCCTCATTCCAGCGCGAGACCCCAAAGCGCTCGCCGACGCGATCCGCATGCTCGACGACGATCGCGCGCTCGGCGTCAAGCTGGGCCTCGCCGCGAGAGCGAAGGTGCTAACCGAGTTCGACGAGAACATCGTGCTCGGCAAGTTGCTGTCGATCTATCAGGAGTTAGGCGCCGCGTCGCCGGTCCCAGGGCCGGTGCCGGTTGCAGGCTTGGTGGCAACACCGCCGGAGGGGACCGCGCCATGAGAATCGTGCACGTCATCTCCGGACTGCAGGTAGGCGGGGCCGAAATGATGCTCTATCGCCTGATCCAGGCGTCGCAGCGAGATGGTGTCCGGCACACGGTGATCTCCATGTCGTCACTCGACACGATGAGCGAGCGCATACGATCGCTCGGCGTCGAAGTGCGGATACTCGGCATGTCGCGGAGTTTGCCCAATCCCCTCATGCTGTTTCGCCTCGTGCGCTGGCTGGTCGAGCTGCGCCCTGACGTTGTGCAAACCTGGATGTATCACGCGGATCTGTTTGGCGGAATCGCTGCGCGGATCGCCCGGATCGCCGCGGGGCGGGGCGAACGACGGCGCGGTACCTTCAGGCTCGCCTGGGGTGTGCATCAGACCGAGTTCCCATCGATGCGTTCGGGCACGAAGCTGGCAATCGTCGCGAAGTTCTGTGCGTGGCTGTCCACGCGCCTGCCCGACGTGATCATCTGCTGCGCTGACGCGGCGCGCATCTCGCACGTCCGCGGTGGCTATTGCAGTACGCGAATGCAGGTGATTTTCAACGGCTTCGATCTCGAACTGTTCAAGCCGCGTCGCCGCGACAGCGATCCGTTGCGCAAGGCGCTCGGACTGGACCCCGCGACGAAGATCGTCGGCATAGTCGGCCGCTACGACCCCGCGAAGGACTATGGCACTTTCATCAGTGCCGTAGCCAGGGTGTCGGCGATGGAGCCGGACTGCCGCTTCGTCATGATTGGCAGGGGCCTCGACGAGAGCAATCAGGAACTCACGGCGATGATCGACCGCGCGGGCATCAGGGACGTTTGTCGACTTACGGGCGCAAGCAACGACGTGCACCTGCTGATGTCCGCTTTCGACGTGTTCTGTTTATCGTCACGAAGCGAGGGACTGCCGACGGTGGTCGGCGAAGCGATGGCATGCGGTGTCCCCTGCGTGGCGACCGATGTGGGTGATACTGCGGCATTGATGGGCGAAACCGGCCGTCTGGTTCCGAGCGGCGATCCGGAGGCGCTTGCCGCTGGGATCGTTAGCCTGCTTTCGCTCGACCGCGAGGGACGCGAACAGCTCGGCAGGCAGGCGCGCACGCGAATGGCCTCACGTTTTTCAATCGAGCGCTGCTGGGCAAGCTACCGGCAGGTCTACTCGACGCGCGGCCAGGCGTTCGGGTTCGGTATTGATCGCACGTGAGCACAACACGAAGCTCACGGGCCGGGACACGAGAGGATCGAGTACCGGCCGCAGATCGAAACCTATGACGAGCGCGACGCAAGTAGCAAATCTGGTTCTCCACCCTCAACCTCTACACCCCGATAGCCAGCAGCCGAATGGGCATTGTCCTGCGATGCCCCCAGCCGCAACACCAGCGGCAGGAGCCCGAAGTAGAGAAGCGGCGACGTATACGACAGCTTTGATGACATCAGCAGCCCGAAAAAGCACAGATTGGCAATGTCCTTTTTCATGACCAGGAAGATGCCGATCGGAATTGCAAGTCCTACGATGCCAAGCTGCACGACGAAAAAATTGAGCAATCCTGCGTCGTTGAGCGATGCAACAAAGGTCGATGTGTGTTCCGAGACATCGAACAGATCGTATTCGACGGAGAAGGGGCCGTAGCCCAGCAGAAAATCCCATCCATGGCGCACTTCGTAGACGTACGACAGCAGCCGCAATCGCAATCCCGAATCCGCGTCGATTTTTAGCATGAAGCTATTGATGTACGCCGCAATCAATCCCGGCGAGGCCAACGCGATCAGTGCGAATATTGCCGTCGCCCACGCTCTCGTGCGGCGTGAGTGCGTCACCATCAAGGCTGCAATCAACACCGCCGCCTGTACAACCGCCGCGGCCGACTGCGTGATGAGCATGGATAGCACGGTCAGCGCGATGGGCAGCGTAGCAGGCGTCTTTCCTCTCGCCCTGGAAAGCAGGATATAGCCGATTGCCATGGTGCCCACGGCCGCGGCGAACGTCGAAGGTTCTATATACATCCCCGTTGGCCGGAAGCCGAAAACGGGATGCACCGACTCCCAATTCTGGTACCGCGACGGGTCGCCCGTTATCGGCTTGGTGAAGTCGATGTACTGGCCGCCGACGAGCAGCGTTGCTGTCTGCAGGAGCAGCACAGAGCAATTGAGGACCAGCAATCTCGAGACGGTTGTCGTGACTTCGCCGATGCGTGCTGAAATCAACGCAGCGAATGACGCAAGAAACCCGATATCAAGCAAAAAGAAAATGTAGTTGTTCGTCGCGGATTTCTCGAGATTGTACGAAGCGTTCCCATGCGGTACGGCAAGAAACCACAGATAGCACGCGGTAATTGCAGTTGCCGAAAGCGACACAAAAGCCACACATCGAATACTGAACAACGCCTCGCGGACCTTCGCATCGCTGATGCACACTGCCATAAGCAGCAGAATGCCTGTCATCACAACATAGGGTCCATGGCTCGTCAGTGAGCACAGCAGCAGCGCGACGAACAGCGCGCTGCGATGAATTGCGGTTGACCGCATCGTTATTTGTGTACTCATGCTATGGCTTCTCTGCACGGCGGGTTGGTCGGAGTTTCGCCCGGAGCGGCCAGGTCTTCGCGTGGGTCGCTGCGATTGCGACTGCGATCCCGCCGACTCAAAAATATGCATTGGATAGCTGCAGCGAATAAGCAAATAGTTGAATCAGTTCTTTTGGATTCAACTATTTGCTTATTCCGGTACTTTCTGCGCACCCACGTGAATGTAGAGGAAATAGGTACCTGTCAATGTGCGTTTTCAAACATTAATAGGGACGCAGTGGCTGCTATGTTTCATCGACGCTTTGCGTGACCGGACGCGTGCCGCGCCGCGGTCTAAAACCCTGCGATACGCAAGACCCCTGTGTGTGCGAAGCAGTGGGCTTGGTCTACGCGTCTGAGGAACTTCATGAACGAAAGGAAGGCGTCACTGGCGTCGTCGGAGCCGCGCAACCGAGCGCCAGCGGAAATACTGGTCACTGCGGAGTTTGCCGCACAGGCAATCGGACGGCCTAGGCGATGGTGAGCGCACTGAGGTTCCAACTGACTCGCTGGCGCGAGCGCGTACTCAACACGCATCCTGATCATGCACGCATCGCGCGGAGCCTCGCGCGCGTTTCCGCGTTCGTGCTCATCGGGAAATGCGCCGGAGCGCTGAAGGAAATGGCGATTGCATACAAGTATGGAGTCAGCAGCATTGTCGATGCGTACCAGTTCACGTTTTCGATGGTGAACTGGCTGCCAACCACGTTGCTGTCCGTGGCAGGTGTCGTGCTCGTGCCGATGTTCGTCAATCTGCGCGCGCAAAAGAAGGACGATGTCGCGCAGTTCGTCGGCGAGCTGGAGGGGGCCGCGTTGGTGAGCGGTTTTCTGGTTGCTATCGTCCTATACCTCTGCTGGCCGTTCGTGATGCAGCACCTTGGGCCGGATGCGCCGTCGACGACGCGCGACTTATCCAGGGAAATGATGTACTGGCTTGCGCCAACAGGTGTACTGACGCTCGGCGCGGGGATTTATGCCGCGCGGCTTCAGGCGAACGAAAAGCATGTGAATACATTGCTCGAGGGACTGCCTGCCGCAGTGATTCTCGTGAGCGTACTCGTGGCTTCGCCCGACGCGGGCCTCGTATCGATCGTCTTCGGAACTGTCGTCGGCCTGGCGTTACAGATGCTTTGTCTCAGGTGGCTTGCCGGACGTACCGACGGCGTGTCGAGCCGGGTCAGACTCTCCATGCGCTCTCCGCATCTGGGCGAAGCATGGCTGTCTATGCGCACCCTGATGGTCGGCCAGATCGCCGTCTGTTTCGCCGGGCCGCTCGACCAATACCTGGTGGCGAGCCTCGAAGCGGGATCGAATAGCACGCTTGGCTACGCGAACCGCGTGCTCGCGCTGTTGCTCAGTGTGGGGGCGATGGCTGCCGCGCGCGCCACGCTGCCCATCTTCACAGACATCCGCAGGCAGGGAGATGCGCGGCGTGCGCGCCGAACAGCACTTTTCTGGGCGCTCGCCACGCTCGCTGCCGGTCTCGTTTGTGCTCTGGTGTCGTGGTTCCTCGCTCCAACTGCGATCGCCGTTCTGTTCCAGCGAGGTGCCTTCACGCCAGAAGACACGGTGAGGGTGGCAAGCGCATTTCGTTGGGGGCTCTTACAAGTGCCGTTCTATTTTGCGTTGATGGTGGTGTGGCAACTCTTTGCCAGCGAGGGACGCTTCAGGCTGGTGACAAACATCTCCTTGCTGGCGTTCGCGGTGAAGGCAGGGGCCAGCTTCGTGCTAGTTCACCTATTCGGGGTTGCAGGTGTGCAGATTTCACTTGCCTTGATGTATGTAACCGCATTCGTGTTGGCGATCAGCATGCTGCTGGGCAGTTCAACTTCGCAGCACGACAGCGAAATGCGCTGAGCTCTCGACCGTTCAAGAGACTACGAAACGTGAAAATTGTTCTTGTTGTCAACTCAATGGGTGA
>NZ_WHNQ01000012.1 GCF_009362785.1 Paraburkholderia atlantica
GGTGTGGGGGCTCGCCGGGCGGGCGGAGGGGGTGCGCTTCAAGGCAGCGGTATCGGAAGGGTAAAGCCGTCGTCGGCTCGCGCCGGCCCCCCATTCACGCCGTTTTCCTATATCGTGTGCGCCATGCCCGCCGCCTACCGCGCGCGGGCTGTTTTTCCGGAGCGCGGCGCGACCCTGCGCGTGCATGACGTGCTCCCGCAATACACCACACGACATCAATGAGCCATCCCAACACCGAGCTGATCGAACGTTTTTACACCGCCTTCCAGCAACGCGACGCCGAGACCATGGTCGCCTGTTATGCCGACGACGCCGTCTTCAGCGACCCCGCCTTCGGCGAACTGGTCGGCGACGAAGTGCGCGACATGTGGCGCATGCTCGTCAAGCACGCGCAGGACTTCTCGCTGACCTTCAGCGACATCGAGGCCGACGACCGTACCGGCCGCGCGCAGTGGGTGGCGCGCTACCGTTTCGTGCAGACGGGGCGCGACGTGGTGAACCGGATCGAGGCGCGTTTCGTGTTCCGCGACGGACTCATCGTCGAGCATCGGGACCGCTTCGATCTGTGGCTGTGGATGCGCCAGGCGATGGGCGTGCGCGGCACGCTGCTGGGCTGGTCGCCGTTCGTGCAACGGATGCTCAGGCAGCAGGCGCGTCGGGGGTTGCTGCACTATCGCGGGCAGTTGAATCGCGAGCGCGGCTAGGCGCGTGCGGGCGGCGGCGCGCGCATCGCGCTTGCTATGATCGAAGCACGCTCGTGCCCGCACGCCTTGCCGGGCCGCCCCACAGGAAACGCTATGCGAGTCGTCGATGCCGCCTGGCAAGAATGGCTGAGCAGCAATGTCGCGCGCGGCTGCACGCCGGGCTCGATGGTCGACGCGATGGTGCAGGCCGGCTTTGCCGACGGCGAGGCCCGAGTCGCGGTCCACCATGCGTTCGATCGGAGCGCGTCCGGCCCCGCGGCGCCCGCCACGGTGGCCGATCCCGCCACCAACCCTTATCGATACGACGCCGCGCCGGTTGCACGCGGCAACCTGATAGACGCGGCTGACCGCGAGGTGCGCGTGTTGCTGCGCTGTGAGCGCCCGCAACTGGTCGTGTTCGCCGACGTACTGTCGGCCGCGGAATGCGCCGAGCTGATCGAACGCTCGCGGCATCGGTTGAAACGCTCGACGACGGTCAATCCACTCACCGGCCGGGAGGACGTGATCCGCAACCGGACCAGCGAAGGCGTCTGGTATCGGCGCGGCGAGGATCAGCTGATCGCGCGAGTCGAACGACGCATCGCGAGCCTGACGAACTGGCCGCTCGAAAACGGCGAAGGTCTGCAGGTGCTGCATTACGGCACGAGCGGCGAGTACAGCCCGCATTTCGACTTCTTCGCGCCCGATCAGCCCGGCAGCGCGGTGCACACCGCGCAGGGCGGCCAGCGCGTCGCGACGCTGATCATCTATCTGAACGACGTCGCCGACGGCGGAGAGACGGTGTTTCCCACGGCGGGCCTGTCGGTCGCGGCGCAGGCGGGCGGCGCGGTGTATTTCCGCTACATGAACGGTGAGCGCCAGCTCGATCCGTCGACGCTGCACGGCGGCGCGCCGGTACTGGCCGGCGACAAATGGATCATGACGAAGTGGATGCGCGAGCGCGCGTACGGCTGAGACGGCGCCTATCCGGCCGCTCGATAAACATCCGGCCGATGCAACTCCATATAGCGCTCCGGGTTCGCGAGCGACGTGAAGCCATGCGGCGCGTAGACGTGATGCGCGTCGGTCGTGACCAGCACGACTCTGCGCAGACTGGCGAGCGACGGGCTCGCAAAGATATGTTTCATCAATGCCGACGCATACCCCTGGCCGCGATACGCGGGCAGCACGAACACGTCGCACAGGTATGCGAAGGTCGCCTCGTCGGTGATCAGACGCGCGAACGCGATCTGCTTGCCGTCGACAAATCCACCGAAGCACAGCGAACCGGCGACGGCCCGCTCGAAGGTCGCGCGCGGCATGCCCTTGGCCCACGGCGTTTCCTGCGACAGGAACGCGTAGACCATGTCGAGGTCGAGATCGGCGATGCGGCTGGAAATCGTCAGTTCGCTGGCTTGCACGGCGTGTCTCCCAGGTTTGCGTAGCGGCAGTGTGTACGGTTTAGCCCTTCGCGGTAGTCTCGCCACCGCGCGAACCCCCGCCGATGCTCTGTCCGGCATCGCGCGCGAGCCCCATATAGCCGATCACCGACAGTAGCGTCAGCACGCCGGCGAACAGGAACGCGAGGCGGAAATCGTCGAGCGTGAACACGTGGCCGGACGTCTCGCCGTTGAACAGCGCCGCGACGCGCAGCGACACGGCGCCGAACGCGATGCCGAGACCGATCGTCATTTGCATGGCCGCGCTCCACAGCGTGCTCGCCGCACTCATCTGGGTCTGCTGGATATCGGCATAGGCGAGCGTCGCCAGCGTCGAGAACTGCATCGAGCGCGTGACGCCGTACACGAACACCACGATCAGCACCACCACGAGCGGTACGTCGGGCGTCAGCAGTCCGCACAAGGTGATGAAAATGCCTGCCACCACCACGTCGACGATCGCCACCATCCGGAAGCCGTAGCGCTGCAGGATGCGCGTGGTCAGCGCCTTCATGCCGAGGTTGCCGACTGCGCTCGCGAGCAGCAGCAGACCCGAGCGGAACGCCGACAGACCGAAGCCGACCTGGAACAGCAGCGGCATCAGATAGGGCACCGCACCGATGCCGATGCGCGTGAACGAACCGGTGATGACGGTCACCGAAAACGTCGGCACCTTCAGCGTCGACACGTCGACGAGCGGATGCGGATGACGCTTCGCGTGCAGGAATGCGATCGCGCCGACCAGCAGACCGCCCGCCACGACCGCGATCGCGAGCCACGCGTTGGTGGCCGGCTGGCTCGCCAGCTCCGCGCCGTACAGGATCGCGGTCAGCGCGACGCCGCTCAGCAGCAGGCCGACGACGTCGAGCGGCTTGCGTTCGGTGCCGCGCAGGTTCGGCACGATGGCGAGCGCGACGGCGATCGCCGCGAGGCCGAAGGGCACGTTCAGCAGGAAGATCCAGCGCCACGACGCGTAGGTCGTGATGAAGCCGCCGATCGGCGGGCCGACCACCGGCGCCGCGATGGCCGGCCAGGTGATCGTCGAGATCGCCTGCATCATGCGGGCTTTCTCGGTGCTGCGGACCACGATCAGACGGCCGACCGGCACCATCATCGCGCCGCCGATGCCTTGCAGCAGCCGCGCGGCGGTGAACTCGGGCACGTTCTGCGACAGCCCGCACAGCACCGATGCGACCGTGAACACGCCGATCGCGCTGACGAACACGGTGCGCGCGCCGCAGCGGTCGGCGACCCAGCCGCTCGCCGGAATGAAGATCGCGAGCGCGAGCATGTAGGCGGTCATGCCGAGGCTCAGGCTGTTCGGGCCGACGCCGAACGAACGCGCCATCTGCGGCAGCGCGGTGGCGATCACCGTGGTGTCGAGGTACTCCATGAAGAAGGTGGCCGCGACGATGTACGGCAGCCAGCCGACGTGCGCGGTGCGGGTGCCGCTGGTGCTCATCGCGCGAGCTCCCGTGGCGCGCTGATGCGCGCGCAAAGACGATTGACGGGCCGGCGCGCGGCGCGCGAAGCGTGTGACTTCATGGTGCTCGAGATTGCCTTTCGGTTGCGTTTTTGTGCTTCGGGCTGGCGGGAACATCAGCTTGGCTGAATTTCAGCCTCGCTTGCCAGCCCTGAATGCTAACGCAATAAAAGGTCCCATATCACGCAGGCATGCAGCGCGCCGCACCGCCGCGCCGCCACCCTTGCGTCAGTCCTTCGCCGCGTACTCCTTGTCCAGCCGGTCATACAGCGGCTTGTTGACGAGCCGCTGGCGCTCGCTGAACGGCGCGACGATCGTCGCGTCCTCGTCGAGGCGGCCGTTGCTTTGCAGCGTGCCGAGCGCGCGCTGCATGCCGAGCACCGCGCCCTGCAGCGCCGCGTTCGCGTACAGCACGATGCCGTAGCCGAGCTTCGCGAGCGCGTCGCGCGACTGCACCGGCGTCTTGCCGCCGATCACGATGTTGATCAGCTGCGGCACGTCGAACAGCCCCGGCAGACGCTCGATGTCGGCGAGCGATTCCGTCGCCTCGATGAACAGGATGTCGGCGCCCGCCTCGATGAAGCGATGACCGCGCTCGATCGCGTCTTCGATGCCGTGGACTGCGGCCGCGTCGGTACGGGCCATGATCTGCAGGTTCGCGTCTTCGCGCGCGTCGACGGCCGCGCGGATCTTGCCGACCATCTCGCTCGTCGCGACGACTTCCTTGCCCGAGAAGTGGCCGCATTTCTTCGGCATCACCTGGTCTTCGAACTGGATCACGTCGGCGCCGCTGCGCTCGAGCACGCGCACGGTCTGGCGCACGTTCAGCGCGTTGCCGAAGCCGGTGTCGGCATCGACGATCAGCGGCAGCGCGACCGCGTCGCGAATGCGCGCGGTGTGCTCGGCGACTTCGGCAAGGCCGATGAAGCCGAGATCGGGCAGGCCGAGCGACATGTTAGTGACGCCCGCACCGGTGATGTAGACCGCCTCGAAGCCGGCGTCCTCGATCACGCGCGCGCTCATCGCGTTGAACGCGCCGGGCACGAGCAGGCCCTGACGCTGATTGACCTTGGCGCGGAAGGCGGCGCGGCGGGTGGCGGAAGTGGTGGTCATGATGCGGGTCTCCAGAAGGGAAAGCGGTGGTGGAACGCGGGCGACATTCTGCAGGAAACGTGCCATGGGCGGGTGTTCAACGCGTTGTGCAGATAGAACAAGGGTTTGCGCGCTATGGGCTTGGCCTGACGGTTCGTGAGAAAATCGGTGGAACGTTTCATGAAACGTTTCGCCGAACGTTTCAATCAAGGAGAACCGCAGTGTCCACGTTCGCCCCGTTCGTCGCGAACCCGAGCCCCGCCGTTGATATCGGGCGCCCCGGCGTCGCACTCGTCAGTATCAGCCGACTGCAATCGCTTTGCGAGGCGGTCGCGCCGCGCTATGCCGGCCGCGCGAAATTCTTCACGGTGCGGGAGGGCTACGGCGCGGCCGTCGCCGCGCTGCAGGCGTACGTGGATGCGGGTTCCGTCGACGTCGTACTGTCCGCCGGCTCGAATGGCGCGTACCTGCGGGAGAACCTCAGCGTGCCGGTCGTGATGGTCAAGGTGAACGGCTTCGACGTGTTGAGCGCGATCACGCGCGCCACCGCCACCTGGCCGCAGGCACGCATCGGGCTCGTGCTGCATGAAGCGATCGCGCAGGAACTGGCCGACCTGAGCCCGCTGTTGAACGTCGATCTGCGGCAGCGCGCGTACCGGTCGATCGACGAAGTGCGGCACGCGGTCGATGAACTCGCCGCGCAGGGGTGCCGCGTGGTGGTCGGCGCGGGCATGGCCTGCGATCTGGCGCAGCAGGCCGGCATGGAAAGCGTGTTCCTGTACTCGCTCGCCGCGGTCGAGGAAGCGTTCGAGCGCTCGGTCGAACTGGCGCGCGTGAGCCGGCAGAAGGAATCGAAGCGGGTGCGGCTGAATACGATCGTCGCGCATCTGCGCGACGGCGTCGCCGCGTTCGACGAAGCCGGCCAGCTCGAAGCCGTCAACCCGGCGATGCTCGACCTGCTCGGTTTAGGCCCGGCGCAGGAGGCCCCGAAGGACGACGAGGACACTCCCGCGCGCGTCGGGCGCGCGCTGGCACCGCTGTTGCGCGAGACGCGCGCCGCCGACCAGCCAGTCGACGAACGCGTCGAGCAGATCGGCGGGCGCGCGCTGATCGTCAGCTGTGTGCCGATCGTCGAGCAGGGCGCGCGGGCCGGTTTCGTCGTGACGGCGCAGGACGCGCTCGTTGCGCAGCGGATCGACCGCTCGCTGCGCACCAGCCAGCGGCCGAGGCATCTGGTCGCGCGGCACCGGCTCGACGACCTGATCGGCGCCTCGATGGCGCTCGAGCGCGTGCGCCGTCTCGCGCGCGCCGGCGCCGCGCACGACGCCACCGTGCTGCTGAGCGGCGAAAGCGGCACCGGCAAGGAACTGGTCGCGCAGGGCATCCATAACGCGAGCCGGCGGCGCGGCAATCCGTTCGTCGCGTTCAACTGCGCGGCGCTGCCCGAAGGGCTGATCGAAAGCGAGCTGTTCGGGCACGAGGAAGGGGCGTTCACGGGCGCACGACGCGGCGGCAAGCCGGGGCTATTTGAAATCGCGCACACCGGCACCATCTTTCTCGATGAAATCGGCGAAATGCCGGCCGCGCTGCAAAGCCGGTTGTTGCGAGTGCTGCAGGAACGCGAGGTGATGAAGCTCGGCGCGGGCCGCGCGACGCCGGTCGATGTGCGTGTGATCGCCGCGACGCACCGCGATCTGCACGCGCTCGTCGAGCAAGGCGCGTTTCGCGCGGATCTGTATTTCAGATTAAATCTGCTTCAGATAAAATTGCCGCCGCTGCGCGAACGCCGCGCCGACATCGCGCCGCTGGCGCGGCATCTGCTGGAGCGCAGCGCGCTGCAGTACGGCTTGTCGGCGGCGGCGCTCGAACGGGTGCTCGCGTTTCTCGACCCGCTTTTCGCGAACTACGCGTGGCCCGGCAACGTCCGCGAACTGGAAAATCTGCTGGCGCGCGCGGCGATTTATATCGGTGACGCGGCCAGCGAGATGTCCGGGAACTCGACTGCCGACGCCTTGCCAGACTGGTTGGCGGTGTTTCCCGAGTTCGGCCGGATCAGGCCGGCCGGGGGCGAGCGAATCACAGAAGCGTCCCGGCCCGCTAACCCTGGCGGCACGGCGCCCCGCGTCAGCCCCAGCCGCGAGGATGCGCTGCGTGCCCTCGAACAATCCGGCGGCAATCGTGCCGCCGCGAGCCGCGCGCTCGGCATCGGTCGAACCACGCTGTGGCGGCTTCTGAAGGGCTGAAACGCCCGCCAATCGACCCGATAGTCTCGACCGAGAAAATTAATAGGGATGGACTATCAAACTCATTAATACAATCCACTTTACCTATTAAGTGTAGTCTGACATACTGGCTCTACTTTCCAACCACCCTCCAAAGAGGATTCAGCAAATGCCGATCATCAACAGTCAAGTCAAACCGTTCAAAGCACAGGCTTACCATAACGGCGAGTTCAAGACCGTCACTGAAGAAGACCTGAAGGGCAAGTGGTCGGTTTTCGTGTTCTATCCGGCGGACTTCACCTTCGTGTGCCCGACCGAACTGGGCGACCTGGCCGATCGTTACGAAGAGTTCAAGAAGATCGGCGTTGAGATCTACAGCGTGTCGACCGATACGCACTTCACGCACAAGGCCTGGCACGACACGTCGGACACGATCCAGAAGATCCAGTACCCGATGCTGGCTGACCCGACGCTCGCTATCTCGCGCAACTTCGACGTGCTGATCGAAGAAGAAGGCCTCGCGCTGCGCGGCACGTTCGTGATCAACCCGGAAGGCGAGATCAAGCTGTGCGAAATCCACGACAACGGCATCGGCCGTGACGCTGGCGAACTGCTGCGCAAGGTTCAAGCTGCGCAATACATCGCGGCTCACCCGGGTCAAGTGTGCCCCGCCAAGTGGACGCCGGGCGCAGAAACGCTGACCCCGTCGCTCGACCTGGTCGGCAAGATCTAAGGTCCGCGCAGCTCACGCTGCACTCGCAGTCTGCATCTGCCGGGATTCATCCCGGCGCATCACCGCGCGAATCGCCTGCTACGGCGTTTCGCGCGTTCCCCGGGCCCAACATGTCCTCTGCGGATATGTGCGGCGCCGGGACACCAACACCCCTCGTCACGGAATCGCAACGCCATGCTTGACGCCAATCTCAAGACTCAACTGAAGTCGTATCTCGAAAAAGTTAGCAGGCCTATCGAGCTCGTCGCATCGATCGACGACAGCGCGAAGTCGCAGGAGCTGCTGGCCCTGCTGAACGACATCGCGACTCTGTCGGAGCGCGTGACGGTGATCGAGCGTCGCGGCGACGACGAGCGCAAGCCGTCGTTTTCGATCGGCGAAGCGGGCAAGGAAGCGGGCATTCGTTTCGCCGGCATTCCGATGGGGCATGAATTCACGTCGCTCGTCCTCGCACTGCTGCAGGTCGGCGGCCATCCGGTCAAACTCGACGATGCGGTGATCGAACAGATTCGCAGCCTCGACGGCGACTATCAATTCGAAACGTATTTCTCGCTGTCGTGCCAGAACTGCCCGGAAGTCGTGCAGGCGCTGAATGTGATGGCGCTGATCAATCCACGCATCCGTCACGTCGCGATCGACGGCGCGCTGTTCCAGAACGAAGTCGAAGCGCGCCAGATCATGGCGGTACCGACGATGTTCCTGAACGGCGAAACCTTCGGCCAGGGCCGCAGCGGCGTGAAGGAAATCCTCGCGAAGCTCGACACCAACGCCGGTGCGCGCGCCGCGAAGGAACTGGAAAAGAAGCCGGTGTTCGATACGCTGATCGTCGGCGGCGGCCCGGCGGGCGCTGCGGCGGCGATCTACTCGGCACGCAAGGGCATTGCAACTGGCGTCGTGGCAGAGCGTTTCGGCGGCCAGGTGCTCGATACGTTGGCGATCGAAAACTTCGTGTCGGTGACCGAAACCGAAGGACCGAAGTTCGCGACCGCGCTCGAACAGCACGTGAAGGCCTATGACGTCGACATCATGGACGTGCAGCGTGCCGAAGCGCTGATTCCGGGGCGCATCAACGAAGTGCGTCTGGCGAACGGCGCGGTGCTGAAGGCGAAGACGATCATCCTCGCGACGGGCGCGCGCTGGCGCGAAATAAACGTGCCGGGCGAGCGCGAGTACCGCAATCATGGCGTCGCGTACTGCCCGCACTGCGATGGCCCGCTGTTCAAGGGCAAGCGCGTCGCGGTGATCGGCGGCGGCAACTCGGGCGTCGAAGCGGCGATCGACCTCGCGGGTATCGTGCGCGAAGTAACGCTGCTCGAATTCGGCGCGACGCTGCGTGCCGACGAAGTGCTGCAACGTAAGCTGCGCAGCCTGCCGAACGTGACGATCGTCACGCAGGCGCAGACCACGGAAATCACCGGCGACGGCAAGAAGGTCAACGGTCTGGTCTACAAGGACCTCGCTTCGGGCGAAGTGAAGAACGTCGAACTCGAAGGCGTGTTCGTGCAGATCGGTCTCGTGCCGAACACCGAATGGCTGAAGGGCACGGTCGAACTGTCGAAGCATGGCGAGATCGTCGTCGATGCGCGTGGCGCGACGTCGGTGCCGGGCGTGTTCGCCGCCGGCGACGTGACCACGGTGCCGTTCAAGCAGATCGTAATCGCGGTGGGCGAAGGCGCGAAGGCATCGCTGTCCGCGTTCGATCACCTGATCCGCCATAGCGAAGAAGTCGCGGCGGTCAGCGAAGCGGAAGCCGAAGCAGCGGTTTGATTCGGTCGATCAGTCACCCAAACGGCGGCCCGCGGGCCGCCGTTTTAGTTTGCGCACGAAAAAAGACCCGCTGCATGCGGGCCTTTTTCGTTAGAGCACGGAAATCGGTCTCAACGCCGGTCGAACGAATACTTGCCCGGACCGGTCACGCACAACAACAGCAAGCCGCCGATGATGCCGATGTTCTTGTAGAAATGAATCATGTTGTCGTACTGCATCGCGCCCGTCATGTTCCAGTAGTGATGGCCGATGAACGCGGTGCCGAGCGTATACAGCGCAAGCAGCAGCGCCAGCGGGCGCGTGAAGAAACCCACCAGCAGCGCGACGCCCACGACCAGTTCCATCACCACCGCGATAACAGCCGACAACTCCGGCACGGGCGCGCCGGTCGACGTCATATAAGCGACGGTGCCGGAAAAGCCGGTCAGCTTCGACCAGCCGAACATCACGAACAGCACCATCAGCAGGATTCGAGCGACGAGAACGACGGCGTCTTTCTGGTTTTCAAACAGCGTGTAGCGCATGATTTTTTCCCGTTGGGGTAGAGGGTTGAAGCTCGCTGGAAATCGTCGTCCAGCGAGCCACGTTCAAGATAGAGTCATTAGCGGCGCAAGCGAAGCGCTTATGCCCACAACGCCGAGGTTTCGATGTTGCGCAGGTCGAACACGAGCACTTCCGCGTCGCGGCCCTGAGTGAACGTCAGCGCTTCTTCGCCACGCACCCGCGCGCCATCACCCTCGCCAAGCTCGACGCCATTCACCGTGACGCTGCCGCGCGCCACATGAACATACGCATAACGATCCTTCGCGAGTTCGAGCCGCGCGGTTTCGTCGCCGTTGAAAAGACCCGCATACACACGTGCGTCCTGTTGCAACTGCAGCGAACCGTTGGCACCGTCCGGCGACAGCACCAGCCGCAGCACACCGCGCTTGTCGGCCGCGCCGAAGTGCTGTTGCTGATAGCGCGGCTTCGTGCCTTGCTCGGCCGGCGCGATCCAGATCTGCAGGAAGTGCACCGGCTCGCTCTTCGAATGGTTGTATTCGCTGTGCGCCACGCCGGTACCTGCGCTCATCAGCTGGATGTCGCCCGGCACGATCACCGAGCCCGTGCCCATCGTGTCCTTGTGTTCGAGAGCGCCTTCGAGAACATACGAAAAGATCTCCATGTCGCGATGCGGATGCTTGCCGAAGCCTTGCGCCGGCGCCACACGGTCGTCGTTGATCACGAGCAGGTCGGAAAAGCCGTTCTGCTTCGGATCGTGGTAGTGCGCGAACGAAAACGTATGGCGCGAGCTGAGCCAGCCGTGTTCCGCGCGGCCACGTTGGTTGGCGTGTCTGATTTCGAGCATGCTGTTTTCTCCTTGAGTTTTGTCGTCTGATCCGGGCCAGATGTTTGGCTGCGATCGATGAATGACAGTGTAGGTCAATCCGGACGGTTATAATCATTGTAAAAACGGAAACACTGTCGCATTGGAGTGGACAATACGATGCAACTCGATGACATGCGGATCTTCGTCGCGACCGTCGACGCCCACAATTTCACCGCCGCGGCAAACCGGCTGTCGCTGTCGAAACAGTTCGTGAGCCGCCGTGTGATGGCGCTCGAAGAGGCGCTCGGCGTGCAATTGCTGATTCGCAATACGCGCAAGCTGGCGGTGACCGATCTGGGCCAGGAGTTCTATGAGCGGGCGAAGCGCATCCTCGGCGAGGTCGAGGACGCCGAGCAGGCGATGTCGCTGCGCCGTGCCGGGCCGCGCGGGCTGCTACGCGTGAGCGCGCCGATGTCGTTCGGCATGACGCATCTGTCGCCGCTGGTCGCCGCGTTTCTGCGCGAGCATCGCGACGTGCGCTTCGATATGGAACTGAGCGACCGCGCGGTCGATGTGGTCGGCGAGGGCTTCGACATGGCGATCCGCATCGGCACGCTGGCGGATTCGTCGCTGATCGCGCAGAAGCTGATCGATGTGAGGATGATTGCGTGCTGCAGCCCCGGTTATCTGCGGCGGCGTGGCAGCCCGGCTGTGCCGGCCGATCTCGCGAATCACGATTGTCTGCTGTACGGCCACGGCGGCGCGGTGAGCTGGGAGTTTCGCGTCGACGGCGCGGTGAAGAGCGTCGAGGTGCGCGGGCCGTTGCGGGCCAATAACGGCGAGCTGATTCGCGATTCGGCCGTCGCGGGACTGGGAATCGTTCGGCTGCCCGATTTCATCGTCGCCGATGCGCTCGCCAGCGGACAGCTCGTGCCCGTGCTCGAAGCGTTCCTGCCATCGGCGACGGGCGTCTATGCCGTCTATCCGCAGCATCGGCAAAGCTCGGTCACGATCCGGGCATTCGTCGAGTTTCTGCGCAAGCATTTGAGGAAGAAGCTCGCGGTCGAATCGCGGACGCCCGTCGGCTGAATCCGCTAAACCCCCTCAACCGTCGCGGAAGATGAAGCTGTACGCGCTCAACGCCGGCACGCCGCCCAGGTGCGCATACAGCACGCGCGAGCCGGCCGGAAATTCGCCGTTGCGCACCTTGTCGATCATGCCGTGCATCGACTTGCCCTCGTACACCGGATCGGTCAGCATGCCTTCGAGCCGCGCGCACAGACGGATCGCCTCGAGCGTGCCGTCGTTGGGCAGACCGTATTCCGGGCCGCCGTAGCGCTCGTCGAGCACGATGTCCTTCGCGGTGATGTCGCGGCCCAGCTCGACGCTTTCGGCGGTCCGCTTCGCGATGCGCGTGATCTGCTCACGCGTCTGCGCCGGTTTCGCCGAGGCGTCGATGCCGATCACCCGATCGGCGCGGCCGTCGGCGGCGAAACCGACGACCATGCCCGCCTGGGTGCTGCCCGTCACCGAGCACACGACGATGTAGTCGAATTTGAAGCCCAATTCGGCTTCCTGCTGGCGCACCTCTTCCGCGAAGCCGACGAAGCCGAGTCCACCGAGCGGATGATCCGAGCAGCCGGCCGGAATCGCATACGGCTTGCCGCCGGCAGCGCGCACGCTGTCGAGCGCGTCTTCCCAGCTCTTGCGAAAGCCGATGTCGAAGCCGTCCGGCACGAGCCGCACGTCGGCGCCCATCATGCGCGACATCTGGATGTTGCCGACGCGGTCGTACACCGCGTCCGAGTAGTTGACCCAGTTCTCCTGCACGAGCACGCATTTCAGGCCCAGATGCGCGGCAACCGCCGCGACCTGGCGCGTCTGGTTCGACTGGATGCCACCGATCGACACGAGCGTGTCGCAGCCCTGCGCGAGCGCGTCAGGGATCAGATATTCGAGCTTGCGGGTCTTGTTGCCGCCGAACGCGAGGCCGCTATTGCAGTCCTCGCGCTTGGCATAAAGCTTGACCTTGCCGCCGAGATGCTCGCTCAGACGGTTGAGCGGCTGGATCGGCGTGGGCCCGAAGGTGAGCGAGTAGCGGGGGAATCGTTGCAGGTTCATCGCGGCTCCGTGGTGAGTGATTTGCGTGCGTTCATGTTAGAAAAAACAGCCAGAAATGAGCTTGCGAAAAAAATCGCTCGGACGTATTTTTCAAAATCAACAGAGGTCTGGCCCATAAGAAAACTTCGTAGACACGGCTATGAACGCAACTAAAGTTCGCGAGGGTTCAAAACCATCCGATCCCCACCACACGCTCGATCGCATCGATCGCGCGATCCTGCGGCAGTTGCAAACCGACGCGTCCATTTCGAACGTGGCGCTCGCCGCGAAAGTGAAGCTGAGCGCGCCGGCGTGTTTGCGGCGCGTCGAACGCTTGAAAGAATCCGGGCTGATTCGCGGCGTGGTCGCGCTGCTCGATCCGAAGGCGGCGGGCGCGGGCATGCTGGTGATCATCGGCGTGGTGCTCGATCGCTCGACGCCCGAGTCGTTCGCCGAATTCGAAAAGGCCGCGCAGAAGGTGGCCGGCTGCATGGAGTGCCACGTGGTGACCGGCGAGTTCGACTATTTCATGGTGATCCGCACGCGCGACAGCGACAGCTTCAATCGTCTGCACGCAGAGGAATTGCTGTATCTGCCGGGCGTGCGGCAGATCCGCTCGTTCATGGTGCTGAAGGAAATCCTGTCGACCACGAAATTTCCGCTGTAAGCCTCGCGGCCGCTCAACCGCGCAGCAGGCCGCAAAAACGCGCATGCTGTCATAAACGCTGTCCCCGCGCGACCAAGCTTCGGCGCACCCGCATCTGGCCCTGGCAGCACCGTGCCACGGCGGGCGAGCGCCGGCACTTTTTCGGAGCGACCATCATGACTGGCAACAGACCGCAATCCCTTACATCGCTCGGCGGCAACTCGAAACGCTCACGTGCGGCCGCGTTGTCGTTGCTGCTCGGCGCCGCTGCCTTCGCATTGCCGCTCGCGCAGCGCGTCGCGTTCTCGGCGGAGAACGCCGTCGTCATCGCACCGCCCGCGCTCGACGAACCGCTCCCGGCCAGTACCGCGCACGAGGAAACCGCGGTACTGGCGGGCGGCTGCTTCTGGGGCGTCCAGGGCGTATTCCAGCATGTGCGCGGTGTCACGCGGGCGGTGTCCGGCTACTCGGGCGGCTCACGCGACACCGCGCAGTACGAGACCGTCAGCGGCGGCGACACGGGGCACGCCGAATCGGTGCAGGTTACCTTCGATCCGGGCAAGGTCACCTACGGCCAGTTGCTGCAGGTGTATTTCTCGGTGGTTCAGGACCCGACCGAGCTGAATCGTCAGGGGCCCGACAGCGGTACGCAATACCGCTCCGCGATCTTTCCGCTGAACGACGCGCAGCGGCGCGTCGCGCAAAGCTATATCGCGCAGCTCGACAAGTCGCACGTGTTCCCCGCGCCGATCGTCACGAAGACGGAGCCGTACAAGGGCTTCTATCCGGCCGAGTCGTATCACCAGAACTATCTGACGTTGCATCCCGATTCGGCCTATATCGTGTTCAACGACATGCCGAAAATCGCCAACCTGAAGCGCCTGTTCCCCAGCCTGTATCGCGACAAACCGGTGCTCGTCCAGGCAGGGCAATAACCGGCCGAACGGCGGCGCCCGCGGCGCCGCTGCCGCCTGACCGTCTTCGCGATACTCTTGTCAACGCGCTCGTCATCAATCTTCCACAGACTTGGCGCATATCTTGCGAGGCCATGTCCCGTTGGCCATTGTCCGCGTCACCGCGACGCGCAAGGACTGTGCACAGTGGCCGCACGGCCGCGTGGGCCACGCGGGCTAGCCGCGCCTCGTGCGCATGGCGGCGCCTGCGTCATCGATTGGAAAAATTACACGCCGTAAGTAGCAGTGCGGCGGTCGTCCGTGCTTTTGGGTCCGCGCTGGGCCCCGGGCGAAAACCTAACTTCATCGCGACGAGCGGGATCGGAGGCTTCCGGTGTTGAACAGCCGTAGAAAGAAGCGGGGCGTCATGCCTCGTCATAAACAAACCGGCATCGCGGCGAGTTCGCTCCTCGCCGCGACCTTGGGTGCGATGGCCTGCGTGCCGGGTGCGGTCTTCGCGCAGACGCCGTCGCCGCTCGGCGAATGGCAATATTCGGTGGGTATTCCGCTGCAGAAGATGTGGCAGCCGAACATTCCCGACTGGCAATTGCGCTTCGGCGTGGCCACGTCGTTCCAGCCGCGCTTCGAGGGCTCGGACCGCTATCACCTGGTGGCCGGTCCGAGCATCGACGTGCGTTACAAGGATCTGCTCTTTCTGTCGAGCGGCGAAGGCTTCGGCGTGAATTTCGCGCAGGGCGAGAACTGGCGCATGAGTCTGGCCGCGGTCTACGATCTCGGGCGGCGCGCCCAGGACGATCCGCAAGAACTCAACGGGCTCGGCAACATCAACCCGGCGGTGGGTCTGAAGCTCTCGGGCGAGTACGTCGTGTCGAAGGATTTTCCGCTGGTGCTGCGCGCCGATATCCGCCGTTATTTCGGCGGATCGAACGGCTGGATCGGCGATCTCGGCGCCTATATGCCGATGCCCGGCAGCACCAGGCAGTTCTTCTGGTTCGCCGGCCCGAACGTGGTGCTCGCGGACTCCAAGTACATGAACAGCTGGTTCGGCGTCAATCAGGAGCAGGCCGCGCACTCGCAGTATCCGCAGTACCACGCGAGCGCGGGCTTCAAGTCGGTGGGCTTCGGTGTCAGCGCGATCTGGCTGTTCAGCAAGCACTGGTTCGCGACCGCCGACGGCGCGTTCGAGCAGCTCGTCGGCAGCGCGGGCAACAGTCCGATCACGCGCAGCCGCGCGACAGGTGTCGCCGACGTGTCGATCAACTACCGGTTCTGACGTGACGCCGCCGCGCAGTCATTTGCGCGATGACTTCGTGGGTATAGCCCTTGCTGACTCCGTGATCGCGCGCCGCGACCTCTTCGTCGCCGCGCGCCCGAACACAAGGAGTCGATCCCCATGGCAGGTAAAGCGAATACCCAGAAGCCCGCGGCCCAGGTAAACGGGCCAGCGCCGTCGAACGACGCGAAATCGAACGATCTCGAACGCAATCGCGTGAAACCGCAAGGCGAGGCGCTGAGAACCAATCAGGGCGTCAAGATCGCCGACAACCAGAACACGTTGCGTGCAGGGCCGCGCGGCCCGTCGCTGCTCGAAGATTTCATCATGCGTGAGAAGATCACGCATTTCGATCACGAGCGCATTCCCGAACGGATCGTGCACGCGCGCGGCTCGGCCGCGCATGGCGTCTTCAAAGTCTACGAATCGATGCGCGAGTACACCAAGGCCGCGTTTTTGCAGGACCCCGCCGCTGAGACGCCGGTCTACGTGCGTTTCTCGACCGTGCAAGGTCCGCGCGGATCGGCCGACACGGTGCGCGACGTGCGCGGCTTCGCGACGAAGTTCTACACGCAGGAAGGCAATTTCGATCTGGTCGGCAACAACATGCCGGTGTTCTTCATCCAGGACGCGATCAAGTTTCCCGATTTCGTGCACGCGGTGAAACCGGAAGCTCCGAATGAAATGCCGACTGGCGGGTCCGCGCACGACACGTTCTGGGACTTCGTTTCGCTCGTGCCCGAATCGGCTCACATGGTGTTGTGGACGATGTCGGACCGCGCGATCCCGCGCAGCTTTCGGACGATGGAAGGCTTTGGCGTCCACACGTTCCGCTTCGTCAATGCACAGGGCAAGGCGCGCTTCGTCAAGTTCCACTGGCGTCCGGTGCTCGGCTCGTATTCGCTGCTGTGGGATGAAGCGCAGAAGCTCGCCGGCAAGGACCCGGACTTTCACCGGCGCGACCTATGGGAAGCGATCGAGCGCGGCGATTATCCCGAGTACGAACTGGGCGTGCAGATCATCGAGGAAGCCGACGAGCACAAGTTCGATTTCGATCTGCTCGATCCGACCAAGCTGATTCCTGAAGAGCTGGTGCCGGTGAAGATCATCGGCAAGATGACGCTCAATCGCAATCCGGATAACTTCTTCGCGGAGACCGAACAGGCCGCCTTCCATCCGGGCCATATCGTGCCGGGCATCGATTTCACCAACGACCCGCTGCTGCAAGGGCGTTTGTTCTCATACACGGACACGCAGATCAGCCGCCTCGGCGGTCCGAACTTTCACGAGATTCCGATCAACCGGCCGGTCTGTCCGTCCGTGAACAATCAGCGCGATGCGATGCACCGACAGGCGATTCACGTCGGTCAGGCGTCATACGAACCGAACTCGTTGAACGACGGCTGGCCGAAAGAAACCGATCCGGGCGCCGAAGATGGCGGCTTCGGCAGCTATCAGGAACGCGTCGAGAGCACGAAGATTCGCGTGCGCAGCGACTCGTTCGCCGATCATTTCTCGCAGGCCGCGCTGTTCTACAACAGCATGTCGCAGCCGGAGAAAGACCATATCGCGGCAGCCTATCAGTTCGAGCTCGGTAAGGTGACGAAGCCCGAGATTCGCGCGCGCCAGGTCAACGAGATTCTCGCGAACTTCGACGCCGATCTCGCCGCGAAAGTCGCCGAAGGACTCGGCCTGCCGGCGCCGAAGAAGGGCACGGCGAGGCTGGTTGGGCCGAAGGCGTCGCCGGCGCTGAGTCTGCTCAATCGCGTGAAGCCCGGCATCAAGACCCGCAAGATCGCGTTGCTCGCCGCGCCCGGTTCCGATGCCGCGGCGATCAAACAGCTGCAGCAGGCGCTCAAGGGCGAAGGCGCGACGCCGATGCTGATCGCACCGACGCTCGCCGGGATCGATGACCTCGCACCCGACGCGACGATCGCCGGGCTGCCGTCGGTGATGTTCGACGCGGTGATCGTCGTCGGCGGCGAGAAGGGGGCGAAGGCGCTGGCGCAATCGGGCGATGCGCGGCACTTCGTGCTCGAAGCGTTCAAGCATCTGAAGGCGATCGCGGCGCTCGGCGCGGGGCGCGATCTGCTCACGGCCGCGCAGTTGCCTGCGCAGCCGGACGGCGTCGTGACCGGCGAGGATTCGCAGTCCGCCGAGGTGTTGAAGGCGTTCATCAAGACCGCGGGGCAGCATCGTGTCTGGTCGCGCGCGGCGCAGGCGGAATCGGTGCCGGCTTGAGCGGGCCGAGCAGGTTGCGTTGCTGCGCCGCCGCGTTAGCCGCTGAACGAGGCAGGAACCTGGCCGGTGCGAGCCGGCCAGGTTCTTTTTGCATTGCGCACCGCGTGCGACGCATCGCGCGATGCGTACCACGCTCTGCCCGGCAAGTCTCGACGAGCGGAGTTCCGTTACACGATGCGGGTCGTCCTTGTATGATGACGGCGGTCGCTTCGCGGTACTCAATACCGTGCGCAGACCCGCAAAACATTCCGCATCGACCCGATTCGCCATGCCACCTACAGAAAAAATGACCGCATCGCAGGCCGTCGATCAACTTCGTTTCCGCCGCATCCTTCGCCGCAATATCGCGCTGCCTTTGGGCGTCGGCCTCGTCACGATGGCGCTGTTCGTCGGCCTGATCGCTTACCTCGTGTCGACGATGAGTTGGGCTGAGCACTCCGAGCGCGTGATCGGCGACGCCAACGAAATGCTGCGGCTCGCGGTCGATCGCGAATCGTCGATGCGCGGCTTCCTGATCACCGGTGACGAGAGTTTCCTCACGCCGTTTGAAAACGGCGGCCCGAAATTCAAGGCACAGCTCGAAACCCTGCAAAAGCAGCTCGCCGACAACCCGCTGCAAATCGCGCGGCTCAAGCAGATCGAGGCGCTGCAGCAACGTTGGACCCGCTTCGCCGAAGAGATCATCGACGCGCGCCGCCGCAACCTGGACTATGAGAGCGCGCTTGCAGCGGGGCGCGGCAAGATCGAATTCGACGAAATACGCCGCGAATTCGGCGAGTTTCTCGACGTCGAATTGCGCCTGCGCCAGCAGCGCGCCGAAGCGACGCGCAATGTGACGGCGACGCTGGTGGGGCTGTTCCTGCTGTTCAGCCTCGGCGTCAGCGGCCTGCTCGCATGGCGGGGTCGTCGCGAACTGCTGGACCTGTCAGAGACCTACGACAACGTGCTGCGTCGGCAGGCCGAGCAGACCACGCTGCTCGAGCAGCAGGTCTGGTTGCGCTCAGGCCAGCGCCTGCTCGCAGATAAGGTGGTCGGCCAGACGAGCGCGCCGCTCGTCGGCCGCGCGATGCTCGAATTCCTCGCCCAATATCTCGATGCGGTCGTCGCCGCGCTGTACGTGCGCGACCGGCAGAGCGGCACACTGCGCCGCATCGCCGCGTACGGGTATAGCCGTGACAGCGAGCAGACCGCTGCCCTGAGTTTCGAGGAGGGCGAAACGCTGGTCGGCCAGGCCGCGCGCTCGCACCGCACGCTGGTGCTGCGCGACGTGCCCGCCGATTATGTGCGGGTCGTGTCGGCGACGGGCAGCGGCGCGCCGCGCAATCTGCTGATCCTGCCGATCGACAACGACGGCCAGGTCAACGGCGTCATCGAAATGGGCTTCCTGCGCGAGGTGACGCCGCGCGACGAGGAGTTCATGGAGCTGATCCGCCACAGCATGGGCGATTTTCTCGAAGCGGCGCTGTATCGCGAACGCCTGCAGGATGCGCTCGCCGAGACGCAGCAGCTGAACGAGGAGTTGCAGGTCCAACAGGAGGAGTTGCGGGTCTCGAACGAAGGGCTCGAGGAACGCGGCCGCGCGCTGATGGAATCGCAACGGCGCCTCGAAGCGCAGCAGGCCGAGCTCGAACAGACCAACGTGCAGCTCGAGGAATACGCGCAGCGGCTGGAGCGGCAGAAATCGGATCTGCTGCGCGCGCAGAACGACCTGGCGGCCAACGCTGAGCGCCTCGAACAGTCGAGCCGCTACAAGTCCGAGTTCCTCGCGAACATGTCGCATGAATTGCGCACGCCGCTGAACAGCTCGCTGATTCTCGCGAAGCTGCTGCAGCAGAATCGCAGCGGCAATCTGACCAACGAGCAGGTGCGCTACGCGGAGACGATCCACGCGTCGAACAGCGATCTGCTCGTGCTGATCAACGATATTCTCGACCTGTCGAAAGTCGAGGCGGGGCAGCTGACGGTCGAACCCGAAACGGTGTCGATCGAGGCGACGCTGCAATCGCTCGACGAAATGTTCCGGCCGATCGCGGCGACCAAGCACTTGCGGGTCGCCTTCGACAAGTTACCGGGCACCCCGGATACGTTCGTCACCGACGGTCAGCGGCTCACGCAAATCCTGCGCAACCTGCTGTCGAACGCGGTGAAGTTCACCGAGCGCGGCGAGGTCACGCTCGAGGTCGCCAAGGTCGAGGACAACGTGCTGCGCTTCGACGTGCGCGATTCCGGCATCGGCATTCCGGCCGACAAGCTCGACATGATCTTCGAGGCATTCCAGCAGGCCGATGGTTCGACGAGCCGTCAATATGGCGGCAGCGGTCTCGGGCTGTCGATTTCGCGCGAATTTTCGCGGCTGCTGGGCGGGCGCATTACCGTCGCGAGCGAAGTGGGCAAGGGCAGCGTGTTTTCGCTGTGGCTGCCGCTCGATGCGCGCGAGGCGCTCGTGGCCGCGGACGGCGCGATGAGCGCGGGCACGGGCACGGACATGGGCGCGCAGGCGACGGCGCAAGCGCCGCTGCTGCACACGCCGCTCGACGCCGCGCCCGCCGCGGTAATCTCGCCGGCGAATGGTCTGGCAAGCCGGGCGTCGCCCGACGCATCGCGCGACACTTTGCTGCCCGGCACCGCCGAGCCCGCCGCTGCGCCGATTGCCGACGATCGCGACAATCGCACCCGCGCGGGCCGTCTGATCGTCGCGGTCGAAGACGATCCGCCATTCGCCGCGATTCTGCGCGATCTCGTGCACGAACTCGACTTCGACTTCGTGCACGCGTGCGACGCCGCCAGCGGCCTCGCGCTGGTGCGCGACATGCGGCCGGCCGCGGTGCTGCTCGATGTCGGTCTGCCGGACCGCTCGGGCCTCACGGTGCTCGAATGGCTGAAGAACGATCCGCTGACGCGCCACATTCCGATTCATATCGTGTCGGCCACCGACCACGCCGACAAGGCGCTGCACCTCGGCGCGATCGGCTACACGCTGAAGCCGACCGCGCGCTCGACGATGGAGGCCGCGATCCGCCGCCTCGAAGCGCGGCTGCAACAGCGCCTGAAGCGCGTGCTCGTGATCGAGGACGACGCGCCGATGCGTGCAAGCATCCGCGCGCTGCTGCAAAGCGAGAACACCGAGATCGTCGCGGTCGCGACGCTCGCCGACGCGTTCGAGCAACTGTCGACGGTGGCGTTCGACTGCGTCGTCACCGATCTCGCGCTGCCCGACGGCACCGGCTACGATCTGCTCGAACGCCTCGCCGCCAACACCGCGCATGCATCGCTGCCGGTGATCGTCTACACGGGCCGCATGCTGTCCGACGAAGAGGAGCACCGGCTGCGCCGCTATTCGAAGTCGATCATCATCAAGGGCGCGAAATCGCCGGAGCGTCTGCTCGATGAAGTCACGCTGTTCCTGCACAGCGTCGAGTCGTCGCTCGCGCCGGAGCAGCAGCGCATGCTGCGCACCGTGCGGCAACGCGACAATGCGTTCGAGGGTCGCACGATCCTGCTCGCCGAAGACGACGTGCGCAACATCTTTGCGCTGTCGCACGTGCTGGAACCGCTCGGCGCGAAGCTGCTGATCGCGCGCAACGGCCGCGAGGCGCTCGACGAACTGGAGAACGCACCAGAAGTGCATCTGGTGCTGATGGACGTGATGATGCCCGAGATGGACGGCCTGACCGCGATGGGCGAGATTCGCCGCGATCCGCGCTTCGCGCATCTGCCGATCATCGCGCTGACCGCGAAGGCGATGGCGAACGATCGCACGCGCTGCCTCGAAGCGGGCGCCGACGACTACGTGTCGAAACCGATCGACGTCGACAAGCTCGTCGCGCTGTGCCGCGTGTGGCTGCGGCAGCGCTGACAGCGCGAGCGCAAGCACACAAGCGAGAAACGCGATGAAACCGTCCGCATCTGACGTACCGCAGCGCCTCAGCGATTTCGACATCGAGCTGCGGCTGTTGCTCGAAGCGATCTATCTGAAGTATCAGCACGACTTTCGCCACTACGCGATGTCGTCGCTGCGCCGCCGCCTCACGCAGGCGCTCGACGAATTCAACGTGGAGACGCTGTCGCAACTGCAGGACCGCATCATGCGCGACGGCAACGAGTTTTCGCGGCTGTTCCGGTACCTGACGGTGCAGGTCAGCGACATGTTTCGCGATCCGTCGTATTTCCTCGCGCTGCGCGAACACGTGCTGCCGCGTCTGCGCACCTATCCGTCGATCAAGGTGTGGGTCGCCGGATGCAGCACCGGCGAGGAGCTGTGGTCGCTGAAGATCCTGTTCGACGAGGAGGGCCTCACCGAACGCACGCTGTTCTATGCGACCGACATCAACCCCGATGCGCTCGCGCGCGCGGAGGCGGGCATCTATGCGCTCGAACGCATCCAGGGCTTCACGCAGAACTATCTGGCGGCGGGCGGCACGCGTTCGCTGTCGGACTACTATCATGCAGCGTATGGCGGCGCGCGCTTTGCCGGCTCGCTGAAAGAGCGCGTGGTGTTCGCCGATCACAGCCTGTCCACCGATGAAGTGTTCCTCGAAGCGCACCTGGTGTCGTGCCGCAACGTGCTGATCTATTTCGATCGCGGCTTGCAGGATCGCGCGTTGGGATTGTTCGAGAACGCGCTGGTGCGCCGCGGCTTTCTCGGCCTGGGCAGCAAGGAAAGCCTGCGGTTTTCGCGTCACTACCCGGCGTTCGACGAGTTCCGCGCGGCCGAACGCATTTATCAGAAGCGTTAGCGAGGTCGCGATGCCATCCCCGAACGTTGAACCTGCGATGACTCCGACCGCCGATGCCGGCGGCGCCGCGCGCACGCACGCGCCGCGCGGTTACGAGCTGGTCGTGATCGGCGGGTCGGCGGGCGGCGTCGAAGTGCTCAACGTGCTGCTCGCCGCGTTGCCCGCGCGCTTCGGCGCGGCCGTGATGATCGTCACGCATCTGCCGCCCGATTCGCCGAGCTACCTGGTGCCGGCGCTCGCGCATCGCTGCGCGCTGCCGGTGCTCGAACCCGATGCGGGCGAACTGATCCTGCGCGGCCGCGTACACGTCGCGCCGCCCGGCTATCACATGCTCGTCGAAGTGGACCGCACGGTCGCGCTGTCGACCGATGCGGCGGTGCGCTTCTCGCGGCCGTCGATCGACGTGCTGTTCGAATCGGCAGCCGCGGTGTACGGCGAGCGGCTGCTCGCGATCCTGCTGTCCGGCGCCAACGACGACGGCGCGCTCGGCCTCGAATGCGTGCGCGCGCTGGGCGGCACCGCATGGGTGCAGGACCCCGCCAGCGCCGGTTCGGCGGAAATGCCGCGCGCGGCGATCGAGCGTGGCGCGGCCGATGCGATCTTCAACCCCAAAACCCTGGCGAAGCGCCTTGCCGCGCTGCCGACATCCCTCTAATCCGATGCCATGACGAACTCACCTGTGAACATCCTGATCGTCGACGACATCGTCCACAACATCACCGCGCTCGAAGCATTGCTCGCGCGTCCCGACGTCGCGGTGCTGGTCGCCGACTCCGGCACCGCCGCGCTCGATCTGCTGCTCAAGCACGAAGTCGCGCTGGCGATTCTCGACGTCAACATGCCCGGCATGAACGGCTTCGAGCTGGCTGCGCTGATGCGCGGCAGCCCGCGCACCTCGCACGTACCGATCATCTTCCTGACCGCGACCGCGCAGGACGCGTCGCGCACGTTCCGCGGCTACGAGGCGGGCGCGGTCGACTTCCTTTACAAGCCGTTCGACCCGCGCATTCTGCAGTCGAAGGTCGACGTGTTCGTGCAACTGGAGCAGCAAAAGCGCCAGCTCGCCGCGCAACTGGTAACCACGCGCCAGATGCTCGAAGCGAACGAAATGCTGATGGCGGTGCTCAGTCACGACCTGCGCACGCCGCTCGGCGCGGTGCTGGCGTCGGCGGAGTACCTGATGCGCACGGCCGCCGACGAACAGGCCGCGACCGTCGCGGCGCGCGTGAAGAACAGCTCGCTGCGCATGGCGCGGATGGTCGATCAGCTGCTGAACCTCGCGCGCCTGCAAGGCGGACGTCTGCCGTTGCAGCCGCGCTCGATCGAACTGGCGACGCTGTGCCGCTCGGTGATCGACGAATTCGCATCGCAAAAGAGCGGCAAGCAGATCGTGTTCACCTGCACCGGCAATACGGCCGGCGCGTGGGATACCGATCTCGTGTGGCAGGCGGTATCGAATCTGGTCAGCAATGCGCTGCATCATGGCGCGCCGGAGGGCGATATCGGCGTGGAGGTCGATGGCGAGGCCGAGGATTGCGTGCGCCTGAAGGTGTCCAATCGCGGCACGATTCCGGCCGACGTGTTTCCGCATCTGTTCAAGGCGTTCGTGTCGAACGGCAACGGCGCGCGCTCGCGCGAAGGGCTCGGGCTCGGTCTGCATATCGTGCAGGAGATCGCGCGCATGCATGGCGGCGACGTCAGCGTCGTATCCAGCGACGAGGCCGGCACGACGTTTACGATCGAATTGCCGAGGGTGGTGGCGTTGCAGCGGGGGTCGTTTACCCGGCGATAAGGCGTCGCTGACGCGTCGATCACGCCGGCACACCTGCGCCGCATGCCCGCTGTGCTACGCTTGCCGCAACCCAATCCACGCAGCGCAAGCACGAGTCCCCATCATGCGTTCCTGGCGCCTCGCATCACCGCAGCGCAGCGGTCAGATCAGCACCGCGCGCGCCACCGACCTCGTCATGGCGATCTCCGACCCGGATGCCGACGCGCTCGCCGCGAGCATTCTGCAGACGGTTGGCGAGTCGTTGTCGCTGCCGGTCTCGCAGTGCACGATCTTCGCGTATGAGTTCGACGCGCGGCCGCGTACGGTGTCGGCGGCAGATCATCGCGGCGGGCGTTTTCTGCGCGACGTCGCCGAACGCTACGCCGCGCATTTTTATGCGCTGGACGGCAATCGCGCGATCATCGGCCAGACCCACGACAGGCGGCGCAGCGCTTCACGCGATGCGCTGGTGCTGCATCAGCAGCGCGGCGACGAAATCGAAAACGACGCGTATCGCGCGGCCTGCTACGCGCAGCCGAACGTATCGGACCGGCTGTCGTTGCTGGTGCAGCCCGCGGATAGCGTGTGGCTGTCGATCAACCTGTACCGCGACGGCGCGTACGGCGTGTTCGCCCCCGGAGATCTGCAGCGGATCGAGAGCGTCGCGCCGCTGTTCGCGCATGCGGCGAAGGGCCATTACGCGCTGAACGGGCAGCATCAGCAGGGTAGCGGCGCGGCGATGCTCGCGCGCGTGCGGCGCGCATGTCCGACGCTGACGCCGCGCGAGCTCGACGCGTTGCGTGGCACGCTCGAAGGCGCGAGCGCCGCCGAGATTGCCGCGCAGATGGGGGTGAAGCCGGCGAGCGTCGTCACGTATCAGAAGCGCGCGTATGCGCGGCTGGGGATTTCGAATCAGCGGCAACTGTTCGCGCTGTGTATGCAGCCTTAGCTGCGCGATGCGTCGCATCGCGCTTCAACTCCGCTTGCCCCGCGCCTCGGCCTGCGTCTCCCGATCCCAGCGTTTCAACCACGGCATCACGAAATCCGCGAAACCATCGGCCGATGGGGACAGCGCCCGTTCGGTCGACCGGTACACGCACACCTCGCGAATCGTTTCGGGATCGACGATGCGCTTCATCACGAGCCCGAACGTGCGCGCGAGCGGCGCCACATAGGCCGGCGCGAGCGTGACCGCCAGCCCTTGCGCGGCGAGGCCGAACGCGGTGGTCACGTTATCGACGACATCGACCGGAATGATGCGCGCCTCGACCGGCAGATTGGCGCGCATCTGATCGACCGCGCGTTCGTGGTCGCGGCCGGTCGCGACGATCGGCACGTCGCGCAGATGCTGCCATTGCACGCGGCGGCGAGCGGCGAGCGGATGCGCGGCCGCGCACCACATGACCCACGGACTCGCGAACGCGGCCTCGCAACGCACGCGCGGCCCGCTTTGCCGGTTCGGGCCGATCGCGAGATCGATGTCGCCGCTCTCGACGCGCTCCACCAGTTGTTCGACCACGGTATCGCAGACCCGCACGACCACCTTCGGCTTGTCGCGCGCGTATTCGGCGATCGCCGCGGGCAGCGCCGTCGATGCGATCACGAGCGGCGCGCCGACCCGCACGATGCCGGCCGCGCGATTGCGGATGTCGTCGGCGGACTGGGCGGCCGCGCGCACGTGGCGCAGCACCGATTCGGCCGACGCCAGAAAGTCCTGCCCCGCGCTGGACAGCGCGACACGCCGCGTGGTGCGATCGAACAGCCGGAAGCCGAGCTCCGTTTCGAGTTCGGCAAGCAATTGGCTGACCGCCGACGAAGTCAGCCCGAGCCGCTCTGCCGCCGCGCCGATGCTGTGCAGATCGACGATGGCGAGGAACGCTTCGAATTGGCGGATCGTGACGCGGGTAAGAGGCATACGATCGATTCTAAAGAAAAACTTACGAATCGTGAAAAATCGATTGATTGTGCGCGGCGTGCCGACGATCGACACTCGTGCCGGTCGACTTAGCCCGGCGAACCCGCTTAGACTTGAGGTTTGCCCTGTCGTCCCGCGGCGCGGACGACCGCTACAACAGGCCTGCACAGGCCGCCTTCAAGGACCCGTCATGTTCGACCATATTCCCGCCTATCCGGGCGACCCGATTCTGAGCCTGAACGAAGATTTTCAGCTGGACCCCCGGCCGAACAAGGTCAACCTCAGCATCGGCATCTACTTCGACGACGCCGGCAAGCTACCGGTGATCGATGCAGTGCGCCGCGCCGAAACCGCGCTGCTCGACGCGATCGGCCCGCGCTCGTATCTGCCGATGGCGGGTCTGCCGCTCTATCGCGACACCGCGCAGGCGCTGGTGTTCGGCGCCGACAGCGCGGCGCGCGCCGAAGGCCGGATCGCGACGCTGCAAACGCTAGGCGGCTCGGGCGCGCTGAAGGTCGGCGCCGATTTCCTGAAGCGCTATTTCCCCGGCTCGCAGGTGTGGATTAGCGACCCGAGCTGGGAAAACCATCGCGTGATATTCGAAGGCGCGGGCCTGACGGTCAACACCTATCCGTACTACGACCCGCAAACGGGCGGCCTGCGTTTCGCCGAAATGCTCGCCGCGATCGACGTATTGCCGGAAAAGAGCGTCGTGCTGCTGCACGCTTGCTGCCATAACCCGACCGGCGTCGATCTGAGCCCGGCGCAATGGGCGGAACTGGTGCCGGTTTTGCAGCGCCGCAAGCTGATCGCGTTCGTCGACATGGCCTACCAGGGTTTCGGCGCGGGCCTCGAAGAAGACGCCGCTCCGGTGCGCCTGCTCGCCGACGCGAACGTGCCGCTGATCGTCGCGAACTCGTTCTCGAAGAATTTCTCGCTGTACGGCGAGCGCGTCGGCGCGCTGAGCGTGGTCTGCAAGAGCGCCGACGAAGCGGCGCGCGTGGCGGGCCAGCTGATGTCGGCGGTGCGCGCGAACTACAGCAATCCGCCCACGCACGGCGCGCGCCTCGTCGCCAACGTGCTCGCCGATGCGACGCTGCGCGCGTCGTGGCAAGCCGAGCTCGGCGC
Source organism: Paraburkholderia atlantica (assembly GCF_009362785.1). Lineage (GTDB taxonomy): Bacteria > Pseudomonadota > Gammaproteobacteria > Burkholderiales > Burkholderiaceae > Paraburkholderia > Paraburkholderia atlantica. The sequence goes on from NZ_WHNQ01000012.1 coordinate 27,453, forward strand.
GATGCGCGAGCGCATTCTGGCGATGCGCAACGTGATCCACGCGGGGCTAGACGGACGCGTCGATGAAGTGATGCGCGCGCGCTATGTCGCGCAGCGCGGCATGTTCACGTACACGGGCCTGTCCGAAAGCCAGGTGGAGCGTCTGCGCAACGAATACGCGGTGTACGTGCTGCGCTCGGGCCGCATGTGCGTCGCCGGGCTGAACGCGCGCAACGCGGACTATGTCGCGTCGTCGATCGCGGCGGTGGTGTCGGGCGCCTGAAGCCGTCCGGCGGTCCAGCCGCTGTTGCAGCAAGAATGAATAGGTGGCGGCGCGTATGGCCGCGCCGTCACAACCACAATCATGGAGACACTGACGATGGCCACGACCCTCGAAGCGCAACCGGCGAGCCAGCCCAGATCGGCCGCGATGCATCCGGACGAATGGCAGGCGCGCGTGCAGCTCGCCGCGTGCTACCGGATCTTCGATCTGCTCGGCTGGACCGAGATGATCTACAACCACATCACGCTGCGCGTGCCCGAAACCGTCAGCGGCGTCGAGCGCCACTTCCTGATCAACCCGTTTGGGCTGCATTACAGCGAAGTCACCGCGAGCAATCTGGTGAAGATCGATGCGCAGGGGCGGGTGCTCGACGGCTCGCCTTATCCGGTGAATCCGGCCGGCTTCGTCGTGCATGCGGCGATTCACGAGGGCTTGCCCGACGCGCACTGCGTGATGCATACGCACACCACAGCGGGCGTCGCGGTGGCCTGTCTCGAAGAGGGCCTGCAGCAGACCAACTTCTATAGCGCGCAGTTGCACGACCGGATCGCGTATCACGACTTCGAAGGCATCACGATTCATGCGGAAGAGGGCCCGCGGCTGCTCGCGCACATCGGCGACAAGCAGGCGGTGATCCTGCGCAATCACGGTCTGCTATCGTGGGGCCGGACGTTGCCGCAGACCTTCGCGATTCTGTGGACGCTGAATCGCGCGTGCGAAATCCAGATGGCGACGTTTTCGATGGGCCGTGCGCGGCCGGTGCCGGAAGAGATCGCGATTCGCTGCTCGCGCGACGCGCTGCAGTTCGACCCGCGCCACGGCGCCGGGCAGGACGTGTTCGATGCGCTGGTGCGGCGGGTCGACCGGATCGATGCGAGCTACCGGCAATGATTGAAGCCACGCGTAAAAGAGCGCGACAATCAACGCTGCAATAACCACAGCAACAGGCAAGGATTCAGGCGATGAAAGTAGCGATCTATGGCGCCGGCTCGATCGGCGGCTGGATGGGAGTGAAGCTCGCGCAGGCCGGGAATCAGGTCAGCGTGGTGGCGCGCGGCGCGACGCTGGACGCGGTGCGCCAGCATGGTCTGCGGTTGATCGAAGGCGGCGTGATCTACGCCGAGCAGGTGAAGGCGAGCGACAAGCCGGCCGATCTCGGCGTGCAGGAGCTGGTCGTGATCGCGGTGAAGGGTCCGGCGATGGCGGCGGTGGCCGCGCATATCAAACCGCTGCTCGGCCCCGAGACGATCGTGCTGACGGCGATGAACGGCGTGCCGTGGTGGTTCTGCGACGGCCTCGGCGGCGAGCTCGCCGGCCAGCGCCTGAAGACGATCGATCCCGACGGCGCGATCGCCGCCGCGATCCCGGCCGCGCAGACGGTCGGCTGCGTCGTGCATGCCAGTTGCCTGATCGACGCACCCGGTGTGATCCGGCATCACCAGGGCAATGGCCTGATCGTCGGCGAGGCGTCGGGCAAGCCGAGCGAGCGTGTCGAACTGCTCGCCGCGCTGTTGCAAGCGGCGGGCTTCCATGCGACGGCCTCCGCGCAGATCCAGCGCGACGTGTGGTTCAAGCTATGGGGCAACATGACGATGAACCCGGTCAGCGCGATCACTGGCGCAACGACCGACCGGATCCTCGGCGACGAACTCGTGCGCGGCTTCGTCACGCACATCATGCTGGAGGCGAAGGAAATCGGCGCGCGCTTCGGCATCCCTATCGACCAGGCGCCCGATGACCGTCACACGGTCACGCTGAAGCTCGGCGCGATGAAGACGTCGATGCTGCAAGACGTGCAGGCGGGCAAGGCGGTCGAACTCGATGCGCTGGTCGGCGCGGTGCGTGAGCTTGGACAGCTGACGCGCGTGCCGACGCCTTATACGGATGCGTTGCTCGGGCTCGCGCGGCTGCATGCCAGTACGTTGGGCTTGTATCCGAAGCAATGAGGTAGTTGTCGTAACGCCTCCGGTTCTGAGAAGGAAGAAAAGCCGCGCGTTGATCGCGCGGCTTTTTTGTGGGAGTTCGCGGAGTACCGGGCTTCCTTCAAAACGCATCCAGCGTTGCCGTCCTCTAGTCAGCGGTGTAACGACCGCCACGGGCACACGGGCAATGTCGCGTCGCTGTGGCCGTCTGCAACTGGGAGACAGCGATGGGTATCAATGTAAATGGCCAACTGGTCGGCAGCGGCGTCGATCTCAATGCGGGCGACTCCGCGTTCTGGTGGGTGGGTCCGATGAACTACGGCGAAATCCTGTGGGCGGCAGCGATCCCGCTGTCGGGACTGCCGTGGGACAAGAACATCGAAGTCCGCAACCTTTCCAACGATTGCGACGCCGAAGGCAATCGCGTCGTGCTGCTGGAGGTGCATAACAAGAGCGCAACCGACTTTGCTTCCTACGGACTCTTCATTGCGTGGACCGACGCAATTTAAACCCGACAGCTGTGCATCCGTTCAATTCCATCGAACATGACGAGGAGTCCCCCATGAAGGTACATATCGAATACGATCAGCAAGGCAATATCAAAGCGATCGCCGTGCTGGCTAGCGGCGGCGAAAAGCGCGGGATGCTCAAGGCGAGCGCTGGCCACAGCATCGCGGAAGTCGATTTTCCCGACGGCAAACACCCCGGCGATCTCGATCATTTGAAGGAGATTCGCCAGCGCTATCGCGTCGAACCGCATGGCGGCAGTCATCGGCTCGCGGAAAAATAGTCGGCTCGCCACCGCCTCCAGGGAGGCGGTTTCTATTGCCCGCGCCAGGCCGCGACGGCGGCCGGCAGCTTCGCCGCTTCGATCAACGACAACGCGCGCCGCGGGTCGTCGAGTTCGGTCAGGCACAACAGCGCGAGGCGCGCCAGATACAGCGACGCCTGCGCTTCGCCTTCGTGGGTCAGCGTGTTGCACAGCGTCGTATAGACGAGGTCGAGATCGGAATCGGTCATGGTGTCGAGGGGTCCTTGCGCGTTAGGTCTGCTGTGTCAGCGTGGCATCGAGCGCGTGCCGCACGGCGGCCGCGCTGCCGTGGCGCCAGCGCGCCAGCACGTGGCCGTCGGGGCGGATCAGATAGACGGTGCCGGGCTGCGCGTCGAGCATGTCGTGGAGGCGGCCGGTCGGGTCGACCACGCGAGGGCCGTTTGCCGATTGCGCTTCGGCCGTGACGATATCGATCAGGCTGAATGGAATGCCCTGGCCGGCTAGCGTGCTTTGCAGTTGCTGCCACGCGTCACCGTCGTTCGCGTGGTCTGCATCGAAGCGCAGCGCCGTGAAGCACGGGCCGAGCAGATCGGTTAGATGAATGCCGACCCGTGCGCCATCTTGCGATTGTTTCAGCAGCCTGCATTCGGGCAGCACGGTGCCCGGCGCGGGGCCGCGATCGAACGCATCGGCCTTGTCGCCCGCGAAGTTCAGCGGTGATTGCCGATACGCGATCGCATGCGTCTGGCGCGGATTGATCAGCGGCCGCACCGCTGCATGCCGCTCGGCGAGCCCGAGCACGGCCGTGCGCAGCAGATCGAACGCGAAGGTCGGCGGCGCCATGAATTCGGTGCTTTTCATGCCGTAGCTCAGATTCTCGCGCGCCGCGTACACACGTTCGTCGCTATAGCTATCGAGCAGCGCTGGCGATGCACTGCCATTGATCACGCAGCCGAGCTTCCAGCCGAGATTGTCGGCGTCGTCGATGCCGGAGTTCGCGCCGCGCACGCCGAAGATGGGCACCAGATGCGCGGCGTCGCCCGCGAATAGCACGTTGCCATGCCGGTAGCGCTCGAGCGTCAGCGCATTGGCCTTGTAGATCGTGATCCAGATCGGCGACCACGCGCCGGTTTCGCCCATCGAGTCGAGCAGACTTTGCACGCGGGGGATCACATTCTCGGGCAGCACGGCGGCGTCGGGGTCTTCGTCGTCGCGCAACTGATAGTCGATGCGCCACACGTTGTCGGGCTGCTTGTGCACGAGCACCGTCGAGCCCGGATTCGACGGCGGATCGAAATAAGCGAGGCGTTCTGTCGCGCGCGTGCTGTCGAGATCGATATCGACGATCACGTAGCGGCCTTCGTAGGTCGTGCCGGTGAGTTTCAGCCCGAGCAGGTCGCGGATCGTGCTGCGTCCGCCGTCGCAGGCGACGGCCCACGCGGCGTCCATCTGCCAGTTCGTGCCTTGCGGATCGTCAGACTCGGCGCTGCGCAGCGTCAAGGTCGCGCCGCCTTGCGGCCGTTGCGCGAGGCCCGTCACACGCGTTTGCCAACGCATGTCGATCAGATCGGCGTGCCGTTCGATCTCGTCGAGCAGCAACTGCTCGATCTGATACTGCGCGATATTGATCATCGGCGGCAGCGATTGCTCGTCGTCCTGATGCATCGCGAAGCGAAACACCTCGGTGTCGCGATAGAAGCTGCGCCCGCCGGTCCACGCCAGCCCCTTTTGCAGAAACCCCTCGACGACGCCGAGCCGCTTGAAGATTTCGAGACTGCGCCGCGAGATGCAGATCGCGCGGCTGCCGGTGCAGACGCTGTCGTCGGCCTCGATCAGCACCGAGCGCACGCCCTGGCGCGCGAGCGCAAGCGCGAGCGTCATGCCGACCGGGCCGCCGCCGACGATCGCGACGGCGCGCGTTTGTGGATCGCGTCCGTCGACGAGCGGCGGCACCGCGGCCGGATAACGGCGCGGCGCGAACGGGTAGGGCTTGAACGGGCGGGCCATGCGTGTCTCCAGGTTGCTTGCGTTATCGGTGCAGTATGCGTCGGCGTGCGCGCGCGGCTGTCCTCATTTTGGGTACAACGCCGCGCCGCATGACGAGTGGTAGGGATCTGGACCTTCGCTCCTCGTTAGCCGTCCAGACACGCGCGCAAGGTCCGCGCGAGGCGGCCCGCTTCGGCTGCATTGGCGATGTTGGCGAAGCCCATCACAAGGCCGCGCGGCGTGCGACGCGTGCGGCCATTCGCGTACCAGATAGAAAGCGGGAGAACCGCGAGCCCCGCTTCGCGGGCGCGCGCCGCAAACGCGACATCGTCGACCGGGCCATCAGGGCCCTCGGCGAACTGTGCCGCGAACTGGATTCCCCCTGGCGGCAATTCGACGCTCAGCCGTTCGCCGAACGCCTGCTCCAGCGCGCGCACGAGCAGCACGCGCCGCTCCGCATATAACGCACGCATGCGCTTCAGATGTCGCGCAAAATGCCCGCGCTCGATGAAGTCGGCCAAAGCGGCCTGCAACAAGGTTGGCGATCCGGCGTTCATGCTGCGCGCGACCCGCCCGACACGCTCGACGGCCCGCTCCGGCACCACCGCATACGCGAGCCGCAAGCCGGGAAACATCACCTTGCTGAACGTGCCGCAGTAGATCACGTGATCGTGACGGTCGAGGCTCTTCAATGCCGGCAACGGCCGGCCCAGATAGCGAAACTCGCTGTCGTAATCGTCTTCGACGATCCAGCTGGACGCTTGCTCTGCCCAACCCAGCAACGCCATGCGTCGGGAGAGCGATAACGTGTGCCCGAGCGGGCTCTGGTGCGACGGCGTGACCAGCGCGAAGCGCGCCTGCGCATCCAGCCGTGTGCCGTGTTCGACGTCGAGCCCTTCTTTGTCCACCGGCACTGCGATGAGCTGTACGCCGGTTTCGGCGAGAAAGCCGCGCGCGAGCAGATAGCCCGGATCTTCGTACCACACGCTGTCGTTCGGGCTGGCGAGACTGCGCAACACCAGTTCGAGCGTCGCACGGTAGCCGCTCGTCACGAACACCTGGTCCGGCAGGCAGGTCACCCCGCGCGACAGCCCGAGATACGTGGCGATGTGTTCGCGCAGCGGCCGGTAGCCGGCAGGGTCTGGGTACGCGAGCATCGCGCGCTCGCCGCTGCGCGCGCGATGCGAAACGAGACGATTCCAAACCTTGACCGGAAATGCGTCGAGCGCGGGCAGGCCGGGCTGCAACGGCCGGGGCTCGCCGCTCATGGCGGTGGCAATGGCGAGCTGGCGCGGCGCCGGTTGAGCGCCGTGCGATTCGCCTGGCGTCTGAACTGCGCTCGCCGCTTCAGCGCTTTGCGTGCCGTTCGAACCCCTTGCGCTCTGCGTGTCCGTGCGCGTCACCGAAGCCGGCAGCGAGGGCGACACGAACGTGCCAGCCGCACCGCGCATCTGGAGGTAGCCTTCGTCGACGAGGATCGTATACGCCAGTTCAACCGTGCCGCGCGCCGTGTTCAGTTGCGTAGCGAGGCTGCGCAACGCGGGCACGCGATCGCCCGGACGCAGATGCCCTGCGGCGATCGCGGTTCGGAAGCGCGCGCAAATCTGCAGGTAGATCGGTAACTCGAGCTGCCGATCGATATCGACGGTGAATGCGGTAGAAGGCACGCTCATGACTGTCTCGCCGGCAAGCAGCCCGGAATCAGGATGTCCTGGTCCATTGAACATTTCTTGGCACTTTTCGATGGTTCATGATCTTCCCACAATGACCTCACACGATGCGACGGCGGCGAGGGCTTTCCCCGATGAAACGGCCGCCAGCCGTCCGCTAACTGACTGTTACCTGGAGGATGTGCCATGAAGATCGTCGTAATCGGTGGTTCCGGCCTGATCGGCTCGCGTGTCGTCACGCTGCTTGGCGAGGCGGGGCACGAGGCAATTGCTGCGTCGCCCCGTACCGGTGTGAACGCCGTGACGGGGGAAGGGCTGAGCAACGCGCTAGCGGGCGCGGACGTCGTAGTGGATGTGGCGAACGCGCCTTCCTGGGAGCCGCAGGCGGTGCTCGACTTTTTCCGCACCTCGACGCGCAACCTCGGCAAAGCTGAAGTAGCAGCAGGGGTACGCCATCATGTCGCGCTCTCGATCGTCGGCTGCGAGCGCACGCCGGAAAACGCGTATTTCGTTGCCAAGGTCGCGCAGGAAGAGGCAATCGAAGCGGCGGGCGTGCCCTACACGATCGTGCGCGCGACCCAGTTCATGGAATTCATCGGCGCGATTGCCGATGCCGGCACAGAAGGCGGGACGGTGCGCATTGGGGACGGACTGTTCCAGCCGATAGCGGCGGATGACGTCGCAGCGATCCTCGCGCAGGTCGCTCTCGCCGCACCACTGAACGGCACGGTGGACATCGCGGGCCCGGACCGTGAACCGTTCGCCGCGATCGTCAGACGTTATTTGAAATCTGTCGGCGATCCGCGCCCTGTTGTGACGGATCAGGATGCGCGCTACTACGGCGGCCGCGTCGAGGAACAGTCGCTGGTGCCGCTTGGCGACGCGCGGATTGGCCGCGTAAGTCTGGACCAGTGGCTGGCGCAATCTGACAAGGCGTGATGTCAGGTCGATGCGAAACCTGAATCAGCCTGTCTGCGTTTTCCTTGATGGTCGCTATCGACTCGGCTGGCGTTGAAGTCGAGCGAGAAATTTTCTGGGCAAAGCATGCTGTCACGAAGTCGCTGGCGATCGAGTACGCGATTGGGGGTATCCGCGTGAATGCCGTCGCGCCGGGGATCATCAAGTCGCCGATGCACGCGCCGGAAACCCATCAGGCGCTGGGCGCTTTTCATCCGCTGGGGCGCATGGGGGAGATGAGCGATATCGCCGACGCGATTCCCTTCCTTGATTCCGCACCGTTCGTCACGGGCGAAATTCTGCACGTCGACGACGGTCAGAGCGCCGGTCGCTAGCCTTCCGAGGGCACCGTAAGGCGGTGTCCTCGTTCAATGTCTGCGCACACGACGTCCAGGCCAATACGGGCTTCACAGACCTTCACTACTCGTTGCCATTTGCGGTCTCGAGCACTTTCATCACTTCCGCGGCGGTGTGTTCCGAATGTTCGCGCAGCAAGCGGGCGAGGCATGCTCCATCGCGTCTGGATAGCGCGTCCAGTATTTCACTGTGTTCGCCGAGCGACTCGGCCCAGCGCAGCACATCAGCATTAGCCGCACCTCTCGCACGGTGAATCTTGCTCATCAACGATGCGTACATGTCAGATAACACCGGATTGCCGGCGACGTCGACGATGTGCTGATGCACTTTCTGGTTGGCGCGGTAGTAGGCGGTGCGCTTGCCTTCGCGGTGGTACGTCTCCATGGTGCGATGGCGCTCCATCAGCACCTTCATCTGCTTGTCGTCGATGCGCTGCGCAGCGAGTCGTCCGGCCGTTTCCTCCAATCCATGCAGCACTTCGAAGATGGCAGCAATCTCGGCCTTGTTGATCGGTGCGACCTGAAAGCCCATGTGCTGCCGGTGGGTCACATACCCCTCAGTCACGAGCGTTTTGAGCGCCTCGCGTACCGGCGTCCTGGAGATGTCGAACTGCTCGCACAGCGCTTTCTCGTCGATATGCTCCCCAGGCGCCAATTCACCTTCGAGAATCATCTCGCGCAATCGCTCCGCGATCGCCGCGTACATACCCGTGCCGCGCAGGCTGACGCGCTTGCGTGTATCAGCCGGTAGTGAATTCATGTCCATGTCGCCTGTTTCCGTTTTTGCATCCTCGGTCTTCGCTTAATTGTCTTACAGCTTCGGCTGGCTATCTACAGAAAATAAAAAAAGTATTGAAATCAATGAAATGCGACGCTTGTAATCCATAATTAGGCATCATATACTGCGCTGGCGCATGCAGCGCACTGGTCCTGGAGCGATCCCGGACACAGACATGAGACCCCAAAGCCATGATCAGGCGAACGGAGGAGACACAGATGCAAACCGTAAATGCGGCCGTGCAGGCCGAGGTCAGGACCGGCGTACGCTGGAAAATCTTTCTGATCATGTTGATGCTGATTTCGATCAACTATGTGGACCGGGCCTCGCTGTCCGTCGCCATGCCCCTCATCGCCAAGGAGTTTCATATCGCCCCGGCAGTGCAGGGACTGATCCTCAGCTCGTTCTTCTGGACCTACGCGTTCATGCAGATCCCGGGGGGCATGCTGGCTGACCGTTTCAAACCGCGCATCGTGATCGCGTGCGCCACGTTGTTCTGGGGCTTCTTCCAGGGCATTGCCGCGGTCTGCACGACGGCCACCGCGTTGATCTTCACTCGCTTGGGCCTGGGCGCTGCCGAAGCACCGATCTACCCGGCGGGCGGCAAGCTCAACGCAATGTGGATGACCCGGCACGAACGCGGCCGCGGGGCGACGTTGCTCGACGGCGGCGCGCCGCTGGGAGCGGCACTCGGTGCGGTGATCATCTCCGGGCTGATCAGCGAATTTGGATCGTGGCGCACCTCCTTCGTGGTGGCCGGTATTGGAACCATGCTTGCCGGCCTTTTTGCCTGGTACTACATCCGTAACAACCCGCGTGAGCATCCGGCCGTGAATCAGGCAGAAGCAGACTATCTCGAAGCGGCGCTGCAGGAAGAGCACCTCAGTGAGCCGGTTGATGCCAGCGGCCGCAGCCTGGATTTTTTCCGGTATCGCTCGGTATGGGGCATGTTCTTTGGCTGGATGTGCTTCAACTCGCTGTTTTATGGCTTGCTCACCTGGATGCCGAACTATCTGAACAAGGTTCACGGCTTCAACATCCAGCAGATGGGCGGAGCCAGTTTCGCGATCTTCTTCAGCGGCTTCGTCGGTGAACTGATTGGCGGCTGGATCGCCGACAAGTGGAAGGCGGCGGGCGGTTCGCCCAACCGCGTGATGCGCACGCTGTTCGGAATCGCCGCGGTCGCGGCGACCGTGTCGATCTTCTCGGTCGCCTATGTCGGGAATGCGGCGGCGGTGGTGGTGTTGCTGGCCTCTACGTTGTTCTTCCTGCGCTGGTGCGGTTTGTACTGGTGCCTGCCTTCCATTCTGGGAACACGCCACAAGGTCGGCTTTCTCGGCGGGTTCATGAACCTGGGCGGCAATATCGGCGGCGTTCTGGTTCCGATCATCGTCGGCCTGATCGTGCAGGCCACCGGCTCGTATTTTCTGGCGCTGATGTTTTTCGCCGCCGCAGGCGTAGGACTCCTCGTCTGTTCGACGCTGATCGACTACGAACGCAAATTGCCCGTCTAAGCCGGCCTTTCTTCACCATTAACACTTGATTGCTGACTTCATCATGAGCAAACGCGTCATGCTCGGCATGCTTACACCGTCATCCAACACCGCGCTCGAACCGATCACGAGTGCGATGGTGGCCCAGTTGCCCGGTGTCAGTGCCCATTTTTCCCGCTTCAAGGTCACCGAAATCTCGCTATCCGGGCAGGCGCTCGGACAGTTCGACACCACCAACATCATTCAGGCAGCTAGGCTGCTGGCCGACGCCAAGGTCGACGTGATCGCATGGAACGGCACTTCGTCCGGCTGGCTCGGTTTCGAGACCGACCGCCGCCTGTGCCGCGAAATCGAGGAGGCGACCGGCATTCCCGCAACGACGTCGGTGCTCGCGCTGAACGAGATTCTGGACAAGACCGGCGTGAAGAAATTCGGTCTGGTCAGTCCGTATCTGAAGGATGTCCAGCAGAAGATCGTCGCCAACTACCGCGACAGCGGCATCGACTGCTCATCCGAAAATCACCTCGGCCTGAAGGTGAACTTCGAGTTTTCCGAGGTAAGCGAAGCGACGCTGCGCGCACAGATCCGCGATGTCGCCGAGCACCGGCCGGAAGCGATCGTCACTTTCTGCACCAACCTGCACGCCGCACATCTGGCCTCGGAAGTGGAACGGCACCACGGTGTCCCGCTCTACGACACGGTCTCCACCGTGGTGTGGAAGTCGTTGAAGCTCGCTGGCTACGATACGACCCGGCTTGCAAGCTGGGGCCGCCTGTTCTCTGAAGTCGTTTGAGAGGACCGTCATGACAACCATGTACGACCTGGTAATCCGCAACGCTGACGTGGTAACGGCGTCCGAGCGCTTCAATTGCGATATTGGCGTGAAGGACGGCATCGTCGTCGCGCTGGGCCGCGATCTCGACGCAGGCAGGCGCGAGATCGACGCCACCGGCCTGCTGGCGTTGCCCGGCGGAATCGACGCGCACTGCCATCTCGATCAACCCATGCCGGACGGGCTGAAGATGGCGGACGACTTCAACAGCGGTACTCGTGCTGCCGTGTGTGGCGGGACCACGACCGTGATCCCGTTCGCCGCGCAGGCAAAAGGGCAATCGCTGAAAGCCGCGGTGGCCGACTACCATCGCCGCGCCGAAGGCCGCGCGGTCACCGACTACGCGTTCCACCTGATCGTCTCCGATCCGACACCCGAGGTGCTGGAACGCGAGCTCCCTGAGCTAATCGCCGCTGGTTACACGTCGTTCAAGATCTATATGACCTACGACGATCTGAAGCTGAGCGACCGCGAGATCCTCGAGGTGATGGATGTGGCGCGCCGCAACCAGGCACTGGTCATGGTGCATGCCGAGAATTCGGATTGCATCGCGTGGCTAACCGACCGGCTCACCGAAGCCGGTAAGCACGCGCCGAAGTATCACGCGCTGTCGCGCCCGGCAGTGGTCGAGCGGGAAGCGACGCATCGGGCGATCGCCTTCTCCGAACTGGTCGACGTGCCGATTCTGATCGTGCATGTGTCGGGCCAGGACGCGATCGAGCAGATCGAATGGGCGCAGCAGCGCGGCCTGAACATCTACGCCGAGACCTGCCCGCAATATCTTTATCTGACGGCCGAAGATCTCGGCCATGAGGACGGCTATCACGGCGCCAGGTGCGTTTGCAGTCCGCCGCCACGCGATTCGTCCAGCCAGAAGGCCGTGTGGAGCGCATTAAAGCGCGGTGTATTCAGCGTCTTCTCGTCCGACCACGCGCCGTTTTCATACGACGATCCGCAGGGCAAAAAGCCCGGCGGCGAGGAAGTGTCGTTCGAGCACATCCCGAACGGCATCCCCGGCATCGAAACCCGCCTGGCACTACTGTTCGATGGTGTGAACCGCGGGAAGCTGTCGCTGCATAAGTTCGTCGAACTGACGTCGTTGAATCCCGCGAAGCTGTACGGCCTCTATCCGCGCAAGGGGACGATCGCCGTCGGCGCCGACGCCGATATCGTGCTTTGGGACCCGCTCAAGCAGATCACCATCGCGAACGACGCGCTGCATCACAACGTCGACTACACGCCGTACGAGGGACGAACCGTCCAGGGTTGGCCGAAGCACTGTCTGTCACGCGGCGAACTGCTGGTCGAGAGCGGCCACTATCTCGAGCCGGAAGCGGGCCGGGGCCGGTTTCTGGCCGCTGGCAAGCCGCAGTACGTCGACCTCTAAAGTGGAGAGCAGCATGAAGATCCTGGTGATCAATCCGAATATCTCCGAGAGTGTATCGGCGCTGATCCAGACGGAGGCGCAACGCAGTGCTTCGCCTGATACCGAGATCGAGGTTGCGACCGCGCCGTTCGGCGTTGCCTACATCGAGACCCGCTTCGAAGCGCTGGTCGGCGCGTACGCGAGCGCGTGCGTGGCGGCCGAACGCCATGGGAGCTACGATGGTGTCGTGATCGCGGCGTTCGGCGATCCGGGCCTGCAGGGCATCAAGGAACTGATCGACGTGCCGGTAGTCGGGCTGACCGAGTCCTCACTGCTGACTGCGGCAGCGCTCGGGCAGCGCTTCTCGATCATCGCGATCTCGCCGCGCATCAAGGCGTGGTACCGCGAGACTGTCGAGCGCAGTCATCTGGCGAGCCGCCTTGCCAGCATCCGCGCGCTCGACGAGCCGTTGCGCGATATCGGCAGCGTGCAGCAGGATCACGCAACAAGACTGAAGGCGCTGTGCAGCCAGGTTGTCGACGATGACGGTGCCGACGTCATCATCATCGCCGGCGCGCCGCTAGCGGGTCTCGCACGTGAGATACGTAACGAATTGCCGGTGCCGGTGGTCGATGGTGTGTCGAGTGCGGTTACGCAGCTCGAGAGCCTTATCCGGCTAGGTCCAAAAAAGGCGACGAAGGGCAGTTTCGCCCAGCCGCCAATCAAGCCGAATCTGGGTCTGCCCGAGCCGCTCGAACGATTGCTGAGCAGCGGGCAGACACGTTGATCCTGCCCAGCCTCAGCCCGCGCTGGCCGTCTGCGATTGCTGCCGCATGGGTTGCCCGCTCGTCGCAGCGTGACATGCCTGGATCATCGCGCGGAACGTCGGCGACGCATGCAGCTCGCCGCCCGCATCAAGCTCGGCGCTGTCGTCCGGCGCATCGCCGACGCCGACCACCAGCGTCGCGCGTGGCCGCCATTCGCGCGTGCGCCGCAGCATGTTGCGCAGATACGGCGGCGACTCGGGCGCGTCGAGCGACACGATGCAGATGATCGACGTGTCCTTGAAGCTCGGCTCATCGGCGCGCGCGCTGCGATAGCCCGAGTGCGTCGCCATCAGCGGCGCGAAGCCCTGGCGGTTCAGCAGTTGCACGGCGATGGCCGTCGTCACTTCGTCGAATGCGCCGCGGCCGGGCACGCACAACACCGCCACCTTGCCCGCTTCGTCCGACTGTGGCGAGCGCGACAGCAGATCGCTGCCGTAGCGCTCGGAGGCACCCGCGCCCGGCGACGACAGGTCCGGCGCTCCCGCCAGCAGCGCGTTACCCGCGTCCGCTGGTTCCAAAGGCGACAGCGTATCGCGCAGCCCGTCGGCGATTTCGAGGTTCTCGACGATATCGGCGAGCGCGTCGTTGATCCGCTGCAACTGCTCGGGCATCAGCACCCCGCGCTGCGCGTCGTTGCGCGCGAGCCGCAGGCCTTCGAGCGCGACCTTGTCGTAGTAGTCGATCAGCGACATCTCGCGCAGCAGCCGTTCGGCCTGCACGATCGCCTCGTGCGGATCGTCGGCGAGCAGGCGCTGATAGAAGTTCTGCGCGGGCGTCAGCGCGGGCTGATCGCCGAGCAGCACGGTCAGAAAGTTCAAGCGGTCCGCGTAGCGCCCGAGCGTGACGACGCACAGCGTGAGCGGCGTCGACAGCACGAGGCCGATCGGCCCCCACAGCCAGCTCCAGAAAATCGCCGCGACCACCACCGCGAGCGGCGACAGGCCCGAGCGATGACCGTACAGCAGCGGCTCGGCGATCTGCCCGGCGACCACATCGACGACGATGAACAGGATCAGCGTGAGGACCGCCATCGTCCATTGCGGCTGGATCGCGGCCGCGAGAAATACCGCGAGGATCGCGGCGATCCAGATGCCGATGTACGGCACGAAGCGCAGCAAAGCGGCGATCACGCCGAACAGCAGCGCGCCCGGTACGCCGATGATCGCCAGCCCGATCGCGATGATGCCGCCCGCGCTCAGATTCACGCCGAGCTGCGCGACGAAATAGCGTGACAGGCGCCCGGCGGCGTCGTTGATCGCAGTAGTCGTGCGGTGCAGGTCGCGCGAGCCGAACAGGCTGATCAGACGGTCGCGCAAATCCTCGCGCTGCAGCAGGATGAAGATCGTCACGACGAGCACGATGAAGGTCGTCTCGATCGGCGCGATGGCCGGCGTCAGCGCACGCTGCGCGAGCTGCACCGGCGTCGGCGCGGGCTCGTGCACCTCGACCTGTTGCGGCACTTGCGGCGCGTTGCGCGCGGCGCGGCCGGTCGGGCGCGGCGGCGCCGGGCGCGACGGCGCCATGCGCTGCAGCGCGCTGGCAGCGCTGCTCATCAGCGAATCGGCGCGGCCCACGGTCTTTTCCTGCACCGTTTCGATCTTTTGCTCGATCGCTTCCTGGTACTGCGGCAGGGCGTTCGCGAGCTGCACGAGCTGCGCGCCGATCAGCGCGCCGATAGCGAGCAGCGACGCGAGAGCGAACAGCACCGCGATGAAGATGGACGGCAACTGGCCCATGTGCAGACGCCGCAGCATCTGCACGAGCGGCGCGAGCAGGAAGCTCAGCAGCACCGACAACGTGATCGGAATCAGCACCTCCCGGCCGAAGTACAGCGCGCACACGACCACCACGCCGGTGATTAGCGACACGAGGCCATGCAGACCCGGCGTGCCCGGCGGATAAACGCGGTTGGGGCGCCCATGCGGCGGCGGCAGCGATATTTTCATGTAAACACAATTCCGGTTGGGACGCGTTGACGACCGAGCGGAGTTCTGGTCGTCCGCAAGACATATGCCCGAATTGTAGGCGGTTTGGTGGGAGCAGGGCTCACGCGCAGCCTCGCGGCGGGTCGCTCGATGAGCGCGAGTCGTCAGCCGACATGCACCCGCAACATCTCCAGCAACTGCGAACTCGCGTACAGCAGCAAACCGATGAATCCCCCGACGATCGTCCCGTTGATGCGGATGTACTGCAGATCCTTGCCGATATTCATCTCGACCTGCCGTGACATCTCATGCGCGTCCCAGTTCTTCACGGTATCGCTGATATGGCGCGTCAGGAACTGCGCGAAGTCGGGCGCCATCGCGCGCGCGGCTTCTTCGAGATGATCGTTCAGCGATTGCCGCAGCGCCGGATCGCGCGCGAGTTCGCGGCCGACCCACGCGCCCATCGCGGCGACCCGCGCATGCAGCGCCGAGTCGGCGCTTTGCAGATCGCGCTTGAGCCACGCGCGCAGTTCTCCCCACATGTCCTTCACATAGGCGCTGAAAGCCTCGCCTTCGACCAGATAGCGCTTCAGCGCTTCGCCCTGTTGCAGAAAAACCGGATCGGTCTTCAGCCGCACGATCAGCTTCTGCACCACCCGGTCGAACCTGTCGCGCAGCTCGTGCGTGGGGTTCTCGGCGATCTGTTCGAGCATACGGTTCGCGGCGCTCGCGATCGCTTCGGCGCCCTTGTCGCCGATCCACGCCGACGGCAGAAACTTCTCCATCGTCGGATACTCGCTCTTCACCCAATCGACGATCCGCCCGGCAATGAATTCGCGCGCAGGCGCCTCGCGCAGCACCGCGATCACCTGATCGATCGCGGTGTCGAGCAGTTCCTGATGACGGCCGTCGCGCGTCAGCGTGTCGAGGATCGCGCCGAGCGATTGCGACAGATCGACCTTCGCGAGCACGTCGCGCAAGCCGTCCTTGATGAAGTTCTGGATGCGCGCATCGTCGGCCACCTCGAGGATGCCGCCGGTGAGCCGCACCACGTAGTCGCCGAGACGCTCGGTGTTGGCCGATTCGCCGAGCCACACGGTGATGGTCTGTGCCGGATCGTGCCGGCGGATCAGACCGACCAGCGACGGCACGTCGAGAAACTTGTCCTGCACGAAGTGCGCGAGGTTGTCGGCGATCTTGTGCTTGTTGCGCGGGATGATCGCGGTGTGCGCGGACACGACCGGAATCGGCACGCGGCGAAACAGCGCCGCGACCGCGAACCAGTCGGCGAGCGCGCCGACCATCGCGGCCTCGGCGACGGCCTTGATGCCGTCGACCCACAGGCCGCGCGGCAGGAACGCGGTGACGACGAAAACGCAGGCGGCCGCGAGCAGCAGCAGTAAAGGCGTGCGCTTGGCTTTCTTCAGTTCGGTGGTCTTGTCCATCGGGCGCGGTTGATCGTGTCGGGCGGCGGCTGAAAGGTGCGGGGCTCAGCCGGTTCGGTTGCAATGATGCGGTACGGCCCGCGCACGCGTCCAGCCTGGATGCGCGCGCGCAATACGCGCCGGGGCTTCGGCAAGGTAACATTCGCGGTTGGGCTCGTCGTCGAGCGCCCACGCAACACGACGCAACGCAATCGCAATGGAGGCACAGTGATCAGGTTTCTGCACACCGCGGATTGGCAAATCGGCACGCAGTTCGGTCAGTTCGAACCGGACGAGGCCGCGCATCTCGGAGAGGCCCGCTTCGACACGGTGCGCCGCATCGCCGAAGAAGCGGCCGCGCGCAACGTCGACGCGGTGCTCGTCGCGGGCGACGTGTTCGACCTGCAGACCGTGTCGGACACCGTGATCCGTCGTTTGTTCGCCGCGCTGCAAGCGTTTTCCGGAACGTGGATCATGCTGCCGGGCAATCACGACGCGGCGCTCGTCGAAAGCGTGTGGACCCGCGCGCAGCGGCTCAATTGCGTGCCGCCGAACGTGCGGCTCGTGCTCGAAAGCGGCGTCGTGCTGCTCGACGCGTGCCGTTGCGCGCTGCTATGCGCGCCGCTCACGCAGCGCATCACCTACGACGACACCACCGCCTTCTTCGATTCCGTTGAGACGCCGCCCGGCTATCACCGCGTGGGGCTCGCGCATGGCAGCGTCGGCGGCATTCTGCAGGAGGGCATCGACTCGTCGAACCCGATCGCGCCGACGCGCGCTGCGAGCGCGCGGCTCGACTATCTGGCGCTCGGCGACTGGCACGGTCATCTGCGCGTCGACGAACGCACGTGGTACGCGGGCACGCACGAACAGGACCGTTTCCGCGCGAACGAGCCGGGCTTCGTGCTCGACGTCACCGTCAGCGATCCCGGCGCGGTGCCGCAGGTCGATGTGGTTCGAGTCGGGCGATACCGGTGGCATCGCTGGGACGAGACGATTTCGGTACCGACCGACATCGACGCACTGAAAGCCCGCCTCGCCGAACTCGGCGCGAATGACGTGCTGCGCATCGAGGTCGACGGCACCGCGGCGCTCGCCGATGCCGAGGCGCTGCATGTCGCGGTCGAAGAGGCGCGCGCCCGCGTGCGCGCGTTGCGTGCCGATCTGAGCAGCCTGCACGTGCTGCCCACCGCCGACGATCTCGCCGAACTCGGCGCGCAAAGCGGCTATCTCGCGAAGGTGGTGGCACGGCTGCGCGGCTTGCAGGAAGACGCGCAGGCCGATCCGCAACAGGCGCGGCGCGCGGCCGAAGCGTTGCTGCTGCTGGCGCGCTTTCAGCGCGAACAGTGGCACCGCGATTCCCATGCCGCGCCGCCCGCGCAGGCGCGCGAACGGCAACCTGAAGCGCCGCGTGAAGGAGCCTGCGCATGAAGCTGCAACGTATCGCGATTCAGGAATTCAGGCAGTTCGGCGGGCAGACCGTGATCGACGATCTGCAGCCCGGTCTGAACCTGTTCGTCGGCCCGAACGAGGCCGGCAAAAGCACGATTGCCGAAGCGGTGCGCACGGTGTTCCTCGAACGCTACAAGGCCTCGCATCTGAAGGATCTGTTGCCGTGGGGACTCGCGAACGGGCAACCGTCGGTCGAAGTCAGCTTCGAACTCGATGGGGTGGCGTGCCGTCTGTCGAAGCAGTTCGTGTCGCGTCAGCGCTGCGAGCTGAGAATCGGCCAGGCCGTGTATAGCGAGGACGAAGCCGAAGACAAGCTCGCCGCGCTGCTCGGCTTCTCGCGCGCGGCGCGCGGTCCGATGAAAGCCGAAAACGCCGGCGTGCCGGGTCTGTTGTGGGTGCAGCAAGGCGGCACGCAGGAGATGCGCGATTCGACCGGGCATGCGGCGCAGTATCTGCGCGACGCGCTCACGCAACTGTCGGGCGGCCGCGAAGCGGGTGGCGAGGACGCGCTGATCGCGGCCGTGCAGCGCGAGCTGCGGCAACTGCTGACCGCGCGCACGCAGAAATCGACCGGGCCGCTTGCGGAGGCGGAGCAGAAGCTGGCCACGCTGATCGCGAGCCGCGACGAGCTGCAACAGCAGCGCCAGCAGTTCGACGACAACATCGCGCGCCTCGCCTCGCAACAGCAGGCATTCGACGACGCCGAGCGCCGGCGTCCGTGGGAGCTTCACGAGCAGAAGGCCGCGCTCGCGCAGCAACGCGCCGCGGCGGTCGAGCAACTCGAACGTGGCCTCGAAGGGCTCGCGCAGTCGCTGAAGATCGGTGAGGCCGAACTCGCGTTGTCGGTGCAGCAGGAACAGGGCGCGCTCGACATGGAGGCGGCGCTCGCGCGCGAACGCGAGCAACTCGACGCGGCGCGCGCCGAAGTCGCGGCCGCGCAAACCGCGCATGCGCAGGCCGAAAGCCGTGTGGCGCAATTCGAGCAGGCAGCGGCCGAGGCGAACCGTGCGCTCGAACTCGCGAACGCGGCCGTGACCGCTGCCGATCTGCGCAGCCAGGTCGATTTCTATCGGACAGAGAGCCAGCGGCTCGAAGCGTCGATCGGCGAGGCGGACAAGGCGAACGCGGCCGTCTTGCAGGCGGCGCGCGACGCCGCGGCGCTCGAACTCGACGACGCGCAGTTCAAGCGTCTCGTCACGCTCGACGGCGAGTTGACCGTGCTGCGCGCGCGGACCGAAGCGGCGATGACGCGCATCGAGTACAGCTTGAACGGCGAGTTGCGCGTCGGCGGTGAGACGATCAGCGGCACGGGCGTGCTGCGTGTCGATGAAGAAAAGCGCATCGGGCTCGGCGAGCTCGGCGAATTGCGCGTGATTCCGGGTGTGTCCGATCTGTCCGCGCGGTTGTCGGAGCTGGCGTCGCTCGAGGCGCAGCACGCACAGTTGCTGCGGTCGCTCGGCGTCGCGTCGGTGGATGATGCGCAGGCGCGTCACGAGCAATGGAAAACGCTGGTCGCGCAACAGAAGAGCCAGGCCAGGATACTCGAGGTCCATGCGCCGCAAGGCATCGATGCGTTGCGCGCGGCGCTGGCATCGACGGCGGCGCGCTTGCAGGCATCGAGCGAGCGCCTTGCCGGTCTGCCCGACGTATCCGCGGCGCCACCGCTCGACGACGCGCGCCGCAACGCCAACATCGCGCGCGACGCGTTGGAGACCGCGCGCAAGGTGCTCGCACAGGCGGCGGGCGCGCAATCCACCGGCGTCGCGAAGGCCGATTCGCTCGCGACGCAGCTGCAACGCAAAGAAGCGCAGCTGAACGACGAAGCGTTCCGGCGCAACCGCGCGCAGTGGCAGGCGCACATCGTCGAGCAACGCGTGAAAGTCGATGCGCTGAAGAACCAGCGCGGCGAGCGCGAACGCGAACTCGATGCGGCGCGGCTGGATGATCCCGTGGCGGAGGCGAAGCGCTATCGCGCATCGGCGGAACTCGCGCGCAACGAGCAGCACGAGCGTCAACTGCGGATCGCGGAGCTGCGGAGCCAGCTCGAAACGATGGGCGCATCGGGTCTCGGCGAACGGCTTGCCGCGCTCGAAGCGCAGGTGGAGCAGGCCACGCGTCGCAAGGACGAACTGAGCCTGCGCGCGAGCGCGCTGAGTCTGCTCGATGAAGTGCTGGTCGACGAACGCGACGCCGCGCTCGCGCAGCTGCGCGCGCCGTTGACCGAGCGGCTCGGCCACTACCTGAAGCGGATTTTTCCGCAATCGAGCCTCGCGCTCGGCGACGATCTGATTCCGGCCATGCTCGATCGCGACGGCCGCGCGGAACTGCTCGACGCGCTGAGCTTCGGCACGCGCGAACAGCTCGGCATCCTGACGCGGCTCGCGTACGCGGACCTGTTGCAGGCCTCAGGCCGGCCGACGCTCCTGATGCTCGACGATGCCGCGGTCCACACCGATGCCGCGCGCCGCGATGCGCTCAAACGCGTCTTGATCGACGCGGCGACGCGGCATCAGATTCTGGTGTTCACGTGTCATCCGGAATTGTGGGACGACCTGGGCGTCAGGCAGCGGGCGGTGCAGGATCTGAAGGTGGCATGAGCGGGGCGGGCTGGCACCACCCGGTACGGCCCGCTTACTCGTACCACCGCGGCGTGTACACCCATTGCGCGCCGTTATCGCCGCAAGCGAATTTTCTCGTCAGCGACGACCCGACGATCACCATCGTGCGCATATCCACGTCGGCCGAGCGCAGTTCGCCGAGCGTCAGCGTGCGCAGCGTGCCGCCAGGCCGGCCGATGTCGCGCCCGAGTACCACCTGGGTCGATGGCGCGCGATATTCCCGCACGATGTCGAGCGCCTTGTCGAGTTGCCACGGACGCGCGCGCGAAACCGGGTTGTAGAACGCGATCACGAGATCGGCTTGCGCCGCATGGCGCAGGCGGGTTTCGATGATCGTCCACGGCTTCAGGTTGTCCGACAGCGACAGCATGCAGAAGTCGTGGCCGAGCGGCGCGCCGGCTTGCGCGGCGGTCGCGAGCGCGGCCGACACGCCAGGCACGATCGACAGTTCGACGGCTGCCCATGCGTCGTTGCTCGAAGCTTCGAGCGCTTCGAGCACGGCGGCCGCCATCGCGAACACGCCGGGGTCGCCCGAGGACACCATCACGACCGAGCGGCCTTCGCTCGCGAGCTCGAACGCGTGCCGCGCGCGCTGCATTTCCTCGCGATTGTCGGTGCCGTGCACACGCTGATCCGCGCGCAGCGGGCCGGCCATTTTCACGTAGGTGTCATAGCCGAGGACGTCGGTCGCTTCGTTCAACGCGGTGCGCGCGGCGGGGACCATCAGTTCGGCGCAGCCGGGGCCGAGGCCGATCACGGTCAGACGGCCGCGGGCACGGCCGAGCGTCGCGGCGTCGATGGCCAGTGAGCAGAGGGCGAGCGCGACGTTCGGGTGAGTGTCGTCGTCGTGCAGCGTTTCATGGGGGACGCGTAGCGCCGTATGCAGCAAGCGTGCGGCATTCGTTTCCCCCGGTTCGGCGCCGGCATCGGAGAAGCGTAACGGCACCTCGAGTAGCCTTGCCGCTTGCGCAAGCGCCGGGTCGGCCATGCTCGCCGATGACGCGAGCAAGGCCGCGAGCGAAAGCATCGCGAGACCGTGCGCTCTCAGTGCCGTGCGCACGCGTGCGACGATCGCGTCGGCGGAATCGGCATCGGCGTCGTCGCTGACGACGGCCGCCACCACGCTGCGTGGATGAATCACGAGCTCGTCTTCACGCCCATCCCACGCGCGCGGCGTCACGCGAATCGCGAGACGCGCCGACTCCGAGCGCGGCAGTTGCGCGTCGTCGAGCCACGGCGCGTCGCCTTCGATGCGCGTGCTTTCGCCCGCGAGCAGATCCGACACGAAGCGCTTGCCTTGGCCAAGATCGGCGAGCGCATAGCCATCGGGCGGATTGAGCACGCAGGTGCCGAAGCGAAGTTCGCCGCTCGTCGTGATCGCGGGCTGCACGGCCAACGCAGCGGCGATGTCGCGCGCCATCACGTTGACACCGGCGAGGCCGCCGAGCAGCGGCACGACCGCGCTGCCGTCCTCGGCGACCGCGAGTACCGGCGGCTCGGCACCCTTGTTCGACAGCAGCGGCGCGAGGCAGCGAATCACGATGCCGGCCGCGCACAACGCGACGATCGGCGTGCCGCGCGCATACAGCTCGCGCAGTTGGGCGCCGAGTTCGCTGTACGACACGTCGGCCTCGACGCGGCCTTGCAGCGCGTGGACCTGACACGCCGTAGCAACGCCGGCCGCGGCATGCGCGTCACGCTCGACATACAGCGCCTGAATCCGCCGCGCTGTCGCGAGCGCGCCGGTGCCGAGAATCACGATTGCGGGCGCGTTCATCCTTGCCACTTCTGCCCCGGCACGACCAGCAGCGAAAAATACGGCGACGCCATCGGATCGACTTCGGCGAGCGGCACGATGCGCTGATTGCGCATCGTCGCGCGCTCGACATACAACGCGCGCTGCGCGAGTCCGAGTTCGTCGAGCACGCGCCGCACCTTGTCGAAATTGCGGCCGAGTTTCATGATGACCGCCGCGTCGGCATCGGCCAGGCGGCGGCGCAATTCATCTTCGGGCAGCACGCCCGACAGCACCGACAAGCTCTGATTGCGATACACGAGCGGCGCGCCGAGCACCGCCGCGCCGCCGAGCATCGAGCACACGCCGGGCACCACCTCACTGTCGTAGCGCGCCGCGAGCCGGTCGTGCAGATACATGTACGAGCCGTAGAAGAACGGATCGCCTTCGCAAACCACGGCGACGTCGCGGCCCGCGTCGAGATGGCCCGCGACGACTTCGGCGGCGGTGTCGTAGAAGTCCGCGATGATCGCTTCATACGACAGCGGCGGTTCGAGCGCTTCGGTCGTGACCGGATAGACGAGCGGCAGATGCTGCTGCGCGTCGTGCAGATGCGCCTCGATGATGCCGAACGCGTTGCCCTTCTTGCCCTTCGCGACGAAATACGCGACCACCGGCGCCGCTTTCAGCAGCCGCAGCGCCTTCAACGTCAGCAATTCCGGGTCACCGGGACCGACACCGATACCGTACAGCCGTCCGCGACTCGTTATCTGGCTCGTCATTTATTCGACCTCCGTCGCAAGCGCGTTGACCGCGGCGGCGGCCATCGCGCTGCCGCCGCGCCGTCCGTGCACGACCACATAGGGAACGCCGCGGCTGTTTTCCGCGAGTGCCGCTTTCGATTCCGCCGCGCCGACGAAGCCAACCGGAAAGCCGAGAATCAGCGCGGGCTTCGGCGCGCCGGCATCGAGCATGTCGAGCAGATGGAACAGCGCGGTCGGCGCATTGCCGATCACGACGACGCTGCCCGCCAGGTGCGGACGCCACAATTCGAGCGCGGCGGCCGAGCGCGTATTGCCGATGTCGCGCGCCATCGCGGGCACGTCCGGGTGCGTCAGCGTGCAGATCACTTCGTTGTTCGCGGCCAGCCGCGCGCGCGTGATGCCTTGCGCGACCATGCCCGCATCGCACAGGATCGGCGCGCCTTGCGCGAGCGCGCTGCGGCCCGCGCTGCCGGCGCCGTCGGAGAACGCGAGGTCGTCGATCACGTCGACCATGCCGCACGCGTGGATCACGCGCACCGCGAGCTTTTCGAGGTCGGCGGGGATACGCGCGAGGTCGGCCTCCGCGCGGATCGTCGCGAACGATTGGCGATAGATCTCCTGACCGTCGCGAATGTAATCAAGCATGGGGAGTACTCCGGGCGAGGCGCGCGAGCAGCGCGGCGGCCTCGTCGATCGTCAGTTGGGGCGCGACGCATTGGCCGAAACCGGGGCGCTCGTCGTCGCGTCGATAAAGGTCGTAGCGGCCGGGCGCGGCGGCGAGCAGCGTATAGGGCGCGCGATGCGCGGCCGCGCACGAGCGCGGGCAGCCGGTCAAATGCACGTCGATGCCGGCGGGTAAGCGCTCGGCGAGTTGCAGCGCGTCGGTCTTGGTGTCGGCGAGGCCCTTCGCGCAGCCGGCCGAACCGGCACAGGCGATCAGATGCGTGATGGCCTGCGCGGGATCGCAGGCGAGGCCGAGTGCGCTCAGCTTCGCGAGCACGGCGGGTACGGCGTTGGTCGCGATGTCGGGCAGCAGCACGCTTTGCCATGGCGTTGCGTGCAGCATGCCGTTGCCGTGTTGCTGCGCGAGCGCGGCAAGGCCGTTCAGCGTGGCCGCATCGAGACGGCCGAGCGGTGGCTGGCCGCCGACGTGCCACGTGCCGTCGCCGCGCTGTGCATGCGCGCCGAGCCGCAGCGACGCGTCGGCGGGAAGGTGGCGTTGCCAGTGGCGCAGCGATGCGTCGCGCGCGAGCGGGAAATCGACGAAGCGTTGCGCGTGCTGCAGCAGCGCATCGGCGGCATGCGTGGCGAGCAGATCGCGCATGCGGGTCGCGTCGGCTGGGGCGAGGCCGAGGAACGTGTGCAGCAACGCGCGCACGAGCGCTGGCACGCGCGACGGCGGCACGGCCGCGAGCGCGCCCGTGCCGTTGGCATCGCGATGGTCGCCCGCGTTCGCGTTTTCGCCGGTCGAGTCCGGGCACCCCGCGAGGCCGAACACGAAGCGCACGCCTTCTTCGTCAGCCGACGCCGCGAGCCACACGTCGTGCGGATGATCGACTCGCGCGAGTCGTTCGCCGCCGTCGAGCAGCAGCGCGAATTTCGGCGACAACGCGGCGAAGCGCGCATCGCTTTGCAGCAGCGTGAGCAGTTCTGCGCACAGCGGCGTCGTGTCGATCAGCGCGTGCGGATCGCGGCCGGCGGCGGGGCTGATCATCACGTTGCGGATGTCGTCGGCGTAAGTGAGCGCGGTGGGATCGGTAGTGTGCGGGTCGTTAGCGGCGGCCGGTCCGAGTCCCGCGCCGATCAGCGCCGCGCTCAACGCAGCTTCGTGTCCGCTACGCACGCCTCGCAATTGCAGATTCGCGCGATTGGTCAACTCGGCGACGCCGCTCGCGTGCCGTGTGCTCGCATCGGCGATCGCGTGGGCCTGCGCCGCGCACAGCACGCCGCCGGGCAGTTTGATGCGGCAGATGCCGCCGTCGCGCGCGGGCACGATGCGCAGCAACCCCGGACATGCCGGTGACCGCGGTGGCGTGACCGCGTGGGACGAAACGGGGGAAGGCGAAGCTCGATTCAAAGGGGCACCGGGTTTAGCGTCGCGCGACGGCATGGTGGCGGCCTCGCTGCATGCTGCCCGATGAAGGCCGGCGTGAACCATGCGGCCGAAAGCGCTTCGGGCTGACCGTGGGCAATGAAAGCGGCCATTATATCTTCAGGCTGTGGCCGCAGCGGCTGTTTCCCGGCTATCGCGGGATGCCGTAGATCGTGGCGGCATGGCGCTCTGCCGCGAACCCGCGGGCCGCATGGCGGCGGTATCATGCGGACTTTCGCAACCCGTCGTGCGAGCTTGCGCGCAGCCGCATGCATGATGTGGCGCGGTGCAATCGCTCGAGAATCGACGCAACTGATGAGGATGGACGCATGCCGGCATGGCTGACCGTAGTGGGCATTGGCGACGACGGCTTCGCGGGTTTGGGGCGGCCCGCGCGTCGGGCGTTGCTGGGCGCGTCGGTCGTGTACGGCGGCGAGCGCCATCTGGCGATGCTGCCTGCGCGGCTCGCCGCGCGCCGCGCCGCGTGGCCGCGTCCGTTCGATCTCGCGCCGTTGCTGGCCGAGCGTCCGCATGCGGTGTGCGTGCTCGCGAGCGGCGACCCGATGCTGTTCGGCGTCGGCGCGACGCTCGCGCGGCAGTTGCCGGCCGGCGAATTGCGCGTGCTGCCCGCGCCGTCGTCGCTGTCGCTCGCGGCCGCGCGGCTCGGCTGGCCGTTGCAGGATGTCGCGACCGTGTCGCTGGTCGGCCGGCCGCTTGCCACGCTGAATGCGCATCTGCACGACGGCGCGCGCCTGTTCGTGCTGAGCGCGGACGGCCACACCCCGGCGGCGCTGGCGGCGTCGCTCGATGCGCGCGGTTTCGGCGCGACTCACATGACCGTGCTCGAACATCTGGGTGGTGAACGCGAACGGCGTGTCGATGGCCGTGCCGATCAATGGCCGGCCGGCGAGATGGCCGCGCTCAATCTGATCGCGCTCGACTGCCGCGCGTCGGCGCAAGCGCCGCGTCTGCCGCTGAGCTGTGGCTTACCCGACGACGTCTTTATCCACGACGGCCAGTTGACCAAGCGCGACGTGCGCGCCATCACGCTCGCGCGCCTCGCGCCCGCGCCCGGCGAGTTGTTGTGGGACGTCGGCGCGGGCAGCGGTTCGATCGGAATCGAATGGATGCGCGCGCATCCCACCTGTCGCGCGATCGCGATCGAAGCGAACGACGCGCGGCACCGCTTCATCGAACAGAATCGCGATGCTCTGGGTGTGCCCGGTCTGCAACTCGTGGCCGGCCGCGCGCCGGACGCGTTGCGGGGACTGCCCGCGCCGCACGCGGTGTTTATCGGCGGTGGCGTAACGGTGCCGGACGTGCTCGACACCTGCTGGGCGCAACTGCGCGACGGCGGCCGGCTCGTCGCGAACGCTGTCACACTGCAAGGCGAGGCGGTGCTCGCCGCGTGGCGCGAGCAGCATGGCGGCACGCTGACACGCATCGCGCTCGCGCACGCCCAACCGCTCGGCGGCTTCGATACCTGGCGCCAGGCGTTGCCGATCACGCTGCTCGACGTGACCAAACCTGCCAAACCGTCAGCCGATTCGTAATGCGCGACGAAACCCCCGAACAACCGGCGCCGCTGCGCAGCGGCTATACGACCGGCAGTTGCGCGACCGCGACTTCGCTGGCGGCCGCGCGTTTGCTGCTGGCGGGCGAGGTCAGCGAGGTCGCCGAGATCGTGCTGCCGAAGGGCCAGCATGTGCCGATGCGGCTCACGTTCTGCCGTTTTGCCGAGATGGACGGCGAGCGGATCGCCGAAGCCGGCACGATCAAGGATGCCGGCGATGATCCCGACGTCACGCACGGCGCGCTGGTGTTCGCGCGCGTGCGCCTCGTGGCCGAGTCCGGTGTGATCTTTCGCGCCGGGCCGGGCGTCGGCACGGTCACGCGCGCTGGGCTCACGTTGCCGGTCGGCGAACCGGCGATCAATCCGGTCCCGCGCCAGATGATGACGCAGCACCTCGACGAACTCGCCGCGCGCCATGCGTATCGCGGCGGCTTCGAAGTGACGATCGGCGTGGAAGGCGGCGAAGCGCTCGCGCTGAAAACGATGAACCCGCGGCTCGGCATCGTCGGCGGACTGTCGATACTCGGCACCACCGGCATCGTGCGGCCGTTTTCGTGCTCGGCGTATATCGCGTCGATCCATCAGGGCATCGACGTTGCGCGCGCGAACGGCTATATGCATGTGGCGGCCTGCACCGGCAACGCGAGCGAGGACGCGATGCGCGCGCACTACGGCCTGCCCGATATCGCGCTGATCGAAATGGGCGATTTTGTCGGCGCGGTGCTCAAGCATGTGAAGCGCGCGCCGGTCGAGCGTCTGAGCATTTGCGGCGGCTTCGGCAAGCTCAGCAAGCTCGCGGCCGGCCATCTCGATCTGCATAGCCGCAACTCCAGCATCGATCTCGAACAGCTTGCCGGCTGGGCCGCCGAGCATGGCGCCGACGCCGCGCTGCAAGCGGCGATGCGCGCGGCCAACACGAGCCAGCAGGCGCTCGTTCTCGCGCACGCGCAACAGGTGCCGCTCGGCGATATCGTCTGTCAGCACGCGTTGGCCGTTGCACGCGATATCGTGCCGCCGCAGGTCAGCGTCGAAATCTTCGCGATCGACCGGCAGGGCAACTTCGTCGGAGTCGCCCGATGACGCGCGTCCTGCTGCTCGGCGGCACCGGCGACGCGCTGAAGATCGCGCGCCAGCTCGGTGCCGCGCATGTGTACAGTCTCGCGGGACTCGGCAAGGTGCCCGACGACTTGAAGTGCGCGGTGCGCGTCGGCGGTTTCGGCGGCAGCGAGGGTCTGGCGCGTTACCTCGCGAGCGAAGCGATCGGCCTCGTGATCGACGCGACGCATCCGTACGCGGCGCGGATCAGCGCGAATGCCGTAGAGGCGTGTCGCGTCGCGAAGGTGCCGTGCTGGGCACTGCGGCGTCCGGCGTGGCAGCCGCAAGCCGGCGACGACTGGCGCATGGTCGATGACTGGAACGGACTGATCGACGCGCTCGCGGCGTTCAGGCGGCCGCTATTCACGCTAGGACGCGAACCGCTCGCGCATCTCGACGAGATTCCGCCGTATCAATTCTGGACCGTGCGCGTGCTCGATTCGCATCCGGACACCGCGCGCGCGCGCATTCTCGCGGCGCGCGGACCCTTCACGCTCGACGGCGAACGCGCGCTGTTCGCGCTGCAGGGGTTCGACGTCGTCGTCAGCAAGAACAGCGGCGGCGCCGCGACCGAGGCCAAGCTCGAAGTTGCGCGCGAACGCGGCTTGCCGGTGATCATGCTGCGACGGCCGGTGTTGCCCGACGTCGATCGCGAGTTCGCCGGCGTTGCCGATCTTCTCGATGCGTTGCCCCCGCAGGCACATGCGGATTCGGCTCAGTGAGCAATAACTGGAGTACTGAATGACAGTGTTTTTTATCGGCGCGGGCCCGGGCGACCCCGAACTGATCACGGTGAAAGGGCAGCGTCTCGTGCGCAGTTGTCCGGTGATTCTGTATGCGGGGTCGCTGGTGCCGGCGGCGGTGCTCGAAGGTCATAGCGCCGAACAGGTGATCAACACCGCCGAACTGGATCTCGACCAGATCGTCGCGCTGCTTGCGGCGGCGCACGCGAAGGGCCAGCATGTCGCGCGCCTGCATTCGGGCGATCCGTCGCTGTACGGTGCGATCGGCGAGCAGATCCGCCGCTTGCGCGAGTTGGACATTCCTTACGAAATCGTACCCGGCGTGACCGCGACGGCCGCCTGCGCGGCGGCGCTCGGCTGCGAGCTGACGCTGCCCGGCGTGTCGCAGACGCTGATCCTCACGCGCTACGCGAGCAAGACGTCGATGCCCGAAGGCGAGCAGCTGGCCGATCTCGCGCGGCATCGCGCGACGCTGGCGATTCACCTCGGCGTGCGGCATCTCGCACGCATCGTCGATGAATTACGGCCGCATTACGGCGGCACGTGTCCGATTGCGGTGATCTATCGCGCGAGCTGGCCCGACGAGGAAAAGATCACCGGCACGCTCGACGATATCGTCGCGAAAGTGCAGGGCAGCGCGATCGAGCGCACCGCGCTGATTCTGGTCGGTCAGGTGCTGGCCGCCGAAGGATTCGCTGATTCGACGCTGTATGGGAACGGCAGTTGACGCTGCCGTAAAAGCCTTTCGGGTGTCGGAAAGCGGCGTGGGTCGTCGATCATAATGTGACGCAGCGCGCGAGCCCGGCCCCCTGGTCCCTGGCAAAACGCGAAAGCGCGAAGCAGTGAAAGCGCGAAATTTCTCGCGTGCGTTTCGCGATTTCACAGGTGTATCGCCGAGCGAATTCAGGATGCGGCAGCGGCATCTGGTGGCGAATCCGGCGGCTTCGGCGCGAGCGCGGCGCACGGCGCAAGCGCGCATCGCGCAGCGTGACGAATACGCTGAAAACCAAAACGCCCCCGCATTACCATCGTCGAAGTCGCCGAACTCGCGCCGCTCGACGTGCTATGCGTTCGCCATGACGGCCCGGTCGCGACGCAGGTCGCCGAGTTGCGAAACGACCCGCGGCATCGCGGTCGACACGATGGTCGCTTCGATCGCGACCATCGCCATCGAGGCCATCACGGCGGCGATCACGAGCGGGCGTGAAGATTGAGTATTGCGCGACATGAAGGGCGTAGTATCGGTATGTCGACTGCGTCGCCGGCCCGGAGGAGGCCTTGCTGCGGCACATCGGCGCGGCCGCGCATGACGGCCGCCCAGGAGTATGCACCTTGCGCGGAATGCGTGCTCGCGCCCGCGCAGCCGGCCAGCCGGCCGGTATGGGCACGAGCGTTGCGTATTCGGATTTCCCTTTGACACACGGAGGACAATCATGAGGATCGAATTCACCGGACGGCGGGAAGTGGTGGCTGCTGCGCGCGTCGCCTACGAGGCCAATGTGGACGGGAAGGACGTATGGTGCAGCGTGTCGCTCGACGCGCTCAATGACCATTTTGGCAACGGCAGTCTCGGCAACGGCGCCCCGTCCGCTCATGATCTGGTGGGAACGTTCGAGGCGAACCGCGCCCGCATTGAAAATGCTACGCGGCGGGTGCTCGAACGAAACGGGGGACGGTCCGTGGAACTCGAGACGCGCGACTTCGATTGAGCAGCCCGCTTGCTCGTATCGGGTCAACAGATTCGCGCCGCGGTGGAAAGGACTCTTCCACCGCGGCGACTATATCCGCGCCGCCGGCGCGGCTACAGTATCGACGCACACATTGCTTCATGCGTGTGAGCGAGAGAGTTGGACCCGGCTGCCGGCAGCCGGGTCTTTTTTTATGGCGCGTCCAGGCACACCATTATCAGGCTGGCAATTCGCCGCTGGAGCGTCCGACGATTAGCACGGTGATTCGCGCGACGATTGAAAGGCTGCGGTATAGTCGCGGCAAACTTTAAATCCGTCTCTTCGATTCTCTGGAGAAAATCGTGCAGGAAATCATCGAAGGTCTGATCCGCTTTCAACGCGAGGTCTTTCCACAGCAAAGCGCGCTCTTCAAGCGTTTATCGACCGCGCAAAATCCCAGCACGCTCTTCGTGACCTGTTCGGACAGCCGTGTGGTGCCGGAACTGCTGACGCAGACCGAGCCGGGATCGCTGTTCGTGATCCGCAACGCGGGCAACATCGTGCCGTCGTACGGTCCGGAGCCGGGCGGCGTGTCGGCGACCGTCGAATATGCGATCGCCGTGCTCGGCGTGACCGACATCGTGATCTGCGGCCATTCGAACTGCGGCGCGATGACGGCGATCTCGTCCTGCACGAATCTGGAGCACATGCCGGCGGTAGCGAGCTGGCTGCGTCACGCGGATGCGGCTAAAGCGATCAACGCGTCGCGTCACTATTGCTCGGATGCGGAGCGTCTCGCGGCGCTGGTCAAGGACAACGTGATCGCGCAGCTTGCCAATATCCGCACGCATCCGTCGGTGGCGGTCGGGCTCGTGAACAAGACGCTGCGGCTGCATGGCTGGATCTTCAATATCGAAAGCGGCGAAATGCTCGCGCTCGATGGGCAGACCGGTAATTTTTTGCCGCTTGCGGACAATCCGGAAATTTATGCGGGATGAAGCGGCATTTAAGGCGGGCTTTTTGTTTGAGAAATTAACTGCCCGAACTTGCTAAAAGGCTTGCATAAAACGAACGCGGCGCAACGGATTTTTCCGCTGCGCCGCGTTTGCTTTTTGGAGTTGGCCGGCGCTTGCGGCGCGGCTTTGATCCCACTGCGCCGCCCGGCGCATCGTTCATCATCACCGCGCGCGTGTTCTGCAATGAACCGTTACCGCTGCAGCCCGGCTCGTTCATCGGCGCCCAGAAGACGATGCGCGGGTCGAGTGGGTCGCGCGGCGTAAGCGCGAGAGCGCGCGCGAGCGCGGGCATAATCCTGTTTCCCATCAATCACGTTCACCGAACCGTCCATGCCGCCTGTCGCCGCTGTCCGCCCGAGCGCCGTACCGTTGCGCAGCGTCGCGCTGATCCTCGTGTCGATGCTTTGCTTCGCGCTCGTCGATGCGTTGGCGAAATCGCTCGCGCTTGCCTATCCGGCCAACGAGGTCACGTTCTTCCGCATGCTGTTCGGTCTGTTCCCGGCCGTCGCGATGTGCCTGCGCGGCAAACCGCTCGCCACGCGCTTGCGGCAACTGGACGTGCGCGGGCAGACCGTGCGCGCGCTGACGCTGCTCGGCTCATCGGGTCTGTTCTTTGCCGGGTTGCCGTATATGCCGCTCAGCGAGGCGGTCGCGATCGTCTATTCGGAGACCTTGCTCGTGATCGTGCTGGCGCCACTGCTGTTGCACGAAACGCTGAAGCCGCGCGACGCGCTGGCCGCGGCGGTCGGTTTCGCCGGCATGCTGCTGGTGGTGCGTCCGGACGGCTCGCATTCCAGCTGGCTCGGCCCGGCGCTGCTGATCGCGAGTGCGTTGTGCGGTGCTCTGTCGATCATCCAGATCAAGCGCATCAAGGCCAGCGACGATTCGGGGACGACGGTGCTGTACTTCACGCTGGTCGGCACTGCGGTGATGGGCGCCTCGCTGATCTTCGCGTGGCGCACACCGTCGTTCGACGCGCTCGCGATCATGGCGCTGCTCGGCGCGCTCGCGACGGCGGGACAGTTGCTGATGACGATGGCGTTTCGCGATGCCGATGCGGGCGCGCTCGCGCCGTACAACTACACGAGCATCGTGTGGGCCGCGCTGTTCGGCTACCTGGTGTGGGGCGAGACGATCGGTGGGATATCGATGCTCGGTATCGCGTTGATCGTCGGCAGTTCGGTTGCCGTCGCGATGCGCCGCAAGCCTGAAGAGGGGCCGCTCGTCTGAGACGTCTTCGCGTCGCGCCGAAAACAGGGTCGCGAAGGGCGCTGGAAAAGTTGCTTTGAGACTCCGATTAAAGGGCCCGTTAGAACAGAAGAATACCTGTCAGTTTCGGACACATCCACGACCAGATCCGCCGATTCGTCAGTGGTTGGGTCTAAAAGGAAAACACTCTGATTCGGATCGCCCACACTGACTAAAGGGTCGTGGATCTGTCGGAATGGAGAGCGTGCCTTGTATAGCGAACCGAGAATGATCGTGTTGACGGGCCTCGTCTTCGGCGCGGTGACGATTGGGGCCTACGTATCGCAGCTCGACAACGACTGGTCGTCCGGCCAGGACGTCAGCCTCGTCGCCAATGGCGGACGGGGCACCAGCGCAACGGACGCGGCGGCGGGACTGAGCGAAGGTCCGGGCGGCGCGGCGGCAACGCGGCACCATGCGCTGCGCGACGACGTGACTGCGTTGCGGTCTAAACCGGCCGCGTCGATCGGAGCGCAGGCGGGCGACGCTCTGGCCATCGCGGCGCTGCAGTTCGCGCGGGAGTCGAACAAGCCGCAACCGCAGGTACAGCCGCAGCCGCAGCCGACGAGTTTGCCGCCGCAGCCTGCGGTCGCTTCGAACCGGACCCAGGCGCCGCCGGCGGCAAAGACCGGGCACGCACACCATAGCCGCGTTGCGTCGGGTCCCCCGACGAAACCGCGCTCAGCGCAAAGCGTTGGAACGGCATCGGGTAATCATGCGCGGGGCGGCAGCCACCGGAAAAGTTCCACTGCCGAGCGCTCTGGGAAGAAAGTGGCTAGCGCGGTGCCGGAGGCGCAATATGCAACGCAAGGCGTCGAATCGGCATGGTCGATGCCGCGCGCGGGGCAGAGCAGCCAGGCCGCAACTCAAGCGGTTGCCAACAGCGGCCCCAAAACCCGCGCCGAGGTCGAGGCCGAACTCGTGCGCGCGCGCGAGAACGGGACGATGCCCGCGTTCGGCAGACCCGGACCCCTGGGACCAGGGGCGCATTGAAAAGGCGTCGCGCCGCGTCCCGGCCAACCGTTAGATCAACGACGCGGCGAGCCGCGCGAAGGTGGCTTCGTCGGTGCGATCGAACGCAAGCGGCGTGACCGATACGCGACCCGCCGCCACCGTAGCTGTTTCGCTGTCGGCATCGTTTTCGCGCGGGCCGCGATCGAAGCGCAGCCAGTGATACGCGATGCCGCGCGGATCGACTTCCGGCAGCACCTCGATGTCCCTGACGAGCCCGACGCCCTGGCGCGTCGGCGTCAGCGGACCGGCGTCGGCGGCGTCGACGTCCGGGAAGTTGATGTTCAGGCAGGTCGGCGCCGCATGCTCGATCGCGAGCAACTGACGGATTACGCCGGGCGCGAGCGTGCGCGCGGTGTCCCAGCGCACGCGCTCGCGGTCGGTGAACACCTGGCTCAGTGCGAACGACGGCAGCCCGAGCAGCAGACCCGTCATCGCCGCGCCGACCGTGCCCGAGAACATCGTTTCGATGCCGAGGTTGCCGCCGCGATTGACGCCGGACAGCACCAGCGACGGCGGCGCCTCGCGCATCAGATGACGCACGCCCATCACGACGCAATCGCCGGGCGTGCCGGTCACGCCGAAACGGCGTTCGCCCTGGCGGCTCACGCGCAGCGGCGAATGCAGGCTGATCGAATGCGACGTACCGCTCTGATCGTGCTCGGGCGCGACCACCCAGACTTCGTGCGCGAGCTCGGCGGCGACCGCTTCGAGCACGGCGAGGCCGGGCGCGTCGATACCGTCGTCGTTCGTCAGCAGCACTCGCGGCACCTTGGATTCGTAAGCGGACATCGCGTCAATCTCCTGTGGGTCGGTCAATGAATCGGATGGAAAGGACGCCCATTATCCGGCTTTCATTCGACGCGCGTACGATGACGGGGAGCCGCCAACCGACCCAGGACGCCCCGCCATGCAGATCGACCCGTTTGAAATTGCGATCGCCGATCAGGACATCGACGATCTGCGCCGCGGCATCCGTGCCACCCGCTGGGCGCCCGCGACGCCCGCGCCCGCATGGCAGCAGGGCGTCGACCCGGCCTGGCTGCGCGAACTCGTGACCTATTGGGCCGGGCAATTCGACTGGCGCGCGGCCGAACGCAAGTTGAACCAGTTGCCGCAATTTCTCGCCGACGTGAACGGCCAGACCGTGCACTTCGCGCATCGGCGCGCCGCGAGCGTTACGCCGGGCTTCCAGGCTTATCCGCTCGTGATCACGCATGGGTGGCCCGGTTCGTTCTTCGAGTTTCACGCGCTGCTCGATCAGTTGTGCGACCCGGCCGCGTTCGGCGCCGATCCCGCCGACGCCTTCGACGTCGTCGCGCCGTCGCTGCCGGGCTTCGCGTTTTCGCCTGCGCCCGCGCAGGCCGGCATGTCCGCGTTCCAGGTCGCGGACCTGTGGGTGTCGCTGATGCGCGGGCTCGGCTACGAGCGCTTCGGCGCGCAGGGCGGCGATCTTGGCGCGGGCGTATCGATCGCGTTGGCCGCGCATCATCCGCGGGTGGTCGACGGCATCCACCTGAACTTCCTGCCGAGTTCTTACGAGCCGGCGATCGGCGCGGCGCAGCGGGAGCTGACCCCGGCCGAGCGGGACTATCTGCGCGAGAAGAACGACTGGGCCGCACTCGAAGGCGGCTACGCGCATCAGCACAGCACCAAACCGCTGACCGTCGCCGCGTCGCTGAACGATTCGCCGGTGGGGCTCGCCGCATGGATCGGCGAAAAGTTTCGCGCGTGGAGCGATTGCGACGGCGACGTCGAAAGCGTGTTCTCGCAGGACGAGCTGCTGACCAATATCTCGCTGTACTGGTTCACGCAGTGCATCGGCCCGGCGATGCAGATGTATTGGGAAAACCGCCTGCAGCCGATGCGTTTCTCCGACGGCGAGCGCATCGACACGCCAGTCGGCTTCGCGCTGTTTCCGAAGGAGATCAATCATCCGCCGCGCAGTTGGCTCGAACGAACCTTCAACGTCGTGCAGTGGAGCGAAATGCCGGCCGGCGGGCACTTCGCGGCGATGGAAAAGCCTGACTTGCTGGCGGCCGAGATTCGGAAGTTCTTCAGGCCGTTGCGGCAGAAAACACGTTAGGCCCGGAGCGTAACGCGCAAAGGGCGCATGGTGTATGGCTCAATATTCAACCCGCGAGACCGACAGCATGAGCGCACCCGTCACGCTGCTTCTGTTCGACCTGGAAGGTGTGCTGTCGCACTACGACCGCGCCGCGCGTGTCGAGCGTCTCGCGGCGATCGCGGGCTGCACGGAAGAGACCGTGCGTCATGCGATCTGGGGCTCGGGACTCGAGGCGCGCGCCGATGGCGGCGAAATCGGCGACGACCAATATCTGCGCGAACTCGGCGCGCTGCTCGGTTATCCGGTGAGCCGCGCCGAATGGCTCGACGCACGGCTCGCGTCGATCACACCAAACGAAACGGCGCTCGCGCTGGCGTCGCGCGCGTCGCAGCGTTGCCGCATCGCGATACTGACGAACAACTGCCGCCTGCTGACCGATCACATCGCTTATCTGAATCCGCCCGTGGCGCGGCTGTTCGGGGCGCACGTCTATTCGTCGGCGGCGTTCGGCGCGGCGAAGCCCGCCACGCAAACCTATCTGCGCTGCGTCGAACGGCTCGGCGCGGCCGCAACGGAGACGCTGTTCATCGACGACAGCGAGGCCAACGTGGACGGCGCGCTCGCGGCTGGTTTGCAGGGCTACCGGTTCGTCGATGCGGATGGTCTGGCTGTCGAATTCGCGAGGCGGGGTGTGCTTTAGCCGCTGCGATGACGATCGAACTCCCATGCACGATGGCACCGTATCCGCTATGGCACTTTCTCCCAACCACGCTCACCGCCGCCGCCTTCTGCGCGCGGCGCTCGGATTACCGGCAACACTCGCGTTGTCGCGCATCACGTCCGGGCAAACCAACAAACCGGCGCAACCCGATACCACCTTACCCCGCATGAACCGCCGCGCGATCCCGTCCACCGGCGAAGCGCTGCCCGTGATCGGCTGCGGCACGTGGCGCACCTTCGACGTCGGCGACGATGACGCCGCGCGTGCGCAACTCGCCGACGTGCTGCGCATCCTGTTCGAAGCGGGCGGCTCGGTGATCGATTCATCGCCGATGTACGGTTCGTCGGAAGCGGTCGCGGGTGCGCTGCTCACGCAGCTCGACGCGCATCGCAAGGCCTTCGTCGCCACCAAAGTCTGGACCGAGGGACGCGAAGCCGGCATCGCGCAGATGGAGGAATCGCTGCGGCGTTTTCAGCAGCCGCATGTCGATCTGATGCAGATCCACAATCTGCTCGACTGGCGCACGCAGCTCGCGACGTTGCGCGACTGGAAGGCGCGCGGCCGGATTCGCTATCTCGGCATCACGCATTACACATCGAGCGCGTTCGACCAGGTCGCGGCGGTGATGCGCAGCGAGAAGCCCGACTTCGTGCAGATCAACTACGCCGCCGACGGTCGCGCGGCCGAGCAACGCATCCTGCCGCTCGCGGCCGAACTCGGCATCGGCGTCGTGATCAACCAGCCGTTCGGCGGCGGTGGATTGCTCGCGCGTGTGATGAAAACGCCGTTGCCCGCATGGGCCGCCGAAATCGGCTGCACGAGCTGGGCGCAGGTCCTGTTGAAATTCGTGCTCGCGCAGCCGGCGGTGACGGTCGTGATTCCCGGCACCGGGCGGCCGCAATACATGGCGGACAACGTGCGCGCGGGATCGGGACCGCTGCCCGACGCAGCGATGCGCGCGCGGATCATCGCGGCGGTCGGCGGCTGACGTAATGTTCAATCCAATGTGTAATCCGTCACGGCGTTTACTGGCCGCTTTCTGTTCGCATACACGCGCCGCCTCCCACAAACGCCGCACGACGCGGGAATAAAACCCGCCACCCGACAGTCATGCCTCACGAACCGGGTTCGGTTCGACGAATCCCTATCGTGAGGTCATCATGTCGTCACAACATTCATTCGATCCGGCGCGTCGCGGCGCGCTGAAGTGTCTTGCGTTCGGTGGCCTGGGCACCGTGTTCATGCTGTCGGGCGGTGTGCTGACGCCGGTCGAACTCGCGCTCGCGGCCGACGCGAAGACCGCGACGCCAGCGGCGGGCACGCCGCTTTTCCTGCAGATCAGCGACACGCATATCGGCTTCAACAAGGAAGCGAATCCCGACGTGGCGGGCACGTTGAAACAGACGATCGATTACGTCAACGCGATGCCGTCGCGGCCGCCGCTCGCGATTCACACCGGCGATATCACGCACCTGTCGAAGCCCGCGGAATTCGATCTGGCCGCGCAGTTGATGTCGGGACTGAAGATCACCGAGCTGCACACGGTCCCCGGCGAGCATGACGTCACCGATGGCCCCGGCACCGAGTACTTCAGCCGCTTCGGCAAGGCGTCGGATAACCGCGGCTATTACAGCTTCGATCACCAGGGCGTGCATTTCGTCGGCCTCGTCAACGTGATGAATTTCAAGCCGAACGGCCTCGGCGGTCTCGGCGGCGAGCAGCTCGAATGGCTCGAAAACGATCTGAAAGGCCGCGCGTCGAGCACCCCGGTCGTCGTGTTCGCGCATATGCCGATGTGGACGATCTACGAGCCGTGGGGTTGGGGCACGGGTGACGCGGGACAGGCGATGGACTATCTGAAGCGCTTCGGTTCGGTGACGGTGCTGAACGGTCACATTCATCAGATCGTGACGAAGGTCGAAGGCAACGTGACGTTCCATACCGCCCGCTCGACCGCCTATCCGCAACCGACCGCCGGCCAGGGCGAAGGCCCGGGGCCGCTGAAGGTCGCGAGCGACCAGTTGCCGAAGATGCTCGGCGTGACGAGCGTCAGCATCGCGCGTCATCCGCTGAAGGCGACGCTCGACGACACGACGCTCGCCTGACGGCACGCGCTACTTTTAAGCTCGAGGAGATCAATGATGCCAACCAACCTGAAGGGCCGGGCACTCGCAGTTGCGCTCGGCAGTGCCGCGATTCTGGCGATGTCGGCGGGGCTCGGCTTCGCGCAAACCACCATGCCGATGCCGATGCAGATGCCGATGAAGGCGGCGCAGCCACAGACCGTTGCGTCGACGCCTAACGCGATGTTCATGAAGAACTTTAATTTCACGCCGACGGAGCTGACCGTCAAGGCGGGCACGACGGTCACATGGAAAAATCTCGACGGCGAGCCGCACACGGTGGTCAACGATGCGGGCCTGTTCCGCTCGGCCGCACTCGATCAGGACGATACCTATCAATTCAAGTTCGATAAACCGGGCGTGTACAAGATCTTCTGCGGCATCCATCCGAACATGCGGGCCACCATTACCGTGCAATGAGCCGTGCAATGAGCCGTGCAATGAGCGGTGAATCGGACAACCCGCGCCGCTCACGCGGTATGCAGCTCGCTCAACCGGCATAGCAGAATCCCATAGCCGGTCAGATGCCCGAGGTACACGCGCGTAAACACGTTCGACGCAGGCAGGTCCTCGGTCAGCTGACGCAGGTCCTCCATATGCAGAGGCGGGGCGCCGAGCGGCGGACGCTCGACGCGCAGGTCCGCCGCCTCGGCCAACTGCCGGTGAGCGTTGACGAGGCGCGCGAGCCGCGCGAGAAACATTTCGCGCCACGCGGCATCGAGCGCGGCGAACTGATCGTGAAACGTGTCCATCGTTTCGAGAAAATTGACCAGCGAATCGAAAGTCTCCTGATAGCACGCGAACACCGGCAGCCTTGCCGCGTTGCGCTTCAGATGCGGCGACACCCACGCCTGCTCGAGGTCGGTCTTCAGCAGCAGGTGCGCCTGCTTCAGGTTCGTGCTCAGTGTGCGCAGCTTCGAGGCCGCCGGCTTGATCTGCGCTTTGTCGAGCTGACCTGCGGCCAGTTGCGCGACGACGTCGGTGGCCTGTTCGTTGCCGTCG
Source organism: Paraburkholderia atlantica (assembly GCF_009362785.1). Lineage (GTDB taxonomy): Bacteria > Pseudomonadota > Gammaproteobacteria > Burkholderiales > Burkholderiaceae > Paraburkholderia > Paraburkholderia atlantica. Next base: position 66,951 of record NZ_WHNQ01000012.1, read on the forward strand.
TTGACGAGCGTATTCGCCCAGTAGCCGTGATCGGGCGGAAACGCGATCTGCTGGATCACGAAGCCGAGGAACATGCCCAGCACCACGCCAATCAGACGCTGTTCGAGCAGTGGCAGATGTTCGCCGGTATACAGCACGAGCGTGATCGGCACCGTAATGCTGGTCATCTGGAACAGTGACGGCCGCAGCGCGACGATGCTGAAGATCACGAGCGGCAGCAGCGCCGCGCCCATCCACAGGTGCGGCGCGGTCAGCCAGATCAGCAGCGTGCCGATCGGCATCGCCACCACGTTGGAAAACACCCGCTTGTAGAAGTAGCTTCGCGCCGCCGAAATCGAGCTACCGAGCGCCAGCGTCAGCATCGTCGAACCGGCGAGCGGCACGGCCGCGTCGGGAAAACCGAGCAGGTACGGGATGCCGAAACCGATCCACAGGCCGAGCGTCAGCTTCGTGTATTTGGCGGTTTCCGAAAGAGAGAAGCGCGCGAGCGCGCGGTGCCACGGCGTGAGGGGTTTGTGCTGATACCTGTTCGACATGATTTTTATGCTGACCGATGACGTAGGGCCGGGCACCGTGCGGCACGGCGCGCGTTCGCGACATGCGCAGGTGACCTTACCACCACGCGCGGACGGTTTCGGGAATTCGCACGGTACCAGGTTCGCGGGATACTGCTCAAGGCGCGCGGCGCTTACTCCCACGCGGGTTTCAAGCGATGCTCCGGGTGTCGGGCATCGGTGCGCCATCAGGCCCGGATGTTGCGTGCGAAACGGCGACCGCGTTGGCGCGTTTCGCGGAACCCGCGTCGCATCGGGCGTCGCGGTGACGGCAGGCGCGCGGCTGGCTGAGTCGCTGTTAGCGAGGTGGGAGTTTTTACCAAATTTGCACGCTTTTTTGCCAACTCATGCGGTGTCTGGCGGCGTCGTCTGATGCACCCTGGAAGCGAGGCGGAAACGCAACGCTGCTGTGTTGTCGGCCGTTCGCGACAGGATTACATTCATTGAGCATTGCGTGCGGCGGCAGCCAGCGAGCGCGGCTTACGCGGCGACTCGTCAGTGCGCCAGCTTGTCAGCAGGAAGTGGCATACCCGGAGCGTATTGCGATGGCTACCGATCCCGACGATACCGACTTGCGTGATTCCACAACGGACGGCCGTTCCTCCTTCGAACCCGACGGCACCGACGAATCGGGCGTGCCGCCGCCGCGCTTCGGCCGCCTCGCGCTGTGCCTCGCGGCGGCCGGTGCGCTGACCTTCGGCGTGATGGGCACCGTCGCCTACGGCGTCTGGTTCAACCAGGATCAGCAGACCTACGCGGATGCCATTGCGGGCGCACGCCAGGCGCTCGGTTCGTCGGCGCCCGCGGTGCCGACGGTGGCCGTCGCGCACGCGCCGCAGGAGGCCGCCACGCCCTCCATCGCGCAGTCGGCCACGCAAGCCACCGCCTCAGACGTCGCGCTCGCAACGGCCGGCGCGAACGGCGGCTTCGAGGACACCAACCCGGCCGTGTGGTCCGGTCAGATCCACCCGAGTACGCCTGAGCCGAATCTCACCGCCGCGCTGGCCGATACGCCGGTCGATACATCGGCGGACCTGTCGGCGGATCTGTCGACCCATCCACCCACGGCCCCGATTGTTCCCACGCCACCGCCGCGCTCGACGCGGCACGTCGCCAATTCGACCGCGAAGCCCGCGGGCGGTCACGACGCGAAAGAAACGCGCGTCGCGCAGCAGGAGCGGCGCGCGTCGTCGCAGCACAGGGGCGGTCTGTTTGCGCGGATCGGACAGTTCTTTCGACGCGTGAGCTATCGTCAACATGACAACGGCCGACAGCAACAAGATCCGTACTCCCATCCCTGAGCACGCGGTCGCCGGGTCAGCAGGGCAAGCCGGGCTGCGCGGCGCCGCACACGCGCGCGGGCCGGTGTGGCGCTTCCGGCCGGGGCCCGCGAGCGTCGCCGTGGCCGCGCTGTTGTGTCTGCTGTTCGGCCTGCTGTATGTGGCGATCCAGATCCGCACGGTGTTTTCCGATCAGCTGAAGCAGGAGTACGCGGGCCTCGTGCTCGAAGCCGCCGAGCGCGTCGACAGCGCGCGCGAACAGTTGGCCGCGTGGAAGCGCATGGCCGACACTCCGGCGAGTCACGACGCGTCGTTCGTGCCGGCCTATGAGGCGGCGCGCGCAGAACTCGCGCGGCGTTTCGCGTCGCTCGCGGCGCTCGTCAACGCGAGTCCGTCGCCAGCGCCGCCCATTCCGTCGATGTCACCGACCCAGGCGACGCCCGAAGCCGTCGCGACGGTGCTGGGCAGCGTCTCGGCCTACTGGCGCGCGCAACGCGACGCGTCGAGCGCCGACGTGCGGCTGCGGGTCGCGCACGTCGCGCGCACGCTGATCGCGCTCGCCGCGCTGCTGTTCTGCATGCTGATCACGGCGCTCGGCATGTACGCGAAGCGCAATCGCCAGCTCGCGGGGCAGTCGCACGAGTTCGAGCTGGCGTCGCTGCACGATTCGCTGACCGGCCTGTCGAACCGCCGCAAGCTGCTGGCCGCGCTCGACGCCGCCGCCAAAAACGCGCGGACCCTGGCCGTCGAGCAGCGCCTCGCCGTGCTGTATATCGACCTCGACGGTTTCAAGCAGGTCAACGATTCGTTCGGGCATCGCACCGGCGACGAATTCCTCGCCGCGGTGTCCGCGCGCTTTCGCGCGTCGGTGCGCAAAGGCGATCTGGTCGCGCGCATTGGCGGCGACGAGTTCGCGGTGCTGGTGCGCACCTTCGCCGGCGATGACGAGCTCGCCGAGATCGCGCGCCGGCTGATGGCCTGCGTGGTCGAGACCGACGAGCAGATGGGAATCGGCCGCGTGCGGGCGAGCGTGGGGATCGCGAGCTATCCCGACGACGTCGACGATCACCGCCGTCTGATCGCCGCCGCCGATGCCGCGATGTATCAGGTCAAGCGCGACGGCAAGAACGGCTTCGCGTTCGCCGCGCAGACGGGCAGGGAAGCGGCAATGTGAAGCTCGAGCCTGTCGAGCGTCACTGAGCGTCGTTGCGCCACTCGGTCAGCTTCTCGCGCTCGTTGAGTTCGATGAACGCCGGCCGTGCGCGCAGCTTGCGGATGTAGGCCGCGAGATGCGGCCAGCCCACCGTCGCCGGGTGGGGCATGTTGCGGGTCCAGCGCATCAGCACGAGCGCGAGCAGATCGGCGGTGCTGAGCTTGTCGCCGGCGAGGTACGCGTGGCCACCGGCGAAATGCGCGTCGAGCCGCGCGCACGCTGCTTCGATGCGGCGTTGCGCGAGCGCGCGCACCGCGTCGGCGCCGGCCGGGTCGCCGTCGCTTGCGGCGTAGAACCAGTCGCGCATCGCGGGCAGCAGCGTGTTCGCGAGGTAGATCATCCATTCGAGCCATTCGCCGCGTGCGGGCGTACCGGGCGCGGGCGCGAGCCCGGCGTCGGCGTGACGCTCGGCGAGCAGCATCAGCAGCGCGGCCGATTCATGCCGGGGCACGCCATCGACGACCAGCGTCGGCACGCGTCCAGCCGGGTTCAAGCGCAGATACTCGGGATCGTGCTGCTGGCCCGCGTCGATATCGACGAGGCGCGCTTCGAACGGCACGCCCATTTCGAGCAGCATCCAATGCACGGGCATGCTGGCCGCGCCGGGCGAGTAGTAGAGAACGTAGGACATGTCGGGGCTCCGGGGATCGAGGGATGAGCGGTCGAACCGTGAACCGAAAGAATAAGGGGCTGTCGCCGAAGCGAACAGCCCCTTCAGATGCATCAGGCGTAGCTATCTTTCAATGCGCCGACGCGTGCTTCTCCTGCTCGGCCGCGCTCGGCTGCGTCACCGCGCTGACGATCACGAACACGATCACGTTCACGGCAAGCGCGAGAAAGCCGATGTTGACGTCCTTCAGCGCCTCCGGCAGGAACGGCATCAGCTGCCCAACGCTCCAGTGCAGCGTAGTGGTCAGTGTGACCACCGCGACACCCGCGACGATGCCGCAGAACGCGCCTTGCCGGGTCGCGCGGTTGTGCGGGAACAGGCTGCAGATCACGGCCGGGAACAGTTGCGTAACGAAGCTGTAGCCCATCAGCAGCAGCGCGACGATGGTTTCGCCACCGTTCAGCGTGAAGAAGACCGCGACCAGCGCCACGACCGGCACCAGAACACGAGCGATCATCGCGACCGACGCATCCGACGCGTTGCGGTTCACCATGCCGCGATAGACGTCGTTGGCGAGCAGCGTCGAGGCCGAGGTCAGGATCATCGAGCCGGGCACCAGCGCGGTCAGGATACCGGCCGCACCGATCACGCCGACGAACCACGGATCGAACGTCTGCAGCGACAGGCGGAACAGCGACAGGTCGATGTCGGCGCCCTTCAGGCCCGGCACGCGCAGCGTCGCCGCGAAGCCGACGAAGAACACGAACAGCAGGATCAGCTGATAGAGCGGCAGAATCGCGGCGTTGCGGCGGAAGATCCGCTCGTCCTTCGCGGTGAAGATCGAACCGAACGTATGCGGCCACATGAAGAAGCCGAGCGCGGTCAACAGCACCGTCGACTGGAACCACACGACGCTCGAACCGTGCGCCGGGAAGGTCAGGAAGCCCGGACGGGCGGCGTCGATGGTGCGGAACATCGCGGCGAAACCGCCGTAGTAATGCAGCGGCAGATAGATGCCGAGGAACAGCACGATCGCGAGAATCAGCAGGTCCTTGACGACCGAGTTCCACGCGGAGCCGCGCACGCCCGACACGATCACGTAAGAGGTCACGACGATCGCGCCGATCCAGATCGCCGCCGTCGACGAGATCACGCCGTACGACGCGGTCGCGACGATGATGCCGAGACCCTTCAACTGCAGCACCAGATACGGAATCAGCGCGGCCGCACCGACCAGCGCGACCAGCGTGCCGAGCGCCGGGCTCTCGTATTTGCGCGTGAAGAAGTGCGGCTGCGACACGAGGCGGTGCGTTTTCGCATAGCGCCAGATCGGCGGCAGCATCCAGTACGACAGGATGTACGCGAGCGTGCCGTACGCGAGGATGTAGTAGACGGGCGCGCCCTTGCCGTACGCAAAGCCGCTGCCGCCGAGGAACGTGAAGGTCGTGTAGATTTCGCCGGCCATCAGCAGGAACACGAATGCGGTGCCGAAACTGCGGCCGCCCACGCTCCATTGCTCGAGGCTCATGTCGTGGCCGCGCCTTGCGCGCACGCCGAGGAACAGCGCGAATAGCGTAACGGCGGCGATGATGACGAGTGCGCTCATGGGCGAACCTCCTCGCCATTGGTGGCGACGCGCCGGTTGGACGGATCGAGGTTGTAGACGATTGCCATGATGATCGCGCTCAACACCACCCACATGACGATCCAGGCCAGCACGAACGGCATGCCGAGCACGATGGGCTCGACCCGATTGACAAACGTAACGCCGACCAGAATGCCGATGAACGGCAACGCGGCAAGTATACGAAGAAGCATGCGGGCAACTCCTCGAACTAGTAGTTATGTGTCGTTGAAATTCCGGCTTCGCTGAAGACTGTATGCCTGATACTTCGCTCCCGTAAAGTCGGTCAAAATAAATGTGAGGGTTCCGACCGTTGCAATTTCATCTTTCCCGCACCGATTGCTGCGCTGCAAAGCGCGACGCGACGTGACGTGCCAGGTATCGCGCGGCTTTTTTGCAGGGCGACTGGCGCGCCGCGATATGATCTGCGAGCATTGCAGCATTTTCCGGACCGCGCGATGCGTGCCGGCTTCATGACCGCCAGCGCGCCCATGCGCGAACCCGCACAAGTAGACACACGGACACGCACATGGTCGAAAGTCTGATCTCGGACATTATGTTTGGCTTCATCGGCATGATCAGCATCATCAATCCGTTCGGCGGCGCATTCGTTTTTTTGGATCGGACCGCATCGTTGACGCTCGACGAGCGCGACGCGCTTGCCCGCAAGGTTGCGATCAACGCTGCCTGCGTGCTGCTGGTAGCGTTCTTCATCGGCACGCCGATCCTGCACTTCTTCGGTATCTCGATGGAGGCGTTGCGCATCGGCGGGGGGCTCGCGCTCGCCGTCGGCGGCTGGCAGATGCTCAATGCGCCCGACACGCCGGCCGAGCAGACGGACGTGAAGCGCGTCGATGCCGAGACCGCGAAGGCCCGTGCGTTCTTTCCACTCACCGTGCCGTTGACCACCGGGCCCGGCTCGATCGCGACCGCGATCGCGCTGTCCGCGAATCGCACGCACAAGCTGTCGGCATTCGTGATGTCGAGCATCGCGTCGGTCGCGATCACGTTCGCGGTGGCTGTCTGCGTATATCTGATCTATAGCCGCGCGACCGTGTTGGCGCGCTATCTCGGCGTCGAGGGCACCAAGGTCGCATTGCGGGTGTCGGCTTTCCTGCTGCTGTGCATCGGCGTGCAGATCATCCTGACCGGCGTATCGGAATTCCTGACTCCGATCGCGACGATGCGGGCGGCAACCCCGTAGCACCGCGTCGCTGCATTCAACCCATGCTCAACGAGTGAGCAGCATCGAACCGAGCACCGAGAACACCGTCGACGGCAATTCGGCGAGGCGGCTCACCACCATGTTGCGCGGATAGAAGTCGTCGACCGCATCGGTTAGCACGCCGATCCCCACTAGTTCGATGCCGCGCTTCGCGATCGCCGCGACACGTTCGCGCAGGTCGCTGCGCAACACCTGCGGGTCGCCGTCGCTGGTCGACGGATAGCCGTCGGGAAACACCATCAGGATGCGGCGCCCGGCCGGATGACGGCGAGGCGCGTCGCGGCCCAGGCGAGCGCTTCGCCGTCCGGGTTCTCGTGCCCGCAGTCGATGTCGGCGATGCCGCTCAGGTCGGTCGCGCCGAAGCGCTTGTAGACCTTCAGATCGAGCCGCTCGACGAAGCGGTTGTGCCGCCGTAAATCCGCACCGGCCGCGTTGCCGCTCGTAGAGCTGCTTCATCGGCGTGGATTCGAGCGGGCAGTAGCCGAGCACTTCGCAATCGAACGACAACTGCGTCAGCGCATCGCACCGCGCGCTCGCGCACAGCCGCGCGAGTTCGATCTTGCGGCCGGACATCGAGCCGCTGCGGTCGATCAGCAACGTAACGGCGGCGGCGCGTCCCTTAGCCCGATGCACGGCACCCGCCGTTGCGATGCGTGCAACGGCGGCGGCGCGGCAGGTGGATCACCTTCCGGTGGTTCGTGGGGATCGTCGAGCGGATCGTCCGGGATCGGATCGGGGTCGATGTTCGGCGGCGGCGTCTTGGGCGGGATCTCGGGGTCGACCTCGGGCGGCGTCGGCACGTGCAGATGCAGCGGCAACGACCGCATCGACATCTGCGCCAGGGTTGCTGCGTTCAGGTCGAATGTGCCGATTGCACGGGGCGCTTGCCGGCTCGTGTCAGGTAAATCCATCAGGGTCTCCACAAAGTCTTCGTTCAGACGCGCAATGCGCGTGCCGCACGGCGACGCGTGTCGTTGCGTGGAACGTCACTTGCTGAATCCCCGCACACGCGCCGCATCGCGATGACCGGGCGCGCCCGGCTCGCATTGGACATCACTCACAGAAAGCACACGACGAGGAACGCATATGGCGCGACACAAGGCCGACGTTGCTGACGACGACTTCGAGATCTTCGCCAGCTATCACGGAACAGGCGACGGCCGATATATCGGTGGACTGAAGGTGGTGAGGAAAGCGGACAGGCGGATTCTGTTCCCGTTCGACGGCGCACCGCAGATCGGCCCCTATGCGACCGCCGACGAAGCTCGCCGTGCCGCGATTGCATATGGCCGCGAGATCGTCGCGGCCGATCGCGCCGCGCCCGAAGGCTGAGCGCGCGCAGCCAGTGTGGTGCCGATTCCGCGGCACGTGCAAACGCGATCAAGGCATACCGCCGAGCGACGGCGAAATCGTGCTGCCACGCGCGGGATCGTCCGGATGTTCGTCGGGCACGGTCGGACGTGCCGACAGCGGCGGATGATCGCGATAGCAGGTGTCGACCGAACCATCGACGACGCAGTTCTGGAACGCATCGGCGTCGCTCTTTTGCGCGAACGTGTACAGCGTGCGCTCGACCTGTACCTCGGTATCGGAAACGCGGATAGTCGTGATGCTCATGGGGTTCTCCTTTGGGTTCTCCTTTTTACAAAGCGAACGTGCGGTGGTACTGCCATCGAGTTCGCAATGGCCGTGCCTGTCGCGCTGCGCTCGGACTTCATCGGCAAGGCTCGAATGTTGCTGCACTCACCAGGTGCCCGTTCGAGATAGCGCGTCACGACGCGCATCGATGGCGGAACAAACGAGGAGGGCGTGATGCAAGATCCCCAATCGACCAACACCAACACTCAGCAGCAGGGCGAGACGCCGGCCGGCGAGCAGTCCGCGCGGCCGGAAGAGCGCGCCGCGCCCGCGATGTCCGACGAAGTCAAAGCCCGCAACAAACCGAGCGGCACGCACTACGTCGAGCCGAGTCCGCTCGGCATCGAACCGGTCGTGCAGACCGGCGTGGATAAAGCGACCAATCCGCCCCGCTCGAGCGAGCGGCCGCGGCACGGCGCCGAAGTGCCGCTCGGCACCGGCGAGCACGCCGAACCGCCAGGGGGCGGCGGGCGCGAATCGCATCGCAAGCAGCCGGGCGAGCAATGACGCGGCGCGTCGCGAGCGAGCCCATGCATCCAATCCGTCAACATCCAACCGGAGAAAGCGTATGCAACCGGACAATTCAACCGAAACGATGAACCCCGGCGACGAAGCGCCGCCCAACACACCCGGCGCGGGCGAGGACATTTGCCGCGCCTGCCACGGCACGGGCAAGGTCGAAGGTGCCCGCTGCACCGTGTGCGGCGGCACAGGCAAGGTGCTGCAAGGCATCGGCGGCGGCTAGCCGGTGCTCGGACGCCGGTTCGCGGCAACCGCATCACAAGCCAGGAGCAATCATGTTCAACGAGTCAAAGCACGGCTTCGACGCCGCGCAGACCGAATACGAAGCTTTCATGCTGGAACCGCACGGCTGGGTGCCGAACAACAGCAAGCTGCCGGTCGTGCTGTACCGCCGCGCGCTGTCGCCCGGCAGCGGCAATCTGGCCGCCGCGTTCGAAATCCTGTTCGAGCGCAATGCATGGCCCGCGCAGTGGCGCAACAGCATCTTCGACTTCCATCACTTCCACGCGACCGCGCACGAGGTGCTCGGTGTGATCGACGCGAGCGCCGAGGTGATCGTCGGCGGACCGGGCGGGCGGGTGGTGAGGCTGCATGCGGGCGACGTGCTGCTGCTGCCGGCCGGCACCGGCCATTGCCTGCAATCGTTCGAGCCGCATTTTCAGGTGGTGGCGGGCTATCCGTTAGGGCAGCAGTGGGACATTCGCCGCGAAGCGCTGACGCCGCAGGAACTCACCGACATGCTGGCGCTGCCGTTTCCGCCGCTCGATCCGATCGACGGCAAGCATGGTCCGGTGGTCGAGCTTTGGCTGCAGGCGGCCTGAACTTCGTCGTTCGCGAAGCAGCCGGTCTGCTGCGGCGTGGCGTGCAGAGTTGCGCGGTTAGGCGCATCATCTGTGGGCTTCGCCGCGATTTTCCTGCGCGCTTTCGGCAGTAACGTCGGCACGTGTGCGGTTCCACGTGCGGCTTCGCGTCCCTGGCGACACGCCCGGACGCGCGCGTTTTCCATGTCGACACGATGCGCCGAGCCGTCCGCGCGCTCAGCGGCGTGCGTCGGCCGTCTCCCGAATTGCCGAACAAGGAGCGTCCCATGCAAAACGATCCCGCCCTCGATCAGTTGTGCATCAACACGATCCGCACGCTGTCGATGGACGCCGTGCAGAAAGCCAATTCCGGCCACCCCGGCACGCCGATGGCGCTCGCGCCGATCGCCTATCACCTGTGGCAACACCATCTGCGTTACGACCCTGACGAGCCGCTGTGGCCGAATCGCGACCGTTTCGTGCTGTCGGTCGGGCATGCATCGATGCTGCTGTATTCGCTGCTGCATCTGGCCAACGTGAAAGCCGTCGACGAACACGGCAAGCCGACCGGCGCGCCGGCCGTATCGCTCGACGACATCCAGCATTTCCGCCAGATCGACAGCAATACGCCGGGCCACCCCGAGTACCGGATGACGACCGGCGTCGAGACCACCACGGGACCGCTTGGCCAGGGTCTCGGCAATAGCGTCGGCATGGCGATGGCCGCGCGCTGGTACGAGAACCACTTCAACCGCGCGGACGCGCCGCTGTTCGATTACCGCGTGTACGCGCTGTGCGGCGACGGCGACATGATGGAAGGCATCTCGCACGAGGCGGCCTCCCTCGCGGGGCATCTGAAGCTGTCGAACCTGATCTGGATTTACGACAGCAACCGCGTGACGATCGAAGGCCATACCGACCTCGCGTACAGCGACGATGTGGCAAGCCGCTTTCACGGCTACAACTGGCACACGCTGAATGTCGGCGATGCGAACGACACCGCCGCGTTCGAAAAGGCGCTGGTCGAAGCGAAGAAGGTAACCGACCGGCCGACACTGATCGTGGTCCACAGCATCATCGGCTGGGGCGCGCCGCACAAGCAGGACACCGCGTCCGCGCACGGCGAAGCGCTCGGCGTCGAGGAAGTTGCGCTGGCCAAGAAGTTCTACGGCTGGCCCGAGGACAAGTTCTTCTACGTCCCCGAGGGCGTGCACGAACGTTTCGCTCAAGGCATCGGCGCACGCGGCAAGGCGGCGCGCGAACAATGGCAGGCGAAGTTCGACAGCTACAAAAAGCAGTACGCGGATCTCGCGCGCGAATTCGCGCAGATGCAGGCGCACGAATTGCCGCAGGGCTGGGACAGCGACATCCCGAGCTTCGACGCCGACGCGAAGGGCATCGCGACGCGCGAATCGTCGGGCAAGGTGCTCAATGCGATTGCCGCGCGCGTGCCGTGGATGATCGGCGGCGCGGCCGACCTGTCGCCGTCGACGAAAACCAACCTGAAGTTCGAAGGCGCCGGCAGCTTCCAGGCGGATAGCTATGGCGGCCGCAATCTGCACTTCGGCATTCGTGAACATGTGATGGGCGCGGTGGTCAACGGGCTCGCGCTATCGAATCTGCGCGCGTACGGCTCGACGTTCCTGATCTTCAGCGATTACATGAAGCCGCCGATCCGCCTGTCCGCGATCATGGAAGTGCCGGCCATCTATGTGTTCACGCACGATTCGATCGGCGTCGGCGAAGACGGTCCGACGCATCAGCCGATCGAGCAGCTCGCATCGTTGCGCGGCGTGCCCGGCCTCACGGTGCTGCGTCCCGGCGACGCGAACGAAGCGGCCGAGGCGTGGCGGGTCGCGCTGACGCAGCCGCATCGGCCGGCGTGCATCGTCGTGTCGCGCCAGCCGCTGCCGACGCTCGACCGCAGCCGCTATGCGTCAGCGAGCGGCGTCAAGCGCGGCGCGTATGTGCTCGCCGATGCGCCCGATGGCAAGAAGCCCGAAGTGATCCTGATGGCGACCGGCAGCGAGCTGTCGATCTGCGCCGACGTGTACGAGAAGCTGAAGAGCGAGGGCATCGCGGCGCGCGTCGTGTCGATGCCGTCGTGGGACATCTTCGAGCGCGAGGACAGCGCGTATCAGGAGTCGGTGCTGCCGGCGGACGTCGAAGCGCGCGTCGCGGTCGAGCAGGCTGCGTCGCTCGGCTGGGACCGGTATACGGGGCGGCTCGGTGCGCAGGTCGTCATGCATACGTTCGGCGCGTCGGCGCCGATTGCGGATCTGAAGAAGAAGTTCGGTTTCACGCCTGATGCGGTGTATCAGGCGGCGAAGCAGCAGATCGAGCGGGTGAAGCAGGGGAAGGGTGCTTGAGCGTGCGGCGACGGTTTGAGTGAAAGGAGATTTCAAATGGCCGAGATCAATAAGGAGGACGTGGTTGCGGTGCTGAACCGGATTCTCGAATCCGAGTTGGCCGGCGTCGTCCGTTATACGCACTATTCGTTGCTTGTTTTCGGATTCGGGCGCATCCCGATCCGGGAGTGGTTGCGCGCTCAGGCGGACGAATCGTTGTTGCACGCACAGCAGGCCGGCGAATGGATCACCACCCTGGGCGCCTATCCGTCGCTGGCGATCGGTCCTCTGCTCGACTCGCATACCTTCGATATCGCTTCGATCCTCCGCGAGTCGTTGCAAGCCGAGAATGTCGCGTTGCAGTTGTATCGCGACCTGCTGGCGCTGGTGGAAGACCGCTCGGTTGCACTCGAGGAGTTCGCCCGTCAGATGATCCACGTCGAAGAGATGCACGCGGGCGAGGTCGACAAGATGTTGCGCCGCCCTGGGGAAATGACGACGTCGGAAGAACGGCAGGCGCCACGGGCTTGAATGCGAACGGCCCTCTGTGATGAGCGGGGCATCGCAGAGGGAGCCGCTCAGGCGTCGCGTTTCGCGTAGATCTCGTAGTCGACGCCATTCGTCACCACTACGCCGGGCTCCGGATAAGCGGTGCCAAACAGGTAACTCAGCGCCGAGCTGACCGATTTCGCGCCGGCGAGCCGTTCGTAGATAAACATGCCGTAGTTCGGAGCCAACCATGAATTCCCCCCATCCAGTCGACGGCATGTCGACGCTGCCGCGCAGAGTGCTGATCGCAGTCGATTCGTCGGACGCATCTCGACAGGCGCTCGACTACGCGCGAAACCTCCTTCCGTCCGGATGCGACGTCCGCCTCGTGAGCGTGGCCGAGAATCCCCACACGCTGTTTCCGACGGGTCGGCGCGTCGGCCACATGCTGGATCTGGCGCGCGATGAATTGCTCCGCGATGCAGTCGAAGCGCTCGATCGGGCGAAGCGATCGCTGGCCGCGTGTGATGCACATATCGACACGGAAGTCATCGACCTCGCGAAGCGCGGCAACGACGTCGTGGATGCGCTGATCGATGCGGCCGACACATGGCGAGCCGACCTGATGGTGGTAGGCGCGCGTCAACACCAGGGGTTGCAGCGTTGGGCCGAGGGTACGGTGTCCGAACCGCTGACGAGACGTCTGCGCTGCCCGATGCTGGTCGTCCCGCAGAGCTACAGCGCGACGCATAGCGAGTTGCCCGAGCGCATCCTGTTCGCGGTCGATGGAAGTTCTCAGTCGATGTCCGCATTGCAGTACGGAATACGCTTCGCTGCGTCCGACACTGAATTGCGAGCAGTCTATGTGATCGATCGCGCCGTGCGACTCTCCGATTGGATTCCGATCGATTCGCTCGAGGACTCGTTCGTCGGCGAAGGCAAGGATGCATTTGCCGCTGCGGAGCCGGTGCTGGCGCGCGCGTCGACGCGGGTCTCGACGGCGCTCGTCAGGACCAACCGGACCAACGATGACGTTGCTCATGCGATCGTGCGCGAGGCGAGCGGCTGGGACGCGCAACTGATCGTGATGGGTACGCACGGCAGGCGCGGCATCACGCGCTGGATACTCGGCAGCGTCGCTGGGCGGGTCTTGCAAATTACGCAAACGCCACTGCTGCTCATCCACGCGAGCGACGCCGATTCCGGATCATGAGCGCGTAGCGCCGCAGCAGCGCGGACTACAGCGCCGCCTTCAGGCGCGTCCGTTTCGTATTCGGCAACGGCTCGTGCTGCATCGGCCCCTTGATGAGCTCGCTCATCGCGTCGCGTATCCAGCGGTTGGCCGGCTCGTGATGAAAGCGCGGATGCCAGTGCAGATAAAAATCGTACTTGGGCGCGGGGAAGGGTAACGGCAGCAGCTTGACGTTCACGAACTCCGCGAAGCGCCGCCCGACCGCCTGAGGCACCGCTGCGATCATGTCCGAGCCGGCGACGACGAACGGCACGCCGATAAAGCGCGGCACGCTGAAGCGCACGTTGATGCGAATCCCGAGGCGTTCGTGCGTGCGAGCGAGCACGTCCTGCTCGCGGCCTTCCGGATGAATCATCACGTGCGCGGCCGCGCGGTACTGATCGAGCGACAGCGTGTCGCCGATTTCCGGATGATCTTCACGCGCGATACACACGTACGAATGCCGGTACAGCGCTTTGCGCTTCAGCGATTCGCTGTTCAAACCCGGAAAGTAGCCGATCGCGAGATCGACGTCGCCGCTCGCCAGACCTTCCTCCAGCTCCGGCATGCTGAGCGCGACGGTCTTGATGCTCACGTGCGGCGCGGTCTTGTCGAGAAAGTTCTGCAGCCTCGGCAGGAACACCATTTCCCCGATGTCCGACATACACAGCACGAAGCTGCGCGACGACTCGGCCGGGCGGAATTCGGGCATCGGCAGGATTTCCGTCTGCACGAGATCCAGCAGCCGCGCGACCGGATCACCGAGCGCCTGCGCGCGCGGCGTCGGCTCCATGCCGCGGCCCGTGCGCACGAACAGCGGGTCCTCGAACAGCTCGCGCAGCTTCGATAGCGCGTAGCTCATTGCCGGCTGGCTGAGCCCGATGCTGACGCCCGCCTGCGTCACATGCCGCTTTTTCAGCAGCGCATCGAACACTTTCAGCAGATTCAGGTCGACCTGACGAATATCCATGGTTTGGATGATGCCTATCGATGTCACATAATTGACGGATTTTATCGTGCTTCCTAACATCGTTTCCACAACAAAGGAGTGAGACGCCATGTCCGATGGACGCAAGCCGCAACGCCCGTTGCGCAGCAATTTCCCGCGCGGTTCCTACCTCGGCGCGGTGCGCGCCGCCCAATGGCGCAATCTCGGCATCAGCGAGGAAGACCTCGACAAGCCCAAAATCGCCATCGTCAATTCCTCGTCCGAACTCGCGACCTGCTTCAGCCATCTCGACGGCATCGCCGCACAACTGAAGCAGGCGATCCGCGCGGCGGGCGCGCTGCCGTTCGAAATCCGCACCGCGGCGCCGAGCGACTTCATCACCGGCGCGGGCGCGCGCGGCGCTTACATGCTGGCCGCGCGCGACCTCGTCACCAACGACATCGAAGTGGCCGTCGAAGGCGCGCAGCTCGACGGCATGGTGTGCCTCGCTTCGTGCGACAAGACCGTGCCGGGCCAATTGATGGCCGCGGCGCGGCTGAACATCCCGAGCATCGTCGTCGCGTGCGGCTATCAGCCGAGCGGCGAATTCCGCGGCGAGCACGTGGACATCGAGGACGTGTTCGTCGGCGCGATGCATACGCTGACCGGCACGCTGCCGGTCGAGGACCTGATCGGCATGAGCCAGAACGCGATTCGCGGGCCGGGCGTCTGCTCGGGTCTCGGTACGGCGAACTCGATGCACATGGTCAGCGAGGCGCTCGGCATGTCATTGCCCGGCAGCACGCCGGTCGCCGCCAACAGCGACAGGATGTTCGCGTTCGTGCACGAAGCGGGCGCGCGCATCGTCGAGATGGTGCGCGACGACCTGAAGCCGCGCGACATCCTCACGCGCGGCGCGTTCGCGAATGCGGTGAAGACGGTGCTCGCGGTCGGCGGCTCGATCAACACGGTCAAGCACTTGCAGGCGGTCGCGGCCGAGGGCCAGCTCGACGTCGACGTGTACGCGCTGTTCGAGGAATTCGCCGCGCAGATTCCGGTGCTGACCGGCGTGCGTCCGGTCGGCTCGCACACGATCGAGCAACTGGAGGCGGCGGGCGGCGGGCGCGGCGTGATGAAGCGGCTCGAAGCGTGGCTCGACACCGGCGCGCTGACGGTGACGGGGCGCACGGTGAAGGACAACCTGGCCGATGTCCGGATCGCCGACGACGACGTGATCCGCCCGCCGGAGCGCGCGTTCGCGAATCATCCGGCCATCGTGCTGGTGCGCGGCAACCTGGCGCCGCAGGCCGGCATCGTGAAGTTCGGCATCTCGCCGACCAAGCAGCGCGCGTTCACCGGCGAGGCGATCTGCTTCTCGACCTCCGACGATGCGATCGCGGCGATCAAGGACGGTCGCGTGCAACCGGGCAAGGTCGTCGTGATGCGCGGCGCGGGCGTGTGCGGCGGCCCGGCGATGGGCGGCGGCGCGTCGCGGGTGGTGTTCGCGATCGACGGCGCGGGCCTGTCCGAGCAGGTCGCGATGCTGACCGACGGGCATCTGTCGGGCCTCGTCTGCAAGGGGCTGGTGGTCGCGGAAGTGTCGCCGGAAGCGGCGACCGGCGGACCGCTCGCGTACGTCGAGGACGGCGACACGATCGAGATCGATCTCGAGCGGCGCGTCTGCGATCTGAAGGTCGACGAAGCCGAGCTGTCGCGCCGGCGCGCCGCATGGCAGCGTCCCGCGCCGGTCAACGACACCGGCTGGCTGAAGATCTATCGCGCGACGGTCGGCACGATGCCGCAAGGCGCGGTGCTCGGCGCGGACCGGCCGGCGCGGGGGCGCTGAGATGGGCGACGAAACCGTAATTGACATCGGCACGGTGATCGAGCGGCAGCAGACGAACCGCTTCGGCGTGCTGCTGATCGTCGCGATGGGCGTGATGATGATGACCGAGGGCTACGACCTCGCCGCGATGGCCTTCGCGGCCCCGGCGCTGAGCCGCGCGTGGCATCTCGAGCACGGCGTGCTCGGCCCGGTGTTCGGCGCATTCGTGTTCGGCACGATGATCGGTGCGTTCGTGCTCGGCTATCTCGGCGACGTAATCGGCCGCAAGCGGATGATCGTGATCGGCAGCGTCGTGCTCGCGGGGTTCACGCTCGCGGCGTCGCGGGCCACCGCGCTCGACCAGTTGCTCGTGCTGCGTTTCCTCGCGGGCATCGGCATCGGCGGCGTGGTGCCGAACGCGATCGCGTACACGACCGAGTTCGCACCGAAGCGCTGGCGCGCCACCTGGGTCACGCTGATGTACACCGGCTACACGATCGGCAGCAGCGTCGGCGGCCTCGTGTCCGCGTGGCTCGTGCCGAAATTCGGCTGGCAGGTGGTGTTCGTGATCGGCGGCATCGCGCCGCTCGTGTCGAGCGCGATGTTGTGGTTCGCGGTGCCGGAGTCGATCCGCTTTCTGACGCTCAAGGGCCGTCACGCGGAAGTCGCGCGAATCGTTGCACGTATCGCGCCGGGGTTCGCCGTCGCGCCGGGTGCGCGCTTCGTGACGGGCGGCGCTTCGCGTGGTGACGCGCATGGCGACGGCGGCGACGGCTCGCTGCGACTGCTGTTCGCGGGACGGCTGCGCGCGCTGACGCCGGTGCTGTGGGGCGTGTACATCGCGAACTCGATGGCGCTGTTTTTCCTCAGCAGCTGGCTGCCGGTGCTGATCGAAAGCGTCGGCCTCGCACCGCGCGAGGCGGCGCTCGTATCGACGATGTTCCAGTTTGGCGGCACGCTCGGCGGCCTCGCGCTGATGCGCTTCGTCGACACGCGCGGCGCCATCATCATCACCGCGCTGCCGCTCGTCGGCACGCCCCTCGTCGCGCTGCTCGGCACCGGATTGCCCGGCCCGATGCTGGTCGCGGCCGTGTTCCTGACCGGCTTCACGGTGGTCGGCACGCAGTTCGGCCTGAACGCGGTCGCGGCGCTCGTCTATCCGACCGCGCTGCGCGCGAAGGGCACCGGCGCGGCGGTCGGCATCCAGAAGATCGGCGCGATCGCCGGGCCGGTGATCGGCGGGATGCTGATGTCCGCGCATCTGCCGGTCGAGCAACTGTTCTTCCTCGGCGCGGTGCCGGTCGCGTTCGTCGCGGTGCTCGCGTTCGCTCTCGGCCGTCTGCATCGTCGCCGCGACGATGCCGCGCCGGACAACCCTCAAACAGGAGCAGCCCATGTCGCTTGAAGTCGTTCCCATTGACGCCGCGCATCCGGATTTCGTTGGCCTCGCCAGCGGCATCGATCTGACGGCGCCCGTTTCCGAACAGCTTGCGTGTGCGATCGACGCCGCGATGAACCGCTACGCCGTGTTGGTGTTCCGCGGTCAGCCGCTTACTCAGGACCAGCAGCTGGCGTTCGCGCGCTCGCTCGGGCCGCTCGACCTCGGTTTCAAGCGCGTCGCGCGTCCGCATGCGCGGCTCGCGTACCAGGAGCTCGCGGACATTTCGAACGTCGACGAGTCCGGACAGATCGCGGACCGCGCGCACCGGCGCATCGTCGGCAATCTGGCGAACCAGTTGTGGCATAGCGACAGCTCGTTCCAGCAGCCGGCCGCGCGCTATTCGATGCTGCACGCGGTGGTCGTGCCGGAGTCGGGCGGCGAAACCGAGTACGCGGACATGCGCGCCGCGTGGGATGCGCTCGAACCGCGCGAGCAGCGCGAACTCGAAGGGCTCGAAGCAGAGCACTACGCGCTGCACTCGCGCTTCCTGCTCGGCGACACCGACTACAGCGACGAGCAGCGCAACGCATTGCCGCCGGTGCGCTGGCCGCTGGTGCGCGAGCACGCCGGTTCGGGACGCCGGCACCTGTTCATCGGCGCACACGCGACGCATATCGCCGATCGCACGCTTGCCGAAGGACGCGTGCTGCTGATGGACCTGCTCGAACACGCGACCGCGCGCCGCTTCGTGTATTCGCATCGCTGGCAGCCCGGCGACCTCGTGATCTGGGACAACCGCTGCACGCTGCACCGCGGCCGCCGCCACGATCTATCGGTGCGCCGCGAACTGCGGCGCGCGACGACGGTCGACATCGACCGGCACGCGGCGTCGCAAGCGGAGCAACTCGAACCTGCCCACGGAGTGCGCTAAATGCAGCTGAACGACGACGAACGGGCGATGCTCGACGGCCGCGACGGCCCGGCCGTGCAGCGCGCGATGGATCTGCTGGTGCGCTACGGCGAAGCGCTCGGCGCGCCCCGGCTGGTGGACACGAACAACGTATGCGGCACGGTCGGCGCGACGATGCCGTTCCTGCGCGATTACGCCGCGAAGCACGGCGGCCTCGACGCGGTGTTTTCCGAATTCAACCTCGATAGTCCGGAGGTGGTCGAGGTGCCGAAGGCCAAGGTGTTCAGCAGCCATCTGCAGCAGGGGCTCGACCCGCAGCATGCGCAGCGTCAGGGCATCGACGGCGAGGTCGTGAAGCTGTACCGCCAGGGCGAGGCGTTCACGGGGCGGCTCGGCATTCAGCCGCTGAACACCTGCGCGCCGTATCTGACCGGTAACGTGCCGGTGCGCGGCGAGCATTGCGCGTGGATGGAGTCGTCGGCGGTCATCTACATCAACGCGGTGCTCGGCGCGCGTACCAACGCGGAAGGGCGCGAGAGCACCGGCGCCGCGATGCTGACCGGCAAGATTCCGTACTGGGGTCTGCACCTCGACGAAAACCGCGGCGGCACGCATCTGATCGAGCTCGACATCGACGTGAAGACGGTGCAGGACTGGGGACTGCTCGGCTACTACGTCGGCGAGCTCGTGCAGGACCGGATTCCGGTGATCGACGGGTTGCGCGGCGTGCCGAACCTGCCGAAGCTCAAGCACTTCGGCGCGGCCGCGGCGTCCTCGGGCGGCGTCGAGATGTACCACATCGTCGGCCAGACGCCGGAGGCGCGCACGCGCGACGAAGCGTTCCGCGGCCGCAAGCCTCTGGAGACGATTCGCTATGGCGCGGCCGAGCGGCGCCTCGCATACGAGCGCGTGAACACCACCGCGAAAGACGCGCAGGTCGACTTCGTGATGCTCGGCTGCCCGCACTATTCGATCGAGCAGATCTGGGAGGTCTGCCAGTTGCTCGAAGGCCGCCGCATCGGCGCGAATACCGAACTGTGGATCTTCACCGCGCGCGCGACCCGTCAGCTCGCGGACCAGGCCGGCTATACGAAGCTGATCGAGGATGCGGGCGGTGTGCTGATGACCGACACCTGCTCGGCGATCGGCCGCGTGATGCCGAAAGGCACGCGCGTCGTCGCGCTCGACTCGGCGAAGCAGGCGCACTACCTGCCCGCGATCATGGGCGTGCAGGCCTGGTTCGGCACCACCGCCGATTGCATCGAGGCCGCGGTGAGCGGCCGCTGGACTGGAGGGCTGGCCGCATGAGCACGAACCACGAGACGAATGGCACGTTAGGCACACCGACGCCGGCCGCAGCTGAGCCGGCCGCACCTGAGCCGGCCGCACCTAAGCCGGCCGCACCGATCGTGTTGCGCGGACGCAAGGTGGTCGGCGGCTGTGTCGAGGGCGAGGCGCTCGTCACGCGCGATCGCATTTCCGGCTGGGGCGGCATCGACCCGCGCACCGGCACGATCATCGAGACCCGTCACGAACTGCGCGGCCAGAGCTTCGCGAACAAGGTGCTGGTGTTTCCCGGCGCGAAGGGTTCGTCGGGCTGGTCGAGCCAGTTCCATATCGCGCGGATCGCCGGCACTGCGCCGGCCGCGATGCTGTTCAACGAAATGACCACGAAGATCGCGCTCGGCGCGGTGGTGAGCCATGCGCCGTCGCTGACCGAGTTCGACATCGATCCGCTCGACGTGATCGAAACCGGCGACTGGGTTCGCGTCGATGCCGAGCGTGGCGTCGTCGAAGTGCTCAAACGCAGCCGCGCCTGATTTCGCCGCGCGGGCAGCACCGCGCGCAACCGCGATGGTTTCTCAAGGAGGAAATGTTTTGAAGACTGGTACTCGTATCGTCCGCCGCGGCGGCCAACCGACGGGCTGGAAACTCGACGCCGACGTGTGCATCGTCGGCGCGGGCATCGCCGGCACGTCGGCTGCGCTCGAAGCGGCCGCGCTTGGCCGCAAGGTCGTGCTGGTGGATAGCCTGCCCGCGCTCGGCGGCCAGGCGGTCAACTCGATCATCGGCACGTTCTGCGGGCTGTTCTCGAACGGGCCGCAGCGCTTCCAGGTCACGCACGGCATCGCGGACGGCATCCTGCGCGATCTCGGCGACAAGGGCGCGCTGCACTACAAGGAAGGGCCGCTGACGACCGTCGTGCTGTACGACGAAGTCGCGCTCGCGCGCTGGATCGAGCAGAAGATTCTCGATGCCGGCATCACCGTCGTACTCGGCGCGGTGTTGCGCGACGTCGTGCGCGAAGGGCGGCGGGTGCGCGAGCTCGAAGTCGCGACGCGCTACGGCGACGTGCGCATCGCGGCGAACGGCTTCGTCGATGCGAGCGGCGATGCGGCGCTCACCTGGCTGGCCGGCTTCGACTGCCAGGAGCCGGAAACGCCGATTCGCGGCACGCAGATGATCGTGCTCGAGAACCTCGACGAAACCGATCTGCCGACGCCGCCCGCGTTTCGCGAGCGCGTCGAGGAAAAGGCGCACGCGTATGGGCTGGAGCGCAAGGACGGGCTCGTGTTCTATTTCCGTGGCCGCAATATCGGCATCGCGAACATGACGCACATCGAGACGCCGCTCGAACCGATGGCGGCGTCCCGCACGGCGCTGGTCGGCCGCGACCAGGCAGACCGCGCGTTCGAGTTTCTGCGCGCGGAGTATCCGCACATTTATCGCAACGCGCACATCCGCAGCTATGGCCTGCCGGGCATTCGGCAGACCCGCTGGATCGTCGGCGCGCAACAGTTGAGCTCCGACGACGTGATCGCCGCCCGGCAGTTTCCCGACGCGGTCGCGCGCACGTCGTGGCCGATCGAATTGCACGATCGCGCCGAAGGCTACGAATGGAAGCCGTTCGGCGACGACCATCTGCATACCGTGCCGTTCGGCAGCCTCGTCGTGAAGGACGCGGACAACCTGATCGCGGCCGGCCGCTGCATCGACGCGGATGCGACCGCGCTGTCGAGCGTGCGGGTGATGGGGCCGTGCATCGCGATGGGCGCGGCGGCCGCGCATGCGTTCGATCTCGCCGATGGCGGCAGCGTCCATGACATCGATCGCGGCATGCTGCGCGAGCGGCTCGCCGACAACGTCGATCGTATCGATCCGCCGCATCTGAAGAACTGACGCACGACCCGCCGGCGGCGCGGAAATACCAAAGAGGTGCAGCGCGAGCTCCGCGAGGAGGCTCGCGATGAGCGCCCACTGCCGCGCCGGCCAGAGACGATATGACGGAACCGCGCGACGCGCCGGGATTTGCCCGGCCGCCGACGCGGCACCTCTGGAGGAGACGATGATTCAAACCCTGCCCGATGCGCGCACGGTGGACGTGTCGCGCCTGATCGACGAACAGAGAATCGGCCGCTTCGCGATCCTGCTGATCGCGTCGACATGGCTCGTGATGCTGACCGACGGCTACGAGCTCAGTGCGCTGGCGTTCGCCGCGCCGTCGCTGATTCGTGCGTGGCATATCGAGCGCAGCGTGCTCGGTCCGGTGTTCGGCGCCAACATCTTCGGCATCATGATCGGCTCGATCCTGTTCGGCTATATCGGCGACCGGATCGGCCGCAAGCGCGCGATCCTGCTCGGCGCGTGCTGGTACGGGCTCATCACGCTCGCGACCGCATGGGCCGCGAGTGTCGACCACCTGCTGTGGCTGCGCTTTGCCGCGGGCATCGGCATCGGCGGCGCGGTGCCGAACGCGTTCGTGCTGGTGTCGGAATTCGCCCCGAGGCGGCTGCGCGCCACCTGGGTCACGCTGATGTTCACCGGCTACACGCTCGGCGCGGGCTTCGGCGGCGGCGTTGCCGTGTGGCTCGTGCCGCACTATGGCTGGCCCGCGGTATTCGTGGTCGGCGGGCTCGCGCCGCTCGTGGTGGCGGCCGGGCTGTCGTTCGTGATGCCGGAGTCGCTGCGCTATCAGGTGCTGAAGGGCTGGCCCCGCGACGGCATCGCGGCGACCGCCGCGCGCGTGCGGCCCGATCTCGCGTTGCCGGCAGGTGCGCAGTTCGTCGTGACCGACGAGCGCCGCGTCGCCAGGTTCTCGCCACGCATGCTGTTCGCCGGCCGCCTGCGCTATGTGACGTCCGCGTTGTGGCTCGCGTACATCGCGAATTCGATGGCGCTGTTCTTCCTGCAGAACTGGCTGCCCGTGCTGATCGAGGCGACCGGCGTCGCCGCGCATCGCGCCGCGCTGATGACGACGCTGTTCTCGGTCGGCGGCACGCTCGGCGGCCTCGTGCTGATGCGCTTCATCGATCGACATGGGGTGCGGCTCGTCACCTGTCTGCCGCTGCTCGGTTTTCCGCTCGTCGCGGTGCTCGGCATGGACCTGAATACGGCTTTGCTGACCGCCGCCGTGTTCGGCGTCGGCTTCTGCGTGGCCGGCACCCAGGCGGGTCTCAATGCGGTCGCATCGATCGTCTATCCGACCAGCTTCCGCTCGAAAGGCACCGGCACCGCGATCGGCGTCGCGAAGATCGGCTCCATCTCGGGCCCGATGATCGGCGGGATGCTGCTTGCCGGACATCTGCCGGTGCGCGAGCTGTTCCAGGTCGCGGCGCTGCCGGTCGTCACCGTCGCGGCGCTGATGTTCGTGCTCGGTCGCATGTACCGGCCCGGCGATGCGCACGACGACGATCTCGCCGACCTCGATCTCGCGGGCGCCGAGCCGCCGCTGTCCGCGGCCGAGCGGTAGGACTAGCAGCAGCGGTAGGGCCGGCCGTGCGCGGCGCGCGGTCGCGCACGAGGCGCGCTGCCGCCGCCTTTCATCCGCATCATCCAATTGCATCGAAACCGGAGAAGCACAATGAAAACAGCAGTCTGCACTGCTGCGGTGGTTTGCGCCTTCGCGGCGCCGCTCACGGCCGACGCGCAAAGCTCGGTCACGCTGTACGGCATCATCGATAACGGCATTGCCTGGACGAATACGGTCGCGTCGTCGATCAAGGCGCGGGGCGCCTCGCGCTGGTCGATGGCGACCGGCTGGGGCAGCGGCGACCGCTTCGGCTTCCTCGGACGCGAGGACCTCGGCGGCGGCCTGTCCGCGGTGTTCCAGCTCGAAGCGGGCTTCAGCGGACTGAACGGCACGTCGTCGCAGGGCGGCCGGCTGTTCGGGCGGCAGGCGTACGTGGGGTTGGCGAGCAAGCAGTACGGCAAGCTGACGCTCGGCCGCCAGTACGACTACACGTTCGACTACGTCGCGCCGCTGATGTCCTGGCTGATGTTCGGCAGCATCTACGGCGCGCATATCGGCGACGTCGACGACAGCTTCCAGACGTTTCGCCTGAACAACAGCGTCAAGTACGAGGTGAGTCCGCTCACGGGTCTGAAGCTCGGCGCGCTCTACGCGTTCAGCAACCAGGCGGGCGGCGACGCCGGCCAGGGCTTCGCGAACAATCGCGCGTACGGCTTCGGGGTCGACTACCTGCGCGGGCCGCTGCATTTGGTTGCGAGCTACCTGCAATTGAACAATCCGTCGGCGGGGCTCGCGTCGGGGAATAATCCGAGCGGCGCGATCGGCGACGAGTACAGCGGCTCGACCAGCATCTTCTATAACGCGGGTTTCGTCGAGCGCCAGCGGATCTCGGCGCTGGGCGCCGGCTATACGTTCGGCGCTGCAAACGTGAACTTCATCTTCACCAACACGCTGCTCGACTATCGTGGCGGCCACAGCCTGCGTGTCAACAACTACGAGATCAACGGGCGCTACTACTTCACGCCGGCGCTGATGGCGGGGCTCGGCTACATCTTCACCGATGGCGGTGGCTATACCGGTACCGGCGCGACGTCGTTCGCAACCGGCGACCGGCCGAAATGGCATCAGGTGGACGCGGGCATCAGTTACCTGCTGTCGAAGCGCACCGATCTGCATATGTCGATGGTCTATCAGCGTCTGGCCGGCGATGCGAGCACCGTCGCAATCAACTTCTTCGGACCGGCTGGGGCAGGGCGGAATAGTCAGATTGCGGTGCTGGCGGGGTTGCGGCACCGGTTTTGACAGAGGCGGCAGCGGTGGAGGCTCGGGCCTCCCCGCAATGAAACCAGCGACCTAGAATGATTGGTAGGAGGCGCCGTGAAGCGTGGTGAGGAGCCATGAAGCGTGATCGGGTGGTTGGGCTCATTTGCGGCGCAGTGCTTGCCGGATGCGTGTCGGCCGGCGTCGAAGTGAGACCCGAACAGATATCGAGCTTCAAGCCGGGCGTAACAACGCTGCAAGAAGTGGTGGCCGCGCTCGGTCCGGCGTCGGTAGAGAGCGCGCTGGACGACGGCTCGACGCTGCTCGTCTACACCTACGTGACCTCGCGGCCCCACCCGGAAAACTTTCTTCCGTTCATCGGGTCGCTGGTCGGCGGCTCCGACACACACAGTTCCGCAGCCGTGTTCATGTTCGGCCCGCAGGGCATCCTCAAGAGCGCAAGTACCACGACCTCGACCGTAGGCACGGGCCTCAGCAGCGTTTCGAGCAACGTGCAGAGCAAGGCGCCAGCGGCAAGTGCCGGTCCGCCGGTCGTGGTCGAACGCGTGCAGCCGCCTGCCGTGCAGAGTATCGAGTCATTTCCGGAAGAAAACGTGCAGTCGGCGCCTGACAATGGCATCGAAACGTCGCCGGAGGATAGCGTTCAGCCGGATGCGCACGAGCAGCGGTAAACCGCGCTGTTCGGCACGCGTTGCCCCGTCAGTCCCACTGATCGCGAATGCGATGATCGTCGCAGAGAGTACGCGGGGGATCATCGGAGGAACTGGCGGCGACGTCGGGCGTTCCGCCGTTTCGGCTTTTACGCGCATTCCAGCAATCGGTCGGACTGACGCCTCTGGCTCACCGCTAGTGCTGATGCCGATGATGAATATCGGGGAAATGCGCGTGCGAATGGGTAATAGGCAGATGCACGTGAGGGTGCGTGTGCGGCTCGTCACCGGCATAAGGAAAATCATGCTCGTGCTGATGATGCTCGTCATGGCGATGCCGATGCGTGTGTTCGAGAAACTCATGACTGTGCTCATGCTCATGCCGCTCGCGCACATGCAGCCAGATACCCAGCGCCATCAGGACCGCGGCAATCCAGAAAGACAGGTGGGGTAGGGCGGGCCATATGATCAGCGAAAGGATCACACCGAAAAGCGGCGCAACCGAAAAGTACGCACCTGTACGCGCCGTACCGAGATGGCGAAGCGCGACAACGAACAGCACGAGGCTGATGCCGTAACCGCCGAGCCCGGTCAGCATCGCTGCCGTCATGGTTCCTGCTGACGGCAGCGAAGCGCCAGCCGCAATCGCGATGCCGAGATTCACGGGACCGGCCACCAACCCTTTGAGGCACGCAATCACCATCGCGTCGTTCGCCGAGACCTTGCGCGTCAGGTTGTTGTCGATTGCCCAGCACAGACACGCGCCGACGATCAGTATCGCGCCCACCGGCACGCCTGCCTGTCCCGGATGCCACGACAGAAGCACGCCGCCCGCAACGATCGCCACCATGCCGAGAAAAACCTGAACGTCGACGTTTTCCCGGAACACCACCCAGGCAATCACTGCGGTCAACACGCCCTCGAGGTTGAGCAATAACGAACTGGTTGCCGCCGGTGTGGTGGACAGGCCCAGCATCAGCAAGGCGGGCCCGGCGACGCCACCCATCGCTATCGCCCCGATCAGCCAGGGCAGCTCGCCTTGGGTGATGCGGTGGTGCGCGCCGGACTGGAGCCCGCGCGATCGGAAGGCGCGCCACGCGATGCCGACGCCCAGCCCCAGGCCGCTACCGAGATAAAACAGGCCTGCGAGCATGAATGGGCTGACTGTGCCGAGCAGCGCCTTGGCCAGCGGAGTCGCGGCGCCGAACAGCGCGGCGGCGGCCAAGGCGGTGAATATCGCGCCGTATCCGGATCTCACCACTCCAACCTCATGTTTGCTGCAGAAGGGACAGTTTACAGACCCCTTTGCTCGATTCACGCGTGAAACTCGGCGTACAGAGCAAAAGTTAACTTGTAGGCAGCGTTACTGCAATGTAACGTTGTCTACATGAACACCTTGTCAACCTGGTCGCTACTGGTGCTGACTCTCCCGACAGAGAACGCTACCGCGCGGATGCGTTACTGGCGTGCGCTGAAGGCCCGTGGCTGCGCTGTACTTCGGGACGGCATCTATCTGCTGCCTCACACGGAGGAGCGCGAGCAGGTGCTGCGCGAACTCGCGGGGGCCATCGCTGATAGTGGTGGCACGGCGCACCTGCTACGCGCGGCTAGCCTCGATGCCGCGCAGGAAGAGGAATTCCGGGGGCTTTTCGACCGCAGTGACGACCATGCGGAGTTCGTGCGCGCGCTGAAGGACGCACGCAAGACGGTTTCCGGCCAGTCAGCGACTGATCTCACGAAGCTGCTTCGGCGTCTGCGCAAGGATTACGAAACGATTGTCGCGATTGACTTCTTCCCGGGCGACTCCGCAACCCGTGCCGAGGCGGCGTGGCAGGACTTCATCGGACTGGTCGACACCGTGCTTTCGCCGGGTGAACCCCATTCCGCCGAGCGGCCCATCCGGAGCCTGTCAGTCAGCGACTATCAGGGGCGAACGTGGGCCACACGGCAACACATGTGGGTCGACCGCGTCGCAAGCGCGTGGCTGATCCGGCGCTTCATCGATCGCGATGCGCACTTCATCTGGCTCACATCGCCCGGTGCCTGCCCATCCAACGTGCTTGGTTTCGACTTCGACGGCGCTGCGTTCACCCACGTCGGCGAGCGCGTGACGTTCGAAGTGCTGCTCGTCAGCTTCGGTCTCGACAAGGACCCCGCTCTCCTGCGGCTCGGCGAGATGGTCCACGCACTCGACGTTGGTGGTGCCGCCGTGCCCGAAGCCATTGGTTTCGAAGCCGTGATGGCAGGCGCCAGGGAGCGCGCGTCGGACGACGATCAGTTGCTCGATGAAATGAGTCGCGTGCTCGATTCGCTCTACACGCACTTCCTCTCCACTGCAAAAGGCCGTGGCGCCGGAGGACGATCGTGAGCACGACGACGGCGACGGCACCAGGCTACACGCTCGGCCAACTGGTCCTGTACATGCTGCAGCTTGGCACGTTCGGATTTGGCGGACCTGTGGCGCTCGTCGGCTACATGCACCGCGACCTCGTCGAGCGGCGCCGCTGGATCAGCGAGTCGGATTACCGTGAGGGGCTGGCGCTCGCGCAGATGATGCCCGGACCACTTGCGGCACAGCTCGGCATCTATATGGGCCACGTGCACTATCACATCGTGGGTGCAACGCTCGCCGGTATCGCCTTCGTGCTGCCGTCATTCCTGATGGTGGTTGGCCTTGGCTGGGCCTATGCTCACTTTGGCGGCCTCTCATGGATGCAGGCTGCCTTCTATGGGGTGGGGGCCGCAGTCGTGGGGATCATCGCGATGAGCGCGTACAAGCTCACCACGAAGACCATCGGCAGGAACAGGCTCCTGTGGGCGATCTATCTGACACTCGCGGCGGTGACCGTCATCACCGAGTCGGAGATCGCGTGGCTTTTCATTGCGGGCGGGCTCATCAACTGGTTCGTCGTTGCTCCGCCGAAATGGTTAAGCAGGGGCGGACTGAATGCCGCAGCAGCGGCACAACTGCCGGCTGCGAGCGGCGTGCTCAGTGGTCTTGACTGGCCGCTGCTCGGTCAGATCGGACTGTTCTTTATGAAGGCGGGTGCTTTCGTTTTTGGCTCCGGGCTGGCAATCGTCCCGTTCCTTTACGGCGGTGTGGTCACCGAGCATCACTGGCTCAATGACAAACAGTTTGTCGATGCCGTGGCCGTCGCGATGATTACGCCCGGACCCGTCGTGATCACGGTTGGTTTCATCGGTTATCTGGTCGCGGGACTCGCGGGCGCCTGTGTGGCAGCCCTTGGCACCTTCCTGCCTTGTTACCTCTTCACGGTGCTGCCGGCGCCGTACTTCAAGAAGTACGGCAAGTTGCCCGCCGTCAAGGCATTCGTCGACGGCATTACTGCCGCCGCCGTAGGCGCCATTACCGGCTCGGTGATCGTGATTGCACGGCGCTCGATCGTCGACTTGCCGACTATTCTGCTCGCGCTCGCAACCGTGCTGCTGTTGTGGCGGTTCAAGAAGCTGCAGGAGCCAATCATCGTCATCGCCGCGGCCCTCATCGGTCTTGCTGTGTACCCGCTCATCCATGCGCACGGCTAATGAAATCGATGCTCGAACAAACCCACGAGGGAATGCGCCCGCCTCAAGGTGCGCCGAGTTGGTGACGCGTTCATACAGAACGTGACGTCACGCTGGGTTCTGGCGACCAGAAACAGACACTGATTCTCGACGAGGCGGGAAAGGTCGTCGCGACGGGTGGCGACGAGGAAGACGACGACTGATCCAGCGTTTTGTCACAGCGGTGTTCAAGGAGGAGCAGCGTTATGAAATGGATTACGCGCGAACGACCCAAAGTCGACCACATCGCCTGCCCGTGGCTGATTGCCCGTTTCATCGACAAGGAACCGGAGTTCCTCTACGTGCCTCGCGATGAAGTTATGCGTCTCGCTCAGGAAACAGGGGCGATTCCCTTCGATGTGCCCGACGTCGAACTCGGTCACGACGGCGAACTTTGCAGTTTCGATGCCTTCCTGCAGAAATATCAACTGGACGAACCCGCGCTGATCAGGCTCGCTCGCATCGTGCGAGGTGCCGACACCGACCGGCTCGATCTCGCTCCTGAGGCGACCGGGCTCTATGCCATCTCGATTGGCCTGTCACGCGTCTTCACCGACGATCATGAACAGTTGCGGCACGGCATGATCGTCTACGACGCGCTGTATGCCTGGTGCAAGAGCAGCAATGAACGCACGTGAGGAAGGTCGCACCGTTTCGCTGGCAGCACGGATGTCTAGAAGGGTGTTGCCAGCGGGAGCTGACCGCGCGGCGCAACTGCTGCTGGTAAGCCGTGGATTGCGGGGCCTCTGTGACGGTTTCATCGCGGTGCTGTTACCCGCGTATCTGCTTGCGCTCGGGTTCGCCAAAGTCGACGTCGGCCTGATCAGCACCGCGACGCTGGTCGGCTCCGCGGTGGCGACGATTGCGGTCGGTGTGCTTGCCAATCGCGTCGCCGCACGCCGGATGTTTATTTTTGCCGCTGTATTGATGGTCGCGACTGGCTTTGGCTTTGCGGGACTATCGTCGCTGCTGCCCCTGCTCATCGTCGCCTTTGTCGGTACGCTCAACCCGAGCTCTGGCGATGTCAGTCTTTTTCTCCCCCTCGAACAATCACAGCTTGCCGGGATGGCGACGGGCGATGCACGAACGGCGCTATTCGCCCGCTACAGCCTGATCGGTGCCGTTTCGGCAGCGGTCGGTTCACTCGCAGCGGGCGTGCCCACATGGCTGGGAGCACATGCACACATGGCGGAACTGACGGCCATGCGTACGATGTTCATCGTGTATGCGGCGACGGGCGGTGCGATCTGGCTGCTCTATCGTCGCTTGCCGCCTTCTGGCGCACACCCTTCTGGCCCGAGCGCACCGCTCGGCAAGTCACGGCGCATCGTGACGCGTCTCGCGTTGCTGTTCAGCGTCGATGCGTTTGCCGGCGGCCTGGTCGTCAATTCCCTGCTGTCGCTGTGGCTCATGCAACGCTTCGGCCTGTCGGTGGGCGCAGCGGGCCAGTTCTTTTTCTGGGCAGGGCTGCTTACCGCTCTCTCCCAGCTTGCTGCACCGCGACTTGCCAGCAAGATCGGGCTGCTCAATACGATGGTGTTCACGCACATCCCGGCAAGCCTGTGCCTCATCGCCGCGGCCTTTACTGCTTCGTTGCCAGTGACGTTGGCGCTGCTGCTCGCACGCAGCGCGTTGTCGCAGATGGACGTTCCCACGCGCACCGCCTACGTGATGGCCGTCGTTACGCCGGCCGAGCGGCCTGCAGCTGCAAGCTTCACTTCGGTACCGCGAAGCCTTGCTGCATCGCTCGCACCGTCTCTGGCGGGCGTCCTGATTGGCATCGGGTGGCTTGGCGCGCCGCTTGTCGCCTGCGGCGCGCTCAAGATCGCTTATGACCTTTCGCTACTTTTCGTCTTCCGTCACGTCAAACCGGATCGCTGAACGAAACGACCGGGACCAGTTCCACCACGCAGGCGGGAGGAAACCGGACAGAGCGCAGTTCTCGAAGATCACAAAAATGCTGCGTACTTGATGCACTCCGTTCAAGGAGGCGACGCCACCGCAGCCGCCCTATGCGCGTAGCGGTGGCAGTCGTGCCGCAGGAGGGTTTCATGAAAATCTTTCAACCTTTGCGTTTGCGCCCGGCGGTGCTCTTGTACCTCGTCCTACTCGGACTGTGTACAGCCCTGGGCGTTCTGGTGCACTTGATTCCGCCCGCTGCCGGGCAGGAGGCCAGCAATCTCCCACTGACACACGTCGTTGATATTCCGCTGCCGGGTCGCGCCACGCGCCTTGACTACGAAAGTTACGATCCCGATCGCCATCTGCTGTTCATCGCGCACCTCGGCGACGGAGAGGTGATTGTCGTCGATGTGAATGCTTCGCGCGTGGTCGCACGGATTCCCGATGTTTCATCGGTGCATGGCGTGCTTGCCATTCCCGGGATGTCGCGCGTGTACGCCTCGGCGACGGGAACGGACGAGATTGTGGCCATCGATGAAGCAACACTCAAGATCGTCGCGCGCATGCCTGGCGGACATTATCCGGACGGGATGGCTTATGCGCCGGATGTGCATAAGCTTTACGCATCAGATGAGACCGGGAACACAGAGACAGTCGTTGACGTCCGGACCAACCAGCGCGTCACGACCATTCCGCTTGGTGGAGAGGTTGGCAACACGCAATACGATCCGCAATCGCATCACATCTTTGTCAACGTGCAGACGCGCAATGAACTCGTTGAAATCGACCCGACAGTCGACAGAATCGTCGCCCGGTTTCCCCTCCCTGGGGCCGACCACAACCATGGACTGTTGATCGATTCGACAGACCGGCTTGCCTTTATCGCCTGTCAAGGCAACGACAAGCTGCTCGTCTTCGATATGGAAGCACGGCGAGTCGTCCGGTCATTCCATGTCGGCAAAGACCCCGACGTGCTCGCGTTTGATCCCGGTCTGGGGAGGGTCTATGTCGCCGGCGAAGATGGCGTTGTCTCTATCTTCAATGTCAAGGGCCCGAACGTTGCCAAAATCGGCGACGGCCGGATCGGTCCAAACGCGCATGTCGTCGCCGTCGACCCTGCCACACATCACTCGTATTTCCCGCTGAAGAACGTAGACGGACATCCGGTGCTGCGCGTAATGGCAGCCGGGTGATGCGTTGATGTCTTCTACAGGTTTTGCCCGGATTCTTACGGGAAACGCTCGGAGCAAGACTAGCCGACGTCGTGTGTCTGATCGATGACGGCGAAATAATGGTTCATGGAGACCGTAGCAGTTCCGCCGGATGCTGCGCGCGGCTCTGCCCGTCGCCGCAGCGCATGTCGTTGGCCGGGCAGTAGTGGTCGCAGCCCCAGCACACGCGTTCCGGGTGCAGCGGATTAATCGGAAACTTCTTGGCCATGATGTCGTCCCGGGCGGTTCGAAAGGCTCGCCCGGCAACAATTGTCGTCCTTACATGGCACAGTGGTAGATGGCAGAGCGTCGCGACCCCCGCTGAGCGTTGCGACCGGCGCGTCGTGTTGTCCCCGGCCTGCAGGCCGGTGCTACGACTTGCCAGCCGCGCGCAGTGCCGCTCTCATGCTCATTTCTATGTCGAGGAGTTTCGCGCCGAGCTCCACGAAGCTGCTGCGCCCCTCGCCGAATACCTCGCCGTTCATGTAGATCGTCGGCACGACGCTAATATCACGTGCGGACAGCTCACTCTGAAAAATTCCGCCGTCGATCGTAATGTTGTGAATCCGTGGATTGATCACCGCCATCATGTTCAGCGCTTGCACTACGTCCACACAGCTGCCACACGACAACGAAATATAGGTCTCGAAATAGTAGTCTCGTTGCAGGGTTCGAATCTGTTCGATGGTCGTACGGTCGGCTACAACGGGATGTCCTCCGACCTGGAGTATTGCAAGGACGAGGGACGAAAATTCAGGCCCTGTTGGCGTGGCGGCAAACTGAATGGCGGCATTTGCTCCGACCTGCCTGATTGAAAACGATGGCCTGCGCTCGTCGTCGTGCTGCTCCTCGACTACCGTTACCAGATCGGACAATGACGCAATTTCGTTCAGCATCGTCACCATTTCGTGCGATCTTTGGCTGCCGCCCGGCGACACGATCAATTCGACCGGTCTGCGAAGGTTTCGCAGATACGTCTGCAGTTGTGACCTGAGATCGATGTTCAGCATTTGAATTTCGATTCCGTAGCAACCTGCACAGGATTATGTGAGGAGCCTGACGCCACAACAACACGCGATTACCCGAAACCGGCGGCGCCGGTCGGTGGGTAGAGAGTGCCTCGGAATGCTCCCCCGAATGTCGGCACGATTTGGTGCGCTATCGCACATATTCGAAGCGTTCGCGAATCACCTCCGATGCTTGCCCTCGTATGCCTGATTCGGCGGCAACTTCGGCCAGCGTCGAGGGTGACAATGCCACTGAAGCGCTCGAAGCGCAACTGATCTTCAAACCTTGATGACGTATGACTGGCCGGGTTCCAGCGCACAAATTGTCAGAAAGCGAAGTGGGCGTTCCGGGTCGCAATTGCGAAAGAGCGTATGTGGCACGTCCGTCCTGTCCTGCAAAGACGCGCCAGCCGAGTACCGTCGGGGAGCGTCGCTGCCGTATGCAGACTCGGCTACACCTTCCAGTATGTAGACGATTCCACCAACGGGATGCGCGTGCAGCGGGGCCACGCCACCGGGCGGATAGGTCACCTCGGTCAGAACGAGTTCCTGGTTACTTCCAGGCATCGGCATACGTTCTAGCACGCGTCGCGTGACGCCTTGAAACCCGCTTGCTCCGGTATCGGCAGCAGGATCGATAGGTTCAGACATGGTAAAAGTCCTCCAGATGCTGTGTGGACGGCATTCAGTACCGAAGTGAGGCGGTTCGTTGGCGCGTCAGCAAGCACCTTGATGCCGTCGATCTTGCCGGGTCGACTATCGTCGGGTCATTGCGTCGACGACGTCCTGAGTCTTGACGACGGCGTGAGCAAGAAACGCAAAGTTGGTCAACGCAGCCTTATAACCGTCGCCCCAGACCGGATGCCGCGGTCCCGCTGTGGCATCGGCGACGACGGACACTTCGAAGCCCTGTTCGAGCAGGTCGCGCAGGTGAGCCTCGACACACATATTGGCGAGCATGCCGCCCAGCACGACCTTCTGTACGTTGCGCTTGCGAAGCTGCAGCGTCAGGTCGTTCGTCTGAGGACCAAAGACCTTGTGCGGGCTCACGACGATGGTTTCACCATCGTCGATGAACGGCTTGAACTCCTCCAGCCAGTCAGCGCCCGATTTCTCGAATCCGCTCAGATTCAGTGCGCCTGTGCGAGCAAAAGTGCCGGTCGCAAACTCGTCCGTCTCCAGCGGGCCATTGAATTTCCACGTGCGATCGGTCGGATAAAAGTAATGCGGCGAGATGAAAACACTGAATTTCTCAGCTTTCGCCGCCTTGAATATCTGCAGCATGTTTTCGACGGTCCGGTTCTCCGTCACGCTGGCTCCAACCGCGCCCCAGTTCTTACCCAAAGGGCTGAGCACATCGATTTGTGGATCGATAAACACAACGGCGGTGTCGGTGGGATCGTATTTCATGATTCGAGCTCCAGAGGGTGAAGACTGCGCGTGCCGATCGGCGAGGAACGGGTTCTATCTGCATCACTCGAGCGAGTGAGACGAAGTGTAGGCCACGTCGCGCGTCGCTCACAAATGCAGCTTTGCACGCTAATCATGAATCCATCGACTATTCGCGCACCGCGCAGCGGTGGTGAATGCAACGAGATGCAAATCGCGTCGCGACAGATGCTCCGCCTCGGCTGTCATCAGCCATCCGTCGAGACGGTGGTGGCCTCCCACGCATCGATTTCCGCTTTCAATGCCGACAGTTTGGCTCGAACGAGCCCGAGTGCGTCGCTACCGAGTAAAAGACGTGTAGGCGGATGTTCCGCTGCGATGACGGCGAGCATTGCGCGCGCCGCTTTGCTGGGATCTCCCAATTGCTTGCCGCTTTTTTCCTCTCGGGCTTGGCGGATGGGATCGAAAATATCGTCGTAATCCGAAATCGAGCGGGGCGTCCGCGTCATCGAGCGCCCCGCCCAGTCAGTGCGAAACGAGCCCGGCGCCACCGCCGTCACGGCGATACCGAAGGGCTGGACCTCTTTGCCGAGCGCCTCGGAGATGCCTTCCAAAGCGAACTTGCTCCCGCAGTAATAAGTGATTCCCGGCATCGTGATGTAGCCGCCCATCGATGTGATATTCACAATGTGACCGCGGCGGCGCTCACGCATAAATGGCAGAACGGCCTTCATCATCGCGACCGCACCGAATACATTCACATCGAACTGCCGGCGCATCTCCGATAGCGGCGATTCCTCCATGATGCCCTCGTGACCGTAGCCGGCATTGTTGACCAGCACATCGATGGGTCCGACGCTGGCCTCGATTTCCGCCACGACGCCGTCGATCGCGTCGAACGCGGTAACGTCGAGCACACGTCCCCACGCGGCGTTCGCGGATAGGGACTCGAATTCACGCTTTGCCCGGACGGTTCTCACCGTACCGACGACCTTGTGACCCATCGCCAGCGCTTCCTGTGCGAGCGCGCGGCCAAAGCCGCTGCTGACGCCCGTGATGAGCAGAGTTTTGCTGGATGCCATTGAAGCCTCTCCCGAATGTCGATTGGAGAGTGCATACTAATCTGACAACCGACGCAAAATAAGCCGAATTCCGCTGATTTTCTTGCACAAAACTATGAGCACGATACGCGCTTCGACCCGACACCCAGCTCTATCCTCGCGAAGCCAGAAACGCATGGTTGACCTGCTGCGCTCATTGGCGCCCGACGAGGGCTACAACCTCACGGCACTGCCGAGCGTCCGCATCTTGCGGTCGAACCGGGCGCTCTCGCGCACGCCCGTGCTGTACGACCCCGGTATCGTGATCGTCTGCCAGGGCCGCAAGCGAGGCTATTTCGGCGACCAGCTTTACCTGTATGACGAGCGTCACTATCTGGCCGTATCCGTGCCTGTGCCGTTCAGCATGGAGACCGACGCAACCGAGCAGCGTCCACTGCTCGCGCTATATCTGCACCTCGATTTCGCATTGGCCGCCGAGCTTGCGGAGCGGATCGACCGAGAAGGCGTGGCGCAGCGCGCACCAGCACCTCAGAGCATGATGTCGACGCCGATGGACGACGCGATGCAAGCGTCCGTGCTGCGCTTTCTCGAGGCGATGCATCGGCCGCTGGAAGCTGCCGTGTTGGGCGCCGGGCTGCTGCGTGAACTGTATTTCCGGGTGCTCACCGGAGCCCAGGGAAGCTCGTTGCGCGAGGCTTTGGCGATGCGAGGACAGTTCGGCCAGATCGGCCGCTCGCTCCGCCTGATTCATGCAAGCTATGCGCAGCCCCTCGACGTAAGTCAACTGGCCGACGAAGCGGGTATGAGCATTCCGAGCTTCCACAGCCACTTCAAGGCAATTACCCAGGTGTCGCCGATGCAATATTTGAAGTCGACGCGCCTTCATCAGGCTCGCCTGTTAATGGTGCGCCAGGACCTGACCGCGGAGGCGGCGGGCCACGCCGTGGGTTACGCGAGCCCGTCCCAGTTCAGCAGGGAATTCCGGCGTCTGTTTGGCCTGACGCCGGCCGCGGAGGCTAAGCGTATGCGCGAGAGCTTCGCGATCCCGGCAGTATTCGCTGATACGGCTTATGTGTCGTCGCACTGATTTTGGCGCACTGGCACTGCTGGATTTTTTCGTCAGCAAGTTCGATTGACGAAACGATGCCAGCGCTCATCGCTTCTGATAGGTGCCGATCAGTTCGGCGTGCGTTAGTACGTGCCCCTGCATGGCCTTCTCGAGAGCGGCCTTGCTGGGGCTTTTCAGGTCGGGCAGGACGGTGTCGAGCGCATACAGCTTGTGGAAATAGCGGTGGCGTCCCACGGGCGGACACGGGCCGCCGTAAGCGGCACGCTTGAAGTCATTGGTGCCTTCGAGCGTGCCGCCCGGCAAAGCCTGCGCATCGGCGCCATCGGGCAACCCGGTCGCTGTCGGCGGGATGTTGTAGAGCACCCAATGCACCCACGTCATTCTCGGCGCGGCCGGGTCCGGCGCGTCAGGGTCGTCGACGATCAGCGCCAGGCTTTTTGCGTTCGCGGGCACGCCGGACCACGCGAGCGGCGGGGATACATTGGCACCCTCGCAGGTATGCTGCACCGGAATTTCGCCGCTCTGTCGGAAAGCTTGCGACGTTAGCGTGAGTGTCATGGCAGCCTCCTTGTGGGGTCGCGACCATGCTTTTATTCTAGATCAGCGTCCACCGAAGTCGCCTGCAACGAGTGCACGGATTCGCGGATCGAACGACCGCATGCCGGGCAGAGGCGACGTTCGAATTACCGCGCGTGGTTGCCAGCCTTGATTGCGCTTATTGGCCGACAGGAGACTTCGTGGATGGGGTCGCCAACGAGTTGTTGACCCCGTAAGCGGGCTGGCGGGACGTCGAGCTACTGTCCGTGCTCATCGTGCTCATCGGCTGGCCCGCGTTCGGCGACGCGGAGCCGCTGTCCGAGCCGGTGGCGCCCGGCGTGCCGTAGCCACTCGTTGCAGGTGCCGGCGACTTGGTGGACGGAGTCGCCAGCGTGTTGTTGCTTTGTGCATAGGCGCCGCCCGACAGCATCAGTGCGGCGACGGCCGCGATCAATGTGCTGGTTGCCTTGTTCATGAAGCGCTTCTCCTTGAATGGACTGCGATTCCGACGCAAACGATGCTCTCGCACGTTTGCGTCAGCGTCGCGAAATCCAAGTTTAGGAAAGCGAAGGCTGATAGTTATGCGCATTATTCACAATGGTGAATATCGATTTGCGGAATTAACCAGGGCGCGCTGGTCCCCCCAATCTGCACTGTAGCCGCCATCACTTCTGGTCCCGCATCCATGGCGTAAACGTGATGCCGACCAGCAATCCTTCCGGCCCGATAAAGCGGCTGACAGTCTGGCCCCAAGGCTCTTTCCGGTTTCTGACCAGCATTCGATACCCTTGCGCTTCAAGTTCTGCCGTCGCCGCTTCGACGTCGTCGACATCGAATTCGATCAGGCTTGCGGAATGGGTACGTCGCGAGGCCACGATTCCGTGCCGAAGCACGACTGAGAAGCGTGGGAGAGCGGCCACAACGCGAAAGAGTTTGCCCCGTTCAGACTCTCCGTATGGAGATAGCCGCCGTTCTCTTCCTTGAAGGGGATACCGAAAGCCCGGCCGTAGAGATCGCGGCTTGCCTGGGCCTCGATCACAATCGGGCCAAAGCCTGCGATGAACAAGGCCGTGGTAACTGGGATCTTTTCCATGACTTCTCCTTTGCCGCGACAGAGCGGCGCGATGAAGAACGAACAGGTCCGCTCACGCCCATCGAACTCAATTCGCCGGAATCGTCACCACCGGCGCCTTACTGCTCGTATCCGCCTCCGCGAGCGCCATCAGATTCTGCACGACCGTAAACGCGTATTTCGAGTCGAAATCATTGCGCTCGACCCAATACACCGAAGGCCCATATGCGATCGACACATAAGCATCGGCCGGCGCGGCCTTGCCCGAGTGCACGATGATTGTCGGCCTCGTTTCGCCGCCGATCAACCCGACGGTCGGCTTCGTCGACCCGTCGCTGATACGCTCCTGCGGCACCTGCACCTGCGCGCCGAGATCGCTGAGGATGCCGAGCACCGAGCGTGTGACCATCGTAATGCGGTCGCCCTTCGCAGAAGCCGACGACGGCCCATACACGACCTCGTAGCTACGTGTCTTCGTAGACAGATGCAGCAGCCTGCGCACGCGGGCGACATCGGCGGCCGTGCCCGGCGACTCGCCGCTGCCGGTCGCGCCGATCGACAGGAATACGGCCAATGCGGGGCTTTGGCCGCCTTTCAGATCGGCCTTCGCATCGAGCTGACGCGTCTCGATGTTCAGCTCGCCCGCCAATTGCAGGCGACGCAACGCCTGCAGCAATTCGAAGAATCCTGGTGCGCCCGCGCTGTTGTTGCCGCCGAGCACATCGCCGTTGCGCAGACCGCCAATCGACTGCGCGGTGATGCGCAACAGCAGATCGATCGGCACGCCGCCCTCGGCGAGCGGCAACACGAGCGCCGGCGCGAGGGGCCGGATATACGCGGACGCGAACGCTTCACCGGTGGTCGGCGTGAACGTGAAGGTCGGCCGGTTCGAGTACGACACGCTACCGGTCGCCTGTGCGTAGTTCGGCATGGTGCCCGAGCCGGCGTTGAGCGTCGCGCCGCCGGTGGTGTCGAACGTGTAGGCGGCGATGATGCTGCTGACGGTCAGGAACGCGGGCGCATCGCCGTAGCGCAGACCGATCACGGCGGCGAGGATCGCGCGCTTCTTCGCGTCGCCGAGCGCGCGCGCATAGTCGACCTGATCGGCCTTCAGACGCGTGGGGCCGATATGCACGCAGGCGGAAGTGAGGCAGGCCGCGCACAACGCGGCGGTCACGGAGGCGGTTCTGAGCATGGGCGGGGCGCGAGCGGAGGTAATCCGCTGAACAATGGGGTCTGCGCTCGGCGGTAGCAGAGCCCATTCCCGCGCAAGCGGCGAGCCGCGTCGGGTCCCGCTTCGTTGTCGCTGCGGCGCAGCGCGCGGCGCCGCGGCGCGTTCGTCGGCGCGATAGGGCGTTGGCACGCTTTACCGCTGCCTTGCAAGAATTCCAGAAATGGGCGCGGGTCAGATGCCCGGCTATCAAGCTTCGGCGTTGATGCCGTCTTGCGCTTCGTCCGCGCCGCCTCGCGCGAGCGTGCTGCGATATGCGCGCGACTGCATTTCGGCGAGCCGGCTCAGCGTACGCGACAGATCATGCGCGCCTTCGAGGCCGATCAACGCGGTCTCGATCGGCTGATCGGACGCGATGAAGAGGGCGCGCTTGCGGTCGTAGAAGATGTCGATCAGCCACACGAGGCGCTGCAGCGTATGCGACTGCCTCAGTGCGTCCGTATGCAGACGATCGACGATCAAGCCTTGCCATTGCTCGGCGAGATCGAGGTAGTCGAGGTGCGAGCGGCTCGCGACGCACAGCTGCTCGAAGTCCGCCCACAGCAGCGCACTGCCGGCCGCACGCGCTTCGAGCGGCCGGCCCGCCGCGCTGAGCTTGACCGGTTCGATCCCAGTGTCGCTTTCATGGCGCGTGAAGATATCGCGCAATGCGGCCTCGCTCGACGCATCCAGCGGCGCGAAAAAGCGCGGCACCTCGGCCGCTTCGCCGCCGAAACGGTAATCGCGCGCGCCGTCGAAATGGATCACCGTGAAGGCGCGTTTGATCTGTGCGATGGTCGGCTGAAAGCGCTCGTGAAACTCGGGGTCGGGCAGCAGATCGTCCGGTGCGTAGTTCGACGTCAGCACGATACGCGTGCCGAGGTTGATCGCGGTGTCGAGAAAGCGGCCCATCAGGAACGCGTCGGCGATATCGTGCACATGGAATTCGTCGAAGCACAGCAGCTCGATACCGTCGAGCCATTGCCGCGATACGTCGCCAAGCCGGTCGTCGCCACGCGGCGCCTGGACGAGCCGGCGGTTCATCTCGCGCAGGAACTCGTGGAAATGCAGGCGCCGTTTGCGGCATGGCGCGAGCTCGAACAGCGTATCGACGACGAGGCTCTTGCCGCGCCCCGGCAAACCGTGACAGTAGACGCCTTGCGGGCCGAACGCGACGGTGGACCATGCATGCCGCGCGCGCTGCTGCGCGCCGAGCAACCCGACGAGCGCGCCGATGGCCTCACGCTGGCGTGGATCGGGCGTGATGCCGCGCGCGGTCAGCGCGCGTGCGATGCGGGTTTCGTCAAGCATGGGCGAGGGCGTCCATGCCTGATGACGCGAATGATGCGACCTGCGCGAATGACGCACGCTGGGCCGCCGTGAAAACGGCGAGGACGTGTGTGAGCATGAGATAAGGGGCGACGTGATGGCCTGCGTTGAAGCAGGCCCAATGAGCGCGAGCACGAAGCGCGCGCCATTTTACCAGTCACGTTCTTTGCCGAACCGTTGGCGCGCGCACACGTCGCCGAGGCTCTACCGCGTCATTTGTCGTGATGCCCCGGCAGCACCGCACCGAGCACCTGTTTCGCCGTCTCGACCACCACGTTGCCCTGGTCGGGGTCGCCCTTCAGCAAGGTCTCGGCGAACGCTTTGGCCTGCGCGAGCGTGACGTGCGGCGGCAGCGGCGGCACATTCGGATCGGACTTCACCTCGATCAGGACCGGGCGATTCGACGCGAGCGCGTCGTCCCAGGCAGTCGCCATCTGCTCGGGATGGTCGACATAGATGCCCTTCAAACCGATCAGCTCCGCGAAGCGGTGATACGGCACGGACGGAATGTCCTGCGACACCTCGAACTTCGGATCGCCTT
Source organism: Paraburkholderia atlantica (assembly GCF_009362785.1). Lineage (GTDB taxonomy): Bacteria > Pseudomonadota > Gammaproteobacteria > Burkholderiales > Burkholderiaceae > Paraburkholderia > Paraburkholderia atlantica. Next base: position 108,102 of record NZ_WHNQ01000012.1, read on the forward strand.
CCATCACGCGCTGCTCCCACGTGACCTGATTCAGATCGCCATTGTTGAGCACCATGCAGATCCAGCGCGGATCGCTCCAGCCTTGCCAGTACTTCGCGACCGTGATCAGCTCGGCCATGTTGTTCATCTGCATCGCGCCGTCACCGACCAGCGCGATCACGGGCCGCTCGGGGTACGCGAACTTCGCGGCGATCGCATACGGCACGGCCGCGCCCATCGACGCGAGCCCGCCCGACAGCGAGCACATCATGCCGCGCTGCACCTGCAGATCACGCGCGTACCAGTTCGCGACCGAACCCGAATCGCTGGTGACGATCGCGTTCGACGGAATGCGCTTCGACAGCTCCCATACCGACAGCTGCGGATTCAGGCCGTCTTTTGCAGTTTCGTGCGCGCGTTTTTCCAGCGTCTTCCACCAGTCGGACACCCAGCCTTCGATGCGCTCACGCCACAGCCGATCCTCCTTCTGCTCGAGCAGCGGCAGCAGCGCGCGCAGCGTCTCGGCGCTATCGCCGACCAGGTTCACTTCCATCGGATAACGCAGGCTCAGCATGTCGGCCTTGATATCGATCTGCACGCCGCGCGCGTCGCCTTCCTTCGGCAAAAACTCCGAGTACGGGAAGCCGGAGCCGATCATCAGCAACGTATCGCAATGGGTCATCATGTCGTAGCTCGGCTTCGTGCCGAGCAGCCCGATCGAGCCGGTCACCCACGGCAGATCGTCGGGCAGCGCGGCCTTGCCGAGCAGCGCCTTCGCGACGCCGGCGCCGAGTTTCTCTGCGACCGCGATCACTTCATCGGTCGCGTGCAGTGCGCCCGCGCCGACCAGGATCGCGACCTTGCGGCCCGCGTTCAGCACGTCGGCGGCCTGGCGCAACTGCTCATCGCTCGGTACGACGCGTGGGCGCGCATAGCCGATACCCGAATGCAGCGTGCCGTGCTTGCGCCCCGGCGGCTCGTACGGAATGTCCTGCAGATCGTTCGGCAGAATCAGCGCAGTCACGGCGCGCTCGGCGAGCGCGATACGCACCGCGCGATCGACCAGATGACGGACCTGCGCGGGCATCGTCGCAAAGCCGACGAACGAGCCGGCGACGTCCTTGAACATCGACGGCAGATCGAGCTCCTGCTGATAGTGTCCGCCGAGCGCCGCGCGCGCCTGCTGACCCGTGATCGCGAGCACCGGCATGTGATCCATGCGCGCGTCGTAGAGGCCCGTCAGCAGATGCGATGCGCCGGGCCCCGAAGTGGCGATGCACACGCCGAGTTCGCCGGTGAACTTGGCATGCGCGGCGGCCATGAAGGCCGCCATTTCTTCGTGGCGGACCTGGATGAATTCGATCGGGCCCGGCTGATCCGTGCCTTTATGGCGTTTTTTCGCTTCGCTCTGCGCGCGGTTCAACGCGCCGAACACGCCGTTGATGCCGTCGCCCGGATAGCCATAGATACGCCGCACGCCCCAAGCATGCAGCCGCTCGATGATGAAATCGCCAACGGTTTCAGCCATGATCCTCGCTCCCTCGATATCCAGTCGATGCCGCCGCGTGAAATGGGCGGCTATGGTCGGTTTCGAACGAGCAAGGGTTGTTCCTTGCGACTGGCTTGCTTAGCCGGTTTTGATCTTCGGCTGCGGCGCGTCGAGCGCTTCGGTGCCGAAGCGCTCGTACTGCGATATCACCTGCGCGCCGAACAACAGCAGGGTGGCGAGCCATTCGAAGCTGAGCAGGATCACGATCGCCATCGTCAGCGAGCCATAGACGAGACTCACCTGCGACAGCGTGGCGAAATACCAGACCAGCACGTGCCGCGTGACCTCCCACAACACGCCGGCCACCACGCCACCGATCAGCGCGTGTTTGAGCGACGGACGTCCGACCGGCATCACCAGATACACCGAGGTCAGCACGAAGATTTCACCGGCGAGGCCGAGCAGATACAGCATTACTCGCGTGAAGCCCCGCAACGACACATGCAGTCCGAACAGTTGGAGACCTTCGGCGCCGATCGTGTCGAGCGCGCTCGATACGAACGTGACGATCAAGAGGCCCACGCCGAGAAACATGATGTAGCAGTAGGGCAGCAACGCCGAGACCAGGAAGTGGCGCCGCTTCACGACGACGCGGTGCACGAAGATCAGCGACATCGCGTTTTCGAGCACGGTGAAAGCGAGCGAGCTGAAGAACAGCATCGTCAGCAGCAGCACCCAGCCGATCACCGCGCGATGCTCCAAAAAGTTCGACAGCTCACGCACCAGCGCGGCCGATTGCCCGGGCACGAGCCAGCGCAGCAGATGCGACAGCGCTTCGAGCACCAGCTGCTGCGGCACCACGCGCGACAGCACGATGACGACGAGGATCAGCAGCGGCACGATGGACAGCAACGCGTAGTATGCGACCGCGCCCGCGAGCAGCAGACCCTGGTTCGCGCGAAACGCTTTCAGCGTTTGCAGCAGGAAGCGCCCGGGATGTCTGGCGATAAACAGCGCATGCTGGTCGAGCAGGATCGGCATGAGGCCTCGCGGTGCGCGCCGGGCGCTGCCGGATGGCAGCCGCTCTCGACACGCCTGTGTGCTTTATATACCGTAAGCAGAAACGGGGCCATCAATGGCGCGGCATACAGTTTGCTTGGCCGCGTTCGAAAGATAGCCCGCCATCCTCGAGGACAGCCGATGGATCAGCCGCCCCGTCAGACGAGCACCGCGCCGCAAGCCAGCGATCTGGTGGTCGCGCGGCCGGAGGGACTGTATTGCCCGGCCGGCGATTTTTACATCGACCCATGGCGGCCGGTCGAACGCGCGGTGATCACGCATGCGCATTCCGACCATGCGCGCTTCGGTCATCAGCGCTATCTGGCCACGCGCGCGGGCGCGAGCGTGCTGCTGTCGCGGCTGCCCGGCATCGCGCTGCACACGCTCGACTACGGCGAGCCGCTGACGATCGGCGCGGCGCGCGTGTCGCTGCATCCGGCCGGGCACGTGCTCGGCTCCGCGCAGGTGCGCATCGAACACGCGGGCCGCGTATGGGTCGCATCGGGCGACTACAAGCTCGAAGCCGATCCGACCTGCGCCGCGTTCGAACCGGTGCATTGCGATACCTTCATCACCGAATCGACGTTCGGCCTGCCGATCTATCGCTGGGATACGCCGCAAAGCGTGTTCGATTCGATCGATTCCTGGTGGCGTCACAACGCATCCGAAGCGCGCGCGTCAGTGCTGTTCTGCTATTCGTTCGGCAAGGCGCAACGCGTGCTCGCGAGCGTCGATGCGGCGATCGGGCCGATCTTCTGCCACGGCGCGCTCGAGCCGCTCAATCGCGCGTATCGCGACGCTGGCGTGCGTCTGCCGCCAATCGGTCTCGTCAGCGAGATCGCCGCGAAAGACAAGGCCGTGTTCAGACAGGCGCTGATCGTCGCGCCGCCGTCCGCGCAGAACAGCGCGTGGCTCAAGCGCTTCGGCGATTACAGCGATGCGTTCGCGTCGGGCTGGATGCGCCTGCGCGGCGCGCGTCGCCGGCGCGGCGTCGATCGCGGCTTCGTGCTGTCCGATCACGCGGACTGGCCGGGTTTGCAAACGGCGATTCGCGAGAGCGGCGCCTCGCGCGTGATCGTCACGCATGGCTCGATCGAACCGATGGTGCGCTGGCTCAACGAGCAGGGCTTGCAGGCGAGTGCGTTCGACACGCAATACGGCGACGATACCGTCGAAGCCGATGCGGCCGGCGCCGACGAAGCGCCGGCGACGAGCGAATCATGACGGACACCGTATGAAACGCTTCGCAGCCCTTTACACCGCGCTCGATGCGACCACGTCGACGCACGATAAGCTCGCGGCGCTGACCAGTTATTTCTCGGCGGCCGAGCCCGAAGACGCGGCATGGGCGTCGTATTTCCTCGCTGGCGGCAAGCCGCGTCAGCTGGTGCCGACGCGTTTGCTGACCGACATCGCGCGCGAGCGTGCCGGCTTGCCCGAGTGGCTGTTCGAGGAGTCGTATCACGCGGTCGGCGATCTGGCCGAGACCATCGCGCATATCCTGCCGCCCGCGTCGCGCGACTCCGAGCTGGGTCTCACGCAATGGATCGAGCAACGCATGCTGCCATTGCGCGGCCTGCCGCCCGACGAGTTGCGCACGCGTCTACTCAGTTACTGGGATGAACTCGACTGGGGCGGCCGCTTCCTGCTGACCAAGCTGATCGGCGGCGGCTTTCGTGTCGGCGTCGCGCGGCAACTGGTGGTGCGCGCGCTCGCCGAAGTGGCCGGCGTCGATCACAAGCGGATCGCGCAGCGAATGGTCGGCTGGACCGATTCGCAACAGAAGCCCGATGCGGCGCGCTATCTGCGTCTGGTCGCGCCGCAGACCGACGACGATACGCAAGCGCACGCGCCTGAACACGACAGCGACCTCGGCCTGCCGTATCCGTTCTTTCTCGCGCATCCGTTGCAGACCGATCCGGCAACGCTCGGCGACCCCGCGCACTGGCTGATCGAATGGAAGTGGGACGGCATACGCGCGCAACTCGTCAAACGCGGCGGCCGCGTGTGGTTGTGGTCGCGCGGCGAGGATCTGATTACCGATCGTTTCCCCGAAGTCGCGGCATTGGGCGAGTCCTTACCCGATGGCTATGTGATCGATGGCGAGATTCTCGCGTGGGAGCCTGGCGCGGCCACGCCGTTGCCGTTCGCGCGGCTGCAACCGCGCATCGCGCGCAAGACCCTGACGCGCAAGATCCTCGCGGATTCACCGGCAGCGCTGCTAGCGTACGACCTGCTCGAAGCGAACGGGCAGGATCTGCGCATGAGCCCGCTCGCCGATCGGCGCGCGCGGCTCGATGCGTTGAGCGCTTCGGTCGAGGGCACGCTCGCGCGCGGTCTGCTGCGCGTATCGCCGCTCGTCAGCGGCGCGGACTGGAGCGCGCTCGCGGCGTTGCGCGAGGAGAGCCGCGCGCGCGGCGTCGAAGGCTTGATGCTGAAGGAGCGCGAGTCGATGTATGGCGTCGGCCGTACCAAGGCATCGGGCACGTGGTGGAAATGGAAGATCGAGCCGTATGCGGTAGACGCTGTACTTGTTTACGCGCAGCGCGGTCATGGCCGTCGCGCGAGTCTTTACACCGACTACACGTTCGCGGTGTGGGACGAAGCCGACGGCGTGCGCACGCTCGTGCCGTTCGCGAAGGCCTATTCAGGACTCACCGACGAAGAGATGCATCGGGTCGATGCGATCGTGCGCAAGACCACCGTCGATAAATTCGGACCCGTGCGCAGCGTGACGCCAACGCTCGTGTTCGAGATCGGCTTCGAAGGCATACAAGCGAGTTCGCGCCATAAGTCCGGCGTGGCCGTGCGTTTTCCACGCATGCTGCGCTGGCGTACCGACAAACATATCGACGACGCCGATACGCTCGCGATGCTGAAAGGCTTTATCGATAATCGTGCGGGATAACCCGTAGAGCACAAACCCCTAACGCGTCGAGGATTTTTTTATCGGCATCGTCGCTTATCCTTTGGTTATGACCGCGTCATCGATCGGCGCCAAAAGAGCGCTAGCGGCATGCATTGCGTGGCCCCCTCGATCCGTTGAAATACCGATGTCGTGCGACGCCCCTGAGCGAGGCGGACTGCACAAGGACAGAGCGTCAATCGATGTTGCGCAGTGCGCACATTGCAGGCGCCGTCATTCAACCGCCGTGATGTATGGACACGCTGAATCCCGCATACCAGGTGATTGCAACGCTGGAGTGCGCGGTCAGGCGTGCCGGACGCGGCATCGTCCGAATGAAGCGGAAATAACAGACACCTGGCTGTAGTCCGGCAGACGCAATGGGATCGAATCTTGCGCGCGTGGCGCGGGATGCCCTCCAGGGCGAATGTAAAAAGGCGAGAAAAAATGACTGTGTTCAACGACAACGTGGACAGCAGCGACGACGTGCTCGTATGGCGGCCCATCCGCTATGCGATGGCCGCGCATCGTCGCGTGCTGGTAGTCGACGATTACCGGGAAGCAGCCGACGCGCTGCAAATGCTACTGACGGCCGACGGCTTCGAGTGTCGTGCGCTCGACGATCCGTATGCCGTGTGTCAGACCGCGTGCGAATGGCAGCCGTTTGCGGTGCTGCTCGACATCAAGATGCCGGGACTCGACGGGCTGGAACTCGCACGGCGTCTGCGCGCGCATCCGCAGACTGGGCACATGCTGTTGGTCGCCTGTACTGCGTTCGCGTCGCGTGAGGATCGCGCGCTCGCCAAGGCGGCTGGCTTCGACGCGCATTGCGCGAAACCGCTGACACCCGAGCGTCTGCTGCGCGTACTCGAATCGGCGGCCGCGTTGCATGCGGCGGAGCCATCATCTGAATCAGGTTGTTAGCGAAAACTTCCTGTCGGTTCTGTCATTTCTGCAAGGTCGTCGCCAAAAATCGCACGCGGCGCTGTGCGAATCCGTTTGTCATTTGTCTGCCATCTGGCTGCCACTGTTCTGTCCATCGCAGCTTCTCTTTAGCCGTGCGAGCCCCTGCGTTGCGGTTCACCCGGGGGATTCATCTCGCTCGCACACGCAGGCCCACTCGTTGCTGAAAGACCGATGACGCGGCGCGCTGGTGCGCGCCGCCCTTGACCATTCGCAACGAGGGAGATCCGACATGAGCGACAGGCAACGTCCGGCACCGCCGTTTCCTGAACAGCAGCAGGACCAGACGCCCGGCCGCACGGCCGGCATGAACCCGCAACCGGACCACGGCGAGAAAACCTACGAAGGTTCGGGGCGTCTCGCTGGCAAGGCAGCGATCGTGACCGGCGGCGACAGCGGCATTGGCCGCGCGGTCGCGATCGCGTTCGCGCGCGAAGGCGCCGATGTGCTGATCGCCTATCTCGACGAAGAAGAGGATGCGCGCGAGACCGCGCGCTGGGTCGAGGACGCCGGTCGCAAGGCGGTGCTGGTCGGCGGCGATATCCGCGATCGCCGGCATTGCGATGCGATCGTCGACAAGGCGATCGAGGCATTTGGCCGGCTCGACGTGGTGGTCAACAACGCGGCGTATCAGATGAGCTATCCGTCGCTCGACGCGATCAGCGACGAAGAATGGGACAAGACCTTCGATACCAACATCGGCGCGATGTTCAGGATCACGCGCGCGGCGGTCCGCCATATGAAGCCGGGCGGCGCGATCATCAACACGTCGTCGATCAATGCCGATCATCCGAACCCCGGCCTGATCGCATATGCGACCACCAAGGGCGCGATTCAGAACTTCACCGGCGGCCTCGCGCAATTGCTCGCGGAAAAGGGTATTCGCGCGAACTGCGTGGCGCCGGGACCGATCTGGACGCCGCTGATTCCCTCGACGATGCCGCCCGACAAGGTCGAGCAGTTCGGCAAGCAGGTGCCGATGAAGCGCCCCGGACAACCGGCGGAGCTCGCGGCCGCGTATGTGATGCTCGCGTCGGACGAAGCGAGCTACATCTCGGGCGCGACGATTGCCGTGACAGGCGGCGCGCCGATTATTTAGGTTGTCGAATCTAAGGAGGCGAGGCTGCCGGCGACCGCGTAGCAGCTTCTCGCAGTGGTTTCCATAACGTCATAAGGGAGAGTGCCATGAAGATCGATGTATCCGTCAAACTGGGTGCCGCGCTCGTTTCGGGCTGCCTCGCGCTAGGTTTTGCGCAGGCGGGCTTCGCGCAGACCGGTTCCAATCCGTCTACGCAACACGGCAAGTCCGCCGCAAAACCCGGCGCAAGCCTGGAAGAATCGCGCACGCCGGATACGACCAGCGCAAACGACGCGAACGGTAATGTCGGCGAGTCGGGGGGCGCGACCAATGGTGTCGCCGGCAGCGGCAATGGCCGCGCCACCACCACCAAGCGCTTCAAAGGCGCGACGCCGCCGCGCGCGGGTAGCGGGGCGGGGCAATAAGCGTTCAGTCGAGCGCGTCGAGCTGGCTCGCGACGCGCCGGACGCCGCGGCGGCATCGCGCTCGCGCGCTGCCGCCGCTTCGCATGGGTTCGAGTTGCAGGGAGTTTCGACGCGCGTCGCGGTGTTTGCGCGACGCCTTGTGAGGAGGAAATCCGATGGCTACCCCCGATGCTGAAATCGCGCGGGCCGACGCGCCCGCGTCGCATGCATTGACGTTCGACATCAACGGCGAGACGCATCGCTTCGACGTCGAAGCGTGGACTTCGCTGCTCGACCTGCTGCGCGAGCATGCGCACCTCACCGGCACCAAGAAGGGCTGCGATCACGGCCAATGTGGCGCGTGCACGGCGCTCGTCAATGGTCAGCGGATCAATACCTGCCTCGCGCTCGCTGTCGTGTACGACGGCGCTTCGATCACGACGATCGAAGGTCTCGCGAACGGCGATACGTTGCATCCGTTGCAGCAGGCGTTCATCGAACACGACGCGTTCCAGTGCGGCTACTGTACGCCGGGGCAAATCTGCTCGGCGTACGCGATGCTCGAAGAAGGCCATGCGCGCTGCGCGGACGACGTGCGCGAGCAGATGAGCGGCAATCTGTGCCGCTGCGGCGCGTATACGAATATCGTCGCCGCGATTCTCGACGCGGCGCATTTCGGCGGCGACGATGCAAGGCAAGACGATCCGGTCGCCAATGAACGCGGAGCGCGGCCATGAACCGCTTCTCCTACACGCGCGCCGAGGCGGTGCAGGATGCGCTCGAACGGCATCGTTCGGACAAGGCCGCTGCGTTTATCGCGGGCGGCACGAATCTCGTCGACCTGTTGCGCGAAGACGTGGCGCGGCCGGCTTTGCTCGTCGACATCAACCGTTTGCCGCTCAGGCGGATCGAAGCATCGGCGCAAGGCGGCCTGATGGTCGGCGCGCTCGTAACGAACAGCGCGCTCGCGTATGACCATACCGTCGCGACGCGCTACCCGTTGCTCGCGAAAGCGATCCTCGCGGGCGCGTCGCCGCAGATTCGCAACGTCGCGACGGTCGGCGGCAATCTGCTGCAACGCACGCGCTGCTACTACTTCTACGACGTGGGCACGCCGTGCAACAAGCGCGAGCCCGGCAGCGGCTGTCCGGCGCTGCACGGCGTGAACCGCATTCACGCGATCCTCGGTGCGAGCGAACACTGCATCGCCGTGCATCCGTCCGATATGTGCGTGGCGCTGGCGGCACTCGGCGCCACCGTGCATCTGATCGGCAACGACGGCGCGCGCACGCTGCCGTTCGCGGATTTTCACCGGCTGCCTGGCGATACACCGCATATCGACACCAACTTGCGCGACGACGAACTGGTGAGCGCGATCGAACTGCCGCCGCAAGGATTTGCCGCGCATCACGCATATGTGAAGGTGCGCGACCGCGCATCGTATGCGTTCGCGCTGGCGTCGGCCGCGGTCGGTGTCGAACTGGATGACGACTCGCGTATCGTCGACGCGCGCTGCGCGCTCGGCGGCGTCGCGCACAAACCGTGGCGCGATCCCGCCGCCGAAGCCGCACTGCGCGGCGAGACGCTGAACGCGCGGACCTTGCGCGATTTCGCGGCGGCGCTGCTGCGCGATGCGCGCGCTCAGCGCGACAACGCGTTCAAGATCGAACTCGCGGCGCGCGTGATCGTGCGCGCCTTCGGCGAGGCCACACAACGTTCGTTCGAGGAGGCCGCGCGATGAACCGTGCCGAAACCTTGCCGTCGACAGGCAACCCGAAGCCCGCGATCGGCGTGCCGCATTCACGTGTAGACGGACCGGCCAAAGTGACCGGTGCCGCGCAATATGCGGCCGAGTTTGGTGCCGAAGGGCTCGTGTACGGCGTGGTCGTGTCGGGCACGATCGCGACGGGCAAGATCGTGTCGATCGATACCACGGCCGCCGAGGCGCTGCCCGGCGTGCTGCTCGTGCTCACCCATCGCAAGCGCCCGGCGCTGCCGGCAGACGCCGACGCGTTCAAGGACATGATCGCGCCGAGCGGCACGCCATTGAGGCCGCTGTGGGACGAGCGCGTGTGGTACAGCGGGCAGCCGGTCGCGCTGGTGGTCGCGCAGTCGCTCGAACTCGCGCGTTACGCGGCGTCGCTGGTGCGGGTGCGCTACGAAGCCGCTTCTCATCAGACCGACATCGAGGCGGCGTTGATGAGCGCCGTGCCGCCGTCGGCCGGGAAGGGCGGCTTCGATCCGCCGCCGCCCGAGCGTGGCGACCCGCGCAAAGCGCTGGCCGATGCCAAGGTGCGCGTAGACGCGTTCTACACGACGCCCGCGGAATACCACAATCCGATGGAAATGCACGGCTGTACCGTGGTGCCCGATGCACGAGGACACTTGACCGTCTACGAGAAGACTCAGGGCGTCGTCAATACGAAGGGCTATCTGCAGCGCGTGTTCGGTTTGAAAGACGACGAAGTGCAGGTGGTGTCGCCGTTCGTCGGCGGCGCGTTCGGCTCCGGCTTGCGGCCGCAATATCATCTGGCGCTCGCGGTGATGGCCGCGCGCGAACTGAAGAAGCCCGTACGCGTCACATTGACCCGGCAGCAGATGTTCACCTTCGCGCATCGGCCGCAGTCAGTGCAGCGCGTCGCGCTCGGCGCGTCCGCGGATGGCCGCCTGCAGGCGGTGATCCACGAGGCGGTGTCGGAGACCTCGCGCTACGAGGAGTTCTGCGACGTGGTGGTCAACTGGGCGGGGCAGCTGTATCGAAGCGACAACGTGTCGATGGGCTACAAGGTCGCGAAGCTCGACGTGCCGACCCCGGCCGACATGCGCGCGCCCGGCGCGACACAAGGGCTCTTTCCGCTCGAAGTCGCGATGGACGAACTCGCCGAGGCATTGCGAATGGACCCGCTCGAATTGCGGCTCGTCAACTATGCGGAGCGCGACGCGAACAAGAACCTGCCGTTTTCGAGCAAGGCGCTGCGCGACTGCTATCGCGAAGGCGCGGCCCGCTTCGGCTGGGCCGGGCGGCCGCTCGAACCGCGCGCACGCCGCGAAGGCAACGAGTTGATCGGCTGGGGCATGGCGACCGGCGCGTGGGACGCGATGCAGAACAAAGCGGCCGCCCGCGCGGTGCTGACGCCAGACGGGCGCGTCAGAGTCTCGAGCTCGACCGCCGATATCGGCACCGGCACCTACACCGCGATGACGCAGATCGCCGCCGATGCGCTCGGCGTGCCGCTCGCCGACGTCAGCTTCGAACTCGGTGATACGCGGCTGCCGAAGGCGCCGATCGAGGGCGGATCGTGGACGGTGTCGTCAGTGGGCAGCGCAGTCGATGCGGCCTGCACGCGCCTGCACAACCGTCTGGTCGAACTGGCGCGCGAATATGGCGGTGCGCGCTTCGCGTCGGCGGATCGCGAAGCAGTGCGACGCGAGCGCAAGCAGCTCGTGTGCGGCCCGCACGCGGACGACTCGATCGCGATCGCGACGCTGCTCGAACGCGCCGGACTCGATGAACTCGAAGAGCAGGCGAGCGTGAAGCCGCACGTCAAGCAGCAGGCGTATTCGATGGGCACGCATTCGGCGGTGTTCGCCGAAGTGCGCGTCGACGAAACGCTCGGCATCGTGCGCGTGACGCGCGTAGTCAGCGCGGTCGCGGCGGGGCGCATCGTCAATCCGAAGACGGCGGGCAATCAGGTCGCGGGCGGCGTCGTGTGGGGCATCAGCATGGCGTTGCACGAGCACGGCCAGTTCGATCACGTGCTCGGACGGCAGATGAATCACAACCTCGCCGAATATCACATGCCCGTGAACGCCGATATTCACGAGATCGACGTGCTGTTCGTCGACGAGCGCGACGACATCGTCAATCCGCTCGGCGTCAAAGGCGTCGGAGAAATCGGCGTGGTGGGCGTGGCCGCGGCGGTCTGCAACGCGATCTGGCATGCGACCGGCAAACGTATCCGCGATTTGCCCATTACGCCCGACAAGCTGCTCGGCTGACGGCCCGTTGCCGCGTCGATCGATTCGACGCGGCAACGCCGTGCTCAATCCGCGTACTTGAACTCCGGCAACGCCTCGAGCGATTTCTTCGTCCCGTCGGGCAGCACGATACGTCGGTTGTCGATCTGCAGATCATTGAACGGCACCGCGACCAGATGCTTTCCCAGCCCGAGAAAGCCGCCGACCGACAGGATCGCGTAGGTGGTGCGCTCTGTGCCCGGCGACACGATCAGATCGTCGAGCGTGCCGATGTTGTCCTTGTTGCGGTTGTACACGTCCGCGCCCGACAGCTTCGACGCGCGATAGCCGCTCGCCAGCTGCACGACGTCCGTGCGTTTTTCGGTGATCGCCTGCGGCGCGCCTTGCGCGAACGCGCTGCCGCCTGTGCCCAACGCGGAAATCAGCGTAATGGCGGCGAGAAGCGATGCGGAAGCGGCCAGCGGTTTGATCTGCGTGTTGCGCATCATCTGTGTTCTCCCTGATTGCTGTCGTGGCGTTTCGATGGCGCGAAACGCGTGCGCCTTGCCGCTGTGGTGCAAATCTCATGCCGCGACTTTGACCGGACGGAAAGGAAGAGCGATCAGGCCCATAAGTTGCTGTCTAACCCGGCCTGCGGTGCGCGCTGTGCAATGTCCGGCGCGTTCGCCCCAAATGCCTACACTGGAATAACGAGCAGCCAGGAATACGTGGAAAGGCAGTTGAAAAAAAGCACATGCATGACCCCGAGATACGAACCTCCTTGCATCCACTGAGAACACCTATGTCATCCCCAGCCAGCTACTCGACGCGCATTTCCGAAGGCACGCCATTTCCGCTCGGCGCGACATGGAACGGCAGCGGCGTGAACTTCGCGCTGTTCTCCGCGCACGCGACGAAAGTCGAACTGTGTCTGTTCGATGAATCCGGCCAGCATGAACTCGAACGCATCGAGCTGCCCGAATACACCGACGAGGTATGGCATGTGTTCGTACCCAATCTGAAACCGGGTGCCGTCTATGGATATCGCGTGCATGGTCCCTACGAGCCCCAGAACGGGCATCGCTTCAATCCGAACAAGCTGCTGCTCGATCCGTATGCGAAGGCGCACATCGGCGAACTGAAATGGGCGCCGGAAATTTTCGGCTATACGCTCGGTTCGGAAGAGCTCGACCTGTCATTCGATGAACGCGACAGCGCGCCCTTCGTGCCGAAATGCAAGGTGGTCGACGCGAATTTTTCGTGGAGTCATCCGGAGCGTAACGCGCTGCCGTGGGAGCGCGTGATTCTGTACGAGACGCACGTGCGCGGTTATACGAAACGTCATCCGCAAGTGCCCGAGGGTTTGCGCGGCACGTTCGCGGGTCTGGCGCAGCAGCCGGTGCTCGACCACATCCGCGGCCTCGGCGTGACCTCGGTCGAGCTGATGCCGATTCAGACCTTCGTCAACGACAAACATCTGCTCGACAAGGGTCTGACGAACTACTGGGGCTACAACACGATCGGCTTTTTCGCGGCCGATCCGCGTTTCTTCGCATCGTCGACCGATTCGGTCGGCGAGTTCAAGGAGATGGTCGACCGCTTTCACCAGGCCGACCTCGAAGTGATACTCGACGTCGTGTACAACCACACGGCCGAAGGCAACGAACGCGGCCCGACCATCTCGTTCAAGGGCATCGACAACGCGTCGTACTACCGGCTGATGCCCGACGAGCCGCGCTACTACATCAACGACACCGGCACCGGCAACACGCTGAACCTGTCGCATCCGCGCGTGCTGCAGATGGTGACCGACAGTCTGCGCTACTGGGTCACCGAAATGAAAGTGGACGGCTTCCGCTTCGATCTCGCGACGATCCTCGGCCGCGAAGAGCACGGCTTCGACGAAGGCGGCGGCTTTCTCGACAGCTGCCGCCAGGACCCGGTGCTCTCCAGCATCCGGCTGATCGCCGAGCCGTGGGATTGCGGCCCCGGCGGCTATCAGGTGGGCGGATTTCCGCCGGGCTGGGCCGAATGGAACGATCGCTTCCGCGACACCGCGCGCGCGTACTGGAAGGGCGACGAGGGCACCGCCGCCGATCTCGCGACACGCATCACCGCGTCGGGCGACAAGTTCAATCACCGCGGCCGGCGGCCGTGGGCGAGCGTGAACTTCATCGCCGCTCACGACGGCTTCACGCTGAACGATCTGGTCTCGTACAACGACAAGCACAACGACGCAAACGGCGAGGACAATCGCGACGGCCATGCGGACAACCGGTCGTGGAACATGGGCGCCGAAGGTCCCACCGACGACGCCGACATCCGCCAGCAACGCGAGCGTCAGAAGCGCAATCTGCTCGCGACGCTGCTGCTGTCGCAGGGCACGCCGATGATCCTCGCCGGCGACGAGTTCGGCCGCACGCAGCAGGGCAACAACAACGCGTATTGCCAGGACAACGAGATCAGCTGGGTCGATTGGGATGCGATCGACGACGACGGCCGCGCGCTGACCGAGTTCGTGCGCAAGCTGACCACGCTGCGCCACCGTTTGCCGGTGTTGCGGCGCGGCCGGTTCCTGACCGGCGAATACAACGAGACGCTCGACGTGACCGACACGCGCTGGCTATCGCCGGACGGCACCGACATCACGGATGAACAATGGGCCGATCCGGCGATGCGCTGCTTCGGCCTCGTGATCGACGGCCGCGCGCAGGCGAGCGGCATTCGCCGTCTCGCGTCCGACGCGACCTTGCTGCTGGTGCTGAACGCGCATCACGACGTCGTCAATTTCACGTTGCCGGACATTCCCGAGGGCGAGCGCTGGACTTGTCTCGTCGACACCAACATGCCGGTGCGCGCCGAGCTGCCGCAATTCAGCGCGGGCGATGCCTACCAGGTGACGGGTCGCTCGCTGCTGCTGTTCGCGCTCGAAGCGCCGAGCCGCGCGACGCAGCGCGTGTTCGACCGCCTCGAAGAGCAACTGACTTCCGACGAAGGCGACTCGGCGCCGGGCTAGTCGAAGTGGGCGAGCAATGCCAGTTCCGTTGCACGAGCGGGCCGCAGCTCGGGTACAAGGTTTGCTCCCTGTGTTGTTGACGACACGCACGCGTCTCCGATCTTCGCGACGATAGGCGCGCGCACGCAAACAGCCAAGCTGGGGTGAACAAATGGAACATGAACCGAGCGTCGACGAGCAGATCCGCATGCGCGCCTACTATCTGTGGGAGCAGGCGGCCGAGCCGAAGGGCACGCCCGAGCAATACTGGGAGCAGGCGCGCAGTGAGATCGAGAAAGAGGCACCACCGGTCGAGAGCGGGCCGGTGTCGGGCGATACGATGAAATAGGCGTTACTCGACCTTCCTGAGTAACGAGACTCTGAGCCGGCGCATCGCGCGCGGCTCAGGGACCGCTTTCCCATGCCCGATCTTCCTCCACGAGATGAACGACACACCCGAGCCGCGCGCCACCAGCCCCGCCGCGCGCATTCAGGCGGCGTCCGCCGCATTCGGTATCGAGGGCCTCGTCACGTTCGTCGTGGCGGTGATCGCGGTCGCATGCCTGTACTTCGCGAGCGCGGTGATGATTCCGATCACGCTCGCGATCCTGCTGAGTTTTCTCGTCGCGCCGCTCGCCGATGCACTGTGCCGGCTAAAACTCGGTCATGTCGCGTCGGTGTGCGCGGCGGTGCTGATCTCGGTGTCGGTGATCGCGCTGTTGTGCGCGGTGATCGCCACCCAGTTGACCGATCTCGCGGCCGGCATGCCGCGCTATCAGGCAACTATCCAGCACAAGCTCGATACCGTGCACAGTCTGACGATCGGCAAGCTGAACCGTTTCGCTAGCGAGGCAGGCCAGGCGTTGCAGCGCGCGACGATCGAGCCGCCGCAGTTGAGAGCGCCGAGCGGCGCGGCGGCCGCCGTGAGCCCGCAGGCATCGACGGCGGTGCCGGTGGAAGTGCGCGAACCGGTGCCGACGCCGTTCGAGCTCGCGCGGCGCGTGCTGTCGCCTGCCATCAGTCCGTTGGAAACCGCGTTCATCGTTTTCGTCGTCACGATCGTGATCCTGCTGCAACGCGACGACCTGCGCGATCGCGCGATCCGGCTGTTCGGCTCGCGCGACCTGCATCGCACGACCACGGTGATGGACGAGACCGCGCGGCGTCTGAGCCGCTACTTCGTGTCGCAGCTCGGCGTGAACACCGGCGTCGGCGTCGTGATCGGCGCGGGGCTCTTGCTGATCGGCGTGCCGAGCCCGATCCTGTGGGGCATTCTCGCGGCGCTGCTGCGGCTCGTACCCTACGTCGGCATCTGGATCGCGGCGATACTGCCCACCGCGCTTGCCGCCGCGGTCAGTCCCGGCTGGGAGATGGCGATCTGGTCGCTGGTGCTGTTCGTGGTCGCCGAGCTGGCGGTGGGGCAGGTGGTCGAGCCGCTGCTGTATGGGCGCAGCACTGGCCTGTCGCCGTTTTCGGTGGTGGTCGCGGCGATCTTCTGGAGCTGGATCTGGGGGCCGATCGGTCTGATCCTGTCGACTCCGTTGACGCTGTGTCTGCTGGTGATCGGCCGCCATGTGCGGCGTCTCGAGTTTCTCGACGTGCTGCTCGGCGATCAGCCTCCGCTGACGCCGGTCGAAAACTTCTATCAACGCGCGCTCGCCGGCGATCCGGATGAAGCGATCGAGCAGGCCGAAGTGCTGCTGCGTGATCGCTCGTTGTCGGCCTATTACGACGAAGTCGCGATCAAGGGCTTGCGGCTCGCCGCCAGCGACGTAACGAGCGGCAGCGTGACGAGCGCGCAGCTCGCACGCATCGAATCGACGACCAACGACTTGGTCGACGGCCTCGACGGCTACGAGGATCGCGAGCCCGCACCGCTCCCGACGCAGCAGAGCTGGGGCGCGCTGGGGCCGCTGGCGCCCACCGACGAAACGCAGCCCGCGCGGACGATGCCACGATCGGTCGACGCCACGAGCAGTGGCGTGAGCACCAGGACGGTCACGCCAGAGCAGACTCACGGCCCGCAGCAGGGGCCGAGCAGCGAACCGTCCGTTGCCGCGCCCGTATTCGCGTGGCATGCGCTGACGAGCCGCGTGTTGTGCCTGCCGGGCCGTGGTCCGCTCGATGCACTCGCGACGGTCATCCTGCTGCAGCTGCTCGGCAAGCACGGCTTCGCGGCACGCTCGCTGCCGCACGAGGCGGTGTCGCGCGCGTCGATCGACAGCCTCGAGGCGGACGACGTCGGCATCGTCTGCCTTCTGTATCTGCAGATCGACGGCATTCCGTCGCATCTGCGCAATCTGATCCGGCGCATTCGCGCGCGCTTGCCGAACGTGTCGATCGTGGTCGGCCTGTGGGCACCTGAAGAGATGCAGCAGTGGAGCGCGGAACAGCAAGAGTCGCTGGAAGCGGATTGCGCAGTGACGTCGTTGCAGCAGATGCTAGCCGCGTGCCGTCACCTCAATGCGACGCGCACGGTGATTGCGGAGCCGCAGTTCGAGCATGGCTGAGGCGTTGCGGCCTTGCTGTTTTGCGGCCTCGCCGCATCGCGGCCGGTTATCCGCCACTGCCTGGCGGCGTCGCCGCATCCGCATCGCTCTGCCAGCCGCACGGGCAGCGCGTACCGCGCTGCCTCGCGACTATTGACCGGCCGGCTTGTCGTGCCCGGCCTCTGCTTTGTCCTGCTCCGGCTCGATCTTCGTGGTGCCGCCCGTCGAAGGCGGGTCGCTAGCCGGGAAGCTGTCCTCGACCTGCTCGTCGATCTGCTGTTCGCTCTTTTCCGGGTGCGGATGCTGTTCCTTATGTGTCGTCATGGTGGCTCCTTTCTGCAAGGTTGAACGGCAAGGCGATGGCTCACGACGACGCCGCTTGCGGCGCGCTGCCGGCCGTTGCGCCGATGATCGCGAGCGCGTCGGCGCGCGACAGCCCGCCGCGCATCGCGTCCGAAAGTCGCGCGGTCAGCGCTTCGCGCTCGCAGGCGAAGACCGCGTCGACGTTGTCGTCGCGCACGTACAGCGCGATGAACTGGTGATGATCGAAGTCGCCCTCGACGACGATCTCATCCCACTCGCTCGCGTGCCCCAGGTATTCGAAGTTCTTGCCGTAGTGATAGGTCCAGAAGAACGGCACGTCGGCATAGCGAGTACGCACGCCGCACATGTTCTGCGCGGCGATCCGCGCATGCTGCTGCGCGACGCGCCAATGTTCGATGCGCAGCGGCTCCTGGTTCTCGTGCAGTGAGAACACGGCGATATCGCCGGCCGCATACAGCCCGCACGCGGCGCTCATGCCGGCATTGACGACCACGCCGCCGTCCTTCTGCAACGGCAGTCCTTCGACGAACCCTGTAGCCGGCGCAACCCCCGTGCCCAGCAGCACGACATCGGCGGCAATGGCCTCGCCGCTGTCGAGCATCACCGTATGCACGTTGCCTTCCTCGCCCTCGAGCGACGCGACCTTCGCGTCGAGATAGAACTTCACGCCGTTGCTTTCGTGCAGCGCGCGAAACATCTGGCCCGCGCGCTCGCCGAACTGCTTCGCGAATGGGACCTTGTCACGCGAAATCACGGTGACGGGCACGCCGTGCTTGCGCAACGCGGATGCGACTTCGAGGCCGATGAAGCTGCTGCCGAGAATCGCGACACGGGTTTGCGATGCATCGTCGCCGAGCGCGTCGATCAACGCGGCGGCATCGTCGAGGTGCCGCAGCACGTGCACGCCGCCGAGTTCGCAGCCGGGAATGTCGGGCACTTTCGGCACGCTGCCGGTGGCGAGCAGCGCGGTGTCGTATTTGAGCGGTTCGATGCTCTGCTCGCTATTACCCGCGCCGGCTTCGAAATGGATCGTGCGTGCGGGCACGTCGAGCCGCGCGACCTTCGCGACGATCCGCTCGATGCCGTGCGTGTGCAGCCAGTCGGACGGCAGCAGCGGCGGCACGTCGGCGGGCGGCATTTCGAACGAGGGAACGAATTTGCTCAGCGAGGTGCGGTCGTAGGGCGCGTGCGCTTCGTCGCCGATCAGCGTGATGCGGCCCTCGAAGCCGAACTCGCGTAACGCGGCACAGGCGGCGGCGCCTGCCGCGCCCGCGCCGATCACCACATAGTGTTTGCGTTGCGCGGCGGCATCGAGCGGCGGCGTGTGCGCGGCCGGTGCCGGCGCGGCGATTTTTTCCGCCGACACCAGCACGTCGTCGCCATCGAGCGTGACCGGGTAGCGATCGAGCGGCAGCAGCGGGGGCGGCTCCAGCACATTGCCGGTCGCGACATCGAACGTACCCTTGTGCCACGGACAGATGATGCGGCCGTGGCACAGCGCGCCCTCTTCGAGCGGGCCCCCGGCATGCGGGCAATCCGGTGTGTACGCGCGCACGGTGTCGCCGTCGCGCACGAGCAGAATCGGCGTGTCGTCCACCGTGACGCGCACCGCGCGGTCCGCCGGCAATTCCGAGAGCCGCGCAACGCGGCGGGCAGTCGTGGACATCGTGAGGCCTCGCGCAAGGAAGGGCTCGCGAAGCGCACGCAAGCGCGTCGCGAGCAGGGAACGGAACTGGGCTTGCGATCAAGCAGCGATCAGGCAGCAATCCGTGTGCCCGCACGCGTGAGCGAAGTGATGCAGCGAACCCGCTTGGGAAGATAGGCCGAGTTGCGGTAAATTTCGAGGCAGGGGAATTAGCGCGCGAACAGCAGCGTGCGAATTCGCAGGCACAGCCTTCCCTGACCGTATGCAACTTTGATGGAGCAGGTGACCGTGCAGCGTGCAGAACGTGTCGCAGTCGATGTGCCGATGCCGTCACGCAACTTCGCGGCGACACGGCGCATGTTGCTGATCGTGCTGGCCGTGTCGATCTTGTTTCCGTTGGCCTGCCTCGTGGGCTACGGCTACTTCGACTACCAGCGCCGGATCTCCGATGCGAACGATATGATCGACCGCCTCGCGCGCGTGGCGCAGGAGCAGGCCGTCAAGGTGCTGGATCTGAACCGGCAGATGGCCTCGCGCGTGATCGAGCTGCTCGGCGATTCCGACGATGCGCAGATTCGTGCACGCGAGCGCGAATTGCACGAGCGTCTGCAGGGCATTGGCGGCGACTTCCCGCAGGTGGCAGCGATCTCGCTGCTCGGCGTGAACGGCGAGCTGCTGGTGTCGAGCCTCGCGTATCCGGCCCCGGCGGTGGCGATCGGCCAGCGCGACGACTTTCTTGCCGCGAAGGCGATGCGTCCGCAGCCGTATTTCTCGCTGCCGATGTTCGGCACGCTGTCGAAGGTCGACGTATTCACGACCGCGATCGGCCGCTCGGGCGCGGACGGTCGGTTTCTCGGCGCGGTCACGGTGGCGCTGCGCAACGAATATTTTTCGCGCTTCTATCACGAGCTGACCAACGGCGATCCATCGCTCGCGCTCGCGCTGTACCGGCAGGACGGCAATCTGCTGGTGCGCTATCCGCCCTGGCCGGCCGGCGCTCGGCTGTCCATGCACAGCGCGTTCATGTCCGCGTTGCGCGACAAACAGCTGTTCGGCCACGTGCGTCTGAATTCGAGCGTCGACGGCGTCGAGCGGCTGCTCGCGTTTCGCCGCGTCGGCGACTCTCCGTTGTATGTGATGAGCGCGTACGCGACGTCGTCGATCGTGGCGGCGTGGCGCACGCACTTTCTGTTGATCGCGGCGTTGACGGCGGTGCCCTGTATCGCGATCTGGATGCTCGTGCTGTATTCGCTGCGCCAGCTCGAAGCGGAGCGGCGCGCGTGGGAGCGCTGGCAGGGCGAGGTCGCGATGCGTCTGTCGGCCGAGGCGTCGAGCCGGCAGCTGCAGCGCATGGGCGCGCTCGGCAATCTGGTCGCCAGTGTCGCGCACGATTTCAACAACCTGCTGATGGTAGTGTCGGCCAACACCGAACTCGCGCGGCTCAAGCATTACAACGATCTCGAGAAGGAGGTGCATGCGGTCGAGCGGGCCACCGCCACGGCCGAAGCGCTGACGCGGCGACTGCTCAGCGTCGCGCGCAAGCAGCCGCTGAAGCAGGAACCCGTCGAGCTTGCACGCTGGCTACCGGCCGCCGTGCCGCTGATCAACGCGGCGCTCGGCGACACGATCGAGCTGGCGCTGCGCATACCGGAGAGCTTGTGGCAGGTGCTCGTCGATCCGACCGACCTCGAATTCGCGATCGTGAACATCGCGATGAACGCGCGTGATGCGATGCCGCACGGCGGGCGCTTCGTGATCCGCTGCCAGAACAATCGGCTGGTCAGCAGCGACACGCAACTGCCGGACGGCGAATACGTGCTGATCGCCTGTTCCGACGACGGCGAAGGCATGCCCGAATCGGTGGCGCGACGCGCGTTCGAGCCGCTCTTCACGACCAAGCTGCGCGGCTCGGGCACCGGTCTCGGGCTCGCCCAGGTGCTGTCGATGTCCGAGCAGGCCGGCGGCACCGCGAAGATCGACAGCGTGCTGGGCAGCGGCACGACGGTACGCATGTTTCTGCCGCGCTATCGTGAGCGCGCCGCAACGGCCGGCGTCGATGCGCGCCAGCCGCTGCCGACAGCGGCCGGGGCCGTGCTGCTCGTCGAGGACAACGAGGACGTCGCGGCCGGCGTGACCGCGGTGCTCGAAACCTTCGGCTGCGAGGTGCATCACGAGCCGACCGCCGACCAGGCGTTCGACGTGCTGAGCGCCGGCTCGCGTTTCGAGCTCGTACTGTCGGACGTCCAGATGCCGGGCAAGCTGAACGGCATCGATCTGGCGGAAAAGATCCGCAGCGCGTGGCCGTCGCAGAAGATCGCGCTGATGACCGGTTACGCCGACGAGCTCGACCGCGCGCGCCGGCTCGGCATCGCGATACTCGCGAAGCCGTTCAATATCGACGAATTGCATGCGCTGGTGGCGTGCGGCACCTGAAGCCGCGGCACACCGTTCGCGCAGCGGGTCCATGGGCTTTTCCTGTCGTGTTGTGCTGCGGCACAGCCCTTGCTGAAAAAAGTGCGAGGTTTGCGCGTGCGGTTGCCGCGCGCCCACTTCCTTTCGACACTCTCGACACCCAGGAGAATCGCCATGAAGATCAGACACGCAGTGCTCGTTTCCACCTTGCTCGCGGCTTCGTCGCTCGCGATAGCCCAAGGCGCCGGCGGTGGCGCCGGTGGCGGCGGGGGGCCGGCCGGCAACGACCCGAACACCAACGCCGCGACCTCGACACGCGAGGGCGGCGACGCAGGTCCGGCGGCGACGACCACACCTGCGACCCAACATCACATGAAGAAGCATTCGAAGTCGAAGAAGCCCATGACCGACTCGACGAATACGCCGGGAGCGGACGCGAGCAGCGATACGAAGGGGCAGTAAGCGCGGCGTATCGAGGCACAAAGGCGGCTGGAGTCGCGCGTCGGGTCTCATCCGGCGTGTCGGCTCCGGCCTTTTTGTACAAAAGCGTGATGACGGCCGATTTGCGCTTCGCCCGCCAGCGTCAATCCTTTTCCATCGAAGCGTCGTACTTGCCGAGCGCGGCCGCGCCATTCAGACGCGCGCGCTTGAGCAGCGCCTGCTGCGCTTCTTTCACGTTGCCCGGCTGGCCACGCCACGCATTCAACGGCGGCTCCTGCAACGCTCGCCCATACGAAAAGCTCAGATTCCACGGCAGCGCGCCGAGCCGGTTCATCGCGCTGAGATTGGCGGTGGCCTCCTCGGGCGACTGTCCGCCCGACAGGAACACCAGACCCGGCACCGAAGAGGGCACCGTGCGCATCAGCACGCGCACGGTCGCCGCCGCGATATGCGCGGTGCTCGACTGCTGCTGATGCTCGGAGCCGGCCAGCACCATGCTCGGCTTCAGCACGATATGTTCGAGCACTACGCGATGCCGATGCAGCGCATGAAACACCTCGTGCAACACGGCCTCGGTCACTTCCGCGCAACGCTCGATCGTGTGATCGCCGTCCATCAGCACCTCGGGTTCGACGATCGGCACGATGCCGGCTTCCTGGCTGATCGCCGCGTAGCGTGCGAGCGAATCGGCGTTCGCCTCGATCGCGAGCCGGCTCGGCAGGCTGTCCGTGATGTTGTAGACCGCGCGCCACTTCGCGAAGCGCGCGCCTTGCCGCTTGTAATCGACGAAGCGTTTGGCGAGACCGTCGAGGCCTTCGGTGATCTCGTCGCCGGGAGCGAGCGCGAGCGGCACCTTGCCGAGGTCGACCTTGATGCCCGGCACGATGCCGTTCGCCGCGGCCACTTGCGGGAACGGCGTGCCGTCGTCGGCTTTCTGGCCGAGCGTTTCCTGGTAGAGGATCACGCCGCTCACGAACTCGCCGAGGCCGGGTGTCGTGAGCAGCAGGTTGCGATACGCGCGACGGTTTTCTTCGGTCGATTCGAGGCCGATCGTCTTGAAGCGTTTGGCGATCGTCGGGCCGCTTTCGTCGGCGGCGAGAAGACCCTTGCCCGGTTGAACCATCGCCTTGACGGTGGCTTGCAGCTCGCTACGGGTGTCCATGAGGTGTGCTCCCTTGGGTAGGCTCCGTACGATGCGGTGTGCGGAGAAATGCCGGTGACAGTTTCCTTTGCGTGACGAGTGGGTGCGAAAGCAGACTTTATTCGCCGAGCAGATGCAGCACGATATCGCGCGGCTGTGGGTGACGCCGATGTTCGAACAGATAGAGCCCCTGCCATGTGCCGAGCACCATCCTTCCATGCTCGACGGGCACCGATAGCTGCACCTGCGTGAGCGCCGTGCGCAGATGCGCGGGCATATCGTCGGGACCTTCGGTGTCGTGCTCGTAGCGCGTGTCATCTTCGGGCGCGAGGCTCTCGAAGTAGCGCTGCAGATCGCGCCGCACCGATGGATCAGCGTTCTCCTGAATCAGCAGCGACGCCGACGTGTGCCGGCAAAACACCGTCAGCAGACCTGTACGGATGTCCGTATCGTCGACGAAGCAGCGCGCGTCGTCGGTAAATTCGACCAGGCCGCGGCCACGGGCCTGGACACTCAGATGATGGATGACCTGGCGCATGATGGAACTCGAATCTCAGAGCGACGCGAACGCGTCCTCGATGTCCTCGGCGCTGCGTGGCCGCACCACGCGCGCGACCTCGGCGCCGTCGCGCATCAGCACGAGCGTTGGCCACAGCTTGACCTTGAACGAGCGCCCGAGCGGGCGGCCGGGACCGTCCTCGATCTTCAGATGCCGCAGGCCCGCGTGCGGCGCGAGCGCCTGCCGGATCGAGGCCTGCGCGCCCTGGCAATAGCCGCACCAGTCGGTGCCGAATTCGACGACGGTGGCGCCGGGCAGCGAGTCGAGCTCGGCGCGGGACGGGGCTTTCGGGGAATAGGGTGTCGGGGAGGTCATGCGTGCTCCGCTCGTGATCGTGATCTGCCAAGCGTAGCAGCTATGCCGCGGATCGTCAGCGCAGCGGCCGTATGCAGCCGATGCGCGTGATGTCGCCGCGGCATGTTAAAAAGCGGTGCGCGCGTGCTCGATCGATCGACGCGCCGCCTTATCGCACCGAACCTCGCAAAACATGAACGCACGAATCTATCTGCAACATCCGCAGCACAAGGACGCTATCGCGGTCGCGACCGGCTTCAGTTGGGGCGCGTGCCTGCTCGGCTTCATCTGGGCGCTGTCGAAGAGAATGTGGTTCGCCGCGTTCGTGATGCTCGGCATCAACGTGATCCTGCTCGGCATCGGTGTGTGGGGCGAGACGGCCGATCTGATCGGCTTCGTGCTGTCGATCGTGTTCGCGTTCGTGTGTGGCGCGTATGGCAACCGGTGGCATCGGTGGACGCTCGAACAGCGCGGCTACGTTGTAGTGTGATGCGTTCGCTGGAGTGGAGATTGCTGCACGCTGGCGTGTGATCGAAGCTGAGTTCAATCCGTGATGGAGGCGTTTCATGCTCATTGCATCGACAGTCGCTGGTCTCACCGTGTCCTTGGGGTTCCTGGCGATCGCGCCGCTCGCCCACGCCGCCAACGCGGCGCCCCCCGCCACGATCGCGGCCACCCCAGCCACACCCACGTCCGCTCCCGCCGACGACACCTTCCTGCTGACGATCTTCCTGCGCCACGACGAATCGAAGCCGCTGCCGAAGATCAACGATCAACTGCGCGAGCAGGGCTTCTTCAAGACCTTCCCACCGCCCGGCATCGAAGTCGTGTCGTGGTACGTGATGATGGGCATCGGACAGGTGGTGACGCTGCGCGTGCCCGCGAGCCGGCTGCGCGAAGTGAACCGCGCGATCGAATCGACCGCGTGGGGCGGCTATCACACCGAGTTCTATCCGACCTACGACTACAAGGCGCAGGCGCAGCAAATGCGCGCAACTGAGGGCAAGTAGCGGCGAGCGTGCCGGCAGCTTGCCGCTAACGGCACGCATCGCCATGGCACGACGCGAGCAGTCCGATGCGCGCGAGCGCATTCCGCATTTGGGACGGCCGGTGAGCGGGTTTACGCGAGCCGCGCTCCGGGTCGATAATGCCCCGGTCGTTTTGGCCCGAGCCCGCGACGTCTAACGTGCCGTCGAGCGCATTGAAGCGCAACGCGGCCCGCTCCACCTGACCTTCCGTCCCCGTGTTGAAAACTGCGCGTTTTTTCGACCTGCTTCGCATTCCTGGCTTCAAGCCGCTCGCTGCCGCCACCCTGATGCTCGGTGTGGCGATGTCCTTCACCGCTCCGTATCTGTCTCTATTCGGCATCGAACGCGCCGGCATGACGCCGTTCCGGCTCGGCGTATTCATGACGCTGATCGCCGCGAGCGGCGTGCTCGCGAGCACGGCCGCCGGGCGCTGGAGCGACAGGAGCGGGCGGCATCGGCCGCTGTTGCTGGCGGCGCTGATCCTGGCCGCGCTCGGCTACCTGTGTCTGTGCGTGGTGCGCGATTACCGGCTGCTGCTGGTGGTCGGTATCGTGTTCATCGGCGCGGGCGGCTCGGCGATTTCGATGGTGTTCTCGTTCAGCCGCGCGGCGCTGCCGGTGCCGGACCCCGCCGAGCGCGTGTTTGCAAGCGCTACGCTGCGCACGATCCTGTCGGCCGCATGGGTGTTCGGGCCGTCGGTCGGCGCGCTGGTGCTCGCCGCGACCAGCTTCACCGGGCTGTTCCTGTTTGCGGCCGCGAGCTTCGCGACCTGCGGCTTCATCGTCTGGCGCATGCAGGAGCCGCAGAGCCATCTCGGCGATCACACGGTCGAAGACACCGCTTCCGAGCCGTCCGCATCGATCACGGTGCCGCCGCTGAGGCAGCCCGGCGAGGATGCGCACGAAACGCTGCCGGCCGCGTCGGCGAACGACATCCTGCGCTCGGTGACCGCGCTGACCTTGCTCGGCCTCGCCGCGAACGCGACGATGATCGTGCTGCCGCTGTACATCGTGCACGGGCTGAACGGCACGCATCTCGACGTGTCGGTGATGCTCGGTCTCGGCGCGCTGACCGAGATCCCGATGATGCTCGCGCTCGGCGCGAAGTCGTCGTCGCTGCACAAGCCGAACTGGCTTGCCGCGTGCGCGGCCGTGCATGCGGTGTACTTCGTCGCGATGTCGCTGGCCGGCAGCGTCAGCGTGCTGATCCCGATGCAGATGCTGAACGCGTTCGTGGTCGCCGTGACCTCATGCCTCGGCATGACCTACGTGCAGGATCTGATGCCGCACTCGCCCGGGCGCGCGACCGCGCTGTTCTTCAATGCGGCGCGGGTCGGCTCGATCCTGTCGGGGGTGCTGTCCGGGCTGCTCGTACAGGCGTTCAGCTATCGCGGCACGTTCCTGTTTTGCGGATTGCTGGGGCTGTGCGCGCTCGTGCTGTTCGCGGTGCCCGGCTATCGCTATCCGGTGATGTGGCGCGCGGTCAAGCGCTTCGCGGCTGAGCAATACACGAAGCTGGCCGCGCGCCGCGGCACGCGCTTGCCCGAGCGCAGCGAATGACGCCCGATGCCGCCGCGTTCGCTTTCGCGCGGATGCGGCGCGTCGCCAGCCGCGTGAAACTTCGAGCCGCGCCGCCCGGCTGCAAAAAAGTGCGGCTTCCTTCGATACATTCGGCGTAGCTCGCGACATAGCGCCTATGCTTAAGGGCAGCCACGCCGCCGCAACACGACGACACGACGACCAGAAAATCGGACAGCGCAACGCAGCATCTTTCGGAGCGAGCTATGCAGCTAGGCATGATTGGATTGGGACGGATGGGCGCCGACATGGTGCGGCGCCTGACCAGCGGCGCTCAGCAATGCATCGTGTACGACGTGCAGCCGGCGGCGGTCGACAGGCTGAAGCAGGAAGGCGTGGCCGGCGCGAGCTCGCTCGAAGATCTCGTCGCGAAGCTCGCCAGGCCGCGCGCCGTGTGGCTGATGGTGCCCGCCGCGGTGGTCGACGCGACGCTCGACAAACTCGTGCCGCTGCTCGAACCGGGCGACATCGTGATCGACGGCGGCAACTCCTACTATCACGACGACATCCGCCGCGGCCAGCAACTCGGCACGCGCCAGCTTCACTATGTGGACGTCGGCACGAGCGGCGGCGTCGCGGGGCGCGAGCGGGGCTACTGCCTGATGATCGGCGGCGAGGCCGAGGTCGTCAAACGGCTCGAGCCGATCTTCTCGGCGCTGGCGCCCGGCGTGGGCACCGCAAGCGCGACACCGGGCCGAGCGGCGGGCGCGAGCACCGCCGAGCAGGGCTTTCTGCATTGCGGCCCGCAAGGCGCGGGGCATTTCGTCAAGATGGTTCATAACGGCATCGAGTACGGGCTGATGGCCGCCTACGCCGAGGGTCTAAACGTGCTGCGCCACGCCGACGCCGGCCGCCACGCGCGCGAAGCCGATGCCGAAACGTCGCCGCTGCGCCGCCCCGAGCTGTATCAGTACGATCTGAATCTCGCGGATATTACGGAGGTCTGGCGGCGCGGCAGCGTGATTGGCTCGTGGCTGCTCGACCTGATCGCCGGCTCGCTCGCCAGCGACACCGACCTGAAGGGCTACGCGGGCCGCGTATCGGATTCCGGCGAGGGGCGCTGGACCGTCGCGGCGGCGATCGACGAAGGCGTGCCGACGCCGGTGCTCAGCGCGGCGCTGTTCGCGCGCTTCAGTTCGCGCGGAGAAGCCGATTTCGCGAACCGCGTGCTGTCGGCGATGCGGCACGATTTCGGCGGCCACGCGGAAAAACCCGTCGCGCCGGACGGCGGGCTGAAGTAGCCGAGGCGATCCACGAACCTGCCACGAGGAACCGCAATGCCAGTCACCTCCGCCACGCCGCACGATGTCGTGTTTCTGTTCGATTGCGATAACACGCTGCTCGACAACGATCACGTGCTGCAGGACCTGCGCGCGCACATGATGGGGCAATTCGGCGAAGAGAACAGCGCCCGCTATTGGGAAATCTTCGAGAACCTGCGCACCGAACTCGGCTACGCCGACTACCTCGGCGCGCTGCAGCGCTACCGGACCGAGCATCCACGCGACACGCGCCTGCTGCTGATGTCGTCGTTCCTGATCGAGTATCCGTTTGCGAACCGGCTCTATCCGGGCGCGCTCGACGCGCTCCGGCATGTCGGCAAGTACGGGCCGACGGTGATCCTGTCGGATGGCGACGTGGTGTTCCAGCCGCGCAAGATTTCGCGCTCGGGCCTGTGGGACGAAGTCGAAGGGCGCGTGCTGATCTACATCCACAAGGAGTTGATGCTCGATCAGGTGATGGATTGCTATCCGGCGCGCCATTACGTGATGGTCGACGACAAGCTGCGGATTCTGAGCGCGATGAAGAAGGCTTGGGGCACGGAGCTGACGACCGTGTTTCCGCGCCAGGGACACTATGCATTCGATGCGAAGGAGATCGCGAACAATCCGCCCGCGGACGTGAGCGTCGGGCGAATCGGCGAGTTGGCGGAGATCGACGTGGAGACGCTGTTGCGCAGCGCGAAGGGCAGTTAGGCGGCGCCGCGTGCGATGTGCGGGCGCCGCCTCATGGGTGAAGCCGCGGGTGAAGTCGCGGGATCAGGCGCCGAGCGCTTTCAGGCGCGCCTGGGTATCGGCGGCGCCCATCCGGGCGGCGGCATCGGCGGCGCTGACGCCGTTCGCGTCGCGCGCATGCGGGTCCGCGCCGTGCGCGAGCAGCAGATCGACGATTGCGGTGCGGTTGAACATCGCGGCGATCATCAGCGCGGTGCGGCCATCGGGCGATGCGCCTTCGACGTCGGCGCCATGCGTGAGCAAGGTTTCGATCACTTTATCGAAGCCCTTGAGCGCGGCGCCCGCGATCGGCGTCTGTCCCGCGTCGTTGCGCAGGTTCGCATCGGCGCCCTGTTCGAGCAGCGTGCGCACCGCGTCGACGTGGCCGTGGTAGCTCGCCAGCATCAGCAGGCTGTCGCCGCGTTCGTTGCGAAGATTCGGCGGCACGCCTTTTTCGATGACGGCGGCAAGCATCGTCGCATCGCCGCGTCGCGCGAGGTCGAAGACTTCGCGGGCGAGCGCCTGCAAATCAGGATCGGGTTGCGAAGCGGGTGGGTTGTTGGTGTGGTCGCTGTGGTTGGTCAAGGCTCTCTCCTTGCGTTGAATGAGCGGCGCGATGCAAATGTCGCGCCCGGTCTTTCAGAGAGCATACACATTCCGCGGCGCTCGCGTCCGCGTGCTGCCAGCGGCGCCGCTGTGCTAGGCGTGGCTGAACAGCTTGACCAGCAGCCCGAATACGCCTATCGGTATTCCGACCGCCACGAACGTCAACACGAGCGTAAGGACCAGAACCTTAAGCACTTTGAGCGCACTGGGAGATGTCGACATGGCGGCCATTGACCTGAGACAGAGGATCACGAAAAGAAAGCAGACAGCGCAAGGCAATTGCAGTACGAATGCCACATTCAGCGCGAGATACTGCGAGGGCTAGCAACATTCGCCCCGGTTTGAGCAGCTTAGTACATTCGACCCGTGCCCTACGGCTTCGTTTCGAGTGCACCGCATCATCCGCCAACCAGCTTGACAGTTCTTTTCGAGGAGTGACGCCATGGCCGAAGCAACCTCGCATCCCACCCCGCCGCAAGTTCTGGACCCCGATACGCTGCGCAACCTCGATCGCTACTGGCGCGCATGCAATTATCTGTCGGTCGGCATGATCTATCTGCGCGACAACCCGCTGTTGCGCGAACCGCTGAAACCCGAGCACATCAAGAACCGGCTGCTCGGCCACTGGGGTTCAGACGCCGGCCAGAGCTTCGTGCTCGTGCATCTGAACCGGCTGATCCGCAAACACGATCTCGACATGATCTTTCTGTCCGGACCCGGTCACGGCGCGCCGGCGAGCCTCGCGCACTGCTATCTGGAAGGCACCTACTCGGAGGTCTATCCGGACCGCAGCGAGGACGAAGACGGCATGCGGCGCTTTTTCCGGCAATTCTCGTTCCCGGGCGGCATTGGTTCGCATTGCACGCCTGAAACGCCGGGCTCGATTCACGAAGGCGGCGAACTCGGCTACTGCCTGTCGCACGGCTACGGCGCCGCGTTCGACAATCCCGAGCTGATCGTCACCGTGATGATCGGCGACGGCGAAGCGGAGACCGGGCCGCTCGCCACCTCGTGGCATTCGAACAAATTCCTGAACCCGATCCGCGACGGTGCGGTGCTGCCGGTGTTGCATCTGAATGGCTACAAGATCGCCAATCCGACGCTGCTCGCGCGCATTCCGCATGAAGAGCTCGAGGCATTGATGGTCGGCTACGGGCACAAGCCATATTTCGTCGAAGGCGACGATCCCGACACGATGCATCAGCAGATGGCGGCGACGCTCGAACAATGCCTCAGCGACATTCGTGCGATCCAGCAGAACGCGCGGCAGAACAACGACACCACGCGGCCGCGCTGGCCGATGATCGTGCTGCGCTCGCCGAAGGGCTGGACCGGGCCGAAAGAAGTGGACGGTCACAAAGTGGAAGGGTCCTGGCGCTCGCATCAGGTGCCGGTGGCCGATGCGGTGACCAATCGCAAGAGTCTGAAGATCGTCGAGGATTGGCTGCGCAGCTACGGTCCTGAAACCCTGTTCGATGCGAACGGCCGGCTCGTCGAAGAACTGCGCGCGCTCGCGCCCGAAGGCGCGCGCCGCATCAGCGCGAATCCGCACGCGAACGGCGGGCTGCTGTGCAAGATGCTCGACATGCCGTCGTTCCGCGATTACGCGGTGGCCGTGAAGAAACCGGCGGCGGGGTATACATCGCCGACCGCGGTGCTCGGCACCTTCCTGCGCGACGTGATGCGCAAGAACATGTCGAACTTCCGGCTGTTCGGTCCCGATGAAACGTCAAGCAATAAGCTGCATGCGGTTTATGAAGTGTCGGGCAAGACCTGGCTCGATCCCCTCGAACCGAGTGACGCCGACGGAGGCCACCTGTCGGCCGACGGCCGCGTGATGGAGATGCTCAGCGAGCACACGCTCGAAGGCTGGCTGGAAGGCTATAACCTGACCGGCCGTCATGGGCTCTTCGCGACCTACGAAGCGTTCGTGCACGTGATCGACTCGATGTTCAACCAGCACGCGAAATGGCTCGAAAAATCCAAGCGTGAGCTCGGCTGGCGGCAGCCGGTGCCGTCGCTCAATCTGCTGATCACGTCGATCGTGTGGCGCCAGGATCACAACGGTTTCACGCACCAGGACCCCGGTTTTCTCGACGTGGTCACGAACAAGAGCCCGGATGTGGTGCGCATCTATCTGCCGCCCGATGCTAACTGTCTGCTGAGCGTTGGCGACCACTGCCTGCGCTCGCGCGACTACGTGAACGTGATCGTGTCCGACAAGCAGCCGCATCTGGATTATCTCGACATGGACGCGGCCGTCATTCATTGCACCAAGGGTATCGGCATCTGGGACTGGGCGTCGACCGATCAGGGCGCCGAGCCCGACGTCGTGATGGCGTGCGCGGGCGACATCGCGACGATGGAAGCGCTCGCCGCCGTGCAGATCCTGAAGGAGCACTGCCCGACGCTGAAGATCCGCTTCGTCAACGTGGTCGATCTGTTCCGCCTGATGCCCGAGCATGCGCATCCGCATGGACTGTCCGACCGCGATTTCGATTCGCTGTTTACGACCGACAAACCGGTGATCTTCAACTTCCACGCGTATGCGGCGCTCGTGCACAAGCTCACGTACAACCGCAAGAACCACGGCAACATGCACGTGCATGGCTACAACGAGAGGGGCAACATCAATACCCCGCTCGAACTCGCGATCATCAACGGCGTCGACCGCTTCACGCTGGCGATCGATGCGATCGATCGCGTACCGACGCTGCGGGGCGTCGGCGATCATACGAAGGAGTGGCTGCGCGGGCAGATCATCGAGCATCTCGCGTATGCGCACGAGGAAGGGATCGACAAGGAGGAAATCCGCAACTGGACGTGGAAAGGCTGAGGGGGACACCATGCACGACCACGATCAGGAACGGACGATTCTGGTGCTGAACAGCGGGTCGTCGTCGCTGAAGTTCGGGCTTTTCGCCCCTTCGGCCGACGACGAAACGCTGCTGCTCGAAGGCGCGGCCGAGGGCATCGGCCGCACCGACGGCCGACTGCGGATCAAGGCGGCCGATGGTCGCGTGCTGTTGCAACAGGACCAGAAGCTCGGCTCGCAGACCGAGGCGCTGCAACAGCTTTCGCAGCTGCTCGTGCAACAGCATCGTGCGCGGCCCTCGGCGGTCGGGCATCGCGTCGTGCATGGCGGCCCGCGCTTGCGCACGCACCAGCGCATCACCGACGACGTGCGCCGTCAGTTGCTCGACGCGCTGCACTTCGCGCCACTGCATATCCCGCCGGCACTCGAATTGATCAACGAAGCCACGCAGATTTTCCGCGACGCTACGCATTACGCGTGCTTCGACACCGCGTTTCACGCGACGCTGCCGCCGCGCGCCGCGCAACTCCCGCTGCCGCGCCGTTATGCGGACGCTGGCGTGATCCGCTACGGCTTTCACGGGCTGTCGTACGAATCGCTGGTCAAGCAGCTCGGCGCGGCGTTGCCGTCGCGCGCGGTGTTCGCGCATCTCGGCAATGGAGCGAGCCTGTGCGCGCTGCTCGACGGCCGCTCGGTGGACACGACGATGGGCCTGACGCCGACCGGCGGCATCCCGATGGGCACGCGCAGCGGTGACCTCGATCCGGGCGTGCTGCTGTATCTGATGCGCGCGGAACGACTCGACGCCGATGCGCTGGACACGCTGCTCAATCGCCAGAGCGGTCTGGCCGGTTACGCGGACGGCGAAAGCGACATGCAAGCGCTGCAAAAAAGCGCGGCGAACGGCGATGCGCACGCGTCGCTCGCGCTCGATGCGTTTGCGACCGGAGTGCGCAAGACGATCGGCGGATACGCGGCACTGCTTGGCGGGATCGATCTACTCGTGTTTACCGGCGGGATCGGCGAGCACAGTGCCGAGGTTCGGCGGCGCGTATGCGATGGGCTTGCGTTTCTTGGGCTCGTCGAGGGCGATCCGGCGGGCAAGGTGAGGGTGCTGCATACCGAGGAGGAGAAGCAGATCGCGCGGCATTGCCGGGAACTGCTGCAAGCCGGGGAGAGCTGACCCGTTTGAGCCGTGTTATGCCGACTTGATAACGGTCCGGTCCGCGATGCCGGTGACGCCGAACAACCGCGTCACGTCTTCGAGCATCG
The DNA here is from genome assembly GCF_009362785.1 of Paraburkholderia atlantica. Classification (GTDB taxonomy): domain Bacteria; phylum Pseudomonadota; class Gammaproteobacteria; order Burkholderiales; family Burkholderiaceae; genus Paraburkholderia; species Paraburkholderia atlantica. Next base: position 141,528 of record NZ_WHNQ01000012.1, read on the forward strand.
CGGTGCGCTGAGCTTCGCTCTGAAGCTCGCCCGACAGCGTGATGCGTCCGTGCGCGACCTTCACGCGCACGGCGCGCGGCGGCACGGCCGAGTCCCACGCGAGACGGCGCGCCGCCTCGGTGGCGATCTGCGCGTCGGTCAGGCGGGCAGACTCGCCAGATTTCGAGCTAGCGGAGCGCATGGAGTCTCCACGAAACAGAATGTCCATCCCTTCACACTAGCAGATGCGGCGGGATTTGCCCGCGTGCGCGCCTGGCCACTGCCGCCGCGTGATCGCGGGTATGCTCACGGTTCGTTACGACCGAGCCAAGGCCCGAATCATGTCCGACTTTCCCATCGACAACCCGTTTCTCGAATCGCTCGGCGTGCGGCTGACGCAATGGCGCGACGGCTACGCTGAGCTGCTGATGCCGATCGACGCGAGCAAGCTCAATCGTCAGGGCGTGCTGCAAGGCGGCGCGATCGCAACGCTGCTCGATGCCGCCGCGGGCTACGCGGGCCTGTATGCGCAGCCGGGACAACCGGCGCGGCATGGCTTCACGCTGTCGCTGACCACCAACTATCTGGACAAGGGGCTCGGCGCGACGGTCACCGCGAAGGGCTTTCTCGAACGCTCGGGCCGCTCGATTTTCTTTTCGCGCGCGGAAGCGTGGGTGGACGGCAAGCTGCTGATCGCGAGCGCGCAGGGCACCTTCAAGTATTCGAAGACCGCCTGACGCGCGACGGCGCCGGCAGCGCAGATTCCCCCACCGCGCGGGCCGCGCCGCGTTTATCATAGTGGCCACCTGACAGAACGCGCCGTCCAGCCGCGAACGGCGCGCGCATCTTCCACGAGACCACGCATCCCCATGAATTCGACTCCCGACGCTCCTTCCCGACCTTCGCTGCGCGCGCTGACCGCGCTCGAAGGACGTGTTCTCGGTGTGCTCGTCGAAAAACAGAACACAGTACCCGACAGTTATCCGCTATCGCTGAACGCGCTGACGCTCGGCTGCAATCAGAAGACCGGCCGCGCGCCGGTGATGAACGCGACCGAGGCCGAGGTGCTGACCGCCGTCGACGGCTTGAAACGTCTGAGCCTCGTGTTCGAGGGCAGCAGCAGCCGGGTGCCGCGCTTCGAGCACAACATGAACCGCGTACTCGGACTGCCGGGACAGTCGATCGCGCTGTTGACCACGCTGCTGCTGCGCGGCCCGCAAACGGCCGCCGAATTGCGCCTGAACAGCGCGCGTCTGCATGGTTTCGCCGATATCTCGTCGGTCGAGGCGTTTCTCGACGAGTTGGCCGCGAACGATCCACCTCGCGTCGTCCGGCTGCCGCGCATGGCGGGCGAGCGCGAGAATCGCTGGATGCATCTGTTGTGCGGCGAGGTCAGCATCAGCGAAGCCGCGCAGTCGGCGGTCGCCGAGGACGACAGCGTGCCGCTGTCCGCATTCGAGGCGCTGAAGGCCGAGCAGAAGCGTCTCGCCGATGAAGTCAGCCGTCTGCAGGCCGTCGTGCGGCGCATGGCGGCCGAGCTAGGTATCAGCGCCGACGATTTGTGATCCGCAGCGAAGGCGGAAACAGAAACGAAGAGCCCGTACGTTTCATGCGTCGCGTCGACGCGGCCTGTCCGCCAGCAACGTGCGCTGCGTGCGATAGAAGATCCGCGGCGGCACGTTCGGCGAGTCTTCGGCGAGACGGTCGAGTTCGGTACGGATCGCGGTGAGGTAGTGCGCTTCGCGCGCGTCCGCGTCGCCGGCAAACACCGCTTCGAGCCGCCGGCGCACCGCGCCGTAGCGAGCACCGGCGGCGCGATGTTTCTCGGCACGCTCCGCATAGCGCAGGAACGTTTGCAGCGCGGCCGAAATCGCCGCCGTCACGCTGACGAGACCAACGAATATCCGCATTTCGAACGACACCGGCGGCACGCTCAACGACGCGAACACCGCCGTGCCGACGAACGCGGTCAGCGCGGTCACGAGCCAGCCCATGCGGCGCTCCCGCGCCGACAGCAGATCCGCCATGTCGTAATGGCTCATCTGCGATTCGCGCGCACGGCGAATCCATTTCAACAGCAACTCGGTTTCATCGACGGGCGGCTCGTAGGCGGGCAGGGTCGTCATCGTTCAGTGGCTGGCGCGCGCGTCAATCATAGGAAAACGAGCTGCCGAACTTCTCGATCCTCTCCAGCGCCATGCCCGAACCGCGTACGACGCAGGTCAGCGGCGCCTCGGCGACGAACACCGGCAAGCCGGTTTCCTCGGCGAGCAGACGGTCGAGATCGCGCAGCAGGGCGCCGCCGCCCGCGAGCGTGATGCCGCGCTCGGCGATGTCCGCGCCGAGTTCCGGCGGCGTCTGTTCCAATGCGATCTTCACCGACGACACGATCTGGTTCAGCGGATCGGTCAGCGCTTCGAGAATTTCGTTGCTCGACACCGTGAAGCTGCGCGGAATGCCCTCGGACATGTTGCGGCCTTTGACTTCCATCTCCATGACCTCGGAGCCCGGAAACGCGGAGCCGATTTCCTTCTTGATCGCTTCGGCGGTCTGCTCGCCGATCAGCATGCCGTAGTTGCGGCGGATGTAGTTGACGATGGCGTCGTCGAACTTGTCGCCGCCGACGCGCACCGAACCCTTGTACACGATGCCGCCGAGCGAGATCACGCCGACCTCGGTGGTGCCGCCGCCGATATCGACGACCATCGAGCCGGTCGCATCCGACACCGGCAGGCCGGCGCCCGTCGCGGCGGCCATCGGTTCCTCGATCAGATAGACCTGCGAGGCGCCCGCGCTATGCGCGGCCTCCTTGATGGCGCGACGCTCGACCTGGGTCGAACCGCAGGGCACGCAGATGATGATTCTCGGAGACGGTGCAAAAAGTCGCGACTCATGCGCCATCTGGATGAAGCGCTTGATCATCTGCTGGGTGATGTTGAAATCGGCGATCACGCCGTCTTTCATCGGCCGGATCGCTTCGATGTTGCCCGGGACCTTGCCGAGCATCTGCTTCGCTTCGCGGCCCACGGCGAGGATGATCTTCTTGCCGTTCGGGCCGCCTTCCTGGCGGATCGATACGACCGACGGCTCGTCGAGAACGATGCCCTTGCCGCGCATGTAGATCAGCGTGTTCGACGTGCCGAGGTCGATCGCGAGGTCGTTGGAAAAGTAGCCGCGCAGAAAACCGAACATGCGTATTCCTGTCTTTGCGAAGGCGGGCGCGTGAGCGCCGCCGGGAGCTTGTCGGGGTCTGCCGCTTGCACGCGGCGCGACAGCAAGAATAGCAGTTTATCGGCGGCCGCGGCCGCAGTATCTGCCGCTATCTGCCGCTCGCCGGGCCCAGCCGCGCCGCGATCGTGCGGCATGCCGCAAGCAGCGGCTCGATGTAAGTAGCTTGCACATCGTCGCGACGGCGGAAGGTCGGCATGCTGATGCTCACGCAGCCGGCCGCGCGGCCGTCCGGGCCGCGAATCGCGGCGCCGTAGCAGCAGATCGAATCTTCGTTCTCCTCGCGATCCTCCGCGTAGCCGCGTTGCGCAGTCGCATCGATCTCGCGGCGCACGGCGTCGAGGTCGGTCAGCGTGTGCTCGGTGAAACGCGCGAGTGGAGCGTTCTTCAGCAGCGCCTCGCGCTCGGTCACGGTGAGTGTCGCCAGATACGCCTTGCCGACCGAGCTCGACGTCAGCGACACGCGCGTGCCGATGCGCGAGGCCATGCGCACCGCATGCGGGCTTTCGAGCTTTTCGATGTAGACCATCTCGCCCTGGCTCGGCACCGCGAGGTGGATCGTCTCCGACGTGAGGTCGCGCAACGCCGTCAACGCATCGACGGCCGCGAGCCGCAGGTCCGAGCGTTCCCAGCTATGGCTCGCGAGATTGATCAGGCGCGGTCCGAGGCCGTAGGCATTGCCGCTGCCGCTCGCGATGATCAGCCCTTCGGCCTGCAATGCGGCGACGATGCGATGCACGGTCGGGCGAGGATAGCCGCTCGCCGCGCTCAGTTTCGCGACATTGGGCGGAGTTGGCGCGTCGGCGATCAGTTGCAGCACCGCGATGAACTTCGAGAACGCGGCGGCGCCGGCGACGGCCTTGGAGTCGGCCTTGTTTTCGGCGTGCCGGACGGCATCATGGCCGGCGGCGCCAGCGCGCGAAGAGGGTTTGGAAGCGGAACCGGGCATCACATAGAGGCAGGGCAGGGGTACGCAATTATGCCTTTATCGATGGCGTCGAACGAAGGTGGCGCCGCTTCACGCAACGATCCGATCACGCGACGAGATACCCGCCGTCGACCGGCACGATCGCGCCCGTCATGAACGACGCCGCCGGCGTGCAGAGAAACACCGCGACCTGAGCGACTTCTTCCGGCGTGCCCCAGCGACGCAGCGGGGTACGCTCGAGGATCGTCTGCGAGCGGCGATCGTCGTCCTGCAACGCCTGCGTGAGCGGCGTTGCGATCCAGCCCGGCGCAACGGCATTGACGCGAATGCCGTCGGCCGCGTACGCGATCGCGAGCGACTTCGTTAGCTGCGCAACTGCGCCCTTGCTCGCGCTATAGGCGGGCACGAGACCGCCGCCGAAAAAACTCAGCATCGACGCCGTGTTCACGATGCAGCCCGCCGATGCCTTCAGCAAGTCGCGCGCGGCCGCGCACACCCGCATCGTGCCGTTCAGATTGATATCCATCACGCGTTCGAACACGTCGAGCCGATGTTCTTCGACGCGGCTGATCACGCCCGCGCAGTTGACCACGATGTCGAGACGCTCGAACGCGTTCACCGCTGCGCTTACGGCGTCGCCCGAGCGCACATCCAATGCAACGCGCGGAATCTCGCGATCGAGCGTATCGGGTGCGCCTTCGGGCAGCGGCAAACCGGCTGCCACCGTGTGCGCCCCCAATTGCGCGAGCGCGTTGGCGATTGCCGCGCCGATGCCGGACAAGCCGCCGGTCACGAGCGCGGTCTTGCCTTCGAGTAGCTGATTCTGGAATGTCATGTGAGAAGCCGCGTCAGGTGGGTTGGGTCTCGATCGAGCTGGCGAGCGGCGCGGGCGCCACTTCCTTGACGACGAACAGATAGACGAGCGCCGCCGCGAACGCAACCGCCGCGCTGATCAGCAGCGCGTTGACGAACGAATGGGTCTGATCGACGACGATGCCGGTGATCACCGGCGCGAACGAGCCGCCCAGATAGCCGCCGAAGTTCTGCATGCTGCCCAGCGACGCCACCAGATGGCGCGGCGCGGCGACGCTGACGAGCGCCCATGCGCTGCCGCTCGACAGGTTCACGAACAGCATCGCGAGCGACACGTAGACGATCGCGAGCGTCGTGCTCGGCGTGTAGGCGGCCGGCACCGTGAACGCGGCCGCGCCGACGAGACCGACGCACAGCGGCCACTTGCGGCTGCGGATCGGCGCCATGCCGCGCTTCAACAGATAGTCGGCGATCACGCCGCTGCTCGCCATGCCGATCGTGCCGAACACATAGGGAATCGCGACGAGCCAGCCGGTGTGCGCGATGCTCAGATGACGCTCGCGCTCCAGATAGCCGGGCAGCCAGGTCAGATAGAGCCACACCATGTAGATCACGCCCATGAAGCCGAAGATCATGCCCCACGTGTTGCGCAGCTTGAACAGCGCGCCCCATTCGGCCCAGCTGAGGCCCTGCGGGTTTTCCTGGGCGATCGAGCCTTCGTTCAGATGCGCGGTTTCTGCTTCGGTCAGCGCGATTTCGCTGCGATTGCGATAGACGACGTACCAGGCGAGCGCGACGATGATGCCGACCACGCCCATGATGACGAACATCGTTCGCCATCCGAAGGCCAGCATCAGCACCGTGAGCAGCGGCGGCGCGATCATCGGCGCGATGGTGGATGACGAGATGAAGGTGCCGATCGGCGTGCCGCGCTCGCGTACCGCGAACCATTCGCTGACGACTTTCGCGCCGGCCGGAAACAGCGGCGCCTCGGCGATGCCGAGTACGACGCGCGCGGTGAGGAAGTGATTGAGCGTCTGGATGAAGCCGCCCGCCACCTGGGCGATCGACCACACGAGCATGCCGAGGCCGAGCATCACGCGTGAGCCGAAACGATCGAGCAGTGCGCCGACCGGCAACTGCGCGAACGCATACGACAACGAGAACGCGGACAGCAGCAACCCCATCTGCGAAGCGGACAGATGCAACTCCTCGCTGACCAGATGGTTCGCGATCGACAGCGTGCTGCGGTCGAGATAATTGACGATGCCCGCAACCGTCAGGAAGACGACGGCGACCACCTGGATACGTTTCAGACGCTGCGACTTCTGAAGCATGCTTGTCTCCTGCGCAATGTGTCCTGCTGTGTGGGGATGGTGTTGCGGCGCCTCGTGGTATTGCAGAGTCGTTGGGCGCGGCTCGTTACCGGATGAACTGATCGACGTAGTCTTCGCCGAGGCCGACCGCCGTGTAGTGCTTGCGGCACATGTCGATCTTCGTGAACACGTCTTCGTAGCCGGTGTAGTTGCCATACGGATCGCAATAGAACATCACGCCGTTGACCTGGAAGTACGTGATCATTTCCTCGACGTCCTCGGGGACATACAAGGTATGCGTTTCTCCCGGCGGCTCGTACACATAGCTGCCTTCGGTCGCGACCCAGTCATGTTCGAGATAGCGCCAGTGGCCCTTGAGCACCATGCCATGCACGGCCTGCGGATGACGATGCCGGCTCAGCACACCCGAGCGGCGCACGCGCAGCAGATTCATCCAGTATCCCTGCGACGCGTTCAGGCACAGCGGGCGAAACGACACGTTTTCGGCCTGCGGGACCCACACGCGTTCGTCGGTCGGAATCGCGAAGGGCACGACGATTTCCTTTTGCGCTTCTTTCGGGAACGGCAACTGGTACGGCGTCAGATCGGATCGGTTTGCCTCTGGCATGCGGAAATTCCTCGCGAAGTGTGCTGAAAGAACTTTATGTCCACATTGTGGATATCGAGTCCACGATATGGTTATTATCGGAACCGGTTTCGGCGAGGTCAATCCTGGGGAAATCACGGGTGGGGCACGATAAGCCATTCGTGAATTCATCCTCACATCGCGCGACAGATGCACGCGCAACGGTGGCCGCAAGCGCGCACGACGCGCAAATAACCCATAAATCAAGGCTTCTTCGCCTGTTTTGATCGAGCACCATCTTTAAGCCTTGTTTAAGAGGAGGCCACTACATTACGCATCCAACTTGAAATTTTCGGCAATATTCCCTTGACTATGACCACGAAAAAATACTGGAGCGGTAGCGCTGCGATTTGCGTAGTACTCGCGTTCGGCGGCGCGTATGCACTCAGCCATCGCAGTGCCGATGCATCCGTGAGCAGCACGGAGGGCTCGACGTCGTCGCTGCACGCGGTGTCCGATATCGTCGGCTCGCGCTCGTCGGCGCCCGACTTCTCCAGCATCGTGACGCGCTATGGTCCGGCGGTCGTGCATATCGGCGTGAAAGCAGCCGCGTCGATCGACGAGAACGGTCAACGCAAGAGCGGCGGCGAAGCGCTCGGCTCGGGCTTCATCATCAGCCAGGACGGGTACATCCTGACCAACAATCACGTCGTCGACGGCGCCAGCAGCGTGAGCGTGAAGCTCACCGACGGCCGTGAATTCCGCGCCCGCGTGATCGGCAAGGACAAGACCACCGACGTCGCCGTCGTCAAGATCGACGCGAACAATCTGCCGACCGTGAAGATCGGCAACCCGGACAGCAGCAAGGTCGGCGAATGGGTCGTAGCGATTGGCTCGCCGTACGGCTTCGACAGCACGGTGACTTCGGGGATCATCAGCGCGAAATCGCGTTCGATGTCCGACGATAGCCCGATCCCGTTCATCCAGACCGACGTGCCGGTCAATCCGGGCAACTCGGGCGGTCCGCTGTTCAATCTGAACGGCGAAGTGATCGGCATCAACTCGATGATCTACTCGCGCACCGGCGGCTTCCAGGGCCTGTCGTTCGCGATTCCGATCGATGCGGCGATGCACGTGAAGGACCAGCTCGTAAGCACCGGTCACGTGACTCGCGGCCGCATCGGCGTGGCCGTGCAGCCGCTCAGCGCCGACAAGGCGAAGGCGCTCGGCCTCGACTCGACGGGTGGCGCACTGGTCGGCTCGGTCGATCCGAATGGTCCCGCGCACGCAGCCGGTCTGCGCCAGGGCGACGTGATCGTCGGCGTGAATGGCAAGCATATCGATAACACCAGGGAATTGGTCGGTCAGGTTGCGCAACTGTCGCCGGGCAGCAAAGCGACGATCAGCGTGTGGCGCAACGGCAGCGAAAACAAGCTGTCGGTGACGGTGGGCACGCAGCAAGCGTCGGACTTGGCGTCGGCCGAGCCGCGCGAAGAGCAGCAGCCCCAACCGCAGCAGCAAAACCGTCCGCGTCTGGGCGTCGCCGTGCGTCCGCTGTCCCGCGACGAACTCCAGCAAGCGCAGCTGCCGGGTGGCGTGGTCGTACAGCAGGCCACCGGTCCGGCCGCCGAGGCAGGCATTCAGGCGGGCGACATCATCGTTGCCGTCGACGGCAAGGTGATTCGCGGCGTCGAGCAACTGCGCCGCATGATCGCGCAGGCGGACGACAGCGTGTCCGTCGCCGTGGTGCGCGATGGTGAACAAGCGTCGGTCGACGTGACGCTTGGCTGATGAGTAGGACCCGCCGGTGCAATGCCGGCGGCGGGCACGGCGCGCCGATGCAGCGCGCGTGCCTCAGTTGGGCGGCTGGACCCCATCCGCGTGAGACGTGCTGTGCGGTACATTCGGCGGTTCGTCGGGTCCGCCTCCCAGCGCGACGTAAAGCGACACCCCATTCTGCAAGGCCGTCGCCCGAAGCTGGATCAGCTGCTGCTCGGCGGCAAACTGATTGCGTCGCGCATCCACTACCTCGAGATAGATCGAGATCCCGTTTTCGTAGCGCAGCTCCGCTGTTTCGGCGAGTTGCCGCTGCGCCTGCACCGCCTGCTCCTGCGCCGCGATCTGCTCCTTGTAGCGTTGTCGTGCGACCAATGCATCGGAGACCTCGCGAAACGCGTTCTGCACCGTGCGCTGATAGTCGGCGACCAGTTCGTCGCGTCGCGCGCGCGCCTGCGCTAGTTGCGCCTGGCGCTGTCCCGCATCGAAGATCGGCATGCCGACCAGCGCGCCGAACGACCACGCCTGCTTGGCCGGCACGAACAGATCGCCGAGTTCGGGCGACACATAACCGAAGCTGCCCGTCAGCGCGATGCGCGGGAAAAAGTCCGCGCGAGCGGCGCCGATGTCTGCATTGGCCGCGCGCAGCTGCTGCTCGGCCTGTTGAATGTCGGGCCGGTCGATCAGCAACGCGGAGGGCAGGCCCGCGTCGAGTTCGCGAAACTGCGCGGCGTCGGCAATAGGCGGCGCTTGCGGCAGCGACTCCTTCAGCGGTCCGCCGATCAGCACCTCGAGCAGATTGCGTTGCTGCGCGGTAGTCCGTTGCAGCTCCGCCAGCTGCGTCTGCGCCTGCGTGACGAGAATGGCCGCCTGGTCGTAATCGACGCTCGACGTGACGCCCGCATCGAGCCGCATCTTCGCGACGTCGAGCGCATAGCGGCGGCTGTCGAGCGTCTGTTGCGCGAGCGCGATGCCTTCATCGCCCGAGCGGATCGCGTAGTAGTTCGACGCGACGTTACCGATCAGCGATAAACGGAACGCGTGTTGCGCCTCGATGGTGGCCAGATAGCGGCGCCGCGCCGCTTCGCTGGTGTTGCGCACGCGCCCCCAGAAGTCGAGTTCGAACGACGTCACCGCGGCCTGCACGTTGTACTGGTTGAACTGGACCGAAATGTCCGTGTTGTCGAACTCGGGATCGATCGAACCGAGCGGCGCCTTCGTGCGGGTCGCACCCGCGTTCGCATTGACCTGCGGCAAACGCGCGGCGTTCTGGATGCGATAGAACGCGCGCGCCTGCTCGATGCGCGCGACCGACGCGGCGAGATCGCGGTTGTGCTCGAGCGCGGCCTCGATCAGCAGCTTCAGTTGCGGGTCGGCGAAGAAGGTTTGCCAGTCGACTTCGCTTGCCAGATGCGCGGTGGCCGGATTGGCGGTCTCCGTCGTGTCGAAATGATCGGCGATCGGCAATGACGGCTGTTGATACTTCGGCGCGAAGTTGCAGGCGCCGAGCGAGCAGCAGAAGAGGGGCAGCAGCAGGCGCTTATGAAGGCACTGATGAAGGCGCTTACGCATCGCGCTGCCCTCCGCCCATTTCGCCCGGCGTGGCCGTCGGCAGATCGTCATCGTCGAGATCGATGCTGCGCTTCTTGCGGCTCAGCCAGCGACGCGCGGCCACATAGAACAGCGGCGTAAAGAAGATACCGAACATCGTCGCGGTCAGCATGCTGCCCATCACGCCGGTGCCGACCGCGCGCCGGCTCGCAGCGCCCGCGCCGGTCGCGAGCACGAGCGGCAGCATACCCAGCACGAACGTGACGCTGGTCATCAGGATAGGGCGCAGACGCTGCTGCGCGCCGTTCTTCGCGGCGGCCAATGCGTCCTTTCCTTCGGCTTCCTCCTTGATCGCGAACTCGACGATCAGAATCGCGTTCTTCGCGGCAAGGCCGATGATCGTCACGAGGCCGATGTTGAAGTACACGTCCGCGGACAGTCCGCGCAGCATCGTCAGCAGTACCGCACCGATCACGCCGAACGGGATGATCAGCAACACCGCGACCGGAATCGCCCAGCTCTCGTACAGCGCCGCGAGCAGAAGGAACACGACCACGAGCGACAACCCCAGCAGCATGCCGATCTGGCCGCTCGCCTGTTTTTCCTCGAACGCGGTGCCGGTCCATTCGTAGCTCAGGCTGCCGGTCAACACGTGCGACGCGATGCGTTCCATCTCGGCGATCGCCGCGCCGCTCGAACGGCCGGGCGCGGCCTGACCCGACAGCGTCGCGGACGGAAACCCGTTATAGCGTTCGAGTTGCTGCGGCCCGGAAATCCAGCGCACGTGCGAGAACGCCGAGAACGGCACCATCTCGCCGCGGTTGTTGCGCAGGCGCAGCGCGCTCACGTCCTCGGCGCGCATACGTTGCTCTGCGTCCGCCTGCAACAGCACGCGCAGCACGTTGCCCTCGAACACGAAGTCGTTCACGTAGTTCGAACCGAACGTCAGCGCAAGCGCCTGGTTCACCTGGCCGATCTGCAGACCGAGCGCGCGCGCCTTCACGCGGTCGATCTCGACATACAGCTGCGGCGCCTCCGGCATGCCCTCGGCGCGCACGCCCGCGAGAAGAGGGCTTTGCGACGCCTCGATCATCATGCGCCGCGCGGCCTGTTGCAGCGCTTCCCCGCCGACGCCGCTGCGATCCTGAATCTTCATCGTGAAGCCGGTCGCGGTGCCGAGCGAAGGAATCGGCGGCGGATCGAGCGCAAAAATGATCGCCTCGGGAATCTGCCGGAACGCGGCATTCGCGCGACGCACCAGCGCGCTCGCCGAATTCTCCTCGCCCGAGCGCTCGTCCCACGGCTTCAGATCGACGAACGACAGCGCCGCCGATTGCCCCTGGCCGAAGAAGCTGAAGCCCGTCACGGATGCGATGTTGCGCACCTGCGGCTGCGTTCGCAGAAACGCCTCGACTTGATCGATTGCGCGCTGCGTGCGCTGGTCGGTGGAACCCGGCGGCCCGGTATAGGTGACGAAAATGTATCCCTGGTCCTCGGTCGGCAGAAAGCCGGTCGGCAGCCGCGTGAAGAAAAACGCGGTGATCGCGCAGGCCGCGACGAACACCAGCAGCCAGCGCAGCGGCGAGCGCAACATCGCATCGACGCCGCCGATATAGCGCGTGGTGCCCGCTTCGAGCCCGCGATTGAAGCCGCCGAACACGCCGTGCAGCAGACGTGAGGCCGGGTTCTTCGGCCGTTCCTTTGACGCCGCCTCGCTGCGCAACATCGCCGCGCACAACGCCGCGCCGAGTGTCAGCGCCAGCACCGTCGACAGCAGGATCGACACCGCGAGCGTGACCGAAAACTGCCGGTAGATGCCGCCCGTCGAGCCCGGAAAAAACGCCATCGGAATGAACACCGCGACCAGCACCAGCGTACTCGCGATCGCCGCGCCCGAAATCTGCCCGATCGCTTTCACCGTTGCGCGCGGCGCGCCGAGCCCTTCCTCGCGCATGATGCGCGCGACGTTTTCGACGACGACGATCGCGTCGTCGTTGAGGATACCGATCGCGACCACCATGCCGAACAGCGACAGAATGTTGATCGACAGCCCGAACAGATAGAGCCCCGCGCAGGTGCCGATCAGCGCGATGGGCACGACGATCGTCGGGATCACGGTCGCGCGCCAGTCCTGCAGGAACAGGAACACCACGACCGTCACGAGCAGCAGCGCCTCGATCATCGTGCGGATCACGCCCTGCACCGAGGTCGTGATGAATGGCGTGGTGTCGAACGGCACGGTCCACGTGACGCCGCGCGGGAAGATCGACTGCAATTCATGCATGCGCTGGCGCACCGCGTTGGCGACCGCGAGCGCGTTCGCGCCGCTGGCGAGCTGGACCGCGATGCCGGCCGACGCCTTGCCGTTGACGGTGAGCCGGTTGCCATAGCTGTCGTTGCCGAGTTCGACGCGCGCGACGTCGCCCACCCGTACGGTCGAGCCATCCGGATTCGCGCGCACGATGATTTCGCGGAACTGCTCGGGCGTCGTGAAGCGGCTTTGCGTGACGATCTGCGCGGTGAATTCGGAGCCCGGCGCGATCGGCTGATCACCGAGGCCGCCGCCGGCGGTCTGGCTGTTCTGCTCCTGGATCGCCTGCAGCACCTCGCTCGCCGACAGCCCGAAGCCCGCGAGCTTGCGTGGATCGATCCAGATCCGCATCGCGTACGACGAGCCGAACAGCTGCACATCGCCGACGCCGTCGATCCGGCGCAATTCGTTGACGATGTTGTTCGACGCGAAGTTGCCCATCGCGGTGGCGCTGGTACCGTTGTCGGTCGCCTGCAGCGCAAGCAGCATCAGAAAGCCCGACGACGCCTTCGTCACGCGCACGCCGACCTGCCGGACTTCGAGCGGCAGACGCGGCTCGACGCGGCTCAGACGGTCCTGCACCTGGCTGCGCGCGACGTCGAGATCGGTGCCGGGCTTCAGCACCACGGTGATCTGCATCGTGCCGTTCGAGCGGCTCACCGACGACATGTACAGGAAATTGTCGATGCCGTTCATCTCGTCTTCGACGATCGACGTGACGGTGCGCTCGAGCGTACTCGCGTCGGCGCCGCTGTACACCGCGGTGATGCTGAGCGACGGCGGGGCGACGTCGGGATACTGCTCGACCGGCAACAACGCGAGCGCGATCGCGCCGAACAGCACGATGAAAAGGGCGATGACCCACGCGAAAACCGGCCGGGCGACGAAGAATCGATTCATCGATCCGCCCGTCAGTGCGCGGCAGAAGCGGGGGCGGGGGCCGCGGCCGGCTGCGCCGTCGGCGACGAAGCTTCGGGCGCGGGCCGCGCGTCGACACGCTGACCCGGTTGCACCTTCTGCCAGCCATCGACGATCAGGCGCTCACCGGGCTTCAGACCATTACGCACGGTCCAGCGTCCTTCGCCCTGTTCGCCGAGATCGATGTTGCGGCGGACCACGGTGCCGTCGTCGGCGACCAGCGCGACGCTCGCAATGCCGTTGTCGAGTTGCACCGCGCGCTCGGGAATACGGATGCCCTGCAGCGTGCCCGCCGCGATGATGCGCCCGCGCACGAACTGCCCCGGCAACAGCGTGCGGTCCGGATTCGCGAAGCGCGCGCGCACCGTCTGCGTGCCGGTCGACGGATCGATGACGAGATCGGCGAAGTCGAGAAAACCGCGCTCGTTGTAGACTTGGCCGTTGGCGAGGATCAGTTGCACCTCGACGTGCTTCATGCTGATCGGCTTGCGCGCGCCGGACTGGATCTGCTGCTCGACGTCGAGCATCACGGTGTTCGACTGTGTGAACACCGCGTTGATCGGCGTCAGCTGATTGACCTGCGTGAGCAGCGTGGCCGCGCCCGCGCTGACGAGCGCGCCTTCGGTGACGAGCGCGCGGCCCGCGCGCCCAGCGATCGGCGTGCGTATGATGCAGCGATCGAGCCGCAGTTGCGCGAGCGAAACCGCGGCTTGCGCATCTGAGACATTGGCCTGCGCCTGCTGCATCGTCGCGAGCGCGGCGTCGTATTCCTGCGCGCTGACCGCATGACGGCCGACGAGCGGCTTGAACCGTTCCACGACCGACGCCGCGTTGTCTCGCACGGCGGTCGCGCGCGTGAGCGCGGCCTGTGCCTGCTGCAACTGCGCGCGATAGTCGCTCGCGTCGATCTGGAAGAGCGGGGCGTTGGCTGGAAGGTCAGTGCCTTCCTGATACAGCGTGCGCTCGACGATGCCATCGACGCGCGCGCGAATCTCGGCGGTGCGCACGGCCTCGATGCGGCCCGGCAACTCGACGACATCGGCGACAGGGGTGGTGGAAACCGTTTCGACCAGCACCGGAACCGGCGGCGGCATCGACGCGGTGGCGGGAGTCTGGGACCGGTCGTTGCAGGCGGCAAGCAGGAGCGGCAAACCGGTGATCAGCAGCGATACGGCACGACTACGCAGGCGGAATGCGGAGCAAGGCAAGAGAAACTCCTTTGATCAAGGCAGTCTTTTTTGCGCGTGAGATCGGTGACGGTTTTAACGGTTTGCGGTCGAATTAACTGTTCGGAATGAGCGTGGGCGCGTTAATGCGCGGAAAAAGATTTCCGTTGATCCTACCGTGTCTGGGTGGCTTGTCAATTTATTCTTGGTTGTCGCGACTGGGACTAGACGCAGCGCGCATGTCCAGAGAGTTCGGCAGGTTGAATGGCAATCGTCAATTACATGTCAAATGCGATCCCGCAATTGACATCAGCAATTGCCGCTATTTAAAGGCATGCAATTGTGACCGAATCACTCACGTATGCTTGCGCTCCGGATGCCGCAACACCGAATGGTTGCGGCCGTATGACAGATAAATCACCATGCCGATCACGAGCCACACGACGAGCCGTAGCCACGTAACGAGCGGCAGGCCGACCATCAGCAGCAAGCAGAACAGGATGCCGAGCACTGGCACGACAGGTACGCCGGGCGCCCGGAATGGACGCGCCGCCTCGGAGTCGCTGCCCCGCAGATAGATCACCGCGCCGCACACGAGCACGAACGCGAATAGCGTGCCGATGCTGACCATCTCGCCGAGCACGCCGATCGGCGTCAGCGCAGAGACGATCGCGACGACCGTACCGATCAGGATCTGGCTCAGATAAGGTGTGTGCAGACGCAGATGCACCTTCGCGAAGAAGTGCGGCAACAGACCGTCTTGCGACATCGTGAAAAAGATGCGGCTTTGCCCATAGAGCAGCACGAGTATCACGGTGGTCAGCCCCGTCAACGCACCGATTTTGATCAGAATCGCAAACCACGTGAGCCCGATCGTGTCGACACCCTTGGCGATCGGATCGGGAACGTTCAGCTCGGTGTAGGGAACGAGGCCGGTCAGCACAGCGGCGACGAGGATGTACAGCACCGTGCAGATGACAAGCGAGCCGAGGATACCGATCGGCATGTCGCGCTGCGGCTGTCGCGCTTCCTGTGCGGCGGTCGACACCGCATCGAAGCCGATGAACGCGAAGAACACCACGGCCGAGCCACGCAGAATTCCGCTCATGCCGAAACTGCCGAACTGGCCGGTGTTGGCAGGAATGAACGGATGCCAGTGTTCCGGCTTGATGAAAAACAGACCGATCGCGATAAACGCGACCACCACGGTCAGCTTGACCGCGACCATCACGTTGTTCAGGCGCGCCGATTCCTTAGTGCCCAACACCAGCAACGTGGTCAGGATCGCGATGATCACCACCGCCGGCAGGTTGATCACGCCGGTGACCGTCGAGCCATCGGCCAGCTTGACGATGGTGCCGGGCGCGGCGGCGAGGGTAGGTGGAATGTCGATACCGACGTTGCGCAACAGGCTCACGATATAGCCGGACCAGCCCACAGCTACGGTCGCGGCCCCCATGGCGTACTCGAGGATCAGGTCCCAGCCGATGATCCACGCGAAGAGCTCGCCGAGCGTCGCATACGTGTACGTGTAGCTGCTGCCGCACACAGGCAGCATCGCCGCAAGCTCCGAATAACACAGGCCGACGAACGCGCACGCGATGCCGCCCAGGATGAACGACAGCGTGATGGCCGGCCCCGCGAACTGCGCGGCGGCGGTTCCCGTCAGCACGAAGATGCCGGCGCCGATGATCGCGCCGATGCCCATCGCGGTGATACTCGTCGCGCCGAGCGTTTTCGACAGATGGCGGCCTTCTTCGACGTCGGCGCTGGCGATGATCTCAGCCACGGATTTGCGTGCCATGTAACCGGTATCGGCCATGATGAGTCGTCCCTTTTCAGTGTTGATTAGGCACGAACCGGTCAGACTGCCATCGGCTCGCGGAGCACGACAAAAAACATCCGTCGCCGCGCACGGCAACGGTCACGGCAAGTGCGAAGAAAGCGTCTAACGGAAAAAGTCTGAGTTCAGTCTATGCCGGATTAAAAGCAAAGTGAAATCCGCCTGGTTTGTCGGAGTGATAGGGCAGTGACGTGGCAGGCGTGCGCGGCAGGGGTGCTGTGCGCCGGTGTGCCGGTGTGCTTAGCCGATACGCCCGCGGCGCAGCACGCCGCTCAGGCCGAGCGAGTGACCGGGGTCGTAATAGTGAATCAGGAGCGTGCGCCGCTGCCCGTTCTGTACGTCGAGGTTCGCATGCTGAAGCGCGAAGCCGTTGAATTCATAGACGCTGCCCGGTTTGACCGGAATGCGCTGGCAGTTGCCGACGCGCAGATCATGCAGGGTATGCCAACTGCGCCAACTGAGCGGCAGGCTGTGCAGGAAGCCATGGCGCATCTTGCAGATCAGGTTGGTCAGCGTCGTGACCGACAGGCGCGGCTTGCGATACATCACGAGGTCGCCGTTGTGAACGCCGTCGGGTGCGAGCTGAAGCGGAATCAGCAGCGTCAGCAGGTGCGAATCGTAGTGGCGACAGTGGCTCTCCGCCAGCGAAGTCTTGCTGGCACAGCGCAGTACGTGGAACGGCTCGGTCGGTAAGTTTGTCTGCCCGACCCTCGCGGCCAGCGCGCGCGCATTCGCGCAGATCGACTGCTCGAGTTCACGAAAAGGCTGAGCGCGACGCAGCATCTCGGCGATCTGCGCGCCGGACTGCGAGCGCGGTGCCGTCGTGTCGAACAGGTGGTCGATGAACTGGTTGATTTCGGCGATCGTCTCCTGGGGAATCACGTCATCAAAAGATTTCAAGGCGACGCTTTTGTCGATTCGAATTCTCTTAGTCTCAGTGTGCCCACGCACGTCTGTCAGGGTGTCCATAGCCCAAATTTCCAATCGTTTTTTTGTTCGACAACCGTAATGAAAAATATTCCCTACTAGCCGCGCACAATGTGCGGCAGCGTACACAAAGTTCTCAGGTGATTGATTGCGATCATTAAATCTAAAAGCGGGTTTCTCTGATTGCTTTTCTAATCTCGTTACGAGAATTTGGAAATTGCTCAGACTGCAAAAAGATGCCCGCGGGTGTTTGACGAAATGCGGAAATAATGACTTCGTCCCGAAATCCGAATTTTTTGGTGATAATTTGTATTATGTCAAATGTGGTGTGGGTCTACCTCGGCCCACCACTGGGCATTTCAGCTGCCGTCGCCAGTGCGCGTACGGCGTGCCAACAATTGCCTCTGCCGATGAACGACGATGCGCAGTCGCGTGCGCGAAATGTCGCAAGCGCCCAGTCTCATGCGTCCCGCACGGTTCGGCGATCGTCAACCAAACTGGCTCGACATTTTAATGTCAAATTTACCGCGCGCGCATTTACACCCTTGCCGAATTACGCCCCTCCGCGCAAATCGGTTCATTCATGCGCGACATATGCCGCAATTAGACAATTGTTAAATATTTCCCTGTGCACCACGAGAATAAGCTTTGAAGCAAACGCGAATAACGCTCTCGCGGCTCCAGCGGATTTCTTATCCTCGGCGATTGCGTTGTGACTTAGGGGCGTTTCGCATTTTCTGTCGACCCGCGAGCGTCTCGTCGCGTTACGTGCATTTCGACGCGGCGTACGGGCACAACGAGTTCGCCGCGTTCCCGTTTGCCTCGGTCTGCGATGCATGTTCGAACACCCGCAGACGCTCGGCATCTGCGATCAGTCGTTTCTTGGTCGTCGAGCGTCCCGCCGATCCGAAGCCCATCACCTTTTCGTATTCATGCGGCCTGTCGTGCCTGAAACGGTTAAAGAAGTCATCACCCGGCAGACCGTTATCGAGGCTCATCAGGCAGCCGTAGTCGAGCGACGCACAATCGCTCAGCGAGCGCGCCGCGTCCGCCAATGCCCGATAACGGCTTTGCAACGGTTCCTCGCGACCGAAAAGCGCGTGCAGTTCCTGATAAGACACGAGTCTCTTGCGCTTGGCGGCACGCAATAGCATCGCGGCGATATCGCGGGTCCTATCGGTGTTCATGTCAGTCTCCTTACCGCCTGCTTGCAGATGCCCACTGGCACCCGCCGTCATCTTTGATCGTGTTTATGCGTATCGAGTACCCGGCAAAAATATTTCCGGATATTGAGCGACGCACTCAAAGTAAGCAGATGGTTACTGGAGTCGGGATTCACAGCGACACTCCGCACGAATGTCCCCATTCTCGATAATCCGCCTGGAAAGCGCCGCAAAAACGGTTTTTTCAATCTTGAGAACCCTTTTTTCGCAGATTTCCAGCGAACGCCACCCTGCATCCAAAAATGCATTCGAATGGCATTCGCAAAACAGAAATCCACGCATTCAAACGAGTCAGTCTTCCGACATCTCGCGCGTTACTAATAAGCTCCAGACCTCAAGCTCTATGCGGCTTGGCGGTGTCCGGGCAGCCGGCGCGAACAGGTTCGGATTGATGTTTTGTTTAAATCAGTTCAATCAGGTTAGCAAACGTGAAATTCAATCGCAAGAAAGATTTTTACGAATGCAGAAAGAAAACATAGTGCTAACGTCTTACGCGAGGATTAGGT
This sequence comes from Paraburkholderia atlantica, assembly GCF_009362785.1. Classification (GTDB taxonomy): domain Bacteria; phylum Pseudomonadota; class Gammaproteobacteria; order Burkholderiales; family Burkholderiaceae; genus Paraburkholderia; species Paraburkholderia atlantica. The sequence continues at coordinate 160,599 of NZ_WHNQ01000012.1, forward strand.
CTTTTTCTATCAGAGGAAAGACGCGATTGATTTTTTATTCTTTTGGACACAGCGGGCGACTTTTCGATTATCTGTAAGTGGCGTGGCCTCTTCTCTGTCTATCCCAGCAACCGATTGCAGTCCGGTCAGCGACCCAACGGCGGAGTTCTCCAATGCATCGACCGAATGACGATTTACCGACCGTCGCACGGCGTCTCACAGCGGGCAAGAAACTGCTCGATGGCGTCGCTGCGGCCGAGGTCGCGAAACAGATGGGAATGGCAAAGACCACCGTCGAGCGCTATCGCAAGCTATTGGAGCAAGGTGGGCTCGAGGCGCTTAGAAACATGAGCGTCGGCGGCCGCCATTCCGCACTCGCGGTGGCGGATCTGGACTGGTTGGCCGAGGCGCTGAGGGCCTCGCCACGGGACTATGGCTTCGACGCCGATGGCTGGAGCAATGCGCGCATGCGCGAGCTGATAAGCCGTCAGTTCGGCATTTCGTACTCGCGAGTCTATGTATGGCAACTGGCCACCAGACTCGGCGTGTCTTACCGGCTCGGCCGAAATGCGCACTAAAACGGCGGCCGCACCAGCCAACGCACGCGCGTGCGCATCGGCTCAGGCGCTTTCTCGAACCTTTGGCAGAAACTGCGGCGCCAGTTCGACGGCCGACCATTGGAACGGCAACGCGCCACGGCTGCGCCGCACTTCGTCCACATGGAACCGCACGAGCCGCTGCGCGCCCGCAAATGCCGCGAGCTCGTCGCCGTCCCAGATAATCTCCGCTCGCACCGCCAGATAAAGCAGATCGCCGGTTGCGAAGTCGATGACCAGCAGGCCCGCGCGGGGATCGTGCACGAGGTTGCCGATCGTGTTGAAGAAGCGGTTGCCACTGTAATCGGGCGTGGTCAGCGTATTTGCGTCGTCCACGCGCACGAAACCCGGTGCGCCGCCGCGATGCGAAACGTCGCCCCCCTTCCCCACCCCCGCTTCCTCGCTCAAATTCGCGCTGGCGATAAAGAACGTGTCCGCGCTCGCGAGCAATTCGCGGTCGGCACTGCTCAGATGCGTGGCAATCTCTGGTTGCGCGCGCGTCGCGGCCGCGTTCCGTTCGATGAAGGACGGCGTACGGCTCTGGATGTACTTCGGGCAATTGCCGAAACTCTGCATGACTTCGACCTGCAACGTGTCGCCCTGCACGGACCTTACGACGCCATTCACCCGATTGCGGCGCCGCGTGCGCAGCTCGATGCCCAGCGCACCGAGCTGCGCGCCTTCGCGCCAAGCCGCGGCGAGCGGATCGCCAGCCAAGGCGCCGCCTTCGATGCGCAGCGTGCGCGCATCCGGTGACGAGACGAAGCCCGGCGAACTCGCGCGCAGCGTCGCCCACGGCTGTCCGCTCGCATCGACGCCGCCGATCACGAGGAACGGCTGTGCGGCAAAGAACTCACGATGCTGCTCCGGCATGAAACGGCGAATTCCCCGACGCCCCATCGACTCCGCCACGTCACGCACACCGGCGCGCTGCTGCGCCTCCTGCTCGCCGGCATGAAACGGCGACACGTCGGTTCCCCAGTTATTCAACAGAACGAATTCGGACATGACCGGACTCCCTCGCAAGATCTGACGCGGCTCTAAACGCGAATCACGCCGCCAGCAAACCCGCCTTCGTCGACGGCATCGCGATGAAACGCGGCAATGCCTCCACGCGACTCAGCCACGCACGAATGTTCGGATACGGCTGCAATGACACACCGCCCTCGGGTGCGTGAGCGATATACGTATGCGCGGCGATATCGGCGATCGTCACGTGCGCGCCGGCCACGAACGGCTTGCCGGCAAGCTCCTCGTCGATCACGTCGAACAGCTTGACGGCGATCTGCTTCGCACGCGCGTGGTCGAGCGGCGCGCCGAACACGGTAACGAGCCGCGCCGCGCACGGCCCGTATGCGATCTGGCCAGCCGCGAGCGACAGCCAGCGCTGCACCGCCGCGGCGCCGAGTGGATCGTCCGGCAGCCACGACGCGTCGCCATAGCGCTTCGCCAGATAGACGAGAATCGCGTTCGAATCGAATAGCGTGAGCTCGCCGTCCCGAATCGTGGGCACCTGACCGAACGGATTCAGCGCGAGGTAGTCGGGCTTGCGGTTGTCGCCCGCCGTCATGTCCAGCTCGATCACCTCGAACGGCAGATCGAGCAGCGTCAGAAACAGCTTCACGCGATGACCGTGGCCTGAAAGCCGCGTCGTATACAGCTTGATAGGCTGGGCGGGTCGGGTGGCGGACATGGAGGTCTCCGGATACGTTGAATGAGACGCCCAGCATATGGCGTAGGCACTGTTGCGCGGAAGCCCGATAATCCCGGAAACACAGTTAAGCGAGAATGGACAATCGATCATGGCCGATGTGCGCAACGTGAACCTGAACCGCCTCGCGATCTTCGTCGCGGTCATCGACGCGGGCTCGCTGAGCGCCGCCGCGACGCGGCTCGGACTCGCGAAGACGATGGTCAGCACGCATATGCAGCGGCTCGAGGCCGAGGTCGGCGCGAGCCTGCTGGTGCGCACCACCCGGCGGCTCGGCGTCACCGAGGCGGGCCGCACGTTCTATGAGGCGAGCGTGAAGATACTGCGCGCCGCCGAGGACGCGCTCAACGCGCTCGGCGGGGAAACCTCGCCGGTACGCGGCACGCTGCGCGTCAGTGCGCCGAACGACTACGGCACGCTCGTCGTCACGCCCGCGCTGGTCGAATTGCGCCGCGCGCATCCGCAGCTCGACGTCGAACTGCTGAGCAGCGACCGCTACGTCGATCTGATCGCCGATGGCATCGACGTCGCGATTCGGCTTGGCCGTCTCGCGGATTCGAACTATCGGGCGGTGAAGCTCGGCAGCTTCGTCAAATGGCTCGTCGCGAGTCCCGAGTTCCTGCGCACGTGGGGCGTGCCGAGCACGCCGGCCGAGTTGGAGACGCTGCCCTATTGCGCGTTGTCGGTGCTGCCGCATCCGTTGACGCTCGATCTGCGGCACGTCGACGGTAAAACCGCGAGCGTGCGATGCGAGTCCGCGTTGCGTGTCAACACGGCCAATGCCTGCCGGGCGGCGACGCTCGCGGGCGGCGGCATCGGTCTGCTGACGGATTTTTCGATCGCGGACGACGTCGCCGCGGGACGGCTGATCCGGTTGCTGCCCGAATGGGCAACCGCGCCGGCGAGCATCCAGGCCGTGTTTCCGCCGACGAGTCACCCGCCGGCGAAAGTGCGCGCCTTGATCGATACGCTGAAGCGAAGGCTCGCGGCGGACCCTGCGGAATAGCGCCGCAGATCCGCCTGGCGTTCCCATTCCAGCGCAACGGCGGTTAGCTTCTATCCCCGCGATCGCCCGATTTGCTCTACTGCGACGATGCGCGCCGCGCCCCGCGGCCTCGCCTGATCGTCAATGTGGAGAGCTCATGTCCGCCATTTCCCGTCCTGCTCAAGGGGTCCTCACCGTCGCGTGTCCGAGCGCGGCGGGCCAGGTTGCCGCCGTCGCCGGTTTTCTCGAACGGCATCGTTGCTATGTCGACGAACTCACCGTATTCGACGACGAACTCAGCGAGCGCTTTTTCGTGCGCTGCGTGTTTCACCACGTCGATCGCGACGACGCGCTGCAGATCGCCACGCTGAAGCAGGAATTCGCGCCGATCGCCGAACGCTTCCGGATGACGTGGGCGATCCACGATCTGTCGATCCGGCCGAAAGTCATGATCATGGTGTCCAAACTCGAACACTGCCTCGCCGACCTGCTGTTCCGCTGGCGCATGGGCGAGCTGAAGATGGACATCGTCGGCATCGGCTCGAATCACCGCGATCTCGAACCGCTCGCGCGGCAGCACGGCCTGCCGTTCCATCATCTGCCGATTACCGCCGACACGAAGCCGCAACAGGAAGCCCAACTGCTCGACCTGTTCGACTCGTCCGGCGCCGAGCTGCTGATTCTCGCGCGCTACATGCAGATCCTGTCCGCCGAAACGAGCCGCGCGCTCGCCGGGCGCGCGATCAATATTCATCATTCGTTCCTGCCGGGGTTCAAGGGGGCGAAACCCTATCACCAGGCCCATGCGCGCGGCGTCAAGGTGATCGGTGCCACCGCCCATTTCGTTACCGACGATCTCGACGAAGGCCCAATCATCGAGCAGGGAGTCGAACCGGTCGATCACTCGTACAGTCCCGAACGGCTGCTGACGACCGGACGCGACGTAGAGTGCATTACGCTCGCGCGCGCGGTGAAGGCGTTCGTCGAGCGGCGGGTGTTCATCAACGGCGAGCGCACCGTCGTGCTGCGGTAAACAGAAAAACGCCGCTGAAAAGCGGCGTTTTCATCAGGCTGCGCCGACGCTTGCCGGCTTACTTCACCCAGCTATCCACGCGGTCGGAATGCGCGCTGATCCACGCGTCGGCCGCCGCGGCCGGCTTTTCGCCGTTCTGCGTGGCCAACATCACCGTGTCGATCTCACCCGGCTTCCATTGGAACTTCTTCAGGAACGCGACCACCGTCGGCGCCTTTTTCTCGAGCTCCGGATTCACCACGCTATCGACGTGCTCCGCTTCACCGAACACCTTCTTCGGATCGTCGAGGAATTTCAGCTTGTACTTCGCGAACATCCAGTGCGGCTTCCAGCCGGTCACGATGATCGGCTTGCTGGCCGCCTCCGAGCGCGCCAGCTCGGCGGTCATCGCGCTGCCTGAACTCGGCATCAGCTGATAGTCGAGCCCATAGGCCTTGATCGCCTCGCTGGTTTTCTGCATCACGCCCGCACCGGCGTCGATGCCGACGATGCGCGCGCCGAACTCCGACTTCTTCGCCTGCAGATCGCCGACGCTCTTCACGTCCACGTTGTCCGGCACGATCAGCCCGATCTTCGCGTCGTTGAAGTTCGGCCCGAGGTCGACCACCTTGTCCTTGAAGTTGTTCCAGTACGCGCCGTGCGTGACCGGCAGCCATGCGGACAGCGTCGCGTCGAGGTCGCCCCGCGCCACGCCCTGCCACATCACGCCGGCCGCGACCGGCACCAGTTGCACCTGATAACCGAGGCGTTTTTCGATCACTTCGGCGGCCACGTTCGACGTCGCAACGCTATCGTCCCAGCCCTCCACGTAACCGATCTTGATGGTCGGCTTCGAATCGGCCGACACGCCCGCACTGACCGCCGCCAGCATCACCCCCAACGCGCTTGCCACCACTACCTTTCCGATCAGTCTCATCGACGTTCTCCCGTTGATCCATTTGCCCATTGACGCGTTTGCCATCGAACCGCACACCGCGCATTTAGAATCGCCAACCAGAATTGCCGGGTAGCGTTGTTTTGCGACATGCAGTTGTCCGCATGCGACTTCCACGCAAATCCGCCCAGTGTTTGCCGCGTTCTTGTGGTGTTACGTATTACTTGTCGACGACGAGATCGCTCAGCGGCTTGCTGCAGCACAGCAGCACCATGCCCTGATCGATCTCGCGCTGACGGATACCGCCCGCGTGCTTCATCGCCACCTCGCCGGACACGAGCTTCACCTTACAGGTGCCGCACATGCCTTGCGTGCACGACGCTGGCAGCCGCACGCCCGCCTGCTTCGCCGCTTCGAGCACATGCTGGTTGCCGCCGCACTCGATGTCGCGATGACTGCGCGTAAAGCTGACCTTGAAACGCGTCGCGGTTTCCGCCGGGGCGGGCGCATCGCGCAGCGCGTCGGCGACATGCGCTTCGGCCGATTGCGCGGCGACTTCGCTGACGGTCTCGAACGAGAAGCTTTCCTCGTGATAGTGCTGGCGATCGAAGCCGCCTTCGTCGAGCAGATTGCGCACCGCCTGCATGTACGGTGCGGGCCCGCAGGTGAAAATCTCCCGCTCCAGAAAATCCGGCGCAATCAGTTTCAGCAGCGGCAGCGTCAGAAAGCCGGTGATGCCGGGCCAATTGGTGCGCGCGCCCACGCGCTCGCAGACGAACGCGGTGCGGAAATGCGCCTGATTGGCGGCGATCAGATCGAGCTCGCGCGCGAAGATGATGTCGTCCGGCGTGCGCGCGCTATGCACGAAGACGATATCGCTGTCCTCGCCGAGTTCATGATGCGTGCGGCTCATCGACATCAGCGGCGTGATGCCCGAGCCCGCCGACAGAAACAGGAACTTGCGCGCCGGATGCCGCGCGCAGGTAAATTCGCCGGCCGGCCCCAGCACGCGCACCTGCATGCCCGCGTGCAGATGGTCGTGCAGCCAGTTGGACACCGGGCCGCCAGGCACGCGCTTGACGGTGATCGAAATCGTATGGGGCCGCGTGGGCGGCGACGAGATCGTATAGCAGCGATTGATCGTCTCGCCGCCTATCTCCAGCTCCAGCGTGATGAACTGCCCCGGCTCGAACACGAATGCCCGCCCCGATGGCGCACGGAAGAAAAAGCTCTTCACGTCGTGCGTTTCGCTGCGAACCTGGCAGCACTCCAGCGTGTCGTCGGAGTCACTGTTCCAGCGTGCCGGCAGCGCGTCCCAGAAGCGCGGCTGCGTCACACGGCTCAATGCGCCCGCTGGATTCTGTGAAGTCTGCTCGATGTCCGCTTGAAACATGGCCTGATCGCGCATCATGGTTGTCCCCCCGCTCGTCATTGCGGTGTTGCACTCAGCGCGCGAACGACACGACTTTCTCGTCGTGCGCTGCTCGCGGGTTCGCGTCGTAATCCGCGAGACGGCCGATATACCACTCGCAGAACTTTTCGACGAGTCCTTCGGTGAACGGCGAATACGGACCCGGCTCATATGCGCTGCTCGTCGCGCCGCGCTGCGAATATTCGACGAGCGCGCGATCCTGGTCGTTGGTCGCGCGCCACACGGCGGTCAGATTGTCGACGTCGTAATCGATGCCTTCGCGCGCGTCCTTGTGCACGAGCCATTTGGTGCGCACCAGCGTCTTGCCTGCCGACAGCGGAATCACCGAGAAACTGACGATGTGATCGCTCATGAAGTGATGCCACGAATTCGGCTGAGTCCAGAACGACAGGCCGCCGAGATCGGCCTCCTTGAAACCGCCGAGCAGTTTCTTCGAGGCGACCTTCGCGTCGAGCGTCTGCGATTCACCGTCGCGATCGAGCGGCAGACGTTGCGTGCGAAACCCGGTGACCAGATCGGCGAGCCGCTCGATTTCCGCCGACGGCAACTGCATCGCCTCCCACTGCGCGGTGCGGCGCGCGACGGTGGCCTCGAACGCGGCCATGCCTTCTTCGTTCGCCGGCGAGCGTTGATAACCGAAGCCGTACTCGTACAGCGAGATGGTCAGCTCAGGATGGTTCGCGACGCAGTGATAGCACTCGCGATTGTTCTCCATCGTCAGCTTCCAGTTGCCATCCTCGATGATGTCGATCGACGCGGCGATCTTGCAGCCGGCCAGATCGTGCGGCAACAGATATGGTTCCATCGCGGCGCGCATCAGGGAAAAATCAGCGGGCGGCTGCTCGGCGAGGCAGATGAAAATCAGCCCCGCGAGATTTTCGACATGCACCGCCTTCAGGCTATGTTTGCAGCGGTCGAACTGTTCGCCCATGTGTTCGGCGAACATCAGGTCGCCATTGAGGCTATACGTCCAGCTGTGATACGGACAGACGATATTGCCCAGCGAGCCCTTGCCGGTATTGCACAGACGCGCGCCGCGATGGCGGCAGACGTTATGAAACGCGCGCACCTGCATGTCGTCGTCGCGCACGATCAGGATCGAGTCGTTGCCGATCTCGACCGTCACGTAGTCGCCCGGCTCGGGCACGTCGGGCTCGACCGCTACCTGAATCCAGTGCTGGCGGAAAATCGCGTCGATATCGAGCGCGAAAATATCCTCGCTCGTATAGAACGGCGCTTCCAGCGTGTAATTCTGCTTGCGGCGTTCGATCATTGCGCGAACGTCTGCGGAAACTTTCATTGTGTGCTCCGTTGCGTGTCACGTCTGGCGCCGCGCCAGGCCCTCCTGGTCGCATGCTGGCCCGAGCCGGAATTCAGTAATCCACCAGTTGATGCTCGCGCAAATACGCGAGGATCACTTGTGCTTTTTCGACGGAACTCCCTTCAATTACGACGCTGCCGCCGCGGCTCTCGGTCGTCGTCGCCGACAGCATGCGCGCGTGGCCCGAGCGCTTTTCGGCGGCGGCGAGCCGCACCGGTTTCGCGGTGGCGGGGCCGATGGTCCATGCGGACTGTTCGGGAGTAATGCCTTGCGGCGCGGTGGCGCCGGGCGCGGTGGTGCGCTCGATCGTGCCTTCGCGCAGCCGCGCATACGCGTACGAAGTCGCGGCGTTCGCGAGCGGATGGACGGCGATCAACGCGGGCAGCCGCACTTCGACGCGCCGTCGCAGGCCCTTCGGCATGAACTGCCGGACCTGCGCGCAACCATCGCGCACAGCCAGATCGACGGCAGCGCCGACGAGCGGTACCCCCAGCGCATGCGCGACGCGATACGGCAGCATGCCGCTATCGAAGCCGCCTTCGGCGCGCGTGCCGGTCAGCACCAGTTCGTAGCCACGCAAACGCGCGGCGAGTTGCGGCGCCGGATCGGCGTCGAGTGGCATGTCGAGCACTTCGACCGAACGCGCGCCGAGCGCCAGATACTCGTTCAACGCAGCGTTCGACGGATCGCCCGCATGCAGCACGTCGAGCGTCGCGCCATGCGTTTTCGCGAGTGACAGCGCCAGCGTCAACGCTGCCGCATCGTTGCGGCTATAGCGCGCGGCGCCGCTAACCGGATGACGTCCGACCGAAACCAACACGGCGATCTTCATGCGAGCACTCCTTCGGCTAGCTTGCCCGGCTGCAACAGTGCGGCCGAAGTCGCACGCGCGCCGCGCGCCGCGGCCGCCGCTTCGTTGAGCGCCGCGATGGTTTCCTGCGCGTCCGCGATCACGGTCAGATTCGCGCGCTTCGCGATCGGCGCGCTCGCGTCGAGATTGACTGCGATCACATGGCGGCAATCCTTGATGCCCTGCAGATGCTGCACCGCGCCGGAGATGCCGAACGCGATATACACGCTCGCCTCGACGGTCTTGCCGGTCGCGCCGATCTGCTTGTCGCGCGTGAACTTGCCGTCGTCGACGGCGACCCGGCTCGCGCCGATCGCCGCGCCGAGAGTCGTCGCGAGCCGCTCGAACGCGGGTACGTCGCTGACGCCGTTGCCCGCCGATACGATGAAGTCCGCTTCTTCCAGCGCAACCTGCGCCGCGTCGATCTCGTCGATGCCGAGATCGCGTATCGCGCGTTGCGCGTTCGTTGCTTCTGCCTCGCGGTCGAAGCGCCATGCGACCTGCTCGCCCGCGCCGACGAACGGCAGCTTCGGATCGACCGCGTTCGGCTCGAGCAGCACGACTTCGGGCAGCGCGCGGCTGGCGAGCGCCGTACTCGCTCGGATATAGGTGGACACGTGCCCGGCATCGATCTCGACGACGTGAGTCGCGACGCTTGCATCCGCCACCGACGCATAACGGCGGCCGAGGTCGCCGTCGCCCGTCGCGTTGTCGGGCAGGAAGACATGGGCCGGCGCGTAGGCTGCGACGCAGGCCGCCAGCGCATTCAACTCATCGTTCGGTGCGTACGTGCGGCGATCGAACATCGGCAATTCGATCAGCTTGTCGGCGCCGAGCGCGGCGGCATCGCCGGTGAATTCGCCGAACACCAGCAACACGACTTCGGTTTGCGCGTCGGCGATCAGCGCGGCGGCGGCGAGCGTCTGGCGCGCATGTTCATCGAGCGCGCCACGATCCGCGTGCGCCGCGACCAGCAGCACACGGTGCGGCGTGGCGGTCGTGCGGCGCGGCTTCGGCTGTTCGCGATGCCCGGCATGACGCGCGTCGGCTAGCGACGCACTGCCCGCTGCCCCCGCCATGCCAACCACGCCGAGCGTGATGCGCCGGAGCCCCTGCGCCGTCACCGTGAAAGGCCGGCGCGGATCGATTCGTTTGAGCGTATTCATCATCGCGTTACTCCAGCGCCGCGGCGACAAGTTCGGCCACGTCCAGCACTTCCGGACGCGGCCCCACTACCCCTTCGAGCATCGCCGTGCAATTCGGGCAGCCGACCGCGACGATCTCCGCGCCGCTCGCGCGCGCGTCGTCGATACGGATATCGGGAATCCGCCGTTTGCCGGGGATATCGGTCAACGGTGCGCCGCCGCCACCACCGCAGCAGCGTCCGCGCATCCCGTGTCGCTCCATCTCGACCACCTTGATGCCGATGCTCTTCAGCACACGGCGCGGCGCTTCCGTCTCGCCGTTGTAGCGGCCCAGATAGCACGGGTCGTGATAGGTAATATTGCGCTCCGCGACGGCGGCGGCCGCGCGCGGCGACAGTTTGCCGCTCGCGATCAGTTCGTCGATCAACGCCGTGTGATGCTGCACCTGATAGAAGCCGCCGAGCGCGCGATACTCGTTGCGCAGGCTATGCAGCACATGCGGATCGGCGGTAACGATGCGCGCGAACGAGTATTGCGAGAGCGTGCCGATCAGCGTACGAGCCAGTTGCTGGAACGTCGCTTCGTCGCCGAGACGCCGCGCGGTGTCGCCGGTATCGGTTTCGGCGCCGCCCAGCACCGCGTAATCGACGCCCGCGCGGTTCAGCACCTTGACGAGCGCGCGCAGTGTGCGCTGATAGCGCATGTCGAACGCGCCCTCGCCGGCGATCAGCAGTACGTCCACATGACGGCCCGGCTGCGCGACCTGCACCTGCAGATCGACGGCCCAGTCGTAACGCGCGCCGATGTCGTAGCCGTTGATGCTGCCGGTTTCGCGCAGATTCGCGAGCGTCGCCGGCCCCTTGCCGGGCACGCTGCCTTCGACGAGCGTCTGGTTGCGGCGCATGTCCACGATTGCGTCGACGTGCTCGATCAGCATCGGGCACTCCTGCACGCAGGCGCGGCAGGTCGTGCAGGACCACAGCGTGTCGGCCTCGATCAGCGTCGAGATCAGTGGCTTACCCGGCGCGCCCGCATGCTTGCCGACCGGAATGCCCGGCGTCGGACTGCCAGCGTATTGCGCATCGGTGCCGCCGACCATGCCGGTCACCAGATCCTGAATCAGCTTTTTCGGGTTCAGCGGCTGACCCGCCGCGAACGCGGGGCACGCCGCTTCGCATTTGCCGCATTGCACGCAGGCGTCGAAGCTCAACAACTGGTTCCAGCGGAATTCGACCGGCTTGCCGACGCCGTATTCCTTCGCGTCGAGCAGCGGCATTTTCAGTGCCGTGGGCGGCACGGCGTCGGGAGCGTTACGCGCCGCGGCGGCATCGGCAAAGCGCTCCTGACGCGGATGAAACGCGAGGTGCAGCAGACCCGCCAACGCATGTTTCATCGGACCGCCGCGCGCCGCGCCGAACGTCATCGTGAACGCCCCCGCCGCGATCAGCAGCGCGACGATCACGGCGAGCGCACCGGACATCGCCGTCGCGGGCAACGCGATGAACAAGGCCAGACCGAGCGCGAACGAACCCAGCAGCAGCGGCAACTGATCCCAAGGCCCACGCGAGAGCCGCGCCGACACCGTCTTCGCGCCATGCCGGCGGCGCCAGACGAACACCGTGCCGATCAGCATCGCCAGCGCGGCAACGAAGATCAGCTTGTCGAGCCACGGCGAATAGATCGCCAAGCCGTAGTTGACGAACACGAGCGCCATCGCGAGGATCGCTCCGCCCGCCGTCGCAACGTGCGTGCGTGCGATGTACGGATCGCGCGCAACTACATGATGCAGGTCGACGAAGTAGCGTTTCGGGATCGCGAGCAGATTGGTCCAGCCGTAGGCGCCCGCGACGGTCGCGCGGCCCTCGCGCCAGTAGGCGGCGCGGCGTGCCAGCGCGAACGCGAGACCGGCCACCGACACCCACAGCAGGACGGTGATGACAAACACGGGGCTCATCGTCAGAAATCCTTGCAAAGGCGCAGCGCGTCGTAGATCGCGCCGTGAATGTTGTGCATCGAGATGCAGTCGCCGACGCGGAACAGCAGGAAGCGTCCATTGCCGAGTTGCTCGTCCAGACACGGTTGCGGTTCGGACGCGAACAGCTTGTGCACGTCGACCTGGCCGCGATTGACCGATTCCGGCTTCAGCTTCCAGTAAAGCTGGTCGTTCGGCGTACTGCCGTTTTCGATCACCACCTGATCGACCGCGCGTTCTTCCTGCTCCTCGGTGTACTCGTTGCGGATCACGGCGATCTTCTTGCCGTCTTCCTCGTACACCTTGTCGAGCCAGTAGTTGGGCGTATGGATCACGCCTTGCGCGTACAGACGGCGATAGAAGATCGGGAATGTGGTGCCGCCGACGTCGTCGGCAACCTTCACGTCGGGCGTGACGATCTCCACGTTGCCGCCGCGGCTCGCGATGAAATCCGCGACGCCCGCGCCCGCATGCGTGCTGACGCCGTCGTACACGAGCACGTTTTGGCCCGGCTCGACCTTGCCGGCCAGCACGTCCCACGAACTGACCGCGAGCCCCGCGTCGACACCCCACGCCGCGACCTGCGACGTGAACGCCGAACCGCCGGTGGCGAGCACGACGATGTCGGGCTTCTCGGCCATGATGGTCCGCTCGTCGGCGGCGACACCGAGGCGTCGATCCACGCCGAGGCGCTTCGTCTCCATGTCGAACCAGCGCACGATGCCGGCCATCTGCTCGCGCTGCGGCGCTTTCGCCGCCAGCATGATCTGGCCGCCCACGTAATCGTTCTTTTCGAACAGCACCACGTCGTGACCGCGCGACTTCGCGACGCGCGCCGCTTCGAGCCCCGCGGGCCCCGCGCCGACCACGACGACTTTGCGCTTCGGCCCACGCGACTTGACGATCACGTGCGGCATCGTCGCTTCGCGCGAGGTCGCGGCGTTCTGCACGCACAGCACGTCGAGGCCGTTGTATTGACGGTCGATGCAGTAGTTCGCGCCGACGCACTGCTTGATTTCGTCCTCGCGGCCATCGCGGATCTTGATCACCATATGCGGATCGGCGATCTGTGCGCGCGTCATGCCGACCAGATCGACCATGCCGCTCGCGAGCAGCCGCTCGGCCTGGCCCGCGTCGCGGATGCTTTGCGCGTGCATCACCGGCACCTTGACGACCTGCTTGATGCCGGCCGCTAGATGCACGAACGGCTCGGGCGGCAGCGCCATCGGCGGCATGCAGTTGGCGAGCGTGTTGTGGGTGTCCGCGCCGGAACCGATCACGCCGAGATAATCGATCAGGCCGCTCTCGCTCATTGCCTGAGCGATTTCCTTCAGCTGTTCGTGATCGAGCCCGTCTTCATGGAATTCGTCGCCGCACATGCGCAGGCCGACGCAGAAGTCGGCGCCGACCGCTGCACGCACCGCCTGCAACACTTCGACGCCGAAACGCAGGCGGTTTTCGAGCGAGCCGCCCCATTCGTCGGTGCGGAAGTTGGTACGCGGGCTCCAGAACTGATCGATCAGATGCTGGTGCGCGGCCGAGATTTCGATGCCGTCCATGCCCGCATCCTTCACGCGCTTCGCGGCCGCCGCGAAATCGCCGATGATGCGGCGGATCTCCTCGACCTCGATGATCTTCGCATTGCCGCGATGCACCGGCTCGCGTACTCCCGACGGCGACATCAGATGCGGCCAGTGCTCGCCGTGAAACGCCGAACGGCGTCCCATGTGAGTGGCCTGAATCATGATCTTCGCGCCATGCGCGTGCATCGCTTCGGCGAGCCGTGCGAGCGGATCGACGATTCGGTCGGTGGCGAGATTCACCGACTTCCACCAGCCTTGCGGGCTGTCGATCGACACCGGGCTCGACCCGCCGCACACGGCGAGTCCGACGCCGCCCTTGGCCTTTTCCTCGTAGTAGCGGATGTAACGGTCGCCGGGCAGGCCACCCGGTTCCGCATAGACCTCCGCGTGCGCGGTACTGACGATGCGGTTGCGCAGCGTCAGCTTGTTCAACGTGAGCGGCTTGAAAAGGTTCGGGTAACGCATCGCGGTCGACCTCGGAATGCTCGGATTAGATTGATGCCAGCGGCGACACTTCGAACACACAGTGCTCGTGTCCTTCCGCCGCGCAGCGTGCTTCTTTCGATTGCGACGGCGGGCCCTTGCGCGCGCCGTCTGGCGCCGTATCGTTGACCCAGTCCATCGCGCCCGCGAACCAGCCGGCGAACATGTAGCAGAGCTTGCCGGTCTTGCCCGGTTGCGCGAGCACGAACGACGAGTGCCGTAATTCGATCCGCGCATGCGAGCTCGCCGGATCGGCTTCGATGATCCTGAACAGGCCCCAGCCGCGCTGGGACAGACGGTTCAGGTAGTGCTCGAATACCGCCATGCCGGTGAGGCCGTGCTGTTTCGCTTCCTTCTCGCACCAGAAGTACGCGGATTTGTAGCCGGCCTTGTAGAGAATCTCGGCGTACGTGTCGCGGCCGAGCGCTTCCTCGACGGCGACGTGGTTGTTGGTGAAGAAATGACGCGGCACGTAGAGCATCGGCAGCGCGTCCGTGGTCCAGACGCCGGTGTCCGGATTTACATCGATGGGCAATTGAGGTTGCATGTGGGAACTCCGTTTTGATCCGCTGTAAAAAGGCTCACACCTTCCAGACTTCGCCGAACACCCGTACCCAGTTCTCGCCCATGATCTTGCGGATGCGCGTCTCGCTCCAGCCGGCACGTTCCATCGCGGCGGTCAGGTTCGGAAACTCGCCGATCGTGCGAATGCCTTCCGGATTCACGACCTTGCCGAAGTTCGTCAACTGGCGATAACGGCCCTTGTCGTGCGTGATCCAGTCGAAAAATTCGGTGCTGTAGCCCTGCGTGAAATCCGTGCCGATTCCCACCTGGTCTTCGCCGATCAGGTTCACCACGTACTCGATCGCCTCGATGTAATCTTCGACGGTCGCATCGGGGCCGCGCTTCAGGAACGGCGCGAACATCGTCACGCCGACGAAGCCGCCCGCGTCCGCGATTTCCTTCAGCTGCTCGTCGGTCTTGTTGCGCGGATGCTCCTTGAGCCCGGACGGGCAGCAATGCGAATAGCAGACCGGCTTCTTCGACGCCGCGATCGCCTCCGACGAGGTCTTGCCGCCCACATGCGACAGGTCGACCATGATGCCGACGCGGTTCATCTCCTGAATCACCTCGCGCCCGTAGCCGGACAGACCGCCGTCGCGCTCGTAGCAGCCGGTGCCGACGAGGTTCTGCGTGTTGTAACAAAGCTGCACCACGTTGACGCCGAGATCCTTGAACGCTTCGATATAGCCGAGGTTGTCCTCGAATGCATGCGCGTTCTGGAAGCCGAAGATGATGCCGGTCTTGTTCTCTTTCTTCGCGCGGAAGATGTCGTCGGTGGTGCGCACCAGCGTGAGAATTTCGCTGTATTCGCGGATCTGCTGCTTCATTTCGGCGATGTTGTCGACGGTCTTCTGAAAGCTTTCCCAGACCGATACCGTGCAGTTCACCGCGGTGACGCCGCCCTTGCGCATGTCTTCGAACACCGAGCGCTCGAACTTCGAAATGTTCAGCCCGTCGATGATGATGCTGTTCTCGTGCAGTTGACTCATCGTTTGCTCCGCGCGTAATCAGTAAATGGGAAAGCGGTCGCACAGCGCGAAAATCTCGCGGCGCACGCGTTGTTCGGTTGCGGCGTCGCCTTCGGGGGACGTCCGCAGCGCATCGAGCACCTCGACGATCAGACGCCCCACCTCGCGAAACTCGCTGACGCCGAAGCCGCGCGTCGTGCCGGCCGGCGTGCCGAGGCGAATTCCGGAGGTGACGGTCGGCTTTTCCGTATCGAACGGAATGCCGTTCTTGTTGCAGGTGATGCCCGCGCGCTCCAGCGCCTGCTCGACCTGATTGCCCTTGAGCCCCTTCGGCCGCAGATCGACCAGCAGCAGATGGTTGTCGGTGCCGCCCGTCACCAGATCGACGCCGCCCGCTTTCAGCACGTCGCCGAGCGCCCGCGCGTTCGCGAGCACGCTGTCGATATAGGTTTTGAAGCCCGGCTGCAGCGCCTCGCCGAACGCGACCGCCTTGCCGGCGATCACATGCATCAGCGGTCCGCCCTGCAAGCCGGGGAACACGGCGGAGTTGATCTTCTTCGCGATCTCTTCGTCGTTGGTCAACACAAAGCCGCCGCGCGGACCGCGCAGGGTCTTGTGGGTGGTCGACGTGACCACGTGCGCATGCGGGACCGGATTGTCATGACGGCCGGCCGCGATCACGCCCGCGATATGGGCCATGTCCACCATCAGCTTCGCACCGACGCCGTCGGCGATTGCGCGCAGCCGTGCGAAGTCGAGCGCGCGCGGATAGGCGGAGAAGCCCGCGATCAGCAGCGTCGGTTTGTGCTGTTGCGCCAGTTCCTCGATCTGCTCGTAGTCGATCAGCATCGTGTCGCGCCGCACGCCGTACTGCACCGCGTTGAACCACTTGCCCGACAACGCGGGCTTCGCGCCGTGCGTCAGATGCCCGCCCGCGTCGAGCGACATGCCGAGCACCGTATCGCCCGGCTTCGTCAGTGCGAGCATCACCGCGCCGTTCGCTTGCGCGCCGGAATGCGGCTGCACGTTCGCGAACTTCGCATTGAAAAGCTGCTTGATGCGATCGAGCGCGAGCGTCTCAATCTCGTCGACGTATTCGCAACCGCCGTAGTAGCGCTTGCCCGGATACCCTTCCGCGTATTTGTTGGTCAGCACCGAGCCCTGCGCGTCGAGTACCGCGCGCGACACGATGTTTTCCGACGCGATCAGCTCGACTTGCGACTGCTGACGCTCGAGCTCTTTCAGAATGGCGCCGCGCACCGCCGGATCGCGCGCCGGCAGCGAGTCTTCGAAGAAGGGATTCGGGTTCGACATGGAAGGTCCGTAAGAACGTTGACGGGAAGGCTGTTGCGGGTTGCCGGCGGGGTCGCGCCGCCGCTTTGCCTTGGATCTATTCTTGACGGTCGGCCCGCGCGTCAATTTACGAATTCAGACGCGTTCTTTGCCTTTTCCGCCATGCGCGTCCTTTTTCGACAAGTCGCGCAGTCGGCCCGCGTGGGGCTGCACTACAAGGCAGTCTTGCTGCGCCGTTCGGGTGCGCCGTATTGCCGTCGCGGCGCCGTTCTGGTGCCGCGTGGAAGCGATTTCGTCAGCGGATTGCTTAGCCATTCCAGGCTGTGTGCGCAGCATCCAAGGGTTTAGCCTGATGGCATGGTTGTTGCCCTGATACTCAGAATTGAGATAGTCGCCTTCCCCACAGCGACGCGAAATTTACATCAGGATTCCCCGTTCCCATGTCCACCGATCGCACGGCATCGTTGTCGCATTTCGCATTTATGCCGGTTCCCAACTTCACGATGATCGCGTTCACCAACGCGATCGAAGTGCTACGCATGGCGAACTACCTGACGGGCCAACCGCTTTACCGCTGGTCGATCGTGAGTCCCGCCGGCGGGCCGGTCATGGCGAGCAACGGGCTTTCCGTCGATACGGGGCCGGTCGAATGCGTCGGGCAACCCGATATCGTGTTCGTGGTCGGCGGCATCGATGTGCAGCGCTCCACCACCGCCGAGCATCTGTCCGCGCTGCGCCGTTTCGCGCGCATGGGCTGCGTGCTGGGCAGTCTGTGCACGGGCACCTATGCGCTCGCGCGCGCCGGCCTGCTGGCCGGTTATGCGTGCGCGATTCATTGGGAAAACATGTCGGCGCTGAAGGAAGAGTTTCCCGACACGCGCTTTCTGAAAGAGCTGTTCGTGATCGATCGGGATCGGGTGACCTGCACCGGCGGCGTCGCGCCGCTCGACATGATGCTGAATCTGATTTCGCCGCGCGTCGGTACCGCGCGCGTCACGCAGATCGCCGAGCAGTTCATCGTCGAACACGTGCGCGACACCAGCGCGCAGCAGAAGATGCCGCTGGTCGCGCGGCTCGGCTCGGCCAACAAGTCGCTGTTCGAAGTGATCTCGCTGATGGAGAACAACATCGAGGAGCCGCTGTCGCGCGAGGAACTTGCGCGGCTGGCGGGCATGTCGCAACGGCAGTTGCAACGGCTGTTCCGCGAGCACCTGGGGATGACGCCGACGCACTACTACCTGACGTTGCGCCTGCGGCGCGCGCGCGAGCTGCTGTTGCAGACCGACATGTCGATCATGCACATCACGATGGCGTGCGGCTTCCAGTCGGCCTGCCACTTCTCGAAGAGCTATCGCGACGCGTTCGGCACCGCGCCGACGCGCGAACGCCGCAACCAGGCGCCTTCGCTGTCCAGTGCGCCAGTGCTGGCTGCTTGATCAATGAAAATACGCTGAACCGTGGTCCGTTCAGCGCGTGCTTAAGACGACGCGCTGCGTGGACCAACAGCCCACGCAGCGCTTAGCGGCAATTTAGCGGCTAGCGAACTTCAAGCCGCCTTCAATAGCCCATGCGGGTCGATCACAAACTTCTTCGGCGCGCCGCCGTCGAATTGCCGGTAGCCCTCGGGCGCATCGTCGAGCGATACCACCGTCACGTTGACGATATCGGCGATCGGCAAACGATCCCACAGGATCGCCTGCATCAGATCGCGGTTGTACTTCATGACCGGCGTCTGCCCGGTGTGGAACGAATGCGACTTCGCCCAGCCCAGTCCGAACCGCAAACTGAGGCTGCCCTTGCGCGCGGCGGCATCGGCCGAGCCTGGATCGTCGGTCACGTAGAGTCCGGGAATGCCGATGGCGCCAGCCGCGCGGGTGATTTCCATCAGCGAATTGAGCACCGTGGCCGGGGCTTCCTCGTGCGAGCCGCTGCTGCCGTGACCGTGCGCTTCGAAGCCGACGCAGTCCACCGCGCAATCCACTTCGGGCTTGCCGAGGATCTGCTCGATCTGTTCGCCGAGCGTCGCGTCCTTCGACAGATTGATGGTCTGGAAGCCCATCTTGCGCGCGTGCGCGAGGCGCGCCTCGTTCATGTCGCCGACGATCGTGCAGGCCGCCCCCAGCAGGCGCGCGGACGCGGCCGCCGCCATGCCGACCGGTCCAGCGCCGGCGATATAGACGGTCGCGCCGGGCTTGGCTCCGGCCATCACCGCGCCGTGGTAGCCGGTCGGCAGAATGTCGGACAGGCAGGTCAGGTCGCGGATCTTCGACATCGCCTGCGCGCGGTCCGGGAATTTCAGCAGATTGAAGTCCGCGTACGGCACCATCACGTATTCGGCCTGGCCGCCTATCCAGCCGCCCATGTCGACGTAGCCATACGCGCCGCCCGCGCGCGACGGATTCACGTTCAGGCACACGCCGGTGTGCTGCGCCTTGCAGGTCGGGCAGCGTCCGCACGCCACGTTGAACGGCACCGACACCAGATCGCCGACGCTCAGCGTTTCGACGTCGCGCCCTACCTCGATCACTTCGCCGGTAATCTCGTGCCCGAGTATCAGGCCGACCTCGGCGGTCGTGCGGCCACGCACCATGTGCTGATCGGAGCCGCAGATATTCGTGCTCACCACCTTCAGGATCACCCCATGGCCGATCGAACGGCCACGTGGATCGACCATCTTCGGATAGTCGATCGACTGCACTTCGACCTTGCCCTGCCCCAGATACACGACGCCGCGATTGCTGCTCATTGTCTCGTCTCCATGTTCGTGAGCGACGCGCCCGCACGCTGCATGGCGCGCCGTTCCACCAGCGTAGCGGCGGTCCGCGGCGACACCTGTGCCGAACCCGACACGCGTTTGGCTACAACCGACAACGCCAGCAACGCTCGCGTTGCGGCCCACAACTTTTTCTTTACCCCCGCGCAACATATCCTCGTTTGCCAGCGTTTCGCAAAAGCCCGATAGTGCTGCCTCAGCCGAATCGCCGATCCGCCGACTCACACTCCCCGACCGAGGACCGTTTGCAATGAAGACTCGAGCGCTCAAACTGATAACAACCGCCACGTTCGCGCTGCTCACGCTGTCCGCGATCTCACCCGCCGGTCACGCGGCCGAGCCCGCCGCCGCGCAACTCCAATCCACCGTCGATGCGGCGGTCCGGCCGCTGATGGCGAAGTACCATATCGCCGGCATGGCGGTCGGCGTGATCGACGACGGCAAGCCCTACGTGTACAACTACGGCGTCGCATCGACGCAAACCGGCAAGCCGGTCACACGCGACACGCTGTTCGAACTCGGCTCGGTCAGCAAGACCTTCACGGCGACGCTCGCGTCGTACGCGCAGCTCGACGGCAAGCTGTCGTTGTCGGACGGCACGGAGCGCTATCTGCCGACGCTGCGCGGCCGGCCGTTCGGCAAAGTCAGCCTGCTGAACCTCGGCACGCACACGCCTGGCGGTCTGCCGCTCCAGGTGCCCGACGAAATCCATAACGACACGCAATTGCTGCAGTACTTCCACGACTGGCAGCCCACTCATCCGCCCGGCACGTTCCGCACCTACTCGAATCCCGGCATCGGCACGCTGGGCCTGATCACCGCGAAAAGCATGGGGCAGGACTTCACAGTGCTAATGCAGCAACGCGTGTTTCCGGCGCTCGGCATGAAGAGCACCTACATCGACGTCCCCGCGGCAAAGATGCCGGACTACGCGCAGGGCTATGCCAAAGATGGTGCGCCCGTCCGCCTGACGGGCGGCGTGATTGCCGCCGAAGCGTACGGGGTGAAGTCGACCGCCGCCGATATGCTGCGTTACGTGCAGGCGAACATGAACCTGCTTCCGCTCGACAGCCAGCTCCAGCGTGCGATCACGGACACGCATACCGGCTATTTCCAGGCGGGCGTGTTGACCCAGGATCTGATCTGGGAGCAGTACCCGTATCCAGTCGCGCTGCCGACCTTGCTGGCCGGCAATTCGGCGGAAATGGTCCTCGACGGCAAGCCGGCGACCGAAATCAAACCACCGCTGCAGCCGCAGCAGAATGTCTGGATCAACAAGACCGGTTCGACCAATGGCTTCGGCGCGTATGTCGCCTTCGTGCCGCAAAAGCGCATCGGCATCGTGCTGCTCGCCAACCGCAATTTCCCGAACGAGGCGCGCGTGAGCGCCGCGCATCAGATCCTCACGGCGCTGGATGGCGGCGAGAATTGATGGATTGAGTACGACGGGACGGGGTACGGTCGCGTGCGGCGCGCTCCGTCCCGTGACTTTCATTCCCGCACAGGGGTCAACGCGCTGCGCGCATCGGCTTCGACCGCTTCGGACATGAGTGTTTCCAGCGCCATGCCACGCGTTTCGATCCCGAGTATCCACACCGCCGCCGCGGCGACCACGAAGCACATCGCGCCCAGCGAGAACACACCGCCCTGTCCGAAGACCGGCAGCACGACGCCCACGACATAAGGACCGATGAGCGAGCCGACCCGGCCGACCGCGGACGCGAAGCCCGATCCGGTCGCCCGCGCGCCGGTGCCGTAAAGCTCGGGGGTGTACGTGTACAGCACCGCCCACATCGAGAACATGAAGAACTGCATCGCGAGTCCGGCACAGATCAGCAGCCCCGGCGTCTGCACATGCAGCGCCGTTTGCCCGTAGACGTAGGCCATCACCGCGCTGCCCGCGAGCGACGCGATACAGGTCGGCTTGCGGCCCCAGCGCTCGACGAGCCACGCCGCGCAGATGAAGCCGGGCACGCCGCCCAGGGAAATCAGCACCGTGTACAGCACGGACTTCGTCACCGCGAAGCCAGCCTGCTGCATCAACGCGCCGAGCCACGACGTCAGCCCATAAAAGCCGAGCAATGCGAAGAACCACAGCGTCCAGACCATGATCGTGCGACGCCGGTACGCCAGGCTCCAGATTTCGCGTAACGCGCCAGTGCCCTTCGCCGCCGCGGGTTCCGCCAGCATCACCGGTGCTGGCAACTGGCTCACGTTCGCCGAGCGCATCACCTTGGCCTCGATGCCGGCGAGAATACGATCGGCTTCCTCATGACGGCCACGATGTTCGAGCCAACGCGGCGACTCGGGCACCACACGGCGGACGATCAGCACGAACACCGCCGGAATCGCGAGCAGCGCGAACTCGCTGCGCCAGCCGAAGTTCGGCAGCACGAAATACGACACCACGCCCGACGTGATGAAGCCGAGCGGCCAGAAACCATCCATCAGCGCAATCAGGCGGCCGCGCGATGCGGCGGGCACGAACTCCGACAGCAAGGTCTGCGCGATCGGAAACTCCATCCCCATGCCGACGCCGAGCAGCACGCGATACAGGATCAGCACATCGACGCTCTGCGCGGTCGAACACAGATACGACGCCAGCCCCCACAGCACCATGCTCCATTGAAACACGGGCCGGCGTCCGAAGCGATCCGCCAGCAGACCCGCCACGGCCGCGCCGAGCACCATGCCGAAGAAACTCGCACTGGCGACGAGCCCCGTCGTCGCGGTCGACAGATGGAACTCGTTCTTGATCGAACCGAGCACAAAGGTCATCGTGGCGAGGTCGACCGAATCGAAGAAGAACGCGATCGCGACGATGATGAAGAGGGTTCGGTGATAGCGGGAGAACGGCAAGCGTTCGAGCCGGGCGGCTGCGGTGGCGCGAAGCGGGAAAGCAGTGGACATGTGATCCCCTCGTGGATACGGCGGTTGACGCGGTGACTTCCGCGTGGATGGGGCAAACTGTGTCCTCAGTAGATGCCGACATAAATCGGCCACATAGAAGAAATGCGTCGTCGGGATGGAACAGAGGCGTCGTGACGCGTCCGCCATGCCGCCAGGTTTCGGCGCTACGTGCGCAGCCGCGCATGCGCGGCGCTGGCGATCCGCGCAAGCGCCTCTGCGCTCAGACGGGCCGCGACTTTTTCGACGTACGCGTGATGCCGCGCTTCGAGCGGCGCGCCTAGCTCCCGCGCGAGCAGATAGCGGATCAGCGCAATGCGCCGATGACGCAGCGCGATACTTTGGTCGAGCAGCGCGAGCGCGGCGCCGGCATCGCGCTCATCGCACGCAAGCGCCGTAAGGCGCGCGGTGGCGACACGTGTCGACGTCATGGCGAAAGATGAGGAAGAAGCGAAGAATGCGGCGGGCGGTGCCAGAACATGCACCGCCCGCCGTGTATCAACCACTCAGGACATCAACGGCTCGGCGGCGTCGAGCATGATCCTGACGAAGTAATCCGCGAAGCTGCGGCGCACGACGATGTCGAAACTGTCGGCGCTGGTGGGCAGCAACGTGATCGACGCCTTGAAATAATGGCTCTGCGCGCACTGCCCCACGCCGAATAGTTTCGGATGCAAATCGAGCGGGCAGCCGCGCGCGAGCACATCGCGCGTCCGGGTGCCTTTTATTTCGAGCACCGTATAGCCGCTGCCGACATCGACCGCCGAGGCGAACACGCCTGCGAACGCCGCGCCGAGCAACGCCAGCAACGGCGCCGTGCGCGTCGCATCATGCGCGGCCGCCGAACGGACGAGCCATTCGTCCGGACCGAGCCACATCATGTCGTAGCCATTGCCGCGCGCGACGGTGTTTGCCTGCTCCGGCGGCTTGCAGCCAATCACCTGTTCCACCGCGCGAATGAACGCCGCGTCGCGCGTATCGCCGCGCACGTTCACCAGTTCGAGAAACGGCCGCTCGCCGAGCCGGAACGCGGCAGTCGCGTTGGCCTGATGCTGTTTCAGCAGGCCACCCACACCGGCCAGCGGCGACTCCTGCCACACGCCGTTTTGCCGACCGACCGCACGATCCACGACCGATACCGTTCCGCCTGTTTCATTCCACATGTTGACGTGCTCCTTCGCTGTCGTAGAACACCGGACTCGCGATTTTCGCCGCGATCTGTTTGCCGCTCGAAAGCGGAATCGTGACGGTGGTGCCGATCTTGTCGAGACCACCCTTGACGACCGCCATCGCGATCGAGCGCTGCAAAATCGGGCTGTAATAGCTCGACGTGACGTGCCCGAGCATCGGCGCGGTTTCGCCCTGGAACGGCCCGGCGACGATCTGCGAGCCTTCGGGTATCACGAACGATGCATCTTCCGATAACAGCCCGACCAGTTGCTTGCGCCCCGCCTTCGCGGTGTCCGAGCGGGAGAGCGAGCGCTTGCCGAGAAAGTCCTTCGACTTCGCGACGAGCCCGCCCATGCCGAGGTCGTGCGGCGTCATCGAACCGTCGGTATCCTGGCCGACGATGATGTAGCCCTTCTCCGCGCGCAGCACGTGCATCGTTTCGGTGCCGTACGGCGTGATGTCGAACTCCGCGCCCGCGGCCATCAACGCTTCCCACACCGCGCGTCCGACGTTGGCCGGCACGTTGACTTCATAAGCGAGTTCGCCGGAGAAGCTGATGCGCATCACGCGCGCCGCCGCACCCGCAACGGTGCCTTCGCGATACGTCATGAACGGGAACGCCGCGTTCGCGAAGTCGATGTCGTCGCAGACTTTTTGCAGCACCTTGCGGCTCTGCGGTCCGACCACCGCGAACGTCGCCCAGTGATCGGTGACCGACGCGAGCCGCACGCGCAGGTCGGGCCATTCGGTTTGCAGCCAGCGTTCGAGCCACGTGAGCACGCGCGCCGCGCCGCCGGTGGTGGTCGTCATCATGTAGTGCTGCTCGGCGAGGCGCACGGTCACGCCGTCGTCGAAGATCATGCCGTTTTCGTCGAGCATCAGGCCGTAGCGGCACTTGCCGACTTCGAGCTTGGTCCACGGGTTCGTGTACACCCAGTTCAGCAGCTTCGCGGAGTCCGGGCCCTGAATGTCGATCTTGCCGAGCGTCGACGCATCGAGAATGCCGACGCTGGTGCGCACCGCGAGCGATTCCCGCGCAACCGCCGCGTGCATGTCTTCGCCCTTCTTCGGGTAGAACCACGGACGCTTCCAGTTGCCGACGTCCTCGAACGCCGCGCCATGTTCGACGTGCCATTCATGGATCGCGGTCTTGCGCACCGGGTCGAGCAATTCGCCCAGCTCGCGGCCGGCGAACGTGCCGAACGTGACCGGCGTGTAGTTCGGCCGGAACGTCGTCGTGCCGGTCTCGGGGATGGTCTTGCCGAGCGCCTGCGCGAGAATCGCCATGCCGTTGATGTTGCCGAGCTTGCCCTGGTCGGTGCCGAAGCCCATCGCGGTGTAGCGCTTCACGTGTTCGACCGATTCGAAGCCTTCGCGCGCGGCGAGGAAGATATCGGCGGCCGAGACGTCGTTCTGGAAATCGACGAACTGCTTGGGCCCGCGTGTGGCCAGTTCGCGTCCGCCGACGAGCCACAGCGGCTCCAGCTTCGTTTCGCTCAGTTCGGCAACCTGCACCGGCTTGGGCCGCGCGACGATGTGCCCGGCCGCGCGCGCCGCTTCGACGCCGGCATCGACCGCGAAGCGGATGCCCTGGCCGAGCGTGAAGTCGCCGGCGCAGGCGCCAATGCTGGTTTCCGGCTGGACCGCCTTGCCCGGCACGAAGCAGGCCTTGTCGTCATGCCAGTGGGCCTTGCCGCCCGACTGTGCGAATAGATGCAGCACCGGGCTCCAGCCGCCCGACATCGCGAGCAGGTCGCACGGCAGTTGGCCCTGCTGAGCGGTGATCTGCCCTTTCGCATACGACGCGATCGACACCGACGCGACGCGCAGCTTGCCATGGGCCGCCGTGACGACCGTACCGTTCAGCACCTTGATGCCGTGGCGGCGCGCGAGCGCGGGCAGCGTGCCCTTCGAGTCACCCGCGCGCGGATCGATGATGCTCACCTGCGCGCCGGCCGCTTTCAGATCGAGCGCGCATTGATAGCCGTCGTCGTTATTGGTGAACACGACCGCGTTGCGACCCGGCAGCACCGCATAGCGATGCAGATAGGTCGACACCGCCGAAGCGAGCATCACGCCAGGCAGATCGTTGTTGCCGAACACGATCGGCCGTTCATGCGCGCCGGTCGCCAGAATCACGCGTTTCGCGCGGATCTTCCACAGCAGTTCGCGCGTGCCCTTGCGTTGGGACACAGGCAGATGATCGGTCAGTCGCTGCGTGACCGTGACGAGATTGTGATCCTGGTAGCCGAATGCGGTGCTGCGGCTCAGGATCTTCACGTCGGGCATCTGCCGCAATTCGTCTTCGATCTTCTGAACCCATTGCAGCGCCGGCTTGCCGTCGATCTCCGCGGCACACGACAGCAGCGAGCCGCCGAGTTCGGGCTGATCGTCGACCAGCGTCACGCGCGCGCCCGACAACGCCGCCGCGTGCGCGGCCGCGAGCCCGGTCGGGCCGCCGCCGACCACCAGCACGTCGCAATGCGCGAAGCATTTGTCGTAGCGGTCCGCGTCGCGCTGTTTCGGTGCGGTGCCGAGGCCGGCCGCGTCTCGAATCGCCTCCTCGTACTTCGGCCAGAGTTTGCGCGGCCACATGAAGGTCTTGTAGTAGAAGCCCGCTGGAATGAAGCGCGCAATCTTCTGATTGATCGCCATGCGGTCCTTCTCGATGCTGGGCTTCGCGTTCACGCTGCTCGCGACGAGCCCCTGGTACAGCTCGACCTCGGTGGCCCGCGCGTTCGGCACCGTGTAGGCGCCGGTCTCCAGTTGCACGACCGCGTTCGGCTCCTCGACGCCCGCGGTCACGATGCCGCGCGGCCGATGATATTTCCAGCTGCGCGCGACGAAATGCATGCCGTTGGCGAGCAGTGCGGACGCAAGCGTATCGCCCTGATAGCCCTGGTATTCGACGCCGTTGAACGTGAAGCTCAGCGCGATCGCACGATTGATGCGGCCGCCGGTCGGGAGTCGGTCTTTCTGGCTCATGATGCTTTGCCCTCTTGTGACTTTGCCTGTGCGTTGGCTGCCTGTGGATCGCTACTGTCGAGCGCCAGCAACGGACGCTCGAACGTCTGATAGCCCTGGAACGCATAGCTGACGGTGTCGCGCTGCGCCTTGAACCAGCGGCGGCAGCCCTGGGTGTGGAACCATTGCTCGCGATGCACGCCGCGCGGGTTCTTGCGCATGAACAGGTAGTCGCCCCATTCCTCGTCGGTCAGCGATTCGGTGTCGAGCGGGCGGGCGATGTCCGCCTCGCCGCCGCAGGAGAATTCGGTTTCGGCGCGGGGACCGCACCACGGGCATTCGATCAGCAACATCTGTGTCTCCTCGTCGACTAGTGGGCCACGGCGGCAGCGCCGTGCTCATCGATCAGATGACCGGTATAGAACCGGTCCAGCGAAAACGGCGCGTTCAACGGATGCGGCTCGTCCTTCGCGATCGTGTGCGCGAAGACCCATCCCGAGCCGGGCGTCGCCTTGAAGCCGCCCGTGCCCCAGCCGCAGTTGAAATACAGCCCCTTCACATCGGTCTTGCTGATGATCGGGCACGCGTCCGGCGACACGTCGACGATGCCGCCCCACTGCCGGTTCATCCGCACGCGGGAAAACACCGGGAACATTTCGACGATCGCCTCGAGCGTGCCCTCGATGATGTGAAAGCTGCCGCGCTGCCCAAACCCGGTGTACTGATCGACGCCCGCGCCGATCACCAGATCGCCCTTGTCCGACTGGCTGATGTACGCGTGCACCGCATTCGACATCACGACCGTGTTGACGACCGGCTTGATCGGCTCCGACACCAGCGCCTGCAATGGATGGCTTTCGAGCGGCAGGCGCACGCCGGCCATGTCGGCGAGCGTCGACGTGTTGCCGGCCGTGACCACCGCGACCTTCTTCGCCTTGATGAAGCCCTTCGTCGTATCGACACCCGTCACCTGGCTGCCGTTGCGGCGAATCCCGACCACCTGGCAGTTCTGCACGATATCGACGCCGGCCTGATCCGCGCCGCGCGCGAAGCCCCAGGCCACCGCATCGTGCCGGGCCACGCCGCCGCGCCGTTGAATCGACGCGCCGAGCACCGGGTAGCGGCTATTCAGATTGATGGTCGGCTCGAGTTCCTTGATCTGCGCGGGCGTCAGAAATTCGGCGTCGACGCCGTTCAGCCGGTTCGCGTTGACGCGGCGTTCGGTGTCGCGCACGTCCTGCAGCGTATGCGCGAGATTCATCACGCCGCGCTGGCTGAACATCACGTTGTAGTTAAGATCCTGCGAGAGCCCTTCCCACAGCTTCATCGCCTTCTCGTAGAGCCCGGCGGATTCGTCCCACAGATAGTTCGAGCGCACGATCGTCGTATTGCGCGCGGTATTGCCGCCGCCGATCCAGCCCTTCTCGAGCACCGCGACGTTGCGCACGCCGTGTTCCTTCGCGAGGTAGTACGCGGTCGCGAGACCATGCCCGCCGCCGCCGACGATCACGACGTCGTACTCACGTTTGGGCTCGGGGCTGCGCCATTGCCGCTCCCAGTTCTCGTGATACGACATCCCGTTGCGCAGCAGGCTGAATATCGAATAGCGGCTCATCGTGGGTCCTTTGCGGTTTTGCAGATACGGTGTAGCGGGTTCAACACTCGATGACGTTCACGGCTAGCCCGCCGCGCGACGTCTCCTTGTATTTCGTCTTCATGTCGGCGCCGGTTTCGCGCATCGTGCGGATCACGCTGTCGAGCGATACCACGTGCTTGCCGTCGCCCTTCATCGCGATGCGCGCGGCGTTGATCGCCTTGATCGCGCCCATCGCGTTGCGCTCGATGCACGGAATCTGCACGAGCCCGCCGACCGGGTCGCAGGTCATGCCGAGGTTGTGTTCCATGCCGATTTCCGCGGCGTTCTCGACCTGCGCGGGCGTGCCGCCCATCACGGCCGCGAGCGCCGCGGCGGCCATCGAGCAGGCCACCCCCACTTCGCCCTGGCAGCCCACTTCGGCGCCGGAGATCGACGCGGTTTCCTTGTAGATGATGCCGATTGCCGCGGCGGTCAGCAGGAAGTCGACGATGCCGGCGTCGTTCGCCGCATGCATGAACTTCACGTAGTAGTGCAGCACCGCCGGAATCACGCCGGCCGCGCCGTTGGTCGGCGCGGTGACGACCCGGCCGCCGGCGGCGTTTTCCTCGTTGACGGCCATCGCGTACAGGTTGACCCAGTCGAGCATCGACAGCGGGTCGCGCAGCGATTCCTCCGAGCGTGCGCGCAAGCGCTCGCACAGCTCGGCCGCGCGGCGCTTCACGTGCATCGGGCCGGGCAGTTCGCCGCGCACCTTGCAGCCGCGCTCGACACACGCGGCCATCGTGCGCCAGATCGCCAGCAGACCCTCGCGCACTTCGTGTTCGGGCCGGCTCGCACATTCGTTGCGCAACGTCACTTCGGCGATCGACAGGCCGCTTTCGCGGCACACGCGCATCAGATCGTCGCCGGTGCGGAACGGATACGGCACCTCCGCGCTGGCGCGCCGGCCATTCACGCGATCGCCGTCGCGATTGACGACGAAGCCGCCGCCGATCGAGAAATACTCTTTCTCGACCAGCAACTGGCCGTTCTCGTCGAAGGCCTGAAAGCGCATGCCGTTCGGATGCACGACGCCCGAGCCCGGTGCGCCCGGCATCAGCTTGCGGTAAAAGCCGACATGTTCGCGCTCGTCGAACGCGACTGGATGCTTGCCGAGCAGCACGAGCTGCCTGGTCTCGCGGATCGCCCGCAGTCTCGGCTCGATCAGGTCGGGATCGATCTGGTCGGGCAGATTGCCTTCGAGGCCGAGCAGCACCGCCTTATCGGTGCCGTGGCCCTTGCCGGTCGCGCCGAGCGAGCCGAACAGCTCGGCTCTGACGCGCCGCACGAAGCCGAGCAGATTCGCGTCCTCGACATGCGATGCGAAGCGGCATGCGGCGATCATCGGCCCAACCGTGTGTGAGCTCGATGGACCGATGCCGATCTTGAACAGATCGAAGACGCTGACGTTCATGGCGTGCCTTGTGCGTTGAGTCTTGCGAGTTGCGATGGCCGGAAGCGCTTCGACTCGACTGATACGCCCGGATGGAAAGTGCGTCTATTGCACCGCACGGCGGCTCCGATCGATAGAATAAAAACGGCATCGCAATGGGATGGCGTCGTCAAATGACCCGCCAGGCGGGCCTCACGGCGGATTTGCGATGACTTGCGACGCATTCGCGACAGGCGGCCCGATTGCGGCAGGCAATGCTGAAGGTCCGTGGTGCTATGCTTGCCTATACCCTTTTCGGTCAACGTTCTTCCCTCTTTCGCAGTTCTTTTCACCGACCCGCCGCGCGCATGAATTCCGCTGAAACGCTTGCCCCTTCCTCACTCGACACAGCCACGAAGCAGCGCATCCGCTTCGGCATCATCCTGCTGCCGAACTTCACGCTGACCGCGTTCTCGGGTTTCGTCGACCTGCTGCGCCTGTCCGCCGATGAAGGCGACTTCAGCAAGCCGGTGCGCTGTTCGTGGAGCGTGATCGGGGAAACCCTTGCTCCGGTGCGCGCGAGTTGCGGCATCCAGATCACGCCGTGGGAAACCTTCGAGACCGCCGAAAAGTTCGACTATGTGGTGGTGGTCGGCGGACTGCTGCACTCGGGGCCGGCCGCGAGCGAGGCGACGCTCGCGTTCATCCGCCGCGCCGCCGCGCGCGACGCGACGCTGGTCGGCATGTGCACGGGCGTGTTCTCGCTGATGCGCGCGGGCGTGCTCGACGGCCATCGGATCTGCGTGAGCTGGTTTCACTACTGGGATTTCATCGAGCGCTTTCCGTCGGTCGACGAACAGATGCTGGTCGCCGACCGGCTGTTCGTGATCGACCGGCGGCGCATCACGTGTTCGGGCGGGCGCGCGTCGATCGACGTCGCCGCCGCGATCCTGCTGCGTCACTTCGAAACCGCCACGGTGCAGAAGGCGCTGCGCATCCTGCTCGTCGATGACCTGCAAAAGGGCAACGCACCGCAGCCGCATCCGCCCGGTCTCGCGCCGGCGTCGCATCCGAAGGTCAAGCGCGCGATCCTGCTGATGGAGCAGCACGTTGGCCGCGCGCTGTCGCTCGACGAACTGGCGGGCAAGCTCGATCTGTCGCCGCGTCAATTGGAACGGCTCTTCAAGGCGCAAACCGGCAAGGCACCGCAGGCCTACGCGAAGCAGGTGCGCCTGCGCACCGCCGCGTGGCTGCTGACGAGTTCGGACAAGACCGTCGCGGATATCGCGTCGAGCTGCGGCTTTTCGGACGCGTCGCACCTGGGACGGGAATTTCGCAAACAGTTCGGCGTGCCGCCGATGATGTATCGCGAGCAACGCGGCACGCCGGAACAAGCCGACGACGGCTCGTGCTACGACGAAACGTTTCCGGGCCGCGCGCAGGCGATCTGATTTGACACGGCGTGCGCTACTCCGGCATGCGCCGCTCGACGCTCGGCGCATGCCCGAACTGTGCGCGATACGCCTTGCTGAAATGACATGGCGAATGAAAACCGCACACCGTGGTCACGCGTGCGATCGATGCATCGGTATTGCGCAGCAGTTCGCGCGCGCGGCGCAGCCGCAGGCTCAGGTAGTAGTGCGTCGGCGATACGTTCAGGAACAGCTTGAACATCCGCTGCAAATGGCGCTGCGACAGGTTCACGAGCCGCGCGAGTTCATCGAGCGATAGCGGCTCCTCGATGTTCGCTTCCATCAGCCGCACCACTTCGATCAGTTCGGCGCGCGACAGGCCGACCCGCGCGTCGACCGGAATGTGCTGGTAATCGGTGGAGCCGCGAATCCGCTCGACGATGAACTGCTCGGACACCTGCGCGGCCACCGCGGGCCCGAGCCGCATGCCGACCAGATGCAGCATCAGATCGAGCGGCGCGGTGCCGCCGGTACAGGTCAGCCGGTCGCGGTCGATCACGAACAGCTCGTCGTCGAAATGCACGTGCGGATAGCGCTGGTGCAGCGGCGACATGTCCTCCCAATGCACGGTCGCGCGATAGCCGTCGAGCAGCCCTGCCGCGAGCAGCGCATACGGGCCCGTGCAGATGCCGCCGAGCGGCACGCGGTGCGCGGCCGCCTCGCGCAGCAGGGCGATCACCGCGTCGTTCACATACTCGCGCACGTGCCAGCCCGCGCACACGAACAGCAGGTCCGGCATGCCGGCCTCCGCGAGCGTGGTGGTCGGCTTCACCGTGATGCCGTTGCTCGCGCGCGCCGGCTCGCCATCCGGTGTGACCACCGACCACCGGTAGTGCTGCGCGCGGCCCACGTAGTTCGCCATGCGCAGCACCTCGACCGCGCTGGTGAACGCGATCATCGAGAAGTTCGGCAGCGTCAGGAAGCCGACGTGCGCGACGGCGGACAGCCGTGCATCGGCTTCTTCGGCGGTGGCGATTGCGTCGCGCTTCATGGACGTATCGGATCAGGCCATCAACCGTGTTGCGCCGCCGGCTCGCGGCGCACTTTCATCGCCTGGCGCAATCCGGCGAACAACGGTGCGCGTGCCTTGCCCGGCGCCCGGCCGAAGCTCTCGGTGATGCGGTCCAGAATGATCGCCAGCATCACGACCGACATGCCGCTTTCGAAGCCGAGCCCGATATCGAGCCGCTGGATGCTCGCGAGCACGTCGTTGCCGAGGCCGCCAGCGCCGACCATCGACGCGATGATCACCATCGACAGCGCCATCATGATGGTCTGGTTCACGCCGGTCATGATCGATGGCAGCGCGTTCGGAAACTGCACCTTGTACAGCAACTGCCACGGCGTGCAGCCGAACGCCTGCCCCGCTTCGACGATTTCGTGATTCACGTGCTTGATGCCGAGCGCGGTCAGACGCACCGCGGGCGGCATCGCGAAGATCACCGTCGACAGGATGCCGGGCACGCGGCCGAGGCCGAACAGCATCGCGGCCGGAATCAGGTAGACGAACGCGGGCATCGTCTGCATCAGATCGAGCACGGGGCGCACGATCATTTCGACGGTGCGGCTCTTCGCCATCCAGATGCCGAGCGGCACACCGAGCACGAGACTGATCACCGTCGACGACAGCGTGAGGCCGAGCGTGATCACCATCTGATCCCAGAAGCCGGTGCCGTAGATCAATAGCAGCGCCGCCAGCGTGAACAACGCGAAGCGCCAGCCGACGCGCCACAAGCCGATGCCGACGAAGAACGCCATCAGCGCCCACATCGGCACGGCCTGCAGGCTGTGCTCGACCGCCGCGGCGAAACTCTCGATGACCTTGCCGATCGTGTCGAAGGTCTTCGCATCATGATCGAGCAGGTAGTGAACGCCGTGATCGACCCAGGCGCCAAGCGGAATGATTTCAGACATGGGAACCTCGATGATGCGTGAGAACGCTCAGCACGTTCGTCTTGTTGACCGAGCCACAGTAGGAGCCGTCCGCTTCGACGACCGGCAGCGGCGCACGGCTCGCCACCACGCGCTCGACCACGTCGTTGAGCGGCGCGCTGCGATGGATGCATTCGATCTGGTTGAGCCGGGGCGACGCGCTGCCCGTCTCGTCGCGGCACACGAACCCGCGTATCCTGCGCTCGCTGTCGAGCACGAACGCGTAGTCGGCGCTGCCGTTCAGCGTGGCGGCGACGCTCGACGCGTCGATCTGCGGCGCGTGCATCAGCGGCACGTCGTCGGTTTGCATCAGATCGCCGGCCGTCAGATAGCGGCTCGTGTCGATGCCTTCGAAGAACGCGCGCACGTAGTCGTCGGCCGGATTCTTGATGATTTCCTGCGGCGTGCCGATCTGCACGACGCGCCCGCCTTCCATGATCGCGATGCGCGTGCCGATGCGCATCGCCTCCTCCAGATCGTGCGATACGAACAGGATCGTGCGCTGCTGCTCGCGCTGCAGATCGAGCAGCACGTTCTGCATTTCCTTGCGTTTGAGCGGATCGAGCGCGGAGAACGCCTCGTCCATGATCATCAGCGACGGGTTGACCGTGAGCGCCCGCGCGAGCCCGACGCGCTGCTGCATGCCGCCCGACAGCTCGGCGGGCAGCTTCTGCGCGAACGGCGCGAGGCCGACCTGTTCGAGCACCGTCAGCGCCCGCGACTCGCGCTCCTTGCGGCCGACGCCCGCGACCTCGAGGCCGAACGCCGCGTTGGACAGCACGGTGCGCTGCGGCATCAGCGCGAAGGACTGGAACACCATGCTCATGTCCTTGCGGCGAAGCGCCGTCAGCTCGGCGCGCGGCACGCTCGCGACATCGCGGCCGTCGATCAGCACCTTGCCGGCGCTGGGCTCGACGAGCCGATTGATCAGGCGAATCAGCGTCGACTTGCCGGAGCCGGACAGGCCCATCAGCACGAAGATCTCGCCCTCGCGAACCTCGAACGACGCGTTGTGCACGCCGACGATCTGACCGGTGCGGGCAAACACCTCCTCTTTGGTGGCGCCGCTGGCCAGCATTGCGAGCGCCTGTTTAGGGTTGGTGCCGAACACCTTGCACAGCCCTTCGACCACGACCTTGGGGGAATTCATCGAATGCTCTCCTCGCTTGCGGACGTCGCCCGCGCTGTGCCTACATAGTTGCTAGAAAAAAGTGCGGCTAGCCGACTAATTCCGACAAGCACATGAGGAAATGCGACACCCGGCCGCGCCGCGAGCGCTCGACGCGGCGGCGAAAGCCTTGTGGGAGAAGGGATTGGCGCGGGTTGGGCCGCGCGCGGAGGATGTCGCGACAGAGCAAACGGTGCTCCCGGACGGCGGCGTGCGCGAGACGGTGCATGCGGGGTGAACCGCTCAGGAAATCGACACGCCCAGCAAACGTCCGACGCCGAACGTAAATCCCGCCGCGATCAGCCCGATGATGATCTGGCGCAGCGCCGAAAACCCCGCGCTGCGGCCGTTGAATAGCGACGTAAACACCCCGATCGACGCGAGCGCCAGCATGCTCAGCACGACACATTGCACGATCGCGCTGACGCCGTGCGACCACAGAAAAGGCATCACCGGAAAAATCGCGCCCAGCGAGAACAGACAGAACGATACGCCCGCCGCCGACCACGGATTGCCGCCCAGTTCCGCCGGATCGAGACCGAGCTCCTCGCGCGTCAAGGTGTCGAGCGCTTTGTCCTTGTCGCGCATCATCTGCGAGGCGACGCGTTTCGCCTCGTTCGCGTCGAGCCCTTTCGCGCGGTAGATCAGCGCGAGCTCGTGCTCCTCCGCTTCGGGCTGTTCCTCGATCTCCTCGGCTTCCTTGGCGATCTGCGTGCTCGCGAGTTCGCGCGCATTGGTGACCGACAGCCATTCGCCGAGCGCCATCGAACAGGCACCGGCGATCAGCCCGGCGAGGCCGGTCAACAGGATCGCCTTGTTGCCGGTGCCCGCGCCGGCGACGCCCATGATCAGGCAGAAATTCGACACGAGGCCGTCGTTCGCGCCGAGGACGGCCGCGCGCAGATCGTTGCCCGACGCGGCGCCCTTGTGCCACGACTCGGCCGCGGCAATGCGCGCGCCGGGCGAAAGGTCGGTATTGCTGGTGCCGGCGAGCGTCTGCACGACCGCCGCGTGGTGATGTTCATCGGCCGACATGTGGCCTGCGTCGCGTTGGCCTCGATATTTGTTGCGGTCCGCGTATTCGGCGGCGGCAAGAGTGGGCAGCACGAAGTCCGCGCCGCACACGCGCACGAGCCCCTTCATCAGACGCGTTTTGACCGCATGGCCGCGGCCCTTCGGTTCGATGCCGTTGGCTCGGAGCTTGTCGGCCCACACTTGCGCGTGACTGTGTTCGGATTGTGCGAGATCCTGATAGACCTGCTTGCGGGTCTCGTCTTTCTCGACGCGCGCGAGCGTCTCATAGAGGGCGGCGCTGTGCAGTTCGTCGGAGAGATTCGCCTTGTAGCGCCTGACTTCGTGTTTCGTGGCCATGATCACCTGCCCTGCCGGTCGCGTTGCTGACGGCAAAGCGTACCCGAAGTCGAAGCCGCCCGGCGTCTCATCAGCGCTGAATACTGCGCCGGGCGTGGGCTTGTCCGCTTGTCCGTTACTGGCTGGCCGGCGCACCGACGCCGGCCTTCTTCTGCGCCGCCTGCAGCTTGTCCGGATAGTTCGGATCGTTTTGCGCCGGCTGGTAGCCCGCGTCTTCGAGTTTCTTCAGCTCGGCGTTCTTTTTCGCGCGAGCCTGTTTGCGCTCGGCCTTGCGCTCGGCCTTCGTTGGCTTCGGGGTGGTCGTCGTCGCGCCTTGCTGGGCCGCGGCATCCGTCGAGCCCTGTGCGACCGCGAGCGGAATGGTGCCGGCCACCAGTGCGACGGCCGAAACCCCAAGCATGATTCGTTTAATGGCGAAGCTCTTCATGACTGATATCCCTTTGTTGATTGGCAATAACGTGCGAGTCCGTCTGCGAATCGTGATGCACCACAGCGGGGCGCGCAGCCTTGGCGCGAACCCGTCAGGGAAGCTTACAGGCAAATGGCGGGATGCGCGCTGGAACGGTCGACGAGCGCGTTCGTCGGTTCGTCGACGGGTATCCGTGGGCGAAATCCTTTGCCGTGAAACGGCCGCCTGGTGCCGATGGTGCGATCTGGGGGAGTGGATCGAGATGTTCCGGGATGTGGAACCATAGTCTGATCAGCAGGCCATCCAGCACTGGCATCGGGGCAGCGGCGTGCCGGTGCGGCCTCACTTTCAGAATTCTCCGCGTTTTGCCACGGACCAACTCGCGAACAATAGGGACGCGGATCATAACGTCACGGCCATGCTCGACTCCAATAGTCGAATTCGAACGTTTCAGGCGATCCGGTTCCCCTCATTTGTGCATCAGATCGGTAAGCGATTATGAACCTCGACGACAAATACTCGTACTACAGGATCGACAAGCTGTTTTGGCGTTGGAAGAAACAAGACGGTGCTCGGATCGTGCATGAGGTCTCGCTTTCGACGGACAACCCACCGCCGCCGTTTCCGGCCTCGCCAGTCGCGAAGCCGAATGCCGTGCCTAGCCCAGCCAAGTCTCGCAAACCTGATCCAACCGTAAAAATGATCACCGATCTTCTCAAGGTAGCCGATTCGGTTTCGCGCTTCAGAACATGGTTGAACACACCTGTGCCGCCAAAACCATCCGAAGCGACGAAGATCGTCGCCCCGAAAAAGACGGTACCGCCATTCGATATCCAGGAGATTCCGAACGCTCTGCGCAAAGAAATGATGCCCATCGGAGCGAAGTTAATGGAACGATGGTTTGCCGGCCGATTGAACTACTCCGCAGTCCCCAGCGACGAGCTCAAGGAAATCAATCAGGAAGGCAAGCCGTACCCGCCTGACATGTACGATACAACCACGATAAAGATGGAGTGGGTACTGGAGTTCGCTCGCGCTAAACGGAAATACGACTTCCTAGTCAACGACGCAATACGCTCTCCAGCGGCACTTCAAGTGCTTCATAAGAAGCTCCGTTTCTACAGGCACAGGAGTGAGCTATCTACGCACGATATCTGTCGAAATGATCCCCAACATCTGCATCAGTTTTTTCAATTTCAACACGTCGAAGTTGACGGTACGTTTGCGGAAAAAATCAAACTAAAGCTAATGGCGCATGCTGCGCGAACAGGAGTCCCCGACGATTTGACCGCCGCGCTTGGATCGTTCGTAATCTATGCCGCTATAGGTCATGTTCGACTGTCAAGGGACCCATTTGGCACGCAAAGGACGACTGCCGAAGTAACGGGCGCATGGGTGTACGTAAAAGACAACTTCACGTTTACCGATGAGCCCGGGGAGCGATCCCAGTATTTGGGGCACTGGAGCAGTAACGGTGTTATCGTGATGCCGCTTGCTGGCGTGGCGGCTACGTCCCGTTATATTCCTTACGTGGAGTCGCCAGTGACGCTTGGCGATCCAGTTATCAAAGGACAGGTTTATTACCCGATCCATAACAGCGATTTTCGGCAGTGGGCAATCAGACATCAGCGCGGCGGCGATTTCATCATCTACTCGGACCGTCGCTACGTTCCGCTTTTCCCGCCGATCGTGCTCTACCTATGAAGCGCATCTTTAAGCGTGCTGCATTATTGGCTGGTCTTAGCGCAGGGCTTTATTTTGGGCTCATTGACCATACTCCGCATGGACGCGAGTGTCGTCATTCGGCACCTGTCGACGGCATCTACAGAGCAGAGCTTTGCCTGTTGCGATGGGCTCCGGGCCGCAGCGGGAGCCCTGAATATGTCGGCCGACTATTCGATGCAAAGAGCGGGAGGCTGCTTGCACAGCGCACTTTCAGCACGCCTGTCCCCGATCTTTTCTGGTCAACGGGCCTGCGATACTCGCTGAATCCGTATTCGCCGCCCCGCTATCTCGGTCCGTCCGTCGAGTTTTCCCGCGGAGATGCCGGTAAAGGAGACTCGAGGATTTCGTTACCCCCGTCGTTCTGGGACAAACTGGCCGCCGCCCGCCCGCGCTTATAGCTGGTCGCACCTCTTCGCGGTACGGTTTTTTTGGCATGCCAGCCCCGCCAGGAGTATCGTTTAACCGCGCCGGAAGCGCCGAAACCACCACTCCTCTACAAGACAGGCACTTCCCAGAGCCCAGACCAGCTCGACAAAAGCGCGACGTTTCTAACATGCAACGAAGCGACATCAACTTATCGAGGATGGTGAAACCGTGAAAACAGTCAATTTTTTGAAGGTGCTCGGAATTGCATTGTGCGTGGCAACCGCATCCAGCGCCTACGCGCAGGCAAGCGACGCTCAGGCGCCTGCGGCCACCGCAGCCGCGCCGGCCACGACCACCCAATCGACGCGTGCGGCGGATCGCAAGCTCGGCCGCGACGTGCGGCGCGCGCTCTCGAGAGCTCAGGGCTTCAACGTGTCGAACGTGTTCGTGCGGGCGCGTAGCGGCGCGGTGACGTTGACCGGCTCGGTACCTGAGGCCGGCATGATCCAGCAGGCTGCCGACATCGCGAAAGGTGTTCCGGGCGTGACCTCGGTGACCAATAAGCTCACGCTGAATTTCCCGTCCCGCGGAGGTGGTGGAAGCTGAGCGTCGGCATTCGACTCGCGAACGGGAGCGCCGCGAACCTGCGATGCTTGCGGTGCCTCCCGCTAATCCCCGGTCGTCGTCCTGCTATCTGGACTGCTGTGCACCATCCGGCACAGCTCAGCGCCGCCGCACCAGGCCCACCACATATCTGCACACCTCAGTGCCAGAATTGAAGAACTCGCATTCGACCGGCGCACTGAGTTGCAGGCAGTCCCCCGCTTCGAGCCGGTACGTCAGCGAGCCCTCGCGAAACGTCAGCACCCCGTGCGTGACCCAGATCTGCTGATGCTGAAACACGAACGCATCCGACGGATAAGGCGCCCTCACCCCAATCGGCAATTCGATTTCGAGCAACTCCAGCACGCCGCCGGTAGGCGGTAAGATTCGCCGCCGCGTATAGCCGGTTTCGGGGTCTTCCCACAGCGACTGGTCCGCATGACGCACGAGCCGCTCGCCGGTCTGCTCTGCGAGTGCGAGCAATGTCGACAGCGTGAGCCCGAACGCGCCCGACAGCCGCCCGTGCACCGTCGCGGTCGGACTCGCCTCGCCACGCTCGATCTTTGCTGATCGTCGCCTTCGACACACCCGAGCGCTCAGCCAGTTCGGCGAGCGACCAGTTGCGCGCCTCGCGTTCGGTCTTTACGCGCGCAGAGATCGCCTGGGTCAGATCGATCGCGGAAGTTTCGGACATGGCGGGGTTGTCGGTGCGGAGGTGGGGGTACGGGCATCGCCGATCATCGTGGCGTGACAGTGCCCATTGACGAGTTCGTTGCCGCCGGCGGCCGAGATAGTTGCCTTCAGTTCCGGTAAGTCCATCCGCTCGGTCATTGCTTCATTCCATCGTCCTTGCGGTCTTCATCTTCGGCATCCCGGCACGCAGCAGGCAGTGGTTTGAGTAGCTCCGGTAGCGCCGTTTGCACGGTGTCCCACTCGGCACGCACACGGTGTTCTTCTGCGCGGTGAAGGCCACGCGCACGCGGGGCGCGGGTGATGCGCTGATCTACTACGGCCGCCGCTATCATCGCGTCGGCGAGCGCTCGGTGCACGCGACGCATCAGGTCGCGGCGAATCAATGCGAAGCGTCCGCCTGCGCGCGATGAGTTCGCACTGCTCGTTGGATCGGCGGACCGCCGCGATCGTCCGGCCGAATAGCGCGGCCGCGGTGCGCTCCGGATCGAGCGGAATACTTTCGCTTGCCGCGCCGGCGATCAACGCGTCACGCCCGCACGACGCCCGTCACCGGTCTGCCCGCGATGGTCCGGCCAAACAGCGCTGCCGCCGTCCGTTCCGGATCGAGCCCGAGACTTTCACTCGCGGTGCCGGCGATCAACGCATCGAGCGACGTGGTCGGCCTCAGGTCGCGCGACTGATACAACTGATGCGGCGCGAGCCCCGGCCAATCCGCTATCACGCGTCCGCCCTGCACCGAGCCGCCCAGCACCATCGCGACCGACCCGGTGCCGTGATCGGTGCCGCCCGTGCCGTTCGCGGCCGCGGTCCTGCCGAACTCCGTCGCGACCAGCACCGTGGTCTTGCTCCACGCTGGTCCCATGCCGTCGCGCAACGCCGCGAGCATCGCGTCGAGCGCCTTCAGCTGATTCGCGAGGCGCGCGTTCTGCGCGCTGTGCGTGTCCCAACCGCCGGTCTCGATCATCGCGATGCGCGGACCGTCGTCGCGCGCCAGAAAACTGGCCGCGAGCTTGCCGAGGCTCGCCGGGTCCTGACGTGCGCCGGCATCGCCCGCGAGGCCGCGCGCCGCCATCGCCGATTCCCACAGCGGACGCAACTGCGCGTCCTGCTCGTACAGCTGCGACACGCGCGCGAGCAGATCGTCGGGCGCCTGCGGCAACCCCGACGGCGCATACGACGTCACCGAAGCGGGACCGCGCAGCGCCATCGGCACGGTCGGCGCGAACGCGATCGCGGTTTCGCGGGTCGCGGGCAATTGCGCGGCGAGCCGGTTGAGCCAGCCGTCCTTGGTCTGATACGGCGATGTGCCGCCGGTCTCCAGCACGTTCTGTCCGTCGAAGTGCGAGCGGTCGCGATACGGCGAAGCGACCGCGTGCACGAACAGCGCCTCGCGCTGCGCGTACAGCTTCGCGATCTGCGCGAGCGCCGGATGCAGTGCGAACGTGCCATCCAGATGCGGCGCGTTCGACGCATCGATCGCGAGCGGTCCGCGCAAACTCGCATACGCGGGGTCCGCGTACGGCACGACGATGTTCAGGCCATCGGCCGCGCCACGCTGGACCACGAACACGAAGCGGCGGTCGGTCGCGACATGCGCGAACGCAATCCGCGGCGACACGAGCAGTGCGCCGGCACTAGCGGCGGCGACGCTCAGAAACTGGCGGCGTGACAGCATGGCGTTCACCTCCGTTGAAAATCGGGCGAGACGAGCAGCAGCGCGATCGCCGTCGAAGCGCTTTCCGCGCGCGACACCGCCGTCGCCGTCGGCTCGCTGAGCGAGCCAGCCAGCAAGGTCTGGCCGAGCGAGCGCGCATCGAGCCGGTCACCGACGCGCGCGGCGAAACGTTGCGCGACTTCGACACGGCGTAGGAGCGCATCGGGTGCAGCCCAGCTCGCGGCGATATCGTCGTAGCCGGCGGGCGATCCCGGCCGCCACACCGGCTGGCCTAGCTGCGTCAGGATCGGCGCGCACTGCAGATTGCCGAGGTCGTGCCAGCCGAGTCCACGCATCGACGAAATGGTCCACTCCCACGGCGTCTTGAACTTCACCGCGCCCGGTGACCACGCTTGTGGCGTATCGATCAACGCGCGATAGACGGTCGGCAGATCGCCGTCGCTGCGAGTGAACGCATCGGCCAGACTTTCGCTGACGCCAGCCGGCGGATTGTCGGCGACGAAATGGCGCGCGAGCTTCGCGCCGATATGCTGCGCGGTGGCCGGCGCATGCGCGAGGTCGTGCAGGATTGCGAGCGCCTGCTGTTCGCCGGCTTCGTCGTAGCGGCGTCCCATGATCGTGCGCGAGCCCGGTTCGTGCAGCGCCTGGCGAAACACGAAGCTGCCGGGTTCGCCGCTTGGCTCCTGCGCGCGGCGGTTTGCATTGGCGCCGCCGTTCCCCGGATTGCCTGCCAGACTCCAGCCGGTCAGCGCACGCGCAAACTCGGTCACGTCGTCCTGGCTATAGCCGCTGCGCACGCCGAGCGTATGCAACTCCATGATCTCGCGCGCGAGGTTCTCGTTCAGTCCGCGTCTGTTGTCCGGATTGCGCTGCGCGGCGCGCAGCGCGGCCATGCTGTCGGGACCGACCGAGCGCGTCTGATCGAGGAACAGTTGCATGGCCGGGTGACGCTCGACGGCCACCAGCATGTCCTCGAAACGGCCGAGCACGTGCGGGCGAATCGCCTCCGCTTCGAACGACCCGGCGAGCGCCGCGACGCCGGGCTTTTCGGCCGACACCGCAAAGTGATTCGCCCAGAAATGCACGAGGCGTTCGATGAACGGTGTCTGTGTGCTCAGTGCGCTCGCGACGCGCGCATTGACCGACGAGCGGTACATGTCGAGGATTTCGGCGCGAAACGCCTTTCGTTCGGATTGCATCGCAGCTTGCGCGTCGGTCTGGCTGGCCGCCGCCGCGTTGCTGGCGATGTTGGTTTTGATGTTGCTCGCGTTCCGGTTTGGGTTGTCCTCCTCGCCCACCTTCTGTTTCGCCTGCTGCGCGATCTGCATGCGCTGCTGCAATAGCTCCCTCGACAACGCGATCGAATCGGGCTGCTTCGCCCACGCGTCCGGCAGCGGCTGGTACTGCTCGAACTGCGCGAGCAGCCATCCCTTCGGATCGGCTGGCGGCGTATCGTCGGCGCGCGCGCCGAGACCGAAGCGGTTCAGTGCGATCGCCGCGGCATTCAGGTTCGGTGAGTGGCCCATACGATCCTCGTCGGCAGGTGACACGCCTGCATGCCCGTTAAACGGCCGATATGCCGAAATCCGTCGCCATCGCACGCATTTTTCTATTCGCCCGATGCGGCATTCGACGCCGGCTTCTTCTCGTTCAGCGCCGGCTGCGCTTCGCGCCATTGCCCGCGCAGCTTCAGACTCTCGGCGAATCGGATGCGCTCCTCAGGCGTCAGCGTCGCCGCGAAATCGGCGACGCTCGCTTCGACCATCGCGCGCAGGCTGCTGTCGGCCGCGCGGGTGCGCGCGAGCGCGGCATCCAGCGCGGCGCGATCGAACTGCGGCGCGGCCAGCAGACGCAATACCTCGCGACGCCCTTCGCGAGCGTCGCGCGCATACTCGCGCCCGTCGCGCCGCGCGTTTCTCAGGCCGTCGATAAACGCCTGCCGCTGCTGCGCCGACAGCGGCTCGGCGGCGAATCGCAGCGCGCGCTGGTCCTGCGCCACCGGCTGATTCGCACCGTGCACGGCGAACCACTGATACGCGCCGCCGGCGATCGCGCCGAGCAGGAACACGTTGAGCACCGCGGAACCCAGCAGCGCAAATTTCCACGAGCGCCCGTTCATTCGCCGCTCCAATCGGCGGAGCTGCCGCCGAAGCTCGAAGTCAGATACGAGG
Source organism: Paraburkholderia atlantica (assembly GCF_009362785.1). Lineage (GTDB taxonomy): Bacteria > Pseudomonadota > Gammaproteobacteria > Burkholderiales > Burkholderiaceae > Paraburkholderia > Paraburkholderia atlantica. The sequence goes on from NZ_WHNQ01000012.1 coordinate 203,795, forward strand.
ACTCATGCACGGCCGGCGCGTTCTCGGTCAGCACGAAGAACGACACCGCGAGCGCGCCGGCCACGCCACCGAGCAGCCCGACGCCTGCCACCGCCGCGCCCGACCACCACAAACGCCAGCGCGCGGCGGGGCGTCGCGCTGGCGCGCCATCGATGATGCGACGCTGCAGTTCGAGGCTCGGCGGCTCGATCCGGTCCGCGGCGAGCCATGCGTCGAGGCCGGCCGCATCGCTCAACACGGCGTCGGCTTCGTCGCGATGCGCGCGCGCCCACTCCTGCGCGGCCTCGCGTTCGCGCTCCGGCCAGCGACGCGCGTCGGCGCCGTACGCTGCAACGATCTGATGGAATCTTTCGGGCGTCATGACTTGTCCTTGCTAAGGCCGCTGCCGGCCAGGTGAGCGCGCAAACCGCGGCGCGCGCGGCTCAGCAGACTCTCCAGCGCATCGACGCTGACGCCCATCAAGGCGGCAGCGTCGACGTTCGACATTTCCTGGTAATAGCTCAGCACGAGCGCTTCGCGCTGTCGCGCCGGCAGCGCGGCGAGCGCCGCGCGCACGCGCGCGTGGTCGGCGCGTGCTTCGAGCCGCGCGTCGGGTAGCGCGGCGGGATCGGCCGTGTCGGGCAGTTCGTCGCTCGGGTCTTCGCGCTGGCCGCGTAAACGGTCATAGCAAAGATTGAGTGCGACCCGATGCATCCAGGTGTCGAACCTCGCTTCGCCTTCACGCCAGCGAGCCGCCTGTTTCCAGATTCGCACGAAGACCTCCTGCGCGACGTCCTCCGCTTCCATGCGATCGCCGAGCATCCGCGTGGCGAGCGCGAGCAGCCGCGGCAGCTTGCGCGCGACCAGCGAGCGGACCGCGCCGGGCTCCTCGCGGCCCACCCGCGCGAGCAGCTCGGCGTCCGGATCGGGCGGCGCGTCGCTCAAGGCGTGCGGCTCCGTCGCGACAGCACGCGCGCGCGTTCGCGTGCGGGCCGCAACACGGGATCAACGTCGTTCACTTGCCGCCGCTCCTTCGACTGTCGTGTTGTTATGGTTTTCGTGCCGCTACGCCGCTATCCGGCCGGGTATCACGTACGCGGTCAATATACGACGACCGCCGGCCGGTAATAGGCCGGACGGGCCGGATAGACCACACAGCCGGCGAGCGAGGCCGCCAGCAGAATCATCACGAGTGTTTTCATCGCAAGCCTCGCTCAAGCCCAATGTCCGTCGATCCAGCGCCAGTGCGGCCCACGTTGCGCCCAATGCCCGGGCACCCAGTGATAGCCGACGCGCACCGGCTGCCAGTGGCCCGGCGCCCACACATAGCGGCCGTGCTCCCAGCGCCAGCGGCCCTGATCCCACACATAGCCGTCCCGAGGCGCGGGCACGACTTCGACGCGCGGCGGCGGCGCCATCGGCGCGATCACCACTTGTGCGGAGGCGGGCGCGGCCGTCAGCGTGGCCGCGCAGCACAGCGCGGCGGTCAGCGTGGAACCGAGCAGGCGACTCATGCGGTTCGAGATCATGTCGTTTTCTCCCCAGGGACCGAAAAGAGCCGGAGCCAGAGTGGCCCCGTTTCTTCTTCAACGGGTCAGCGGGGGAAATCCGTCGCTCTGCCTGCAAAAAAAAGCGTGCGGCGGAAAGAAAGCGCTTCACGGTTAGCACGACGCGAACCGGAAGTCAGCGATATGAATGGAAACCGATAGCCAGCGTAATGTCCGCGACTCGAATCTTTAATCGCGGACTGCTGAAATCGTCGGCAGCTTGATTGCGGCAACGACAGTAACAGCAACGGCATTTCTACCCATATTCCGCGGCGAATCTCCATGCCTGTCGATGGAAACGCTGCTCGGCCAAGTCGAATCTGGAGTCAGTCACATGTTCCGTAGAGCTTTGTTACCCATTCCGTTCGCCGCGATGCTGCTGCTCCCCGCCTGCGGCAACAACAGCATCAGCACGCCCGCGGCGTCGACTACGGGCGCATCGTCGCCGGCCGCTTCGGTGTCCGCGCAGGACGCGCTGACGACCGCGACGCCGATCAAGCACGTCGTTGTGATCTTCGGTGAGAACGTGTCGTTCGATCACTACTTCGGCACCTATCCGCAAGCGACCAACCCGGTCGGCGAACCGCAATTCGCCGCGGCCGCGGGCACGCCGACAGTCAACAACCTCAGCAGCAACAACCTGCTGACGTCGAACCCCAACGCGCTGGCGAGCTCGCCGAACACGGCGGGCCGCACGGTCGGCACGGTGGCGATCGCGGGTCTCGGGCTGCCGGCCGCGGACCTGCTCCCATTCCGCCTCGATCGCTCGCAAGCGAATACGTCGAGCCAGAATCACGCGTACGCGGCCGAGCAACTCGCGTACAACAACGGCGCGATGGATTCGTTCCCGCTGTTCACGGCGGCCGGCACGACGATCGCCGGCAGCACCGGCGCGTTCGCGACGAAAGGCCAGGTGCTCGGCTACTTCGACGGCAACACGGTCACGGCGATGTGGAACTACGCGCAGAACTTCGCGATGAACCAGAACGCGTATACGGATACCTACGGACCGTCGACGCCCGGCGCACTCGCAGTCGTGTCCGGCCAGAACAACGGCGTGATCCTGACGGGCGGCGTGTCGGCCAACGTGATCCCCGACTCGGCCGGCGGCAACACGATGATCGGCGACCTCGACCCGACCGGCGACGCCTGCACGATCGCGGCGGGCAGCACGGTGACCGGCGCGATGTCCTCGAAAAACAGGAACATCGGCGACCTGCTGAACGCGAAGAACATCACGTGGGGCGGCTTCATGGGCGGCTTCAATCTGCAGACCGTCAATCCGAACGGCACGACCGGCTGCGCACGCTCGACGTTCTCGCAAGTGCTCAACGCGAGCAAGGCCGACTACGTGCAGCACCACGCGTGGTTCCAGTACTACGCGAGCACGGCGAACCTCGCGCATACGCGGCCTTCGTCGACGGCGGTGATCGGTACGACCGATCCGCTCGATAACTCCGCGACCCCGGTGCACCACCAGTACGACACCGACGATTTCTTCACCGCAGTGAAGGCCGGCAACTACCCATCGGTCAACTTCCTGAAGGCGCCGGCCATCAGCGACGGCCACCCGGGCAACTCGGACCCGCTCGACGAGCAGGCGTTCGTCACCAAGGTGATCAACTTCCTCGAACAGCAGCCTGACTGGAAGAACACCGCCGTGATCATTGCGTACGACGATTCGGACGGCTGGTACGACCACCGCTACAAGGCGCCGACGAGCGCGTCGTTCGACTCGACGAGCGCGCAATTGGCCGGCGGTGCTACGGTGGCCGGCAGCGACAACCTCAGCGCGGCGGGTCAGTGCACTGCCGCGGGCGCGGTGCAGCCGCAAGGCGTCAACGGCGGCGTGGTGAACGGCCGCTGCGGGCCGGGGACGCGCACGCCGTTCATCGTCGTGTCGCCGTGGGCGAAGGTCAATTTCGTCGACGACACGCCGATCACGCAGGCGTCGGTGGTGCGCTTCATCGAGGACAACTGGCTCGGCGGCCAGCGCCTCGGCGGCGGCTCGTTCGATGCGACGGCCGGCAGCATCATCAACATGTTCAATTTTTCGGGTACGGGCAACACCGCGCCGCTGTATCTCGACGAAAACCTCGGCACCAAGCTGTCTTCGCCGCCGTCGACCTGAGCGGGCGCGGTGCGCGCTGGCTCGATCGAGCCGGTGACGTCTCCGTCTACGTCGTTTTTCACGTATCCGATCGATCTATTCGTCAACGCCATGAGCCGACCGTCAGACGCATTCGCGCCAGCGCCGCCGCCAGCCGCGGATGAACCGCACTCTGCGAGCACCCGCCGCGCGTGGTTGCGGCTGCTCGCGGGAAGCGCGGCGACTGTCGTGCCCGGCTTTGCCGCGTTCGCGGCGTTTGCACTGGTGTATCCGGAGCGGATGCCGGCCGCGGTCGGCGGGATCGTCGAGGAGTTCACCGGCGCGAATCCGCATCCGGTGCATCTGATGCGTCCGCAGCAAGCGCCGCTCAGTGCGGTTGCGCTGCTCGGCAAACAGATCTTCTTCGACAAGACGCTGTCCGCGTCGGGTCAGCAGTCGTGCGCGACATGTCACTCGCCAAAGCATTCGTATGGACCGGATAACGCGTTGTCCGTGCAGATGGGCGGTTTGCATCTGGACCAGGCGGGCTATCGTCCTCCGCCGTCGCTCGCGTATCTGTACCGGCAGGCGCCGTTCAGCATCGGCCCCGATCAGGGCGATACCGACGCTCCCGTCGACATCACGCGGCTCGCCTCGCAGGCCGCCGGCATGCAACGCGCGCAGAAGACCGCGCTCGCCGCGCCCGCGGCTCCGGCGATGGTGCCGCAAGGTGGCCTGTTCTGGGATGGCCGCGCCGATACCTTGCAGAACCAGGCAATTGGCCCGCTGACCAATCCGGTCGAGATGGCCAACACGAGCGAAGCCGACGTCGCGCGAAAGCTGCTGCAAACGCGCTACCTCGACCAGTTCAAACGGATCTTTGGAGTTGGCATCGTCAACAACCCGAGCCTGCTGATTGCCGAAGCGATGTTCGCGGTGGGCCGCTATCAGACCGAAGATCCGTCGTTTCATGCGTTCACGAGCAAATACGACTACTGGCTCGAAGGCAAGGCGCGGCTCACGCGTGCCGAACTGCACGGTCTGCAACTGTTCAACGACAAGGACAAGGCGAATTGCGCGGGCTGTCACCTCAGCCAGCCGAGCCGCGACGGCCTCCCGCCGCTTTTCACCGATACGCAATACGAAGCCTTGGGTGTGCCGCGCAATCCGGCGATTCCGATGAACAAGGACCCGAAGTTCTTCGACATGGGCGTATGCGGACCGTTTCGCGACGACCTCGCGAAGCAGACCCAGTACTGTGGCATGTTCCTCACGCCGACGCTGCGCAACGTCGCCGAACGCAAGGTGTTCTTTCACAACGGCGTGTATCACGACCTGAGGCACGTGATGGACTTTTACAACCTGCGCGACACGGCGCCGGACAAGATCTATCCGCGCGATGCGTCGGGCAAGGCGATCAAGTACGACGATCTGCCGCCGCGGTATCACGCGAACATCGATGTTGCCGACGCGCCGTTCGACCGCAAGTTCGGCGATCAACCCGCAATGAACGATCAGGACATTCAGGACATCATCGCGTTCCTGAAGACGCTGAGCGACGGGTACAGCGAATGATTGCGCGCGTTTGACGGGTGGCCATCGCGCTGCGGCCCGCAGGCCGGTGAGGTATGCTTGCCGCTTTAGCGAACCTCATCCGTACCCTCCCCGATGGCCGATTTTCCTTTCGACGCCGTGCTCTTCGACTGCGACGGCGTGCTCGTCGATTCCGAACCCATCACGAACCGCGTGCTCACCGAGATGCTCGGCGAGCTGGGCTGGCATTTGAGCGTCGAAGAGACGATGCGCATTTTCGTCGGCAAGATGGTCAAGGACGAAGCCGAACTGATCGAAGCGCACACCGGCTTTGCCCTCACTGCCGAGTGGCTGGCGCAGTTCCGCGCGCGTCGCAACGTGGCGCTCGACAATGAGTTGCGTGCGATCGACGGCGCGTCTTTCGCGGTGCACGCGCTGCACCAAACCTTGAATGGACGCATTGCGGTGGCGTCGGGCGCGGATCGCATCAAGATCGAACTGCAGCTCGTGAAGGCCGGCCTGCTCGACTGCTTCGACGGACGCATCTTCAGCGGCCACGAAATGCCGCGCAGCAAACCGTTTCCCGACGTCTACCTCGCCGCGGCCGCGGCCCTCGGCGTCGAGCCGGCACGCTGCGCGGTAATCGAGGACACGGTGACGGGCGCGACCGCGGGTGTCGCGGCCGGCGCGACGGTATTCGGCTATTGCCCGACGCAGCTCGGCCATAGCAGCGCGACCGCGTTGCATGGCGCGGGAGCGGTGCACGTGTTCAGGGAGATGGCCGAGCTACCGGCGTTACTCGCGGGATGGAGTATGCGCTGATCGGCCGACGTGTCGGCGGCTGAACGACACCGGTCTGCCGCAAGTCGGCCGACGGCGATCAGTTTTCGGGTGCGCAGATGCGGTCGATCGGCGCTCGCGCCAGTACAGAAGTTGAATCCCGCCGCAGGGCATGGTGCGTGGAACTGGAACGCCCGAGCGTAAGGCATTTGCGCGCTCGATACCCATCCACAAGCATGCATGGGTTGCGGCCCGGGTCGGTACGATCGGGCCGCACCATGCGCTTCATGCTCTTATTCGAAGGCCGGATCGATCGGCACGCGATAGCCGACCGCAAGCCGGTTCGTTTCGTTAGCCATTCCGACGATCGCCTGCAGCTCGCCGAACATCTCGTCGGTCATGCCGGCGCGACGCGCCGCCGCCGTGTGGCTCGCGACGCAATAGCCGCAGTTGTTCGTTACGCTGACTGCGACGTATAGCAGCTCCTTGACCAGCGGATCGAGCGCGCCGGGCGCCATCACTTCCTTCAGGCTGTCCCACGTGCGCGCGAGGGTCGGCGGATGCTGCGCGATGTACTTCCAGAAGTTGTTGACGTCGTCGACCTGGCGGGTCGCTTTGATGTCGTCGTAGACGGCGCGGACTTCGGGGGAGGCGTCGGCGTATTCGATGGGTTTGAGGTGGGGCATGGGGACTCCTTGGCTTCGGAGGGG
>NZ_WHNQ01000111.1 GCF_009362785.1 Paraburkholderia atlantica
CGCCGCATTGGCGCTGCCATTCTTCGCTGCGCTTTACGACATCGAGCGCGAGGCGCAGACACTGGAAGCTGAAGAGCGTCGCAGGCTTCGACAGAGCCGGGCCAAACCGGTGTGCGACGCACTTCATGAATGGATGGTGGCGCAGCGCAAGCTGGTTTCGGAAGGTTCAGCGATTGCGAAAGCGCTGGATTACAGCCTTAAACGCTGGGAAGCGCTGACGCGCTATCTCGACGACGGACATGTGCCCATAGACAACAACTGGGTCGAAAACCAAATACGTCCGTGGGCTATCGGCAGGACCAACTGGCTGTTCGCCGACTCACTCCGAGCGGGCCAACGCGCTGCCGCCATCATGAGCCTGTTGCGCTCAGCACAACTCAATGGGCACGAACCGCACGCCTATCTGAAGGACGTCCTCACGCGATTGCCGACCCACAGGGCCAGCGACGTCGCAACATTGCTGCCTCATCGCTGGCAGCCGACAGTTGCGGTCGCTTAGCTCAATTCGTCAAGACGGGTTTGCTGGCCCCTTACCGTGCAACAGCGCATGAGCCTCCGTAATGTCGTGGACGTTGCCCGTCGTGCCTACAACGGTATGGAGCAGACCGGACTTAGCGTCCACGCCGATGTGCGCTTTCATTCCGAAACGCCAGTTATCGCTTTTCTGCGTCTGACGCATCTCGGGATCGCGCGTTCCGGAGCTGTTTTTCGTCGAACTGGGCGCCGGAATCAACGTGGCAACGACCACCGTGCCGGTCTTGAGCATCAGGCCTTTCTCCACCAGGATTTCATTGACCAGCGCGAGCATCTGCGCAGCCAGTCCATGGTGCTTTGAGAAGGTGACGAAACCGCAGAATCGTGCTCTCGTCCGGCAAACGCATCGTGCCGCCGTCAGATCCTGCGAAGTCACGATACAGCGGCACGTCATATAACGCTTCTTCCATCGCTGGATCGGACAGACCAAACCACTGTTGCATAAAATGAATGTGCAGCATCGTCGCGATCGGGAACGGCGGCCGTCCAGTCTTACCAGTCGGATAGTACGGTTCGAGCAGCGCAATGAGCTTCAACCAAGGCACACCGCGCCGTCCTCATCGAGAAATTCGCGCTTACGCGTGCGCTTCGTTGTCAAATCCAGGTCAAGTCCAAGTTGCGTCATCTGGGCTCTCCTTAACTCACTCCCTTCATCCCAAGATAGTTCACCGGAATCCCAATGCCAGGACTTTTGCCGACCTTCCTTAACCTTGGCCACCTGAACAACTGGAACCAAGGATGGGCGCGCCGATTGTTGATGACGAACTTTGGACGCTGATCGAGCCATTGCTGCCGTCGCCCAAACCCCGGCGCAAGAAGAATCGAGGCCGGTTGCCAGCCGAGCTGCACTGAACTGAATCCTGTTCGTGCTCAAGACCGGTATCCGCTGGCCCGACCTGTCGACGAAATAGGGATTTTGGATCGGATTCAACCTGCTGACGACGGTTGCGCGACTGACAGAAGGCCGGCGTCGGGAAACGACTGCAGGAGCTACTGCTGCCGAAGTTACGCGAGGCAGGCGAACTCGATTTCAGCCGAGCAGCCGTCGACTCTTTGGCTGTGCGAGCCGTTGGGGCGGCCGAAAAGCTGGTCCGAGCCCCACGGATCGCGCCCAGGCTCCAAGCACCACGTCCTCGTAGACGCCAATGGCGTCTTTGTCGGCGCGATCCTCACTGGGGCGAATCGTAACGACGTCACCCAGTTGCTGCCGCTGCCTGACGCCATTCCACCGATTGGCGGCGTACGTGGCCGGCCGCTTTAGAAGCCCATGGTCATCTACGCAAACCGTGGCTATGACTGCGAGGCACAGCGCCAGAGACTTCGCGAGCGAAGCATCACGCCGCGTATTGCCAGGCGCCGCACAGAACACGGGAGCGTTCTGGGAAAATTCCGTTGGGTTGTCGAACGTGCTCATGCGTGGTCTCACGACTTCCGTCGTCTTCGCATTCGCTTCGAACGTCGGGCCGACATTCACAAAGCACTTCTCAAATTCGGTTGCTCCCTCGCCTGCGGGAAGATTTTCAGACGGGCGGAGCAGCCTTTTTGAATCCGTCTCTTAAGCTGCCGACTGACCAAGAGATATGCACCAAAGCCTCCCAACGAGGTGCTCACCACATTGGCAGTCTTGGTCCTGACGGACGAGGGGTCGATGCTGCGTTTCGCAGATCAACGTGCAAAAGTGTGCTTCTCAGTAGACTTCGTCATGGCCAAGCAGCGTGTGCCTCGCTCTGGCTTTTCGATCGTGCTGCTCAACCTAGATTTGCCGGTGCGAAGTTCGGGCACGCATGCCACGCATGTGAATGCTGGTCGATACGATCTTGCAACAATGCAACCTTGTCTCGCCTTGAAAACGAGTTGAATTATGAAAGCAACGTTACTTATGTCTTGTGTGATGGTAATCGGGATGCTCGCACAGTCGGCCCACGCCACTGATGTAAACTCTGACTTCCGGCCACAGGTATGTTGGCTCCCTGACGGCACTCCTTGTGACGGGATTGGGACTAATTGAATCCATGTCAACCGATTCTCTGCCGATGCGTCACGTCATCATGCTGAATGGAGTTCCGGTTGATGGTCTGTGTGCGCGCAAAACGCCCGCCGAAGCAGCCAAGGCGGTTGTGGTCGCACAGCAGACCGCATATCGTGGTAATAATCTGCCTTGAACATGCGCTGGCTGTACTCTCTTCGGATTACATCCCTTGGGCAGTCCAGCGATCTCAACACCACCTTCCTGATGCGGCTCCGGCGGCAGTGAGTGGCAACAAGCCGGCGTATAGGATCGACTTCACCCAATGCTGCTGCCGAGGTTGCGAGCGGTGGACAAGATAGACTTCTCGCGCGTGGTCGTGGATTCCTCCTCGATTCGTGCGATCGGGGCGGGCGAAGAACTGGTCCGAACCCGCCGATCGTGCACGACCAGGCATCACCTCCCCTCCAACGGCACGCGCATCGTGGCGATCCTGACGGGTGCCAATCGTAGCCACGTCACCCGACTAGTACAACATCCAGTAAATAGCTTGATTGAATTATTGCGTTGGCTAACATGTCGGGATGAGCCAAGGTCGTCATGCAGCGCCAGTGAAGTTGGAAAAAAAAGAACGAGAAGAACTCCTGTCGCTGATCGAGCGAAAGACCGCGGCTCAGCGAGATGTGATGCGGGCGCGCATCGCGCTGTGGGCGCACGAAGGACACCCGAATACGGTGATCGCTCGGGAGCTGCGCGTGTCGGTGCAGACGGTCTGCACGTGGCGCAAGCGCACAGCACGGTGGGCAGGGCCTGCGCGAGAGTGAGCGTAGCGGCCGTCCGCCACGCATCACGCAAGAAACGCGACTGCAGTTGATTGCGTTGGCATGTGAAGCACACGAACCCGAGGGACGGGTTACGCCAACGCTGGACGGGATAGTGGCGCGCGCGATCGAGCGCGGCATTGTCGAACAGATCAGCCGCAGCCATGTGCAGCGAATCTTGCAGGCCGGCGACGTGCGCCCACACCGAGTCAAGCAATGGCTTCACCGTTCGGATCCCGCCTTTCGTGAGAAGGTCAATGTGATTTGCAAGTTGTACCGCAAGGCCCCTCGAAACGCGGTGGTACTCAGCATCGACGAGAAGACTAGCATTCAAGCCATCGAGCGCAAGAGAGTTTGAATATATCCGCCACGGCACCCAAGCGCTGATTGCCGCGCTTGATGTGCATACCGGAGAGGTGCTGGCAGACTGCCGCGAGCGGCGTACCCAGGACGATCTGGTCGCCGTCATGGAGCGCGTGGCGGCTGCGCACCCGGGCTAAACGGGTGCACCTGAGATTTGCGACAACCTGAATACGCATCGCGCTCAGGCCGTTTGGCAGGCATTCAACGAGCGGTATGATGAATGGTTTCACTTCCACTTCACCCCGCTGCACGCGAGCTGGGTCAATCAGATCGAACTTTGGTTTGCCCGCTACACGCGCCGAGTGCTACGCCATGCCAGCTGCGCATTTCGGCGAACGTGACCGCCGATTTCGGGAACGTGACCGATCCGGCGGGGTTGGGCGTTGCGCGGTGTTGATTGTAGATTTCCTTGTTAGTTCTGGTCGAGTTCGGGCTCCAGGACGTTGGGTTTTGGGGATGCTTTTCTGAGGGATTCACCGGTGAGCGTTATCCGGTGGTGACGCTGCATGAGGCGGTCGAGCATTGCGTCGGCGATGGTCTCGTCGCCGATCCATCCATGCCAGTGCTCAATCGGTAACTGGCTGGTGATGATGGTCGCCTTTCCCGCCGAGCGGTCATCGATCATCTCGAGCAGATCGTTTCGAACCATCGTATCGAGAGGCGCCATTCCCCAATCGTCCAGCAGAAGCACGTCAACGCGGGCAACCTGCAGCAGCCATTTTGTGAAACCGCCGTTGCCGTGCAGAACGCGAAGCTCTTCGCCAAGTCGTGGCACGCGCAGGTACAAGGCCGAATGCCCGCGCCGGCAAGCGTATTGGGCCAGGGCGCACGCGAGCCACGATTTCCCAGCGCCGGTTGGACCGCTGACGAGCAGGCTGTAGCCGGCTTCGACCCAGTCACCGAGCGCGAGACTCGTGAGTGAGCGCGGATCGACGCCACGGCCAGCGCGCGTGTCGAGATCTTCAATGGCGGCTTGCGGATACTTGAGGCGCGCCTGCTTGAGCAGTCGGGTACGACGGCGATCATCACGCCAGCTGGCTTCCCGGTCGACCAGCAGTGACAGGCGTTCCTCGAAGCTCAGGCTGGCCGCACCGGGCTGCGTCAATTGTTCTTCCAGGCCGTCAGCGAAACCGTCCAGCTTCAGGGTGCGCAGTTGCGTCAGTGTCTGTTGCATCATCATGGTGGGTCTTCTTTATTGATAGTAGCCGGGGCCGCGTACATGCGCGTGGCTCGGGCTGATCCAGTCGGCGGGTGTCGCCGCCGCCGTCCGGTCGCGGTTGTTGATCAGGATGTCGCGCACGTGGCGGTAGCGGTGCACGCCCAGTTCCAGCGCCAGCGCGCAGGCGGCTTCGAGACGGTCGCGGCCATAGCGACGTGAGAGCGACAGCAATCCGAGGCACGCCCGATAGCCGTGTTCCGGGTGACGTTGCTCCTGCAGCAGCCGGGTGACGAGCGCGCCGGTTGCCGCGCCGATCTGCTGTCCCCAATGAATCAGCCGCTGCGGCGTCCATTCCAGATGAGCGCGGTGTGCCGCCGGCATGTGCTCGACGACGGTGGTGTAGCCTCCGGCCCGGTCATTGCGGGCGTGGCTGGCAACCCGGCGACCACGATGCAACAGTTCGACAGCGCCAGCCGTGATGCGCGCATCGAGCTTGAGGCCAACCAGCGCGTGCGGGACGCTGTAGCGGTGCTTATCGATCTCAACGTGGTAGTCAATGTGAACGGTCACCGTCTTGAAGCGCGCAAGTTCATAGGGTTGAGCTGGCAGCGACTGTAGTGCCGGCGCGTCCAGTTCGGCGAATGCGCTGGCACGGCATCCCGGCAGCTTCTGGAAAGGGCGCTCGTTCAGGTTCCTGAGCAGCGGGCGGATCGCCTCATTGACCGAGTGGACCGACGCAAACCGGTGATGGCGCAGGCGCGCCATGATCCAGCGTTCGACCACCTGGACCGCAACCTCTACCTTCGGTTTGTCCTGCGGACGATATACGCGTGCAGGAAGGAATGACGTGCCGTAGTGACGCGCAAAGTCCAGCACGGTGTCGCCGGCGCGAGGTTCATAGCGGTCGGGATCGGCAATCATCGCGCGCGGGTTATCCGGCACGATCAGCTGCGGCACGCCACCATAGAAGGTCAGCGCACGTGCGATGCCGCCCAGCCAGTCCTCCATCGTTTCGGCTGGCGTCGCGCATGCGAACGTGTAACTCGATGCGCCCATGGCCGCCACGAAGATGTGCGCGC
>NZ_WHNQ01000112.1 GCF_009362785.1 Paraburkholderia atlantica
CGCCTGAGGTGCGCAAGGTCATCTACACCAATTCGCTGGAGAGCGTGAATGCACAGCTGCGCAAGATCATCAAGACGCGCGGACACTTCCCGTCCGATGAAGCGGCGACCAAACTGCTCTGGCTTGCGCTGCGCAAAATCACCAGCGACTGGCACCGTGCGGCCCACGACTGGAAGGCCGCCATGCGGCAGTTCGCGATCCTCTACGAGGATCGCTTCACATGACCCAACAGCTAGAATGAAATTGATCGCCTGCCACGCCTGAAATCTTCAGACGCCTTGCACACAAAAATTCAGACACTCCCGGTTTGGCTCCGCAGGAAATCTCGGAAACCGTCTTTTACATCGGAATGCAATGCGATTCTGATGCGCTGCGCGACGGTGAAGACGTGGACAGCAAAAGGGCATGCTGTCTCGCACCTCCACACCGGCTAGCTTTTTTCGGAGTTAGATATGGCATATGAAAGTTCAACCGCTCCCAAGGAGCGGGTCAATATCGTTTATCGACCGGCCACCGGAGAATCAAGGGAAGAAGTTGAGCTGCCGCTTAAATTGCTTGTGGTGGGCGACTTCACTTTGCGCAACGACGCTACAGCGATTAAAGACATGAAGTCGATCAACGTCGACAAGGACAATTTCAATGAAGTGCTTAAGTGGCAGAAACTCCCGCTCGCTCTTGTGGTGCCGAATCACCTAGGGCTGCGCTGCAAAAGATCAACGGCATTGGGCGTTTAATCGTTAGATATGCATGAAACAACAGACCCTTGCGATGGCGGCCGATCAAGGCGCCGGATTTGAACAGTACCGTCGGCCAACCAAACGCGATGTGTTCCTTGAGACGATGGATCAGATCGTGCCGTGGGCGCAACTGTGCGAGGTTGTCGAGCCGTACTATCCGAAGGGTCAAGGCGGTCGCCCACCGGTGGGTCTGGAGCGCATGCTGCGCATGCACTTTGTGCAGCACTGGTTCGACCTGGCCGACGAAGCCTGCGAGGAAGCGCTGCTGGATAGCACCGCATTGCGGCGATTCGTCGGGGTTGACCTGGGACGCGAGCGCGTTCGTGATGGTACGACGCTCTTGAAGTTCCGGCGGCGGCTGGAGCGCAACAAGCTCGGCGAGCAATTGTTCGCCAGGGTCGGCGAGGTGCTGCAAGGGCGCGGACTGAAGGTAGGCACCGGCACGATTGTGGATGCCACCATCATCGGTGCGCCCAGTTCCACAAAGAATGCGGACAAGGCGCGAGACCCCGAAATGCATCAGACGAGGAAGGGCCAGCAGTGGTACTTTGGAATGAAGCTTCACATCGGTGTGGATAGCCAGACGGGTCTGGCACACAGCGCGGTAGTGACGGCGGCGAACGTGCATGACAAGCATCCGCTGCCGGCGCTGCTGCACGGCGACGACCGGCGTGTGTACGGTGACAGCGCCTATGCGAGCCAGAAGAAACTCATCACCAGCAAGGCGAAGAAAGCGAAGGACTTGACCAACCAGCGTGTACGCAATCGCAGTGGTGAAGTCGATGAAGCTAGGCGCTCGAAAAACCGCAACAAGTCGAAGATTCGTGCCCGGGTTGAACACGTCTTTGCGGTTGTCAAGCGGCTGTGGAGTTTTGGCAAGGTGCGCTATCGCGGCCTCGCGAAGAACGCCACGCGCGCCTTTACTGTACTCGCGCTTGCCAACATCTACATGAGCCGCACGCGGCTGATGACAGGTGCGTCCATGAGCAGCCAAAGTGGGTCGAGAGACCCGCTTGCAAGACCCTTCATGGCCAGAAAATCGAACCAGTCGCATCGCTCATCTCGCGTTCCGAGATTCAGCATCAAGCTGTTTGCGAAAACGATGGCTTCTTCAGCGAAGCACTAGAGGCGAATCCGGGTCCGGACGCGCAGCTCACAGTGAATCTGGAATTTGAGTCCATCCACGATTTCTCTCCTGACGCAGTCGTACAGAAAGTGCCGGAGTTGTGCCAGATGATCGCGTTGCGCGTTGCGCGATGCGCTCAAAGCGCTGAAGGGCCCGCTCGGCAACAATCCTCATTTCCGCAAGCGTGTCCAGGCGTTGATAGTAGACGAGAAAGCGCGCAGGCGTCTGATGGGTGAACTCGGCATTGAAAACAAGAGACCTGAATCGAATGGCAAAACCACCGGGGTAACACATGAGTGACATGCTGCGCGCAACGACAATCGCGCCCCTGTGGGACGCGGATCGTTCGCTACTCGACCAGCTGATTGGGGCGGCGCGAATCGAACCGGGCGACGAAGCCTATTCGATGGTGCCCCGCTTGCGCCGCGCCGTCTTTGCACGCTGGGCGAATTCAGCGCCGAACTTGTCGCACCAGCAACGGATTGTTTCGTACGTGACGACGACACCACGCTCGAGCAACAACTTCTCGATATCGCGCAGGCTCAGGCTGAACCGGAAATACCAGCGAACCGCGCAGCTGATGACGAAGGCAGGGAAGCGGTGACCGTGATAAAGCGGCTTTCTTTTCTTCATCGCTTCATTCTACCCCGCTCCTGCGTCAACCTGACAGAGCCTGCCCCAGCCATACGAGTGTCCAGCTCGTCGATGTGCGATCGCATGCGGGGGGACGTTCTCGCGGAAATCCGTCCGCCCGAACCGGGTCGGCAAGTCCGACGTAATTGCCGGCATCTTCTGCTCGGGGAGCAGTGCATCCAACCACGTAGTAAAGATTGGATCGAAATTCTGGGCTCACGGGAGTCAGTTGTGGCTGAACGTTATCGGGCATATGATGCATCTGCCGGTGACCACCGGCTCCGGAACGTCCCGCTTCCCGATGGGTGGTTGGGCAAACGCGGCATCTGTCGCAGGTTCAAAAGGCGGGATTGACGCTTTTCACGTCATCGCGTAACCCGAGGACTTTTATGACAAACCGTTCGGTAGTAGCAGTGCGGCACACCGCTGCTGCCACCCTGACAACGTATATTGCAGACTCGACGGAGGTCGCACTGTGGCTACACGTGATGGCGGTACGCTGTATGTCATCCAGGCACGTCCCCCGGCAATCATCGCCTTATCCCCGGACGGTTCGCACGAAATCGTTATCGCAGCCCTGACGAACACGCCCGACGGCATAAAGGTGGACGCCGAAGACCAGTTGTTATACTGGAGCAACATGGGCAGCGGCATTCATCTAATCAACGGCGATGCGATGCTCTCTGGACTTCCACCGAACGATGGCACGATCGAATGCTCGAAGCTAGACGGTAGTGAGCATCGGGTGCTCGTGCCTTCGGGGAAGGCAGGAACGCCGAAGGAACTGGCGCTGGACAAGGAAGCCGGTCATCTGTACTGGTGCGATCGTGAAGGCATGCGAGTCATGCGTGCGTGGCTGGATGGCACTCAGGTCACGGAGCTCGTGCGGACTGGGAATTTCCCGGAAGATACGGCTGACGCAACCCGCCACTGTGTAGGCATTGCGCTGGATAAGACAAACGGACACATTTACTGGTCACAGAAGGGTCCTCCGGATGGCGGACAGGGGCGCATCTTTAGGGCAGGCATTGAGCTACCGGCAAATGCGGCTTCCGATAGACGCTCAGACGTCGAATGTTTGCTTGACAAATTGCCGGAGCCTATTGATCTCGATATCGACCACCACGACGCGATGCTCTATTGGACAGATCGCGGCGACGATGCGGACGACGGAAATACGCTGAACCGCGCAAGGATCTCAACGTTGGGACTGGTTAATCGTGAAGTGGTTGCGCGCGGACTCAAGGAAGGGATTGGCGTGTGCTTGGATTGGCGAGGCCGCCGTGCCTTCGTGACCGATTTGGGCGGCAATGTGCGCGAGCTGGACATCGATACGAACGACGACTCGCATTTCACTACGGTTGCCCATCTGGGCGTGCTCACAGGTATTGATTACGCCGACGTCTAAGTTGGACCCCCAGCAGCTGGCTCTGGTGCAATTTCAGCGGCGAGCGAAAGAATTGGCGTATCCACCGTCACCTCATCGAACTGAAAGGACTGCCTTCCAAACAGCGGGCGCAGTGGCATCTTTGAGGCGCAGGTTCGTCAGATCGGACTGACCTTTGCGAATACGACGGGTCAGCTCGAAGCCCGAGATCGCGATTGCCCGCGTTCCGGAAATGTTTGAAACCGAGTATCACTTTCAGCTGTAATTTGATGTGACGATGATCCTGCCCGATCACGTCGTTCAAGTACTTTGAGGATCGCAGCGTCGTGTCTTTGAGCAGTAGCTCATCGGCCTTCATTTCGGGCACCGCGCGATGAGACACGGCGTAACCGTCCAGCGTGATCGTTGCCGCTCCTGATTGCCTTCGCGAAGAAGGCCGTGGCTGCAGGCACATCGCGCTTGGCGCTGAGCCGGAAATCGACCGTCTTTCTCGCCCGGTCAACGGCGCGGCGTTGTCACGTTAAGGCTGCGCTGATCAAGCCGCGGAATTCGAGTTTGGCCGATACTTCAATGGTCATTTCGCCGTGAAAGCAAATCTCATTCGCTCCGGTGAGCCCTGCAGGCTCGAAAAGCGGGGGATTTCCCCGCTTTTCGCCCATTACGGGCGCACCTGTGCCATCAGCCGCCTGCGCGACAAATAGACGTTGGCCAGCGCCAGTGCAACGAAGGCGCGGTTGGCATTCTTTGCCAGCCCGCGATAGCGCACCTTCGTAAAGCCGCCCACAGGCGCTTCACGACAGCAAACACGTGCTCAACCCGGGCACGGATCTTCGACTTGTTGCGATTCTTGCTACGCGCTACCTCATCGACCTGACCCGCACGCCGGGTTCGCTGGTTGGTGAAGTCGCGTGCCCCGGGGCGCCTTGCTGTGGATCAACGCTTTCTGGCTCGCATAGGCGCTATCGCCGTAGACGCGTTGCTCCTGACCATGCAGCAACCTTGGCAGCGGACGTTTGTCGTGGACGTTGGCGGCCGTGACCACCGCGCTATGCGCCAGGCCGCTTTGGCTATCGAGCCCGATGTGCAGCTTCATGCCGACATGCCACTGCTTGCCTTTGCGCGTCTGATGCATTTCGGGGTCCCGCGCCTTCTGTTCATTCTTCGTCGAACCCGGCGCCGAGATCAGCGTTGCGTCCACGATAGTGCCGCTATTGAGCTTCATCCCGCTGGACTGCAGTACCTGACCAACCTCCGCGAACAGCTTCTCGCCCAGTTTGCGCTCCTCGATGCGTATTTCGGCGAAGGTGACCGCCAATTTCGGGAACGTGACCGATTCGGCGGGGTTGGGCGTTGCGCGGTGTCGATTGTAGATTTCCTTGTTAGTTCTGGTCGAGTTCGGGCTCCAGGACGCTGGGTTTTGGGGATGCCTTTCTGAGGGAACCACCGGTAAGCGTGATCCGATGATGACGCTGCATGAGGCGGTCGAGCATTGCGTCGGCGATGGTCTCGTCGCCGATCCATCCATGCCAGTGCTCAATCGGTAACTGGCTGGTGACGATGGTCGCCTTTCCCGCCGAGCGGTCAT
>NZ_WHNQ01000113.1 GCF_009362785.1 Paraburkholderia atlantica
CCACCGGCTGATCCGGCCTGACTCCGAGTGCGATCAGATGATGGGCCAGCCGGTTGGCCCGCGCGTTGAGCTCGCCATAGCTCAGTCTCTCGTTCTCGTGGACCACCGCCACCGCCTCCGGCGCCTTCTGCACCTGCGCCTCGAACAGCTCATGGATGCACCGCTCCGACGGATACGCCGCTGCCGTCCGGTTCAGATCCTCCAGCAGATACGTGCGTTCGTCGTCCGGGAGAATGTTGATGCGGCCGACCGGCTGCCCCGCATCGGCCATCACACCATTTAACAAAGTCTGCAAATGCTGTGTCATGCGGCCGATCTGCCTCGGCGCTAATCGACTGGCATCAAAATGCCAGCGGAAGCGCCCATTCAGAGCGCAAACTTCAAAAGTCAGCAAATCGCCGCATAGGGCCCGGCCAGCTCCGTGACTCGTCATCAGATCGCCAGCCACCGAAGAGCTCTCTGTCGTGAGTGTGATGCCAATCGGCCAGGGTCGGTGCGAGCGCAGCGCCTCCACACCTCGCAAGACCGTGCAACGCCCGATAAGATCGCGGGCAAAGCTACCGTGCGCCCTCAGCTGGACGAATTCGGCAGCTACGGTTTTGCGCACTTCTTCAAAATCATTGGCAAGCTCAATGGTCACTTCCATCGGCACGACAGAGGAGATCAACACTTCCATCGCTTTGGAGGCAGTTTGCGGTCCATACAACGCAGGCGTCCATCCCAGCTGAAGCTCTGTTTCTCCCGTGATGCGGGCGAGATAGATCAGCCAAGCCGTTGCCAGGTATTCCGAGCGATCGAGTGGGGACAGTTTAGCCAAAGCACTTGGACTGAACCACGAACTCGACTGCCATCCGGGCGGTGCCGCAGCCACGGACGATGACAGGAAAGGAGGATGCAATGTTCTAAACTGTTCGAGCCGCTGTCGCCAAAAATCCTCCAGAGGCGCCAGCAATTCATGGGTGGCAGTTATGCTCCGCGCCTGTTCATCGCTCAAGATCGGAAGGCGACTACCTTCATCCACATTGAAGTGCCTGGCGAGGGCTCGCGCGTCCAGCATCTGCCCATCGAGTTCGCCAAAATAAACATCGACATCCTCGGTGCCCGTCGCCACACGCCAATGGCTCGAGTGGACTTCGAGCAGGGACCCCGCCGGACTACTCGAGCTTCGAGCCAACACGTCCAAGTTGCTGACTTTGACAGCCTGATCGCCCAGGAGAGCTTTGGGCAGACACATTGGATTTAGTTGATGTGGCCCAAAGCGTAGGGCTCGTGTCATCGCCGATATCTCTTGCGCGGATTGATCCCATCGCAGACAGCCTGCGGAATCGGGGCGTCGATGTCTCGGAAAGTAGCTTCTGTCCAGCACTGCCTGCGGATAGGCCAAAAGCTTCCCGTTCTTGACGCCAGCTAAGAGCTCGCGGAAGCCCTCGATCGCGGCTTCATTGCATTTAAGATTCAGGGTCAGTGCCGTATCGGTGGGCGCAATCAACACCTGGCGCTGAACCACGACGTCACCGCTATCAACACCGTCATCGATCCAATGCCACGTGATGGCATATTCGGTCTCTTGCGCCAGCAGCGCCCAGGACGTAACGTGCACTCCCGCATATCGTGGCAATGGACCGTCGTGGTAATTAAATGCACCTCGACGAACCCCCTCCAATAGATCCGCCGGCAATATGAATGGATTGGCAACTGAGAAGATCAAATCTACCGGCGCATCCTTCAAAAAAGAAGCGAGCTCTTCAACGCTTGCGATGGACGGGATGTTCGAGCGAACAGCCCAATCGCGGAATACGCCGTCAGCACACAATGCTGCAGCAATGACGTGGCCCATCTGAATTGCGAGCTGCACGCATCTGATAGCGAGCGTACCACTGCCGACAACGACGGTAGAGGAGATCGACCGCGCTTCAGGTAGCCCGTCCTGATCGCCCGGTTGGCAGACGCTTCCGCGCGCCGGAGATACCCGATATGACATCTTCACCGCTCCTGCAGTCCATCCATCAAGCTGGGCATTGCCACCATGGGCATCGCGCCACGAAGCGACTCAAATCAGCCGCACTGGTTCGAATTTGCGCGACATAACCGTGCCGCGGTCACCTGCGCAATACGCGGGTATTGGCGGTGCCGAAACTCTTGCGCGCCGCCCTCCAGATATCGCCTGCGGCAGAATCGCTGCCGCCGCCTTAGCCTGGTCTGAGTTTCCGGTGAGCGAGAACATCGAACAACTTCTCATCAGTTAATGCGCCTTTATGGAGAAGACCATGCATGTATCGTGCCAAAGCAGGAATCGTTGTTTGTCAGTGTGCTATGGCATTGCGAGCCCGGATTTGTGTTGGCGTGTGCCGATGGCGGCGACAATATGATCGCTTCTGCAGAACTGCCAGTCACTCAACAAACCGTTTCGAAGAGGCGTGCGCGCGCTTCGTGGCTCATCGTCTGGATGGCGTGCTCGATGCGCCTCGTCCTGGTGCGCCGAGGACGATCGAGGGTTCGCATGTCGACGCGGTCATTGCGAAGACGCTGGAGTCCATGTCTGCCGGTGTGAGGCATTAGAGTACGCGCACGATCGCGCGCGAGATGAGCCTCTCGCAGACCGCACTGCCGCGAATCTGCCATGCATTCGGCCTCTAACCACATCGCCAGGAGACGTTCAAGCTCTCAAGCGATCCCTTGTTTGCCGACAAGGTGCGCGATATGGTCGGTCTGTATCTCGATCCGCCGTTGAAGGCCATGGTGCTGCGTGGATGAGAAAAGCCAAACCCAGACGCTCAATCGCACGCAGCCCATGCTGCCGCTCGCGCTGGGACAGCGCGACGGGCGAGATAATCGGCGAGTTGCATAGGCGTCACCGCAGCAGCGAATTTGTGCAGTTCCTGCGCCCGATCGCCGCCAAGTTGCCTTCCGAGCTGGACGTGCATCTCGTGATGGACAACTACGGCACGCATAAGACGTCCTCGAAAGAGCTGGTTTGCTCCACATCCGCGCGTTCATGTGCACTTCAATCCAACTTCTGCTTCTTGCCGTAACTAAGTCGAACGCTGATTCGTCACAGTCACCGAGAAGCACCTTCGACGCGGCGTCCATCGCTCGACACGCCAGCTCGAAGACGCGATTCGCCATTACTCGATGTCTATAATGCGAGTCCCCGTCCATTCACCTGGACCAAGTCGGCCGACGAAATTTTGGCAGGCCTCGAACGCTTTTGCGCCCGAAACCAAAAGGTATCGGAATGACTGCCATGAACATCGACGCCGTCGCAATTGACGAAGCAGTCCTCACCCTTTTTTATCTGACGCTTCATGGTCAAGACCGGGCAGGGAAAAACTTCGGTTGCGACTGTCCTAAACCGGTTGTACGAACGAGGCACGATTGGCAATCGCGGTCAACAAGACGAAGTCCGTTGTGCTCACCGACGAGGGCCTGCGCGAATTCGAGCGACTCTTCAAGCAACACTTCATCCGGTCTAGCAGCGAAGACGATAATCAAACAAAGTTCTAACTCAAGACACTAGCCCTAATTCTGCTATGTCACTTATCCGACCTCGCCCGACATCGTACCAATCCAGCGCGCTATCAATCGGCCTAAGAGGCGGTAACAAAATGAGTTCCTCAGCTTTCGCCAGCAGATGATGCAGCAGGCGATTTTCATAAAGGCTTCGTGGATGAATGCAAGACGTTCGAAGCGGATGCGCAGTCGTCGCAAGTTATGAAGCCACGAAATGGTGCGCTCGACCACCCAGCGTGTTTTGCCCAGTCCGCTGCCGTGGGGCTCGCCGCGTCGGGCGATTTCAGTCGCGATGCCGGCTGCGTATAGCGGACGGCGGTATTTGTCGTGATCGTAGCCCCGGTCGCCTTGAACAATGCGGGGCTTCGAAAGCGGCCGGCCACGCTTGCCAGCAATGGGTGGGATGGCGTCAACCAGTGGGTGAAGCTGGGTAACATCGTTACGGTTGGCGCCCGTGAGAATTACCGCGAGCGGGATGCCCTGCGCTTCGGTGATGAGGTGGTGTTTTGAACCGGGTCGCGCCCGGCCCGTGGGATTCGGTCCCGTTTTTGACCTGCGCCCACGGCGCGGATCGAGGAGGAATCGACGACGACACGGGACCAGTCAATCTGGTCAGCCGCGCGCAGCCTGGCGAGCAGGACTTCATGCAGTCGGTCCCAGACGCCAGCAGCCTGCCAGTCCCGCAGACGGCGCCAGCAACTCATGCCGCTGCCGCAGCCCATCTCGCGTGGCAGCAGGTCCCAGCGCAGACCTGTCTGCAGGATGAACAGGATGCCAGTGAGCAGCGCACGATCATCGAGCGGCTTGCGCCCAGGATGACGGCTTCGCCTTGGTTTGGGAGGGGGCAGTAACGGTTCGATGAGTGCCCAAAGTTCGTCGTCGAGTATGGGTTTAGCCATGTCCTTTTCGTCGTCGAAACAATGAAAAGGTTGACAGGATTCATCGAGAGTAAACAGCCCCTTTGTTCATTGTGTTAAGGTTTCTAAGGCTTCTGGTATTTCGCCTGGTGTGTTCGGGGCAAAAACCGCGGAGCGCGGAACGTCAAACTGATTAATCCGACCAGCCCGCACCGCCTTTTCGGTGGTGGTTCTATCGAAATTCCGATAATGCGTGATTGAGGCCGGCTCTCGCAGAGTACGCCTAGAGGACGTCCTCGTTGACCGGAGTCGCATCCAGCGCCTGCGGAGTAGTCGGCGCGCTGGCGCATTCCGGTGGCTCGAATACTTTGACGATTCGCCAACTCCGCAGGGCGTTGAACCGCCCCCGGGTTTGCCGGAGGCTCCAAATCCTGAGAGGATGGAGCCATGACAAGTTTTCACCCGAGGTTCGAGCCCGTAAGGTTCGGATGGTTCTCAATCACGCCAACGAGCATCCGTCGCGGTGTGCGGCGGAACCTCAATTGCGGCCAATGGGTCGATTGACCAACAACCGACGGCTCCTGGAGTCCATCGCAAACATTCCCGCGGCCGAGGCCGGAGACGCCATGCCGGACAACCAAGCATGGCCGCATAACTCAACCAAATGGCCACCTAGACAAGCCCGGGGGGCGGTTCACGTTGCTTAATATGCCGAGCCTGTCGGGTCGTTGAGGTTGTGGCACTCGGTTCCGTTGAGAGGCGGGTTGAAGATACTAACGAGGATCATGTCCTTGTCCCGTCCCCCGCGCAGAAGATGCTTGTCATGTTTGTCAAGCACATACATGTCGCCCTTGCGAAGGACGAAGACATTACCCTCCATGTCCTCTACCTCGCCCTCTCCGGCGATGCAGTAGCAAGCTTCGAGATGGTTACGGTATTGGAGAAACGAGACCGTGTTAGCGCGCACTACGGTGTGGCAAAGGCTAAAGCCCATGCCGTCCTTAGCCGTAAGGAGGCGGTGGCTAGTACCATTTCCCCAATCGACGAAGTGATCGGTCGCTTCAACATCGTTCAGGCTACGCACAATCATATTGTTTGATCCCAAGAATAGAGTGCAAGTCATTATTGTGGAAGCGCGGAGGGCATTGTTCTGACCTAGAAGCGCGGCTTCCGCGCGCCCCCGAAGCGCAAAGCCAAGGTATGGCTTTGCACGGGGCAGGCAGGCAAGAAGCTGCCAAGCCATGTTTCCACTGCCATCGCTCCATTTCTTAACACGGCACCGTCCTGACCTGGCCGGGGAGCGGCAGCCCAATCTTGACAACCCAATCATGAGGTGAGAGACCTCGCCACAATACGCGCGCGGCGGCCATGGCAGCATCAGGGTTGATCGAGCAAGTTTCATCTGAGCTCATGTCATCTGAACTGTTAGGAGTGGTTTGCTAGATTGTTATGGTCAACGGCCCCCCTTTCAAGCAACCGATGTGCCAGCGACTTTCTGAAAACACTCCTTAGAAAACGATGCGCCTCCCGCCGCGCTAGTTGGCATCGTGTCGTCACGTTTGCGACATCAATGTCTTAAACGAGACAGAGCGCAAGACAGGACCTCGGTGAGTAAATGGCGACGATCGCCGGAAAAGTGCAATCTCCCCGAGAGGCGCAGACAATCTCAAGGTCAATGGTGGTCTTTCGGTTGTGTACACCTTGCCAAATTAAACGCACAAAATTACTAGGGAACCCGCCGGACCGTAAGCGGCCAGCAAACCCGTCTTGACGAATTGAGCTAAGCGACCGCAACTGTCGGCTGCCAGCGATGAGGCAGCAATGTTGCGACGTCGCTGGCCCTGTGGGTCGGCAATCGCGTGAGGACGTCCTTCAGATAGGCGTGCGGTTCGTGCCCATTGAGTTGTGCTGAGCGCAACAGGCTCATGATGGCGGCAGCGCGTTGGCCCGCTCGGAGTGAGCCAGCGAACAGCCAGTTGGCCCTGCCGATAGCCCACGGACGTATTTGGTTTTCGACCCAGTTGTTGTCTATGGGCACATGTCCGTCGTCGAGATAGCGCGTCAGCGCTTCCCAGCGTTTAAGGCTGTAATCCAGCGCTTTCGCAATCGCTGAACCTTCCGAAACCAGCTTGCGCTGCGCCACCATCCATTCATGAAGTGCGTCGCACACCGGTTTGGCCCGGTGAGCTTCCCCTGAAATTTCGCCTTCCAGCAGGTCGTGTGTGAACTCGACCCAAAGGAAGGAAAGAAGAGATGTTCAAGGTACCAAAACAGGCGTACACGCCGGAGTTCCGGGCGGCGGCCGTGCAACGAGTCAAGGACGGGCAAGGCGTAGGCGCAGTGGCCCGCGAGTTGGGCGTGTCGGAGCAGACGCTGCGCAACTGGGTGAAGGCCGAGCAGGCCGGCAAACTGAACGGTCCCGGAGCGAAGGTGGTCACGCCCGAGCAGATGGAGCTCTCGCGGTTACGCGCCGAGAACAAGCGCCTGTGTCTGGCGTCAACTAGAACTGCCGTCGGCGACAACTAAAATTGCCGCCCTATGCCGTCGCTGCGGCTGACGCTGTCGGCTTCGCACCGGCAGCTTTTGCGCGATAGCTCTCGACACCCATCAAGTCGAGGACGACGCTGTGGTGCACTACGCGATCGATCGCCGCAAGCGTGGTCATCGGGTCTTTAAAGATGCGTTCCCATTCCGAGAACACGAGATTTGTGGTGATGACGATGCTCTTTCGCTCGTAGCGCTCGGCGAGCAACGTGAACAACACCTCCATTTCATCGCGGTCGT
>NZ_WHNQ01000114.1 GCF_009362785.1 Paraburkholderia atlantica
CGTGCGCACTTCGAGGTAGCAGTCATGCTGGAAAAAGTTCAGGTGCCGGTAACGCTTGACGATAGTGTCATGCACGGGATGCGCGCCGGCCACCTCAGGATGCGCGAAGCGGCTTCCGGCAGTGAAGTCGATCTGGATCGTCAGCAGCTTGGTGGCCGCGTCGAAATCGACGCCGCTCACGAACCACGGATCACTTACACCCAATGCGGCTTCGAACAGCTTGCTGTGCATGACCTGCCTTCGTCTTGATTATGCAGAAACCGGGACGATACCACCCACTGGAAATTCAACAGAGGCTTAAATTTTTTATCTCGCTGCAGCTCAACGAGAGGTTGTAGCCCGCTTCCTGCCGAATAGGATGGCGCATATTCAGACGCGGTGCCTTGCGTAGCGGTGTCTGCGCCAGCACTAACCCGCCTCTCTGTTGCCTGTTGGAGATGCGCCGCGCTTTGAAACGAAGTATCAAAAGAGTGACGTTGAAGCCAGCCAAAGCTGGGAAAGAGCTTTTGAATGTCATGGTTAAACCTGTGCCCGATATGCACTTGCCGTCGGATAGCATCCCCGGGGACTGTTTGTGGCCTTAGATTTTCCGGATGCCGCCTCATCCAGAAGACGTCGTTTTGTTGCCTTGACTACGACATCAGCATTTGGCGGAGCCAAGGGAAGATATTACACAAAGCCCATGTCATGGGTTGACGATCACGAAGAGTTGTTCCAGCACGATGGACGCCGGACGTTCCGCTGCTCGGCCAACTGGACGAGTCCGGCGGCATCACCACACCGCGCCAGAGGGAGGTGCTGCGCCGCTTCTTCCACACCGCCGCCGACGTCATCCAGGTCGACCACCCGGCACTCGCTGGCAAACTGCAGCGCGCGACGCCGCACTGGCTGAGGCATACGCACGCAACACACGCGCTGGCCCGCGGCGCAACGCTGACCACCGTACGTGACAACCTGCGTCACGCGTCGATCACAACCACGTCGATCTACCTGGGGACGACGACGAGGTCCAGCGTACCCGGCAGATCGAGCGGATCTTCGCGAGACGGCCACCAGCATGAGCACCGTCCACGAGACCATCTACCCGGTCCTGCCTGCAGAACCGGGCACGGCGGAACTAAAAGCGGCGCTTACGCCTGCCGCCGCGGAATCCGCTTTGTGCGCCGGCAATCCCGGCAGGAAGCTACCGCCGTGCTGATCATGGTGCAGTTGAAACTGCTGCAGCGTCTCGGCTACTTCCCGATGCTTTCGGACGTGCCGCCGGTCATCATCGATCACATCCGGACCGCGATGCGAGCCCGGGCGTTGCCCCGGACGGCGAAAAGCATATCAACGGGATCAGGAAACTGGCGGAAGGCTTGCCGGCGCCCCCGGCGATCCTGTCCGTCAGCAAGCGGGCCCAACTGATCACCGAAGCACGGGCACTCGACGTCGCCGAACTGCGTTCGCTCAAGGCCGAGAAGCGTTATGCGCTCGCGGTGCTCTTCATCCAGGCGCAGTTGCAGAAAGCGCTTGATGACGTCGCCGAGATCTTCATCAAGGTCATACGCAAGTTCGAGACCTACGCGAAGGTCCGGCTGCAAAAATATCAACTGGAACACGCCGGCGTGCTGGAGGGACTGGTCGGGCAGTTCCGGGACGTCCTGCAGATCCTTGAGGATGAAGGGGTATCAGAACGCCAACGGTTGCCGAAAGTCCGCGAGGCGCTCGGCGACCCGGCCGCGGCGCTCGCGCAGTGCGACGAGCACATTGCCTATGCCGGCCAGTTCGATCTGCCGTTCATGCTCGTGCCGTACCGCAACCAGCGCTCGCTGCTGTTCCAGTGCCTGGACGTGCTGCCGCTGCGATCAAGTTCGCAGGATCGCGCGGTGCTGGTCGCACTCGCCTGGCTGCAGGGCTTCAGGAACGCGCACCGCGAATATCTGCTGCTGACGGAGAACGACCTCGCGAACCTGCCGCTGGACTGGCTTCCAGAAAACTGGGAGCGTGCGGTATTCCCGCACCGCGCGGCAAGACCTTCGCGAAGTATCTGCGGGATAAGCTGAACGCGGCGCTCGACGAGACCGATGCGAGCTTCCCGGTGAACGACAGCATCGATTTCGTCGATCAGGAACTCGTCATTCACAAGCCGGGCAAGGAGGCCGAGCCGACAAACCGCACGCTGATCGATCAGACCATCACGGCATCGATGCGGCAGGTCAGCATCCTGGATCTCCTCACCGAAACCGAGCAGTGGCTCGACCTGCATAAACTGTTCGGCCCGCTGTCCGGGTTTGACGCGAAGGTCGACGATCCGCGCAGGCGCTTCATCACGACGCTGTTCTACTACGGCTGCAACCTGGGTCCCAGCCAGACGGCGCGCTCGGTAAAGGGTCTTAGCCGCAAGCAGGTCGCCTGGCTGAACCTGAAGCACATCACCGAGGAGCGGCTCGACAAGGCGAACGTGAAGTGATCAACGCTTACAACCAGTTCGCGTTGCCGAAATACTGGGGTAGCGGCAAGCGCGCGTCGGCGGACGGCACCAAGTGGAGCCTGTACGAGCAGAACCTGCTGTCCGAGTATCACGTTCGCTATGGCGGATACGGCGGGATCGGTTACTACCACGTGTCCGACATGTACATCGCACTGTTCAGCCACTTCATCCCGTGCGGCGTTCACGAGGCCGTTTATATCCTCGACGGGCTGATTCAGAATGACGCCGACGTCAAGCCCGATACAATCCACGGCGACACACAGGCGCAAATTGGTCCCGTGTTCGGCCTGTCCTATGTGACGGGCATCAATCTGATGCCGCGCATGCGCAACATCAAGGATCTCGTGCTGTACAAGGTCGACCGGCGTCGCAAGTATGAGCACATCGACAGCCTTTGCCGCCGGGCCATCGACTGGACGCTGATTGAGCGACACTACGCTGACATGATGCGCGTCGCGGTGTCGATCAAGGCGGGCAAGATGACGCCCTCGACAATCCTTCGCCGCCTCGGCTCGGAGAGCACGAAGAACAAGCTGTACTTTGCGTTTCGGGAACTCGGGCGCGTGATCCGGACACTGTTCCTTCTGAAATATCTCAATGACCCCGAGTTGCGCCGCACCATCCACGCGCAGACCAACAAGAGCGAGTAGTTCAACGATTTCGCCCAGTGGCTGATGTTCGGCGGCGAAGGCGTCATCGCCGAAAACGTCCGGCACGAGCAGCGCAAGGTGATCAGGTACAACCATCTCGTCGCGAACATGGTGATCCTGTACAACGTGCAGTGGATGTCGCGCAAACTGAAGGAGCTGCAGCAGAAGGGGCATCCGGTTGACGCCGAGGTGCTCAAGGTGCTGTCGCCATACCGGCGGGAGCACATCAATCGTGCTCGGAGACTATCTGCTGGATCTCCAGCGCCCTGTGCCGCCGCTTAAGCCAGCCACCGAACTGCCGGCCGTTGCGGAAGATTTTTGCGTCGGGAACGGTGGCAGCCAGCGCACTGAGGTCACCGGCCCGACGCCGAGCAGTTCGCTGGCGCGGTTCGCGACGTCACTGCTTCTGGCGTGAGTGGCAATCTGCTGGTCGCAGCGGGCAAGACGCAGGTTCAGCGCCGCCAGTCGTACACGCACTTCCAGCAACATGGCGCGCATCGGGTCAGGCAACCTGGGGGCCTCGATTAGCGTGGGCAGTGCGCCGAGAAACCGGTCGGCAGAGCGCGCTATGACCACGCCGAATTCAGCCAGCAAACCACGAGTACGGTTCAGCAGTGCCGTGCGCTCCTCGTGACAGCCCGCACGCGCGCTATGCCACGCCAGGATCGCTTGCTGCTCGACCGACTTGATCGCAACGAAGCGCATCGCCGGGCTGCAACGGCGATCGCCTCGGCATCGGCCGCATCGTTCTTGCCGCCCAGTCTGAAAGGTTTGACGAACTCGGCCGCAATGAGCTCCGAAGTGTGACCCCGCGCTGCAAACCAGCGCCCCCAGTGATGGGACGATGCGCAGGCTTCCATCGCGACGCAGCACGGCGATAGCTGTTCGGCCCAGCGCATGAACGCCTCGCGTCGCAGCACGCGCCGCTGCAACACAGCTCCCGTCGCATCGAGCACGCAGACGGTGTCGGGTAGCAGCAGCGCATTGCTGCGCCACCGCCCCCTGAGAACCGGACGGGCGAGTCACCCCGCATCCGGCTCAAGCCAATCTTCGGCACCACGTTGTGGCACCGAACAACTTGACGGAACGCTCCGCAGTTCGACGGCGAGCGAAGTACGTGGTCCACACGGATCAAACGGATTAGCCAGTCCCCGGACCTTGACGTGTCTCGTAATCGGGATCGTCATGGCGCGGAAGAGCCGAAACCCGCTGATGCTGCCATCAGCGGGACGCTTCGTAGCAAAGTCCCAGGACCGGTGCCCATCGACCCGGAAGTACCGGTTCCTCACCCACCGTGCTCCTTTCGTGGGCTGCCGACGCCTGGCCCATTTCCAGAGCCGTTGCCAGATGTGCGAGTCTATCGATGAGAAGCTCGCTTTCGCCACGACGTGACGGTGATACATCGCCCATCCCCGGATGACCGGGTTGAGTTTCTGGATCAACGCCTCCTGCGTGACGCTCGCGTTGCCTTTGATGATTTCCCTGACCTTGTCGAGGAGCGATTTGACGCTGTTCTTAGCCGGCTTGATCGGCAGCTTACCGTCGTACTTGCGTACGTTCTGACCAAGCAAATCGAAACCCTCCGCAATGTTCGTGATCCTGGTCTTCTCTTCCGAGAGTTCAAGACCTCGAGCAGCCATAAACCGCCTGACCGCCGGAAGCACCTTGCATTCGAGCACTTCTTTCGACACGCCAGTGACAATAAAGTCATCGGCATAGCGGACGACGTTGAGTTGGGCGTTGCTGCGAGCAAGTTTGGACCTTCCCACGCTTGCATAGACTGCTGCCCCAAGCCCATCCAACGCCATATTCGCGATCACCGGCGAGATAGCCCCGGCAACAACATAGCAAACTCGCGGGTAAGATGGGGCCTTCGCATATCGAGGGAGTGTCTGGCGCCATGGTCCAGAGAATGTCCTGCCAGTAATGCGGTTCTCGTGCTTGAGGCCGTTGCTCCCGCTAACCGGGAGCCCAGTCGATGACACGGGGACGACGCAAACACTGGCGAGTGCGTCTCGCTTTCGAGCCGAACCGCTATTCCAGCGAACAACTGGAGAAGGCCTATGACCAGCTCAGTCCGATTGATGCCCGAAGCACGAGGCGCGCATCGGATGCAAGGCCATGCAACGCTGGTCAGGCCGCAATTGGAGCGCCTGCGCGACGCCGCCGCGCTCGGGACGGTCGATCGGCTGTACATCCTCGCGCCAGACCGCCTGGCGCGCAAATATGCGCACCAGGCCCTGTTGATGGAGGAATTCTCCTCGTGCGGCGTACAGGTCGTGTTTCTCAATCATGCAATTGGCACGACGCCGGAAGAATCACTGCTGCTGCAGATGCAGGGCATGATAGCGGAGTACGAGCGGGCAAAAATCGCAGAGCGTCACCGCCGCGGCAAGCTTCACGGCGCGAAACGCGGTACCGTCAACGTGCTATCAGGGGCGCCTTACGGCTACCGCTATATCCGAAGACAGCTCGACGGGACGCCAGCCCGGTACGTCATCGAACTGCCGCAAGCCGCCACGGTGAAAGCGATCTTCGAGTGGGTCGGGCTGGAGCGCCTGAGCCTCGGAGAAGTGATACGTCGGCTTGGCGAGGCCGGTACCGTGACGGCATCGGGCAAGCCGTACTGGGACCGCAGCGTGGTATGGGGCATCTTGCGTAATCCGGCGTACATGGGGCGGGCTGCGTTTGGCAAAACGCAGGCGTGCGATCATCAGGTGCGCGTGCGTGCCCAGCGTCACAGCGCCGACGTGCCCAGGAAACCGTATTCAGCGAAACGCGCGGACCGGCAGCAGTGGATCGAAATTCCGGTGCCAGCAATCGTCAGCGAAGCACTGTTCGAAATCGTTCAGGAGCAGCTTGCCGAGAACCGCAAGCTGGCACGCCAGCGCCGGGATAATGCGCCGCTTCGCCTGCTGCAGGGGCTCACTGTTTGTGGGCAGTGCCGTTACGCCTACTACGCGAAGAAAGTGAGCAAGTCGGCGGCCAAGGGACATCAGCGAGACTATGCCTATTACCGCTGCGTTGGAACCGACGCCTACCGGTTCGGCGGCGAACGTATCTGCGACAACCTGCAGGTACGGACAGACAAGCTCGATGAGCTGGTATGGCATCAGGTTGTGGAATTGCTCAGGCATCCCGATCGACTGAAAGAAGAGTATGAACGTCGACTCGACGTGATGGAGCGTAGCGAAAAGCGCGGCTTCGATACCGGCAGTCTGGAAAAGCAGCGGCTTCAGCTCCAAAAGAGCAAATCGCGACTGATCGACGGCTACTCCGACGGTATCATCGACAAGGCTGACTTCGAGCCAAGGATGCAGCAGTTGAAGAGTCGGCTCGCACAGATTGAACAG
Source organism: Paraburkholderia atlantica (assembly GCF_009362785.1). Lineage (GTDB taxonomy): Bacteria > Pseudomonadota > Gammaproteobacteria > Burkholderiales > Burkholderiaceae > Paraburkholderia > Paraburkholderia atlantica. The sequence goes on from NZ_WHNQ01000114.1 coordinate 6,477, forward strand.
CAGATCCAGGAATCACGGCGCCACGGCGCGATGCAAAGCGAGCTGTTTCTCGTCATTAACCGGCTTGAGGAGTTTGCAGCCGCCGTCACTGAAAAGCTGGATGCGATTGATCTTGAAACGAAACGCAAGATCGTTCTGGGCCTGGTCAAGCGCGTAGAAATCCACAAGGACGAGATCGTCGTCGTGTTCCGTGTCGATCCGCAACCGCCGGTTCGCGGCAGCGAAAATTCGACCGACTCAGACGCAGGAGAGAAAAGTATGCAACATTGTAGGCGGCGTAATGA
>NZ_WHNQ01000115.1 GCF_009362785.1 Paraburkholderia atlantica
GAGCGCCTCGAGCCGCTGCTGGCGGAACTGTTCCGGCGCGACCGGCGCTGGCTGTCGGGCGAACTCGATACGATTGCCGATGACGAAATGATCGAGCTGAGAACCAATCGGAGCGAACGGCTGCGCCTGCGCGCCGACCGGCTCAAACCGGTCGTGCGGATACTGGTCGATCTGTTCGAGTCTGTTGGAGAAGGTTCCCTGCGGATTTCCGAACTGGATGCCGGCCGCCTCGAAGCACTGAACGATACGGGCCGCTGGCAGTTCCACGGCGATGCGTCAATTCGCCAGCTCGCGCAGCGCCTGCAGGCCGGACCAGGTCTGGCCGAGGTACCCGTGCCGCGCGGATTGCAGGCTGAATTACGCGCGTACCAGCATCAGGGCTTAAGCTGGATGCAGTTCCTGCGCGAGCACAACCTGTCGGGCGTGTTGGCCGACGACATGGGACTCGGCAAGACCGTGCAGACACTGGCCCATGTGCTCGCCGAAAAGGAGGCAGGTCGTCTCGAGCAGCCCGCGCTGATCGTCGTGCCGACCACGCTGGTCCACAACTGGCGCGAGGAAGCGGGACGTTTCGCGCCCGGCCTGAAAGTCCTCGATCTGAACGGGCCCGAGCGCCGCGATCGTTTCGACCAGATCGGCGAACACGATCTCATCCTGACGACCTACGCGCTGCTGTGGCGCGATCAGGCCATCCTCGCGCGGCATGACTATCACCTGCTGATCCTCGACGAGGCCCAGTACGTCAAGAACGCCACGACCAAAGCGGCAGCTACCATCCGCGAACTGCGCGCGCAGCACCGCCTGTGTCTGACCGGTACGCCACTCGAAAATCACCTGGGCGAGCTGTGGTCCCAGTTCGATTTCCTGCTGCCCGGGTTCCTTGGCAGCCAGAAAGATTTTACGAAGCGCTGGCGCACGCCGATCGAGAAAGGCGGCGACACCGTGCGGCGCGAGCTGCTCGCACGCCGAATCCGCCCGTTCATGCTGCGCCGGCGCAAGGATGAGGTTGCGACCGAACTGCCGCCGAAGACAGTCATCGTGCGCACCGTGGACATTGAAGGTGCGCAGCGCGATCTGTATGAAACGGTACGCGCCGCGATGCAGGAAAAGGTCCGGACCGCCGTTGCCGCACAGGGACTCGCCCGCAGTCACATTATCGTGCTCGAGGCGTTGCTCAAGCTGCGTCAGGTCTGCTGCGATCCGCGCCTCGTCAAGCTGGAGAAAGCGGCACAGGTCAGGGAGTCAGCCAAGCTTGACCTGCTCCTCGAAATGCTCCCGGAACTGATCGACGAAGGGCGCCGCGTGCTGCTGTTCTCGCAGTTCACCGGGATGCTGGCGCTGATCTCGGCGGCGCTCGAGAAGGCCGCCATCCCATACGTCATCCTCACCGGCGACACCACCGATCGCATGACGCCCGTGCAGCGCTTCCAGCAAGGGGAAGTGCCGCTCTTCCTGATCAGCCTGAAGGCCGGCGGTGTTGGTCTGAACCTGACGGCAGCCGACACCGTGATTCACTACGATCCGTGGTGGAACCCCGCCGCGGAAAACCAGGCGACGGATCGTGCGCATCGTCTCGGCCAGGACAAGCCGGTGTTCGTCTACAAGCTGATCGCCGCCGGCAGCATCGAGGAAAAGATCGTCGCGCTGCAGGAGAAGAAGGCCGTGCTGGCCGATAGCATTCTGTCCGAAGATGGCGCCGGCGCGGTCAAGTTTTCAGCCGACGACCTCGATGCGCTGTTTGAACCGATTCCGGATGTCTCGCCGGCCGCAGCGGCCCGTCCGCGCGCCAGGACCGGTACGCAGGGCCGATGATGTCCAGTTTCTCTGCAAATTCCATGACCCCAGCCGATTTTCCGTTCCCCGCACAAGCCGGCCACCGGCTCACCATCGCCCACGTCGAGGCCGCGCTCTCGCGCTGGCGTGAGCGCAAACCAGTCACCCTGCACACCTCGACCTCCCCGGGCGAAACCCTCGCCAGACTGATTGCGCGAATGACGACCCGCCGCGAAACCACCGTCCGGTGGATTGACCTCATTTTTGTGGAACGTCACGCGCTCGGTATCCTCTATCCGCATCCGGTCGGTAACGCCTGGCCCGGGTTGCCCCCTGACTGAAGCGACAATCAATTTCTCCAGTCGGGCCTGTGATGTTCAAGCCGTTGCCGATCGGTCAAATTTCTCTTTCTGGCTCATCGACTTAGCATCGTTTTGGCGAAAAATTGACGAATTGCGGCCAACCCTCTCCTTCGGGCACGGCGAACCGTCGCTCACTGTCGTGCGTACCGTCTTGCCCCGCACCACACCGCGTAGGCCCATCTGCTTCATCAGCCGCTCGACCGTGCAGCGCGCCACGACAATGCCTTCCCGCTTCAATTGCGTCCAGACCTTGTCCACACCATAGACCTGGAAGTTTTCTTCCCATACGCGCCGGATCTCATCCTTGAGCATCCTGTCGCGCCGGGCCCGCGGCGGCGCCAGGCCAGGATCGGCGCGGCGGCCCACGTTAGAGAGCGTCAAGCAGCGCGGCCGGTCAGCGACAACTATTTTGGCCGGCGCATTGACTCAGGATTTTTGTTACCAAGCGGTACCTGTTGCCTCATGTAATTTGTTACCCGTCAGAATGCTGGCGGGGACGACTTATGACGAGGCGGCTCAGCATGACAACACGACGGGAATTGACTGAGGCGGTTGGCGAGCGGTATCGGCGTTCTGACCGGACGGAGAAACGCCAGATCCTGGACGAATTCATTGAATTGACGGGCTATCACCGTAAGCATGCGATCCGGGTGCTGTGCCGGGTTCCGCAGCCGCAAAGGGCGAAGCCAGGTCCGCAGCGACGCTATGACGACGAAGTGCGTGCGGCGCTGATCACGCTGTGGGAGGCTGCCGACAGGATCTGCGGCAAGCGGCTGAAGGCGCTGATCCCGACGCTGATCGACTCGATGACACGGCATGGTCACCTGTCGCTATCGAAGGACGTGCGCCAACGGCTTAAGCAGATCAGCGCCGCTACCATTGACCGGCTGCTGCGCGACGTGCGCGAACAGGCCTTCTCCGGCCAGCGCCGGCGCGCCGGAGGAATCGGCAATGCGATTCGCCGTGCGGTGCCGATCCGCACGTTCTCTGACTGGAACGATCCGTTGCCCGGCTATCTCGAGGTCGATTTCGTTGAGCATTGTGGTGGTACCAAGGTCGACGGCGACTTCGTGCACAGCTTCGTGATGACAGATATCGCGACCGGCTGGACCGAATGCCTGACCATGCCGTATCGCAGCGGGGCGTTCGTTCTCGAGCACATCGAGCGTGTGAGCCGTGCCTTGCCGTTTCCGCTGCGTGGTCTGGATTGCGATAACGATACTGCCTTCATGAACGCGGCCATGCTTGACTTCTGCAAGGCAGCGGGTATCGAACTGACGCGCTCACGTGCCTACAAGAAAAACGATCAGGCGTGGGTCGAGCAAAAGAATGGCGCCATTGTGCGTCGCCTCGTTGGCTATGGCAGGTTACGCGGACTCGAAGCCACGGCAACCCTTGCTTCCCTGTACGAGGTGTCGCGGCTGTACATCAACTTCTTCCAGCCGTCATTCAAGCTGAAATCGAAGACCCGTCACGGCGCGAAGGTGACAAAGCGCTATGAGACGCCCTTGACGCCGCTTGAGCGCGTGCTGCGTTCTGCTTCGGTGTCGGATGCAGACTGCGTGCCCAGTTCAGAGCGCTCGACCCACTGGATCTCTTACGTCGAATGCGCGACGCCCAGCAGCGTGTCGCCGAATGCAGTGCTTCCGGAGCGGCGCCGACGGAGACAAAGCCATCCGGTCAAGTTCCACTCGCGGATTTCCTGGCGAGCCTTGGAACGGCGTGGCAGGCCGGAGAGGTCCGGCCGACGCATCATCGAAAAGCGCGCGTCCCACATGACTGGCGTACCCGGGAAGATCCGTTCGAGCATACCTGGCCGAAGATACAGCAGTGGCTCGAAGCGGAGCCCGGCATTACCGCGCAAAAGCTCCATGAGCGTCTCACTTCGATGGCTCCCACCATGTATTCCGGCGCGCAGTTGCGCACCTTGCAGCGCCGCGTGAAGGCATGGCGATCCAACCGTGCCAGAGAACTGGTGACGCGGATACTCGGCGATGCCGACGCGATGACGGCTGGCGCCGCTACGCAGCGCCAGCCGTCATCGCAAAAAAACCAGAGAGTGACAATTACCCGGGAGTAACATCATCCCGTGAGGCAACACGCCGGCCAAGCTAATTGTCGCCGCCCACCACGTGCTTGTAGTACGTCGACGGTGCGATCGGCAGCACCCTGCAGATCGGCTCGACTCCGTAGACGTGCCGATGATCATCGATGAACGTGATCATCACTTCGGTCGGCGGTCGAGCTCCGCCTGTGCGAAATACGCTGACGCCTTGCGCAGGATTTCATTGACCTGCCGAAGCTCACGCACTTCCCGCTCCAGTTCCTTGATCCGATCCTGCTCCTGCGTGCTCATGCCCGGGCGCAAACCCCGATCCCGCTCTTCCTTGCGCACCCAGCTACGCAGCGTTTCGCCCGAGCAGCCAAACTTCGCTGCAATCGACGCAATCACTTTCCATTGCGATTCGCGGTCGCCTTGATGTTCCAGTACCATTCGCACAGCCCGCTCACGAACTTCCGGCGAGTACCTTGGGGACTTCTTCTTGGTGTTTTCCATAGCTCCATTTTCTCAAGAAGTGGAGCCTCCGGAAATCCCGGGGCGGTTCAATTTCCGGTTCCAACTTAGCCTGCGTGATATTGAAGAACTGCTGTCGAGCGCGGTGTCGTTGTCAGTTACGAGACGATCCGCCGCTGGTGCGACAAATTCGGCGCGGGCTTCGCCCATCGCGTCAAGGCTGCTCGCCGCAAGCCTGGGCGCACATGGCATCTGGACGAAGTCTTCGTTACGTTGCGCGGTGAGCCTTATCTGCTCTGGCGGGCAGTCGACCAGCACGGCGCCGAACTCGACATCCTGCTGCAGAAACATCGCGACAAGGCCGCAGCAAAGCGTTTCTTCAACCGCGTGCTGGCCGCCTGTGCCGACACGCCACGAAGGATTGTCACCGATCAGTTGCGCAGCTATCCGGCCGCGAAAGCGGAGATCCCCGAACTGGCGAACGTCACGCATGTGTTCGTCAAAGCCAGCGCCCGCGTCAACAACCGCGCCGAGAATAGTCATCAGCC
>NZ_WHNQ01000116.1 GCF_009362785.1 Paraburkholderia atlantica
TGGCGATGGATTGCCACTTGGCCTGGCGGCGGTGAAGTTCTGGACGAGAAAGCGGTTCAAGGGGGCTTCGGAGCTCAAGCGCCATATCAATCCCACGCGCGTACCGATTGAGGAAAAGGAAAGCTGGCGATGGCTGGAGAATATGCGCCAGTCGACCGAGCTTCTCGACGATCCTGTGCGTTGCATTCACATCGGCGATCGGGAAAGCGACATTTACGAGCTTTTTTGCACCGCATACGATCTTTGCACCCACTTCCTTGTGCGTACCTGCGTTGACAGGCTCGCGGGAGACGGTCAGCACACGATCTCCAAAGCCATGCAGCAGGTTCAGGTGTCATTGTCTGCACGGCTGATGGTTGACGCCAGTCCCTATGACCGGGTCCGGGGCGTCGGCCTTGGCGAATGGGGAGTCGGACCGTTGTTTCAGTTTTGCTGTTGGCAACGCAACATCTCATCGGCCAACACCGCGGTCGAAAACAGCAGTCTGCGCGGCGTATCGAGGCCCTGCTGGAGGAGGTCGACGATCACGCGGCCGCATATGGGCTGGGCGTGACGACACACATTGCCACGCCGTCGTTGGCGATGCAGCTTGTCCTTGCAACCATTGGCCGCGGCACACTGGTGTTCGTCAATTTGGCGAACGCGTTCCCCATGTCCACTAGTTTCCGCTAATGCGGCCGAGTCGGCGCCGCAAACCGACGCCCTCCGTCATCGCAAGCTTCACGGCCTCTTGTCGGAGGCTGCGGGCCGGCTTTCAACATCGATGAAGACGCTGGCGAACTGGGTGCGTGCGGCGAAAGCCCGGTAAGCTCGAAAGGGTTAGTCAGCCTAAGAAGCCGCCCACGGCAATCGAAGCTGAGCTGGGCCGGATCAAGTGGAAGCTGGCCGAAGTGAAGATGGAGCGCGATTTACTAAAAAACATGTTACGGGCCACGCCCCTGCCCGAAGGGCAGAAACTCGCGGGCGGCGCTACACTGATGCGCATCAGAGGGAGAGGCCGTCGAAATATTGCTGATTCATCTCGTTATAAGACATGGGTCCAAGGACTGATGCGGACTCGGCATTGTGACGCTGCCAGGCGATCCTGTTCAGGAAGGTGATCAACTCCGCCTTCCCGCCCCATGGCCATTCTCCAGGAGGAGGGCAGACATGAAGACGACGAAGTCCCGAGGTACCGGCAACGCGGCACAGATCACGGTAGTGCAACCTCATGCTGCCGCGATCGACATCGCGGCGCAGTTTCACGTGGTCGCGGTCGGACAGGAACGTGCTCCGGAACCGGTCCGCTCATTTCGGAGCTTCACCAACTCGCGCGGTGGCTCAAGCAGGCGGAAGTCACCACGAATGCTCCGGTGCAAATAGGTAGGGTGGTCGAATCTATTTATAGATCTGGATACAGAACACGATAGACGGGAAGTGTCGCACTTACGACATTTCGTACCTTCATTGTCGACCTTGTTCGTCGTTTAAAAACGAGGAATATCGATCCACGCGGTTATCTGGCTGTTGGCACGATCATCGCTGTTCGACCCCGGGATTTTAGAGGCCCAGTTCCACACCTTCTGCATCCAGCAGACGGGAGAAGAGCCAAAGGAGCTAAGAGTGAGTTCGCTTATCGAACCCGGCGGAATTTTCCGACCCGGCTGCCGTACCCTCTGCGACGCTTCACGAGGCCCCAGCTTGATACCCCACTGGCGCAGTTCTGGACTGCGGGAGTCGGAATCGTAACCGCGATCGGCGTAGAGGATTTTGGACGTGTGAAACGGACGACTGCCCTGCCTGGTGGTTCCGCTGTTCAGATGGCAAAGGTTATGGCTTTCCCAGGAAGTCAACGTCCTCTCGACGGATTTTTGACTTATCTCCAAAAAGTGTATTTGCTTTTATATGTTTGAACAGTCCGAAAGGAAGGCACATGATGAGCGGTTAGACGTGCGGAATCCCATTTTCTGACGACTGCCATCTTCGCGACCGCACTAACGATGGCGGGGCCCAGTTCATGCGGCTTGAGAAAGTGGCGATGCATTCGTCGTACTGAAATACATTGAAAGCGTGCTCGAAATTGGTTCTCTAGGTCCAAGCATGGAACATAAGGGAGGCATGACAAGAGCGAAAAGTAAAGCCTATCCGACAGACGTTTTTCGACGAAGAAAGGAGCTTCGTGGCAGCGATCTAACGTTGATGGATGAGAGTGCACCACAGGGTGTACGAGGTGCGCGAACGGTCAATGCGTTGCGCTGGATGGCTCGCGCTGGGGCTGCGTGGCGAGTGCTGCTGACCGTTTTTTCGTCGGGAAAACTCGTGTACCAGCAGACGCACGACGGCTGTTTCGAGTGCATGGTGAGTGACCTTCGTTCGATTGTCCGTGTGGCGCAAGGGCGGCATGGGCAGCCGAGCGCGGTTATCGTTGATGGCCGCACGTTGCAATCGACATGTGAAAGTGGTCCACGCGCAGGCTATGACGGCTACAAGCGCAAGCGTGGCAGCAAGGTACATATGGCGGTCGACATTCTGTCAGTTGCTCGCCGTACACGTGACACCGGCCAACGAGCAGGAACGGGCACAGGTGGCAGAGCTAACGCGTCAGGTGCAGCAGGCAATGGGAGAAGCCGAAAAAGTGGTCTTTGCCGATCAGGGGGACACGGGCAAACATCCTGCGTAGGCTGCGCGCGCCTAAGGAATTGATCCCCAGGTGGTCAAGCTGGACGAAGCGAAAAAGGGTTTCCTGCTGTTGCCGCGGCGATGGGTAGTCGAGTGCAGCTTCGGATGGATCAACCGCCTTCGACGCCTCCCACGTGACTACGAACGCTTGCCCGAAACACTCGCAGGTCCGCATTTTGTCGTCGTAGCCGTGCTTGTGCTTGTCCGTGCAATCCTGGTACTTCGAAGTTCCTAACACAGTCTAATCTCTACAAGGACCACGATGAAAAAATCGCTTCACCGCAACATACGTATCCGTCTACTAAGGACGTCCGTTTTTTCGACGGTAGCGTGCGCACTCGCACTGACAATGCTGAATGCGGCTGCACAGACCTGCCTCCCACCGGCGAACGGCAACTGGGCGCAGTGGCTTGGCCAGCAGGAATCCGCTGGTGGTCACGCAGTTAGGTGTCACGTCGGAAAATCAGAAAGCGGCTTAATCGGCCGCATCATCAATCGGGGCGGCGGTAAGGGTGACACTTGCGCGCCATATCCCGAAGCGGCAAGCTCCTTCACAGACGCGAAGACAATGCTCAGGGCGATATCCGACGCGATAAAGACAAGCGCCCCCGGCGCGGTGACCGGCCCCAACGGAAGAACCACCTTAACCGGGCGAAGCGAACAAAAAGTTGGTCTGGTAGTCGAGACGTTCACTGGAAAGGACCCCAGTAAGAACCGCTCACCGTGCGATGCAAACAAGGGATTCGTCTGCCAAGGGACACGAAACTGGGTCGCAGTAATCGAGAAAAACGACGCTGACTGCTTTCTACTTACCGCATACCCGAAATAGCGTCTTCGTTAGCTCGAGCAAGGTGACGGATCGACGCGTAGTTTAAGGGACGAAATCAAAAAGACTCGTTGGGGCTGTATGCCTTTTCGGCAGGCAGTTCGCGACGAGGTCGTTGTACTTGGTCACCTTGCGCTGCCAGTGACGGACGCTTTCGGCTATCGCGCCTTCGCCACCGAACACCAGCCACTTCGCGAAGTCGTTGAACTGCTCGCTCTTGTTGGTCGCGGCGTGAATCGTGCGACGCAGGTCTGGTTCACTGAGATATTTCAACCGGAACAGCGTCCGGGTCACTTGCCCCAGCTCACGGAATGTGAAGCGGAGCTTGTTTTTCGTGCTCTCCGATCCCAGGCGGCGCAGGACCGTCGACGGCGTCATCTTGCCTGCCTTGATCGACACTGCAACGCGCATCATGTCGGCATAGTGACGTTCGATGAGTGGCCAGTCCACCGGCTGACGGCACAAGCTGTCGATGTGCTTGTATTTGCGCAGCCGGTCCGCCTCGTACAGCACGAGATCCTTGATGTTGCGCATGTGCGGCATCAGGTTGATGCCTACCACGTACGACAGACCGAAGACCGGACCGCTTTGCGCCTGCGTAAGCCCACAATCTCGCAGTAGCGCGGCAGTTCACGCCGGATTCCTCGTCGGTGACCTGACTGACGTTGTTCTCATCTTGTTTGACGCGCGGCAGCCGCGCATTGCGTCGGCCCGTATTCGGCCTGCAGTACAGCGCCTCGATGGAATGCGCTTCATCAGCGTGCGTACGTGCCGACGGCCGATCGCGTGTCCATCGCGACGCAGCAGTCCTGCCAGCATCCGCGCGCCGGAAAACGGAAACTCCAAGTGCAGTTCGTCGATTCGGCGCATCAGCAACTGGCCCGCTTCGCTCACCGGCTGCGCCCGGTAATACACGCTCGATCTCGCGATGCCGACGAGTCGCGCCCGCTGCAAGACAGGCAATGCGCGCGTACGATCGATCATGGCTTTGCACTCGCAATCCCGCCTTGTTGAGCGCGCGGCTTAAAAATCGTTCTTCAGGGTGAGGTGGCCGATGTTCGCATGTAGCTCCCTCAAATCGATTAGCGGCTCGCTCGACACCGTGCCTCCTGCGCCGACTACGTCTGCAGCGCGCTCCTGCAACTGTCGCTTCCATTCCGTAATCTGCTTCGGGTGCACATCGAACTGCTGCGCCAATTCTGACAGCGTGCGCTCGCCCTTGACCGCCGCCATCGCCACTTTCGCTTTGAACGCGGCTGAGTGGGTCCGGCGTAAGCGCCCGGCCATCCCGTCTTGAGTAGCGTTGAAGGTCTTGGGAGCATCGTGTGCACTTAAATAGGTGGACACGTGAACACTATCGAAGAAGAGGCACCGGTTGGAAGGCGTCGACGCCGGCGATATAGCGTCGAGTTCAAAGCCCAGGTGGTGGCAGCCTGCCGAAGACCGGGTGTATCGCTTGCGGCCATCGCCCTGGATCACAGGCTGAACGCAAACCTGCTCCGACGTTGGGTGGAACAAGCCGAAGGGAATGCTCGGGTGCCCGTCGCGAGCAGCGATGTGGCAGTGCC
>NZ_WHNQ01000117.1 GCF_009362785.1 Paraburkholderia atlantica
AAGTACCATTGATTTCCCTTCTTCGTCTGGTGCATTTCCGGGTCCCGTGTACCAGAGCCGTTCTTCGTCGAAGTGGGTGCGGAAATCAAGGTAGCGTCGACCGCCGACCCCACCTTCAGCATCAAGCCTTTCTCGCTCAGGATCTCATTGACCAGCGTGAGCATCTGCGCAGCCAGGCCGTGCGTTTCGAGAAGGTGACGGAACCGGAGAATCGTGCTCTCGTCCGGCAAACGCGTCATACCCTCGTCCAGCCCAGCAAATTCACGATACAGCGGCACGTCATAAAGCGCCTCTTCCAGCGCCGGGTCTGACAGACCAAACCACTGCTGCATGAAGTGGATCTGCAGCATCGTCGCAATAGGAAACGGCGGCCTTCCAGTCTTACCCCTTGGATAGTGCGGTTCGATCAACGCAATCAACCTCGACCATGGGACAACGCGCCTCAACTCATCGAGAAGTTTGCGCTTGCGCGTGCGTTTCGTTGAAAGATCCAGACCAAGACCAGGCTGTGTCATCGAGGTACCCCTTAAACCTGCATTCTCCCAGGATAGTCCACCGAGACGTCAACGCCAGGACTTTTGCAGACCTTCCCTAAATATTTCTAACGATATTGTCACGTTGCTGAATGTGTTGGATGAATCTGGATCGCAAACAACTCGCATCTCGATTCGCTGCGTGGCGGGAATTCGCCGACATGGCTCAAAATCCGTTGACTGTCTTGTTAGCGATTGACTCTTCGGCGCAGTCCACGCTACTGCCGACAAGTTGACAGTGCTGCGAGATACGCTAGACGTCACGGCTTCTGCGATTGCACCAACACGTCTTCCACTGGAAGCTGCTCAAGCTTTCACCGATTGCTCAAGACGGTCGAACGACAAGGAACCTACAACGCCAAGCGGCCGGATCAGTGCACTCGTAATAGTCAGGGTTGTACGGGCCATTTTTTCTGCGCCATTGATTCAGATCGCGCAAATCCAAAGCCGGTAGCGGAGACCTAGGTATGTACTGTAGATTCACATAGCCCCCCCTGGAAAGTTCGTAGGAGCACTTGACTAACGCTGGTTGACCGGTGCCAGCATTATCAAGCTGCGCTGGATAAAACGTGGCCGAGGAAAATTCCTTGATACTACCTTCGTCCGGTCCTTTCACAATACCTAGCCATATACCCTCGTTATCGCTGGCTGTTGCGGTGTACACACTCCCTGCCATCTTGATCTCGCCGCGCATCGGGCAGCCTTCGAACGTTGCAGCAGACACGTGATAAGATGCGCCGAGCGCAAGCGTAAGAACGAAAAGGCTCTTCTTCATTGTCTCGAATCCTCTATGTTGTAGGGGGCATCCATAAATCACTTATGCATGAAATAATGAATTTTATAATAGATCTTGATGTGAAAAGTGATTGCGTGTAAGGGATAGTCAATTGTCACTTTCGAAGATCTGAAATTCTTCGCGAATAAAATTTAGCACTCGGGTTTATACCGCAATAGCGGCGACCACATCAAATAAAGACTATTTATGCCGGAGGCAATATTTTTGATGGTCATGTGAAAGCTCTGTCTATAAGCGTTGGAGGTCGCGAGCGAACGCCATCTGAATTGATCCATTTGACTAGTAACAAGACGTCGCAGCGCGACAATCATGTCAATGCCAGACTGTTCTGGCCTTGTAGCGCCCATTTTTAGCCTAGCTCAGTTCCGGTGCCCGGATCTAATCACGCATCAGTGCCGCGTACCACCCGAGCGTCGTAGGAGCGACTGCGTCGAGGAGAAGCGCGTGTGTCTGCTGTGGTATCTTTACCTGATCCGGAATTACTTTGGTGGAGTGACGGGTGCTTCGCACTCGCGCGTGGGTTAATGCGCGTGGCCATCGGCTCGACGCTCTGCGCGACAGGGGCAACACTGACCCGCGAACAGTAACCCGTTATGGCGGCGTGACAATCGGCGTGCTATGGCTCTGGCGCAGATGATTCCAATGCGCGTCAAGTTCGTCGATGTCTTCCCTCATCGCAAGCGCCTGAAGCTTGTCTATCCAATTCTGCCAGTATCAGCTCGTCGCAAATGGATTAAGTGACACAGTAGGACTGGTATCGTTCGGACCATGAGGTGCTTCGATCTCGGAGCCCGGCATGGTGAAATGCGTACTCGTTTCGCTCTTCAGTCTGTTGAAGAAACCTTCTGCGAGCGGGTGGCCCTGGTATTCGTAGTGTTCGGAATTTGCTCTAAGTCTAGGTCGAGCAAAAGTGCTGCTGGATCTGGCGAAGCATGATGGAAAGTCCTGCGTACGATCCTAATATCGAGACCAGCGTATCTGTAGTTCGCCTCCTCCGGGGTAGGTTGGTGCCAGGTTCAGCGCGGTCATGAACACGCACGGAGATTTGTGGAAAGGCCTTTGATGGGTAAGCTGAGGTGTCGGCCTTCGACGTTCGATATTCGCTCAGTCCGTCGGGAAAGCAAATGCACCCACTGCTTCAATCGTCACTCGAAGCGAAAAACGCGTTACCGGATGAGGCCGTGGTCGTCGACCGTACGCCACAAGTGTGATGTTCACGGCGCCGTCTCAAGAGCCGCTGGCGACGTCGGTTGTTAATCGGGCGGATCTTTGCCTGCAGGTCTTTGCTTCACATCGAAGCTCACTCGCTGATTTGCGTACAGTGTGCGGAAACCGTGCACTTGGATTTCGGAGAAGTGCGCAAATAGGTCATCGCCACCTCGTCTGGCGCAATGAAGCCGAAACCCTTCACATAGTTAAACCATTTCACCGTACCGGTTGCCATTTTCTGTAGTTTTCAAATACACCGATGGCCCGGCCCATTGCACTGTCAACTGAATTGGCTGCTGCTTGTTGAGCAAAAGGCATTCGCAAGGAAGAAGCGCTACATATGCGCTGATACCATTTTGCTTGGCCGCTGAGACACAAGCAGTCTTCCGTGATCAGCATCGAGCATGTCTTGATGCGTATATTGCGCATGTCATATTTAGAGGGCGTTAGCTGCCACGGATGATGGCAAACCATGCGTTGCTCGCACACGTGTCGAATAGCCGCAGCGCCTTGACCCGCATACCACAGGCAAATGAATTAGAATGCACGTTTCGCCCTCTGGCCCATTACCCCTTCCGGGTCTGACGCGCGAGTTCGTTCGACTACGCATGCTCCTGCTCATTGGCCGATGTAATGTGCACCGTGCGAGCATCTCGGCCGGTCGATGTGGTGTAACTTCGAAGGATGAGCATTGCATCGCGCATCCGTGTGTCATCTAGGGCCGGCGATAGTGCAAACAACGGATCTGAGTGAATCACGGGCAACACGTCGCTCTCGGTCACCGCTTTGATCGCGGCGTCCGGGTGCCGTTCGACCAAATGACGACGAGCCGATCCAAACAGTCGATCAGTAGCCAGAGGTACATCTTACTAGCCCGAAACTGGAACTCGGTATGTCGCCCTTTTGATCTGAACGCCAGAACGCTGATGACTTAGCAGGCGATTGAAGTATCTGCGCGCACGTCATCCGCTCGGCAGGGGTAAACCTAGAAAACGAAGAATCGGACAACACACTGAGGCTGAAGCGATGCGCAGAGCGGACGGCTATACCGAGTCGATGTTCACAGTGTCCAGGCTGGATGATTTCCTTCCGGCAATCACCCGTTGCGACCGATTCGGCTGTGGTTGAACGATGCGCTCACTCGCATGGATTCGGTCTTTTCGCGCATGTACGAGAGCGACGTGAAGGGCGGACACCCGAGCATCGGGCCGCAGCAGCTGATTCGCGCGCTGCTGTTGCAAGTGCTGTATTCGATTCGCGGCGAACGCATGCTGACGGAGCAAATCTCCTACAACAGGCTGTTTCACTGGTTCGTCGGACTGGCGATGGACGAAGCGGTTTGTGACCACTCCACGAAGTCGGATGACGACTCGCCACCTGACGGCGGTGCCGGCTCTCACGAGCACTGGCATGGCGAGAAGCGTAGCAACGACACGCATGAATTCAGCCCGGACAGTCAGGCCCGGTTGTTTCGCAAGAGTCGGGCCATGGGCGCGATGCTTTGCTACATGGGTCACGTACTGACTGATAGCCGGCACGGACTCGTGTTCAACCACAGGTGACGCAGGCTAATGGCACAGCCGATCTGGACACAGCAGCCGAGATGCTTGCGGACGCCGCGAGGTTTGGCGATGCATCGATTACGGTAGGTGCTGACAAGAGCTACGACGCGGCCGGCTTCGCGGCAATGTGCCGCGCACATGGTGTGACGCCACATGCTGCACAATACAATGACCGCGCGGGCGGCTCGGCCATCGACGGGCGCACAACGTGCTGGGCCGACTACTATGCCGTCAGTCAGCGCAAGCGCAACTGCATTGAGTAGGTCTTGGCTGGAGCAAGACGGCTGCACGATTCGTGCAGGCGATATTGGGGGGACTGCAACGAGTTGACCAGCTTTTCCTGTTGATTCAGGCGGCCTACAACCTGACTCACATGCGCACGCTCGCGGCGAAAGCGGCATAGGCTAGACAGGCGGCGAGGAAATGGCATTGCGTCCACCTGAATAAAAGGCTTCGAGCATTAAATCGACATCAACCAAACCGGCGCAGCGACTCAATGAAACAGAGTGCTCAACGCTGGCGAGGTGCTTTTCAACAGCCTGCTAGACGAGCCCCGGGTTTGCAGACTGACGGACACGTCAGCGTCGGATAGGATCTCTTCCGTGGGGTGCGGACAGAAATCTGGATTGGTTCACTCGGCAATTCTGAGCTTCCCCTGAAATTTCGCCTTCCAGCAGGTCGTGTGTAAACTCGACCCAAAGGAAGGAAAGAAGAGATGTTCAAGGTACCAAAACAGGCGTACACGCCGGAGTTCCGGGCGGCGGCCGTGCAACGAGTCAAGGACGGGCAAGGCGTAGGCGCAGTGGCCCGCGAGTTGGGCGTGTCGGAGCAGACGCTGCGCAACTGGGTGAAGGCCGAGCAGGCCGGCAAACTGAACGGTCCCGGAGCGAAGGTGGTCACGCCCGAGCAGATGGAGCTCTCGCGGTTACGCGCCGAGAACAA
>NZ_WHNQ01000118.1 GCF_009362785.1 Paraburkholderia atlantica
CGCGATCTCGTCGAGATGATGGCTGAGCGAGGGTTGTCGCTGGCTCCCACGACGATTCTGCGTTGGGTGCGCCGCTATACGCCCGAGTTCGTCAAGGGCTGGAACCATTTTGCCACGTCTGCGGGACGGTCGTGGAGGGTTGACGAGACGTACCTGAAGATCCGGGGCAAATGGGTTTATCTATATCGGGCGGTGGATCGGGACGGCCAGACGGTAGACTTCATGCTCAGGGCAAAGCGCGATGTGGCCGCGGCAAAAGCCTTTTTCGGCAAGGCGGTCAAACATCAAGGCCGGCCACTGGAGACGGTCACCCTCGATGGGTATGCCGCGTCGCACCGGGCCGTGCGTGAGATGAAAATTGACGGCCTGCTTCCCGAGGACACGAAGGTGCGCTCTTCGAAGTATCTCAACAATCTGATCGAACAGGACCATCGTCACATCAAGTCAAGAACGAACGTGATGCCTGGATTCAAACGGTTCAGAAGTGCCGCGATCACGATTTCAGGCATCGAGTTGATGTATCGCATTCGCAAGGCGCAGTTCGACCTCTGCGCGCTCAGGCTCAGCGATACCACCGCGCCCGCGGTTTGGAACGCCGTCCTGTTCAATCGATAAGGTATCCAAATCTATAAAGATTATTTCGACCGCACTACCTATTTGCACCGGAGCCACTAGGGAAACGGTGGGAAAGATTCCAACGGTCTCTGGGAAGAATGGAACCGACCGTACATCGGGGCCCGGTCGATGAAAAATTGTGGCGCAGATTGAAAGAGAAGGCAATGTCAAGCTGATGGGCTTTATCCGGATGGGTACGAGTTCCCGTGCTATGGACGCGACTATGCATTTTTGACGCAAACCGGTTTGCCGAAGGCGTTCCACCGGTTCAGCAGGTTGGCGATGATTACGCCTTCGCCTTCGCCTTCGCCTTCGCCTTCGCCTTCCCGCGCCGCAAGCTCCTGCGCGGGCACTGTCACGTTGGCGAGGTAGTCACGTAAGATGTCACGATGAAGAAAAGAAAATCGCTTTATCACGGCCACCGGTTCCCGGCGGCAATCATTAGTCTCGCGGTTCGGTGGTATTTCCGGTTCCAGCTTAGCCTGCGTGATATTGAAGAACTGCTGTTCGAGCGCGGTGTCGTTGTCCGTTACGAGACGATCCGCCGCTGGTGCGACAAATTCGGCGCGGGCTTCGCACATCGCGTCAAAGCTGCTCGCCGCAAGCCTGGGCGCACATGGAATCTGGACGAAGTCTTCGTTACGTTGCGCGGTGAGCCTTATCTGCTCTGGCGGGCAGTCGACCAGCACCACGCCGGACTCGACATCCTGCTGCAGAAACATCGCGATAAGCCCGCAGCAAAGCGCTTCTTCAACCGCGTGCTGGCCGCCTGTGTCGACGCGCCACGAAGGATTGTCACCGATCAGCTTCGCAGCTACCCGGCAGCCAAGGCCGACATCCCCGAACTGGCAAACATCAAACACGTCTTCGTCAAGGCTGCGGCCCGGGTGAACAACCGGGCAGAGAACAGTCATCAGCCTACGCGTGAACGTGAGCGGCGCATGCGCGGATTTCGTGCCCCGAAGCGCACGCAGGCTTTTCTCTCCAGCTTCGGCCTGATCCGGCAGCACTTCGCGCTCAAGCGACACCTGCTACGGGCTTCACGCTATCGCAAACAACTCGCATCCCGATTCGCTGCGTGGCGCGAATTCACCGACATCGCTCAAAATCCGTCGACTGTCTCCTGAGCGATTGACTCTTCGCAGTAGTCCGTGCCACTGCCGACAAGTTGACAATGCCCCGATCTGGCCTTCGACCCTGAGAAAGGCAAGCCGGACGAGCGTCCTGCGGCTATTTTTCTCTTCGACGACGTGCTCACGCGTGGCGCCCACTTCGCTGCAGCAGCCCGAAAACTTCGCGAAGTATTCGGCGACGTGCCGGTGATTGGCTGCTTCATCGCGCGCACCGTCAAGACTCAAATTCGTGGGAATCGCTTGCCTGTATTGACTTCCGGTCATCCGTTACATCCGCAAATCCGGACTTTCACCGATCTGACCATGCGGACCTTTAAAAGTCAGTCCCCATGCGGCATGCAGACAAATTTACGCACTTCAGAAAACCCGCAACCAGTTGAGAGGGCGACTTTCCGGCATTGGCAATGGATTGCCCGTTTCAACCCCTTGCCCCGCGCCTAGCGGCAGCGGCCCACCGGCCGGCTGCTTTCGACGCTTCGCATTCGTCGGCCCGGCTTCGGAATGCGCGCAGCCGGTGAGAGGCTTCGGTGCAAGCATTGTCCACGTGGCGCGCCACGGCCACACGCCGCCGTCGCGCACGCGACGGGACGCCTGTCTTGAATCCTTCGTCACCCTCATCGATTCATCGCGTTCGAAGAAGCTGCCATCGTGACCCCGTTCCCTGCTCCGTCTCGCGGCTGTCGCTGATGTCGATCCGCATCCAGCCCCGCTACTTGCGCCCCGCGAGCTCGCCGGGCACTGACACGCCGGCGGCGGCGGCATCGCCGGTCGCTCCCCGGCCAGCCGACGCTCGCCTGCAGGCGTTGCCCTCGCGCACGAGCCTAGCCTCGAAGGGCCTCGCGCCGCGCGGGCGCGCGCCGGGAGCCGGGCTCGGCACCCCGGCCCCGCTGGCGGCGATCGACGAAGCCCCCGAGCACGCGCCGGCGCCGGCCAAGGAGCCGGAGCCCCGCATGACGCCGGAAGGGCTGGCCGGCACGGTGCCCCGCCGTTCCCGTGATCGACTTCTGCCCGAGGAGCTGCCACATGCGGGCTACCTCCTGGCGCGCGCTGCCGTGGGGCGCAAGATCACGGGCGACGAGCGGAAACGACTGCGTCGCGCCGACATGAGCGTGCGCGAAACCCGGGCCCTGATGCCGGCCGGCCGAGGCAACGTGCGCGAGGACATCCGCGACAGCCTCGCAGAGGCGACCCGGCGATCCATGGGCGGACGCTCGCTCGCGGAGGATCCCGAAGTCGAGAGCGACGCGCTCTCGCGCCCTATTTGGGCGGGGGCTGGCCACTGCGGCGAGCACGGCAACCTCGCGGCCGCGGCGCACGCGGCGCGCCTACGCCCCGGCGAGCAGTCCCAGGCTATCTCGGGTGTCGGCATCGACCACGCGTGGGCGGAGACGACGCCAGCGGACCCCGAGGGGAAAGCGGACGAGAAGGAGCGCACCATCGTGATGGACGCCTGGGCGGACGGCCCGGCAGTGTTCGCATCCGACAGCCGGTACAAGTCACACCAGGGCGGTGGCACCGTGAAGAATCGCCATGGCCCCGAACACGCGGGCCTGCTCCAGAAGGCCAAGGAGCTGGCCGCCGGCATCGCCGGCCAGTGCGATCCGCGGGAAATGCCTTCCGTGGCCTTGCACGAGAAATCGCTGTGGGACGCCGTGTCGGGCGTCGACGAAGCCTTCGCCGGCCGCGTCGAGAGGGCCATGGACAAGGAGGTTTCGTTCAGGCGCGCCGCCGCGAAGGGATACAAGGGCCTGAAAACGAAGGCCCGCGACGCGCTCGCCTCGATGAACCCGTTCGGCGGGCACCGGAAGAGCGCCGGTCCGGCGGCCGGCCTGCGCCGGGCACCCGACCAGCCGGTCGTGCCCGCGCGATGGGTGAAGAGCGGCCAGGGCTGGGTCGAGCAAGCGCCGCTGGGCGAGCTGCTGGCGCGCGAGAGACGGCAGGAAGCGCAGGCGGACCGTGAGCACGCGCCGGCCACCAGGCGGGACCAGCCGTCGAAGACGGAAGTGGCGCAGGCCGAGGAACGCGCCGGCAGCCTGCCCGCGACGGTGCGAAACGAGATCATGGGTGCCGTGGTGGCGCGGGAGCTGGCCAAGAAGATGCCACTCGCCGAGGCGGCGCGCAAGGCGCCGGAGGTCGTGGCGGCGGCCCGCGGCCTGCTCGATCCGACGCCGCGAGTCGCGGACTGGGTGCTGCCCGCGTCACTGGCCGACGCCGCCCTGCAGCCGCAAGACGCATCGGCCGCCACGAAGCAGCCACCACCCGCCGCATCGCGCGCGGACTGAGCGTCTCAGGCCTTCGCGCGCAGCAGCGTCAGTATGAAGCGCACCTCGCCGGCCGCGCTCTTGGCCGCGTCGTGCCGCCCATCTTGGCCATGTAGGTCTTGGCGACGAACAGGCCCTGTCCGCGCTTGGGGGGGGCGGCGTCGCTTTCGATCTCGTCGCCGCCCGAGATGCCGCACTCGAATATCTTGTCGATCAGCCCGCCGGCGATGGCCTCGCCTTCCTTGTGCAGCTCGACGCGCGCGTTCGTCTCGTCGGCGCACAGCCCGATGATGATGGGCATGTCGGGCGCGCGGTGGCGGTCGGCGTTCTGCAGCACGTCGGCGTGAAGCCGTTGAACGCGTGTCCTTGTTGCGGCCATCCGCAAAATTCAATGCCTCAGAACGGATGACCGGTGTACTGGGCGAAGTGCTCCTGCCCTTGCCTGATGCTCTGCACCAGTTCGCGGATGGAGAAGCCATCGAACTCGTTGGGGTTGGCCATCAGCGCGGGCGACATGCCCGCATTCAGCATCAACCTGTTCAGCAGCAGGAAGCCGATCGTCCGAGCGTTTCCGTCGTTGAAGAGGTGGGCCTGCTCCAGCGTTCGACAGGTCTGGGCAATGCGGCGCAACTTGCCGTCGTCGGTCTTCTCGCTGCGCATGGGCTTTGTCCGGATGGGTACGAGTTCCCGTGCCATGGACGCGACTATGCATTTTTGACGCAAACCGGTTTGCCGAAGGCATCCCACCGGTTCAGCAGGTTGGCGATGATGATGCCTTCGCCTTCCTGCGACGCAAGCTCCTGCGTCAGCAGGCGCTCGCCGATGCAGCGCTTGATGCGCGAGATCTGTGCCTCGACCAGCGAGCGCACACCGTAGCCGTATTTCTTGTGAAATGCATAGATGCCTTTGTCCTCGATGTATCTGACGATCTGGTCATGCCGGCGGGTTCGCTGCTCGC
>NZ_WHNQ01000119.1 GCF_009362785.1 Paraburkholderia atlantica
GCTGGGCGGGTCGGTGAGGTTTTCGGGGCAGCCTGAGCCTTCTGGACGTCGACGAGGTGTGGCTCGAACGGGGTGTCGCGGTCACTATGAGACGATCCGCTGATGGCGCGAGAAGTTTGGCGCTCGATTCGCCCAGCGCGCCAAAGCAGCGCTGCCCAAGCCGGGCAGAGGGCATCCGGACGGGATGTTCGTGACGCTGCGCGGCAAGCGGTATCTGTTGCGCGGAGCACGGCGCTGAACTCGACGTGCTGGTGCAAAATCGGCGCGATAAGGCCGCAGCAAAGCGCTTCTTCCGGAATGTGCCACGTTCAGATCCGTTGCCGCGCAAGATCGCGACCGACCGCCTGTGCAGCGATGGGGCGGCGAAGGCTGATATGCCCGAGCTCGTGCATGTGAAGCACGTTTTCGTCAAAGCGGCTGCACGCCTGAACAACCGTGCCGAGAACCATCCACCAGCCGACCGGCAGGCGCGAACGCCAGATGTGCGGGTTTCGTGATGGGCGTGGCACGCAGGCGTTTCGCTCATGCTTCGGCCCGATTCGGCAGCATTTCGCGCTGCCCAGACGTCAGATGAACGCCGCATATCATCGTGCCGTGCTCCAGGAACGTTTCGCCACATGGCATGGCTGGACCGTCCCTACCGCATCCGGGAAAGCCGTCTGATAGGGATAACTATGCTTCCTTCGACAAAGGCAATCTACTCCCGTCAACTTGACAAAATCCTTCGCCCTCAAATGACAGCTACCGCGTGCGTCGCTCTACCGAAAACATCTCGGCGAGCGCTTTGCCACCTAGCATCGTTTTACGGAGCTTAACCAAAATCCGTCCTGCTCCTGAGGAAAGCTCTGTTCAGCGAACTACTGCGAACTAAATATCTTAATGTGACAACGCCTCAGCGCGTCTATCGCCGGGAGGCCGGGCGACTACTGCTGTGGGCGATCGTCGAGCGCGGTAAAGCGCTATCTTCGCGCGCGAGCGCGGATGCGACCGGTTATCGTGCGCTTCTGCGCCATCCCACTTCCCGCACCTTGGGGGGGCGCCGGCACGACCGCGATCGTAGCCCGAATGGCTGCCGTTCACAGGCGAGGTGTCGCCGAATTCCATCGCCTATGCACTATCAGTTCCCGTGTATTGTTTCGCTGGCTGATCGAGCAGCGCTACGTGCTGGCGAAAATTCGCTTCCCATCGCAACTTTTGGACGCGTTAGTCCCAGTTTTCTCGCAATGACGATCGGGCCTGCTAGACCCGTTCGTCATGGATCGCATCCACTGTTGGCGTGCGGTCAGACACTTGAGCGCGGTGCAGAAGGTAGCACCGTAGCGGCGTCTCGCACCTCCACCGCGATCGACCGCAGTGGCGCCTCGGCAATGAAACGGTCTAGCAGTTCGCGCACGTCGTGGTCGATGAAATCGGCGCGGGTTGTGTCGACGATGAGGGTCGCCCGATCCGGGATATGCGCTAGCATCTCCTTGAGCGCCACCTTGCCGAGAAACGACACATCTTTGCGAAACGAGAGCAGGAAATGGTCGTCGTGTCGCGCGAGGGCAATAGGCCGATGCAGATTCGCCCACAACGCGAGCGCGGCGCTGCACAGCACGCCGAGAACAATTCCAGTGAGCAGATCGATGGCGAGCACCCCGGCGATCGTTACAATGAATGGAGTGAACGATGCCGCTCCCTGTTTCGCGAGCGTAATGAACAGCGACGGTCTGGCGAGCTTGTAGCCGGTTTGAATGAGAATGGCCGCCAGACTCGCGAGCGGAATCAGGTTGATCGCATCCGTGAGCGCGAACATGCTGACGAGGAGCAGCACGCCGTGCATGATTGCGGAGAGCCGGCTTCGCGCGCCGGCGTGGACGTTGGCCGAACTGCGGACGATGACGGATGTGATGGGCAATCCCCCGATGACACCTGCCACCATATTGCCGACCCCTTGCGCTTTGAGTTCGCGATTCGGTGGTGCGACGCGACGCTGCGGGTCGATCTGCTCGACGGCTTCGAGGCTCAGGAGCGTTTCTAGACTGGCGACAACGGCAAGCGTCAAGGCGACGATCCATATTTCCGGATCCTCAAGGCGCGCGAAGCTCAACCCGAACTCAGGTAAATGCAAGGCGTCGCCGAGCGCCGCGAACGATTTGATGGCCGGCAACGCTACGCGGTGCTCAGGTGGCAACGCGAGCGTGGCGCCTAGCGCGCCGCACACCAGCGTCGCGCTTACGCCCGCAACTACGACGACAAGCGGCGCGGGCACGAACCGCACTAGCGCGAAGCGTCTCAATGTACGCGTGTCCCAGGCCGCAAGGATGGCGAGCGAGATGGCGGCGACAGTGCAGACGATGGGCGAGATGGATGCAAGCGCGCCTGCCAACGATTCGGTGTTGCGACCCGACGTCAGACCGACTGCAAGTGGAATCTGCTTGACGATCAGCAGCAGTCCGATGGCGGCGAGCATTCCCTTGATGACGGGTGTGGGCACATACGAGGCGAGCTGGCCGGCCCGAAGCGTGCCGAAGCCGAACTGGATGACACCCGAGAGCAGCAATGCAATAAGGAATGCAGAGAAACTACCGAGACGCCCGATGCCGTCGACGACGATCACGACGAGGCCCGCGGCGGGGCCGCTCACACTGAGGGGCGATCCGCTGAGCAAAGCAACGACGATGCCACCAACGATGCCAGACACCAGCCCGGCTAGCGGCTCTGCGCCGGAGGCTTCTGCAATGCCGAGACACAACGGCAGCGCGACGAGAAAGACTACAGCGCCGGCAGCGAGGTCACGTAGAAGCGCAGACGGGAAAGCTCTCGAAGTCATGATGGAAGCGAAAAATAGTGAAGGGTGGATATCCCGCCGCCAAATTTGTGCGACTGCGATTTTTTGGTGAACGAGGTAAGCGGAGCGATCTGGAGAGACGGGTCAGACGGGGGCGATTGCCTTCGTTGTTTCAGGCTCGAAGCCCGACTCGAGTTCGCGCAACTGGCCGTCGTTCAGTGAAAAGATCCAGCCGTGCACAAGGGGAGAGGGTGCACGCTCACGCACGAGCGGATGCTCGCGCAGCAGGCGTACCTGTTCGAGTACATTAAGTTCGACGAGCCGGTTGATGCGTGCCTCTTCCGATGGCAGGCGAGCGAGCGCCGCGTGATGCGTGTGTGCGAGTGCGCAAAGCGGCCTGATGCGGCGGTTGAAGTGCGGCAGGGTGTCGGCTGGTGGAAGTAGCGAGGCGCGCACGCCCCCGCATCCGTAGTGCCCGCAGACAATGATGTGCGCGACCCGCAGCTCACACACAGCATATTCGAGCACGCTCATGGTGTTGTCGTCGTCGAGATGAAGAAGGTTAGCGATGTTGCGATGAACGAAAAGATCCCCCGGCGCGCAGTGGGTGATGGTTTCGGCGGGTACGCGGCTATCTGAGCAGCCAATCCAGAGCACTTGCGGTTTCTGCCCCATGGCTAGCGCGCGAAACAAGTTTGGTTCGCGCCGTCCCATTTCTTGGGCCCACGCGACATTGGCGACGAGCATGCGTTTTGGAAGATTCACGAGTCGAGACTCCAATCAGGTTGTTGGCTTCGATCAAGGCTTGCGAATAGCCTTCTATCAAGAAAATGGCCGGTCGCTCGAAAAAAAGAAACCGGAACGATGCCAATACATAGCGCGGACTTCGCCGTCTCCCGTCAATCAACCTAAGCAGTGCGCGCGTCCCCGCCGGCATACACTAGGAGAGTGCTCGCACATAGGGAAAATCAGCGGGCGACCGCTCTGGAGCTGGAGACGGGCTACTGCGCAGGAAACGTTCTCCGCGCCTTGCCGTGATCCGATGGACTGGTCTTGATATCCCCTGGCATCTATCTATCACGACGACGCGCCGGCCATTCGGCCGCGCGGGGTCGTCCCGTGGCAGTATGCATGAGCGTCCGAAAGGTATTTCGAGCGTCCTCTCCGATCGCCCACGCTAGGCGTTTCATTTCCAGCGTTTCCTTGCTAACCGGGTGTTACAACTGAAGAGGTCCTTGATGGGGGCTGAGAACACCGATGCCGACAGGACTGGCTCAGAAGCTTGTGCTAGCGCCCAAAGTGTTTTCGCGAGATTCCTTGCCAGCAAAAAATTTGATCGACGGACGCCGTGCCGACTGCCATTTGTCCTCGCCCCGGCAGAAGATTCCTCCATGATGGCGATCTCATACAGTGTTGTGCGCCAACAGTTGGTGTTGAGCTTGATGAGAATTTCGATGCATTTGGTCCAGTCATTAAGGTTTCCTTAACAGAAAGTCTGCTGGATATTGTAGGCGAGTCATTGTGTCGCAATTGTGTCGTCAAATGCCTTAGGAAACCAACTGCGCTTTAGATATATTGATCAGATATAGCAAAACAGACCTCAATAAGACTTGCGCAGGCATAAATTAATTTGATGACCTGCTTCTCAGTAGTCTCGCTTGGTCGGCACTGTCACGTTGCCGGGATGGTCGAGTAACGTCGTGGGATGAAGAATGCAAAGTCGCTTTACCACGATCACCGCTTTCCGGTGGCGGTCATCAGCCACGCAGTCCGGTGGTACTTCCGGTTTCAGCTCAGCCTGCGCGACATCGAGGCACGCTCATTCCGAGCCCGATCGACCCCTTCCGGAAGAAGCGCTTTGCTGCGGCCTTATCGCGCCGATTTTGCACCAGCACGTCGAGTTCAGCGCCGTGCTCCGCGCAACAGATACCGCTTGCCGCGCAGCGTCACGAACATCCCGTCCGGATGCCCTCTGCCCGGCTTGGGCAGCGCTGCTTTGGCGCGCTGGGCGAATCGAGCGCCAAACTTCTCGCGCCATCAGCGGATCGTCTCATAGTGACCGCGACACCCCGTTCGAGCCACACCTCGTCGACGTCCAGAAGGCTCAGGCTGCCCCGAAAACCTCACCGACCCGCCCAGC
>NZ_WHNQ01000120.1 GCF_009362785.1 Paraburkholderia atlantica
CGCCGGGAGATCGAAGAGTTGATCGGCTTCTTCGTCAACACCTTGGCGCTCCGGGTGGACCTGTCGGGCGAGCCAAGCGTGTCGGAGCTTCTGGAGCGGACGCGGCGCACGACGCTGGCTGCGCAGGAGCATCAGGACCTGCCGTTCGAGCAGGTGGTGGAGATCGTGCGGCCGCCCCGGGCGCTTGACCACACGCCATTGTTCCAGGTGATGTTGGCTTGGGAGAACCACGCAGGTCCGTCGTTCGACCTTCCCGGGCTGAGTGTGGAGGCTGCCGACGGGCTCGATCAGGTCAAGTTCGATCTGGAGCTGAGCCTTAGCGAGCATGGCGAGGAGATCGCTGGAACACTGAACTATGCCACGGCACTTTTTGATCAGGCGACGATCGAGCGGCAGCGTGGTTATCTGCTGGCGCTGCTGCGGGCGATGGTTGCGGACGCGGGGCAGCCGGTGGAGCGCATCGACATCCTGCCGGCGGCGGAGCGCCGGTATCTGCTGGAGGAGCTGAACCGCACGGAAGCGGCGTATCCGTCGGAGCGGTGCATCCATCAGCTGTTCGAGGCGCAGGTGCGGCGGGCACCGGAGGCGGTGGCGCTGGTGCATGAGAACGAGAGACTGAGCTATGGGGAGCTCAACGCGCGGGCCAACCGGCTGGCCCATCATCTGGTCGCACTCGGAGTCAGGCCGGACCAGCCGGTGGGGATCTGCGTGGAGCGCAGCGCGGCGATGGTGGTGGGGCTCTTGGCGATCCTCAAGGCGGGGGGCGCGTATCTGCCACTGGATCCGGCCTATCCGTCTCAGCGGCTGCGCCAGGTGCTGGGCGATGCCGCTCCGCAGCTGCTGCTTTGCGATGTGGCCGGCCGCGCCGCACTTGGCCCCGAGGTGCTGACTGATGTGATAGCGGTCGATCTGGAGACGGCCACGCCGGAGTGGGCGAACCTGCCGTTCTCCGATCCGGACCCGCGTGCGCTCGGCCTGACCTCGCGCCATCTCGCCTATGTGATCTACACCTCCGGATCCACCGGCACGCCCAAGGGGGCACAGAATGAGCATCGGGCTATCGTTAATCGCCTGATCTGGATGCAAAAGGCCTATGCACTCAATACGGCTGACGTCGTCTTGCAGAAGACCCCGTTTAGCTTCGATGTCTCTGCCTGGGAATTCTTCTGGACCTTGCTTGAAGGGGCAACCCTGATGCTGGCGCCTCCGGATGCGCACAGAGATCCCGCTGCATTGATTGACTTGATCATCGGCGAGCGCATCACGACGGTTCACTTCGTGCCATCCATGCTGGTCAGTTTTATGGATGCGAAGAGTGTTGACCACTGCACGTCGCTGCGGCGTGTTTTATGCAGCGGCGAGGCGCTTCCTGCCGCCAGTGTGCATAAGGTTCGGCGCCTCTTGCCTTGGACGGGCCTGCACAATCTGTACGGTCCGACCGAAGCTGCGATCGACGTGACAGCGTGGAGTTGTCCGGATGAGTTTGATGGCGCCATTGTCCCGATCGGCCGTCCGATCGCGAACACGCGGGTGTATCTGCTTGACGGACACGGTGCGCCGGTTCCGTTTGGCGCGGTCGGGGAGCTCTACGTCGGCGGGGCGGGGGTGGCGCGAGGCTATCTGAACCGGCCCGAGCTGACCGCGGAGCGGTTCATCGCCAGTCCCTTTGTCGAGGGCGACCGGCTGTACCGCACTGGCGATCTGGCGCGCTATCTGCCGGACGGCAATCTTGAGTTTTTGGGCCGCAACGATGACCAGGTGAAGATCCGCGGCTTCCGCATCGAGCCGGGGGAGATTGCGGCGCGGCTCATCGAGCATGCCTGGGTGCGCGATGCGGTGGTGGTGGCGCAGCAGGCCGGTGCCGGCGAGAAGCGGCTGGTGGCCTATGTGGTGTGTGCGCCTGAAGCAGCTTCGAACGGGTTGGATGGAAGCGAACTTGCCGGCGCCTTGCGCGCACACATAAGTGCGCAGCTACCAGACTACATGGTGCCATCGGCGTTCGTGCGGCTGGCGGCGCTGCCGCTGACGGTGAATGGCAAGCTCGATCGCACGGCGCTGCCGGCGCCGGACGATGAGGCGTATGCGCATCGCGCCTATGCGCCGCCACAGGGCGAGATGGAGACGGTGCTGGCGCAGATCTGGGCCGAGCTTCTCGGTGTGGAGCGGGTCGGACGCCACGACCACTTCTTTGCGCTCGGCGGGCACTCGCTCTTGGCGGTGCAGCTGATCAGTCGAGCACAAAAAGCTGGGCTGACGTTTAGCGCTGCCGACCTCTTCCAAGCCTCTGTTCTGAGGGAGCTCGCATCGAAGATTCATTTGAAGCGACAGCCCAGCAGTCCGCAAGTGATTTCCGTTCTGGAAACGGGATCACAGCCACCTCTCTTCTTTGTTCCCACAGGATTGGGCGATTGTTCCTATGTCCTCCCCCTTGTGAAGGAAATGGACGTCGACTGTCCGGTCTGTGCTTTGCCATGGCCGCATTTCGACGACGAACGTCCGCTAACTCTTGAGGCAATAGCGGCGGAAGTAATGCTAGCAGTTAGAGAGATCCAGCCACATGGACCGTATCGCTTTGCTGGATACTCATCAGGGGCAATCTTGGCTTACGCGATTGCGCAGCACTTAGTGAATCTGAATGAAGCTGTGTCATTCATGGCCTTCATGGATGCTGCGTTACCTGCAAATCGACGAAGCTTATCGCCGACCCAAATGGCACGGGAAGTGCTGCTGGATTCTATGGAATTCTTGGAAGATGACAGCTTCCAGGTCTTAGAACGATTTGCTGCAAACAGCTCGATTGGCCAACTGATTCAAAAGGCGCAGCAAATTGGGGCGATACCCCAGGACCGTGATCTAGAAAGCCTTCTTCTGACGTATGAAAAGGCCGCGCAGTTTCAAAGGGCACTGGACTTGTATGAAGCTCCATCTCTTGGAATCGAGATCAACCAGTTTTATGTCAACGGACCTGTCCGCAGCCGTCGTGCACGAGGTTCAATAGGTCAGGAAGCAAGTTCGCCGTTGCGGGGGTGGGACAGGGTTTTGCGTGCTGAAGCCATTCACGCCGTGTCCGTTCCGGGTGACCACATGACGATGATGAACACCCCAGAAAACCGCCGAGTTCTGGCTCGATGCCTTTCGATGGCGTTGTCACGTTAAGGCTACGCTGAACAAGCAGCTGAATTTGCGACGTGTCGGCGATGTAGAGGTGTTCAGGTCGTGAAGCCGACCGTCATCCTTTGGTTTTTGGCCCTTGCGGGCATTGCACGCGGGCGTTTTGCCCGCTTTTTGCCCATTACGGGCGCACCTGTGTCATCAATCGCGTGCGCGACAGGTAGACGTTGGCGAGCGCCAAAGCTACAAAGGCCCGATTCGCATTCTTCGCCAACCCGCGGTAGCGCACCTTCGTGAAGCCCCACAGTCGTTTGACCACCGCGAAGACATGCTCTACGCGTGCGCGGATCCTCGACTTGTTGCGGTTCTTGCCGCGCTGCACCTCATCGACTTCACCCGCGCGGCGGGTGCGCTGATTCGTGAAGTCGCGCGCCTTCGGCGCTTTGCTGTGGATCAGCGCCTTCTGGCTGGCGTATGCGCTGTCACCGTAGACCCGCCGCTCCTGACCGTGCGGCAATTGCGGCAGCGGATGCTTGTCATGCACGTTCGCTGGCGTGAGCACTGCGCTGTGCGCCAGGCCACTCTGGCTGTCCACGCCGATATGCAGCTTCGCGCCGAAGTACCATTGCTTGCCTTTGCGCGTCTGATGCATTTCCGGGTCGCGCGACTTCTGCTCATTCTTCGTTGAGCTCGGCGCACCGATGATCGTGGCATCCACGATCGTGCCGCTCTTGACTTTCATGCCGCTGGACTGAAGCACCCGGCCGACTTCGGCAAACAGCTTCTCGCCCAGTTTGTGGGTTTCGAGAAGACGACGAAATTTGAGCAGCGTGGTGGCGTCTGGTACCGCCTCGCGGCCCAGATCAATTCCCGCAAAGCGACGCAGGCTGGCGCTATCGTAAAGCGCCTCTTCACAGGCGAAATCGGCCAGATTGAACCAGTGCTGGATGAAATGGATGCGCAGCATGCGCTCCAGGCCAATCGGCGGGCGGCCATTGCCGCGCTTCGGGTAATGCGGCTCGACCACCGCGCACAACTCCGCCCACGGCGTAATTGCATTCATCGTATCGAGAAACTCATCGCGCCGCGTCCGTTTGCGGTGCCTCTCGAAACCCGCACCTTCGTCAGCTTCCATCGCCAGCGTCTGCTGCTTCATCCTGTTCTGCCTTCCTTATCCACTCCGCTCTATAACGCTCCGAGTAGCTATGCGGTGGACTTGATCAGCAATGCCTTAAGGTATACGAGACGCAAGAGCGCACAGGAGGTAGATTTGCTCAGTGCGTATTTCGGCGAAGGTGACCGCCAATTTCGGGAACGTGACCGATTCGGCGGGGTTGGGCGTTGCGCGGTGTCGATTGTAGATTTCCTTGTTAGTTCTGGTCGAGTTCGGGCTCCAGGACGCTGGGTTTTGGGGATGCCTTTCTGAGGGAACCACCGGTAAGCGTGATCCGATGATGACGCTGCATGAGGCGGTCGAGCATTGCGTCGGCGATGGTCTCGTCGCCGATCCATCCATGCCAGTGCTCAATCGGTAACTGGCTGGTGACGATGGTCGCCTTTCCCGCCGAGCGGTC
>NZ_WHNQ01000013.1 GCF_009362785.1 Paraburkholderia atlantica
ATGGAAGACCCACAGTACCAACTCCAATGGAGGTCACGATGTTCATGCACAACAAAAGGCTGCAATACACGGTCCGCGTCGGCACGACCAATCCCGGGCTTGCGAATCTGATGCTCGAGCAGTTCGGCGGGCCGCAAGGCGAACTGGCCGCCGCGATGCGCTACTTCACGCAGGCCGTTGCCGAAGAAGACCCCGGGCGCAAGGACATGCTGTTCGATATCGCCACCGAAGAGCTGAGCCATCTCGAGATCATCGGCTCGATCGTCGCGATGTTGAATCGCGGCGCGAAGGGCGAACTCGCCGAAGCGGTCGAGGCGCAGGCCGAGCTTTATCGCAAGCTCAACGGCGCGGGCAACGACAGTCACCTTACGCAGGTGCTATACGGCGGCGGACCGCCGCTGACGAACTCCGGCGGCGTCCCGTGGAGTGCCGCGTACATCGACACGATCGGCGAGCCGACCGCGGACCTGCGCTCGAACATCGCCGCCGAAGCGCGCGCGAAGATCATCTATGAACGGCTGATCAACGTGACCGACGATGCCGGCGTGCGCGAAGCGCTCGGCTTTCTGATGACCCGCGAAGTCGCGCATCAAAAGTCGTTCGAGAAGGCGCTGTATGCAATCACGCCGAGTTTCCCGCCGGGCAAGCTGCCGCCGAGACAGGAATTCGCGAGCGTCTACTACAAGATGTCGCACGACGGAGCAGTGATCAACACACCGTGGAACAGCGGCACCGGTCTCACGATACAGACCGGTGAACCGGCGGTGGATGGCGGCGACGGCAGTGCGTCGGTGGGACTCGAAGCGCAGCAGGAAACCGCCGTGACTGCGATGGCCACGCGTCTGCGCTCCGACCCATCGAGCGATCCGACGACCGGCGCCGAAATAGGCAGCGAAGTCCCGCGCAGCAACGAGGTCGGGTGATCGCTCGAGGCGCTGCCGCGGGTATCGTCAAGGTCCGAAAAACGTGTTGCAGAACTTGCCGGCCACGTTGCAGGTCGGTTGACCCGAAGGCTGCGCGGTGCCGCGTTCGGGCGGCGTCGCGCACGCGGCCGTCGCGGCGATCGCGAATGTCATGACGAGCGATGTGCGCAGCGCCGCCGCACGACGGTTTTTCGCAGCGCGCGCCGCGTCGCGGTTGGGATCGCACCTCGCGGAATTTTCGTGCTCCCGCGCATCGATGGCGCGAGGGCAGCCTCGTCGGACGTCAGGCATTGTGCCCTCCTTCAACCGCCATTCACATTGACTACGCTACGCCAAATCGGCCGCGAACAGGTTTCTTCGAATTCGCGCGAAGGCGGGGTCGCGTGTCCCCGTATGGCTGTCCGCAATCTGAGAGTTTCGGACACACGCCTGGATGCACCTTTTTGCGGTTGCCAGCGTATGCTGATTCCGGCGTTTTCCGACACGTCGACAGACCGGCACGACTTACTGTCGACAACGCGAAAAACGTACGTTCCGTGAAAAATTGACCGCTCCGGAAAGACCATGCTGAGCCCTCATGAATTTGCGGTTTTGATGCTGGTGAAGGCATCGCCGGAGTCCACCGATATAGAGCGCGAGGAATTCAACGCGCTGCTCGAGCGCCGCCTGGTCGCGCTCGAAAGCACACCGTCAGGCGCGCATCGTCCGCGCGTGACGAACCACGGCGAATCGTTGCTTCAAACCCTGATGCGAAAACGTTGAGGCGGCACAGGCCCGTCGAGCGAGCGACGCGGTATGGTCGAAACGCTGACCCACGACAACGACTAACAACAAATTGGAGAGAACCTGTGAAAGCCCCGCGTAACTATAACGACGCCGCCAACGAATTGAAGCACATCAGCACGATGGTCCAGCGCCTCGAACAACTCGTTAAACGCGACTGCCTCGACTGGCAGGGCACGATAGTTGCAAGGCCGGCTTACTGGCGCGCGCGCATCGAGGCCAATGCCGAACTGCCGCCGGCGCTGCAACCGCAAGCGCGGCTGCTGCTCGCGCGGCTCGCAACGCTCGAAGCACGCAGCGAGCGCCGCGGCCATCGCGCATGATCGTCGCGCAGCGGCGCGATCACACACTCACGCAACGAAGGACATGATGATGCGGACCTACGAATACCACGGGTTCACGATCGAGGTAACCGTCGAGGCCGGTTTCACGTTGCGCCCCGCAGGGCGCGCGGCGGTACGCACGCGCTATGCGGCGGTGGTTCACATCTATCAGGCGGGTGCTGCGGTTGCCACGTTCTCGCCGCTGCGCTTCGACATTGCGGGCGGCCGGCCGTTCGACACCGAAGCCGATGCGGTGATGGGCGGATATAGCGCGGCGCGCCGAATCGTCGACGATCTGTTCGCCCGTGCAGCGGATGCCACGGACTCCGCCTTGAGCGCACTGTCGAGCAGCAAAGAGCTCCGCTAGCGGGCACTGGCGCACGATTGACCCATTGTGGGGCATCAGGAATGGCGCATGCGGTACCCGCGAGCACCCTTTCCGTGGAGAAACGCCATGCCCAACGACGCCTCATCGCTGTCGCCATCGATTACGTCGATGATCCGCCTCGACCATATGCACGTGCTCGCCGCTTCGCACCGATACCACGCGTCCACGCCGTGGTGGCGCAAACGCGCGATCGTCAACGGCGTGTGCGACGCGCTTGAAATCCACGCGCAACTGGAGGAAGAAATCTTCTACCCGGCGCTAGACCGCGCGCTAGGCAACGACGAGACATTGTCGAAAAGTCGTTCCGAGCACGACGAGATGCGCGCGACGATCGCAAAGCTGCGCGCAATGGGCCCTGAAAACGCCGCCTACGACGGGCTGTTTTTTCAACTGATCCGCGAAGTCGCCCATCACGTCGCCGACGAGGAAACCATCCTGCTGCCCGACGCCGAGCGCGTGTTGAAAAGCGAACTGCAGTCGCTCGGCGCCGCGATGACGCGCCGCCGGATGCAGTTGCTCGGAGAGCGTCCGATGAACATTGCGGTGAATGCGGCGGGCACCTTTCCGATCGCTGCGCTGCTGCTGGGATCGACCTTATTGTTCGCGTTGCGGCGCAGCCTGCCGAAGTCGCGTCGCGCGGAACGGACGCGGCGGCAGTATGAGTAGCGGATGCGCGAACGACTGACGCAAGCGGGCATCAACGATTCGCGCCGGGCGCCGCCGGCGTCCGCCCGCGCCGCTGTGTCGCCTTGTCGAGCGTGCCCGGTTCGACGAGCGTAGCCGCGACGCGGCGCGCATTCTCGGCCGCGATGTCCTGCGCGTCGCCCCACGACACGTGGCCACACGTCCCACGTCGCTCGAAGACCGTGCCATGCCCGCCGCCGCGCTCGGTCACTAGCACGATCCATTGAAAAGCACCCTCCGAATCTCTGATGACGGTCCAGCTTACGAGGAAGTCGGCCATCTCTATCGCCTGCACACGCATGTTCGGCTCCTTCGGTCCGTTGCATCGGCCCGCTTTGACCGGAGTTGCGCATAACGCGTGCCCGGCGGGCAACGTGCGCGGGGCGCGTTGCAATCCCGCCTCACGGCCGCGGATCGGCGTCGGACTGACGCGCGTCGGGCTCGTCGCGACTTTGCGGCGAGCCGGTCAACACCGCGGGCAGCGAAGGATTCTCCGGTTGGGTGTAGCGCGCGTGGATCGCCGCGCGGATGCGCGCGAGGCTTTGCGCCGCATCGAGCGCGCTGTCCTGCTCGATGCCGCGTGCTTCGTCGGCCAGGTCCGCGTCGCCGATCTGCTGTTCGAACCAGCGCGAATAGTCGCCACGCTGGCGATGAAACTGCCATGTCGCCGCATCGACACCCTCGGCAATCTCGACGAACAGCACGAGGTTGTGCGCGCGCAGATTCAGCGCGTTGTGCTCGCCGCGAAAATAAAAACTGCGCTCGGGAATCAGCAGCCCTTCCGCGTACTTGCGACGATGCCGGCGCTTTTCCTTGCGACCGGGTTCGAGCCGCACGAGTTGCGGCGGCGCGGCGGCGCCGACGCGCCATAACAGCGCGTCGCCTTTGGCGAGCTGCGCACCGTCACCGCTCGACGCTGGCGGCTCACGTCCACTTGCCGCGGCAAAGCGCTGCAAGGCCGCATGGGCGCCGTCGCCCATCGCGAGTACCGTGCCGACCTGCTGCAGCAACACCGGCGATAACTGCTCGGGCGACACGGTGACCGCGAGTGCCGTTTCGAGCGCTTCCGGAATCGCCTGGTTCGCGCCGGCCCATTGCGCGGGAAACACGTGATGCGCCTCTTCGAACACGAGCCAGTGCGGCCGTCCGGTGCGCGTGCGCAAACGCTGCACCTGCAATAGCAGATTCGCGCAGAACACCGGCCGATCCGACGGCGGCACCCGCAGCAGATTGAGCGCGATGGCCGGCCGTGCCGGACGGCGCAGCAACTGCATCGCCTCCTCGATCGACGGTGCATTGCTCGCATCGCCGAGCACGAAGGTCGCATCGTCATTGTCATAGTCGCCTTCAGGATCGACGATGCACATCTGGCAGCCCGCGCCCGCGAGCCGTTCGAGCAGGCCCGCCGTCGCGGTGGACTTGCCGCAGCCCGATTCACCGACGAGCAGCACGACGCTGCCGTATACGGGCAACGACAGCGGCTCGCTGTCCGGCGCATCACAGCGGGGGCCGAGCACGATGCGATTGCGCGGCGACGCGTCGGCGGTGCTGCGCAAATCGTCGGCGATGAGTGCGTCGATCAGTTCGGCCACGCCCGCACCCGCGACGCCGCCCGTCACGATATCGGCGTGCTTCTTCAACGCCGGCAAGGCGTTCGCGACGGCCGCCGCGAGGCCGCACGCGTCGAGCAGCGCATGGTCGTTTTCCGCGTCGCCGATACCGGCCACGTTCAGCGGCGACAGTTCGAGATCGGCGAGCGCCGCGCTCAGACCGCTCGCCTTCGACACGCCCGGCGCCACGATCATCACCGCGTCGCCGTTGAAGATGATCCGCAATTCGAGCCCGAGGTCGCGAATCACATCGAGCGCGACATGCTCATGGGGCTTCATCGTCGCGACCAACGTCTGGCTGACGCTGAAAGCGTTGGGCGCGCGCCGCCGCAACTCCGCGGCGAAATTCTCCGGCGGTGCCGGTGCGAGCAGACGGCGCGCGCCATCGGCCGGGCAATACAGCACGCCGCCGTTTTCCGCGACCACGCGCGAAAACAGCTCGATGCGCGGGCAGATCGCGAGCAGGTCGTCGAGCTCGCGTCCGCTGACGAGGATCGCGTGACGGCCCGACGCGCGCAGGCGTTCGAGTGCGGCCCACGTCGAATCGGCGACCTGGCCGTCGGTGGCGAGCGTGTTGTCGTAGTCGGTCGCGAGCGCAAAAAATCGCATGGGTGATCCTTCGTCGGGGCCTGTGTTCAGGGTCTCGTTCTGCTACGCCGTCCTTCGATCGATTCATGCCTCAACCGAGCAAGCGCGATACCGGCGCGACTACGGCAACGAATAAGCGACCACGGAGTCGCCCTGCTTCGTGCCTAGCGAGCCATGTCCGCCCGCTACCACCAGCACATACTGCTTGCCGTTGCTGTCGGCATAGGTCATCGGCGTGGCCTGGCCGCCGGCCGGCAGACGCGCTTGCCACAGTCGCGCGCCGGTGCGCACGTCATAGGCGCGCAGGTAGTAGTCGAGCGTGCCGGACAGGAACGCGACGCCGCCGCCGGTGGTGACCATGCCGCCAAGGCTCGGCACGCCGAGCGGCATCGGGATCGGCAGCGGCGCGCTATCGCGGATCGTGCCGTTCTTGTGCTCCCAGACGATATGCCCCTGGCGCAGATCCACGCCGGCCACGTAGCCCCAGGGCGGCGATTGACACGGAATGCCGAGCGGCGAAAGGAACGCGTTCAGTTCGAAGCCGAATGGCGCGCCGAGCGCGAGCTTGATGCCGCTCGTTTCGCTGCCCTTATTCATTGCCGACGCCCTTCGAGACGTCGGCGGGGCTCTGATACTGCTGGTCGGGCAGATCCTGGAGCCGTTGCAGCACGTCGTCGTCGGCGCCATTGGCTTTCGCGGTTTCGATGAGGCTGTCCTTGTCGGCGGGATAGGAAGCGCCCTTCAGCGCTTTCTGCACGTCGATGAACGGATTCAGCGGGCGCTCGCCCGTGGTCGAACGGGAGTCGGTCATTTCGTTCCCCTGATGGGTGGGTTGCGTGGAAGGGTCAAGTGCTGGCCGGGGTGGCGCGGCACGGCGGCGCCGAGCCTGGCGCTTGCACGTCCGGCGTGTCGCGTACCGGCTGCTGCTCCGGCTGCATGTCCGTAGCGGGCATCGGTTCGGGCACGCGCGGATGCTCGTGCCTTCGCATCCGGCGTGCCTGTAGGGCGCCGGGATGCGCCGTGAGATGCGCGATGACGGTCTGCCCCACTCGTGCTTGCCGATCGATACGCTCAGGCCGCTGCGCACGCGCACGCGGCGCCCGCGTGACGCGAGGTTCGCCCACATGCTCCGTGGCTGTCAGAGCCGATGGCGTTGGTCAAGAATGGCGTCCCGCGTTGAAAAATCCACGCTCGCGCGGGCGTCGTTGCGCTTCAACGCTTCATCGCTTCGATGCCAACAGCTTCCGGTATACCTCGAGGTACTCGTCGGCCATGCGCGCCGCGCGGTGAAGCGCCGCTCGAATGCTTCGCGACAGCGCGTCCGGTCCAGTTCGCCGATACGCTTCACCGCATCGACGGCCTGGTCGACACTATCGACGATGAAACCGGTCACGCCGTCGTCGATGATTTCGCGGACCGAGCCGCGGTCGAATGCGATCACCGGTGTGCCCGCCGCCAGCGCCTCGACCAGCACGAGTCCGAACGGCTCGGGCCAGTCGATCGGAAACAGCAGCGCTCGCGCGTCGCCGATGAAGCGATCCTTGTCACGACCACCGACCTCGCCGCGATAGCACACATGCGGTTGCCGCATCAGCGATGCGATCTCGTGCTCGTAGTAGACGCGATCGCCGTCGTCGATCTTGGCCGCGATCTCGAGCCGCGCGTTCGCACGGCGCGCGATCTCGATCGCGAGATCGGGCCGCTTGGTCGGCGCGATGCGGCCGACGAATGCCAGGTAGTCGGACGGTGTGCGCCTGAAGGTGTGAAGACCGCGCGGCAGGCCGTGATGGACGGTGCGCTGCCACGCGAGTCGCGGCAGCGGCGCGCGCTGCGCGTCGGAGATCGATACCAGCGGTACGTC
Source organism: Paraburkholderia atlantica (assembly GCF_009362785.1). Lineage (GTDB taxonomy): Bacteria > Pseudomonadota > Gammaproteobacteria > Burkholderiales > Burkholderiaceae > Paraburkholderia > Paraburkholderia atlantica. The sequence goes on from NZ_WHNQ01000013.1 coordinate 7,161, forward strand.
GCAAAACTCGCGGTACAACGCATCCAGACCGGGGATGTCGAGCCGCCAGTGCAGCGTCGTCACGTGCGCGCAGCGCAGCCGCCTGCCGAACGGGAAGCTCGTGTAGTCGGTATGGAAGTGCACGATGTCGAAGTCCGCCGAGCGTTGCACGACCTGTTCGAGCATCGCGACATGAAACGCCTGCGGGTCGGCGGTGTTCTCGACCTCGCGCAGCGGCCGCGGATAGACGGACACGAGATGCGCGCGCGTCAGCGAGTCGCCGCTCGCGAATAGCGTGACCTCGTGGCGGCGCTCGACCAGCGCCTCGGTCAGCCACGACACGACGCGCTCGGTGCCGCCATAGGCGACGGGCGGCACGCGCTCGTAGAGCGTCGACACTTGCGCGATGCGCATGCGAGCCTCCGTCGTTCTTGTACGGTACAGACCTCCGTCGTCGAGCAATCACCATTCCAGACGCGCGGTGGACGATGGTATGGCGCTTGCGGGGTGTCGATCGAAGCGTGTCATCCGTCCCGCTTCGATTCATCCCGTTCCACTTCGTAGAGGAGAAAACATGAAGCGCGTTACCGCCATTGCCGCGATGTGCTGTGGGCTTGCCGTCATCCCCCATATTGCCGGCGCGCAAACCGAGGCCGCCTCGACCACGACTGCCAATCCGCTGCCCCAGGCCGACAAGGACTTCGTGCAGGCGGCGAGCATGTCGTCGTCGACCGAAATCGACGCGGCCAAGCTCGCGACGAAGAACTCCAGCGACAAGGATGTGAAATCGTTCGCGCACCACATGATGCTCGATCACACGAAGCTCACGATGCAACTGAAGATGGCTGCGCCACACGGCGTCGCGGTGCCGAAGGACAATTCCGACACCACGGTGCTGGACTCGCTGAAGGGCCTGCATGGCAAGGCATTCGATCAGGCGTATATCCAGAAGGTCGGCGTGAAGGGACACGAGGATGCGCTGAGCGCTTTCAAGAAGGAAATTTCCGATGGCCAGAACGCCGATCTAAAAAAGGCCGCGCAAAAAGCGCTGCCTACCATCGAGGAGCACTACAAGATGGCGCAGGATCTCGCGGCGAAGAAGGGGGTGACGCAGTAGCACCGAAGGCAGGTATCCACGCCATCCGTGTAGTCCGCAAAGCAATCCGGGCTAGAAACTCATCGCGAATCCGAACGACACGCCGTGCACATTGCGACCGAACACATAGCGCACCATCGCGCGCGTGCGGGTGACGATGACCGGATACCTGCTGCTATCGAGTTCGAGGCCGACGCCAAGCGACGTGAGGTCGTTGAAACCCAGCACGCCCGCACTGTCGCCGAAATAGTGCGAGTAAGCGGCTTCGAGCACGTAGCGGACTGGCCGGTCCAGCGCGTGCCAGCCGGTGGGCGCGCGCCAGCGTGTCCATAGGCTCACTTGCTGGGCCGTGGCCGAGCCCTGAACGGCCTCCGATGAACCGCCGAAACTGCGCAGGTAAATATCGGTTGCCCGCAATTCGGCGTCGATTTCGTAGTTTTCGCGGTAGTGCTCGAAGTCGAGCATCAGGGAGCCGCCATAGCCGTAGGCATTGAGCGAGCCGTTCTCGAGGAACTGCAGGTTGCTGTCGGTGACGTGGTTGAACAGCGTCTGCCCCACCTTCAGGTCGCTCGATACGCGCCCGATCGTACCGTTCAGGATCGGACGGAATGCCAGTTCGTCCGTGATGCGGAAATCCCAGCCCAGGCCGACCGTGCCGCTGAAGGTGTTCCACTTCGTCGGCACCGCACGCTGCTGGGCGCCATCCGTGGCGATGAAGATCGGATCGTAGCGGCTGTAGGCGAGCGTGCCCTCCATGTACAACGGAAACGACCTGCTGAGCGTGAAGCCGCCGCCGAATTGCGTCTGCCCGAAGCCGGGATTACCGGTCAGGCCGTTATTGACCGACAGATTGCTGGTCGTGACGTCCGGGACCGTCGTGTAGCTCATGATCGCGAGCACAGCGTCCGCGTGCTGCTTTACATTGCCGCCAATCACGGTATTGCTCGACAATTGCCCCGGCACGACCTGCGCGTGCGACGGGCACGACAGCAGGCTCAAAGGCACAGCGGCACCCGCGCCTAATGCGCGAAGTGACCAACGCTTCCGAAGTGCCGGCATAGTCAAACAACCTCGCCATTTGTCGACGACGAGATTGCAGGCTGACTTGCAGACTCAAACACGGCGTATCCAACGAGCATCACGCACTCCTGTCAGTCGGCTAATTGTGTTCGTCTTCCGCGAAGTCGCGATTCCGCTGCACTGAAACACGTGCACGCAGTCGATGCAACTCCGGCGGGCGTTGCGCCGCTCACAGCACCTGGAAGGTCTGCGCTAGTATGTATAGAAATACCCGAAGTAAAGTAGTACGGCAATACGGGCATATCTTCAGTCGCTTGCCTTGCGCTCGGGCAAGGGACACCACCGTCGATAAACGGAATTTCGCAGCCCCACTTTCCCACGGAGCATCGTTATGTCCACTCATTCGGTCCCGAACGACAAACCCGTCAAGGTCCCCGGCCCGGACCATCCGATCACGATCGAGCAGCACCGCGCGCGCGTGATCGTGATGGCAGGCGGCCAGGTGATCGCCGATACCCACGACGCGTTGACGCTGCGCGAAGCCCGCTATCCGGCCGTGCTGTATATCCCGCGCAGGGACGTGGACATGACCCGGCTCGAACGCACGGCGCATGCAACGTATTGTCCGTACAAAGGCGAATGCGCCTATTTCTCGATTCCATCGGCCGGCGAGCGCGGCACCAACGCGGTGTGGACCTACGAGCACCCTTACGACGCAGTCGCGCCGATCCGCGAACACCTCGCGTTCTATCCCGACCGCGTGGATTCCATCACGCAGGAGCCGGCCGCCCACTAGGCCGATTCGCCCGCGCCTTTTGGCCGGCCACCCGCACGGCGCGGCGGTCGCTGTTTCGCCACGCCAGCTGTGACTCTGAGCGGGCCGCTCGTTCTCTTTGCAGTCGGTATTCAAGCCGCGCTACGGAGGTGAATCAACATGGCTGAAAAGGTTACATCGACGGAATCCGCGTCACTGCGATGGCGCCTGACGGTAATTGACCACCGACCGGCGAAACGGCACCGGCTGCGATAACCCGCGCCGTTTTTTCATGCTTGACGACTCGCACGGATCACGCGGACCTTAACAAGACCTTAAGACTTCAGTATCGCCAAATAAAAAATCCGGGTCACGCAAATGACTTTTTTACGGTTCAAATTCGTCCCGCTTTACCCAAATTCGTTGTCAAACAAAAGGACGAGACATGAAACCGATCACGAAATGGAAGCGTAAGCAAAGCGCAATGTGCGCCGCCGTCGCACTGCTCGCCGGGCTGTACTCGGCAGTCGCGACCGCCGGCGACGATCATGGTCACGGCCGTGATCACGATCGCGATCGCGCGTCGGTCAAGCACGTGCTGCTGATCAGCTTCGACGGTCTGCATGAGCAGGACGTCGCGCGTTGCATCGGCGCGAATACTTGCCCTAACCTTGCGCTGCTCGCGAAGTCAGGCACCACGTATACGAACGCGCATACACCGGGACTGTCGGATTCGTTTCCGGGCCTCGCCGCGCTCGTGACCGGCGGCTCGCCGAAGTCCGCGGGCCTGTTCTACGACGTCTCCTACGACCGCACGCTCTATGCGCCGTCCGATACCAATTGCACGGGCCCGACCGGCTGGAACGTCGTGTTCGATGAAACGACCGGCATCGATGGCGAGAACGGCGGTGCGCTGATCCATCTCGACGGCGGCGGCACGTTCAATCCGCAGGCGATTCCGCATGCGCTCGTCAATGGCGTCTGTACGCCCGTCTATCCGCACAACTACCTGAAGACCAACACGGTCTTCGAAGTGATCAAGGGCAACGTGAACGGCGCGCGCACCGCGTGGGCCGATAAACACGCGTGGGGCTACGACTGGCTCAACGGACCGTCCGGCATGGGCGTCGACGATCTTTCGCGAACCGAAATAAATTCGATCGATCCGGATACCAATACCTACTACCTCGACACGTACACGCACACGGAGAAGTTCGACAACTACCATGTGCAATCGCTGATCCATGAAATCGATGGCAAGGATTCGACCGGTCGAAAGAACGTCGCGGTTCCGACCGTGTTCGGCGCCAACTTCCAGACGCTGAGCGTCGCGCAGAAGGCCACGGTCGCGACGGGCGGCGGTTATCTGGATGCGAGCTTCACGCCGGGTCCGCAAGTGGCCGGCGCGATCGCCTATATCGACGACGCGTTGGGACGCATCGTGTCCGAACTGAAGCAACGCAATCTCTATTCGTCGACGGCGATCATCGTGACCGCGAAGCATGGTCAGTCGCCGACCGATCATTCGAAGCTGGTGAAGAACGGCGATACGCTGACCAAGCTGCTCGAAGCCAACAACTATCTGGATTCGGGCGGCAATTTTGGACAGGCCGCTACGAAGAGCGGCAACCTGAACGACGGCACCGGGCTCGTCGGCACCGGCTTCGTGCAGACCGACGACGTCGGTCTGATCTGGCTGCGCGATCAAAGCCAGGTTGCCTCGGTCGTGAAGACGCTGAAAGACAATCTGAGCTGCAACGCGCCGGGCATCTGCGCGGACGGTCCGCAGGCGTACATCCTGTCCGGCCCGCAACTGGCGAGCCGGTTCGGCGATCCGTCGCGCGGCGGTACGCCCGACATCATCGTTCAGCCTAACCCGGGCGTCATCTATACGTCGAGCACGTCGAAGGACGAGGAGCATGGCGGCAACGCGCCCGACGACAGCCATCTCGGCCTCGTGATGTACGTGCCTCATGCGCATCACGCCGGGCAGGTCAACGACGAGCGGGTGCTGACCACGCAGGTCGCACCGACGATCTTGCGTCTGCTCGAGCTGAAGCCCGAGCTGCTGCATTCGGTCGCGATTGAAGGAACGCGTCCGCTGCCGGAGTTCGATCGCGAAGACTGAGTGTTTGCTGTGGTCGACGTATTCGAGTAGTGAGCTGCGCCGCGATCGGTGTTGGAACGATCGCGGCGCGGTCGTTTCTGAGGGGGCGTGACGCGGGGACCGCGCGTGCCGGCGCGTGCGAGAGCTTGGGCTCAGTGTTTCGTGCGATACCACCGCCATAGCTTCATGATCGCCACATACGCCAGCGTCGCCACCATCAGTTCGATTGTCACCCATACCGCGTAATACACGTCATCAGGGTCACGCACACCGAGCCAATCGGAAGTCGCCCAATATGCATTCGACTCGCGTTCTGTCCACTCGTAGGGATGCGGGCGAACATAAAGAACTGATAGGACAAACAGTGCCAGAAACAACGCGACCTTGAACAGTCTACGGGCAAGTGTTGCCATATGTGATGACCTCAATGGTTCCATATGCGCGCAGGCCCGAAGTGTGCGCGGGGATTTTCGCCGTGTGCAGCAACGCATTGCGGATTCTCATGAAATCGCTATGGCTTGGCAGGGTAATGCAACCAAGTGATGCGCCGTGCCCGCCCGCTGGATGCAACCGGAACTGACCACGCTTGACGCCATTGACCCACGCAAAGTCATCAATGCTGCCGTCATCCCGATACAGGGCGAACCAGTCACCGTGATTCGACGGATGGCCGGAAACGGCATTCAACACGTCTTTTCCCAAGGCGTACGCCTGTGAACGGATGCCGCCAGTTGGACGGTCAACGATCCAGTATCTACCGGCGGGAATCGGCCCCTTGCCAGGCACAGCTGTGCATCCGCCCCGATTGCGGTATTGCCGGTCGCCCGAATAAGCGTCGAAGGTGCCCACGCCAAAAATGGTGAGCGGTGATAGGGGCTCGTTATTCACGAGAAATTTGCCGTTGTAGGCCACGTGTCACGCCTCCTGCTTGCGCTGGTTGTAGGTCAGTCGCCACTCGCCGGAAGGAAGGCATAGCGAGTAGCGCGGGCGCGATGCTAGGTGTGTGCTTCGTGCCCCGGCATCAGACGACTCTGAAAAAGCCGGGACGTGTGCGATGGTCGTCGACTATCCGCATCTGGCGGCACGTCTGTCAAGGTTGAAAAAAAGCCCCACGGTCACCCGTGAGGCTTCAAAAAAGACCCGCAGCCTGACACCGCGGGTCCTGGTCTTTCAAGCAACCACGCTTACTTCACATTCGGGAAAACCGGCCAGGACGAAGCCTGATCGCACAGCGACAGTTTCGCATTCTGCGAGACGATCGTACCCGCCGGGTCCGTGTCGCCCGCGGCGCCAGCGTCGTCGCTGCCATTGACGGTCAGGTTCAACGTGTTCGTCGGGGTCGTGTACTTGCCCGCGCCGCTCGACGTGTTCGTCAAAATGCCGCCCGCGCCGTGAGCCATCGACGAGCCAATCAGACTCACGTTCGCGCCGAGGTTCAGCGTGGCGTTGGCCGCCTTCGATTGCGACGAGCCATCGGTCGAACCGATGTTCACGACAGGCTTGCTCAGATTCGCAATCGACAACGCGACGTCCTTGTCCGCGACCACGTTATCCAGGTTCAACTGGATCACGCTCTGCGTATTGGCGTAAGCCGTGTCGGCATGCAAACCACGGAACGTCAGACCGCCGCCGCCGTTCTTGCCCGCAGCCTTGTTGGCCGGGATGTTCATCATGCGGATGTTGCTCAGGTTGATGTCGTGGAAGCTCGGCACCAGCCAGCCCAACCCCGTGTACGTGATCGGATCGGCACTCGGGCCCGTGTAGTACATGTCGAACACGAGGAAATCCTTCACACCACGCATACATGCGCCGTCGTAGTAGATGTTGCTGACGTCGCCGCCGCGTGCCTGACCGCTCTTGATGCGCAGGCCCACGATGCCATTATCGGTAGACGCGTTGCTGCCGTCGTAGATATTGTCGAAGTAGTTGTCGTAGAAGTGAATGTTGCGGACACCTGCATTCGTCGGGCTGCCGATCGACAGACCATGACCGTTGTAGTTGTGGTTGTGCGCGACCGTGATGCCGTAGGTGCGGTTCGACGAAACGTCGCGGTTGCCGTCGATGGCCCACAGCATGTTGGCCGGCGTCGTCGCGCCCTGTGCCGACGCCGGACGCGGGTCCTGCAGTCCGCCCTTGAATGCGACGTTGTCGTCCGACGGGCTCAGGAAGTTGTACACGATCGCGACGTTCTTCACGTAGCCGTCGAAGTACACCTGGCCTGCGGACGTCGTCTTGCTGCCCGTGCCGAGAGCCGCGTGTTCCGGACCTGCGGCAACGCTCGGGTCGACACCGTCGGTGTTCTTCACGCCGGTCGAGCTGGCGTCGATCGTCGCGCCCGTATAGAGGTGCGTGTACGAACCGCTGACGCCGTCGAAGGCATCGTTGTTCATGCCGACGCTCGCCTGGTTCGCCGCATCGGGCAGCAACGGCGTGATGATCTTGATGCCCCACACGGTGAAGCCGTCCACCCCGTCGGCTTCGACGGTAAAGAAGGTGCTGTTGCGCAACGTGATCTGATACAGCGACAGGTTCTTCGACTGCTGCATCCACAGCATGCCGGGGTTGCCCTGGAAGCTGTACGGGCCGCCGCCGATGTCCTTGTTGCCGTGGTACGAGATATCCCACCAGCTTGCCGTCACCCAGCGTGCGCAACCGGCCGTGCCGGCGGTACAGCCGCCACCGTTGACCGTGTAGCCGCTCGGGATGCTGGTTGCCTGGCGGTTCACCACATAGGTGACGGCCGGCGTAGTCAGCGTCGTCTTGCCCATCGCGGTGACCACGTCGCAAGCGGTGCCTTCCGGCGCGAGCGTGCCCGCGCGGTAAGCGGCGATCGTATTGGTGCAGCTGAACTTCGGCGTCGTCACACCGGTGATGTTGTTGCCCGAATACGTGAACGCCTCGGTCACGCCGGTTGCCCAGCGGATCATCGGATACTGCGGCGACGAGCTGATCAGCGGCATGTAGCCACGCGCATCGATCGAGCCCGTGCCCATGATCGACGCATTGACCGTATGCGTGCCGCGGATCAGCGGATAGCAGTTCTGCATGCCGCTCGTGCCCGCGATGGTCGCCGCGCCCGCGTTGGCGGTGCCGGCCGGCGCGGGAAGCCCGGCCGGGTTGTTGATGGCGGCGCCGCAGGTGATCGCGTTCGGCCGATCCTGTGCGGTCTTGTCGTACACGACCACGTCGCGGCTCGCGAACAGCGTGACGCCGTCGTCGACCCACAGCGTGACGCCCGAAGGCAGAACCAGCGGACCGCTGAGGAACGCATTGCCGGCTCCGCTGCTGTTCCTGACGAGACGCACCGCGAACCTGGTGGCCTTATAGGTCGGGTTCGACAGCGTTTCGCTCGATGCACCCGCGATGTTGACGTTCGGATTGTTGGCCGCCTGTTGCGTAGCGGCGGCCTGCTGGTCAGCCTGCGTGATCTTCGCGCCGACTTCCGCGTCCACGGAGGCGCCGCACGCGTCGAGCGCGGCCTGGATGCGCGCCTGGTCGGGGTTGTTGAGCGCCGTGGTTGCGCCGCCGTAAGCGGCCGGCGTCGGGTCGGCGCTGACCGGCAGCGAGCCGTCCGCGTTCTTCACCAGGTTGTTGCTTGCCTGAAGCGTCGAGCAAACCTGCGTGTCCGCCGGCAAAGACGGCGAATCCGGCAGGTTCGTATCGCCAGCGTAGCGGCCGGGCGTCCAGACCGGGGACGTCGGCGAGGTCGGGTTGGCGGGTGGCGTGGTCGAACTCGAACCTGAAATATTATTGCCCTCACCGCAACCGGCGACGGTCAAAACAAACAGGCCGAGTACCGCAAGCTCTCGGACTGAGCGCATCTTCATAAGTTATCTCCTTGGGGTCGATCCAGTGCCTGTTCCTGACAGGCCGCGCCTTCTTTGCGCGGATGGGGCGGGAAAGCGTCAGGGCGTGCAGAGCATCAATTTGTTATAAGACATCGTACAAGACACGACATAAAAATCCGGAGCTTTTCACTCGACGCGCGGCGGCCAAAAACAAAATGTCCCGCACCTTATGTCCACGCAACGACCCGGCTCCCAGCCAGATCTCAAGAGCGCAGAGCAACCGAAAAGCTTTGCCCAGCATGGGACGGCGTCTCGAAGCTCATCTTCAGGCTACGAACCGGCCACGCGACAGACTCACAGCCAACCGACTCCGCGAGCACGCGAACCAGCTTGTCGGGCAATAGTAATATTCGTCATACAACGTACGACGGATCATGCTTTAGAAGCGGGCGCTGTTTCAATTACAGTAAACCCGACCTCCCAATATCAGAGACACGGTCAGCGGGCCCAAAGCACGGCGAAAGGTCGAAAGTTACAAAGCGACGCCTGCGCCGACGACGCATCAAACCGCGTCGGTATGATGAAAGCGTCCGGGCGATCGCTTCAACCCACACCCAACCCACCACGGGAGATTCATCTTGCAATCCGTCAACATCCTGCTTGCGCTTGCGGGCGTCCTGTTGCTCAGCGTCGCGAGCCCGGGCCCCAACTTTCTGATCGTCACTTCGACGGCCATTGCGTCACGCAGCGCCGGCATGATGACCGGCCTCGGGCTCGCCGCCGCGTCCGGCACGTGGGCCTTGCTCGCGATCGCGGGGTTGAGCCTGATCGTCGCGCACGTCACCTGGCTCGGCGCCGTGCTGAGGATCGCCGGCGCGCTCTATCTGATCTGGCTCGGCATCAAGATGATCGTGACCGCGCGGCGGCCGTTGTCCGCGGGCGTCGGCAGCGCCGCGTCCGGCTGGGCTGCGACGAAGAAAGGCTATTTCGTCAGCATGACGAACCCGAAATCCATCGCGTTCTACGGCAGCATCTTCGCGTTGATGGTGCCCGCGCATGCGCCGATGTGGCTCGATATCGCGGTGGTCGCGCTGTCGATCGGCATTTCATGCGCGTGGTACTGCGCGATGGCTTTGCTTGCCTCGCATCCGGCGGTTCGGCGCACGCTGGTCCGCCGCAAGGCCGTGCTCGATACGGCTGCGGGTGTGCTGCTGGTCGGAGTCGGCGGGCGGATGTTGGCGGGGCGTTGACAGCTACTGGCGCACGAAGGGATGCCGCCTTCGCACGGTCAGGCGGAATCGGGCCGCGGCGCACCGCCGCCGCCGCGAATCACGAGTTCCATGAAGCCCGTCTGCGGATCAGGCTCCCGCGCGAACGAATAACCCGGAACCGACACCAGCAACAACTCGACCGTCGTGCGCACCGTGCAGCCGTGCGCCACATGACCGCCGAACACCTGTCCGTGCGCATCCGCGATCGACATGTGCAGATGAGCGCCATCGGGCGAGACGGAGCCTGCGAGGGTCAATATTTCGAGGTCGCCGCGAACTTCCGTCGGTGCTTGCGCGCCAGCGAACCTCAATGCCGCAACGTGGAGACTGCCGATGCCCTGGACGACGAAGGCCGCTTGCAGCTCGCGTTGACGAAGCGCGTCTTCGATGGCAACGCGAAGGTCGTCGCCGGGCGACAGTCGGAGGGGATGGGCTTGCATGCCTGGGCCGGTTGAAATGCGGTAGACGCGGGGATTGTGCGTGGATGAGAGGGTATCTTACCGGCGCTTGTCGCTGCCGTGTTCGTGCTGACTCGACGACGCAAATATCTACAGCTAACTTGTACAGTTAAACTGTAGATATGCTATGTTCTCGCGATGACACGTCAATCACTGTCTCCCCACTCTACCGATTTAGCCGCCCTTGCCGGCGAACTGCGCGTTGCCGTGAGCAAACTGGTTCGCCGCGCGCGAGAACATTCGCAATCGAGCGACTTCACGTCGGCACAGAAGTCGGTGCTGTTTCATCTGGAGCGCGACGGCCCGGCCACCGTTTCCGCGTTGGCGCGAGCGCAGCGCGTGAAACCACAGTCCATGCGCATTACCGTTGCCGGCCTGGAAACGTTGGGCGCCGTCAAAGGCGAAGCGGACCCGACCGATGGACGCCAAACCCTTATCGATCTCACACCCACGTTCAGACGAACGCTGCAGGCGAGTCGGGCGGCCAAAGAGGACTGGCTCATCCGCGCCCTGCAGGCGCAGCTATCGGCTAGAGAACAGGTTAGGCTCGCCGCCGCGGTGGGGCTGCTGCAGCGGCTCGCTGACTCCTGAGTATTCCCGCAACGTCATCGATTTACTCGATTAAAGGAACAATCGAAATGGATTGGCCGTGGGCGTGAGCGCCGCAAAGCAGCGCCGGTGCAACGGGTATGCTAATCGGCATTCTCCCCGGCTAACGGCCTTCCCTCGACAGTCGCCAATGAACCAGAACAAACAATGGAGCGTCGCCGACATCACGCCTCAGCACGGCAAGCGCGTCATCATCACCGGGGCCAACAGCGGCATTGGCTATCACACCGCTGCAATACTGGCTCGCAAAGGCGCGGAGGTCGTGCTCGCCTGCCGTGACGAACAGCGCGGCGCCGATGCCCTCGCCCGTCTGCAGAGAGAACTGCCCGCCGCCCGATTGCGGCTTCAACGACTGGATCTCGCAAGCCTTGCTTCGGTGCGCGCCTTTTGCGATCGCGAACTCGCGCAATGCCGGCCGCTCGACATCCTCATCAACAATGCGGGCGTCATGGCGCCCCGCCGGCGCCTCGAAACGGTCGACGGCTTCGAATTGCAGTTCGGCACCAATGTGCTCGGGCATTTCGCCCTGACGCGCCTGCTGTTGCCTGCACTCGAGATGGCGGCAGGAGCGTCTGCCGAGCGGCCGCGCGTGGTCACGGTTGCATCTATCGCACACAAGACCGGGCGGCTCGACTTCGACGACCTTCAGGCAACGCGTCACTACAGGCCGATGGCCGCCTATCGACAGTCGAAGCTCGCCAACCTCATGTTCGCGTTCGAACTCGACCGCCGATTGCGCGCCGTGCGGTCGCGCGTGATGTCAGTTGCCGCACATCCCGGCGTTGCCAACACGAATCTGTTTCGTGCCGACCATTTTGCCGCAAGCCCGATGGTCCGCTCCGCGCTAGGCGGACTGATCGATACCTTGTTCAACAGTGATCAGACCGGCGCGCTTTCAACGCTCTATGCCGCCACCGCGGCCGATGTCGTCGACGGCGGCTACTATGGTCCGCTCGGCTTGTTCGAAACACGTGGTGAAGTCGTGGGACCAGCGAACGTCGCCAGTCAGGCAAGAAACGGAACCGATGCAATGCGTCTCTGGCAGGTCTGTGAATCGCTGACTGGAACAGCGACCGGATAGCGCATGGATCGCGGAATGCGGGAGACACATTCAAACATGACCGCACGCGCGCCTCGCGCTTTTCCTGCATCTCATCGCGCAATGGCCTCAATGGCGAACTCCCGCACGGACAAAGAGCGCCGACCGGTTTGCACTCGAACTCCCGGCGCCTGACGTCGATCCTGCAGCGTCGAGCGCCGGGGTCTCCCGCAGTGCCTCCAGACATTGCCGTGTCTATCGTGGCGCGTCACCTTCGCGATGCACCGGCTGCGTCTGCTTCAGGCTCCTCGCGAGGCGCGACGCCTGCAGATAACCGGGATTCGCGGGCCGCTTCAGGTAACGCCCGGCGCCGCGCCGCGCGCGCAGGTCACCATCCGCCCACACGAGTTCGCCTTGTGAGACGGTGTGTGTTGGCACGCCACGAACCGTCATCCCTTCGAACACGTTGAAGTCCACGTTCTGATGATGCGTTTTGACCGAGATCGTGCGCGTGGCCTCGGGATCCCATACGACGAGATCGGCGTCGGCACCGACGGCCACCGTGCCCTTGCGCGGGTAGAGGTTGAAGATTTGCGCCGCATTGGTGGAGGTGACGCGCACGAACTCGTTCGGCGTGAGCCGGCCGGTGTTCACACCTTGATCCCACAACACCGCCATGCGATCTTCCACGCCGCCGCAGCCATTCGGAATTCTCGTGAAATCATGGCGGCCCATGGCTTTCTGCGAAGCGCAGAACACGCAGTGGTCGGTTGCGGTGGTGTGCAGCAGGCCGCCCTGAAGCCCGCGCCAGAGCGCGTCGCGATGCGCCTGGCTACGGAACGGCGGACTCATCACGTGGGCGGCGGCGCGCGTCCAGTCCGGGTCGCGATAAACCGACTCATCGATCACGAGATGCCCCGCCAGCACTTCGCCGAATACGCGCTGCCCTTCGCTGCGCGCGCGCGCGATCGCCTCGAGTGCGTCTTTCGCCGAGACATGCACGATGTACACCGGCACATCGAGCACCTGCGCGATGCGGATCGCGCGATTCGCTGCCTCGCCTTCGACTTCGGGCGGCCGTGAAAGCGGGTGCGCCTCGGGACCCGTGAAACCGCGTGCCAGCAACTGGCGTTGCAACTGGAACACGAGTTCGCCGTTTTCCGCATGCACGGTGGGCAGCGCGCCCAGTTCGAGTGAGCGCGCAAAGCTGTTCACGAGAATCTCGTCGTCTGCCATGATGGCATTCTTGTAGGCCATGAAGTGCTTGAAGCTCGATACGCCATGCTCGTTCACGAGCAGCCCCATGTCCCGATGCACGCTTTCATCCCACCACGTCACCGCCACGTGAAAGCCGTAGTCGGAGGCAGCTTTTTCGGCCCAGCCGCGCCACTCGCGAAAGGCGTCCATCAGCGCCTGCTTCGGGTTGGGAATCACGAAGTCGATGATCGATGTCGTGCCGCCCGCAAGCCCCGCCGCGGTGCCCGTGTAGAAGTCGTCGCTGGCGGTCGTGCCCATGAAGGGCAGTTCCATATGCGTGTGCGGATCGATGCCGCCAGGCATCACGTATTGGCCACCGGCGTCGACTACGGTTGCGCCCGCAGGCGCGTCGAGGTTCTCCCCAACGCTCTGAATTACGCCGTTTTCGCAGAGCACGTCCGCACGCCAGCTCTGGTCTGCATTAACGACGGTGCCGCCTCGAATCAGGATCGCCATGATGCCAGGTCTCCTTCAGTTGAACATTCACGCTCGAAACGCTCACGCGCTCGCAACGGTCGCACGCCGGCTCTTGCCGAGTTTCATCAGTGCGCCGTAGACGACCGCCGCGATAGCGAGCCCAACGAACCACGCATAGGTGTATATGCTTTTGAACGCATCGGGCACGCCGGGAAACGCGTTCGGGAAAGCGATGTTGAGAAAGCCAGGCAGATTCGGCAGCACGCCCGCGAGCAGCGCGATGACCGCCGCCGGATTCCAGCCGTTCGAGTACGCGTATTCGCCGTCTTCTTCGAATAGTTGGGCCGTGTCGAGGCGTGTGCGGCGAACCAGGAAGTAGTCGACTATCAGGATGCCGGCCACCGGCCCAAGCAGTGCCGAATAGCCGACGAGCCAGGTGAAGATGTAGCCCTGCGTGGTGGCAAGAATCTTCCACGGCATCATCCCGATGGCGATGGCCGCGGTGATCAGGCCACCCGCCTTGTACGAGATGCCCTTGGGCCACAGGCTCGAAAAATCGTAGGCCGGCCCGACCAGATTCGCGGCCAGATTGCAGCACATCGTGTCGAGCGTGAGGATGACGAGCGCGATGCCCACGCCGACGCCCTCCATGCGACTCGTGAGGTCGATCGGGTCCCAGATCGCTTTTCCGTAGATCACGACCGTTGCCGAAGTCACCACCACGGAGACCACCGAGAGCAACGCCATCGGAATGGGCAGGCCAATCGCCTGACCCACGAGCTGGTCCTTTTGCGTTTTTGCGAAGCGCGTGAAGTCGGGAATGTTGAGCGCGAGCGTGGCCCAGAAACCCACCATGGCCGTGAGGCTCGGCCAGAAAGTCGCCCAGAACAGGCCCGCCTTTTTGCCGCCAGCAACGAACTGTGACGATTGCGAAAGCATCGAGCCTACGCCGCCGGCCCTCGAACAGGCCCACCACACGAGCACCGCGCACATCACGACCTTGATGGGCGCGGACCAGCTTTCGAGCCAGCGGATCGAATCGGTGCCGTGCAGGATGAAGTACAGCTGCAACACCCAGAAGATGAGAAAGCAGCTGGCCTGCCCGATCGAGATGCCGAGAAACGGCAGCGCATCGCCCACCAGCGCGTTGTGCGTGAGGATGTTGACGAGCGTATAGATGGCGCTGCCGCCAAGCCATGATTGAATGCCGTACCAGCCGCACGCCACGACGGCACGCAGCATCGCGGGCAGCTTCGCGCCCTGAGTGCCGAAGGACGCTCGCACCAGCACCGCATAAGGAATCCCGTACCTGGTACCCGCATGACCGATCAGCAGCATCGGCACGAGCACGATCAGATTGCCGAGCAGCACCGTGATGACGGATTGCCACGGCGACATGCCCTGCTCGGTGAGACCGGCGGCGAGCATGTAGGAGGCGATGTTCATCACCATGCCCACCCAGAGTGCCGCGAAGTGATACCAGTGCCATGTACGCTGCGCGGCGCCGGTGGGCGCGAGGTCATCGTTGTATAGCTCGCTTTCGGCTCGGCGCGCGTTGGCGTCGACTGCAAAGGGCTGGCTCATGTTGTGGGTTCTCCGTCGCTTGTCGTGGGTCTGGCTCAATTCGGCTTGAAAGTGTCAGGCGGCTTTCGGATCGGCGACACGCGCCGGGTTGTTCGGGTGCGTGGTCCAGTTCTCGTAGCGCTCGCCCGAATCGACACGCCCCATCGTGATGCATTGGTCGACCGGGCAGACATGCATGCACAGATTGCACCCGACGCAGTTCGCATCGACCACCTCGAAGTGGCGCTTGCCGTCGCGCGTGGCGGTGATGGCCTGATGCGAGGTGTCTTCGCAGGCGATATGGCAGAGCCCGCACTGGATGCAGCGGTCCTGATCGATACGTGCCTTGATGTCGTAGTTGAGGTTCAGGTATTGCCAGTCGGTGACGTTCGGCACCGCGCGGCCGCGAATCGCGTCGAGGCTCGCGTAGCCTTTGTCGTCCATCCAGTTGGAAAGGCCGTCGATCATGTCGCTGACGATCCTGAAACCGTAGTGCATCGCCGCGGTGCATACCTGCACGCTGCCCGCTCCCAGCACGATGAATTCCGCGGCGTCGCGCCAGTCTGAAATGCCCCCGATGCCGGAGATGGGCAAGCCGTGCGTTTGCGGGTCGCGCGCGATCTCCGCGACCATGTGCAGCGCAATGGGCTTCGCGGCAGGACCGCAATAGCCGCCATGCGTGCCCTTGCCATCCACGGTGGGCAGCGGCGCCATCAGATCGAGATCGACACCGACGATCGAATTGATGGTGTTGATGAGCGAGACGCCGTCCGCACCACCCTTCATCGCCGCGCGTGCGCCGTGACGAATGTCGGTGACGTTCGGTGTCAGCTTCACGAGGCAAGGCAGCCGCGTGCCTTCTTTCACCCAGCGCGTGACCATTTCGATGTATTCAGGCACCTGCCCCACCGCTGCGCCCATGCCGCGCTCGCTCATGCCGTGCGGACAGCCGAAGTTGAGCTCCACGGCGTCCGCGCCGGTATCTTCCACCTGGGGCAGAATCCACTTCCAGTCGTGCTCGTTGCAGGGGACCATCAGCGAGACGATGAGCGCCCGGTCGGGCCAGTCCCGCTTCACCTGCGCGATTTCCTGGAGGTTCACGTCGAGCGGCCGGTCGGTGATGAGCTCGATGTTGTTCAGCCCTGCGATGCGCTGGCCACGCCAGGTGGTGGCGCCATAGCGCGAACTCACGTTCACCACGTGCGGGTCGAGCCCGAGCGTTTTCCAGACCACGCCGCCCCACCCCGCCTCGAAGGCGCGGTTGACGTTATAGGCCTTGTCGGTGGGCGGTGCCGAGGCGAGCCAGAACGGGTTGGGTGATTGAATGCCGGCAATCGTGCAGCGCAAGTCGGCCATGATGCGACTCCTTGGTTTTATCTGGATTCGGTGTGGCGATCGGGCGGCTCAGGCGGCCCTGGCAGACTGATTCGCCAGAAAGCGGTCGATCGCGTGCGCGGCGAGCTTGCCGTCCTGCACGGCCTGGACGGTCAGATCGGTGGCGCCGTGGCCGGCACAGTCGCCGCCCGCGAAAACGCCCGCAACGGAGGTGGCGCCGTTCGCATCCACCGCGACGCGTCCGCCTTCGGTGAGCTGCAACCCGTCGAGGCCTTCGGGTAAGAGCGTTTGGCCAATTGCCTTCAGCACCATATCGGCCTCCACGCGCACGAGCTCGCCCGTGCCGCGCAGTGCGCCGCTCATATCGAGCTGGGTACGCTCGAACTCCACGGCCCGCAATTGCGTGTCGCCAACGATACGCAGCGGTTTCATCCACTCGGCCAACACCACGCCCTGGCTGCGCGCAAATTCCTGTTCGGCCCCGGTGGCACTCATCTGCGCCGCGCCGCGACGGTAAGCGAGCGTCACCTGCTGCGCGCCCAGCTTGCGGCTTTGCACGGCCGCGTCGATTGCCGTATTGCCGCCTCCGAGCACCACCACCTGGCGACCCACGGGCACGCTGGAAAGATCGTCGGCCTCGCGCACGCGCGCGATGAAATCCACCGCATCGAGCACGCCGTCGAGCAGTTCGCCTTCAATGCAGAGCTTATGCGTGCCGCCAAGGCCCACGCCGATGAACACCGCGTCATACGCCGCGCGTAGTTCCGTTAGCGTCACGTCGTGCCCCAGTCGCTGGCCCTGGCGCAGCTCTATCCCGCCAACGGAAAGAAGCCACCGCACTTCGCGCTGTGCATAGCCGTCGACCGTCTTGTACGCCGCGATGCCGTA
Source organism: Paraburkholderia atlantica (assembly GCF_009362785.1). Taxonomy (GTDB): domain Bacteria; phylum Pseudomonadota; class Gammaproteobacteria; order Burkholderiales; family Burkholderiaceae; genus Paraburkholderia; species Paraburkholderia atlantica. The sequence continues at coordinate 24,742 of NZ_WHNQ01000013.1, forward strand.
CTCGTTCAGGCCACCCGGATGTTTGCCCGCATCGAAGACGCTCACGCGATGCCCGGCGAGCGCGAGCGTGTGCGCGCAGGCAAGACCGGCGGGACCCGCGCCGACCACGGCAACACGACGGCCCGTTTCGCTGGCACGCTTGAATAGCGCGGGGGCACCGGCGGCTTCGCGCGCCATCTGGAAGTCGGTGGCATGACGTTGCAGCGCGCCGATCTGAACGGGCTCGCCATCCTGATGATTTCTCACGCAGGCGCCTTCGCAGAGAATCTCGGTCGGGCACACGCGCGCGCACATGCCGCCCAGCGGGTTCGCGCCGAGGATATCGCGCGCCGCGCCCTTGAGATTGCCGTTGCCGATCTTGCGGATGAAACCGGGAATGTCGATGCCCGTGGGGCATGCGTTCACGCAAGGCGCGTCGTAACAGTAATGACAGCGGTCGGCGGCGATCACGGCCGCGTTCGCGGAAAGCGGCGGCGCGACGTCGGCGAAATTGCAGCCCAGTTGCTCGGCACTGAGACGGCCTGGCGCGATGCCGTTGGCGGCATTCGAGGTGGTCGGGGACATCCGGATGCTCCTTGCGAGGCAAAACACGAGTCCGCCGGCCGTATGCGTGAGGCGCACGGCCGGTACGTGGGGAATCGTTGGAAAGACAGCGCGGCGCTGAGACCGCTTGCGTTCGATCGTTGTGAGTCAACCGGGCTCGCTCGCGCGTTCGAGCATGGCGTGCAGCAACACGTTCGCGCCGGCTTCGATCCATTCGATCGTCGCGTCCTCGACTTCGTTATGGCTGATGCCGTCGATGCACGGTACGAACACCATCGAGGTCGGCGCGACCGTCGCGAGATAGCACGCGTCGTGACCTGCACCCGAAACGATGTCGCGATTCGAATAGCCGAAGCGCTCGGCCGCCGCGCGCACGGACTTCACGCATGCCTCGTCGAACGGCACGGGCGCGTAATAGAAAATCTGCTCGACGTCGGCTTCGAGCTTGCCCTGTTCCGCGATCTTCGCGATGCCTTCGCGCAGCTCGGCGTTCATCTGCGCCAGCACCTCGTCCTGCGGATGGCGAAAATCGATGGTGAAGAACACGCGGCCCGGAATCACGTTGCGCGAGTTCGGATGCACCTGCATCATGCCGACCGTCGCGCACGCGAGCGGCGCGTGACGCAAGCCGATTTCGTTGACGAGCTGCACGACGCGCGAGGCGCCCAGCAGCGCGTCGCGGCGGCGCGGCATGGGCGTAGGCCCGGCGTGCGCCTCCTGACCCGTGAGCACGACTTCGTACCAGCGCTGACCTTGCGCGTCGGTGACCACGCCGATCGTCCTGTGTTCGGCCTCGAGTATCGGCCCCTGTTCGATGTGCAGTTCGAACGCCGCGTGAATCTTGCGGCCACCGCACGGCAACGCGCCCGCGTAGCCGATCCGCTGCAATTCCTCGCCGATGGTCTTGCCGTCGACGTCCTTGCGCGAAAGCCCGTACTCGAGCGTGAACACGCCGGCAAATACGCCGGAGGCGACCATCGCCGGCGCGAAGCGCGAGCCCTCTTCGTTGGTCCAGATCACCGTTTCAACAGGCCGCTCGGTTTCGATGCCGTAGTCGTTCAGCGAGCGAATCACTTCGAGGCCGCCAAGCACCCCATAGATACCGTCGAAGCGCCCACCCGTCGGCTGCGAGTCGGCGTGCGAGCCGGTCATCACGGGTGGCAGCTCGTTGTTGCGTCCCGCGCGGCGCATGAACACGTTGCCCATCTGATCGACACTGACCGTGCAGCGCGCCTCTTTCGCCCATTGCACGATGAGATCGCGGCCCTGCTTGTCGAGATCGGTCAGCGCGAGACGGCATACGCCGCCTTTGGGCGTGGCGCCAATCCTGGCCATCTCCATCAGGCTGTCCCACAAGCGCTGGCCGTTCACGTGGATCGCGGTCGTCAGCGCGGCTTCGCTTACTGCGTTCATGCGTGTTCTCCTGTCCGTGCTTCTCAAACGTGCATGCATGCCATCGTGTGGGGCGCGAAGAGACACGACGGTGCACGTCTCGATGGCACTGCGCGGCCCCTGAAACCCAACCCTTCGAATCCTGTCCGATTGGACAGGTTTTAGACGAGAAACTTCGTGAATTCAATGCGGAGTTACGAGCGAGAAGCGTGCCATTGATGCTGCAGTGCGCGAAAAACCAGGCGCCCGTACTGTGCTTTTCTCCGCTGCCAGTGAATACGCGACGCGCTTGCATCATGGCTACAATGAAGCCGGCATGCGCGCGGCCGCCGCGCTCCCCTTCTCTTCCAAATGGACCGAATACCATGCGCGACGACGAACCCACCACGCGGCCCGCGCCCCTCGCGACGCGCGGCACCGCGCAGGCGCAACGCGCCGCCGACACATCGCACAAGCCACATCGGCGCAAAGCCTCCATTCGTGCGTCGAACGAATCCCATCTACTCGCCTGCGCCGAAGCCGTGTTCGCCGAACGCGGCTTCGAAGGCGCGAGCACGGCGCTGATCGCAGAGCGCGCGGGCTTACCGAAGGCGAATCTGCACTATTACTTCCCGACCAAACTGGCGCTGTACTGGCGGGTACTCGACGATGTGTTCGAGGAATGGAACGCCGCCGCCAACCTGTTCGATGCAAGCGACGATCCGGTCGAGGCGATCGGCGGCTACGTGCGCGCCAAGATGGCCCTGTCAAGGCGCCGCCCACTTGGCTCGAAGGTGTGGGCCAACGAAATCATCGGCGGGGCGCTGCATATGCAGGAGATCCTGCTCGAACGCGTGAAGCCGTGGATGGACACCCGGGTGACGCTGATCGAGCGATGGATAGCCAAAGGGTTGCTCGCGCCCGTCGACCCTCGGACGCTCCTCTTCATGATCTGGGCGACCACGCAGCACTACGCCGATTTCGAGGCTCAGATATGCGCGCTCTCGGGCAAGCGCGCACTCTCGACGAAGCGCTTCGAAGCTACGACGGAAGAAGTGGTCAGCATGATCCTGCGGGCGAGCGGAGCGCGATCGCCGGTCCGCTGACTCGTTTAGGGAGTTTCCCTGATGACGTCATTTTTCCGTTGCCCCGGGCGCTGTTTTGCGCGTTAATGTAAGCGCTAACACGTCCAGCAATCAGCAATATCCCCTAGTTAAGACATGTCACCGTCAAAAGTACGAGAAAATGTAAGCGCTAACATTCGAACTCCGGACGAGCATTCCTCGGGCCGGATTGTCGTGGTCGGCAGTGCGAACATGGATCTCGTCGTCCATGCGGAGCGACTTCCGGCGCGCGGCGAAACCCTGCTCGGTGGCGCGTTCGCGACATTCGCTGGCGGCAAGGGCGCCAATCAGGCGGTCGCGGCGGCGCGTCTCGGCGCCTCGGTGGCCATGCTCGGCTGTGTCGGCCGCGACGAATTCGGCGCGCAGCTCCGCGACGGCCTTCAGCACGAACACATCGACACGGCGCATTTGCACACGGTGGATGACACGTCGAGCGGCATCGCGGTCATCACCGTGGCCGCGGACGGTGCGAACACGATCGTCGTTTCGCCCGGCGCCAACGCGGCGCTCATGCCCGATCACGTCGACGCCGCGGCTGCCGGCATCGCTGCGGCCGGCATGCTGATTTGCCAGCTCGAAGTGCCGCTCGATGCCGTGGCGCACGCAATTTCGCTCGCGGCAAGGTTCGGCACCCCGGTGCTGCTGAATCCCGCCCCGGCGCAGGCCCTTCCAGACGCACTTTACGAACAGACGAGCTTTCTCATCCTCAATGAATCGGAAGCGGCGTTGCTGACAGACGTTGCCGTCGATAGTCCCGCTTCCGCGCGCGAGGCTGCGACGCGTCTGCGCGCGAAAGGCGTGGAGACGGTGATCGTCACGCTCGGCGCCGAGGGCGTCTGGTATGCGACGACTGGAGAGGAAGGCCACCTGCCCGCGCTACGCGTCGATGCGATCGACACCACGGCGGCCGGCGATACCTTCGTCGGCGGCTTCGCGGCTGAGCGGGTGCGCGGCGCGAGCATCCGCGACGCGATCGATTTCGCTCAGCGAGCCGCGGCGCTCAGCGTCACGCGTGAAGGCGCGCAGGCATCCATTCCGACCCAGGCCGAAGTGCGAGCGCAACCCGCGTTCCCGGCAACGGTTCGATAGACCCGGCTGCGCGGGATCGCAGCCTATCCACAACACAACATGGAGACGACAGCATGAACCCAACCCCCGTGTCCGAGCAGGCACCTCCGCGCGTGCGCCGCGCCCAGATCGTGGCGCTGACGCTGCTGATGGTGAGCGGCATCGTGAACTATCTCGACCGGGGCACGCTCGCGGTCGCCAATCCACTGATCCGCAAGGATCTCGGTCTGTCGCTCGGCGAAATGGGGCTGCTGCTGTCGGCATTCTCCTGGAGCTACGCGCTCTTCCAACTGCCGGTCGGCGGCCTCGTCGATCGCATCGGACCGCGCAGGCTGCTCGGAGTCGGCCTGATCATCTGGTCGCTCGCGCAGGCCGCGGGCGGCATCGTGTCCACCTTCGGCTGGTTCGTCGTCGCGCGCATCGTGCTCGGCATCGGCGAGTCGCCGCAGTTTCCGTCGGCGGCGCGCGTCGTGAGCAACTGGTTTCCGCTGCGTGCGCGAGGCAAGCCGACCGGCATCTTCAATTCAGCGTCGCCGCTCGGCACGGCGCTCGCACCGCTGTGCCTGTCGGTGCTCGTCGTGGAATTTCACTGGCGCTGGGCCTTCATCGTTACCGGCGCGCTCGGTCTCGTGGTTGCGGTGATCTGGCTCGCTATCTATCGTGATCCAAACCCCTCTGCGCTCACTGCAGAGGAACTGCACTACCTCAAAGGCGACGCCGTGGAGACGAAGCCTGCCGAGCAGCTCAGCTTCGCCGACTGGCGCGCGCTGTTCTCGAACGTCACGACCTGGGGGATGCTGATCGGCTTCTTCGGCTCGGTCTATCTGAACTGGGTTTATCTGACCTGGCTGCCCGGCTACCTGACGACAGAGCGCCACATGACTCTGATGCACACGGGAATCGCGGCCTCGGTGCCGTTCTTCTGCGGCTTTCTCGGCGCGCTCTGCGCAGGCTGGTTCTCCGACCTCATCACGAAGAGGAGCGCCTCGCCGGTGGCGAGCAGGCGCAACGCGGTCGTCATCGCGATGCTCGGCATGGTGGCGTTCACCGTGCCGGCCGCACTCGTCGAAAGCAATACGATCGCCATCGTCTGCATCTCGGTCGTGATCTTTCTCGCCAATGCAGCATCAGCCAGCTCATGGGCACTGGCAACCGCAGCCGCACCGGCCAACCGTGTCGGCTCGCTCGGCGCCATCCAGAACTTCGGCGGCTTTCTCGGCGGCGCACTCGCGCCCATTCTCACGGGCTACATCGCGCAGGCGTGGTCCTTCGTGCCGGCTTTGCTGACGGCCGCGGGAATTGCCTTCGTCGGCGCAATGAGCTATCTCTTCCTCGTGCGCAAGCCGATCGAGTTCGAGACCGAACCGGGTACGCCGGCTCGCGCTCACGCCTGAGAAGCGTCATTTTCAATTCTCAAGAGGACAACACCGACATGACCCTCCCCACTTCCCTGCCGCGCTCGACGCGCTCGATCGAAGGCATCGTGCCCGTGATGCTGACGCCTTTCGACGACGCCGGGACCATCGACTATGCCGGGCTCGAACGACTGATCGAGTGGTATCTCGCGCATGGCTCGGACGCGCTCTTCGCGGTCGCCCAGTCGAGCGAAATGCAATTCCTGAGCCTCGACGAACGCGCCGCGCTCGGCCGCTTCGTGGTCGAGCGCGTGGCCGGCCGCGTGCCGGTGGTGGTCTCGGGCCATATCAGCGACGATCCCGACGCCCAGGCCCAGGAGCTGAACGCGGCCGCGGCAACGGGCGCGGACGGCATCGTGCTGGTGACGAACCGGCTCGATCCGCGCCGCGAAGGCACCGAAGCGTTCACGGCGAACCTGCGTCGCCTGATGAGCCGCCTTCCTTCCGACATTCCATTGGGGCTGTACGAGTGCCCCGCTCCTTACCGGCGCCTGCTGTCCGACGACGAGCTCAAGATGTGCATCGATACCGGCCGCTTCGTGATGCTGAAGGACGTGAGCTGCGATCTCGACACCGTGAAGCGCCGCGTCGCGCTGGCGAAGGGCTCGCCCATGAAGATCCTGAACGCGAATGCCGCGATTGCGTGGGACGCGATGAAAGCCGGCTCGGCCGGTTTCAACGGTGTGTTCACGAACTTTCATCCGGACCTGTACAACTGGTTGCGCAACCGCGCCGACGAGAATCCGGCGCTCGCACACGAGCTTTCGACTTTTCTCGTACTTGCGGCGGTGTCGGAGGCGCTCGGCTATCCGGCGCTCGCGAAGATGTATCACCAGCGGATCGGCACGTTCCAGTCCATTCGCTGCCGCGCGATCGACTACGACGTGCGCGAACGCTTCTGGGCGCTCGACGCGGTGCTCGACAAGATCGTCGATGGTACCGAGCATTTCCGCTCGCGCATCGCAGCCGGGGCCTGACCGATGCGCCGTTGTATCGCGCCGCGAGTAAGATGACGGGCTCCCTGTACGAAACCTGAAACTCGATGCCTCGCTCTTCCGCCTCCGCCCCTGCCTCTGCTCTCGAAGAAGAACGGCCGCCGGCCGCTCGGTCGGCCGGTGCGCGCTCCCGCCGCGGCACGGGGCGCACGGTCCTGTCCGATGTGGCAAAGCGCGCGGGCGTGTCCACGGCGACGGTATCGCGCGTGTACAACGAGCCCGGCAAAGTATCGGACAGCGTGCGCGAGCGCGTCGAGCAGGCCGCGCTGGAGCTGAACTGGTTTCCGAATGCGGCCGGGCGCGCGCTCGCATCGACGCGCAGCCACATCGCGGGCATCGTCATTCCGACGCTCGATGATCAGGTGTTCGCCTCGCAGGTGAGCGGCATGCAGGCCGCGTTCGCCGCGCGCGGCATCACGCTTTTTCTCGGCTGCTCGAACTACGATCCCAAGGAGGCGCTCTCCCAGGTTCAAGCGATGCTCGCGCGTGGCGTGGAGGCGATCGCGGTAGTCGGCGAAGCGCATCCGCCGGAGCTGTTTGAGGCGCTTCGCGTCTGGCGTGTGCCGTACGTCGTGCTTTATGCATGGCGCAAAGGCAGTCCGCACGATTGCATCGGCGTTGACCACCGCGCCGCGTATGAGGAGATCACCGAACATCTCGTCGCGCTCGGGCACCGGTCGTTCGCGGTCTGCATCCAGCCGACGCGCGACAACGACCGGGTGCAGGCGCGGCTCGCGGGCATTCGCATCGCGCTCGAGCGTCATGGCCTCGCGGTGCGGCCGGAGCATCTCGTTGAAGGTGAATCCACGCTCGATTTTGGGCGGCGGGCGTTGCGCGCGCTCTGGCAACAGCCCGGGCCGCGTCCGACAGCGATCATCTGCGGCAACGATCATATTGCGCTTGGCGTGTTGCGGGAGGCGGAAGAGTTGGGTATCGCCATTCCCGAGCAACTTTCCGTCACCGGCTTCGACGATCTCGCGATCGCACGCGAAGCGCGCCCGCCCCTTACGACGATGTACGTGGACACACGCGAGATCGGCACGGTGGCCGCGAGGCATCTGCTCGATGCGCTAGACGGCCACGCGACGCGGCAAGGATATACGGTGCCAGCGGTGCTGAAAGTACGCGGGTCAACAGGGCCGTGTCACGATTCGGCTGGCAAAGGATGATGATTTTCGTGTGCGCTTGCGGGTGGCAAGAATGCAGTTCAGTGCTTGACCGAACGGCATTACCGGCGAAGCAGGGTTTTTATTGCTTTACGCCGAGGTCGCGCCAAAGCTGAAACCGATACCTTCATTCGCAGGTGGCTCCGCAAAGATGCTGATTTGGGCCTGGGTCGAACGGATCGGTGGTGAACTCGAGGGAACCGCCAATCGGAGCGACCAAACTAATATAAAAGCCTTGGGGGAAGGTTGCCATGGCACGCTCCAGACCGGTTTGAATCAGTCCAGGGCATATTCGTCATTTGTCCAGGTGCCCACAACGCCTGAGGGTTCGGACGATTCGGAGACTGGTCACGCTCTCATCATCACGAGTCAGCGCGTAAGTCAGAGCGCGCAAAATCAACCTCCTTACTCTCGATGACCCCGCCCAAGCGACCCGGCGCCCTTTGATTGCTCCAGTACATATTGGTATGGCTGATCACCGCATCTGGTGACGGCGCGCCTCTTTGCGTCATGTCCTCTGTCGTATGGGCATCGCCGACCAGCGTCGCGTCATAGCCGCGCGCGAGTGCACCATGGAGCGTTGATCGAACGCACATGTCCGTCTGCGCACCGGTCACAATGAGCTGACCAACGCCGAGCCTCGACAGCACCTGCTCCAGATCGGTGTCTTCGAACGCGTCGCGATAACTCTTTTCGACAATCGCCTCCCCTGGCGCCGGAACGAGTTCGGCAACAATTTGCCACGCTTCGCTGCCCTCCGTGAGGTCGTCGTCGGTGTGCTGAATCCAAACTACTGGAACGCGCGCAGTGCGTGCCCGCTCGATGAGCACGTTGACCGCGTCGAGCACTTCATTGCGTCGATATGCGTTCGCAACGACTGCGTTCTGAAGATCGATCACGAGCAGGGCGGTGTTAGGGCGACCAGCTAACGTAGTCATGAGCAGAGATCTCTTGAAGAAAGAATGTATCTTAGCGGGATCTCCTGCCCAGAATGCGGCACTCACCGGACAGTCGTACCTATCGCAACAGTGCTAGCGCCGCCGCCTCGCCTTGCCGATCACAGTCGCTGCACCGTGAGACTTTCCATCACGTAAGGCGCGAACCGGAAGTCGCGGATCGCGATGATACGGTCGTCGTCGGTCCAATCCAGCAGGATGACATATGCCACGCCCGCGTCGGCCACTACCGGATCGGTAGCCAGCAGCACCGGGCGATGCTCGGCCCAGCCCAATGACAGCGAACAGCCGGTCGACTCCGCATACCGCGTGAAGTAGATCGAGACGTCTTTGCGGCCCGCCAGACGCGCTCGACTCACGAGGTCGAGACGGACTTCTTCGGCGAGCAGATCGCGTAACGCGTCGAAGTCGCGAGCGTTGAAACGCTCTGCGTAAGCGCGCAGCCGCTCGAGGTCGGCTTCGGCGAGGCGCGGTAGCGCGGCGTCGGGTACGCCGACCAGTTCCCTGAGCCGAACGCGCCCCCGGTGCAGCGCGGCCTTGACTGATGGAACGCTGACACTCAGGATCGCTGCCGTTTCCGTCAGCGAATAGCCAAGTACATCCGCAAGCACCACGCAAGAGCGCTGAACGACGGACAGATGCAGAAACATCGCGAGACTCGCGGTCGCCGCCACTCTCGCATCGGCATGGGCGCCGTGGTCCGTCAGATTCGCCAGCGCCTCGTCGGACTCCTGGTGGCCTTGTCGCTTGCGGCGGCGCAGTGCATCCAGCGCCGCGTGATGAGCAATGGCCAGCAACCAGCTTTCCGGGTGCAAAATCTCGCCGGCTGCCGAACAGGCCGCGACCGCATTGGACAGCGTCTCCTGAACGACGTCTTCTCCATCGAAAGCCGAGCCCATCATGCGCGTGCAATACCGATGCAGACGCGGGCGCATCGCCGCCATCAGTTGAGTGAGTTCATTCGCATCCAAAGCCGAATCCTCCGGTTGATCCCGCACCCCGATATCGAATAGACGTTCCCGCGCACCCAAAGGATGCGGTCCGGAAAAATTTTTTTTCGCGCGCATCCTTTAGCTTGTCGCCGTCGTCTTTACGGTTATCGGACCACACCGGCGCCGATACCCGTGAAAGGAAGAAATCATGCAACGACTGACACTGGTGCGCTACACCATCAAACCCGAACAAACCGCGGAAAACGAAGCGCTGTCGCGGGCTGTGTTCGATAGCCTCCGGAATACGGCGCCCGAACACACCGCCTATGCGCTGTTCAGAAACGGCCGTGAATTCATTCACCTCTTCGTGAATCTCGCCGCTGACGATTCGGCAGCCGTCACCGAGCTTCCTGCCTTCAAGGCATACCAGAAAGGTCTCACGGAACGCCTGGAAGCGCCCGTCGAAGTTTTGCGATTGGGCGTCGACTTACTGGACTCGTACGGTTTGCCAGACGATTCGGCCGGACGTTGAATCGGAGGATGCGCTTCGGATACCTTTGGGCGCCGCGACTCTACAAGCCGTTGCTTGCGGTTCTGAAATCTCTATTCATTGAAGCCGCCAGCCGATATGAAAGCTTCGGAGATGTTCGTGTGAACCATACGTCGATGCGACCTTGCTAGCTCTTGAAGCGGCAGTTTCTTCAGTCGCACGGAGCTGCAGAAAGCGGTCAGCTCACTGCCCGTCGATGGTCTAGTCGACAGCGCACGACAAGTACAGCGCTCACTCGACGGGGCCGCTGAGCAACGCAATGAATACTGGTCGCTGCGGGCACTCCGTTGTTTCACAAACATCTGGCGCAAATTTCGCGCTTGCCGCAGACTTTTTTGTCTCTGAGCGGGGTTTTCGGCGCTCCCGCAGGCTTTGTTGTGCGCCGATAACGGGACCTACGAGGCTTCCTCACTCTCCTTGACATGCAAGCATTCTCTTGCCTATAGTAAATGCAACAGATCACTTGCCTATAGCCGTTCATGGCCGAACGCCCCGACGACACAGACCTGCTATTCAAAGCCCTCGCCGATCCGAGCCGGCGCAAGCTGCTGGACGTGCTGCACGCGCACGACGGCCAGACCCTGAACGACCTGTGCGAGCACCTCGACATGACGCGGCAAGGCGTGACGCAGCATCTGGGCCTGCTGGAAGCGGCGAACCTCGTCGTTACCGTACGCAGCGGGCGCGAAAAATTGCACTTCCTCAATCCGGTGCCGCTGCAGCAGATCTACGAGCGCTGGATTGCCAAGTTCGAAAAGCCGCGCCTGAAGGCGCTCTCTACCCTGAAACGACGCCTGGAGAAAGGCAATGACTAGATCGACATTCGTCTACGTGACCTATATCCGCACCACGCCGGAACAGTTGTGGTCGGCGCTCACCGACGCCGAGTTCATCAAGCAGTACTGGTTCGGCATGCACTGCGATAGCGAATGGACGGCGGGTTCGTCGTGGAAACTCGTGTCGAGCGCGGGGGAGACTTTCGACGCCGGCGAGATCATCGAGGCTGTGCCGCCGCGGCGCCTCGTGATTCGCTGGCGGCATCAGAAGCGGCCAGAACTGCAGGCCGAAGGCGATTCACGCTGCACGATGGAGCTGGAACCGAGCGGAACGGCTGTCAAGCTGACGCTCACGCACACGATCGAGCGCGATCAGTCGAAGTTCATCGAGGCGGTGTCGGGCGGCTGGCCGAAGATCATGTCCAACCTCAAATCGCTGCTGGAGACCGGCTCGATTGCGTTGCAGGAGGCTTATCCGGCCAATGGCGGCAGTCATGCCGGGAAGGCATGAAGCGGGGGGCATAAGATTGAAGCGGGCCTCCGATGAGAATAATCGATAAAAGCACGAGTTCCTGCGCGCATGGAACGGCGCATGCTGCTCCGAAAGCGAACCAGCCAAGGAGCACCGCCGATGCAGGAAGTTCATGTCCACCGCGGCTTCACGATCACCGTGCTCGTCGAGGACGACCCGGCCGGCGGTTCGTCGATCACCACGCGAATCGATCGCACCGATACCGATGCTCGCGACGTCGAATCCTGGACCGCTCCGCGTCGCGCGCGCTCCGCGCTGCGCGGCAGGCCCGCGATCGGCGAGGCCGTCGACGATGCCCAGCGCGCGATCGACTCCGCATTGGGCGACCCCGACCCGTTGGACGAATAGTCCAGCTATCCACCCCGTCTGAGCGACGCTTATTGCGTCGCGGACGCCGCGCTCGCCGGCGTGCTGTGGACCGGCGCAGCTACGCTCGCGGCGGGCGATGCGCTCGCTGCGGCGCCCGCCTCCGCGTTCGCGCGATTCGCCGCGTCGCTATCGCCCGGTGTGCCACGCGGGCTCGCCGAATTGCTCATCACACCGCTGCTCACCTGGCCCGTCGACATGCGGCCGTTCTCGGCCGACCGCTTGCAGCCGGATGCGCCTGCCATCAACGCAACGGCCGATAGCGCGATCAGCATGTTTGTCGCAACCTGTCGCATGATTCGCTCTCCCTCGGATGATTCGGCTCTTGTAGCGAAGCATTCGACATGCCCATCGCAGCGATGTGCGGCTGGGTGCTTGCGCGCGTACGCGGACCAGGTCGAGAAAATCTGCGAGACATTCCGCCACGCGTGCCGCAGCGGCAAGCTGCAAGCACGCGCCGATAAGAACATGGCGGCGGACTTCGGCGCCCAGACGAATGAGGCGCGGGACTCGTCATCGAGAGCGGGGCGTTCAAGCCCCGTCGTCCTCTCCAACGACGCCGAACTCGGCCGTCGTTTTCACGTAGAACAGATGCAAACCCTCAGCACGCAGACGATCGAACAGCCGATCGGCTTCGTCGCTCGTCACCGCCATCACGACGGACAACGGCTGATCGGCAAGCTCGAAGAAGTGCGCGGAATGAATGCGATGATGATGGCCGATGCCTTCGCAAGCCGGAATCACGGTCGCGCCGCGCAGACCGAGTTCGCTCGCGAGACGCACGAGCCAGTCGGCAAGCGGCTTGCCATGGTGGCTGCGCCCCTGCTGCGTGAAGAACGTGATCTGAAAGCCCTGCATGTCAGTGCCTCCCCCATGCGGGTCGGACAGCCCCCCTGCCCGCTTACTTTTGTAAGCGGAAACCTGCAGCGCCGCGTGAAGCGCCGGTCGTAACCGATTCGGGCGTACCGGCTCGCCACATGACGGCTCAGGAAGGTCATGACACAAGTCTAGATGTCGGGCCGCGCGAGTGCCAGGTCGAAGCTGGCCACGCGCCGCGCGGTCCCGGCTCACTGACCGTACACGTCGAAATCGAAATACTTTTTCGCAATGCGGTCGTAAGTGCCATCGGCGCGGATATCGGCAATCGCTTTGTCGATCTTTTCCTGCAGATCGGTATCGTCTTTGCGCAATCCAATTGCCGTGCCGCTGCCGAGCGTTTTCGCGTCGTAAAGCGGATTGCCGGCAAATCCGAAGTCCTTGCCGCGCGAGGTGCGCAAAAAGCCGATATCGGCTTGCACCGCGTTCTGCAATGACGCGTCGATACGGCCGGCAAGCAGATCCGAATACACCAGATCCTGATCCTGATACGGCACGATCACCGCGCCGGCCGGCTCCCAATACGTCTTCGCGTAGGTTTCCTGAATCGAGCCCTGCTCGACGCCGATGCGCTTGCCCTTCAGCGCTTCCGGCGTCGGCTCGATCGGCGAGCCTTTCTTCGCGACGAGACGCGTCGGAATGCGGAACACCTTCGACGAGAACCCGATCTGCGCCTGACGCGCGGGCGTCATCGACATCGTCGACAGCACGCCGTCGAATTTGCGGCCTTTGAGCGCGGGAATCATGCCGTCGAACGAATTCTCGATCCACACGCATTTCGCGTTGAGCCGGCGGCAAATCTCATTGCCGAGATCGATATCGAAGCCGACGAGCTTGCCGTCGGCGGCTTTCGATTCGAACGGCGGATAGCTCGCGTCGACCCCGAACCGCACGGTCGACCATTCCTTGGCGATTGCACTTGCGGACGATACGGCCAGCAGCGCAATCGTCAGGGTGGCCAGCATGGCTTTCATTGTTGCTCCTTATCGGTTTTTCGATGAATTCAAACAGGCGGCACAGCGCAATGCGCGGGCCGCGAGAAACCCGACATTCGACCGTGTTCCGGCCATCCGCACAAATTCATTAAAAAAATCAATTCATGCGGGCTCCGCATAGACTTGCATCAGGCTTCGGCGGACATCGGCGCCGGGTTTGATTTGCCATAAATTGTCACTTAGAATTTTCCGCACGGCCTCCATAGGAACCGATGACGTGGCTTCGAACAACGGAAAACCGGTGTCGTCGTTGGTTCCTCGGGGAATGCCCGGCCTCTGGGTCGTCCTGTTCGTCATCTGGATGGTCGCGAATGCATCGCTCGCGGTCGAACCCGCCCTCGTCGGTCTCGTCATTACCTTCGTTATCGCGCGTGTCTTCGTTTCGTCGAGCGAAGCATGGCAGCGCCTACGTCTAACTCCAGCCGCGCCGTATCACTTTGCCGCGTATAGCGTGACCTTCATCGTCGAGCTAGTACGCGCCAATCTGCATGTGATGGCGCTGGTGTACTCGCCGCGTATCGACATCAAGCCTGGCATCGTCAGAGTTCGCACGCGGCTCCAGACACCACTCGGCCGTCTCGCGCTCGCCAATTCGATTGCGCTCACGCCGGGCTCGCTCGTGATGGATATCCGGGACGACATACTTTTCATTCATTGGCTCGACGTGAAGACGACAGATATCGACGAAGCGACCAGGACACTCGTCGCACCGTTCGAAAAGCATCTGGAGAAAGTCTTTGGCTGAGATCATGCTCCGGATCGCCGGCGTGCTGATCTTGTTCGCGATCCTGTTCGGCGTGATCCGTCTCGTGATCGGCAGAACACTCGTCGACCGCATCGTCGCGATCGACGTGCTGACGGTCATCTCGCTGTCGCTGATCGCGCTGTACGCGCAGGTCTCCGGTCGTTTCGTCTATATCGATGTCGCACTCGTGTATGCCCTGCTGAGCTTTCTCGCGGTGCTCGCGATTGCGCGTTTTCTCGAAAGGGGGCTGTGAGCGATGCTCGAACTGCTCCTGCTGCTGATGTGCGCGAGCATCCTCGTGAGCGGCGTACTGGCCGTCTGCCTGAAAAATCTGCTGGCCGCGATGGTGAGTTCAGGACTCGCGAGCCTGTTCGCGGCGGTCGCCTTCCTGCTGCTCGCCGCGCCCGACGTCGCGATGGCCGAAGCCGCGATCGGCTCCGGACTCACGACCTTCGTCTTCCTGTACGCGATCCGCAAAACCGGTTATCAGAAGGGCTAGCGCATGTTCGAACTGATCGGCAGCGTGTTCATCTTATTGGGCGCCGTCTTTCTGTTCTCGGCCGGCCTCGGGCTGCTGCGCATGCCGGATGCCTATACGCGCATTCAGGCCGGCACCAAGGCGTCGACGCTCGGCAACATGCTCGTGCTGATCGGCCTCGCGTTCTACCACCCGAGCTGGACCTTCCGTCTGATCCTGCTGATCTACTTCGTGCTCGTGACCAACCCGGTGTCCTCGCATGCGCTATCGCGCGCCGCCTGGCTGGTCCGCACGCCGATGACCCCGTCCACGATCACCGACGCGCTCGCGGACGAAGACGCGCGCACCGCCGGGAAGGCCGAATCATGATGCGCCGCGTGTTCGCGCTGCTGACGGTGCTGCTGTTCGCGGTCGTGTTCTGGCGAATCGTCGGCGGCTATACGGAGTTGCAGGGGCTGCGCCCGCTCGCCTGGTATTACGTCGTCAGAGGGCCGCTCGAACTCGGCGCGCCGAACATCGTGACCGGCATCCTGATCACGTTTCGCGGCTTCGACACGCTCGGCGAAGTCGCGGTGCTGTTCATGGTCGCGGCGAGCGTCGGCGTGCTGCTGAAAGAGGCAAGCAACGCGACTCCCACCGCTGCGGCGGACGAAGCCGCGCTTGCGCGCCGGCCCGCCGGCGAAATCGTACATACCGGCAAGCAGGTGCTGCTGCCGATGATCTTCACGTTCGGCGGCTACGTGATCGTCAACGGCCATCTGTCGGCGGGCGGCGGCTTCCAGGGCGGCGCGATCGTCGCGTCCGCGGTGATGCTGATGCTGCTCGCGCGGCCCCGCTCGACGCTGAACGTCGCGCTGCTGAGCGTCGTCGAATCGCTCGCGGGCGTGCTCTATGTTTGCATCGGCATTCTGGGCCTCGTGCTCGCGGGCGGTTTTCTCGACGCGCGCTTTCTGCCGCGTGGCCAGTTCGGTGCGTTGTTCAGCGCCGGCGCGATCCCGCTGATTTCCACGCTGCTCGGGGTCAAGGTCGGCGCGGAGCTTAGCGTCATCATCGACCGGTTCAGAGGCTGAACGAAGGAGAGCGCATGAGCACGGGCATCCCGGTTTCGAAGATCCTGTTGATCACGGGCTTCTGCCTTTCCTTGATCGGCCTGTGGGGCATGCTGACCCACCGCAACATCCTGCGCATCATCATCGGCTTCGCGGTGATCGACACGGGCCTGCACATCGTGATGGTTGCGACCGGCTACATCACGGGCGGCACCGCGCCGATCATCGACGCGGCGCTCAGCAAATCCGCCGCCGCGCATCGCGCGATCGATCCGATTCCATCGGCGCTCGTCGTCACGGCGATCGTGATCGGGCTATCGGTCACCGCCATCATGCTGTCGTTCGCGATCCGTCTTTACGCGGCCAAAAAGACGCTGTCCATCGACGCCTTCACCGAGTCGAAATGGTAGCCGCGCTGTTTCATCCGTTGCAGATCTTCATTCTCGGGCTCGGCGGCGGCTTCGTCATTCCGCTGCTGTATCGGCTCGGCAAGCCGTGGCTCACACTCGGTTTTTTCATCGCGCTGTGCGGGATCGTGCTGGTCTCCGGTGTGTCGTTCTATGGCCTGCTCGACGGCGGCGACACGATCGAGGTGCTGACCGCGGGCGCGCTGCCGCCGGTATCGATCAATCTGCGCTTTGGCCTGTGGGAAGGCTTCTTCACGTTCAGCGTCAACGTGGTCGCGCTGCTCGGCGCCTTGCATCTGTGGGACCGCCTGCGCGGCAACTACGCGGCGCTGCTGCTGTACCTGATTCTGGTGATGGGCATCGACGGCATGGTGATGACCCGCGACCTGTTCAACCTGTTCGTGTTTCTCGAGATCGTGTCGATCGCCACATACGGCCTGTTCGGGCTCGAGCGCACGCCCGCCGCGCTCGCCGCCGCATTCAAGTACATCCTGGCGACCGTGATCGCGTCGACCCTGTTCCTGCTCGGGGCGGTGCTGCTCTACTACGTGAGCGGCACGCTGAACATCGACGAATTGCTGTCGCTGCGCGAGCAGATCGGCGGCCCGGTCGGCACGGCCGCGATCCTGCTCGTGTTCGCGAGTCTCGTCATCGAGCTGAAGCCGTTTCCAGCCAACGGCTGGGGGCTCGACGTCTACGAGACCGCGCCGAGCGGCGTCGCCGCGCTGGTATCGGTCGGCGTGTCGGCGGGCGTGTTCTTCGCGCTGCTGAAATTGCTGCCGCTATTCGACGGCCAGCTGACGCTGCTCGCGGTGTCGGGCGGCGTCACGTTCCTGTTCTCGAACCTGCTCGCGATCAAGCAGACGAAACCGCAGCGCGTGCTGGGCTATTCGTCGATCGGGCAAATGGCGCTATTGATGCTGTCGCTCGCGTTGTTGCGCCAGGTCGGCGCGGACGCATCGATCCCGCTCGTCGTCGGCGGCCTCTTCATCAACCATCTGTTCGCGAAGGCGGGGCTGTTCTGGCTGAACGGCGTGCTACGGCGGCATGGCGACGATGCACGCGCGATCCTGTCGCGCAGCCCGTTGCTGATCGGCCTGCTCGGCCTCTTCCTCGTCGCGATTGCGGGGCTGCCGCCGTTCCCCGGCTTCTGGGCGAAGTGGGAACTCGTGATGCGTTTGACCGCGGCCGGCAAGCCGTACTGGATCGTGTTGATCCTGACCGGCTCGCTGCTCGAAGCCGGTTATATGTTCCACTGGTTCGTGCGCGCGCTGGCTCCGTCCGACGTCGAGGCCAAGGCGCACCCGAACCTCGCCGCGCTGTTGCCGCTGTTCTGCGCCGCCGTGCTGCTGATCGCGGCAGCCTATATGGCGGCCGTGTTCTCGGGTGTCGCGTCGGCGTGGATCTTCTCGCCGCTGGCGGCAGGCGCGCTGTTCTATGCGGCCGATCGTCTGCCGGGGCGCGTGAAAGGCGTGCTCGCGGTGATCGCGATTGGACTGATCGGCAGTCTGCTCTGCGAGGGCTCGGGCGGAATCGCCGGGCTGTTCGCCTGGCTGCTGCTCGCGGGCAGCCTCGTGATCGCCGCGGCGAGTCTCTATCGCGACGATGTGCGCCCCGGCTTCTATCCGATGCTCGTCGTGCTGTCGCTGTCGATTCCGGCGCTGCTGCGCTCGTCGACGTCGCTCGAATTCTTCTATAGCTGGGAGATCATCACGCTGTCGTCGTGCTTCCTGATCGCGAAGTGCCGGCGGGCGGGTCCGCACGTGCTGACCTTCCTGCTGTTTTCGCTGCTGGCGGCGTTCTTCCTGCTGGCGGGCTTCGCCAACGTGGCAGCGATCGACGACACCATCGCGCTATCAGCGCTGATCCATTCGGGACCGGAAGCGAACTACGCGTTCGTGCTGCTCGCGGCCGGCTTTCTGATCAAGGCGGGCGCGATCGGCGTGCACGTATGGCTGCCGGGCGCCTACACCGAAGCGGAAGACGACGTGACCGCGATGCTGTCGGCGGTGGTCAGCAAGGTCGCGATGTTCGGCCTGCTGATCGGCACCTACCTGACGATACGCTCGGAGGTCGGCCTCGAACTCGCGCACGTGATGACATGGATCGGCATGCTGACGGCGCTGTTCGGCGCGCTGATGGCATTGCGGCAGAACGACTTCAAACGCATGCTCGCGCTGTCGAGCATGAGCCAGACCGGCTATATCGTCACCGCGATCGGCTTGATGAGTCATCTCGGCTGGGTCACCGCGCTGTACCTGGTCGCCAATCACATGTTCGTGAAAGGCATTCTGTTCCTCGCGCTCGCGGGTGTGATCTTGCGCACCGGCACGCGCAACTTCGCCAATGTGGGCGGCCTCGCGCGCGAGATGCCGCTGACGTTCGCGATGGTCGTGATCGCGCTCGTGTCGATGTCGGGCCTGCCCCCTCTGATGGGCTTCGGCGGCAAATGGCTGCTGTTGAGCGCAATGACCGACAAGGGCTGGTACGGGCTCGCCGTATGCGGACTGCTCGCGACCTGCGCCGGCTTTCTGTACATGCTGCGGCTGTTGAACGGCGTCTTCCTCGAGCCGCGCCCGCCGCAGCGGCCGCAGGTACGCGAAGCGCCGGTGATGCTGCTGGTGCCGCAATTCCTGTTCGTGATCGGTATCGCGATCCTGTCGTTCTTTCCGAAGGTGTTGCTCGGACCGGTGTCCGCCGCGATCGATCCGCAGTTCGCGGCGACGCTGGTATGGGGCGGCATGTCGCTCGAAAGCATCTACGGGTTCTGGAATCCGACGCCGGTCGTGATCGTCGTGCTGATCGTCACCGCGATCGTATTCGGACTCGCTGCGCTGTACTACCGCAGCCGCCGCGGCAACGCGCGCAACGCCCCGGACTTTTACCACTTCTACCGGCCGATGCTGAGCCGCACCGTGCCGCCGGTCGCGCAGATTTTCTGGCGCGGCCTATCGCATATCGCGCTCGCGGCGGCGGCACGGATACGGCGCGTCTATACCGGCAACGGGCAGACCTACGCGCTCTACGTGCTGCTGTATTTTCTCGTGATCTATTTCGCGAGTACGGGATTGGGTCCAGCGGGGACGCCATAAGCGTGCGGGTGATCCTGGCGCGGCGGCACGGGGGGCCGCCGCGCATCAGGTTCCACGCGACCTAGTCAACGATCAGCGAACGAAATATTCTTCCGCTACCCACCCTTCCTTGGTCAGGCGCACGCCCTCGCGCAGCTGCATGGTGCCGGCGCCCTCGATCACACGCGCCACCATCGGGAACACTCGCTGGAACTCGGAAGTCTTGGCGAAAGGCGCCGGGTCGATCTTATAGGTGTAGAGCACCGAGGTCCTGGTCTCGCCGTCGCGAGTCAGGGGCGGCTCCCAGCCCACCACCTTGTCCAAGGACAGCGTGGCCACGCACAGATCGGCGTCGTGCGTGACCGTCTTCCCGGGCGTCGCCACCACCACCGGATTGTGCAGGTAGAACTTCTTGCCTTCGTCGGTCAGCACATACTCCCGTCCCGGCGCCTCGATCTTGGCCCCGTCCTCGCCAGTGCGTTCGACCATCATCGCGGTGCTCTTGACGAGCCCCAGCTTTTCCATCACCGGCAATTGCAGCGCATCGCGGGAATGCGTGACCACGGCGTCCTGATCGGCCACGTGGATGGGCCAATCGTATTTCGCCACGCACAGGTGGCCGCGGTCGGCGAGGTAGTGCGTGATGGTGTTGGTGAAGTTCTCCGCGGAAGGTTCGGCCTTGTTCTGGCAACCGCCCAAAAAGAACGACGCCGTCAGGGAAACCGCAATGGCAGTGCCGCGCACCGCATTCGAAAAATGCATCATCGTGGATAGTTCAAGTATTCAGAAGGATCAATTCACGCAGCTACCGCTCGTGGGCTGCGTTGCGGGAGCGTGGTAGCCGTCGCTCAAGGTATTCAGGAAACAGATCACGTCCTGCACGTCCTGATCGGACAGTTGCGGCGCCGAATGGACAGCACGCGGCTGCGCGCCGTTCAACGCGGTGGTGCCGCCCGCGTCGGTCTGGCCCTGCCCCAGCGGCAGTTCCTCGTCGATATTGCCCTGGTAGGCGGCCGGCAGATCGTTGAACATATTCACCGTCGCGCCCGCTGCATAGCTGGGTTGCAGCGCATAGCTCGGGTTGCTGGTCAGCTTGGTCGAATCGCCACCCGTGGACGGATACCAGTACTCAGGGTTGGTGTCGCGTGTGTTGTAGAAGCGAACCACCTGCTCGAGCGAGTGGAACACGCCGTTGTGGAAGAACGCGTTGCGCGCGGCGACGTTGCGCAGCGTCGGCACCTTGAAGCGGCCGCAGTACGGGTCCGGGTTGTTCACGCCCGTAAATGGGTCCGGGCCGGCGCCGCTGGTGGCCGAAAGCGGTGTGTGGCTGTCATAGCTGCCGTTATTGATCGGGCCGCACAGTCCCATGTCGTAGTAGCTCGCGTTCAGGTTGGCCGCGATGGGGTTCGGATTGTCCGGGATCGACGCGTCGTTGCGCGGCGCACCGATCGCCTGATAGGTGAAGTCGGTCCCCAGCGCGTTCGAGCCGTTGAAGTTGGCGCCCATGAAATGACAGGCCACGCAGCCGGCCCCGTGATCGGTATCGTTGAACAGGTTCATCCCGCGAATTTCGGCCGGCGTCAACGTGCCGCCGATCTTGTTGTTCGCATACAGGTCGAACTTGCTCGAATACGGCGCAAAGCTCGGGTCCTCATTCTGGAAGGCCTGCAGCGCGAGTCCGATGTCCTGGAACGCCGTGTCCGTATCGCCGAACACGGCCGGGCCGTACACCGCCGTGAACTTTGCGGCATACGCGGAGTTCTTCACCGCCTGCACCACCGCGTCTCTGGAGGCGTTGTTCATCTCGATGGGATTGAGCAGGGGCAGCGCCACCTGGTCGGCCAGCGTCTTGCCGCGGCCGTCCCACATGAACCCGCCGCCCGGCGCGTTCGCCGTGATGCCGTCCGGGTTCGAAGCATTGTCGTCGTAGGCCGGCGTCATCGCCTTGTAGCGCAGCGAGGGAACCGCGCGCTGGCCTTCCGATACGCCATCGGAACCGAGTTGCACCGCCAGGCTGTTGGGCGGGCCGTAGGCGAACGCGGGATCGTGGCAGGACGCGCATGCCTGGTTCTTGCCGCCAGACAGGTTCTTGTCGAAGAACATTTGCTGACCGATCTGGGCCGCCGCGCTCAGTGTGCTCGTAGGCGCCGACCCCGAGGACCCCGTTGAGCCCGTACCGGCGTCAGTCGAAGGCGACTGCGACGAGCCCCCGCCCCCGCAAGCGGCCAATGTTGACAAGATGACATACAGCGCCCCCGCATAAACCTTGCGCATCGCTACTCCCCCGGCTTTCTTCGATAAAACACCCGGCGGGGGAGTGGCCGAACCACTCCCCCGCGCAGGCTACTGCTTGATGAATGGCACGCTTGCGCGTGCTTACCCTTTAGTACTTTTTATTACTTCGCTGCCCACAGGTTCTTCTGGGTCGCGTCCGGACCGACTTGCGCCGGATCGCTGACGTCACCCGTCTGGAACTTCTGCGTGTAACCGGCCGGAATCACGTAGGCATGGTTCATCGGACGAACCGCGTCGTAGTGCGTATCGGCGCTGCCAGCGTACTCAGGCAGGTTGGCGATGTTCTGCGCAATGTACGATTCCGTGTACTTCGAACGGTTGGCGTACGAAGTCGGAACACCCGGGTCGGCCAGCTGGAACATGTCCTGCAGCGTGCGCACGAACGAGAAGTGGCTGTACGTATCGCTGTCGGCGACGCCCTTCGGCGCGGTGCCGACGTCTTGCTGGTTGGTCATCAGCACAAAGATCGAGTTGCCGTGACCCTTGTTGCCATTGCCGTACTTCGCCTGAACCGGGGTCCAGGTGCCGTCCGCGTTCTGCATCTGCGTAGCCTTGCCACCCACGTCCCAGCCGCAGCAGGAGCTGCCGGCGCCGTTGGACGCGCCATTGCCTTCGTCGAACATGACCACGATGGCAACGTTGCGCTGCTTGTTCTGCCACAGCGGCGAAGCCTTGATCTTCTGCACCACGGCGTTGGTGTAGAAGTCGGCGCGGGTCAGCAGCGAGTGAGCCGGAATGGAACCCGAAGCGGTCGTGCTGTCCTTACAGGTGCCGTCGCTGCCGGTGCCGTGCAAGTCATCACACTGGTCAGGCATGATGAAGTTCAGCGTACCGACGTCGCCCTTCGCGAGGTCGGTGCTGAACTGGTCGACGTTGTAGCCGGTCGGAACCTTGTACAGCGTCGTGTTGGTCAGGTCGGCCGCGTTGGTGTAGTACTGGGTACCGAAGATCGTGCGGTTGTTCGCGTAGAACTCCGGCTGGTTACGCACGTTCTGGTAGGCCATGCCCGGATGGTGCTTGGTCTTGTACAGCGAGCCGGGCATGGCGAACGGCGTGCCCGTTACGGTGATGCTGCCGTCGGTCTGGTTATAGGCCTGCGATACGCCCGTGTCACCGAGGCTGTCGGCGCGCGGATCCTGACCCGGGTTCATGGATTCGCTGTAGGTACGCCACGTCAGGCCCGCATTCGAAATCTGCGTGAACAGGTTCGGCGCGTTCATGATGTTGTGGTTGGCAACGGAGCCAGTGCCATCCGTCGAGCACGCCTGGTTGGCGGCTGCCGTGTAATTGGACAGCAGCGATCCAACGGCCACGGTGGCGCCGCCGGCGGTGGTACCGATGATCGGGTCGTTCGGCGTCAGCGCAACGTGGGCCGGCAGCGGTTGGCCGTCGGAAGCCGTGCCGCCGGTGAAAGGCTTGTCCGTCGGGGCGGTGGTGCCGGTGGCAGCGCAACCCCACCAGTTGTCGTCGCCGATACCGAAGTCGTCGGCGCCGCCCAAGGCGGTGTAGTTCGGCTCGGACGGGCTGCCGGTCGCGAAGTAGGTCGAGAAGTAGTTGCCGTTGGTGATCATCGAGTTGACCGCCGGCATGTACGCCGAACCCTTGACGCGGTTCGTGCTGCTGTTCTCCAGCATGATCACGAAGATGTTGTCGTAACGCGGAATCGCTTCGACGTTGAACGCAGCCTGCTGAGCTTGTGCGAAGGTGATCGCCTTACGCGCATCCGTCGGGATCGTTTCGCCAGCGGTGATGCCCGAAACGCTTGCCAAGGTGGGATCGCCACCAGCAACGGCCAGCGCGTCAGGGTACTTGTCGCCACGATCGAGCTTCGTGGTCGCGTACGTGTAGCGGTTGGTCAGTGCGTTTTGTTCGAACAGCACGGCGTACTGCTCGGCGCCGGACAGGGTGTTGACGTCGGCCAGGACGTCGGCGGCGGGAACCGTCACGGACGCGTCGTTGAACGCCGGGCCCGACAAACGAGTGGACAGATTGGCCTTCTCCGCCGCGTACTTGGTGCCGTTGGCTTCGACGAGCCGCTGCACTTCGCTCGACAACGGGCTGATCACCACCTTGGTGGCGCCCTGGTCGGCGATCTGGTCGGCCGAAGCGCGCAGGATCAGGTGGCTGGCAACCTTGGCGGCCGATGCCGTGTTGGTGGCCGAAGTGGTGATGTCAGCGACGAGCGGACCCTTGGCAGTCGTGGTCAGTGAGAAGTGTCCGTTGCTGTCGGTCTTCGCGGAGACTTCGCCACTGTCGAGCACACCGTTGCCATTGGCATCGACGAACACGGTGGCACCCGAGTAGTAGCCGGCCTTCAAGGTCGGGTTACCGCTCGCGCTGCCTGGGACGAAGGCTGCTGCGGCGACCACGCCCGAGTAGGTCGTGCCGGCGGTCGTGCCGCCGTTGTTGTTGCTGGCAGAGGGGCTGTCCGAATTTCCACCGCAAGCTGCGAGCACGCAGGCAGCGGCAACGGACGTTAGACAAAGCGCCGGGCGCATTTTGTGATGCGATGACATGTGAGGGACCCTGTGGTAGTTGTATCGGCAATCGCTTTTTTGTGGGGTAGGACTTAGTAAAACTAGCGAATAATATGAAGCGATTGTGTAAAAAGTATGTCCGCTCACGATAAGGGGAATTGCGTGAGAACCTGGCCTGGTTCTATTCACATCTTTTTTGAAAAGTCGCAATGCACGGCCAAATAACTGAAATGAAATAAAGCCGCGAATGCCTCGCATGCTGCGAGTGCGGCGCGATGGCACGTTTCGCCCCGCATGGGCCGAACCAATGAACAAAGGTACGTGATGATGTACTGCGAGCAACCTGGGCACGTTGCTCGCAGGCACATGAGACCGGTGCGAGCACCGTGGTGGGAAAAGGTGAACGAAACGAGATGACTGGACCGCGACCAGACGGTGGCTGATCGCTTAGCCACGGTGTACTAGAAGTCGCTGCAGGCGGTCCGCATATAGCGATGGTAATGTCGCGAAAAGAGAAATGAAATGGAATACATCGTTTTACTAACGACGAGATGACCGGCGTTATCGACGAGCACAAGTAAACCAGACACCGGCACCCGCTAAGAACGCCGCGCAATTTAAGTAATGACTCACTCGCTCGTGGAATCGACCGTCAATTGCGTACCGTCATCTCGCGCGGGACGCTGCACGACACGAACGAGCCCGCTGCCCCCACCCCCGCAGAAGAACAGATCCGCGCCGTTCGATTCGAGTCCGGAGATGCCAGTGCCGGCCGGCATCTCGACGCTTTCGAGCACCTCGCCGCTGCGCGGATCGATATGCCGCAGCTCGCTCTCGTCGCCTTCCCACGTGCCATGCCATAGCTCGCCATCGACCCACGTGACGCCGGTCACGAAGCGATTCGATTCGATCGTGCGCAGCACCGCGCCAGTCTCCGGATCGACCTGATAGATTCTTCGTTCGGGATACTGACCGACCCACAGCGAACCCTCGGCCCATGTCAGGCCCGAGTGGCCGCCGTCGCCGGGCGCCGCGATCGTCGACAGCACACGGCCGCTCTGCGGATCGATCTTCTGGATGCGGCCGTTCGCGATCTGGAACAGGTGCTCGCCGTCGAAAGCCGTGCCCGCGTCGGCGGGCACCGGGATAGAGCGTAGTGTCTCGCCGCTCGCCGGATCGAACGCGTCGAGCCGTTCGCCGGTCGCGATCCACACCTGCCGGCCATCGTAAGTGACCCCGTGCACTTTATCGACGCCCGTAAAGGGCCCATATTCGCGGACGATTCTGGCGGCAGAGTGGTTCATGGTGACCATCCTAATCACGAAGGGAACGGGGAAGGGAGTAACAAAGCCGTCGCGAATCCGGCGAGCGGCGGCGTCATCCAGCGGCGCGCGCGCCCCTCGCCCACCGGCTGCACCTTGCCGGCCTCGGCGAGCGAGTCGAGCGAGCGTTGCACGGTGCGCTGACTCGCGCCGAGCACGAGGGCAAGCGCGGAACTCGACCACGATTCGCCATCCGATAGAAACGCGAGCAGCGCCGCATGCTCGCCTTCGACCGGCGGCGCCAGCACGACGACCTCGCGCGCATGACGCGGTTCGAGCGCGAAGCCCCGCGTCGTCGCGCTGACGCTCGCGAGCGTGCCGAGCGCCGCGCGCAGCCGGCCGATCTCGACGCGCAGCCGCGCGCGATGCGATTCGTCGGCGCGTTTGGCACGGAATGCGCGTGCGACGAGCGCGTCGCGCGGCACGTCGTCGGGCCATGCCTCGCCGAGCACGCGGGCGAGCGCGAACAGCACGGGTCGGCTCGCGAGCGCAACCGCCGCGTTCGCATCGCGGATCGCGTAGCGGCAAGCGTCAACGATCAACGGGCCGCCCGCCTGATTCGAGGTCAGCAGCTTCTCGATTTCATCGAGCAGGATCGGTTCTTCTTCGCCATGCGCGATCTTGCGCGCCGCCGGCTTGCTCAGTGCGACCGAAGCGCTTTCGACTTCCGCGATCAACGCCGGAATACCGGCCTCGCTTGCCGCGCGTGCGGCCCGCGCCAGTGCGGCACGAGCGGCGCCGCTGCGCAAGCGCCGCAGCGCAACCCCCGCGACCACCAGTTCATGCGCGGCACGCAACGCGGGCGGAAACGGCCGGGGATCGAGCGCCGCAAGCTTGCGCTCCGCTTCGTCGAGACGGCCGATCAGCAGCAGACGCCGCGCCGCCAGATAGCGCGCATGCGCGGCATTGACGCGATCGCCGTGCGCGTCGAGCGTGGCGGTCGCGGCATCGAGTGTTCTGGCGGGCCAGGCGAGATCGCGCGACGCGAACGCGATCTCCGCTTCGGCGACCACGCAGCGCGCACGGGCGACCGCATGCTGCGCGCCGAATGCGCGTGCGGCGCCGCGCACCAGCGCCTTGGCGCGCAGGAAATCGCCGAGCTGTGCCATCGCGATGCCGCGCAGCGCGAGCGCCGGCGCGTCGTCGCGCAACGCGACGCGGTCGAGCGCGCCAAGCGGATCGCCGGCCGCGAGCGCGCGCGCCGCCGCCGAAATCAGCGCGTCCACGGCGTGCGAGTCCGCGCGTAGCACGTCAATGCATCAAGCGAATCCCGCCACACTTGTCACTCCCACCCAATGGATGCCCGGTCCTAATCTAGCACGACCACCAACCCTAACCGATGCCGTCGGGCAAGACCTCGCGCGGCGCGGCACGACTCACGGAGGAACTCACGATGACCACGCATCCGATCGGAACACGCGAACAGTGGCTCGACGCGCGACGCGCGCTGCTCGACGCGGAAAAAGCGCACACGCGACACGGCGACGAGCTTGCGCGCCAACGTCAGGCGCTGCCATGGGTGAGGGTCGACAAGGCCTACCGCTTCGATACCGACGAAGGCAGCGCGTCGCTCGTCGAGCTGTTCAGAGGACGTTCGCAGCTGCTCGTCTACCACTTCATGTTCGGCCCCGACTACAAGGCGGGCTGCCCATCGTGCTCGTCGATCGCGGACGGCTTCGGCGGCTTCGCCGTGCATCTCGCGCATCACGACGTGATGCTGATGGCGGTGTCGCGCGCGCCGCTCGAGAAGTTGCAGGCGTACAAGCGGCGCATGGGCTGGACGTTTCCATGGGCGTCGTCGGCAAGCGGCGACTTCAATTTCGACTTCAATGTCTCGTTCACCGAGGCGCAGCAGCGCGCCGGCGATATCGAGTACAACTACGCACGCAACAGTCACGCGATGGACGTGAGTCCCGCGCCCGAGCCCGTCGCCCAATTCGCGGCGACCTGCGGCACCGACGCCGCCACCTATTCGCGCGACCGGCCCGGCATGAGCGCGTTCGTGCTCGAAGACGGCGTCGTCTATCACACGTATTCGACCTACGCGCGTGGCGTCGATGCGCTGTGGGGCATGTACCAGTGGCTCGATCGGGCGCCGAAGGGACGCAACGAGACAGGCATCTGGTGGCGCCGTCACGACGAGTACGAGCGGTGATGGGCCCGCTCGTGCGCGCTGCCTGCGCGAGCGGGCAGCACTTCTCCACGTGGCGCGCGATGCGCTCATCGCAGCGCGTGTTCGTCGGCGTCTGCGCGTTGGTGTTCATCGCGAGCGTCGCGGCGACACTGGCGCACAACGCGTCGATGTCGGCGATGGGCGCGCTGCCGATGCCCGGCGGCTGGTCGATGTCGACACTGTGGATGCCGACCTGCGGGCGCACGTGGGCCCGCACCGCGGCATCGTTCATCGGCATGTGGATCGTGATGATGGCGGCGATGATGCTGCCGTCGTTGATGCCGACGCTGCTGCGCTATCGCGACGCGGTCGGCGCGCGGGCGAGCGCGGGGCGACTGGCGCTGCTGACGGTGCTCGTCACTGGCGCGTATGCCGTCGTATGGACGGTGCTGGGCGTGGCCGTGTTTGCGCTCGGTGCATCGCTCGCGGCGTTCGAGTTGCGGTGGCTAGCGCTCGCTCGTTCGGTGCCGTTAGCGGCCGGCGTGGTCGTCGTGCTCGCTGGCGTGTTGCAGTTCAGCAGGTGGAAAGCCCGCCGCCTCGCCTGCTGTCGCGCGAAACCGAGCCTGGCCGCCGACGCGGCAAGCGCGTGGCGATACGGTCTGCGCATCGGGATCGACTGTGCCGGTTGCTGCGCGGGGCTGACGGCGATTCTGCTGGTCGCCGGCATGACGGATTTGCGCCTGATGGCGGCCGTGACGGTCGCCACCACGGCCGAGCGGGTCGCGCCGGACGGCGCGCGCGTCGCCCGGGCGATCGGCGCCATAGCCATCGGCGTCGCAGGTTTGCTGCTTGTCCAAGCGCTCTCAGCGGGCTGATACACGCGCCCTATCCACCGTTGATCGCTTCGCAAATCGATGCTCGACAGCCTTGCTGCCCCAATATTGTTTTAGTTACGGAAACAGTGAGTTCAGGAATTAGGTATTTACCCTAGTTCCGGCTCCCCCTAGACTGTCATCACTGCTGCAAACAAATGGTTTCGCAGCCTAACAAGACAAAATCTGGAGGTAGTAAAAATGAAATCGCTCGTTCAAGCTGTCGTTATCGCCGCTACCCTTGCTGCTCCGGTTGCTGTTTTCGCTCAATCGAATCAGCCGCTGACCCGCGCGCAAGTTCGTGAAGAGCTGGTCCAGATCGAAAAGGCCGGCTACAACCCGGCACGTTCGAACCCGAACGAATATCCGTCGAACATTCAGGCTGCTCAAGCCCGCGTCGCGGCGCAAAACAGCGCGGTCGGCGGCGTGACCACCGGTTCGTCGCAACAGGGCCGCGCAGCGCAGTAAGCCGCGTTCCCGATTGAAAAGTTGATGTTGCTGTACCTGCCGGAGCGCTTTGCCATAGCGCTCTTGCAGCTTCCCCTACTGGCCCGCCATCGCGATTGAATGTGATGGTGGGCCAGTTCCGTTTTGGGCATCCCGCCTGCACATGGCGGCCGAAATGGCTCGATGGCCTTGCTGCCCCAATATTGGTTTAGTTAGGGAAACAGTGAGTTCAGGGATTAGGTATTTACCCTAGTTCCGGCTCCCCCTAGACTGTCATCACTGCTGCAAACAAATGACTTCGCAGCCTAATAAGACAAAACCTGGAGGTAGTAAAAATGAAATCCCTCGTTCAAGCTGTCGTTATCGCCGTTACCCTTGCTGCTCCGGTTGCCGTTTTCGCTCAATCGAACCAGCCGGTGACCCGCGCGCAAGTCCGTGAAGAGCTGGTTCAGCTCGAAAAGGCCGGCTACAACCCAGGGCGCTGGAATCCCAACACCTACCCGTACGACGTTCAAGCTGCCGAAGCCCGCGTCGCGGCGCAAAACAGCGCGGTCGGCGGCGTGACCAGCGGTTCGTCGCAACAGGGCCGCGCAGCGCAGTAAGCCGCGTTCCGGTTGAAGAGTTGCTGTTGATGTAGCTGTACCTGCCGGAGCGCTTTGCCATAGCGCTCTTGCAGCTTCCCCTACTGGCCCGCCATCGCGATTGGATGCGATGGTGGGCCAGTTCCGTTTTGGGAAGCCCGGCTAGTGTCGCGTCAGACCGCGCCCGGGTTGATATACGCGGTCTTCACCGACGTGTAGAACTCGCGGGCGTACGCGCCCTGCTCGCGCGGACCGTAGCTCGATCCCTTCCTGCCGCCGAACGGCACGTGATAATCGACCCCCGCCGTCGCGGTGTTGACCATCACCATGCCCGCCTGCACATGGCGGCGGAAATGACTCGCGTACTTCAGCGACGTCGTGCAGATGCCGGCCGACAGACCGAACTCGGTGTCGTTAGCGACCGCGAGCGCTTCCTGGTAGTCCTTGACCTTGATCACCGACGCGACCGGCCCGAACACCTCTTCGCGGTTGATGCGCATCGCCGAGGTCGTCTCCGTGACCAGCGCCGGCGCGAGGAAGTTGCCCGGCGTCACGCCTTGGACGCGCTCGCCGCCGAACACCGTGCCACCCTCTTCGCGCGCGATCGCCAGATAGCGCTCGTCCTGCTCGAGCTGTTTGTCGTCGACGACCGGGCCGATCTGCGTGCCGTCCGCGAGCGCATCGCCGACCTTCAGCGCACGCATACGCGCCTTCATGCCGTCGATGAAGCGGTCATAGATCCCTGCGGTCACGATCAGCCGGCTCGATGCCGTGCAACGCTGACCCGTCGAGTAGAACGCGCCGTTGATGCAGGCTTCGACCGCGACGTCGAGATCGGCGTCGTCGAGCACGACCATCGGGTTCTTGCCGCCCATTTCGAGCTGGAATTTCTTGCCCGACTCGAAGCACTTCGCGCCGATCGCGCGGCCCGTCGAGACGGAACCGGTAAAGCTGATCGCATCCACATGCGGCGACGACACCAGCGCCTCGCCGACCACCGAGCCGCGGCCCATCACGAGGTTGATCACGCCCGCCGGCGCGCCAGCCTCGGCGATGATCTTGACCAGCTCCCACGTGCTGCCCGGCACCAGATCGGCCGGCTTGATGACGACCGTATTGCCGTACGCGAGCGCGGGCGCAATCTTCCACGCCGGAATCGCGATCGGAAAGTTCCATGGCGTAATCAGGCCGACCACGCCAACCGGTTCGCGCGTCATTTCGACCGTCATGCCCGGCCGCACCGACGGCACGATTTCGCCGCCGACGCGCAGCGCTTCGCCCGCGAAGAACTTGAAGATCTGGCCGGCTCGGCCCACTTCTCCGATCGCCTCGGGCAGCGTCTTGCCCTCTTCACGCGCGAGCAGCTTGCCGAGCTCTGCCTTGCGCGCGAGGATCGCGCTGCCCGCCTGGTCGAGCACGTCGAAGCGCTGCTGCGGCGTGGACAGCGACCACGTCGCGAAAGCCTTGCGCGCGGCGCTGATCGCGCGATGCGTCTGCTCCGCGTCGGCTTGCGCGAATTCACCGATCACGTCATCGAGATTCGACGGATTGACGTTGCGCGACACACTCGCGCCGTCGACCCACTGTCCGTCGATGTAGTTTGCAAATTGACTCATGTCCTGATTCTCCTTTCGAAAGTTGCAGCGACAATCCGGTTACTCAGCAACCAGAAGGCCACGAGCCGCGAGGTTGCGATACAGCGCGCGCACGCCGAACGTCCACGGTTCGATTTCGGTGGACAGGCGCACCGTGTTGGTCAGCGCGCCGAGCTGCGGCGTCGAAATCGTCACACGGTCGCCGAGGTGGTGCGTGAAACCGGCGCCGGGCGCGTCGCGGTCCTTGATCGGCGAGAACATCGTGCCGAGGAACAGCATGAAGCCGTCCGGATACTGATGGTGACGGCCGCAGGTCTGCGCAACGAGGTCGGCCGGGTCGCGGCTGATCTCGCTCATGTGGCTCACGCCGTCGAGCACGAAGTCGTCGTCGGAGCCTTCGACGCGCAGCGACACGCTCGCGCTGCGCACCGAGTCGAGCGAGAACGTGTCGTCGAACAGCCGCACGAACGGGCCGATCGCGCACGAGCCGTTGTTGTCCTTGCACTTGCCGAGCAGCAGCGCCGAGCGGCCTTCGATGTCGCGCAGGTTCACGTCGTTGCCGAGCGTCGCGCCGACGATGTTGCCGCGGCTATTCACGGCGAGCACGATCTCCGGCTCCGGGTTGTTCCACACCGACGCGGCGAGCAGACCGACGTCCGCGCCGAAGCCGACCGCCGACATCGGCTGCGATTTCGAAAACACTTCGGCGTCCGGGCCAATGCCGACTTCCATGTATTGCGACCACGCATCGCGCCGTTCGAGCTCGGCCTTCAGCTTCATCGCGGCCTCCGAGCCCGGCTTGATCTTCGACAGATCGGTGCCGATCGTCGACGCGATCGTCTCGCGCACTTCCTTCGCCTTCGCCGGATCGCCGCCGGCCTGCTCCTCGATCACGCGCTCGATCAGGCTCACCGCGAACGTGACGCCGCAGGCCTTGATCGCCTGCACGTCGCACGGCGCGAGCAGGCGCACGGCGGGGGCGCTCGCGCCCGGCTGGTTTGCGTCGATCAGTTGCGCGACCGGCCCCAGCGGCACGCCCGGCGCGCTGCGCGCAAATTGCGCGGCATCGTCGCGTTCGAATAGATCGGCGGTGGTCGGCACGGTCGCGGTGATGTCGAACACCTCGCCGCCGCGCACGACGACCACGCACGGTCCTTCATGCTGCTCGGTCTTGCGCCACACGCGGCCGATCAGCAGCGCGTCGTTCAGATCGCCGGGAAGAAAGCTGGAGGAGGAAGTTGCGGACATGGGATGGGCTCTTTCGGATAAGTGGAGAAACGGGCAAGGCCGGGCGTCGCGTTGTGTGCGAAGCCCGGCCTTGTCACCTGCAGGTCAATGCGAATGCCGTGGATTACCGCGCTCGGCAATCACCTTCAGATAAAGCGTCGCCGGTTCCAGACAGCCGCCGGTCGAAAGCTGGCCGACCGTCTTGCGGTACAGCTCCTGCCACGGCGTTTGCGCGGGCGGAATCTCGAACTGCACGGTTTCGCGGCGTCGCGCGAGTTCGGCTTCGTCGACCAGCACGTTGACACTGCGCGAATTCAGATCGACGCGGATGCGGTCATTCGTGCGCAACAGCGCGAGGCCGCCACCCACGGCCGCTTCCGGCGACATATTCAGAATCGACGGGCTCGCGGACGTGCCGCTCTGACGTCCGTCACCAAGTGTGGGCAGCGAAGTGATGCCCTGGCGCACGAGCGCCGCCGGCGGCGCCATATTGACGACCTCGGCGCTGCCCGGATAGCCGACCGTGCCCGTGCCGCGAATCACGAGAATGCAATGCTCGTCGATTTCGAGCGCCGGATCGTTGATGCGCGCGTGATAGTCCTCGGGGCCGTCGAACACGATCGCACGTGCTTCGAAGGTGTTTTCGGCACCTGGCTCGCTCAGATAGGTCTTGCGGAACGCCTCGCCCACCACCGACATCTTCATGATCGCGCTGTCGAAGAAGTTGCCCGACAGCACCATGAAGCCCGCGCCGTGCTTCAGCGGATCGTCGGTCGTCTTGATCACCTCGCGATCCGGCGCCGGCGCGGCGGCCGCGATTTCGCCCATCGTGCGACCGGACACCGTCAGACATTCCTCGTGCACGAGGCCGGCTTTCGCGAGCTCGTGCATCACGGCCGGCACGCCGCCCGCGCGATGGAAGCTCTCGCCGAGATACTCGCCCGCGGGCATGCAGTTGACGATCAGCGGCACCTGCTCGCCGACGCGCTGCCAGTCGTCGAGGCTCAGCTCGACGCCCATGTGCCGCGCGATCGCGATCAGATGCGGCGGGCAGTTGGTCGATGCGCCGAGCGCCGATGCGACGACGATCGCGTTTTCGAACGCTTCTTTCGTCATGATCTTCGACGGCCGCACGTCGTCGCGCACGAGGTCGACGATGCGCTTGCCGGTCGCGTAGGCCATCTGGCCGCGCTCGCGGTAAGCGGCCGGAATGCTGGCGCAGCCGGGCAGCGACATGCCGAGCGCTTCGGCGAGGCTGTTCATCGACAGCGCGGTGCCCATCGTGTTGCAGTGACCGATCGACGGCGACGATGCGGTGGTCAGCTCCATGAAGCCTTCGTAGTCGATCTCGCCGGCCGCGAGCAGATTGCGCGCATGCCAGATCACGGTGCCCGAGCCGACGCGCTTGCCGTCATGCCAACCGTCGAGCATCGGGCCACCGGACAGCACGATCGCCGGCATGTCGACGGTGGCCGCGGCCATCAGGCACGCGGGCGTGGTCTTGTCGCAGCCGGTGGTCAGCACGACGCCGTCGAGCGGAAAGCCGTGCAGGATTTCGACGAGCCCCAGATACGCGAGGTTACGGTCGAGCGCGGCGGTCGGCCGGCGGCTCTGCTCGGCGAGCGGATGCACCGGAAACTCCATCGGAATGCCACCCGCGTCGCGAATGCCTGCTTTCGTGCGCGCGGCGAGTTCGATGTGATGCCGGTTGCACGGCGCGAGATCGCTGCCCGTCTGCGCGATGCCGATGATCGGCCGGCCCGACTGCAGCTCTTCGCGCGTCAGACCGTAGTTCATGAAACGCTCGACGTACAGTGCCGTCATATCCGCATGCGAGGGATCGTCGAACCATTCCTGGCTGCGCAGCCGGCGCGGGGTGGATGCTGACATGATGCGTGTCTCTCTGTCTGGGTGAGGGTTGCTTATCCGTGCTTACGCGTGCTCTGCGTGTTTCTGCGCCCGCGCCGTCTCGCGGCGCGGCGCGCTGTCTTCATTCGGCGTGGCCCGCGTCAGCATCGAGCGCGGCACGAGCAGGATCAGCACGCAGCTGACCAGCAGACACGCCCCGAGTGCGTAGGTGCCGTTGTTGATGTCGCCGGTCAGATTTTTGGCCACGGCGGTGATCATCGAACCGGTAAAGCCGGACAGATTGCCGATCGCGTTGATCATCGCGATGCCGGCCGCCGCCGCGGCGCCCGACAGCAACTGTCCCGGGAACGTCCAGTAAATCGGCATCAACGCGAGGATGCCGGCGGTGGCGATCGTCAGAAACGTGATCGCCCACACCACATGATGCGCCAAAGCCGCGCTCATGATCAGACCGACTCCGCCGATCAGCGCCGGAATCGCCGCATGCAGGCGCCGCTCGCCGGTCTTCTTCGAATGCGCGGCGTTCGCGAGCGTCGCGATGATCGCCACGCCATACGGGATCGCGGTCAACAGGCCGATATGCAGCGGGTCCTGCACGCCGGTCGCCTTGATGATCGACGGCAGCCAGAACGCGAGGCCGTAGAAGCCGGTATTGAACGTGAGCAAGATCGCGACCAGCAGCCAGACGCGCGGATCGCGCACCGCCGAGCCGAAGCGCGCGGTCTTGTGCGTGCTTTCGCGCTGCAGATTCGCCGCGAGCAGGCTCTTTTCCTGCGGCGTGAGCCAGCGCGCGCGCTCGATGCCGTCGTCGAGCGAAAAGTACACGACGAACGCGGTCAGCAGCGACGGCACGCCCTCGATCAGCAGCATCCATTGCCAGCCCTGATAGCCGAGCAGGCCCGCCGTATGTTCCATCAGCCAGCCCGACACGACCCCGCCGAGCATCAGGCTGACCGGCATCGCGATCAGAAAGCCCGACATCACGCGGCTTTGGCGCTGCGCGGGAAACCAGAAGTTCAGGTACAGAATCACGCCGGGGAAGAAGCCGGCCTCGCAGAGCCCGAGCAGGAAGCGCAGGATGTAGAACATCGTCGAGGTTTCGACGTGCGCGATCTGCGCGAGCGGCGCGACGAACGCGAGCGCCATCGACACGAGCCCCCACGTGAACATGATCCGCGCGATCCAGAAACGCGCGCCGTAGCGATGCAGAAACACGTTGCTGGGCACTTCGAAGATGAAATAGCCCCAGAAAAACGCGCTCGCGCCGATCGCGTACATCGTGTCGGACAAGCCGAGATCGTCGAGCATCTGCAGCTTCGCGAAGCCGACGTTCACGCGATCAAGATACGCAACCACATAGCACAGCAACAGTATCGGCAGCAGCCGGCGCACGACCTTGCGATAGGTCCTTTCCTCGAACTCGTCGACGCGCGCGGTGGGCGCCATGGCGGACGGTACAGCGGTCATTCGTTTCTCCATCAGCGTGTTTTTGGTAGGAAATGCCGTTGCTTCGCGGCTCGTGCGATGCGAGCAGCCGAACCTCGGCTTGAAGTTACCGGTAACATTTCAGGCTGTGGATGTTACGCGCGGCTTACCGTCCGGACAACCAAGGGATATCCCTGATCTGTCTAATTAAAGGTAGTTCGCCGATTTCGCGGCTCGCGAATTCAGCGACGCGATCTCTACGCGCTATCGCGCGCAATCACCGTGAAATCGATCTTCACCGCTTTCCTGCGATGCACGTCGCCCGCTTCGCGATCGGCGAGCGCCGCGAGCAGCGTTTCGCCGGCCCGCAGGCCGATGCCGTATGCGTCGACCGATACCGTCGTGATGCTCGGCTGACAGCACCACGACACCTCGAAGTTGCCGAAGCCGGCAACCGCGATGTCGCCCGGCACCGACAGCCCGCGCCGGTGGCACTCCATGATCGCGCCGAACGCCGACATGTCGCTCACGCACATCACGGCTTCGGTGTCGGGCCACGTGTCGAGCAACGCGCTGATCGCCGGCGCGCCGTGGCTCATCGTGATAGGCGAATCGCCGAGCCGGATCACGCGCGGCTCGCCGAGGCCGAGCGCCTTGACTTCCGCGACGTAGCCGCGCATCCGGTCGTGCCCGCGCCGGTCGCGCTCGCTGGCGCCCGCGATAAAGCCGATCCGCCGATAACCGCGCTCGTGCAGGTGGCGGACCATCGCGCGCGCCGCCGCCGAGTTCGAAAAGCCGACGACCGTATCGATCGGATCGCTGGGCAGATCCCACATTTCGACGACCGGAATGCCGGCGCGCTTCAGCAGCATGCGGGTCGCCTCGGTGTGCCGGCCGCCCGTCAATGCGACGCACCGCGGCTGGTGGCGCAGCATCGAGCGCACCAGCAGTTCTTCCTGCTCCAGCAGGTAGTCCGTATCGCCGAGCAGCAGTTGCAGACCGTGCGGATTCAGTGCGGCATTCAGGCCGCGCACGGTGTCGGAGAAGTTCGAGCTCGACAACGACGGCACCAGCACCGCGACGAACTCCGAGCGTCCCGACGACAGCGCCCCCGCCGCCGCATCCGCGACGTAGCCGAGTTCGTCGATGACCTTCTGCACGCGTTCGCGGGTCGCCTGCGACACGTTGCGGCCCGAGAGCACGCGCGACACGGTCATCTTCGAGACGCCCGCACGTTCGGCAACATCGGACATGCGGGGCGGGACTGGCGGCCTGGACGTCATGATAGGAATCGGGGCGAATGCGCGAAAGTCATGGAACGCACATGATAGCGGGCCGCTCCTTGCGGAGCGACCAGGCAACGTCAGGGTTGCGTTTTGCGGCTTGTCCTGTCGCTGTGTTTTTGTCGTTTACCGCTCGAAGCCCACGGTGCAGCGTGCCTGAGCCTGTCCCGCCGCCGGCGCGCGGAACGAGAACAGCCCGCCCGCCTGCGGCTGATGCTGCCGCTCGACCGCCGTCAGCCCCTTCCATGCCGTCGACACATAGACGGTTTGCAGATCGTCGCCGCCGAACGCGAGCTTCGTCACGTTCGCGCAAGGCAGCGGCACCTGATCGACCAGTTCGCCCGCCGGCGAGTAGCGCTCGATCCGCCAGCCGCCGAACAGCGCGATCCACACGAAGCCGTCGGCATCGACCGCCATGCCGTCGGGATGGCCGTCGCCCGAGATCGCGGCGAAGATGCGCTTGCCCGACAGCGTGCCGTCCGCGGCGACGTCGAACGCATAGACCACGCGCCGCATCGTGTCGTTGTGATACAGCGTGCGGCCGTCCGGGCTCATCGCCGGGCCGTTCGTGATCACGTAGTCGTCGTCCTGCGCGACGGCCGCGCCTTGCTCGTTCACACGATACAGCGAGCCGCTCGGCGCCTCTTCGGCATCGTCCATCGAGCCGAACCACAGGCGACCCCGGGCATCGACGAAACCGTCGTTCAGGCGGTTGCCCGGCAGATGCGGTTCGACGTCGACGAGCTTGCTGAACTCCCCGCTCGCCGGATCGAAGCGATGCAGGCCGCCTGGCAGCCCGCATACGAACGTGCCGTTAGCGAGCGGCGCCAGAAAACCGGGCTGATCGGGCGCCTGCCACGTCCGCTGCTCGCCGGTCGCGACGGACAGCCGATGAATCCGGCGCCCCTTGATATCGACGAAATACACGGCGTTTTCTGCGGCCTGCCACAGCGGCCCTTCGGCCAGCTCGGCGCCGACCGCCCATACGCACACAGGTACCGGCATGCTCATTCTCCGTACCACCCTGCGTCGACGAAGTAATCACGGCCTGAGCAGCGCGACGCGTCGTCGGACGCGAGGAACAGCGCCATGCGCGCGACGTGCTCGGGCTCGATGCGCAATTGCAGACACTGACTCGCGACCACCTTCGCTTCGCTCTCCGCCGACTGCCACAATTGCATCTGCCGCGGTGTCTTCACCGCACCCGGGATGATGCAGTTCACGCGGATGCCCGCGTTGCCGAGATCGCGCGCGAGACCACGCGTGAGCCCTTCGATGCCGGCCTTGGCCGTCATATAAATCGCGAGGTTCGGCAGCGCGACGTGCCACGATACCGAGCCCAGATTCAGGATCACGCCGCGCCCCGCGCGACGCATGCCGTTCGCGGCGGCCTGCGCGCAGAAGAACTGATGGCGCAGATTCACGGCGATACGGTCGTCCCAGTAGCTCGCGGTCAGCTCGCCGATTTCGTGCCGGTCGTCGTTGCCGGCGTTGTTGACGAGCACGTCGATCGGGCCCGCCGCTTCGACGATGGCCGCGAACGTGCTTTCGATCGCGTCGACATTTTTCAGGTCGCAACGGCGGAACAGCGGCGGATGCTTCGCGTGGCGAAGCGTTTCCTGCAGCGCGAGCGAATCGTGTTCGGCGACGTCGAGGAAGAACACGCGCGCGCCTTGCTGCGCGAAAGCCTCGACGATCGCGGCGCCGATCCCGCTGCCGCCGCCGGTTACGACGATGGTTTTGTCCGCCAGGCTTGGATAGGTTGCGTACGACATCAGATTTTCCACTTGTAACGAGTAGGACCACACAAGGGGCGGCACTCGCCGCCCCGACCCGCCGCTTAGGCCGCGATCTCGACTTCGCTCAGCATGCGCCAGTTGCGTTCGAGCGTTCTCGTCGCGGCGCCCGCGACCGCGACCGTGCCGCTCAGATGAATATCGCGGCTCGAGCTGCCGACCAGCAGATCGAAGTCACCGGGCTCGACGATACGCTCGCCGCGCGCGTCGGTGAAGTTCAGCATGTCGACCGGCAGCTTGACGCGCACTCGCGCCGATGCACCGGCCGCGAGCGGCACGCGCGCGAACGCTTTCAGCTCGCGCACCGGCCGCGCGACCGACGCGTGACGGTCGCGCACGTAGATCTGCACGATCTCGGTGCCGTCGCGTGCGCCGATGTTGTCGAGCGTGAAACTCAGCTCGATCGTACCGTCCTCGATCGGCACTTCGCTGTGCGCGAGCGCGAGATCACCGTAACGGAACTGCGTATAGCCGAGACCGAAACCGAACGGATAGCGGCAACCGAAATGGTATGCAATTGGCGTTCCGGCGCTTTTCAGACGATGGTTATACACGTACGGTACCGCGCCCGCACTCTTCGGCACCGACAGCGGCAGACGGCCGCTGAAATCGGCGCGGCCCACCAGCAGATCGGCCAACGCTTCGGCGCCGCGCTCGCCCGGCGCAAACGCCATGATCTGCGCGGCGATGCGCTCTTCGAGGCCGCCGAGATTGTACGGGCGGCCGCCCGTCATCACGACGACGGTCGGCGTGCCGCTGTCGACCACCGCCTGCAGCAACGCCTGCTGCACGCCCGGCAGGTCGAGGCTGTCCGTATCGGACCCTTCGCCGACCGTGCCGGACTGGAACAGACCCGCCAGATCGCCGACGAACACCAGCGCGACGCCCGCTTGCCGCGCGGCCTCGACCGCGGCGGCGATGCCGTCGGTATCCTTGCTGATCAGCTCGTCGCAATGCGCGTCGCCGGTCAGATCGAGCGACACGTCGCCCGGGAACACCGGCGCGCCGGCGCGACGTTCCTTGATGATGTCGCAGCCCTGCGCGTGAATCACGCGCTCATTGCCGAGCAACGCGCGCAGCGAGCGCAGCGGCGTCGCGATCGAAGCAGTGGACTGCTCGCCGCTGTTGATCAGATGCACCGGGAAGCTGTAGCCGGCCAGCAGCGCGAGCGGATCGTCGGCGGTCGGGCCGATCACCGCGATTTTGTCGGCACCGTTCGCGTCGAGCGGCAGCACGTCGCCCTGATTGCGCAGCAGCACCGCCGATTCGAGCGCGACCTGATACGCGGTATCGCCCGCGGCCGCGCTCTTCACGTCGACGCGTTCGGGATCGACATACGGATTCTCGAACAGGCCGAGCTGGAATTTCACGCGCAGCACGCGCGAGACGGCAGTGTCGATCGTCGCTTCGGTGATCTCGTTGCGCTCGAGCGCTTCTTTCAGATGCACCGCGCACTCATGGCCCGGCAGCTCGACGTCGAGGCCGGAGTTGAACGCGAGGGCCGCGGCCGACGCGCTGTCGCGCGCCACCGCATGGTGGCTGTAAAGCAGGTCCACGCCCGCGTAATCCGCGACGACAAGACCGTCGAAGCCCCACTTCTCGCGCAGCGTGTCGTGCAGCAGCGCGCGATCGCCATGACAGGGCACGCCGTCGACGTCGTGATACGCCGGCATCACCGAGCCCGCGTTCGCGAGCTTCACGGCCATTTCGAACGGCAGCATGAACACGTCGTTGAGTTCACGGGGACCGACATGCACCGGCGCATGATTGCGGCCGCCTTCGCTCGCGGAATGACCGACGAAATGCTTGAGCGTCGCGAGCAGATCGCGCTGTTCGCCTTGCAGGCCCTTCACGTAGTGGCATGCGAGCACGCCGACCAGATACGGGTCTTCGCCGAGCGTCTCCTCGGTGCGGCCCCAGCGCGGATCGCGCGACACGTCGAGCACCGGCGCGAGCCCCTGGTGACAGCCGATCGAACGCGCCTGTTCGCCGATGATCGTGCCCACTTCGCCGACCAGCCGCGGATTCCACGTCGCCGCATAGTTCAGCGGCGACGGGAACAGCGTCGCGTCCTTGATCATCAGCCCGACGAGGCACTCCTCGTGCGCCATCACCGGAATGCCGAGGCGCGTGTCTTCGACCATCTTGCGCTGCAGCTCGTTGAGCGCGCGCACGCCTTCCTTCGGATCGACCGTATGCGTGCCGAGCGGACGCGTGATCTGGCCGAGGCCATACTGCAAGATCTCATCGACCGTGATCTGGTTGGCACTCTGCGCGAAATCGATGCTACGCGCCTTGTGATTGCCATCGGCCGACAGCTTCAGCCACGCGGCATGAAGCTGCGCGATCTTTTCGTCGAGTGTCATGCGCGCGAGCAGATCGGCCACGCGCTCTTCCACGGCTGCGGCGGGATTGCGGTAGAGCGGCACCTCACTTTGGCGAAGCAACATCGAAAACTCCTTTTATTTATCCTGGTGTACGAAGCGCATTGAGCGCCGACAAATCCGTTGTTCCTGACAAGCGTGCGGCAGGGCGTTGCTTCGGGCCGGACGCCGTCCCGTTAAATTTCAGATACCTTTCCGCGCTTCGCAGTCCTGCTAATCGATCGAACGCAGCCGCGACTCGAGATTCGCCGTGTTCGATCGACTACGGGTCGTTCAGTGCGTCTAGCGACGCGGTGCAGTGAGACCGCGCTTGCCTGCGTCGGGCAAGCAACGCGATCGCGGCAAGCGGATCAGTGCAGACGCGGCAGCGCGAAATCCTTGTCGTCGAACACGTGGCACGCTTGCGGTGCGAACGCCAGCTCGACGCGTTCGTCGTGATTGACGCCACCGTCGCCGGGCAGTTTGGCGATCAACGTGTTGCCCTCGCGCACGCCGCCGTCCACGTGCACGTAGCTGTGCTCGCCCATCCGTTCGACCAGACGCACGGCGCAGCGGATCGTCTGCACGCCGGGCCGCGCCGACGGCAGGGCAAGGTGCTCCGGCCGGATGCCGAGCGTGACCTGCGAACCGACGCGCTGCCTGCGGCCGTCGACCTCGGCACGCACGCGCTCGCCCGTGGTCAGCTCGACCTGAATGCCCTTTTCGTCGACCGCGAGGACCGTGGCGGGCATGAAGTTCATCTTCGGCGAACCGATGAAGCCCGCGACGAAGCGGCTCTTCGGCCGGTGATACAGATCGAGCGGTGCGCCGATCTGCGCGATGCTGCCGTGCTTTTCCATGTCCGCGCCGGCGTGCAGCAGCACGATCTTGTCAGCGAGCGCCATCGCTTCGATCTGGTCGTGCGTGACGTACACCGCGCTCGCGCGGTTGAACTCGCGATGCAAACGGGCGATTTCGGTACGCGTCTGCACGCGCAGCGCGGCGTCGAGGTTCGACAGCGGCTCGTCGAACAGGAACACGCCCGGCTCGCGAACGATTGCGCGGCCGATCGCCACGCGCTGGCGCTGACCGCCGGACAGCGCAGCGGGGCGGCGTTCGAGATAGCTGTCGAGTTGCAGTGCTGCAGCGGCGCTGTGCACCTTCTTGTCGATGATCGCCTTATCGACTTTCGCCTGGCGCAGACCGAATGCCATGTTCTCGTACACGCTCATATGCGGATAGAGCGCGTAGTTCTGGAACACCATTGCGACCTGGCGCTTCGCGGGTTCGACGTTGTTCATCAGTTCACCGTCGATGCGCAGTTCGCCGTCGGTGATCGATTCGAGACCGGCGATCATGCGCAGCAGCGTGGACTTGCCGCAGCCCGATGGTCCGAGGAACACGCAGAATTCATCCTTGCCGACTTCGAGGTTGGCGTCGCGGATCACCGAGTTACCGCTCGTATAGGATTTCTGCACGTTAGTGAGAGAGATGCTTGCCATGTCGTTTTTGCGAAGTTCGGTGTGCGGGCCATTCCAGCCCACACGATTCGAGGTGGTGTGCGATGCGGATCAGCCCTTGAGCGAGCCAGCCATCATCCCCTTGATCACGCGCTCCTGACCGAACGCGTACGCAACGATCAGCGGCAACGAGGTGAGCACGAGAACGGACAGCATCGAAGGAATGTTCGACGCGTATTGCCCCATGAAGTCCCAAATCGCGAGCGGCAGCGTGCGGTGCTCGGCCGTCGACGTCAGCATGTACGCGAAGATGAACTCGTTCCACAGACCAATGCCGTTGAAGATCGTCACAGTAGCGAGCCCGGGTGCCGAAAGCGGGAAGAAAATCCGCCAGAAGATGCGGAACGGACTGCAGCCGTCGAGCTGCGCCGCTTCTTCGAGCTCGCGCGGAATCTGGCGCATGAACTCGGTCAGGATGAAGATCGATACCGGCAGACTGAGCGCCACATACGGGCCGAGCAGCGCGAACGCGGTGTCGTAGAGACCGAGGTTGCGCGTGAGCAGATAGATCGGCACGAGCGTCGCATGCAGCGGCACGATCATGCCGGCGACCACCAGACCGAACAGCGTCTTGTTCAGCGAGAAGCGCAAGCGCGCAAACACGTAGGCCGCCATCGCGCTGATGACGACGATCAGCAGCACCGACACGCCCACCGTGAACACGCTGTTACGCAAATAAGTGAAGAACGGCCCGTGCAGCACAGCCGCGTAATTGCCCCAATACAGGTGACTCGGCGGCGCCCACACGGACGTCGCGAAGGTCTCTTCCTGGCTCTTGAAGCTCGACGCGAGCATGAAGAGAAACGGAATCGTCGTGACGGCCAGCCAGATCAGTGCGAGCAGAGGAATCCCCACGCGGGGAAAGCGAAGTTTCTTGTTCATGGTTCAGACCTCGGTTGCATAACGGCGGGTGAAGTACATCGACACCGCCGCCACCGTGATGACGATAAGGAACATCGCCGAGCCGATGGTGCTGCCGTAGCCGAGTTGGAACGAACTAAACACCGTGCGATACATGTAGGTGGCCATC
The DNA here is from genome assembly GCF_009362785.1 of Paraburkholderia atlantica. Lineage (GTDB taxonomy): Bacteria > Pseudomonadota > Gammaproteobacteria > Burkholderiales > Burkholderiaceae > Paraburkholderia > Paraburkholderia atlantica. Next base: position 68,372 of record NZ_WHNQ01000013.1, read on the forward strand.
ACCTCGGACGAGCCTTCGGGGCCGCCACCGGTCATGACGAAGACGAGATCGAAGTAACGCAGCGAGCCGAGCACTGACAGCAGCACAGCGGTACGCACCGTGCCTTGCAGGTGCGGCAGCTTGATGCGCCAGAAAATGGTCCACTCGGATGCGCCGTCGAGCAACGCTGCCTCGTTGACCTCGGCCGGCATCGACGAGAGTCCGGCGAGGAACAGAATCATGTAGAAGGGCGCGTTCTGCCAGATGATCACGGCAATCGTCGCACCCAGCGAAAAATGCGGGTCGCCCAGCCAGTCTTTCGCGAGGCCATCAAGCCCGAATGCCTGCAGCGCGACGTTGACCGGACCGAAATTCGGATCGTAGATTTGCTTGAACAGCACGCCGATCGCCACGCTCGACATCAATAGAGGAAGGAAATACAGAACCTTCAGCAAGCGCGAGCCACGGCCGGCCTTTTCCAGCAGCACGGCGAGCGCGAGCGCGATCGGAAGCTGGATGACGATCGACGCGACGGCAAGAATCACGTTGTTCCGCAGCGATTGCCAGAACACCGTGTCGTGCGCGAGCCGCTCCCAGTTCGCGAGCCCGATATAACGGGCAGTGTTGCCGAGGCCGTTCCAGTCGAGCAGCGACAGCCGCAGGCTGGAGACGAGCGGATAAAGCAGGAACACGGCCAGCAGCAGCAGCGACGGTGCAAGAAACACAACCGTGACGAGCGTTTGCGATGAGAACCTCAGCCGGCGTTCGGGAGTAGCGGAAAGTGCAATATTCACGGGCTTGTATGCCGACCGGCACCTCGCGGTGCCAGTCGGACTTTTCTTTGAGACTGGAGAAGATCAACCGCCCTTCTTCGAAGCGGATTCCATTTGCTGCGCAGCAGCTTCAGGCGTCAGCGACAGGCCGAACAGTGCCTGCGTCGTGTCCTTGTGCATTTCACCGAGAGCCGGCGGCAGTGCCTGGTCGTACCAGAGCTGCACGCTCGGAGCCGCGGCGAGCAGTTTCTGCAGACGCTGCGTGAACGGATCGTCGATCTTGACGTTGTTGACCGGCGGAAGCTTGTGGTCATCCGACGCGCGAGCCTGCATCGCCTGTTCGTCGGTCAATGCCTGGATCAGTTTGAACGCTGCGTCCGGCGTCTTGCACTCGGCCGAGATGCTGAGGAAGCCATCGCCGACCGTGCCGATCAGGTCGCGCGGATCGCCCTTGCCACCCGGCACGCTCGGGAACGGGAAGAAGTCGAGATCCTTCGAGAACGCCGGATTCTCGTTGGCGATCGTCGAAGCTTCCCAGGCGCCCATCAGCTCCATGGCAGCCTTGCCCGTGTACAGCAGACGGCGCGAGGCGCCCGAGTCGTAGTCAAGACCGTTGATGCCCGGCGCGAAAGCGCCAGCCTTCACGAGTTCCTGAATGCGCTTGCCGGCTTCGACGAACGCCGGATCTTCGAAGCCCTTGCCCTTGCCTGCGATCGCGTCCTTCACGACTTGCGGACCACCGATACGGTCGACGAGGTACATGTAGTACATCGAACCGGTCCACTTGTTCTTGTTCGCGAGCGAGAACGCTGCAACGTTGTGCTGCTTCAGCACGTCGACGACGTGCATCAGTTCATCCCACGTCTTCGGCGGCGTGATGCCGTACTTCTTGAAGACTTCCTTGTTGTAGAAGATCACCGCGGCCGCTGCGTTTTCAGCAGCAACGCCGTAGGTCTTGCCGTCGAACGTCGTGACATCCCACGACGATTGCATGAAGCGGTTGCGATACGCCGGATCTTTGGTCAGGTACGGCGTCAGGTCGGCGATCTGGCCGGACTTCACGTATTCATGCAGGCCGCCACCACCCCAGTTCTCGAACACGCACGGCGGCTGGTTCGCACCAAAAGCGACCTTCAGCTTCGTCTTGTACGCTTCGTTCAGGACGTGCGAATTCTCGACCTTGTAGCCCGGAACCGCCTTTTCGAATCGATCCGCCGCATCGCGAATGATCTTGCTCGACGACGCATTGGTCTGCTGGTCCCATACCGTGATCGTCTTGGAGTCCGCCGCTACGGCGTTCGAAACAACTGCAGACAACGAAAACAGCAGCGCCGTCGCGCCGATGATGGACCGCGCTTTAAACAAAGCCGGGTACGCCATTTTTGTCCCCTCTTCTGGATTTTTAAGAAACCGCCGAAACGTTAACGTTAGCCTTAACGTTAGTGAATGTTAGGTCGATGCGAGAACTAAGGCTATGCGGGATTTTACCTGGTCTGGGCGGGGCTGCGACGCAACACCGTATAAGATTGATTGATTGTGGGAAAGCGGAAATATAAAGGGTTCTGCTAGAATAGCCACTACATAAACGGTATCGCTAACGCGATTAGCGAGTCGACCCATCCAATGACCTCTCGCACACCTCCGACCCGCATGGCAAGACAAACCCCCACGCTCGAGCATGTCGCCAAGCTGGCCGGGGTGTCCCAGATGACCGCATCGCGTGCTCTGAACGGCCGTCCCGGCGTGTCGCGCGAAACTCGCGACGAAGTATTGAGAATCGCGTCGGACATCGGTTACGTCGTCAACCGCACCGCGCAGAAACTGTCGGGTGGCCGCAATGGCATCATCGGCATCATCACGCCGACGCTCGACACGCAATTCTCCAGCGAACTGATTCTCGGCGCGGGCCGCGCGGCGCGTGGCGCGGGTTGCGAGATGCTGGTCTACACGGTGTTCGACGAAGATCGTCATACGCATCACGACCTGCTCGGGCTGATCCAGCAATTCTCCGACGGTATCCTCGCCATTCTTCCGCGCGAGTCCCTGTGCCTCGAGGCGCTCGCCACCGCGAAGGTGCCGGTCGTCGTCGTCGATCAGCGCGGCACGCTGACGGGCTTCCCGTCGGTGTCGGTCGACAACTACGGCGGCGCATGTCTCGCGGTCGAACACCTGGCGGAGCTCGGGCACAAGCGCATCGCGTTTCTGGCCGGCGACGAAACGATCGAAGGTGTGCGCGACCGGCAACGCGGCTATCACGACACGCTGGCTCGCCTCGGCCTGCCGCGCGAAGACGCGCTGGTCGCCGCGGGCGACCTGTCGCAAATGATGGCGTTCGACGTCACGTTCGACCTGTTGAACCTCGCCGAGCCCCCCACCGCGATCTTCACTGCCAACGACCAGAGCGCGTTCGGCGTGATCGCCGCAATTCGCGAAGCCGGCCTGCGCGTGCCGGACGACATCTCGGTGATCGGTTTCGACGACATCCCGATGTCCGAGCAGTTTCACCCGGCGCTCACCACGATCCGTCAACCGTTCCAGCAAATGGCGCGCTCGGCGGTCAACACGCTGCTCGCGCAAATCGCCGGGATCGACGCCGCTTCGCAGCGCATCACGCTGCCGGCGGAACTGGTGGTGCGCGATTCCACCGGCCCAGTCCGCACCAAGCAGCGCCGCGGCCGTCACCAGATCGTTTCGACGTAAGTCGACGCGCGCACCTTCGCATCCGAAGTTACGAGCGCGCCGCCATGCGTGCGCGCGGTCGCGACGATCAGGCGTTGATGCAAGCTGAGCGAAGGCGGCAGCGTGGCCGCGCGAAACGCGATCTCGGTGTCGACCGGAATCATCCGCACACCGTCTAGCGACAGAAACGTCGACATCCAGCTGCGCGCGTCCATCGACAGCCCGAGACTGCCGACCTTCACGAACTCCGCGATTTCGAACGCGCTGATCGCCGAGATCAGGATCTCGCCGCCGGCGAGCTCCCGATCGATCGCATCGTGCGCGGCCTGGCTCAGCGCTTTCTGCCTGCCGAGCCAGCACACGAGCGCAAGCGTGTCGAGCGTGATCATTACTCTTCCTGGTCGGCTGTGACCGGTTGCAACGCGTGCTTCAGATTGAAATGCGTAATCGACGCGCGCAGCAGCTCGAGCGGATTCTCCTGCTTGCTGCGATACGGCCGGATTTCGATGGTGGGTTGCCCGCGGTCGGTGACGACCACGGTCTCGCCCAATGCCTCGACCTGACGGAACAGCTCGCAGGCCCGGGACTTGAAGATGGCTTTTGATACTCGCTTTTCCATGACGCTCTCCACCCAGCAAAATTCCAACGGTTATTTTTTGTGTCGGGCCGGCGCGCCCGCATGCGAACGACCGCGATGCGTGGCCCGACGTTCTTTATCAACCTTGCTCTCAGGTACTACTTCCCAACCTACTGCCAGGAGCTCCCTCGAACTCCCGTCCAACTCGCGGCGACGATTACCGGAACCGCGACACAGCCCGCACCGGTAGGCGCGTCTCGGGTTTCAATGTTTTGCTTCGTGTTTTAGCTCTTCGAATAGATGCAGAAACCTTGAACGTTACCCTTAACGTTAGCGGATGTTAATGGTCCCCACTCGCCGCCGCCATGCGGAGTTAACCTAAGCTCCGAACGACTATCCGAACCGTCCGATCCAACCCTCGAAGCCAAGCCCAGCAAGGAGGAAGCTCCGTGCAAGGCATCGACAGCAAAACGTAATATTTAATGCGAGCCAGCTAACGTGATCCCAGCTTGCGTCACTCTTCGTCGTCCGATGCAAGGGGCCTCGATGAAGGCTCCGCATCGAAATGTACGATCCACACATGCAGCGATTCGCGCGGCTTCTTCAACCTGCCTCGCTGCTGCGGCGCTCGTTCGATAGCCGATTGCCCGCGGTCCGCGGCAGCCGCGGTTTCACCAGGCGTCTGCGCATACCGCTGCCCGGACGGGCCGCTAGCCGCGGCCTCGCCATCGTCCTTCACTCCATTTTTCTCCATCGCGCTATCCGCCATCGGTGTGCTGGTGCCCGCTCGTCGGCATCGGCCTGTCAAACAACGGCGCCGACGTCTTCGCCGACTTCGGGTCGCGCGAGGCTCACCGCGGCGCCGTTCGCATCGAACAGCGTGACCGACGACGACGCCACCTTGATCCCGACGCGCGCGCCGACCGCATGCTGCGCGTCCTTCTTGTCGAGCTTCAGCGTGATCGCGTGCGCCATGCCATCGAGTCGCGCATGCAGCAGCGATACGTCGCCGAGATGCTCGACCAGTTCGACACGCGCGGCGAGACCTTCGTCGAGCGAGCCGATGCCCAGGTGCTCGGCACGCACCCCGAGCGTCAGCTCGCCGTTCAGCGACTGCGACGATTGGCCGGGCAGCACGATGCGCTGGCTCGCGCCGGCGAGCGCCACGACGGTTTGCGTATCGCTTTGCGACACCAGCGTCGCGGCCAGCATGTTCATCTGCGGCGAGCCGATGAATCCGCCGACGAAGCGGTTCGCCGGTCGCTCATACAACTCGAGCGGCGCGCCGGTCTGCTCGATGTGGCCTTTGTTGAACACGACGATCTGCTGGCCGAGCGTCATCGCCTCGACCTGATCGTGCGTGACGTAGATCATCGTCGTGCCGAGTTCGCGATGCAGCTTCGCGAGTTCGATACGCATCTGCACGCGCAGCGCCGCATCGAGATTCGACAGCGGTTCGTCGAACAGGAACACGCGCGGCTTGCGCACGATCGCCCGTCCGATCGCGACGCGCTGGCGCTGACCGCCCGACAGCGCCTTCGGTTTGCGCTCCAGCAGATGCGTGATCTGCAGGATCTCGGCGGCACGGCCCACCGCCTCGCGCACTTCATTTTTCGACTTGCCCGACAGCTTCAGCGAAAAACCCATGTTTTCCGCGACCGTCATGTGCGGGTAGAGCGCGTAGCTCTGGAACACCATCGAGATGCCGCGGTCCGTCGGCTGCAGATCGTTGACGCGTACGCCGTCGATCAGAATGTCGCCGCCCGTGATCGACTCGAGCCCCGCGATCATGCGCAGCATCGTCGACTTGCCGCAGCCCGACGGTCCCACGAACACCGTGAACTGGCCGTCCGGGATGTGCAGATCGATGCCCTGGATCACCTGCGGTCCTTCGCCATACGTCTTTGAGACTTTGCGCAATACGAGTTCGCCCATTTGATGCCTCCTCCTCAGTCCTTGTACTTGCAGACCCCGCGTGACGCTATCCCACTGCCCCACTACTGTCGCGCCACGCGAGGTTCGGTGCGCCCGCCGCCGGGCGTGCGCGTCAGCGCACGGCCGCGACGCCGGCGTGTTGTGCGATCACGTCGCGATACCACAACGCGCTGTCCTTCAGCGTGCGCTCCTGGCTCGCATAGTCGACGTAGACCATGCCGAAGCGCTTGTCGTAGCCCGACGCCCATTCAAAGTTGTCCATCAGGCTCCATGCGAAATAGCCGGCCACGTCGACGCCCTGTTTCACCGCGTCCGACAACGCTGCCAGATGCAGGTCGTAGAAGCGCACGCGCTCGGCGTCATGAACGCGGCCGTTAGCCAGCACGTCCTTCGCCGCGCAGCCGTTCTCCGTGATGTAGATCGGCGGCAGCTTGTAGTCGGCGTTGATGCGGGTCAGCAATTCGGTCAGGCCCTGCGGATAGACTTCCCAATCCATATCGGTGAAGCCAAGCACGCCCGGCGGACGCTTCTCGCCCGATGCGCTCGCGAAGATGCGCGTGTAGTAGTTGATGCCGAGGAAGTCCATCGGCGTGCCGATCACGTCGAAATCGCCGCTCAGGATCGCCTCTTGCGGCCCGTTTGCGCCATACCATTCCAGCGCCTCGGCCGGATACTCGCCCTTGAACAGCGGGTCCATGTACCAGCGCACGAACTTCGCGTATTCGAGCGACGCCGCGGCCTGGTCTTCAGGCGAATCCGTCGCGCCGTGCGCCGGCGACTGATTCAGCACGATGCCGAGCGGCGCCTTCACGCCATCGGCGCGCAGTGCCTGCAACGCGAGACCGTGCGACAGCAGCAGGTGGTGCGCGACGTGCGCGGCTTTCTTCAGATCGGCGTTGCCCGGCGCGAAATAGCCGGTTGCGTTGCCGAGCCATGCGGTGCACCACGGCTCGTTGTGCGTCGCGATCGATGCAACGCGATCGCCGAGCACGCTGCCGATCTTGCGCGCGTAGTCCGCGAAGCGATAGGCCGTGTCGCGGCTTTCCCAGCCGTCTTGCGTATGCTGCAGCGACAACGGCAGGTCCCAGTGGTACAGCGTCGCGAACGGCTGGATATCGCGCTCGAGCAGACCATCGACGAGACGCTCGTAAAACGCCAGACCCTTGTCGTTGAATGCGCCGCGGCCGGTCGGCTGCACGCGCGGCCACGCGATCGAAAAGCGGTAAGCATTGACGCCGAGTTCAGCCAGCAGATCGAGGTCTTCCTCGAGGAGGTGATAGTGATCGCACGCGACATCGCCGTTCTCGCCGTTCACGACCTTGCCCGGCACTTTGCAGAACGCGTCCCAGATCGACGGTCCACGGCCGTCCTCATGCGCTGCGCCTTCGATCTGGTAGGAACTGGTGGCCACGCCCCAGACGAAGTCTTCGTTGAATCGATACGTCGACATAAATGTTGTTATCCCGAATGGTCATGCCCGCCAGGGCGTGAAGATGAAAGGAAAAATCTCAGGCCTTGACCGCGCCGGTCGTCAGACCGTCGATCAAACGCCGCGAGGTGAACGCGAACAGCACCAGCAACGGCAGCACCGCGACTGCGGAGCCCGCCATCACCGCGCCCCAATCCGAATTGGTCGGGCTTTGCAGAATGCGCAGCGCGAGCGGCAGCGTGTACATCGAAGGCGAACGCAGCACGACGAGCGCCGACAGAAAGTTGTTCCATGCCTGAATGAAGCTGATCAGCCCGAGCGTGCCCAGCGCCGGTCCCAACAGAGGCATCACGATGCTCCAGTAGATGCGGAATTCACCGCAGCCGTCGATGCGCGCCGCCTCGATCAGCTCGGACGGAATCGCCGACGCGACGTACTGGCGCATCAGGAACACGCCGAGCGCGGCGGCCGCGCCTGGCACGTACAGCGCGCGCGGCTGATCGATCCAGCCGAGCAGGTTCATCGTCATGAAGGTCGGAATCATGCTGAGGAACGGGGGCACCAGCATCGCGGTCAGCGCGATCGCGAACAGCGTCTTCTTGAAGCGGAACTCGTACATCGCGAACGCGTAGCCGGCCATCGACGTGACCAGCAGTGTCAGCACGGTTTGCATCGCGGCCGTATAGAAGCTCCAGCCGAGATTGCGCCAGAACGGAATGTGCCGCATCAGCGAGGCCATGTTGTCGAGAAACGCGCTGCCGAACCACAGCGGGGGCGGCATCGAGAAAATCTCGGAGCTCGTGTGCGTCGCGAACACGAACATGAAGTAGAACGGCGAGAACATCAGCAGCCCGCCGGCCACCACGATCGCATAGCCGATATAGCGGCCCTTGTTGTTCGACGATTTCATCGCTGGTTCTCCTCGTTCATGCCGCTGCGGTGAAAGATCCGCGTGTTCAACCACATCAATGCACCGATCGAAATGAACAGCAGCCATGCGATCGAACTCGCGGTGCCGAAATCGCCGTCGTGGAATGCGGTGCGATACATATAGACGGCCGTCGTCAGGCCGGACTGACTGGTACCCATGCCTTCGTTCGGCAGCAGAATGAACGGCTCTTCGAACAGTTGCAGCCCACCGATGATCGACAACGTGACCGCGAAGAAAATCATCGGCTTGATCAGCGGAATCGTGATGCGGGTGAACTGTTGCCAACCGTTCGCGCCGTCGATGCGCGCGGCCTCGTACAGGTCCTTCGGAATGGTTTGCAGCGCCGACAGATACAGCACCGTGTTCCAGCCGACGTAGCGCCAGAAGATCACCACCGACACCGCCGGCTTGACGTTCTTCGGGTTATACAGCCACTCGATCGGATGGACGGGGACGATCCAGTGCAGGCCGGGCAGCTTGCCGAGCTCGGCGATCGCGAGGTTGATCATGCCGAAGTCGGTCGAATACAGCGACGAGAAGATTAGCGCGATCGCGACGCTCGACGTGATGAACGGCAGGAAGTACAGACCGACCATCAGGTTGCGCCAGCGGCGAAACGCGGTTTGCAGAAAGAACGCCAGCGGCAGCGCCACCAGATGCTGCGGCACGCCGGACATGATTGCCATCGACGCGGTGTTGTACAGCGACTTCCAGTACCACGGGTCGGTCAGCGTGAACGTGAAGTTCGACAAACCCACCCACTTCATGCTCGCCAGCCCTGCCGTCGCGTCCCAGCTCTGGAACGACAGGTACAGCGAAAACAGCAGCGGGAACGCCATAAACAGCGCGAACAGCAGGAAAAACGGGCCGAGAAACAGGTAGGGTGCGACCTTCACCGGATCGAGCCGCGAAGTTTTGCGCGGCGCGGCGAACGGCGTGGGCGAGCTCAGCACATCGCTCACGCGTGCATCGCGGGCGACCTCTTCGGTCGTGGGCAGCGGAGTGTTCATCAATAGTTCCGTCCAGTCGGGCGTGGGGTGGGTCGATGACCGGCCACGCTGTTTGCAGCAGACTTGCAGCGCACTGCGAGACACTTCGGCCGCGGCACGCAGCGTGCCGCGACCTTGCATCAATACCGCTTAACGGCGGACCCGATGGGCGATCTGGTCCTGCGCTTCCTGCAGCGCGGTATGCACGTCTGCGCCATCGTCGACGACCTTGTCGAGCGCCGAGTGCACCGCTTCCTCGGCGACCTGGTCGAACTTGCTGCGCTGGATCGCCGGGATGTGCGATGCGGCATCACGCCAGATCAGACGCGCCTTCTCGTCGCCGAGAAACGCGACCGGCTCGGCGAAGAACGAATCGGTCTGCGCGGAGAGCAGCGACGGGAATGCGTCGATCGAACGGAACGAGGCGAGCTGCGTTTCCTTGCGGGTCGTCAGGAACTTGATGAATTCCCACGACATCGGCTTTTGCGTCGCTTTCACCGGAATCGACCAGAACGTGCCGCCGAACGATGCGTACGCGTTATTCGGCAGATTGGCCGCACGCCACAGGCCCTTCGTGTCCGGTGCGATCCACGACGACAGGTGGCCGCCGAGCCATGCGCCCATCATTTGCGTCGCGACGGTGCCGCGCTTGAAGCTCTCGGCCCATTCGTTCGACCACGGCGTGATCTTCGCGTCGAGACCGAGCTCGCGCGCTTTCTTCGCGAGTTCGAACGCCTTCACGAAACGGGGTGACGTGACGATCGGATTGCCGGCCTTGTCGAAGTACACGCCGTCGCCTTCCTTCAGGTCGGCACGAATGTAGATGTCTTCGATATCGCGCGACGATGCCATCAGGTATGCACCGGTCGCCTTCTTGATCTTCACGCCGGCCGCCAGATAAGAGTCCCACGACTTCGTCAGATCGGCTTCGGTGACGCCTGCCTTGTCGAGGATGTCCTTGCGATAGAACAGCGTGCCCGGACCGATGTCGGCCGGCATGCCGACGATCGCGCCGTCCTGCGTGGTCGCCTGCGCGAACGTGTAGTTGATGAACTGGCTCTTGTACTGGCCCGCGCTATACGGCGCCTTCGACAGATCTTCGAGACCGCCGCCCGCCGCAAAGCGGCCGATGAAGCCGACCTCGACCGCCATCACGTCGGGCAGATTCGAGCTCGTCGCGAGCGCGGTGGTCATTGCGTTGTGGTGATCGGCGATCTGGAGCGACGACACCTTGACGTCGACGTCCGGATGCAACTTCTTCCACGCCGGCAGCGCGTCCTTGATTTCCTGGTCCAGCTTCGGAAAGACCGCGACGTTCAACGTGGTGTTGGCGTGCGCGCCGACTGCGGCCACGCTGAGCAGAACGGCGGCGGCAGAGCCTGAAAAGCGGAATTTCATTACTCGTCTCCTAAAGAACCCTGTTTGAACTGCATTTGATGAATACCCGGTTGCTGCGACCTACTTCCCCTGTTGTCTTTGTTGCTGCTTTGCTTGGTGCGGCCTTGCTTGGTGCGGCCTTGCTTGGTGCCGAATGTGTTGCTGAATCTCTGCTGGACTGCCGATGCCTGAAAGCGCTTTCACGTCGGGGCAAAAAAAAAGCCGCTACGTACGCGTGTCTTCACGCTTTACCGGCGGCGTGATCCGTCGCGTGGTTTCACGCGTCACGAGCGTGAGCGGAATCGGGCTGAGCGCGATCGACTGCTTGCGGATCATCTGCACGATGCCCTGCGCGGCGAGTCGGCCGATTTCGTAAGTCGGCTGGCGAACCGTCGTCAGAGGCGGCGTCATGTACGACGAAGTCGGCAGGTCGTCGAAGCCGACCAGCGAGACGTCGTCCGGCACCCGCACGCCGCGGCGGAACATCGCGAGGCGCGCGCCGTACGCGGTCTGATCGTTTGCGCAGAACACCGCACTGAACGACGGATGGCGCGCCATCAGCCGCTCCATCGCGGCGACGCCGCCCGTTTCGAGGTAATCGCCCTGCTCGACGAGGTCGGCATCGAAGCCGATGCCCGCTTCCTCGAGCGCGGTCCGGTAGCCGACGAGGCGCTCGATCGCATCCTCGTGACTGGCTGGCCCAGCGATGAAGGCGATCTCGCGATGGCCTTGCTCGATCAGATGGTGGGTCGCGTCGCGAGCGCCCTGCATGTTGTCGATCGGCAGGCCCGCGAGCGTCGCGCTGTTCTGCACCGAGCGGCCCAATACGAGCATCGGTGCGCGCCGCGAGTAGTCGGTCAACGTCGACTCATCGAGTTGCGCGTGGAGCAGGATGATTCCGTCGACGCGCCGCGCGATGAACTGTTCGAGGCGCGCCTTTTCGTCGGCGATGTTCCAGCGGCTGCTCACGAAGATCGGCGTAAAGCCCGGCTCGGACAGCGACTCTTCGATGCCGCGCAGCCATTCGGCGTAAAACGGGCTCGACACCGCTTGCGTCAGTACGCCGATCGTTTCGGTCCGGCCGCTCGCGAGACTGCGCGCGAGCACGTTCGGCCGATAGTTGAAACGCGCGATTGCCTCCTCCACCGCCTGCTGCTTGGCGGGAAGCACGCGCGCAGAACCGTTCAGGATCCGCGATACGGTGCTCGGAGAAACACCGGCCGCGCGCGCGATGGCCTCGAGCGTCACGTTGGGCGCAAGGGGTACGTTGGGTACCTTGGGCGCGCCGGGGTTGTCGTTTGAGCCGTCGTGGGTCATGAGTTCTGCCTGAATCCTGTGATGATGAAAGCGCTTTCAGATATGAAGAAACGCAGCCCGTCCGATGATGAAAATCGAAAAAAATGAAAAAGCAGCCGATGCGACGAGGGTGGAGGAGGCGTCGCACCGGCCTCTCTATGAAAGAGAAATAAACAGTCCTTGAAACAAAGAGATCGCTACGATTGCCGGTCAGGCAACTTCAACTCAGAACGAATGCATGATCCCGGCGAAGACGCCAGTCTGGCTGTGACCATAGTTCGGGTTGCTGTTCGACGACGTGCCCGTCACCGGATTGAAGTTGTTGTTGCCGTACGGCCCGTTGCCGAGGTTCAGGTTCGACGTCGAGCTGTTGTGCACATAGCCCGCTTCCGTGTACAGGAACGTGCGCTTCGACAGCGCGTACGTACCGGCGAGCGTGAACAGCGTCGCGTTGCCGTTGCCGTTGTTCGCGTTCGCGTGGTAGACCGCGGCCGTCAACAGCGTGGGCGCCGTGACCTGCCATGCGGCGCCGAACCATTCGTGGTTCACGCTGGTCGGCGCGCTCACGCCGAGCGGCTGCGACGCATCAGTCACGCCGACGCTTGCGTTGGTCGCGTCAGGCGCGCTCAGATGCTGATAGCCCGCGTACAGCTTGACCGGACCGATCACGTAACTACCGCCGACGAGAATGTCGCGCGAAGCGGAGTACACGTTGTTGAACGAGCCGTTGGCGCCACGCACTTCGTCGTAGATCACCCGGAAGTCGCCCGAGCCCCACGTGTAGACGCCCTCAACCGCGTTGGTACGACCCTGGCCGGTCGGCACGCCCGCCGCGTTGACCGGCGCCGAGTTCCAGCTCGTGTTGTTGGTCAGCGAATACTGGCCCTTCAGCACGAGGCCGCCGAACAGCACCGGCGAGTTGTACTCCGCGCCGTTGCTGGTGCTCGTCCAGTTACGGCCGCGCACCAGGGTCGAGATCGCGTAGCGCTGCATCACCTGGGGGTCGGTGCCCCAGCTGTCTTGCGCCAATTCGCCGGCGCCGAGGTTACCGATCTTGAACAGACCCCAGCTGTCGTTCGTAAAGCCCACCGTTGCGTGGCGGCCGAACAGATTGCCCGCCGATGCACCGGTCATCGTATTGAGTTGCCCCTCCAACTGGAAGATCGTCTTCGTGCCGCCGCCGAGATCTTCGGAGCCGATGAGGCCGAACCACGAGCAACCCCAGTCGCCGCTTTGAGCTGACCACGCGTGGCCGCCCGGAAGGCCGGTTTCAAACTGGATGCCGTTGTCGATACGGCCGTACAGGGTGACGCTGCTCTGCGCATGAGCCACCGTCGTCGCGGCTGCCATCACAGCCACAGCAATAAGCTTCTTCTTCATTTAGATATCCTATATATATTTTGGCGTCTCCAAGCCGCACAGGACGCACGCGTTCTCACACGTTTCCCCTCTTGCCGAAATGTTCGCTTCGTATTCGCATCACATTTCGAGGCGATTATAGGGACGACCTCGCCCCGCGCATCGAACTAACCGCTCAGGGAAAACGCTGTTATCGATAACAGTTGCGCGCCGCCCGATCCCGCAGTAGCACCCTGCTTTGTGACCATTACGTGATGGTCACAAGCGTCGGAAATCCGTTTGAATTCACGAACCAAAGCGATGCGCGAATGCGCCTCGCACGTCGCTCAGCGCTCGCTTAACAAGGAAAACGCGATCAAATGCAAGAACAATTTCGCGTCTGTTGTTGCAAACATGCAACGAGCCCGCTCGCCTGCATTGCCGGTTTGGGCTTGACGAACCAGCGTCGGAGCAGTCAGCAGCGGCGGACATTACCGACTATCATCAATGCATACGATGCCGGGCAACGAGCCGGGCTCAGCCGCATAGCCGGCTGAGTGCGGGATTGTCAGCGCATCTGTCTGGCTCTCGCGCTCCATCACGAACGCTCCAACCAGCCCTATCCCTCGGCTCTCGCTGTTCCCCGCCACGCCGCGCCTGCGACGTCCCGCTCGAACACGCTGCCCTTGCGAACTTTTCTGCGGGCGACGGCTTGACCGCCCAACGCCCCGACTGGCCAAACCTCGACGCACAACCGCGATAACCGCGACAAAGCAATGAAAGAGGATTTTGTCCAATGCACTTCCGTGGCCTCGCATTGAGTCCGACCGGAAGATTTGCCGGGTGAATTTGCCGGCACACCTTGGCATTAATAAGGAGGTATCGTGAAAACAACCCTTGTTTCTACGCTCGCGTTGCTCATTTCAGGCGCAATTGCGCCGATGGCCCATGCTCAGGATTCGCAAGCCACCGACCAACAACTCGCCCATAGCGTGCGGGTTGCGGAGGCGCGCAGCGGCGTCGGGATGTCGCATGTGTTCGTCTTTGCCCACTCTGGCCAGATCATGCTGCTCGGATTTGTGCCCGAGCGGGACCATGTCGCGCGTGCCGAACGGGCTGCGATGTCGGTACCCGGTGTCACCTCGGTGGACAACCGACTCTCGCCCGACGCCGGCTCGTTGAACGGGCATTGAAATCGAACTGAAATCCACGCGCGGACGACGATTGAAGTAGACCCGCGCGTTGAAGGGATTCGGTTTTCCTGATCCGCCAGTTGAGATTGAGTGACTGGCGCCCTGTTTCGCACGGTCAGCCGCGCGGCCGGTCTGTGCAGCCCCTACCTGAAAGCGCTTTCATCCCGCGCCGGCTTAAACCGGTCGACTCGGCGCTGATCCGCCCTCCGCCATCTCGTTGATATGTCGGGTGAATCCCTCATAGCGGGACTCACGGCCGTTGCTTAACATCACGATTGTTACCGATAACGTTACAAGTAGTTAGAAAGACATCCGAACCGGATTTTCCTCACAGGAGACCAGGAGTGCGTCCTTTAAGGACCTCGATGCGCATGCTTCGCGCAGCGGCCATTTGTACACTCGCATGGACCGCGGGCTGCGCGCTCAGCCAGGCGGCTGCCGCTCATGACGGCCCGCCACTCGCCGCGGCGCCCGCCGAAGCGCTGCCGCCACTGCGCAGTGTGATGGCCGCGCACTTCAAGGTCGGCGCGGCGATCGAACCCGATTCGATCGACAGTCCCGCCGACGCGACGCTGATCGCCGCTCAGTTCTCGAGCCTCACCGCGGAGAACAAGATGAAGCCGGGCACGATCGGCGTCGCAGAAGGCAAGTACAACTTCGAGCCGGCCGACAGGATCATCGCGTTCGCGCAGGCGCACGACATTGCAGTGCGCGGCCACACGCTCGTATGGCACTTCAAGGCCGGCGACTGGACTGAGGCGCCGGCCTGGTTCTTCGCCGGCGATCCGAAAGATCCGCACTACCACGACATCGTCGCGAAGCGGCTCAATCGATATGTAACCGACGTCGTCACACACTTCCGAGGCAAGGTCTATGCGTGGGACGTGGTCAACGAAGTGATTAGCGACGATCCGCGTCAGGTGTATCGCGAAGACAGTCCGTGGTACCGAGCGCTCGGCAAGGACTACATTGCGATCGCTTTCCGCGCGGCGCACGCGGCGGACCCGGACGTGAAGCTCTATATCAACGAGTACAACACCGACGATCCGCGCAAGCGCGCAAAGCTGCTTGCGGTAATCCGCGATTTGCTTGCGCAGGGCGTGCCGATCGACGGTGTCGGGCATCAGATGCACATCAGCGTGAACTGGCCGCCACTGCCGAACATCAGGCAGGCATTCGACGACGTCGCCGCGCTAGGCCTCGAAAACCAGGTGACCGAGCTCGACGTGAGCCTATATACCGATCCGGGAGAATGCTGGAGCAATCCAGACGCATGTCTGCCGGACCTCGGCCATCCGGTTCCGAACGACATCATGCGCGCGCAGGCGGAGCGTTACCGCGCGGTGTTCGCTCTGTTCGACCAGGAGCCGAGCATCAGGGCGGTGACCTTCTGGGGCTACTCGGACAAGCACACGTGGTTGACGTCGACGCCCGTGCCGCGCAACAACCTGCCGCTGCTGTTCGATGCGAACCTGAAGCCGAAAGCGGCGCTGTGGACGATCGTCGATTCGTCGTATCAGCCGTAGCGTCGATCTTCGTGCGGAAAAGCAGTTGGCGGTCCGCACCTCAAGGCTCGTCCGAGCCGAGCTCCCCGAGCGCGTTCAGGTCCGCCGCGAAATCGTCGACCGGACCGCCCGCCGTTTCGTGCGTGCGCGGCGGTGACTTGACCACCGGCGGCGGCATCTTGCCGATGCCTTCGTCGATCCGCTCCAGCAGATACGGGAAGAACGGATTCGACGCGATGCGGAACATCGAATCGAGCGTCAGAATCAGCGTGCCGCGTTCGCCGCGCGGCGCGAGCGTGCCCAGGTTCTCGTTGAAGTTCTCCGAATCGTCCGGCGCGATGCCATACAGCGCGTCGGTGATCGGGAAAGGAATCGCGACGTGCGATAACGAGAAAATATCCTGCGGATAGTCGATGCCCAGCGGCTTGGTGCGCGTTTGCACTTCGCCCGCATAAACGCTGCGCTCGACGGTATGCGCCGAATCTGGCGACACGTTGGCGATCACCGTCGTGCGATAGTTCTGCGGACCGATCCGCAGCAGTCGCGAGAGCGCCGTGTACGACGCGTTGCGTAGAAAGGTCCTGAAGCGCACGCTGCGGTTCACGTCGAACAGCACGACTTCGCTGCCGTTCTCAGGCAGCTTGTCGTAGAGCAACGACATCACCGCAGGCGTGCTGACCGTGAAATCCGTCACCGACTGGAACGTCAGAATCGGCGGCAACGAATCGAGGCGGTTCTCGCGCTCGAGCCGCGCAATCTGTTCCTGAATCACGCTCGTGAGGAGATAGGACTGCCGCGCGCCGTTCACAGGAAACGAGTTGTACTTGAACGGGTTGAACTCGGGCACGATGCCGAGCCACGCGGCGCGCGCGAAGGCCGGCAGCACCGCGGGCAATCCGGCGAGACCGGCAAAGCGCGCGTAGCGTGTGACGCCGATCATCGGCGAAATCAGGACGACGCGCGTCGGACGCGCGAGCGCGGGATTTTCGATCGCGTCGAGCGCATATTGCAGTGCGAGCGCGCCGCCGTTCGAAAACCCCACCAGCTCGATCGGCTTGTCCGGCCCCACGCGACGTCGCGCTTCGCGTACCGCGAGCCGCGTGGCCGCGGTCCAGTCCTTCCAGTGCACGTCGGTGAGCCCCGCCGGCACCGTGCCATGTCCCGGCAAGCGGATGCCGATCGCGACGAAACCGCGATCGCGATATCGACGCGCGATATGCCGCATGCTGTACGGCGCATCCGTCATGCCATGCAGCAGCACCACCGCGCCGACCGGCGGTCCCGACGGTTCGAGAATGTACGAGCGATTCCAGTTTTCGGCGAAATGCCACGGAAAAATCGGCGAGCCATCGTAATAACGGTTCGCCGAAATGCGCTCGGACGGCCGGATCTTATCGACGACATTAACGCGCACGTCCTCGAAAATCCGATTTTCCGCCTTGATATACGCGTTCCAGTCGGCGGTGTTCATTTCCTCGACGGTCATTTCGCGCGGCACATAGGTGTGCCATACCGACAGCTCCGGCCCGCGCTGCGAATACCATGCGCGTAGCCCGAACGCGAGCACCGCCAGCAGCACCAGAACCCATGCACTTATCTTTATTACCTTCAGCGACGTGCGCAGCATTCGTGTTCTCTTGATGAGATGAAGGTTGCACCGCGCGCAGGGTGCTCTCTGCGTGGCGTGCGCATGCCGTCATCGCGACGGCTTCCGGTGTGGATATCCTAAGGGCTTTTAATCACCGGTTCAAACTTTGTCGTCCGGCGCGCGACGCGGCATCGACGAAGGGCGCGTATGACCAGATGCTTGGCACGGCATGCTGGAGAGGCAAAGATATGCCAGACGCGAATGATTGCAGGAACAGTCCTTCAGCGACGCTTCCGAGGTCGCTTCGCCCGGCGCCTACGGGCTGCCCATCGAGGCCAAACCGTCGGGGCGTGCGCTTCAATAACGGAAAGCCGGGACGCGACCCGCGTCGCGCCCCGGCCTTGCTCGCTGGCAATGACTAACGGCCGCGGATATTGCCGGCCACGCCGCCCGCCGCGCCGCCGATGATCGCGCCGGTCCACGCGTCGCCGCCGGAGATCGCCGCGATGCCCGCACCGGCGCCCGCGCCGAGTGCCGCGCCGCCTATCGTTCCCTGCGTCCGCGGGCTCATGTCCGTGCAACCGATCATCGCAGCCAGCGCGCCAATACTGACGATCCACCCAAGTCGTTTCATGATCGTTCTCCTTACTGATTTTTCTTGAGGCCGGGCACGACCATCTGGAACCAGAGGGTCTCGATCACCGGGTGCTGGATCATCGTGGGATTGGCCGCGTAGTAGCTGTCGAGGCCTTGACGCACGCTGTCGAGCGTCTGGCCTTGCATTCCCTTGCCGAAGCGCTGCGCGATGTCATTGCTGTTCGCAGTGTTGCCCGCATAGGCACGCTCGATGTCGATCACGTTCGAGATACCGACCAGATACGCCTTCTTCTGCTCATCGGTCGACTGCATCCATTGCTGGCCCGTGACGATTGGAATGTTCTCCGCACGCGCGACGTTGCCGATCATTGCCAGCGACAGAAAAGTCACAGATAACATCGTTCGCCATTGTGGTTTGCTTGCCATCACATACTCCAGGGAAGATATGTTTTCCAGCGGCCCGCCGGCGACCGCATCCGGCGGTGTCGATCGCGCTATTTGGAAGAATGGTCTGTGTCTCGTCGGTTCTCCTTTCAGGTTCACCGGTCGGCGTGGGTCGCCGGTTTAGGTTCTATTAGCGTTGAGTCGTATCAGCGAATAGACACCTTGATGGCAGAAAATCTCGTGGCGGATTGGAGTGATTTTCATACATGCTGTGTGTGCGCAACGATTCGAATGGTGTTGGCATCGCCGCGTAACACACGCTATAGAGTCTACAGCCTTTTCTGTAATTTCCAAGCCAATTTCCGCTCGAGGAACGCCGCATGAAATTTGTGTCAAATTTCATTCGACGAGCGAAAGGGTGCGATGCAATGCGCGTCAACACTGATCGGTTATCCTGCGCTCGATTGGGCGCTAGTGATACGGCTAGCGATTTTTATCGACGGCTATTCAGTGTTCTATCCACCCTATCCGAACGCGCTTGCTTCTGGCTTAATGTTCGGCTTCCTGATTAGGTCATTAATTGAAAACGATGTGAATCTGTCGATTTACGTTCGAGACGCGTCTTCTGGCATTCCATTCGTTTTTTATTGATGCGTTTGACCATCATCTTTATCTGACGCCGTCGTCTGCCGGCTAACGGACTTCGGTCGATCACACCTTGCCTGCGGCGGACTGGCTGCGTAGCAGCGAAGGGGTTGGCGGTGCGCGGTTGACCGTTAGTTGCGTGATGACTAGCGCGAATAGAGAGCGTTTCAAATACGTCCATGCTCGTCATTAACAGTCTTTAGCTTGTATTTGATAAATACAGGGTATAGACTGTACCCATAATTTACAGGTTTTGGCCTGTTACGCCGTCGCAGCCGAACCGGAGATCGACCGTGGACTACGCCATCAAGACACTGAGTCAACTCAGACCGATCCTGCTGGGCTTCAGGAAGGCCGCTGGACTCACTCAAACCGCGATGGCCGCGCATCTCGGCGTCACGCAACAGACCTACGCGCAACTCGAAGCTAATCCGGCGGCCGTCAGCGTCGAACGGCTCTTCAGGGTATTGCGGATCTTGCAGGTCGATCTGAAGCTCACGCAGAGCGGATCGACGCAAACCGTGGCCGTGGAAGCCGCCCCGCCCGCACCGCACCGCTCGCCCTCCCGCCGCGCCGGGAGCGCAGCGCCGGCCTCCGGAGCGCCAGTCGCGACAGAAGGCAACGCCAAACGCCCCACGCGCGCGCAAGCTCCGGCGCGGCGCGCGGCGGCGACGTCGCCCGGCGAGGCCAACGACCGCGCCGCAGCCCAGGCATCGGCCACCGGGGCCAAACCGGCTAAACCCGCCGGCACCGCCCAAAAGCCCAAAGCGCTCAAACCCGCCAAGGCAACCAAAACGGCCAGCGCCGGCAAGAAACGGGAGGACTGGTAAGCATGGCGCGCAGCACACCGAACCGCCTGAACCTTTGGATGAACGGCCTGCGGGTCGGCGCCTGGGAAACGACCCGCGGCGGCGAACGTCTGACCTATGCCGACGAATGGATCGACGATCCGCAAGGACGCCCGCTATCGCTGTCGCTGCCGTTCACACCGGGCAATCAGCCGTATCGCGGCCAGATCGTCGCCGACTATTTCGACAACCTGTTGCCCGACAGCGAACCGATCCGACGCCGCATCGCCGCGCGCTACCGGACCGGCAGCACCGCGCCGTTTGCGTTGCTCACCACGCTCGGGCGCGACTGCGTCGGCGCCTTGCAACTGCTGCCGCCGGACGAAGAGCCGAGCGATCTGACGAGCATCCACGGCCGCGAACTCAGCGACAGCGACATCGCCGCGCTGCTGCGCGGCACGACGTCGGCGGCGCCGCTCGGGCAGCACGATGCGCTAGAGGACCTGCGTCTGTCGATCGCGGGCGCGCAGGAAAAAACCGCGCTGCTCCGTCATCGCAACCGCTGGCTGCTGCCCGAAGGCAGCACGCCGACCACGCACATCTTCAAGCTGCCGCTTGGTCTCGTAGGCAACATGCGCGCCGATATGCGCACGTCGGTGGAAAACGAATGGCTGTGCTCGCAGATCGTCGCGGCCTATGGGCTCCCCGTCGCGCGTTGCGAAATCGCACGATTCGACGAGCAGAAGGTATTGATCGTCGAGCGCTTCGATCGCCGTTTGTCGAGCGACGCCACGTGGTTCGTGCGTCTGCCGCAAGAGGACATGTGCCAGGCCACTGGCACGTCGGCCCTGCACAAGTACGAGTCCGACGGCGGCCCGGGCATCGAGGCGATCATGGAGATACTCGCGGGGTCCGCCCGTGCAACGACCGACCGCCGCAACTTCTTCGCGACGCAGCTGATTTTCTGGCTGCTCGCCGCGACCGATGGCCACGCGAAGAACTTCAGCATTGCGCATCTGCCCGGCAATCGCTACGAATCCACACCGCTTTACGACGTGCTGTCCGCGCATCCGATCATCGGCAGCGGTGCGGGACGCCTCGCGGCGCAAAAAGTGAAGCTGGCGATGGCGGTTCGCGGCAAGAACGTCCACTACCTGCTCAACCAGATCCAACGCCGGCACTGGGTAGCAGAAGGACAGCGCGTGGGTTTCTCCTCCGGCGACGTCGATACGCTGATCGATCAATTGACCGCGCAAACGGAGACGGTGATCGATGCCGTCTCGTCGCAACTGCCCGCCGATTTTCCGCTGGACGTGGCCGATGCGGTCTTCGACGGCATGCGCCGGTTGAACCGGAAGCTTGCCCTGTAAAGCTCCGCCGCTACCTGATTGAGGCGCGGCACCACGGCAACCTCACGCGCGCCGCGCCGCCGCTGCATCGGTCTTCGCCGACGCACGCCACTGCACGCTCAGCAGATGCTCGCGCATGCATTGCGCGGCCGCGTCCGCATCGCGCGCTTTCAGCGCATTGACGACCGCCTGATGCTGTTGTGCGAAAAACAGCCGCGTCTCCTGCGCGGACGTTTTCTCGCGAACCTCAGGCTTCACCCGCATACCGTTGATCACCTCCATCAAGGCGATCAACGCGGGATTACGCGTGGCATGTCCGATCAGCAAATGAAAGCGATGATCCCATTGCTGCCACTCTTCGTCGTTTTTCGCAGCGGCATTTTTGCGTGCGCACTTCTCCAGCTCCTGCAGGTCGTCGCCACTCGCTTTCGTAGCGGCCAGCGCGGCCAGCGCCGGCTCGAACAGCAGCCGCATTTCGGCGATATCCGCGGGACTCGTGCCCACGCGCAAGCCGCGCAGCGTCGGCGCAAACTTCAGCGGCCGCGCGCCCAGATAGGTGCCGCGGCCGACGCCGCGCCACACCCGCCCCGACGCCTCGAGTGAAGCCAGCGCCGCGCGCAACTCGCGGCGGCTCACGTCCAGTTCTTCGGCGAGCTTTCGTTCGGGCGGCAGCACGTCACCGTCCTTCAACTGATGGTCGGCGATGTATTCGAGCAGCGCATCCAGTATCGGTTTTTCCATGTCGCTCACTGAACCAATTTGTATTGGTTTCAACGATACCAGAATAGCGCCGACTTGACACGAGAGCACCCGGCGATTTTTGATTCGCTATACTGCATCGCATGTCGATGGTTAACACCGGGTGCAACCCGGCTTCGTTAGACTTACGCTTTCATTTTCTACGGTCGAACCATTACATATTGGTTCGTCGATTCGGACCCGTCGTCGCCAAGGAGCCGCGCATGTCGTTTACAACCCGTCCAGAACTGATCGGCACCTTCGGCATGGTGGCCTCGACGCACTGGCTCGCGAGCGCATCGGCGATGGCGGTCCTCGAAAAAGGCGGCAATGCGTTCGATGCCGCCGCTGCCGCCGGCTTCGTGTTGCAGATCGTCGAGCCGCATCTGAACGGTCCGGGTGGCGAGCTGCCGGTGGTGTTCTACAGCGCGCGCGAAGAACGCGTGCGCGTGCTGTGCGGACAGGGCGTGACGCCCGCGCGCATGACGATCGAACGGATGCGCAAGATGGGGCTCGACGTGGTACCGGGCACGGGCTTGCTGCCCGCAGTCGTGCCGGGCGCGTTCGGCGCATGGATGGCGCTGCTGCGCGACTATGGCCAACTGCCGCTCGAAGAAGTGCTGAGCTATGCGATCGGCTACGCGGAAAACGGCTATCCGGTGCTGCCGCGCATGGCATCGTCGATTCTCGCGATTCAGGACTTCTTCCGCACCGAATGGACGACCTCGGCCGAGCAATGGCTGCGCAACGGCGAGGCGCCGATGCCGAACCGGTTGTTCGCGAATCCCGCGATCGCCGAAACCTACAAGCGCATCCTGCGCGAGGCGAACACGCGCAGCGATCGCGCCGAGCAGTGCGAACGCGCGCGCGATGCCTTCTATCGCGGCTTCGTCGCCGACGCGATCGACCACTACTTCCGTTCGACCGCCGTGCTCGACACCTCGGGCCTGCGCAACAGCGGCCTGCTCGATGCTGGCGATCTCGCGCGCTGGGAGCCGACCTACGAAGACCCGGTGTCGTACGACTACGCGGGCATGCGCGTGCACAAAACCGGCCCATGGGGCCAGGGCCCGATGTTCCTGCAACAGCTCGCGCTGCTGAAGGGTTTCGACCTCGGCGCGATGGACCCCCTTGGGCCCGATTTCGTACACACAGTGATCGAGTGCTCGAAGCTCGCGTTCGCCGATCGCGAAGTGTTCTACGGCGACCCGGCGTTTTCCCATGTGCCGATGGACATGCTGCTCAGCGACGCATACAACGACGAGCGGCGCCGCCTCATCGATCCGCGCCGCGCGTCGTTCGAATTCCGCCCCGGGGTGCTCGGCGACAGCGAGCAACGCGCCGCGCGCATCGTCGCGAACGCCGGGCGCGAGCAGGCCGGCGGCTTCGGCCAGGGTGAACCGACCTTCGCGCCGCTGCCCGAATTGCGCGGCGACACCGTGCATCTCGACGTGGTCGACCGCTGGGGCAACATGGTGTCGGCTACGCCGTCGGGCGGCTGGCTGCAGGCGTCGCCAGCGGTGCCGGGTCTCGGCTTCAACGTGACCACGCGCGCGCAGATGTTCTGGATGGAAGAAGGTCTGCCTTCGTCACTCGGCCCGGGCCGCCGCCCGCGCACCACGCTGTCGCCGACGCTCGTCACACGCGACGGCAAGCCGTACGCCGCCTTCGGCACGCCGGGCGGCGACCAGCAGGATCAGTGGTCGCTGCAGCTGTTTCTCAAGCACGTGCATGGCGGCATGAACTTCCAGGCCGCCGCCGATGCGCCGTCGTTCCAGACCGCGCACTTCCCCGGCTCGTTCTATCCGCGCGCGATGCAGCTCGGCAAGATGTCCGCCGAGTCGCGCTTTCCGGACAGCACGCTCGCCGAACTGCGCGCCCGCGGCCACGATCTCACCGTCGCGGAGCCGTGGGCGCTCGGCCGGGTCTGCGCGGTCGCGATCCGCAACGGTTTGATGCGAGGCGCGGCCACGCCGCGTCAGATGCAGGCTTATGCGATCGGCCGATAAGCGGCCCGAAGCAGCCATCAGCGCAGAATGCGCGGCCTCGCCGCGCCATTTCCTCAGAAGGAGTTGCCGTGTCCGCCGTCGCCGCCCGTCTTGAAAGACTTCCCATATCGAGCTTTCACCGCAGACTGCTGCTGATCGGCGGGCTCGGGTACATGTTCGACGGACTCGATTCGTCGTCGCTCGCGTTTCTGCTGCCGGTCGTCAGCAAGCTGTGGCAATTGACGAGCGCGCAGACCGGGCTGGTCGCGAGCAGCACCTATATCGGCTACTTTTTCGGCGCATTCCTGTCGGGCGTGCTCGCCGACTTGATCGGCCGGCGCCGCATCATGATGAGCGCGCTCGCCATCTATTGCGTCGCGTCGCTCGCGAGCGCAACCGCGCAGGACTGGCACACGTTCTTCGCATTGCGCGTCGTCGCGGGTTTCGGTTCGGGCGCCGAGACCGTCGTGATTGCGCCGTTTCTCGCCGAGTTCGTGCCGCGCCGTTATCGCGGCATGTTCTGCGGCGCGCTGGTCGGCTTCATGTCGTTCGGCTATCTGACCTCGTCGATTCTCGGCTTCGCGGTAGTGCGCAATTTCGCCGACGGCTGGCGCTATCTGGCGGTAATCACGTCGCTGCCCGTCGTGATGCTGCTGTGGTGGCGCCGGACGCTGCCCGAATCGCCGCGCTGGCTCGAAAGCCAGGGTCGTGCGGACGAGGCGAACGGCATCGTCGGTCGCATCGAAGCGGCGTTCGTCGAGCGCGGCATTGCGCTTGCTCCGGTGACCGCTAGTAACGCCTTTCACGCGATGCTCGCGCCGGCCTCTGCGCCGGGACGCGCCAACGCATGGCGCAACGTGGTCGCGCTGTGGTCGCCGCGACTCGCACGGACGACCGCGGTCAGCTGGCTGATGTGGTTCTCGGTCGCGTTCGCATACTACTCGTTCTTCTCGTGGATCCCGAGCCTGCTCGTCAAGGAAGGACTGACGATGACGAAGAGCTTCGGCTATTCGATCGCGATCTATGGCGCGCAGATTCCCGGCTACTTCTCGGCCGCGTGGCTCAACGAGAAGATCGGCCGTAAAGCGGTGGTCGCTTCCTACATGCTGCTCGGCGGCATCGCGGCGATCACGCTCGCGTTTTCTCACACCGGCATACAGATCATGGCCGCGGGCATCGCGCTGTCGTTCTTCATGAACGGCGCATTCGCCGGCGTCTACGCTTACACGCCAGAAGTGTTTCCGACCGCGGTGCGTACGACGGGCACGGGCTCGTCGTCATCGTTCGGCCGCATCGGCTCGGTCAGCGCGCCGATCCTCGTCGGCCTCGTTTATCCGCTGTTCGGCTTCCTCGGTGTGTTCGGGATGACCACGACGGTTCTGGTGATCGGCGCATGCGTGGTGTTCTTCCTCGGCATCGAAACGCGCAACCGCTCGCTGGAGGATATCGAAGCGAGCGAACTCGAACCGGCACGCGACACGCGAGGCCAACTGAATTCCACCGGCATGCACGGCTGAACGCACTGCGACTCTTCACACTTCCCGATCCGAACGCGATGCAAACGATGCAAGGCAACCTGACCGACCCCGCACCGCACGATGCGCAGATGCTGGAAATCGCGGACCTCGAACGTCTCGCGCTGGCGATGCGCTTGAAAGACCAACCGCTCGAGCTATTCCGCGCGGTTCACGCGGTGGCGGCAAAGGCGATAGGCCTGAGCCTGATCACGATCATGTCGTACGATGCGCGGCGTCACGAGGTCGAACGGGTCTACACGAACATGCCGGACGTCTATCCACTGGGCGGCCGCAAAAAGAAGCAAGGCACCGCGTGGGCGCGACAGATACTCCAGGATCTGAAGCCGTTTCGCGCTGCCACGTCGCAAGGCATTCGCGAGGCCTTCGACGATCATGCGGTGATGACAGGGATGGGTCTCGGCTCGATCCTGAACATTCCGATCGCCTATGACGGCGTGTGCATCGGTACGATGAACCTGACGCACGAGGAAGGCTGGTACACCAGCCGTCATGAAAGTATCGGCCTGCTGATCGGCGCCTTCCTTGCCCCCGCTCTGCTCAGGCAGAGTACGCAATCCCCCGCTTGCGCCGCCCGTCCATGAAAACACCATCCGATCTGCAACACTATCAAGCCGCGACCCGTCCGGCGGTCTCGCAAGGCCGCTGGGTGCTGGTCTTCGCGCTCGGCTACCTCGCGCTGATCGCCGATGGCGCCGACGTAATGATGTACGGCCTGACGCTGTCGCGCATCAAGGACGACTTCGGGCTGACCAACGTCGAAGCCGGCGCGCTGGGTAGTCTGACCTTGCTCGGCATGGCGATCGGCGGCATTGCCGGCGGTTGGGCGAGCGATCGTCTGGGCCGCGTGCGCGTCGTCGCGTGGGCGCTCGCGCTGTTCTCGCTCGGCGCGGGGATGCTCGGGTTCACGCACAGCTTCGTCGAATTCGCGGCGGTGCGCTTCATCAGTTCGCTCGGCATTGGCTGCATGGTGCTGGTCACTACACTGGTGGCCGAATATGTGCCGACCGAGCGGCGCTCGCTGGTACTCGGCATGCTGCAAACCGGCATTTCGGCCGGCTATATCGTCGTCATCGCGCTCAGCAACTGGATTCTGCCGCAGTACGGCTGGCGCACGCTGTACTACG
This sequence comes from Paraburkholderia atlantica, assembly GCF_009362785.1. Taxonomy (GTDB): domain Bacteria; phylum Pseudomonadota; class Gammaproteobacteria; order Burkholderiales; family Burkholderiaceae; genus Paraburkholderia; species Paraburkholderia atlantica. The sequence goes on from NZ_WHNQ01000013.1 coordinate 95,112, forward strand.
TGTCGGCCGTGCCGGTGCTGCTCGCGTTCGCGATCAAGTTCGCGGTTCCCGAACCGGCGGCATGGCTCGCGAGCCGCGCCGCCGACCGCGCGAGCAAGACGCGGCCCGTCGACAATCGCTACGCGCAGATTTTCGGTGACCGCCAGGCACGCACGATGTTCATCCTGTGGACCTTCGCATCGATCTTCGTGCTGTCAGGCTTTTACGGCCTGAACAACTGGCTGCCGACGTACCTCGAGAAAGAACTGCACATCAAGTTCAGCTCGCTGACCGGCTATATGATCGGCACGTACGTGGTCGCCTTCATCGGTAAGATCTTTGCAGGCTGGCTCGGTGATCGCTGGAGCCGGCGCGGCGTGTACGTGCTCGGCTGCATCGGTGCGGCGCTGTTTCTGCCCGTGATCATTTTCTGGCACACGCGCGACAACATTTCCACGCTGATGCTTTTCTTCGGCTTTCTGTATGGCGTGCCGCTCGGCACGATCGGCACGTTCATGTCGGAAAGCTTCGCGACGTCGGTGCGCGGCACCGCAGTGGGCGGCTCGTATAATCTCGGGCGCTTCTGTTCGGGGGCGGCGCCGATCGTCATTGGTTTTATCGCGACGCAGTTCTCGATCGGACTCGGCTTTCTCGTGGTCGGCGCGGTGTTCTTTTTGAGCGGCGTGACTGCATTGTTCGTTCCTGATCGGCTATACGATACGCAGCGTTAAACCTGTAGCGTCCACGTCGGGATCGTGTCTTGTCAAAGAATTGCCCAGGGTCCGGCGCTAAAGCTCAGTCACCGGATAACCTGGGCACCACGATGAAGCATTACTCGTTACCGGCGACGATGTTGGAAATGGTCCAATTGTTCGTCGATACGAGCACATAATCGCCATTGACGCCCAGCCATTTATGCCCGCGCGGCGGCGCATTGAGGCCGTGTCCGCGCCAGTCGTCCATCATGAAATTGTAATTACGGTATTCAGCCGGCACACGTTGGCCTTTATGCCAGTCACGATGCGGAATCGACGGCATCACCTGCTGACGGCCCGTGCCGGCCATCTGGCCGCCTTCGTCCTGCGGCGGCGGTCCAGCCGCGATCGCGAACGCCGACACACCGGCAAACGACAAGGCGACGAGTTGCGCAACAAAGCGGTTATTCATGTTCGAACCTCCGTGCGGTGGAAGAAAGCTCCGGGCATTCACGCGATGAACGTGAAAAGTCATCGTCCAGCTACTCGCAGATTCATTAACTCGAACTTCATTGCAGCGATCGCTGGTCTATCGAATGTAATCTTTGCAAATCGCGAGATGTCAAATTCGATATTTTCAGGCCTGACTCTAAGTCGTTAAAAAGTATAGTAAAAGGAAGTTCGACTTCAAGCCGGACCGCTTGGCGGCAGCAAAGGCGAGCGGGACGGCACGTCACCAATCACCCGTCAAATTGATCCGCCTGGCTGATCAATAGTCGACCGCATCGCGGATGATCGGGCAGGTCATGCAGTGACCGCCGCCACGTCCACGGCCCAGTTCCGCACCGACGATCGTAATCACCTCGATGCCCTGCTTACGCAACAGCGTGTTCGTGTACGTGTTGCGGTCGTATGCATAGACGACGCCCGGCGACGCACACACGAGGTTCGCACCGCTATCCCACTGCGTGCGCTCGCGCTGATAGTCGCTGCCGCCCGCTTCGACCACGCGTAGCTGCTTAAGCCCGAGCGCCTCGGCGACGACATCGGTGAACGGCTTGTTTTCCGCGTGCAATTCGACCCCGCTCGGATGGCTGCTCGGCCGATACGAATAGGTGCGCGTCTTCGCCATGAAGTCCGGGGCCACCAGCACGCAATCTCGATCGGCGAACGTGAACACGGTATCGAGGTGCATCGCCGCGCGAATCTTCGGCATCGCCGCGACGATCACGCGCTCGGCCGCGCCTTTCTGGAACAGCGTTGCCGCCAGTTGACTGATGGCCTGCCGCGAGGTGCGCTCGCTCATGCCGATCAGCACGACGCCCTTGCCGATCGGCATCACGTCGCCGCCTTCCAGCGTGGCAAGACCGTGATCCTGGGTCGGGTCGCCCCACCATACGTTGACCTTGCCCGCGAAGTCGGGGTGGAACCTGTAGATCGCCGTGGTCAGGATCGTCTCTTCGTGGCGGGCCGGCCAGTACAGCGCATTCAGCGTGACGCCGCCATAGATCCAGCAGGTCGTGTCGCGCGTGTACAGTGTGTTCGGCAACGGCGGCAGCAGATATTCGGTGCCGCCCGCCGCTTCCTTCGCGACCTCCAGCGCCTTGCCGCCGTGCGCTTCCGGGAAGTCGTGCGTCGATAAGCCGCCAATCAGCGTTTCGGCAAGCTTGCGATTGTCGAGCCCTTCCAGATAGCTTCTCAATTCATCGATAAAGCCGAGGCCAACCTGATTCGGCACCACCTGGTTGTCGAGAATCCACTTCTTGCCCTCTTGCACCGCGACCGTTTCGGCGAGCAGATTGTGCATCTCCACCACTTCGACGCCACGGTCGCGCATCTTCGTGACGAAGTCGAAGTGATCGCGCTTCGCGTTCTCGACCCACAGCACGTCGTCGAACAGCAGTTCATCGCAATTGCTCGGGGTAAGACGCTGATGCGCGAGCCCCGGTGCGCAGACCATCACTTTGCGCAGCTGCCCGACTTCCGAGTAGACACCCAAACCACCCGCTTTCGCGTCCGTGTTCGCCATGATGACCTCCTGAATATCAGTGGTGACCCGCTCTGTTCAATCTGATGTCGTTAGATTGTGATCCTTCCGGTTACGAGGGCGTAGACGCCGATGATCGCGCCAATGACGATGACGGTAAAGATGAACCAGTCGGAAGTGATGAAGACGTTCTTGCTCTGCTCTCGTCGCGCCCACAAGTAAAGCGCTGTGCCGGGCGCGTACAGCACTGCGGCAAGCAGAATGAATTTCAGGCCGCCCGCAAAGATCATGAATGCGGTATAGATCACGGCGATTGCGGCCATGATCAGGTCGCGCCGGCGCTCGTCGGCGCGCAGGTCGTAACCGTCGCCGCGATTCGCGTTCATGCAGCCGAACACCGCGACGAGCAGGTACGGAATCAACGACATCGCGCTCGTCAGATTCAACATCAACGCGAATGCATCGCGCGAGAAGTACGTGCTGATGACGAGCAGCTGCACCACGATGTTGGTCAGCCACAATGCATTAGCCGGCGTCTTGTTGACGTTTTCCTTGCCGAAGATCGCAGGCATGTCTTCGGTCCTCGCCGCCGAGAACAACACTTCGGCGCAGATCAGCGACCAGGCCAGATAAGCGCCGAGCACCGAAATCAGCAGACCTATGCTGACGAAAACCGCGCCCCAGTGACCGACCACCGCTTCGAGCACCGCAGCCATCGACGGCTGCCGCATCGCCGCAATGTCCGCGCGCTCGAGCACCGCGTAAGGCAGCATCGTCACGAGCACCATCAGTGACGTTACGACGACGAATCCGAGTATCGTCGAATGCCCGACGTCCGAGCGCTTCTTTGCATAACGGGAATAAACGCTCGCCCCTTCGATACCGATGAACACGAACACCGTGACCAGCATGGTGGCCCGCACCTGCTCGAAGATATTGCCTTCGAGACCGCCGCCGTAAAGGTTGGCCTGGAACAGGTCCATTCGAAAGCCGAACAACAGGATCAGGATGAACACCAGAATCGGGATGATCTTGGCGACCGTGACGATACCGTTGATAAAGGCCGCCTGCTGCACGCCCTTCAGGATCATGTAATGAAACAGCCAGATCCCGATCGATGCAACGACGATCGCAGCGACCGTATTACCGTCGCCAAATACGGGAAAGAATGCGCCGAGTGTCGACTTGATCAGCACCCAGTAAGAAACATTGCCGATACAACTGCTGATCCAGTAGCCGAATGCGGAGAGAAAGCCCGGATAGTCGCCAAAGCCCGCTTTCGCATACGCAAACACGCCGGCGTCCAGTTCGGGCTTTCGTTCGGCCAGCGTCTGAAATACGCGCGCCAGCATAAACATGCCCGTGCCCGCAATCAGCCATGCAATCAGGGCGCCCAACGGACCGGTGGCATCGGCAAAGGTACGCGGTAGGGAAAATATTCCGGCTCCGACCATGCCGCCCACGACCATTCCGGTGAGTTGCATTTTTGACAGCTTCTGTGGAGTGGACGCCATTCCGATTCCTTTTTAGTTACCTTTTTAACAAGGATCTGTAATCAGATTCGAACGAAACGTGTCTCTCGGCCAATCTTGCTGTTGATCAGCCGCGTTACTCTGCAACCACCACACGAAAAGAATGGTCTGTCCGTTGACGTTTGTCAATTTATCGCCGCGAGCATCGATAAGTCGCATTCAATATCGATGATTTAACAATGAAGCGACGTATCGCATCATCAACGCGGTTTTCTCAAACGATGGGGAATCGCTGAAGCGAGCTGAAAATATGGTCGCTCAGAACTACTGATAAGCAGCTGAGCGACAGCTCGAAATGACGCGCGAAAGTCATCGATGGTCCAAGCCTGATGACGATTTCGCAGTGGCGGGCTTTGGGTCCAACTATGACTCGCGCAACTTCCTCAACGTCAGCCGCGCTTCGAGACCGCCGCCAACGCGGTTGTGCAGCGTGAGCGTCGCGTCCATCGCGAGCGCGAGTTGCCGCGCGATCGCGAGCCCCAGCCCCGTGCCGCCCGTTTGACGATTGCGCGACCCTTCGAGTCGCACGAACGGCTCGAACACCGTCTCCAGCGACTCGGCGGGAATGCCGGGACCGCGATCGAGCACCGACACGGTAGCCTCGCCATCGTGCAACGCGCCGATATCGATCTGCGCGGCGCCGGCGTACCTCAGTGCGTTATCGACCAGATTGCCGACGATGCGCTTCAACGCCTGCGGACGCATCGTCAGCGACTGGCCGAACTGGCCTTGCAGCGACACTTGCTGACCGGCGTCGACGTAATCGCAGACGAGGCTATCGAACAGCGCATCGGGATCGATGCGGCGCGGCACCTCGGTCGTGCCATGCATCGTGCGCGCATACGTGACCCCTTCCTTGACTAGCGCCTCCATTTCCTGCAGATCCTGGCGCAGCTTCGCGGCCTCGCTGTCGTCGTCCAGCGTGTCGACGCGCAGGCGCATGCGCGTGATCGGGGTTTGCAAGTCGTGCGAAATCGCCGCGAGAATCTGCATGCGCTCGGTCATGTACGTGGCGATCCGATCCTGCATCGCGTTGAACGCCCGCGCGGCGCGCGCCACTTCGGACGGACCGGCTTCAGGCAGGCGCTCGGCCTTCAGGTCGGGGCCAAGCGTGTCGGCCGCGACCGCGAGTTGATTGAGCGGGCGCGTCGCGAGCCGCACCGCCAGCCAGCAGCAAGCGGCAAGCACGAGCAGCTGCAGCGTCAGCACGAGCGGCAGCCAGCGCGACAACGGCGCGCCGGGCATCGGCCGCAGGTCGATGGTGAGCGGCGTGCCGTCGCTCAGTTTCAGGTGCACCTGCAGACGCTCATGATCGCCAGGCACCGCGTTGACGGTCAGCGGGTAACGCGTCCCGATGCCGTCGCCGATCGATTGCGCGACGCGCGCCGACAGGCTCGCGTCGACCGGGGTGCCGGACACCCCCGGGCCGAGCACGAACTCATAGCTGCGCCGCGCGAGCCGCGGCAGCCACTGGGCGCGCTCGTCGGGCGGCAGATGATCGAGCAGCGCGACCGAGCTCGCCACTTCGCGCTCGATGTAGCCCATCATGATGCCGGTCATCGTCTGGTCGCGCTCGGTCATCGTGAGCCAGAACGACAGCGCCTGCGCGAGCGCGAGTCCAATGAACAGAATCACCGCGAGCCGCGCGAACAGCGTGCGCGGCCAATGCGGCCAGCGCAGCAACGACGGTGATGCAGAAGCGTTCATTGCGGATCTCCGATCGCAGTCACGACCGCCGAAAACACATAGCCCTCGCTGCGCAGCGTCTTGATGTAGCGCGGCTCGCGTGCGCCGTCGCGCAGGCGTTGCCGCAGGCGGCTCACCATCAGATCGATCGAGCGGTCGAACGGATCGGCCTGGCGTCCCTGGGTCAGGTTCAGCAGCTGGTCGCGCGTGAGCACGCGCTGCGGGTGATCGAGAAACACGCGCAACAGACGATACTCCGCGCCGCTCAGCGCCACTTCGGTGCCGTCCGCGTCGAGCAGATGGCGCGCGGTCGTATCGAGCCGCCAGTCGCCGAAGCACAGCATCGGCGCCGACTCCGTCACCTCCATACCCGGCGGCAGCATGCGCGCGCGGCGCAGCACCGAGCGGATTCGCGCGAGCAGCTCGCGCGCGGCGAACGGTTTGGTCAGGTAATCGTCGGCGCCCATTTCGAGGCCGACGATCCGGTCCGCTTCCTCGCTGCGGGCCGTCAGCATCAGGATCGGCACCGCGCGGAACTTGCCCGCGCGCAGCTCACGGCACAGCACGAGGCCGTCTTCGCCGGGCAGCATCAGGTCGAGCACGATCAGGTCGGGCGCGCCGTTCTCGAGCGTCGCGCGCATCTGGCGGCCATTGGCCGCGAGCGAGACGCGCACGCCGTTTTTCTCGAGGTATCCCGCGAGCAGTTCGCGGATACCGCGATCGTCATCGACGATCAGTACGTGGTCGGAGGTTTCCATCGACGGATTATCTGCCGCGGCGTTTGAGTTGCACGCCGCTCGATTGGATCAATGAACACTGCAACGGATGCGCGAGTTCGGCCGCGAAACCACCCGCGATGAACACGGCGATGGCAAACAGGCGTTTCATGCGTCCTCCAGCACGGAAAGACTCGCGCCGTCGGCCACGCTGGCTTCGAGCGCATAAGGATCGACCCCGTCCAGGCAGCCGATATTGACGCGCCATTGCTGCGGATCTTTGCGCGTCTGATGAAAAGGATAGATGCCGCAATGCTTGCAGAAGTAGTGTTTCGCGACCTTCGTGTTGAACTGGTACAGCGTCAGCGAATCCTCGCCGCTCAGAATCTTCAGTTGACTGGCGGGAAAGAGCGGCGTCATCAGCGCGCCCTTGCGGCGACACAGGCTGCAGTTGCAGCGTCCGGCCGGAATGATTTCGGTGCGAACTTCGAACTTGACGGCCCCGCAGTGACACGACCCTTGCAGCAATTCGGCGCTCATGTTGATCTCCGTGATCTGACGATGCCTGCTTTATAGCCTGGTTCATCAGTCGAATTATGTCGTAATGTATCCGGCCGCCGAGACGATACATTACATTGCAATAAGCCATGGCAATTATCGCGAGGCGAAACAGCGAAGATTAAGCGCGCGAATTCGCATTTAAGCGGCACGCGCAAAACGGATAACGCGGGTTGCTTCATTGCTGCCGCATCGTCATGCTCCCCGTGCAAAGATACTCCGCTTATCCATGATCAGGTGAGCGGCGCGGCGCGCCAGCCGGCCTCCTTACACGCTGATTTTGACCTCGGTATGACCAACCGGCTTTCCATGTCCCGCTTGACTGGCAGGCATTGCCGAGCACAATCGCGCGGAGCCTTGAATGCGCTTGACTTTTAATCACTAGCCACTTCCAATACCGATGGTGCAGTGCGATGCTTCACCTCTGAAACACGCCTCACGTCATTCGGTAATTCAAAGCATTTGCCAGCTGTTCATTCGTCCGCCGTGCATGCGGCGTCAGCTCGAACTGGAGCACTCCTCATCACGGGAGTCGTCTTGGCTGCAAGAAAAAACCAACCCGCTCGCCGCGAACCCGCCCTTATCGATCTCGCATTGCAGGGTGGCGGTTCACACGGTGCTTTTACATGGGGCGTCCTCGACCGTTTGCTCGAAGAGTCGTGGCTGCAGATCGAAGGGATATCGGGTACGTCGGCTGGCGCGATGAACGCCGCGGTGCTGGTGAGCGGCTATCAGGTGGGCGGCGCGGCCGGCGCGCGCGCCGCGCTCGAAGCGTTCTGGCGACGAGTATTCGAAGCATCGGTGTACAGCCCGTTTCGCCGCAGCCCGTTCGACGTGTTGATGGGCCGCTGGACGCTCGACTACTCGCCGCTCTTCATCGCGATGGACCTCGCGGCGCGCGTGTTTTCTCCATACGACCTGAACCCGCGCGGCGTACACCCGCTGGCGAAGATTCTGCAGGACTCGATCGATTTCGAGCATCTGCGCGACGCGCCGATCAAGCTGTTCATCACCGCCACCCGCGTGCGCACGGGCCAGGCGCGTGTGTTTCGCAATGGCGACCTGACGCCTGACGTGCTGCTGGCCTCCGGCTGCCTGCCCACGCTGTTCCAGGCCGTGCAGATCGACGGTGAAGACTACTGGGACGGCGGCTACGCGGGGAATCCGACCATCACGCCGCTGGTACGCGAATGCACGTCGAGCGATACGCTGCTGGTCCAGGTCAATCCCGTCGTGCGGGATCAAACACCGCGCACCGCGCGCGACATCATTAGCCGCCTGAACGAAGTCGCCTTCAACGCGCCGCTGCTGAAAGAGCTGCGCATGATCGCGCTGCTGCGCCGCGCGGCGGACGCCGGCAGCGACGAAGGCCGTCATTGGGCGGAGATGCGCATCCATCGGATCTCGAGCGAGCTGATGACCGAACTCGGCTACTCGTCGAAGCTGAACGCCGAGTGGAGCTTTCTGACGATGCTGCGCGACGAAGGCCGGCGCGCCGCGGACGCGTTCCTCACCGGGCACGCCGATTCGATCGGGGTGCGCTCCTCGCTGGATCTCGACGCGTTGCTCGACGGAGTCTGACCATGGAAGTCATCACGCTGTCCCCGCTCGCGATTGGTCTCGGACTCTTTGGGATGCTCGCGAGTCTCGCGCTGCTGATTGCCCTCGCATACCGCGGCTGGACCGTGCTGTTGCTCGCGCCGTTCGCCGCGATGCTTGCCGCCGCGATTTCGGGCGAACCGATTCTCGCGCACTGGACCCAGACCTTCATGCTCAGCGCCGCGCGCTTTCTCGCGCAGTTCTTTCCGTTGTTCCTGCTCGGCGCGCTGTTCGGCAAGCTGATGGAAGACAGCGGCTCCGTGAAGGCGATCGCCAGATACATGACGGAGAAGCTTGGCGCGCATCGGGCGATTCTCGCCGTCGTGATCGGTGGCGCACTCGTCACCTATGGCGGCGTCAGCCTCTTCGTCGCGTTCTTCGTGCTCGCGCCGATGGCCTCGGCCCTGTTCCAGGCCGCCAATATCCCGCGGCGTCTGATGCCGGCCGCGATCGCGCTCGGCACGCAGACGTTCACGATGTCCGCGCTGCCCGGCACACCGGCCATCCAGAATGCGATCCCGATGCCCTTCTTTGGTACGACGCCGTTTGCGGCGCCAGGGCTCGGCATCGTCGCGAGTATCGTGATGGTGGCGTTCGGGCTGTGGTGGTTGTCGTTGCAGCAATCGCGTGCGAAGGCGGCCAACGAGGGATTCGACGGACTCAACGCGGCGGTGAAATCCACCACGGCACCGGCGAGCGACAACCTCGTGCGCGAACGCGCGAGCGTCTCCCAGAGTTTCGATCCGGAGGAAGCGAAGCGCGGGCACGTCAGCGAGGATCTGCCGTCGTTCGGCGTCGCGCTCGCGCCGCTCGTGCTCGTCGTGCTGACGAACTTCGTGATGAACGTGATCGTGCTGCCACGCATCGACGCGGACTATCTGGCCGAGGTCCGTTGGGGCGAGACGTCGCTTTCGGCAGTCGCCGGTGTGTGGGGCGTGTGCGTGGCGCTCGTCGTCGCGATCGTGGTGCTCGTGCTGCTCAATCGGCGCCGCCTGCCGGCGCTGCGCGAGACGATCGACGCGGGCGCGAATGCATCGGTGCTACCGGTGCTCAACGTGGGCAGTCTGGTCGGCTATGGCGCGGTGATTGCCGCGCTGCCCGCGTTCGCACTCGTTCGCGAATGGGTGCTCGGCGTCGGCGGTGGTCCGCTCGTATCGCTGGCGGTCGCCACGAACCTGCTCGCGGGGTTGACCGGCTCGGCTTCAGGCGGTCTGACGATCGCGCTCGACGCGCTCGGCGGCACCTATCTGCAACTGGCCGCGCAACACGGCATCGACCCGGCGCTGTTGCATCGGGTCGCCGTGATGTCCTCCGGGACACTCGACAGCCTGCCGCATAACGGCGCGGTCGTCACGCTGCTCGCGGTGTGCGGCTCGAACCATCGCGAGAGCTATCGCGACATCGTGATGGTCGCGATTCTCGGCGCGTTGCTCGCGCTGGTGGTCGTGATCGTGCTGGGCTCGCTGCTCGGTACGTTCTAAAGGTTTTCTGCGTTCTGAAGTATCAAGGGGTCTTGCGCCGACGTTGCTGTTCGTCAGTGCAAGACCCCTTTCTCGTTGCTGCTAGGCCGTGTTTGGACTGCTGTCCAGCCGACTGCCGGCTCACTTCACGCGGCCGCGCGCGCCGCATTCATCCGGCCGAACACGAACTGCCCCAGATACCACACCAGCTCCGTATTCGCGAGAATCGCATCTTCGGTGACCGTCGACGGTTCGAGCTTCATCCGACGCAGCATCAGCTTGCCTTCGCGCGATGTTGTCCACGCATGCATCAGTTCCTTGCGCGTCTTCGCATCGGCGGCGCTGAAATGGTCGCGGCCCTTGCGCGAATCCTCGTTCATGCGCGCGCGCACTTCTTCTTCGCGCGTCGCGATACTGTTCGCCACGGTTTTTCTCGTTTCGGTCTTGACCGCCTGTTCCTGTGCTTCGTCGGCGAGCAGTTTGGCTTGCACGTCGACCATCGTGCGCTCGGCGTCGGAGATCTTCCAGTTGTCGCGTAGCGCGCGCATCAGATAGCCCGCGGGACTCTTCTTGACCTGGCCGCGCTTGATTCTGAAGCGCGTGTACTCGACGGCCTGCTGAATGCGTTCGTCGGTCCAGAGTTCGCGGTTCTCCGAAATCTCGCTGAACTGCTTGGTCGACAGCCCGAATTCGTCGGTGAGAATTTTGTACAGATGGCTCGCGTCGGCGAGGCTCGCGAGTACCGCGTCGGCTGTGTCCTTGCGCTTGAGCAGGAAGCGGATGCGGTCGATTTTCTTCGACGTCGTGGATGCAGTCCGCGTCTCGTAGGACATCTCGACGTCCGACACTTCGTTGATCTCGCGCACCGCCGGCTCGAGCCAATCGCGCTTGAAGTATTTGAAGATGGCGGCGTTCGCGCCCATCTTGCCGGGCCAGTTGCGCATTTCCTCGAGCTGGATCCAGTCGGTACGTCCAGCGGGCACGTTGGGCAAGACCTTGTCGTAGATCGCGCGCGCGAGACTGCGCGTGAACGCGGTGGAAATGCGCAAGCTTAGCCAGTGCGATTTCTGCGGATCGCGGATATGCGGCACGAGCCGTGGATGGACGTCGAAACGCATACGTCCGCGATGAAAGCCGACCATGCCGATCAGCTGAACCTGCACCCACAGGTCGTCTTCATTGGGATCGCGGTCCGCGGGCGTATTCGTCACGCGGACTTTCGCGTTCTGAGCTTCGTCGGCGATCGTGCGCAAATGCTTCAGGTTGCGGCTGTCGTAACGCATCAGCCACTTGAAGTAGTTGAGTTCGACGTCGTACTGATCGCGTTGCTCGGGTTCCTGCGCGACGATGAAGTACGCGGCATCGAGAAAACGCCGCGCCGGCAGTCCCATGTTGACGATCTCGGTGAAGAAATCGTTGCGCTGATAACCGATCTCGCGATTGGCCTCGTTGATGCGCAATCCCTGATCGAACATGTCTTCGAACAGCGCGAGCGCCATCTGGCGTGATGTCGCTTTCGACTTGCCCTCTTCCGGATTGTCCGTAGCCATGTTCTTCATCCACTTTTTAGCTCCCGGGACTGTAAGCATGCAGTGGTGAGCTGTCAACACACAGAACCTCACCATCAGCACGGCCTCGGAGGTGGCCATTTCGTGGTCCATTCCGCGATTCGACACACAGAACCTCACCATCTACACAAGCAACCTCACCTTGCTAGACGGGCTTCCGCGCTGCGAAGCCTTATGGGACGGCCCATCCGGCCTTCCGTTCCTGCAGATGCACAACGCACCTCACCTTTGAGATTCGACGCATAGTCAAACACATGGAACCGCACCTTGGTAGGGAATTGGTCTCACCTTGCTGCACAACCAACCGCACCTCTGGGCACAGCGAACCTCACCTTGGACACAAAACACCTCACCTTTCTAGACTTAAGTGTTTGAATAAATTAAATATCGTTTGGCTGTGTAGGTTTGTGGGTTTGTTCTCGATTTAAAAAAAAAAACCCTACCAACTTGGCTCATAAAGTAAATGGACGCGAAGATTGCGCAATGCAGCATGGTGAGGTTGGTTGTGCGATACGTTGGAGGCTGATAGGGACGCTCGTGTGGCGAAGGTGAGGTTGGTTGTGCTTTCCGGATGATCTGCGGGTATTGGTGATGTGTGTCGCTCGGTCTGACCGTCTGTCGCCGGCGGAAAGCAGCGGCGGTAGGTGAGGTTGATTGTGCAGTTGCGCTCCGTGAGGGGGTAACGCTCGCCGGAAGGTGGCGAAATCTTGATAATGGTGAGGTCCGTTGTGCTGAGGCTCGCCGGATTGAGCTTCGCGGAAATGAGAAAGTGCACAAATAACCTCACCCCGTGCTTAAGTTTTGGGCAGCTGTGCCGGCTCCGCCGGCCGTGTTGCGAATGAAGGTGAGGTCATTTGTGCCTTCGAGTGCGCGGTGTTTCCAGGCGCGCCAGCGAAAACGGTGTGAAAATAGAAAAACTTTCAGAAAAACCACATAAAAACAGTAATTTAAAAAGCTATTTTCAAGCATTTCCTGTATTCTGAGGTTTCCGGAATTTTATGGGTAAACCTCAGAATGGTCAGAACGAGCCAACTTCCTGCCGTAGACCGAACCGTTCACTTTGAGCAGATCAGTGAGTTCGCAGAAAAAGTCACGATTTTTACTAATGAGCTGCGTGACACGATTCTGGCTCCACGTCCTCGAAAAACGGCTCCCGTCTTCAAGACCGGCGAGATTGCCGAGATGTGCAACATCTCTCACTCCCAGGTGCAGTATCTCGCGACAAAAGGCGACGGAGAACTGCCTTCGGGCACCGCCGCCGGCACGGGCCGTACCCGGACCTTCACGCTGGAAGAAGCGCGAATCTGGGTGCAGAAGATTTCCGATATCTACCAGACACCACTGGTCACGCGCCTGAAGGAACCAGACGGGAAGATCATTATCACGGCGCAGCTCAAAGGTGGTTCCGCAAAGACGACGACGACGATGTGCCTCGCCCAAGGGCTGTCGTTGCGGGGCCGCAAGGTGTTGGTAGTCGATCTCGATCCGCAGGCGTCGCTTTCGGAACTGTGCGGACTGTACGCGGAAAAGGACGTGACACCTGAAGATACGGTATTGCCGTACGTCTACGATCAGGACATCGACGGCGGCCTCGAGGGGCGGATCCAGTCGACGTACTGGGATGGCATCGATGTGATTCCTGCGCACACGGAATTGATCGGGGCGGAGTTCCATCTGCCGGCGATGCAAAAGATTCGTCCGGGTTTTCGTTTCTGGACCGTGCTTCGTCAAGGGCTCGAGCCGCTGCGCAAGAAGTACGACTACATTCTGATGGATACGTCGCCGTCGCTTTCGTACCTCAACCTGAACGCGCTGATGGCAGCGGATGCCATGGTGATGCCGATGGTGCCGGAAAACCTGGATTTCATCAGCTCGCTGTCGTTCTGGCGGCTCTTCTCGGACGTGTCCAAAAGCTTCATCAAATTCGAGAAAGAAAAGAAATACGACTTCGTATCGCTGGTGTTATCGCGGGTCGATTATGGGCGGAACTCGTCGGCGCCGATCGTGCGCGCATGGGCGCAAAGCGCGTACGAAAACTGGCTGCATTCGATCGAGGTGCCGGCGAGTTCGGTGATGAGCACCGGGGCGTTGGCGTTCTCGACCGTCTTCGACATTAGCAGCAATCACAGCGCGGCCAAGTCGCTGCAACGCGTGCGGCAGCCTCTCGTCGATTACTGTCGCTGGATCGACGAGATCTATTCGGAAAAATGGAGGAACGCGCAATGAGCAATATGCGAGAACAGTTGCTGGCCAAGACGTCCGGCATTCGCAAAACTTCGTCGATCAACGAGGACGAGGTGAAGCGCAGCAACCGCACGCAAACGGCGCCCGGCCTCGCTGGTGCGCTGGCCGTTGCGCAGCTTCGCGTGCAGGAATTGGAATCGACCGGCATCGCATCGCAACTGTCGGTCGCGAGCATCTTGCCGAACCCGTGGCAGCCACGGCGTGTGTTCAACGAAGCAAAGTTGGCCGAGCTCGCGGAGTCGATCCGGGAAGTTGGGTTGATGCAGCCGATAGTGGTCCGTCGTGTCGCGGATGACTATCAGATCGTCGCCGGCGAACGGCGCTGGCGTGCGCACAAGATGTTGGGGCTGGACACGATCAAAGCAGTGGTCGCGGATTGTTCTGACTCGGATATGGCCGTGCTGGCGATGGTCGAAAACATCAGCCGCGACGACCTTGCTGACTATGAAATCGGCGTTGCGATCCGTCGGTCGGAAGCGGAGTTTCCGAATCGCAAGCGACTGGCAGAGGCGATGGGATTGTCGCGGGCGGGTCTGTATCAATTCCTTTCGTTCGATAATCTGCCGGACTTCATCAAGAAAGATCTCGATATTCAGCCGCGACTATTGGGCGGGACTGCGGCGCAAGCAATTGGGGCGGCGATCAAGAAGCACGGCGAGGATGGGGTTAAAGCAGCTCGCGAAATTTGGCCGCTGTTGGTGAGAGGCGAAATGGATCAAGGGAAGGTCGCGGCGGCAATCACTGCCTTGGCGACCCGACAGACGACGTCGGCGGGTACTGGCGGACGCAGCATCGAAAAGTTTTTCGCGGGACGAGAGCACGCTGGAAGCATCACGAAGGATGTCAGCAACTTCACGATCAAGATCAAGACCGGGGTGATTACCGAGGCGCAAGAAGTTCAGATACGACAGTTGATCGGCCAAATGTTCCAATCGCAGCCGAAGACGAGCTGATTTGACGTTTGGTTTGTAGTGTGGAAAGGCCCGCCAAGTGCGGGCTTTTTTTCGGCCAGCCCAAATGGGGTGGGCTGCGAGAGTGTCTAGAGTCTAGACACTCTTTCAGGAGACACCTCAGTGTTCGTCCGCGTGTCTAGACTCTAGACACTCTTGTCGGCAAAAGTCGACGACGAGATAAGAGCGCGCTGTCGTGAGAACGAGCATTCTTTGCGCCTTGTCCGGGTCGCGGGGACTTTCGCGTAGTAAGTGCATTCGCAAAGCAAGCTTGCCGGTGCAGGTCCGTTGCCCGACATAGTCGAGCCCGCCATTGGCTTGGAATTTGTGAACCTGTCTGGAAGCCGGCTTCTGCCAGCTCGCTGACGGGTCATATCGTCAGGGCGCAGCCCAACGTGTTCGATGGTCACCTGACGGCGGCAATGGTAGGCCGGTTCCCTCTCTTTGAAAGAGAATGCTCTCCGACAGGCCATCCACGGTGATTCTCAACCCTTCGTCACAAACGGGCTATTCATCCTCGTACTATCGCTCGGCCTTCGATGGCCCGCTCCTGCGATGAGAAAAATCGCTGCGCGAGACATCGAGGCGCCGCGCAACAAATGCTTGCCACGCGCTTGCACGCAGCCACGTTGAAATATCGCGGGATGCGCTGAAACCGGTTTTCCATAGAGCCCCGAGTTCAGGGTGACGCTGACGGTCGCAGCACTTTGTGAAAATCGCCAACGTCTCTCACGGCTGATGCAATGTGCGGAAGCACCTAAGGCCACAGACGCGCGCGGTGCTGAGGCCAACGCTTATGGACACCAGTCAGCCGTTCTTCGGCCGGGAAATCCGTCCCGTACGATCACCGACGAATCCGGATCAGGTGGACGGAAGCGCGAACGACTGCTGTGAATCTGGTTTTTCTCAGCGAACAGAACGAATACGTCAAGCTGTGTCGGGAGCCAGCCAATACTTGAGTGCCGCGTTAAGGGATGCCAAACCTGCTAGTGCGATCCCTCTCGATCGACGCAGATCGAGGCTGTCGCAGCGGTGTACGCCGCTCCTTTCGATCGTCGCAAGCCTGCCCCCGAATCACATCCCCGTTGCAGATCCAGACAGTCGGCCGACGGCCAGAAACTCAACCCGGATCGCCTGGCTGCCGCTGCGCAATCGGGCGGTACGCGCGTTCGGCAATTCCCCAACGTCGCCAGTAAGAAGCCACTCTCGGACAATTAACCAGGGGGCGGCAGGTCGTCCGAGCGACTTGCCCACATCACGAGATGCGCGGCTCCGCTCGTTCGAAGGAATGTGTCGCGACCACGCGAATCATCGGGTGGCCAGTTCCGAACTAACCAGCTTTCGACCGGAACCGATCTTCCCGT
The DNA here is from genome assembly GCF_009362785.1 of Paraburkholderia atlantica. Lineage (GTDB taxonomy): Bacteria > Pseudomonadota > Gammaproteobacteria > Burkholderiales > Burkholderiaceae > Paraburkholderia > Paraburkholderia atlantica. The sequence goes on from NZ_WHNQ01000013.1 coordinate 111,450, forward strand.
TCTGGTCCCGTATGTCGCGCTACCGCTTGAGCCTGCGCCAGCCGCTGCGGTCGCGCGAAATTGACAACGCTGCTCCTGGCGCATCGGAAATCAACCCGCCGGACGATGGTTCGCAGGATAGGCGAGGGCAAATGTGCAAATCGTCGTCAACGTAAAGAGTCGTCGTCCGGCTCACTCTTCTCCCGTCGATGAGCGGGACAATTACCCACCGCACGTTCCACAAACGCAAAGCCACCGTCCATCGCTGAGCGCGACGCCAACTCTAGCTTCGATGAGTCGGCCACGAGCAAAAATCCCATAACATACGGGGCGCGGAACGCGAGGCCCGCTTTTACGAACTAAATATCGAAAAACGAGCGAGTATTAGCCAATCCGAGCGCGAACCCGCGATTCTTCGGCCGATCTCGCCAATTGGCGCGTCGTGAAACATTGGTAAATGTCTTTCTCATATCATACCTCATTGTTTTTAAACAGCTTTTTCAATTTCACGGGACGTTGTTTCACGCGAATCAGCCAAATTGGTGCACGATACCCCGTCACTCCCACAAAGTGCGGATCGCGCGCAAGTTCGCACCCACGCCCTCCAGTCATCCGTAACATTTAATACGTAATTTGTAGCGAATAAATTTCCAAGGGTTGCCGCTGACTGCCACGCCCACGCCCGTCCTAAAAGGACGCCTGGTCGCTCCCCCGTCACTTTCCAAACCCGGCCCCGGCGTCTCCCGCACACTGCGCCGGCAACAAATCACCTTTTCCGACAGCGCGCCCGCGAGAGGCGCGCGCTGGACGACGCCATCGTGGAATCTTCGAGCGGGCCACTTTCGCGGCGCCGCGCGATGATCAAATGGAAGCGAACCTGACGGCTGATCGGCAACTGCGACGTCGCGCGAATCACCGTATCGGCTTCGCGCAGCAGCTCGATGCTGTTTGGCACGTGGAACGTCCGACCTTCCGGTCCAATGTTCGTCCCCGTTCCCATCACTTCCGCGATTTCGTTTTGTAGGGCGAGCGGCACACGCACGAGGTTGGCCGTCCAGCGCGACAGCCGGTTGGTCGCGAACGGTGTGCCTTGGTGGGGTGCTGCGATCAATATGGCGTGCTCGACTTGCGGCATCGGTGCGAAGTTCAGTAGCCGATTGAGCCGCTCGTCCTCACGATCGATGTCGGTCCCTTCGAGCACGCGGTTGTCCTTCAACGTCTCCCGAAGCGCGTCGCGGAAAGTCGACAAAGCCCATCCGATGCGACGCCGGCGTCGCGCATCGCCATGAATATCATTGGCGACGTTGACCCATGCCTCGGGGCTGCTCGCGAGGCCATGCAACATCAGAATGATCCGTCGACTGGGACCGAAAGGTTAGAAGGGTTGCATCATGTAGATGCGCGGCGCATCGATACCGCGTGCGCGTGCGCGCCCAAACAGCATGCGCAACGATTGCTCGGCGAAATCCGAGCGCGCGAGCCAGATGCCATCGCCGGCGCTGAAGGTGGCCGAAAGTGGCACAGCCTGCGCGTGTCGCTCGACACTGTCTTCGCGATACGGATCGTAGACGGACAGCACGACATCATGTGAGGCAAGCACCTGCTCGAGCGCGCCCAGGCTGAACCGGATCAACGTCGTGACGTTCGGCGACGGCATCTCACTGAAATAGCGCGATGCCGACCTCGGCCGTCCCGCGGCCTGTGGCGACACACCGGTATCGGTGTCGGCATTGCTACTCTTTTCGTCATCGGCGTCGCCGCCCGCATCGGCGTCGTCTTCAGCCGGCGGCACATTCATCACCGCAACGAGTTCGGCGCCCAAATCATCACGTCGATAAACGCTACGTATCCCGGCGAACGACAGCCGCGACGCCGGAATGACTTCGCGCGGTTCGCGCACGCCTTCGGGTAGCCGGACAGATCGAATTGCGCGTCGCTCCATTCACCGGCATTGGCTGGCGTGTTCGTAATGGCCATCCGCGACGACAGTTCGGTGAGCCTCGACAATCGCCAGCCGGTATCGATTCCGCCGACGCACGAGATCGGATTGATGCAATCGAGCGGCTCGCGTTGGCAGGTGTTTCCATCGATTGCCGCGATTTGCAGCGTGTCTAGACGGCCGGTCGACAGAATATCGCCGTGCCGCATCGCGATGCACTCCCCGGGGCTTGCGAGTTGACGGTCATCATCGCGCAACGGGACGGAAGACTGCTGACGAGCAGCGCGAGTGCTACGCACCGCGACATCCGCAATGCGAGCGAGCGTGTCATGATGCGTCGCGCCGGTCGGACTCTACGCCCGGCAAGTCGCTGGCGCGACCAATGCCATTCGCCATGGTGCGCATTGGCTCCAACGAGAAAGAATCCCGATTTAACAAACACGGCTGCTCCATCGGCAAAGACAGAATAGCCATGCTTATATTTCGACAACAGAAGTCGAAGCAATCATGGGACCAAGTCTGTGTGCCCGCAGTAAGTCGCGAATCGATTGACGGCAAACGCATTGATCGGCCATGATGCCTGTGACGAACTGTGAGCGGGGACAATGATGCGCGCATGACACGGGCAGACCACTACTGAACTGCGCAAAGTCATGAATGGCGGACTTGTCAATTTCCTTAGTCTTTCTTCGGCGTGGTGAAGCAGGTTGGCGGTTAGACAGGATGCCCGATAAACGGAGCCTGAATGACGACGCATGACGTTGCCGGTCCGACAGACGCGATGCCGCTGTTCCTCGAGTCTGACCCGGCCGTGGAAGTCGCAGCGAATGCACTCATCGGTCCACTGCTATGGACCCCTATGAATTCATGAGCAACCTGTAGAGCACCGTATTCGCCGGCCCGCGAGCTACGTTGCCGCCGGGTGAACGACACGGGTTGCGCCAGCAGTCAGCCGAGGACGTCATGAACGCAAACCGCTCCGATGCACCGCGGCCTCGCCGAACAGCCAGCGTCCTGTTGACCGGCGTATCGTCGTGCGTGTTGACCTGTGCGCTCGCCGTTTCACAGTCGGGCTGCCAACGGCAGACCGAAACACAGACTGGCGATACGAGGCCAGCCGTGCAGCTCACCAGAGTCGAACCGGCCGACGCCTCCGTCATTCGCATTTTTACCGGGCGAGTCGAGCAGACCAGCATCTCGCCGCTCGCCTTCGAAGTATCGGGCCGCGTCGTGCAGATCGCGGTGCTCGAAGGCGCATCCGTGAAACGCGGGCAGGTGATCGCGCGTATCGATGAAGAACCCTACAAGCTGCAACTGCAACGCGCGAACGCGCAGTATCAGCAGCTGAGCGACAACCTGAAGCGTCAGGCGGTACTGCGCAAGGACGGGATTCTGTCTCAGGCTGCCTATGAGCAGCTGTCGGCTGCCACGGATGCCGCACGCGCAGCACGCGACATGGCGAGCCGCGACCTGCGCAATACCCGACTCGTCGCGCCATTCGACGGCCGGATCGCTCGCCGCAACATCGAGATCCAGCAGGTCGTGCAGGCTGGCGCACCCGCGTTCAATCTGGAAAACATCGGCCGTGTCGATGTCGGCGTCGATCTGCCTCAGAGCATTGCCGAACGGCTGTTCGTCGATAAGACGCTGAGAGCCGAGGCGTGGCTGCCCGAACGGCCGCAGAACCGCTTCGCGCTAGTGTTCCGCGAACGGACCACGCAGACCTCGCCGACTTCGGCCGCCTACCGGCTCGTGTTCTCCATCGAAGGACCGCAAAGCGCCGTGCTGTTACCCGGCATGGCATTGCGCGTACAGATGTCCGACACGGCCCGGCAAGTCGCGCCAAGCGACAACCACGGCTACTTCGCGATTCCGATCGCGGCGGTGTCGATCGGCGCGGACGGTCAGCGCAGTCTGTGGCGCTACGATGCGGCGTCCGGCCGTGTGCATGCGGTGCCGGTCAGCGTGCGCGAAATTCGCAATGACGACGCGGTCGTCGCGGGTGCGGTCGCGGAGGGCGACCGCGTGGTGGCCGGCGGCTCGCAGTTCATGAAAGAGGGAATGTCGGTCCGTCCAATGGATGCACCTCAATGAATCTCGCGCGCCCCCTGATCGAAAAGCCGCTGATCGCGTGGGTTCTGGCGCTGATCTCGCTGTTGGGCGGCCTTTTTGCGTACTACAACATCGGGCGGCTCGAAGACCCGAAGTTCACGATCAAGACCTCGGTCGTCGTGACGCTGTATCCGGGTGCGAGTGCGCACGAGGTCGAGCAGGAGGTGACGGACCGGCTCGAAAGCGCGATCCAGCAGATGCCGCAGGTCGAGAAGCTGACCTCGCGTTCAATGCCTGGCTACTCTGAAATCCGCGTCCAGATTCGCGACCAGTACACGTCGGCGCAATTGCCGCAAGTGTGGGACGAATTGCGCAATTCTGTGTCGGATGCACAGGTCCGGCTGCCACCGGGGGCTGGCCCGACACTCGTGCTTGACCGTTTCGGCGACGTCTACGGGATGTTCTACGCGCTGACCGGCGAGGGCTACACGCAGGCGCAACTATATGCGTACGCGCGCGAACTGCGCCGCCAACTGCTGACGCTTGACGACGTGTCCGACATCGTGATCGCCGGTCAGCAGCAGGAGGAGATCTCGGTCGACGTCGACCAGTCGAAACTGATCGCCAACAATCTTTCCACCGACGATCTCGCGCAGACGCTGTTCCTGCAGAACGAGGTTCGGCCCGCGGGCCGCGAACGCGTCGGCGACTTGTCGTTGCGGATCGCTCCGACCGGCTCGCTCGATTCGCTGCAGGCCGTCCGATCGCTGCCCGTCAACAATACGCCCGGCACGCTGCTGCTCGGCGATATCGCTCGCGTGAGCCATGGCTATGCGACGATTCCGAACCATGTCATTCACTACAACGCCCAGCCCGCGATCACGATCGGTATCAGCGCGCGACCGCGCGTCAACGTGGTCAGAGTCGGCGAGAGGATCAAGGCGAAGCTCGCCGTACTCGAGCGCGACCGCCCGATCGGTATCAAGCTGTACTCGCTTTACGATCAGCCGCAGGTCGTCGACGAGAGCGTGCGCGGTTTTATCTTCGACGTGTTCCTGTCCGTGTCGATCGTCGGCGTTGCGCTCGGCATCGGGCTTGGCTGGCGCGCGGGGGTCGTGCTCGGCGTCGAGTTGTTCCTGTCGATTCTCGGCACGCTGCTCGTCATGTACGCGGCGGGGATCGAGCTTCAGCGGATTTCGCTCGGCGCGCTGATCATCGTGATGGGCATGCTGACCGACAACAGCATCGTGGTGGTCGAGGGCATGCTCGTGAGGGTGCAGCGAGGCAAGTCGCATCTCGAGGCGGCGACAGAGATCCTCAAACAAAGCCAATGGATTTTGCTCGCGTCGACCATCGTGGGAATTCTGGCTTTTTCGGGAATCGGCCTGTCACCGGATGCGGTCGGCGAATTCTGCGCGTCCCTGTTCGCCGTCGCTGCGATTTCGCTGCTATTTAGCTGGGTAATCGCCATTGCGCTGACACCGCTGTTCGGCACCTATCTTTTCAAGCCCGCGGACATCATCGATGAAGACCCGTTCAAGGCGAAGCTATACAGGCGTTATGGCGAGTTGTTGTCATGGGTCACCCGACGGCGCGTGCTGGTGGTCATCGGCCTCGTTGCGCTGACGGTGCTGGCGGGCCGGGCGTTCCGTTTCGTCGAGCAGAGCTTCTTCCCGGCGTCGACGACGCCGATCTTCTATGTCGATATGCGTCTGCCGCGCGGCGCCGACATTCGCGCGGTCGTCGAAAAGAGTCGCGAAGTCGAGAAGGTGCTGCTCGAGCATGCGGACGTCACCAACGTGCAGACGTATATCGGTTCGGGCGCGACGCGCTTCTTCCTTGTCTACGATCCGGAGACGCGCGATCCGTCGTACGCGCAGTTCATCGTCGGCGCGAAGGATCAGCGCCTGATCGACGTCATGCTTCCGAACATCGAAGCAGATCTGAAGAAGCGCTTCCCCGAGCAGCACTGGACGGTGACGCGGCCGAACTTCGGGCCCGGCGGAGGCGCGGCGATTCAGGCGCGCTTCTCCGGTCCCGATCCGGCCGTGCTGCGTCGCTTGTCGCAGGAAGCGCAGAACGTGCTGAAGGCCGACGGCCGCATCATCGCGATCCGCGACGACTGGGAGAACCCGATCAGCATCGTGCGGCCGGAATTCGACGAGTCGCGCGCGCGCTCGCTCGGTGTGACGCGCCGGCAGGTCACCGACACCATGGCTTATGCAACCGAGGGCCTGCGCGCGGGCCTCTATCGGGAGCGCGATCAATTGCTGCCGATCGTGCTGCGCTCGCCCGACTACACGCGCGGCGTCGCGGGCCTGCAGGACCTGCAGGTGTTCAGCGCGGGTCTGCGCCGTTACGTGCCGCTCGGCGACGTGGTCAACGGCTTCACGGTCGGGACCGAGGAAGGTCAGATCGCGCGCGAGGACCGGATTCGCACGATCACGGTATCGGCGAACGCTATCTATGGGCAGAACAGCGTCGACGCCTTCAACCGCATACGCTCGGGCATCGAGAACATCAAGCTGCCTTCGGGTTACCGCTTCGAATGGGGCGGCGAGCACGAATCGTCGACGCGCGCGCAGCAGAGCCTGTTCCGACAACTGCCGCTCGGCTTCATCGCGATGGCACTACTGGTGCTGATGATGTTCGGACGCCTGAAGCCCGCGCTCGTCGTGCTGCTCGTCGTGCCGATGTCGATCTGCGGCGTGACGCTCGGACTGCTGCTGTTTCGTGGCGCGTTCGGCTTCATGGCATTGCTCGGTCTATTGAGCCTGATCGGCATGCTGATCAAGAACGGCGTCGTGCTCGTCGAAGAAATGGATGCGCAGATCGCCGCCGGCGTGCCGCGCATGCAGGCGGTGACGCACGGCGCGATGAGCCGTCTGCGTCCGGTGATGCTGTCGGCCGGTACGACGGCGCTCGGTATGGCGCCCCTGTTGTGGGACCCGTTCTTCAAGGACATGGCGATTACGATCATGTCGGGCCTTGCTTTCGCCACCGTACTGACGATGGTCGCCGTGCCGGCGCTGTACTCGATGCTGTTCTCGATCAAGCAGGCGGAATGGGAGCCGGGCCGACACCCGGAAACAAAATGATCCGCGCGCGCCCTTGTCTTCTCGCCATCGCGGCGCTGCTGCTCGAAGCAGGTTGTTCGGGTTCGTTGCAACTGGAAAAGCCCGCCGCGTTTCCGCCGCAGTATTCGGAGGCGCAACAGGGCGCGGCGACACCGATGTCCGCGCAGGATCTCGCGGCATGGTGGACCCAGTACAACGATCCGACGCTGAACAAACTGATCGAAGTCGCGCTCGCGCACAACTTCGACATCGCTACCGCTTACGCACGCGTCGATCAGGTGCAGGCCGGGATCCGGCTGGCTCGCTCGCAACTGTTGCCGTCGGTGGGTGCGAGCGTCAGCGGCGCCAAGTTCCACGGCGGCGAGACGCAGCTCGAGTTCGCGCAGTTTCTCGGCATCACCAATACCGATGCGCAGTTCTGGCGAGTCGGGTTGCAGGCGCAATGGGAGATCGATCTGTTCGGCCAGGGACGCTCGCGGCTCTCGGCGGCACGTGAGCAGGTACGCGCGGCCGCGGGCGATGCCCAGGCGGTGCGCCTGAGCGTGGTGTCGGGTGTCGCGGATCTGTATGTCACGTATCGCGGGCTGCTGCGTCAGCGCTCGATCCTGCTGCAGAGCCGCGCAATCGCGGACGACTTCGTCGATATCGCCGAAAAGAGCTTTACCGCGGGCCTCGTGATGAGTACGGACATCGAAGCGGCGCGCGCTGGCCGCGCCCAGGTCGATGCGCGTATGCAGGACCTGGAGAACGGCATCGCACAGGCGCGGTTGAATTTGCAGAATCTTTGCGGCGTGCAGCCAGCGGACTTCGCCGGAATCCTGGATGAAAGCGACACGCTGATGACCGCACTGCCGCACATCGAGCCCGGCCAACCCGTCGATCTGCTGATGCGGCGCCCGGATCTGATCGCGGCGCAGGCGCGCGTGAATGCGGCGGTCAGACAGTCGGATGTCGCGCGGCTCAACTACTGGCCGACCATATCGCTAAGCGGCATGCTCGCGCGCAATGGGTGGGAGTTCGCGGGTCAAAACCTCGGGGCCAGCACGTTCTGGCTATTCGGCGCGGCGATGGCGATGCCGCTGATCGACTTCGGCGCGCGGCGCTCGCAGGTGGAGTCGTCGGATGCGCAGGCGCAGCAGGCGATGTTCAACTACGAAAAGACCGCGCTCGGCGCGTTCTATGACGTCGACCGTGCGCTGGCGCGTTTGAACCGGCAGGATGAGTTGTTCAAGGCGCGCAATGAAGAAGTCACGCGTCGTGCCACGCAGCTGAGCCAGGTGCGACGTCGCTACGAACTCGGCGATACCGGCCGCGTCGATATCGATCAGGTGCGGGTTGCGCTGCTCGAAAGCCAGTCGTCGCAGGCTAGGGAAGAGGTCGGCAAGCTGCAGGCACAGTTCGCGTTGTTCAGGGCGATGGGGGGCGGCTGGTTGGCCAATCCGCCCGTGGCCTCGAATCAACCCGCACCGATGGCGCCCGCGCCCGACACCGCGAACGCACCGGCGCCGGCTTCACAGTAAGAACGATCGGGTGAATAGCTTCACATCGCATGCGCGATGAATTGCATCAATGCGTAGCAAGCGTACTCGCAGGCCGTTGGCTTCAGTCGGGAGGACTAACAGGAGATGCGCAGCGTACGCGTACCTGCTCCGCGTAAGTCCCTTTCTGGAAGAAATCAGCTTCTCTGAAGGGTGAACGATGACAACCCAGGTCGAGACGAAACTGTCGTTACCCGCATTGACCGCGATGGTCGTTGGCTCGATGGTGGGCGCCGGGATTTTCTCGTTGCCGCGCAATTTCGCGCGTGCGACCGGACCGTTCGGCGCGGTCATTGCATGGTGCGTGGCGGGCATCGGCATGTACGCGCTGGCGCGCGTGTTTCAGGCGCTCGCACAGCGACGGCCCGAGCTCGATGCCGGTGTGTTCGCGTATGCGCGAGCGGGCTTTGGCGATTATGCGGGCTTTCTATCAGCATTCGGCTACTGGATGGCCGGCTGCTTCGGCAACGTGTCGTACTGGGTGCTGATCAAATCGACGCTTGGCGCTTTCGTCCCGGTCTTCGGTGAGGGCAATACGGCGACCGCGATCATTGTGTCGTCGGTGGGGATCTGGCTGTTTCATCTGGTGATGCTGCGCGGCGTCCAGCAGGCCACGATGATCAACACGATTGTCACAGTCGCGAAAGTGATTCCGATCGTGCTGTTCATCGTGATACTGATCGCGCTGTTTCGCGCCGACATGTTTCACGCAAATCTGCGGGAAGGCAACGATCAGCTCGGCAACGGCCTGTTCTCGCAGGTTCGCGCGACGATGCTCGTCACCGTATTCGTGTTCGTCGGCATCGAAGGTGCAAGCGTGTACTCGCGCTACGCGAAAAAGCGCTCGGACGTCGGCGCCGCGACGATCACCGGCTTCGTCGCCGTGCTGTGTCTGCTGGTGCTGGTGACGCTGCTGCCTTACGCGACCTTGCCGCGCGCCGATCTCGCCGTGATGCGCCAGCCGTCGATGGCCGCGGTACTCGGCGCGCTGCTCGGCCCATTCGGCGTCGTGTTCATCAGCGCCGGTCTGATCATTTCGATCCTCGGCGCGTACCTCGCGTGGTCGCTGATCTGTGCCGAGGTGCTGTTCGCCGCCGCGCGCCTCGAGACGATGCCGCGCCTCTTCGCCCGACAAAACGAGCGCAAGCTGCCGGTCGCCGCGATCTGGCTCACGAGTACCGTGGTGCAGTGTTTCGTCATCAGCACGTACTGGTCGACCGATGCGTTTGCGCTGATGCTCAATCTGACGAGCTCGATGGCGTTGATTCCTTATTTCCTCGTGGCCGCATACGGCATCAAGGCCGCGCGTTACGACAGTGGACAGAATGGCAGCACCTTCAGCGGCGCGTTGCGCACCGAGTATTTCGTCGCGATGTTCGCGACGTTCTATACGGCCTTTCTGCTGTTCGCGGGCGGTCTGAAGTTCCTGATGCTGTCGGCGTTGCTTTATGCACCCGGTACGGTGCTGTATGTGGTGGCCAAACGCGAGCGCGGCCTGCGGGTGTTTTCGAAAGTCGAGTGGGTCATCTTTGCCGTTGCGGCTTGCGGCGCGATCGCTGCGCTGATCGGTCTCGCGAGCGGCGCGTTCGTCATCTGAGCGGTCGATCATCGTAGTCGCGCGAGCGCGGCTCGGTCGGAACGTGTTCGCGGGAGAGCGATCGCAGCATGGACAAGCGCGTCAGACTTTCAGCGCCGGGCCTGATGGCGATGGTGATCGGCTCGATGGTCGGGGTCGGCGTCTTTTCGTTGCCGCAGGCGCTCGGCAAATATACCGGCGTCGTCGGTTCGTTGATCAGCTGGACCATCACCGGCTCCGGCATGCTAATACTCGCGCTGATCTTTCAACGGCTCACGTGGCGCAAGCCGGAACTCGACGTCGGCGTCTATACGTATGCGCGCGTCGGGTTCGGACGCTATACGGGATTTCTGTCGGCGTTCGGCTACTGGTGCGCCAGCTGTCTCGGCAACGTGGCTTATCTCGTGTTGATCAAGTCGGCGCTCGCGATCGTCGTGCCCTCGTTCGGCGCCGGCAATACGTTTAGCGCGATCGTCAGTTCCTCGCTGATGATCTGGGTGTTTCACTTTCTGATTCTGCGCGGCGTGAAGGGCTCGTCGATTGCGAATGCGTCGATGACGGTCGCCAAGTTGCTCGCGCTCGGACTGTTCGCGGTTCTCGTGCTATCGAGCGTCGAACGGCAGATGTTCATCGCGAATCTGTGGACCGATCCCGAGCCGTCGGCGGCGGGGCTGTTCGATGAGGTGCGCAAGACGATGTTGGGGACGGTCTTCGTGTTTCTCGGCGTCGAAGGCGCGAGCGTTTATTCACGGCACGCGCGCGAACGGCGCGACGTCGGCGTCGCGACCGTGCTCGGCTTTCTGTGCGTGCTTGCGTTGATGGTCATGGTCACGTTGTTGTCGTATGGCGTGATGCCGCTCGAGCAGCTGGGCACGCTGAAAAATCCGTCGATGGCTGGCGTGCTGAGCGCCGCGGTCGGCGCGTGGGGTGCGGTCGTGGTCAAGCTCAGCCTGTTGATATCGGTGCTCGGCTCCTATCTCGCATGGACGTTGCTCGCCGCCGAAATTCTGCACGCGGCGGGCAAGAGTCGTACGATGCCCGCGTTTCTCGGCCGCGAAAACCGCAACCACGTACCGGTCGCCGCGCTATGGATGACGAGCCTCGTGATCCAGGCGTTTTTGATCGTGACGCTGTTTTCGAAAGAAGCGTTCACGCTGGCCAAGGAGTTCACGACGTCGATGAGCCTGATTCCATATCTGTTCGTCGCCGGCTATGGCTTGAAGCTCGCGGCGAGCGGCGAATCGTATGCGGGGCAGCCGTGGTCACGCCGCGTCGATTTCGTGCTTGCGCTGATCGGCTGCGTCTATGCGCTCTTTCTCGTGTACGCGGGCGGTCTGCATTATTTGTTGATGTCGACCGTGCTTTACACGGCGGCGACCGCGTGGTTTTACCTCGCCGAGCGTCGCAAGGGAAAACGGCCTGTGTTCACGCTGCTGGAACGCTGGCTGTTCATCGTGGTTCTGCTTACCGCGCTGGTCGCGTTCGCCGATCTCGTGCGCAATCACTTCGGGGTTTGAGCATTTCAGTGCCGCTCGCGGGTGAGGACGGTGCTCAGGAGATAGCTTGCCGCGCGCGCCGCGGGGCTCACATCAGCGCGGCCTCGCGAATGCAGCGAATGAAATAGTCGGCCGGGCGCGTGTGAATCGCGCCTTCGCGCTGCATCAGATGCAATCTCGCAGTGCGCGACGTTTCAACGAAATCCAGTCTTTTCATATGCCCCGTCGAGTTCACGAGTTCGAGCGTGTGCGAAGCCCAGGCCATCACGGCGTCGATGCTGAGTGCGAGGCTGTACATCAGCGATTGCGACGTGCAGCGAGTGATCCGGCTCGGCACCGGCAGGCCCTGACGGTTGAACAGATCGGCGACGAATTGCGGATAGTCGTCGGTGGTGTCGGAGTGGACCCATTCGACATCGCAAAGATCGGCGAGCGAACTGGCGTTCGCGAGCGCACCGTTCGCGCGCACTGCGAACGCCAAAGGATAAGACAGCAGTTCCGAACATTCGATCGACGAATCGGCGGACGATTCGGTCGCCGCGGCGAGCGCGAAATCGAGCGAACCCTGGCGCAACCGATCCTGTAGTTTCGTCGCGTGAAATTCGAGAAATTCGACTGTGATGTGCGGCATGTCCAGACGAAACCGCGCATAAGCATCGGGCAGCAGCGTAAGTGCCGCGAGCGGCGTCACACCGATCGTCACGCGGCCTTCCTGCGCGCCTCGCTCCATCGCCATCTGCTGCTCGGCGCGCCCGAGTTCCCCGACGATCAAGCGCGCATGCCGCAACAGAGATTCCCCGGTGCGCGTAAGAGCGACGCCATTGACGCTACGGCCGAATAACGACATGCCGATATCGGATTCCAATTCCCGAATGGCTTTGGTAACGGCTGGCTGACTGACGAATAGCGCCCGCGAGGCGCCGACGATCGTGCCATGATCCGCGACGGCGACCAGTGCGCGCAATTGATGAAGCTTAATTGCCATTAACCTTATTACCTCAGGGTAAATACTATAACTAACGGTTATTGGCATAAAACTTTATCATGTTTTTATTCGCCGCCGCTCTCGTAGACTGCCTGTCAATTCGCGCTGAGCTTGATCCAGCGCGTGTCATACGGGTCTGTCAGAGGAGACGGCGTTGTCCCATAACATCAATATCGATCCCGCAATTCGCGAGCAGGCTGCCGAATTCGTCGAATTGCGCCGGCGCATTCATGCACATCCGGAACTGGGATTCGAAGAAGTCGAAACGAGCCGGCTCGTCGCCGAGAAACTTAAGGAATGGGGTTATCAGGTTACTGAAGGCATCGGTGGCACGGGGGTGGTCGGCCGTCTGAAACTCGGCGACGGCACGCGCGCGATCGGTATTCGCGCGGACATGGACGCGCTGCCGATCATCGAGGACACCGGTCTGCCGTATGCGAGCCGGGTGCACGGCAAGATGCATGCATGCGGGCACGACGGACACACGGCGATCCTGCTGGCGGCCGCGCATTACTTTGCACAAACGCGGCGCTTCGACGGCACGTTGAACCTGATCTTCCAGCCGGCCGAAGAGGGGCAGGGCGGCGCCGTGCGGATGATGGAAGAGGGTCTGTTCGAGCGCTTTCCGTGCGACGCGGTCTACGCGCTGCATAACGCACCGGGCGTGCCGGTCGGCATGTTCATCGTGCAGCAGGGCGCGATGGCGGCATCGGCCGATCTGGTGACGGTCACACTGACAGGCAAGGGCATGCACGCCGCGATGCCGCATCTGAGCCGCGATCCCGTGGTGGCTGCCGCGAGCATCGTGATGGCACTGCAGACCATCGTCGCGCGCAACGTGCCGCCGGCCGATGCCGCGGTGCTGACCGTCGGTGCGATCCAGGCCGGCACCGTGCACAACGTCGTGCCCAACACGGCGACGATCCTGTTGACCGTGCGCACGCTCAGCAACGAGGTCCAGCAACTGATCGAAACGCGCTTGCGCGAGATCGTCGAGAGCCAGGCGGCCAGCTTCGGCGTCAGTGCGCACATCGACTATCAGCGGGTCACGCGCGTGCTGATGAACACCGCTCAGGAGACCGCGCGCGCTCGCGAAGCGGTTGCCGCGGTGGTCGGCGCACAGAACATCCTGCCGCTGCCGCCGGGCATGATGGGCGGTGAGGACTTCTCGTGGATGCTGGAGAAAGTGCCGGGCTGCTACGTCGCGCTCGGCAACGGTCACGAAGGTCACGGCAGCTGCATGATCCACAACCCCGGCTACGACTTCAACGATCAGGCGCTGCCGATCGGCGTCGCGTACTGGGCCGCGCTCGTCGAGCAATACCTCTCAACCTGAACTTCGCCAATTCGCGTTTCGCCGACCCGGCGTGCGGCCGGGCCGGTGGCCAGACTACGTCCATATCGGGGATTCACATGAACTATAAAAAGACCGTTTGCGCCGCGGCCGTGGCGCTGATGTCTCATGCGGCCTGGGCCGACTCATATCTGCAGCAGTGGCTGTCGGCGTGGCCGTCGATGGAAAGCGCGATCCAGCAGAACGGCGTTCAGCTGTACGGCGCCGTCGACATGGGTCTGAACTTCCAGAGCGTCAGCGGCACCTCGAAGTGGCAAACGCAGAGCGGCGGCGTTCATACGTCGCAATTCGGGTTGTTTGGCCGCGAAGATCTGGGCGGCGGCCTGAAGGCGGAATTCAACCTCGAAAACGGCTTCATGGCGAACAACGGTGCGTTCGGCACCAGCAATACGCTGTTCGACCGCGCCGCGTGGGTCGGGCTGAACTCGGCGACATGGGGTGTGGTGCGCCTCGGCTTGCAACCGACCGCGAACCTGCCGGAAGTCATCGACCCATTCGGCGAAGTGACGACGAACTCGGTTGTCGCGTGGCTCGCCGGTGGTGCGGTGCAGACGCCGAAGGGCGTCGGCTACAACGCGGACCTCGGGCCGGGTTCGAGCCAGGTGCTGGTGCGCGCGAGCAACGCGGTGACATGGACCACGCCGCGGGTGATGGGCTTCGGCGCGACGTTCCTTTATGCGTTCAACAATCAGGCCGGCGTGTCGCCGAATGCGTCGAACCAGGGCGTGGTCGCTTCGTGGACGAACGGCACGTGGTATCTGTCGGGTGCGTACAACCGCGTGTGGAGCTCGCCGGTCGAAACCCCGGCGGGCAAGCAAACCGTGCGCAACGATATCTACGGGGTATCCGCGATCTACGACGTCGGCAGCTACGTGCTATCGGCCGCGTTCGCGCAGGTGGCGCCGAAGCTCGCAGGCAACGGCATCGCGCGCTCGTACATCGTCGGCGCGACGGTGCCGTGGGGACGTCACGCGGTGCGCGCGTCGGTGGTCTATCGCGATACATCGGGAGTGCGAGACAGTGCCGGCGATCCGGCGAAGGACTCGGCGCTCGGCGCGATGCTCGGCTACGACTACTCGCTGTCCAAGCGCACGTCGCTGTATGCGCGCGCGGGCTTTATCCGCAACTACGGGATTTCGAGCGTGATTCTGAACAGCAATCCGCTGCCGCTGCAAACGGGCACCGCGTCGCCTGAACTGGGCACGACGCCGATGACAGCGTCGCTCGGCATCTATCACCTGTTCTGAATCGAGTCACGGCGGGCGTGGTCGATCGGCGCGACGGGCAGTGCCTATGCGCCGGTCTGGTATATGAGCGCGTGCATTCTCGTCAGTCTCGCCGCGCCGACCGTATTCGACGAGCGCATTACCGATCAACGGCCGGAGTCATCCGTCGATGTCATCCGGCCATAGACGACAGGAGAAAAAAATGAATGCACAGAAATGGGTGAAGCTGGTTGGCGCGAGCGCGGTCGTGTTCGCTTGCCTAAATACGCACGCGCAACCGCAAGCGGATGGATCGGTTCCGACGGCGCAAGCGGAGGCGGCTTCCTCGCCAACCGAGGGCGAGATCAAGGCAGCCAACCGGCAACTCGTGCGGGACGTACGCCGCGCATTCAGAAGCGCGCGAAGCCAGGGGCTGCGGGCCAGCAACATTACAGTGCGCGCGAATAACGGCGTCGTGACGTTGACGGGCAGCGCGCCGACCGCGGACCAGGTCGATCTCGCGACAAACATTGCGAAAAACGTACCCGGTGTTCAGTCGGTGACGAGCCGTGTCGCGGTGCGCAAGGAATTCAGCACACGGGGCAGCAACTAGCGAGGAATCGCGACGGGTCCGACTGGGGCTAGATATTGACTCGAAGCACGACGTTGCTCATCGCCCAGTCATTGCTGCTTCTTGTGGAACGGTCAACGTACTTGCCGCTCGCAGGCGTGTCTGGAGAACACCTTGAGCCAAGCACTCCTTGTACCTATGATGCATATAGGAATTCTCTGATTATTTTCCTGTTAGCGCCCCGTACAATCCGCCCAAGTTGAAGGCGGGGCGCGTTGCGCTATCCCGTCTTCATGGTGGTCCATGTCAGGTTGCATGCGAAAAACTACTTTGTTTCTACCAAAAGCGCACCGACCTGCTCAGCGATTTCAATTGATTCAAATAAACAGTGGCTCAAAAACCTTCGACGAGTGGCATGGGCGAGATATCCCCGCGCCCTTCCCGTCATGTAACGGCGTGAAATGACATCGTACTTTGGTAGCAAAGCATGCAGGTGTGTCGGCACGAGAAAGGTATTGACCAGCGTCGTATGGAGTGCGAGTGAACAAAATCAGAGTGGCTATTGCCGACGATCATCCATTCATTCTCCTCGGCGTCGAGCATCTTCTTCAGCGTTGTCCGGAAATTCAGGTCTGTTTCAAAAGCGAGACGATTGGCCAGCTTCTCCAGCTGTTGGTTGAAGTATCAGTCGATGTGCTCGTGTGCGACTACGAATTCGAAGGCGATCCGTACGCCGATGGTCTCAATCTTCTTGACCGCATCCGGCGTGTCGCTCCAACCTTACGAGTAGTTTTCCTGAGTACGCACTCTTCCACGCACATCATTTCGGCTGCGCTCGATGCGGGGGCGGCCGGTTTTGTCGGTAAGGGGCCGGAGGGCTTTGTCAGCCTTATCGCTGCCATTCGTGCCGCCAAAAATAAGAGCGTCTTTCTGCCTGATTCCATTGCGAACAAGATGTTGCGCGCAACGACGCGCGCAGCGCAAGGCGGATCTTCTCTCAATTTGCTATCTAAAAATGAGTCGACAGTCGTGCGAATGATCTGCGACGGCATGTCGATCGCCACAATTGCCGAGCGGCTCAATCGCAGTCCCAAGACCGTCAGCAATCAGAAGAACGCTGGCATGAAGAAGCTGGGTGCCAGAAACGACGTAGAACTCGTCACGATCGTGCGCGAGTGGTCCTGCTCGTAGCTATTGCCGCGATCCTCAGGCGGATTCTGTAGTTCTCGTAGCGCCCTTCCCTATCGTATGGCGGTCCTGACATCGACTCAGCTCGAGGAATCGACACGCCGTTTGTCGGCTGTCCCATATGGTATTTCATTTTGGGTATCGGCCCATTAACACGGGTCTTCTTCAATGACATCATTTCTCTGCCTTGACGATCGCTGGGGAGCTCCGGCTTCACAAGGGTGTGTAGTTTTGAAATAGCAACAAAGAGGAATCTGATGAAAAAACAAGTGACGCAACTCATGATCGCGGTGGCCGGCCTGTCCGTCGCGCCGATGGTTTTTGCTCAAGCCGCACCGGGCACAGGTCAGGTAACGTTCAACGGCGAACTGATCGACGACACCTGCGTGATTAACGCTGGTGACGACGACAAGACGGTCACGCTGCCTACCCTGTCTACCCAGTCGCTGGTTGCAGCTGGCCAAACCGCCGGCTCCAGGATGTTCGAAATTTCGGTGTCACAGTGCCCGGCAACGCTGAGCAATGTCGCGGCGCATTTCGAGACCACGAACATGGACCCGGCTACGCGTAATGCCATCAATCAGGCTAGCACGTCGCCGGCTTCCAATGTCGAAGTGCAATTGCTTGACAGTGATGGCAACACGCCAATTCTTCTGGGTAGCACGGGTTCGTTCGTTCCTGTCGCGAGCAATGGCACCGCAACGATGAGCTACGGCGGCCGGTACTACGCAACGAACAAAACCACGGCCGGTAACGTGACGGCCGTTGTTCGCTACACGTTGGCATATCAGTAAGCCAGTCCAAGCCGAATGGCATCGGGTTGCGCTTCCTCTCTGAAGGCAACCCGAACTGACATTCCGCTTATCGGTCGCGTGGAGGAGCGAATGTCTTCAATGAAATTCTCTAGATATCTGGTTGCGGCCATAGCGTGCAGTGTCGCGTCGTTTGCTGCACAAGCTGCTATCACCATTACCGGTACGCGGGTTATTTATCCGGCGCAAAACCGTGAAGTCAACGTTCGTTTGAACAATGTTGAGAGCCGTCCGGTCCTGGTCCAAGCATGGCTGGACGATGGCGATGCGGCAGCTGCGCCGAATGAAATCAAGGTGCCGTTTACGTTGTTGCCAGCCGTTTTTCGGGTCGAACCTCACCGGGGTCAGGCGTTGCGCATCATGTTCGCGGGCGGCGACATGCCGGTTGATCGTGAAACAGTCTATTGGTTGAACGTTCTGGAAATTCCGCCGAAGCCTAAGGACGCTGATGACCGGAACATGATTCAGCTCGCGTTCCGTACGCGTATCAAGATGTTTTACCGGCCCACATCGTTGCTCGATGACCCAACGGCGGGACGAGCTCAACTGAAGTGGCATGTCGAGTCGGATGACAAAGGTCAGAGGGTCGTTCGTCTCGACAACCCATCGCCCTACTACATTTCCGTCGGCATGGCGGAAGTAGAGACGGCAGGCAAGAAAGTCGCTCTTTTGCCCACTATGGCACCTCCGTTCGGGCACGTTGATCTCCATCCACAAGAAGGAAAGCTGGATATCAAAGCTCCTGCCACGGTTTCCTACACAGTTCTGAATGACTTCGGCACTGCGATCAAGGACTCGGCGGTGGTGGTAGGAGTGCAAAGCGCGGAAGCGCAAAAGAATCAATAATTGGAATACGGGATGTCGGGCGTGCGGAATAGTAAGACGGCAGTTGAAAAAGCATTCGGTAATGTCCCGTTCCGGTTTCACCCGCTGGCGTGGGCGGCAATCGTAGCGTCGGGCTGGGTCTTTTCCGCGAACTCCGCGGTCGCCGCCTGTGCTCCGGATTCGGGCGGGGTGACGCCGCCCAGTGACTGCTCGGCGTCCGAGCTGCCGCAACAGGCAGTCGATGCCAACGGAGACGCCGCGCATACAGATACGTCATCTGACATGCCGGCATCGAATGCGCGCTCTGCGGAGACTCCGCAAGAAGTCGAGTTCAATCCCGCGTTCTTTACGGGCAACGTCGCCGATCTGTCGCGCTATTCGCGAGGTAATCCTGTTGCTCCGGGTGTTTATCCGGTCGAACTGCTCGTCAATGGTAAGAAGCGTGGACGCTTCGATGTCGTGTTTCAGGCGGTGCCGGACTCGGATATCGCAACGCCCTGCTTCACGACGTCTAGCCTGGACCGGGCTGGCGTAGATACCGAGCGCGTGATCCAGCGGTTAAAGGAAGCCGGAAAGGGGGACTTCGACGATACGGATGCGTCGTCGCAATGCGTGCCGCTGGCGGAAGCCGTACCAGGATCGCTTGCGTCGTTCAACACCGCCGATCTCCAACTCGATCTGTCGATTCCACAGATCGAACTGCGCAAGGAGGCTGCCGGTTATGTCGATCCGTCCCGTTGGGACAACGGGATCAACGCAGGCTTCGTGCAATACAGTCTCGCCAGCTATACGACTCACCAGAACAATGGGAGCGGAGACTTCAGCAGTGCCTACCTCGGTCTGCAAAGCGGATTCAACGTCAACGGCTGGCGTTTCCGGCAGTGGGCCACGGCAAGCTTGCAGAACCGGAGTCCCGACGCGCATTGGCAAAGTGTCGCGCTGTTCGCGCAGCACGATGTCACGGCGCTCAAGAGTCAATTGACGATCGGCGATAGCTCGACGAGCGGTGACGTCTTCGACTCGTTCAACGTACGTGGCGTACAGCTTTCGAGCGACGACCGCATGTTGCCGGATTCCATGCGCTCCTACGCACCGGTTGTGCGTGGCGTGGCCGATACCAATGCACGCATCATCGTCCGTCAGAACAACATCATCGTGGCCGAGACCAGCGTGCCGCCGGGACCATTTGAACTGAGCGACCTGCCGGCTACCGGTTATGGCGGCGACCTTCAGGTCACTATTGCAGAATCCGACGGCCGCCAGCGAACTTTTCTGGTGCCGTTTGCGTCCGTCCCGCAGTTGCTGCGGCCTGGTGTTTCACGTTTCAATCTGACGACCGGTGTCTATCGCGATACCGTGCTGAATAACCATCCGTGGGTGGCGCAGGCGGTTTATCAGCGCGGCCTGACAAACCTGTTGACCGGCTACACCGGTGCACAGTTTGCGGAAGGTTACTGGGCTGGCCTGGTGGGTGTAGCGCTCAATACGCCGCTCGGCGCATTCGCGTTTGACGTAACGGCGGCGGGAACGAATATTCCCGGCGTGTCCGGTGGTCGACCCGGCTACAGTACCCGGATCAGCTACAGCAAGCTTGTTCCAGGGCCGAACACAAATTTTTCGGTTGCGGCCTACCGCTACTCGACCGCACGCTTCTATAGCCTCCATGACGCGATGTACGCGAGGTATGGCTCGCGAGACATCACGGGTCAGTATGACTACCGTACGCGCAGCCGACTGCAACTGAACATCAATCAGCCAATCGGCGAGTCGAGCTCTTTTTATATCGCCGGCAGTTCGCAGAACTACTGGGGCGCGTCGAAGGGCTACGATCTGCAATATCAGGTTGGCTTCAACAGCGCGTACAAGCGGGTGTCCTACTCGCTGTATGCGCAACGCACGCGGCTGCAAAACTCGAAGATCAGCACGCAGGTGGGCTTGAACCTGACGATTCCGCTCGGTAAGGTCGACTCGAACGAGCATCGTATGTTCGACTATCTGACCACCAACGTTGCGCGCAGCTCGAACGGGGACAGCACGATCCAGGCCACTGCGTCGGGCAACACGACCGGAGCCACGCCGATCAACTACGGTGTCAATGCATCGCGGATCGTCGCCGGCGACAATCGAACTGTTTCCGCAGGCGGTTACGCGATGTATCGCGCGCCGTTCGGTACGTACAACCTCAATGCATCGATCAGCAATCAGACCCGTCAAGCCGCATTCAACGCCGACGGCGCGGTTGTCATTCACAGCGGCGGCGTCACGCTGAGCCCGCCACTCGGTCAGGCGTTCGCGCTCGTCGAAGCGAAAGGCGCAGAGGGTGGCCGGATTATCAATGGTCAGGGCGCGCGAATCGACGGCCACGGCTATGCGGTGGTGTCTTCGTTGACGCCATACCGGGTCAACACGGTCGCGCTCGATCCGAGCGACGTGCCGCTCGACGTTGAACTGGGCAACACGAGTGAAGAAGTCGTGCCGCGCGCGAATTCGCTGGTGAAGGTGAAGATTGCGACCACGCAGGGCACGCCTATCTTCGCCGAGGTCATGGATCGGGAAGGCAAAGCCATGCCGATGGGCGCCGAGGTGTTCGATGAATCCGAGAAGTCGGTGGGCATCGTCGGTCAGGGCGGTCTCGCGTATCTGCGCGGCCTCGAGCACGAAGGCAAGCTGCTGGTGCGCTGGGGCAACCGCGCAGCGGAGCAGTGCGTGATGCCATACATGGTGCCAGCCGACGACAAAGCGGACAGCAGCCCTCACGCGGGAATCGTTGCGCGCATCAAACTGAGCTGTGATCCAGCGCTTGTCTGGTCTGCGCCGGCGAAGCCCGTCGCGCGGCGTTCAGCGGGCGCGGCGCTGGTCAGTTCGCTTCGCTGAAAGGCGAAGGCCGATGCCCAGTCAGCTCCAGCGCTGCGGCTCAGATGATTCCGCCGACAGTGGAGGTCAGAAAATGAAAAATATTTGCAGATACTTTCGAATTGCCGGACCAACTGCCGGGTTGATTGCGAGTGCGCTGTTGGGATCAGTTTGCGTACATGCACAGGGATCGCCCTCGGTCACGCTCAACTTTAGTGGCACCTACAACGCGACGACGTGTTCGCTGGTCAGTTCGCCCGACATGACGGTCACATTGCCGAGGCTTTCGACGCAATCGCTGCCGAGAGCCGGAGTGGCGGATGGCTCAAAGGTCTTCACCATCACGATCCAATGCCCGACCGGCGAGACGGGTGCGCGCGTGTATTTCGAGAGCGGTTCGTCGACCGATCCCAATACGGGAAATCTGGACCTGCAAAACGCGGGCGGCACGACATCGGCAAAGAATGTACAGGTGATGCTAGCGAATGCGGACGGATCGCGGATCAAGGTCGGCGACCGATCCACGATGAAGGTCATTCCGATCACGTCCACTGATCCGACGCCGGTGGATTTCATTGCCAGCTACTACGCAACGGGTCGAGCCACGGCTGGCACTGTGAGTACATTCGTCACCTATGTCGTCGAAATGCCCTGAGGGTGACGGCGGGCATACACTTATATGATGTTTGATTCAACGGTCGCGCTGATGCGAGCGACAGCGTTGCATGCGGCACTGCTGTCCGACGGCGCGCAGATGCCGGCTATTCCTTTTTGGCGCGCGCGTTGTAGCACGTTGGTCGAGACGCTACAGCAGCAAATGCAGGATCGAAACTTTCCGGCAATGGATATCGAGGAAGTCAGTCTCGCCCAGTGTGTTCTGCTGGATGAACTGACGTTGCATGCATTGCCTTCCAACCAGCACGAAGAATGGTTGCGTGACACGTTGCAGAGGCGTTTTCATGGCGTGCGCGATGGTCCTGCATTGGTTTGGGAACGGATCGAAACGGTGGTGGATGGCGCCGGCCGGGATCTCGCCTGCCTCGAGTTCTACAGCATGTTGCTGGGGCTGGGCTTCGACGGCGGACGGAGAGACGCGAACGCATATCTGGAGCGTGCGAAATCGGCAGCGAATTCGCACAGATGTGACACCGCGGTGTTGTCCACATCCGACGTACCAGATACCGCCATGACATTGTCCAATTCGATTCGGCCATCGGACAGATCACGCATCCCACATTTACGCAGGACCGTCGCCGGATTCATTGCTGGCGCGATTGCCGTCGCGTCGCTATGGGCGGCGCTGGACCTTGGCCTGGACGCTGCGATACGTGGTCTACCTCAACCGTCGTCCCGGCAGAGTACGCAATGATTTCCCGAAACCGCTACCGACCGGCGCTGATCTGGATCGCTGTCTCCGTTGCTGGCCTGATATGGCTGGTTTTGCCGCTTGCTCTCCAACCGCCGTGGCCCGTTGTGCTTAGCCTTGTTCTGGTGACGGCGGTGGGCACGGCGGCTTTACCAGCCTACGGGCGATCGAAGCCGACCCACGAGGGCCAGCACGTTCAACTCGGGAACGTGCGTGAGTTATCGATTGTTCTTGTCGTCGGGCCGCATGCCGGTGCGTTGTTTGCACGCGATGGCCAGTCATCCACGCTGCGCCGTAACGGTGATGCGGTGTGGTTCCATGTCAGGTCCCCCGGGGAGCTGTCCAGCGTGCTGGCCACGGTGATGGAGTCGTATCAACGTCCGCCGGATGCCGTGTTGATACCCGTTGTTCCGGACGCTGAGTGCGACGACGCGGTGATTCGCCGCGAATATTCCCGCTGGAAGCATGAAATCGGCGCGAGCCTCGGTTTCCGGGCGTTCGCCTTACCCTGCTATATCGCGATCTATGCGTATCTCGGCGCGAGTGACGCCCACGCAGTGGAACCGGTCTGGTTCGGCGATGCAATTAATCCGCCGACGATGCAACCCGCGACCGCAACCGCGCGGCAACATCTGCAAGCACTCAGGCTACAGCTGGATCAGGCATGGCTCGATGTGGGAAGCCCGGAACGTGCGTCGCGTGCCGGTCTGGGGTATGGAGTGTTCGACTGGTTAGAAGATGCGGCGCTGCTATCGATACTTTCGTCGCTCGCGAACACCGCGCCGTTCTCGCTGCATGGCTTGCTGTTGGCCGATATCGGACACCCGCCGATGCGTCCCGGCGCCTGGTCGCGATGGCTAACCGGCAAAACCACGCTGCGGCCACCGCTGATGATGCCGAAGGCGCAACTGCAGCCGCAGCCGCTGTCTCTGCCTTTACTCACGACCATTGCGCGGGACGAAAGCTTTCAGGTCTCGAAGAGCGAGCGGGGCCGACCGTACTCCGCAATGCTGCACGCAGTGGCTGCGTCGGCCGTCGTCCTGATGGTATCGGTTGGTGTGTCAGCATGGTCGAACAGCAGGTTGGTCGCGCGAGTCGCCAACGACCTCGAGGTCTACACGCATCTACCCACAGCCCGCACGGATGCGAAGCGTGAGCGATTCGAATCGTTGCGCACCCATTCCGCCGAGCTCGCCCGCAATGCGAGCCCCAGTCTGCCGACCGGACTCGGCTGGGGACTGTATCGGGACAAGCAGTTGCAAGTCGCGCTTGAACGCGTGACCGCCACGTCGCATTCCCCATCGATTCCCGCGCATTCGCCGCCGCTCGCTATGACGATCGACAACTTCTTATTGTTCGACACCGGCAAGACGACGCTCAGGCCGGGTGCAGAGCCACGACTCAGAGGCGTTCTCGATCTGATTCGCGCGAATCCCGACAAGGTGATTCTCATCGCGGGTCACACTGACAACGTGGGTCCCAGCGTCGCGAATCAAAAGCTGTCCGAGGCACGCGCGCAGGCGATCCGCGATTGGTTCGTCAATACTGCTTCGCTGTCCGTCGCACGTTTCGCCATTCAGGGATATGGCGATACGCGGCCGATTGCCAGCAATGAAAGTCGTCAGGGTCGCGAAATGAATCGTCGCGTCGAAATATCCCTGATTCCCGATTCAGCCACGCACTAAAGGTACTCGCCGCGGGCATCTCTCCGGGTGCCTGCATTCGTGGCACGTCAAACCCCTCATTCGTTCTTGCAAACGAAACCGAATTTTGGGCAATCGCCCATATCGTCACGCTGCTTCGAGACATAACATCACCGGATAGCGGATTTCCTAAGTGAAAACGAGCGGTGCCACCGCTTCTTATTTTATTTGAGCGATAACCTCAGAGCACTATGTCGGCTTCCACCAGTTCTCAAAAATTCATCGCACGTAATCGTGCTCCCCGCGTCCAGATCGAATACGACGTCGAAATTTACGGTTCGGAAAAGAGAGTCGAACTCCCGTTCGTGATGGGCGTCCTCGCCGACTTGTCGGGCAAGCCGCTCGAACCGCTGCCCGCCGTCGGCGATCGTAAGTTCTTCAATATCGACATCGAGAACTTCGATGAACGAATGAAGGCCATGAAACCGCGGGTCGCGTTCGCGGTGCCCAACACGCTGACGAACGAAGGTCACCTGATGGTCGATATCACGTTCGAAAGCATGGAGGATTTCTCGCCCGCAGCCGTCGCGAAGAAGGTTGACGCGCTCGCGCAACTGCTCGAGGCGCGTACGCAACTCGCCAATCTGCAAACGTATATGGATGGCAAGAGTGGTGCGGAAAACCTGGTCAGCAAGGTGTTGAGAGACCCTGCGTTGCTCGAAGCACTCGCCAAGGCGCCGAAACCGGAAGCGGCTTCCACCGGCGAGCCGTTGACCAACGAATGAATTTAGCTTTCGGCATGAAAGCACAGCCTGAAACGATGGGGGAAATGATGGCCGAACTTCAAGCGAATACGCGCACCAAGGCAACCGCGAGCGTGACCAATCAGTCCGATTTCAACGCACTCCTGTCGCGCGAATTCAAGCCCAAAACGGAGCGCGCGCGCGAAGCTGTCGAGGGAGCTGTCCGGACGCTCGCTCAGCAGGCGCTGCTTACCTCGGCAACGGTGTCCGACGACGCGTATAAAAACATAGAGTCGATTATTGGGGAGATCGATCGCAAATTATCCGAACAGATCAACCTGATTCTCCACCATGAAAATTTTCAGAGTCTTGAAAGCGCATGGCGTGGACTTCATCACCTCGTAGCGAACACGGAAACGGATGAGAAGCTGAAGATCCGCTTCATGGATGTGTCGAAAGACGACCTGCGGCGCACAATGAAGCGCTATAAAGGGATTGCGTGGGACCAGAGTCCGTTCTTCAAGCAAATCTACGAGGAAGAGTACGGGCAGTTGGGTGGCGAGCCGTATGGCTGTCTCGTCGCCGACTACTACTTCGATCACACACCCGCCGATGTCGACCTGCTGGGCTCGATTGCCAAGGTGGCGGCAGCATCGCATGCGCCGTTCATTACCGGCGCAGCGCCGTCCGTGCTGCAGATGGACTCGTGGCAGGAACTCGCGAACCCGCGCGACCTGACGAAAATCTTTACGCAAAACCTCGAGTACGCGCCTTGGAACTCGCTGCGTAGTTCCGAAGACGCGCGCTATATCGGCCTTGCGATGCCGCGTTTCCTTGCGCGTCTGCCATATGGCGTCAAGACGAATCCAGTCGACGAATTCAATTTCGAAGAGGCGACCGACGGCGCGGATCATCAACGCTATGTATGGTCCAACGCCGCCTACGCGATGGCGGTCAACATCAACCGTTCGTTCAAGAACTACGGCTGGTGCACGCTGATTCGCGGCGTGGAAAGCGGTGGTGTAGTCGAAAACCTGCCGTGTCACACGTTCCCAACGGATGACGGCGGCATCGACATGAAGTGCCCGACGGAGATCGCGATCTCAGACCGCCGTGAAGCGGAATTGTCCAAGAGTGGCTTCATACCGCTCATTCACCGCAAGAATACGGACTACGCGGCGTTCATCGGCGCGCAATCGTTGCAGAAACCGGTCGAGTACCACGATCCGGACGCAACGGCGAACGCGAATCTATCGGCGCGTCTTCCGTATTTGTTCGCGTGCTCGCGCTTCGCGCATTACCTGAAGTGCATCGTGCGCGACAAGGTCGGCGCATTCAAGGAGCGCGACGAAATGCAGCAGTGGCTCAATGAATGGGTCATGAACTACGTCGACGCTGATCCCGCGAATTCGTCCCAGGAAACCAAGGCACGTCGACCGCTGGCCGCCGCCGAAGTGGTCGTCGAGGACGTCGAGGGAAATCCGGGATATTACCAGGCGAAATTCTTCCTGCGTCCGCATTTCCAGCTCGAAGGTCTGACGGTTTCTTTGCGTCTCGTCGCGAAGCTGCCGGTCGTGAAGGAAGCCGCCTGATCTGGCGTCCACTGCTTATGCGGTGATTGAGCGACGGACAGGCGCTCACTAAATATGCCTGACTTTCATTGAGCAACTTAAAACTAACGTGTACCAAGGAGTACTTTTATGGCGCAAGACATCTTTCTCAAGATTAACGGGATTGATGGTGAGTCGGCGGACGCTAACCACAAGGACGAAATCGATGTTCTGAGCTGGGGGTGGGGCGTTACGCAGCAATCGAATATGCACGTTGGTTCCGGCGGTGGCGCCGGCCGAGCAACGGTCGAAGACTTCACCTTCGAGCATTTCATCGATCGTGCAACGCCCAATCTGACTCAATACTGCCTGACCGGTAAGCACATCGACGAGGCGAAGCTGGTCGTGCGTAAGGCCGGGGGTAATCCGCTCGAGTACATCAAATTCACGATGCACGACGTGCTGGTTACCTCGGTGCATCCCTCCGGTGTCAGCGACAGCGAATCGCGTCCGCGCGAATCAGTGCGTCTGTCCTTTGCTCGTCTGAAGCAGGAGTATGTGGTGCAGAACGCGCAAGGCGGTAGCGGTGGTGCGATTACGGCGACCTTCGATATCAAGAAGAACACCGCGTAAAGTCGCACATTTTCCTGAATCCTGGCACCACCACTCTGTTGTCCGGTGAACTGTGTCAAGGCTGTTAGCCGGGGTGCCGGGCTGGATGCAGGCATCCTGGTTCATTCAGGGCGAAGTGCGAGATCACCTTGATACCGTCAGATGGTTTCGATCTTTTTTTCCCGCTTCGCGATATGGCTGCGTATCGGGGGCTGGCTAGCCCTGAGCGGGGCAAGCGCATGGCTGTCCGGGTGCGCTAGCGTGCCGGCTCCTGTTATCAAGGAGCGAACGACCCTCCGGCTTCAGATCGCGGCAAACGAGAACGTCAACCCGAACGAGTGGGGAACGGCGGCGCCGATCCTCGTGCGGGTTTACGAACTGAAGTCGCCGACGGCGTTTCAAACCGCCGACTTTTTCACGCTGCAAAGCGACGACAAAAAAATCCTTGGCGACGACGCGCTGGTCGTCGACGAATTCATTCTGCGTCCCGGCGACACACGCGAGATCGTCCGCAAGTCGAACCCCGCCACTACCGCAATTGGCGTGCTGGCCGGCTACCGGGATCTCGGGAAATCAGTCTGGCGCGCGGTGTACCGATTGCCAGTCGCGCCCGACGCCGCATGGTACAGGATGGCTCTTCCAGACAAGGAACAGAAGCTGACGATCCAGCTTGACCAGCGCACTGTTTCGATTTCAAAGTCAGAGTAATTTCGATGAGTTGGTATAGCAAAGTTGTTTGGAGCGAAGGACTATTCCTGCGCCCACAATTGTTTCAGCAGCAGGAACGGTATTTCGAGTCGTTCGCGCATCGCCGCAGTGCGCCGCTGAGCCCGTTTTTCTGGGGCTTCAGCCGTTATGAAATCGATCAGGAATCGCTCGGGTTCGGCAAGCTGGTATTCAAGAGCGGGCTGGGCGTATTTCCAGACGGCACGCCGTTCGAGGTGCCGGGTCTGACGCAGCCTCCGCCCCCACTGACGATCGGCGCGGAACATCAGGAGCAGGTGATCTACCTGGCGATCCCGCTGCGCTTGCCCAATACCGAGGAAACCGCCTTCACCGAGCAAAGCGGCTCGCTCGCCCGTTACCATGCGTACGACACGGAACTGCGCGACAGCAATGCGATCGGCCAAGGCCCGAAGCCCGTCCAACTGTCGAATCTGCGCTTGCGGCTGTTGCCCGAGAAAGAGCTGACGCAGTCCTGGATCGGTGTTGCGCTGACGCGCGTTAAGGCGCTACACGCCGACGGCGCGGTGTCGCTGCACAGCACCGACCACATTCCGCCCGTGACCGGTTACGGCGCGAATCCATTGCTGCGCGAATGGGCGATGCAGCTGCACGGCCTCGCGCGGCTACGTGCCGACGCGCTCGCCGCTCGTCTGTCAGGTGCCGATGGCCGTTCGGGCGCGGCGGCCGAAGCGGCCGACTATCTGCTGCTCCAGGTGCTCAATCGCTATGAGCCGCTGCTCGAACATATTTGCCAACTCGAGGAGACGGCGCCGGTCAACCTGTATCGCGAGCTCGCGCTTTTTGCCGGCGAGCTTTCGACCTTCGTGCGTCCGCAAACGCGTCGTCCGCGGCCGGCTCCAGGCTATGACCACGCGCAGCTCTACCGCAGTATCAGGCCGCTCGTCGAGGAGGTTCACTATCTGTTGAACCAGGTGTTGATTCGCGGTGCGCAGCCGATTGCGCTTACGGAGCAGGCGCACGGCATCCGTACGGCCGCCATGTTGCCGAACGAACTTGCAGGCTATTCGAGCCTCGTGCTCGCGGTGGGCGCGCAGATGCCTGCCGAATTGCTGCAGCAGCAGTTTCTTGCCCAAACGAAGATCAGCCATCCGCAGCGCTTGCCGGAATTGATCCGTTCACACCTGCCGGGTCTGACAATGGCGGCGCTGCCGGTTCCTCCGCGCCAGATTCCGTTCAACTCGGGCTTTATCTATTTCGAACTGTCGCGTACCGGACCGTTCTGGGAACAGATTGCACGTCACGGAGGGCTTGCCATGCATGTCGCCGGACACTTCCCGGAACTCAAGCTTGAACTGTGGGGTGTGCGTCAAAAATGAGTACCGGCGCTTACGGGGATGATGCGTTCGACTTTCTGCTGACCCCCGCCAACTCCGCTTCTGGCCAGAGCCAGCCGTCTGCATTGCCCGCTGGGCGTCCCGCAACCGCGGCCGTCACCGATCAGGAGCCGGTCGTCGATGCGGCCGCCTTCGATCCGCCGGAAGACGTACAGACGCGTCTCGAGCGCATGAAGACCGCGCGCAATCCGTTGCGTGAAGCCGCGCAGCCTTTGTTGCGCATGCTGGCGGACATGCCGGCTTCGCTCGATTCGTTGGCTTCGGTCGCGAGCTTGCGCTCGCTGCTGGTGCGTGAGGTCGCCGCATTCCAGAAAGTCTGCGACAAAGCGGGTTTGCCGTGGAAACACGTGGCGGCTGTTCGCTACGCACTGTGCACCGCGCTCGACGAAGCGGCCAACCGCACGCGTTGGGGGAGTGGTGGAATTTGGGCCGCGCGGGGGCTGTTGCTGAAGTTCGAGGGAGAAGTGGACGGCGGCGAGAAGTTCTTCCTGCTGATCGGCCGCATGGCAACCGACCCGCAGGAGTACATCGACGTCCTCGAGGTGCTGTATCGCATTCTCAGCCTTGGATTCGAAGGACGCTACAGCGTTGCGGCAGACGGTCCACGTCATCTGGAGCAGATCCGGCAGCGGATGCTGACTCTCATCAGCGGCACGCGGGACACGTTGCGGCTCGAACTGTCGCCGCATTGGCGCGGCGAGGAGCCGGGCAGGATGCGGTTGCTGAAAAGCGTGCCGGTTTGGGCGACTGCGGGCGTCGCTGCGCTATGTGTGTTCTCGCTGTTCGCCTGGTACGAGTATCGGCTTCTGGCGCAAGGCAATGCGCTGCAAGCGAAGATTCTGGCGATCGGAGTGCCGATCAAGGTCGCGGCTCCGGTCGTTCACGAGCGCTTGCGCCTGTCGATTCTGCTGAAGGATGAGATTGCTCGGGGCCAGGTCCTGGTCGAAGAGAACGGCAGCAGCAGCCGGGTCGTGTTCCGTGGCGACTACGTGTTTCTTCCGGGGCAAAGCCGCATTCGCCTGGAACTGGACCCGGTGCTGAGCAGGGTGGCGCAGGAGGTCGCGCGGGTCGGCGGCAAAGTCACGGTGACCGGGCACACAGACAACCAGCCGATTCATACGGCGGAGTTTCCCGACAACCTGGTGTTATCGGAAAAACGCGCGGCGTTCGTCGCCGACGTATTGAAAGCGCACGGAGTGCCCGCTATTCGCATCGTTGCCATCGGCAAGGGCGATACACAACCTGTCGCCGACAACACTACAGCGGAAGGTCGTTCCCGCAATCGACGCGTGGAAGTCTTCGTCACGCATTAACGGGAAAGCCTTGATGTCTTATTTGAACCGCTTATCGAAACTTGTGCTGACGCGCCAGACGCTGGTGCTCGCCGCGATCCTCGTGGCGGCTGCGGCCGTCTGGTTCGTGGGGCCTCTGATCGCATTTGGAGACTACCGGCCGCTCGATAGCGTGCTCTCGCGCACGCTGTCAGTCGTCGTGCTGTTGTTGCTGCTGCTGTTCTGGCTGCTCGGCTGGTCGCCGGGCGTCATCGGCGTCGCGTTGCTGTGTGTCGCGCTCTGGTATTTCGGACCGATACTCGCGTTCGGCGAAACGCATCCGCTCGGCACCACATGGTCCCGTGTGCTGCTGATCTCGGTGCTGCTTGCCTGCTATGCAATCTATCAGCTGTACCGCCTGTGGCGGGCAGTGCGCAGCGACGACGTGCTGCTGCAGCGCGTCCTGAATCCGTTCACGAAGAAGTCGGCGGCGACCCCAGTTGCACGAGACGAAATTCGCGCGCTTCACGCGGTCGTCGCGAAGGCGATCGACAAGCTCAAACGCATGCGCGGCGGGCCGGCGGGGCTGCGTCGCCTGCTCGAAAGCCAGCGCTATCTGTACGAACTTCCGTGGTACATGGTGGTGGGCTCGCCGGGTGCGGGCAAGACGACGTTGATCCTGAATTCGGGTCTGGATTTTCCGGAGGCGGAGCAAATGGCCGCGGCGTCGCTTGGAAGCCGCGTCGAAACGGAGAATTGCGACTGGTGGCTCGCGAACGAGGCGGTGCTGATCGATACCGCTGGCCGTTATACGGTTCAGGACGCCGCATCGCATGACGCCGCGAAGGTCGACGTCAAACCGGAAGACCTGAAGACCGCGAACGAGGCCGAATGGCGCGGCTTTCTTGGGCTGCTTCGCAAGCGGCGCCCGCGCGCGCCGATCAACGGTGCGTTGCTGGCCGTTTCGGTCGAAGAGTTGTTGACGCGCCCAGCGTCAGAACGAAAGGCGCTCGCCGCGTCGATGCGCGCGCGGCTTGGCGAGTTGCGCCAGCAGTTGGGGATTCGATTCCCGGTTTACGTACTCGTCACGAAGCTCGATCTGCTGCCCGGCTTCGGCGAGTATTTCCAGTCGTTGACGGCGGAAAGTCGCGCGCAGATTTTCGGCTTCACACTGCCTTATCGGGAAGAGCCGGAACAACACGGCCGCGGCACACTGCGCCTGACCTGCGCGGCCGAGATGCGAGAACTGGAGCAGGGACTCGAAGACGGCATCAACACCAGGCTGCAAGGGGTGTACGAGGTCGATCTGCGCAAGAAGCTTTATGCGCTGCCGTCCGAATTTCGTAGCGTGTGCGCGGAACTCAATGAATTGCTCGCGCTGGTGTTTCTCGATTCGAAATACGACGACACGCAGTTGAACAGCACATTGCGCGGCGTCTATTTCACGAGCGCGGCGCAGACTCACGAGGCCGTGTCCGCCGACAGCACCACACTGTTGCAGCGGCTGCGTCGCGGGCTCGCGGGTTTGTTCGGCGCCGCGCCGAAAACCGTCTCGCCGTCGTCCGGCGACGCTACGCCTACCGCCTATCGCGGCTACTTCTTGCGCAATCTGTTTCAGCGCGTGATCCTGGCCGAAGCGCATCTGGTGCGGCCGAACCTGTACTGGGAGATCCGCTTCCGCGCGTTGCGTCTGGTCGGGCATCTGCTCGCGATCATCATCGCGGTGTGGCTGATTGCTGCGCTCGTCGTGAGCTTCGGCAATAACCGCGAGTATCTTGCTGCGATCGACGGCAAGACCGATGGGCTCGCCGCACGGGTCTCGTCGCAACGCAAGGCGCCGCGGCCCGGGGCGATGGGGTCGATACTGTCAGCGTCGCGTGAGCTGCCGCAGTTCGACGGCATCGACCTCGACAGTCCCGGTCTCGCATGGCGCTACGGGCTGTACACGGTGCCCGCCATCAGCGCCGCCGCCGGCGAGACCTACGACGGTCTGCTAAAGCAGATGCTGCTGCCGCAAGTCATCGGCCGGCTCGAAACGGTGCTCGATACGCAAATCGGCGCACAGGACGCGGACGGCGTTTATCGCACGCTGACGGTCTACCTGATGCTGTTCGATCGCTCGCACTACGACGCGAAAGCAATCAAGGCATGGGTGCTCGGCGACTGGGAGCACACCAACAGCGTCGCACCGCTCGGCGAGCGCAGCGTGATGGCGCGACACCTCGACGCGCTGATCGGAGAAGGGGTCCCCGCGGCGCCGGCAAAACCTGTGAATGCGCAGCTGGTGCGTCGCGCGCGCGAGTTCCTTGGCCGCAATCCGGCGTCCGGACGGCTCTACGAACGTGCGATGAACGCCATGGCGCCGGAGGCGCCCGAGAACGTCACGCTGCTGAGCGCCGCGGGTCCGCAGGCCACTACCGTGTTCATGCTGGCCGACGGCTCGGCGCTCGCGCGAGGCATCCCCGGTCTCTATACCTACGACGGCTATCACGCGGTGTTCAACCAGCGCCTGCCCGAATTTCTCGAGCGGGCGCGCAAACAGGACGCGTGGGTGATGGGCGAGGCCGATGCATCGGCGCGGTGGCGGCAGATGGCCAACGGCAACGCACTGCGCAAGGACAGGCTCGCCGACGATATCCGTCGCCAGTACCTGACCGACTATGGCAACTACTGGAGCCAGTTTCTCGACGACGTGAGGCCGGTGTCCGGCAGCGACGGCACGCTGGCGCCCGATCTGCAGACGCTGCGCACACTGGCCGCGCCGGATTCGCCATTGGCGAGACTCGCGCGAACGGCCGCGCGCGAGACGTCGCTGTCGGTCGCTGACGGCGCGGACGAGCCGTCGGCCGCGGGGAGTGCCATCAACGTGATAACGCGTCGCTCGCAGGTTGCGCGCGCCGCGAGCGCCGTGGCCGCAACCGCCACCATCGGTCAGCTTGCGCAGCGGAAGATGGAACGTGAACTGGTCGACCGACGCTTTGCCGCGCTGCGCGAAGTCGTGACCGGCCAGGCCGATAGCGGGAGCGCGCTGCCTGGCGGCAGCGGCGTGCTGCAGCTGGGCGGCGTCATCGGGCTGATCAACGAGCAGTACACGCGATTGATGACGGCCGGCGACGTGCTCGCCACCAACAGCATGCCGCCTACGGACGACCTCGGCTCCACGATGCAGCTCGAGGCGCAGAAGCTTCCGCCGCCGTTTCGGGCCGTGCTCGTGGGCCTCGCGTCGCAGTCGATGCGCAAGGTGGACCGCAACGTCGGCTCCCTGCTGACGATGCAGGTCGAATCGAGCGTTGGCGCGCAATGCCGCAGCGCTGTCGAAGGCAAATATCCGTTCGTCGCGAGCGTCCAGGAAGTCGACATCGACGATTTCAACCGCGTGTTTGCGGCAGGCGGCCTGCTCGACGACTTCTTCCACACGACGCTCGCGAGCCGTGTCGATACGAGCATACGGCCGTGGCGCTATAAGCCGGTCAGCCCCGGCATGCCGCCCATGCAGGGACCGAGCCTCGATCCGTTCGAGCGCGCCGCGGCGATCCGCCAGACATTTTTTCGCGATCCGAGCGCGACCCGGATGTCGTGGAACGCGGGCCTGAAAGTCGTGTCGCTGGACCCCGAGATTACCGATCTGCTCATCGACGTCGACGGGCAAAACCTGCGCTATGCGCACGGTCCGGTCGCGACATTCCCGATCACATGGCCGGGGCCGCGCGGTGGCTCGATGGCCGGCCTCACCGCGAATCCGCGCGTGCGTCCGGACACGTCGACCGTGATGACCGCGGGTCCGTGGGCGCTGTTCCGTCTGATCGACCGGGGTCGTGTGACGTCGACGTTGTCATCGAGCCGCTCGGCAGTGGACTTCAATTTCGACGACCGGCACGCGGTGATCGAACTGACGTCGGGCGGACAGTCGGGACCGCAACTGACGGCGTTGCTGCGGGGTTTTCGTTGTCCTGGCAGTGGAAGCGCGCTGGCAACGCGAGCGGAAGCGTCGTCAGGCTCCGCATCCGCCGACGAGCTGTAGCGCCTTTTCGATAAAGAGAACTCAGAGGAGTGCATGTCAAGTAATCCCTTGAACGCGATAAGTGTGCAACGCCGCGCAGTGACCGTATCCAGCGCGGCGATACCGCGGTGGCCGGCTCAGAGCGCGGACGGACTGACGCAGCCGGCGCTGCAGTTCATGTCTCTGGAGGGCGACGAGTCTCTCGGCAAGCTGTTCGAATACGAGCTGTTGTTGCGCACGCCCGACGATTACACGGTGCCGCTTGCCGTCAGTGCCAACCTCGACCTGAAGGCGCTGCTGGGCAAGGAAATGACCGTCGCGATCGACCTCGAGCCGAGTGCCGATCCCGAAGCGGCTCAGCGTGAAATCACCGGACTCGTCGCCGCCGCGCAATATCTGCGTCGGGAAGGCCGCTACAACGTCTATCGTGTCGTGCTGAAGCCCTGGCTGTGGCTGGCCACCCTGACGACCGACTACAAGATTTTCCAGAACAAGACGGTCATCGAGATCATCGACGAAGTTCTGAAAGACTATCCGTACCCGGTCGAAAAGCGCGTCGACGTGAGCCGCTATGCGCTCGAGGGTGAGAGTCCGACCAACGAGCCACGCGCGTTCCAGGTCCAGTACGGCGAGACCGACTACCACTTCATTCAACGTCTGATGGAGGAGTGGGGCATCTACTGGTTTTTCGAGCATGCCGACGGCAAGCACCGGCTCGTGCTGTGCGATCACATTGGCGCGCATCGTCAGTCGCCGAACTCCGCATACCGGACGCTCGCGTTCCAACCGCAGAACGGCAAGACCGACACCGAATACATCAGCGCATTTTCGACGGCCGAAGTTTTGTGCACCGGTCACTACGTGACGAGCGACTTCGACTTCACGCGTTCGCGCGCCGACATGCGAGCGATCAATCAGCAGCCGCGCGACACCAGCTGGAACCTGCTCGAGCGCTACGACTGGCCGGGCGACTACACCGACAGCAGCCACGGGGAACTGCTCGCGCGTACGCGCATGGAAGCGCTGCGCGCGACGGGCACGCGAGCGCAAGGCAAAGGTAACGTGCGTGGGCTCGCGTGCGGGCAGACGTTCGTGCTGACCCACTACGACTATACGGCCGCGAACTGCGAATACCTGGTGATCGGTACGGAACTGCACCTGAGCGGCACGCCGGATGAATCGGGAAGCGGCTACGAGTACACATGCAGCAACAAGTTCGCCGTGCAGCCGACAAGCGAAGTGTTCAGACTGCCACGGGAGACGTCGAAGCCGATCGTCAGCGGGCCGCAGTCGGCTGTCGTCGTGGGTCCAGAGGGCAAGGAATTGTGGACCGACGAATTCGGTCGCGTGAAGGTCCGCTTCGCCTGGGACCGCTACGGCCGCAATGTCGAAACCGACTCCTGCTGGGTCCGTGTGAGCCAGGCGTGGGCCGGTCAGGGTTTCGGTGGCATCTTCATTCCGCGCATCGGCCAGGAAGTCATCGTCGATTTCTGGAACGGCGACCCGGATCGTCCGCTGATCACCGGGAGCCTGTACAACACGGTCACGCGTCCGCCTTATGCGTTGCCTGGCAACGCGACGCAAAGCGGTTTCATGAGCCGGTCGATGGAAGGGGGCTTACAGAACTACAACAGCATTCGCTTCGAGGACAAAGCGGGTGCCGAGGAATTCACGGTGCAGGCGGAGCGGGACATGAACCGCCTGACGAAGCTCAACGAATCGCACGTGGTCGGTGCCGACTACACGATCGGCGTGGCCGCGGCGCACAGCATGAACGTTGGGGCAACTTCCAGTACGGTCGTTGGCGGCAAGTATTCGGTGAGGGTGAAGGATGGTGCCTTCTATTCCGTGGATCTTGGACAGTTCGTCTCGATCGGCGGGCTCGAGGAGACTGCGGTCGGGGGTGCCTCGACTCTGACGGTGGGCGGGGCACGTACGGTCACGGTCGGTGGCGCGTCGACGCACGCGGTAGGCGGGGCCTATTCGCTGTCGGCTGGAGGGGTGCTGTCTATCGTGTGCGGCAAGTCCTCCCTGACGATGAACAAGGATGGCGAGATCAAGCTGATCGGCAAGTCGATTCGCATCCAGGGTGACACCCGTGTCGTGGTGCAAGGCATGCCGCTGGACCTCAACCCCGGTGACATGGAATGCGGTAGCGCAGTGACAGTGCCGGTTCCGGTAGTGGTGCTTGATGCGCTGGACGTTCCAATTATTTCGCCGCCGCCTTCGGAGGAGCCACTTCCGACGGTAGATCCGCTTCCGACGGAGGAACCGCCGCCTTCGGAGGAGCCACCGCCGTCGGAAGAGCCGCCGCCGTCGGAAGAGCCACCGCCTTCGGAGGAGCCGCCGCCGTCGGAAGAGCCACCGCCGTCAGAAGAGCCACCGCCGTCGGAGGAGCCACCGCCGTCAGAAGAGCCACCGCCTTCGGAAGAGCCGCCGCCTTCGGAAGAGCCGCCGCCTTCGGAAGAACCGCCGCCTTCGGAGGAGCCGCCGCCTTCGGAAGAGCCGCCGCCTTCGGAGGAGCCACCACCGTCGGAGGAGCCGCCGCCGTCGGAAGAGCCGCCGCCTTCGGAGGAGCCGCCGCCGTCGGAAGAGCCGCCGCCTTCGGAGGAGCCACCGCCGTCGGAAGAGCCGCCGCCGTCGGAGGAGCCGCCGCCGTCGGAAGAGCCGCCGCCGTCGGAAGAGCCGCCGCCGTCGGAGGAGCCACCGCCGTCGGAAGAGCCACCGCCTTCGGAGGAGCCGCCGCCTTCGGAAGAGCCGCCGCCTTCGGAGGAGCCGCCGCCGTCGGAAGAGCCGCCGCATTCGGAGGAGCCACCGCCGTCGGAAGAGCCGCCGCCGTCGGAGGAGCCGCCGCCGTCGGAAGAGCCGCCGCCGTCGGAAGAGCCACCACCGTCGGAAGAGCCGCCGCCGTCGGAGGAGCCACCACCGTCGGAAGAACCGCCGCCGTCGGAAGAGCCACCACCGTCGGAAGAGCCATCGCCGTCGGAGGAGCCGCCGCCGTCGGAAGAGCCACCACCGTCGGAAGAGCCACCACCGTCGGAAGAGCCATCGCCGTCGGAGGAGCCGCCGCCGTCGGAAGAGCCACCACCGTCGGAAGAGCCGCCGCCGTCGGAGGAGCCACCACCGTCGGAAGAACCGCCGCCGCCGACTGAAACACCGCCGGCAACCGGCACAGACGCGTAACAACGTATTTGCAATACCGTGCACCCGGCGAATGCCTTCGCGCATCGCCCTGCACGGTCTTGCAGTTTTTCATGAGGAGAAAATCGATCATGTTTCCAGCGGCTCGCAAAGGCGATGCGATCGGACATGGCGGTTCGATCGCTGGGGGTTCCCCAACGGTTTTCATCAATCGATTGCCTGCGGCGCTCGTCGGCATCAGCTCTGCCGTTTGCGCGCTGCACCCGGGTTCGCAAGCTGTGGTCGCGGGTTCGGGGACGGTGTTGATCAACAACGTGCCGGCGACATTGGTTGGCGGCAAGGTCTCGTGTGGCGCGCCGTGTTCCGCTGGCTCGCCAGACGTGCGCATCGGTTCATGATGACGATGGTGGCCACGTGACGACGGGACTCGCGGGCATCGGCGGCGAGCTGCTCGGACTGCCCGGCGTCGTATTGCCCGTCGCCAGTGTCGGACCGTTGCTCGATCGCTGTGAGCGGCTCGGCGACCTGGTTGACTGCTTTCGGATGCGTCGGGCGTTATCGGGCATTCTGTGCGGCTCGGTCGATGTGATCAGCGGCAGCAAAATCTGCCTGCCTGCCGACGAAACCGACTTCAGTCTGCCAGGCCGTCTTCCGCTAGCATGGTCGCGTTGTTATTCGAGCGTGCAGCACGCGCTCGGGCTGCTCGGCGTCGGTTGGCGCACGAACTGGGAAGTCACGCTGCATAAGCGAGACGATCAACTGCTCTACACGGACGAATACGGCAGCACGCTCAGCGTGCCGTTTCCCGAGCATGGGACGCAGGTGATTGCGGCGGCGGCGCAATTGCACATCGCGCATCTGAGCGACGGACGCCTCGTCGTTGCGGATCTGACGCCGCATTACCGCGTGTTCGGCGATTTCGACGCGAACGGAATCGCTCGGCTCAAATATGTCGAGGATCTGCGTCAGCAGCGGATCGGCTTGATCTGGGACTCCGACGGGCGCTTGCTGCGCATGCGCGGGACCTGTGGCCACGAGCTGCGCATGCACTACGAAGCGCGGATGGGAGCGCGTTTGAGCGCTGTCGAGTGTGTCGACGGCGGTCCTACCGGCGCGCTGGTCCAGTACGGCTACAGCCAGCATGGCGAACTCACCGAGGTGCGCAACCGGGTCGGCGAAATCGTGCGTCGCTTTGCGTACCGCGATAGGCGGATCGTCGAAGAAGCAGACGCGCTCGGCATGGTGACACGCTACGTATGGCAGACGATCGGCGGCGCCGCGCGCGTGGTTCGACGACTCACGTCGGAAGGCGCGCGTGAGCGCTTCGCCTACGACTTCGATAGCAAGGCCAGTGAGGTCAGCGATGTCTTCGGCAACGCGGCGCATTGGCAATACGACGAGCAGGGCCGCGTGCTGTCGCACACGGACTTCGACGGCCGACGCTACCAGTTCGGCTACGGCGACGCCGTCGCGCCGCTCACCCTGCACCTGCCCGGCGAGCGGGTGGTTCGCGTCGAATACGACGCGCTCGGACGGGTCGCGTGTGAGACGGACCCGCAGGGCGCCACCCGCTCGACGCAGTATGCGTTTGCGTCACGTGAGCCTGTGTCGGTCGCGCTAAGCGATGGCCGGGCGCGGATGTGGGCACGCAACGATCGCCTGCAGCCATTGCACTATCAAACCCCGTCGGGAGAATTGACGCGTTTCGAATATGGCGACGATGGCGATGTCGTGCGCTCGACGGATGCGCAGGGGGGCGCCACGACCTTCGCCCATAACGCGTGTGGGCAGGTGACACGTCGCACAGGAATCGGCGGGAGCACGACGCGCTATGAGTACGACGTCAATGGTTACGTCGTCAGCGTGACCGACGCGCTCGGCGCCGTCACGCGAATCGAGCGCGATGGCCTCGGCCGGCCGTTGACCATCACGCGTCCGGACGGACAGGCGGAACGTCATGTGTGGAATGCTGCTGGCCAGCGCACGTCGTTCGTTGGCCCGAGCGGCCGAAGCCGGCATTGGTATCGAGACCGGCGCGGCAATGTCGTACGCGCGGTCGACGAAGAGGGGCACGTGATCGTGCGTCGGTACGATGCGCATGGGCGTCCGGTTCGAATCGAAAGCGCGAACGGCGCGGTGCAGGTGCTTCGGTGGAATGCGAGCAGTTGCCTGTCGATCACGGACGCCGATGGCGTGGAACGTAGCTTCGAGTATGCAGCTAGCGGCCAGGTCCGTTGTCTCACGTGGAAGGCGGGCGACCAACAGCGTTGCGAAACCTTCGACTACGACCGCGCGGGCCGTCTGATTCAGCGTGATACCGCGCATAACCGCTATCTGTATCACTACGGGCCACGCGGATTGCTCGACTGCGTGAGTCGCGAACCGACACCGGAAGGCGAGCTACTCGGTATCGGAGCGGATGAGATCCGCTTCGAACACGACGCCGGTGGCCGTCTGATCGCCGAGCACGGCGCAAACGGCACACTGCGTTACACGTACGACGCCGCTGGCCGTGTTGTCGCGATCCAGCTGCCGCAGGGGCAGGAGTTGCGTATGCGCCGCTTCGAAACCGGCGACATCGCGTTCATCGAACTGGACGAACGGCAGATTGGGCGTTTCTGGTATGACGCGATGAGGCGTCCGGTTGCGCGCACGCAAGGTCGCTTGCGCACGCATACGGGCTTTTCGCCGCTCGGCTTGCCGATGTGGTGGCGCTCGGTGACGGGGCCCGACGTGGAGACGCCTGGCTTCGCGACAGAACCTGTCACCGAATTGTGGCGGGAAGCCGATTACAGTCCCGCTGACCTGATCGTCAGGACGGCCGGCGAGGGCGACGGTCAGACGTGGTACGACTACGACCGGCGTGGCTGTCTGTTGCGCTCGGTGTCGGATAAAGGGGACATCGAATATTTCACGTGGGATGCCGCTGGCAATCTGCTCGATACGCCTGGCGGAAGCTGGTTCCCCGCCGTATATCCGGACCACCGGTTACGGGAAAGCCGCGGACATCGTTACGACCATGATGTGTGGGGACAATTGGTGCGTAGAAGTGGCCGCGACCATGCGCTATCGCTTGATTGGGATGCGGAGGGGCGCGTCATTGCCGCGCATCGCCACGGCTATACCGTGCGCTATCAGTACGACGCAATCGGTCGGCGTATCGCCAAGCGTGTCGAATCCACTGTGCCACGGAGTGCGCAGCAGCTATCGATGCCGGAGCGCGACGAGGTCACGCGTTTTTTGTGGCAAGGACACAGACTGATCCAGCAGCACCGCGCGATGGAACTGCGCACCTACCTATATCAACCAGAACCCGACGGCTCAACCGGCTTCGCGCCGCTCGCCTTAGTGGACCGGACTCTCACCCCTGATGGCGCGATCAAAAGCACGCAGGTCTATCACTATCACACTGACGTCGCCGGTACGGCCGTCGCGCTCACGGACGAGACTGGCCGGGTCGTATGGCGTGGGCGTTATCGTGCGTGGGGCAGTCTCGTGACGCCGGAGTGGCAAAGCAGCGACGCGTTTGCGCAGCCCCTTCGCTATGCCGGCCAATATGCGGACGATGAAACCACGCTGTATTACAACGGTGCGCGCTTCTATGATCCTCACGCGGGCCGCTACATCAGTCCCGATCGCAACGGCGAAGCTGGAGCCAGCCCGTATTGCTACGCGCCGAATCCGCTGATGTGGTGCAATCCTCTTGGCCGCGCGACGCCGGAAGCGTCTCCGTGCGTCGTCGTCGCGGACGCGTCATGCGTCGATGGCGCGTCGGACTCGGCTCAATACGTTGCCGGCGTCGTCGAACAACTGCACGACGTAACTGGCTGGGACCCGGCCAAGTTCTGATTCGAAAGTCACATGGAAGTCGAGCCAGTCGTTTTTCCGGTATCGGGAAAGACCACTGGCGTCGACGGTTTCGCGGCGTAGCTCCGTCTCGCCGTTATCGTAGATCACGACGGCGACCGAGGTCGCGGCCGGCAGCGCGTGCTCGACGCCGGGCGTGCCCAAATGCCTATCGAATCCATTCCGATGTACGCACACGCGGACGTCGTTTGCACGCAGCAGAGAGGCTTTCCATGTCGCTTCGTCGGGACGCTGAGAGCCCGGGGGGGGGCGGATCGTCATTCAATACCGACTGTTGAACTCCGCGCCACTTGAAGCTGATGCCAGCGTAGGCCTCGTAATCGGCGAGCGTTCGTTCGGCTCCGAGTCCGTACTTGCCGAACTCGACGTCAGCCAGAGCTTGTTCGTCGATACCGAGCAGTGCACGATTGCGCTGCAATGAGCGTTCGTTGCGCTCGTGCCAAGGCTCATCGATTTCACCCCGTTCCTTGGCCTCGTGGCTGTGGTCGTTCCACATCTTGACGCGGTAGGAACGCAGATATTCGTGCCACCCGATCAGCCTGTGCGGACTATACAGGTCATAGCCGTGGGTGAACGCTCGGACGGCAAGCGAAATCTCCTCGCCATGAAAGAAATAGTCCGGATCGTGCTGGACCACTTCGGCAAAGTGACCGTCGGCAAATGCGAAGTGCGCGCTGAAGAAGCGCGAACGGACGGGACGAACCCGGGTTCTCCAGTTGGAAAGTGTCTTCGAGCGGAACAGGACGACCCCTTCCTTGGAAAACCTCGCATAAGCCAATATCCTCGGCTCGTCGCTCGATCGAGCATCGTCGTTTTCGGGGTCGTACATCGGAAGGTAAGCGGTCAGCACCGGTTTCGGGCTTTCATCGCGTAGCGACTCCAGCATCTCGATTGCGAGCGTGTCCCATCCTTCGACGAAGCGGTGGTGCGAGTCGAGTTGCAGCGTGTAGCGCTCACCGCCGTATCGCTGCTGGACCAGATTGCGGGCCCAGCATGCGCCCTGCGTCATCATGTGGGGGACGTCGATCAATTCGATTTTCGCTTCACGATGACTGAGATGGTGAACGGTCCAGTTGTCGGCCTGCTCGGCTCGCCATTTGCCAAAGCCCTGCTGCCAGAACTGGATCATCGTTTCGTCGTGCGCATGCTGCCAGCAGACGATGATCCGCAGCAGATCCGGCCTGCTAGCTTTGTCGATCAAATCCAGCAGGGTGGGGATCAACTGCGGGTCGCGATAGCTCGCGATTTGCACGAAGATCGAGTTCGGCGGTGTGACGGGTATCTCGGTCATGCTAGTTGCTTCTGGTAGACGTTTGCCGTTGCTAGTCGGTTTAAAGAATCGTCATCGTGACTGTTGCAGTTGCCTGGATCTTGCCGGCGGTTGGCGTCGCTGTGCCGACGCGCAGCACGGTCGCCTCGAGTGCGAACGGCGATTGCATCGCGCCCCGCGGTGCGTGGACGAGGGTGCTCGACGGATCGTTGGGCCGGAAAACTGTTTTGCTTGCAACGTCCCGCAAACGAATTGCGAGATGCGTCGCGCCGGTGTTCTTCAACATGCTGCGATCTTCTGTATCGGGGGTTCCCGAAAGTGCGGCGGTAATTGAAGCCGGTGGCGTGGGACCGGTGCAGAGCACCGTAAAGTCGACTGGCTGGGTCGGCCCGCTCGTGGTCGACACATCGCTTGGGCCGAACGTGCCGAAATCGATGTTCAGTGTGCTGGTATTGACCGAGCAACTTGGAAGAACCTTGACGTTGATGCTGCCGCCTGTGATCGTCACGACCCGACTGCCATCACCATCGGCAATGCCGGTTCCCAGGGTGTTGAACATCACGTCGACGTTGCTCGCGATGTCGCCGGTTTTGACCAGTTCGATCCGGAATTGCGAGCCAATGCCGAAGCGACCATAGATCACCTGATTGGGCTCGCCGGCTGCAAAGGATGGTGTAAACGGAAGTGGCGAATTCGTGCCGCTCGCGCGAAGGTAGGTCACACGAAAGCCGATTCCGGCAACGTTGGTGTTATAGACCCCTGACACCATGGACGGCGTTGCATTGAAATAGCCGAATGTGACCGTGCCTCCGTTGGTGCAGTCCGCGAAGTTCGCATAGGTGGCGTACGCCGGCGACAAGCCCGTAGCGATCACCGAGCCGACCGGTAAGCCCGGATCGATCGATACCGAGCTTTCCTGAAACGGTATGTTGACCGCGATTGGATGCCCTGCGATGTAGCCTTGAGACAGCAGTTCGGAAATTTGCGCAGGCTTCAACTGAGTGCAGATCGCGAACGCGAAATGGGGCATCGCGAAGCAAACCAGGATAAAAAATTGAACGAGTCTTTTCATGTGAGCTTGTTGGTTGACCGGCGGACTGTAGGGGCCGACAGCGGAGAAAGTACGCAGATGCGCGCACGTTGCCTCAACCGTCGAACTCATCCCATTTAGCGAGTAAATCCGCGGGAATGATATGGGCGAGTTCTGAAAACCGTTTGCCCACCATTCGTTCCGACTGGCGCAGCAAAACAATGACGGGACTGCTCGGTTCGTTTTGCTCGAACCACCTGCGTGTTTCCTGAATGGCTGCGAGCGCGCTCCAGCGATCCATTGGAGAGGGCGCGGTGATTGGCGGATCGGCCGGCGCGTCGGACTGCGGTAGCGTTGCCGTAGCGACGCTGGCCGGCGCCGATCCACGCTCGATGTCGTTGTCCTGCTCGTTGACGGCTCGTGCGGGCGCTGGCGTTGGCGCGGACGCGCCGCCGCCGTCCACCCTATGCTGCGCGAATGGCTGCAGCGCTCGGGACAACGCGCCGAGATCGGGCGCGTCGACGCCGAGCGTCTCATCGCACCATACGGCGATGCGTTGCGTCAGACACTGCGCTTCGACTAATGCG
This sequence comes from Paraburkholderia atlantica, assembly GCF_009362785.1. Taxonomy (GTDB): domain Bacteria; phylum Pseudomonadota; class Gammaproteobacteria; order Burkholderiales; family Burkholderiaceae; genus Paraburkholderia; species Paraburkholderia atlantica. The sequence goes on from NZ_WHNQ01000013.1 coordinate 156,061, forward strand.
GCAATCGCTGCGTCGCGTCGGCCCCATAATTCCTTTAGCAAGCGGGCGACGGATTCAGGGGCGAGCGCGTCCTTCTGGCGCGGCGTCGCGAATGATTTTTCGATGTCGCGCAAATGCAGTTGCAGTCCCGCCGCCCTCGGCATTGGTATGTCGCGCGCATCGGCCAGCATGCCATCCGGTTCGACGAGCCCACCGATCGCGTTGGCGAACATCGCCGGGTCTCGTTCGCCTTCGAACACGGGCAGCGGGTGGAGCGCTTCGCCATAGCATTCGAACATCGCCATCAGCAAAGCCAGGCCATCGCGCAGGCCGGCCGCGCCGTCGAGCCGGGTTCGACACCGCAGCAGGATCACCGCGAGGCGGATGTCTTTCGTCCGCAGCAGCAGCGCGCGGCAATCGCGTTCGATGTCGGCCCAATTGGCCGTTGGAGGCACGTCGACGAAGTCGCCGTACTGCGCTTCGGCGCGTGGAGCCGCGGCCGCCTGCAGCATCACGAAAGCCGGGTCGTATTCGAGATCGGGACCGCAAGGCGCGGGCGCCGACACCGGTTCGAGCAGATCGGCGTAGCGCAGCGCGACGGTCGGAGTGCTGGCGTTCATGCGAAGGAACTCCGGGGTCGGTCGTTGTACTGTTCAGGTTCGAAAACCATGCCGACGACCGGAAGGTCGCCGACGGAATCACCGAGCCACGTCGAGTAGCCGAGTCTCTGCGACGTGCCGATGCAGGCAGCCGGCGCCGCACGCGGGTTGACGAGCAGCCTGACCTCCCACGCGTATTCATGGCCGACGAAGGCCCGCACCCATTCGACGAACGTCGGCAAGTCCTCGCCGTGCGGCGTGAGGCGCAGATACTGATCGAGGTCGAGCGGACCCACGACGAGCCGGAACTTGTGTTGCCGGTCGGGAATGGCCTCGCCGAGCTGCGCGCATTCACCGATGATCGCCGCGGGCCCCGGCACCCCCAGCCTCGTATGTTCCGATGCGGACAGGTGGATCCAGTGCGGTACGAATTCTTCGATGGTCATCGGAACACCGAAGTAATGCGAGAGCGTCGCCGCGATGCCGTGCGGCGTTCGCGCCTCGCGCACGAGGTGCGCCGCCGCGCTATAGCGCGAGTGCGTGGGCAGGCAGGACTGCTTCGCCTCGGCCGGCTCGACGCCGATCAGACTGGCGACGTAGAACGAAAACGTTTCGTCGCCGGCACGGTCGAGCGACGCGGTGGCTTGCCCCGATGCCCACGCGCGATAAAACTGCGACAGCGCGCGGTGATGGAACAGATCGACGAGCCCGACGAGCGCATGATCCTGGTGGCTTTCCACCCGACTGTGAGCCAGCTCCGTCATATGCAGCGGCAGCGGCCCTTGCGGCCCCCACAGGCCGAGCCCGAACAGCCGCACATCGAGCCGACCGTCTCGCGTGCCGAGCGACGCGATTTCGCGCGGCGCAAAGGCCAGTGTGGGCTGCTGACCGATCCGGAACGGCTCTTCGTGCGGCAGGCTCGCGGTGCCCGGCAACGGCATCAGCGGGTCGCGCGCGGCGATCGCGCGCAGCAGGCTCAGGAAGCCGGACTGCCACGGCGTGTCGGGATCGAACCACGCGTCGAGCGATTGCGGATCGAGCGATGATCGCGTCGGCGCGACGGCGCTCGCAAAAGTCCCCTCCATGCTCATACCGCTCCGCGTCCGCCCATGCGTGGCCGCCATTGGGCGATCAGGCCACGTTGCATCGAACGAAGTTCGGTTTCGGTGAACACGTTGATCGAAACGTGACGCGCGAGGTAGTGCTCGAGCACGAGGCCGAACAGATACGGGCTGATGCCTGAGAAGCCGGTTTCATCGACCGTCAGTTCACAGCGCACGCCACGCCCATAGACGAGTAGTCCGTCGCCTGGCAGACGCCGCACCACCGGTTCGGTGCGTGCACCGACCAGTGCCTCGATTTGCCGTGCCTGTTCGCGCTCGCCTGGCGCGATGAAAAGGCCGAGCATGTTGCGCAACGCTTGACCGCCATCGCCGTGGTCGAGTTCGGCGAGCGGCATGTAGTTGAAGCTCAGCTGCCGGATCAGACGCCACGCCGTTTCACCGCTCGCGTAAGGCGCGCGCGGCGCGCTCGGTGCATGCACGAGGCGCACGCCCTCGATCGGCACGGAGTCGGACATCGTGAGATCGGTTTTGCCGTTACGCGGGATCAGGCGCGGCAGGTCGCGGTTCGTGACCCACGCTTCGACCGACAGGTAGCGGATGTCGTCACCGTACGGCGCCTCCGCCTGATCGACGAGCGACACGTAGACCTCGGTGCCGATATACGGCGTACGGGTGCCGTACCTGCGTGCGTTGGACGACAAAGCGCGCTGCTCGCGACGCACCGAGAAATAGCGGCCGTGGTTGCCCACGTCGCTATGCAGGGTCTGATAAAGCGGATTGAATTCGACTTCGAGCGAGGTTTGCGCTCGCTGACCGAATACGCGCGACACCGAAAAAATCTCATAGTCGAGCGGCCGGGTGCGGTCGGCGAGCAGATGAAAATCGGTTTGCGCGCGATTGATTTCAACGCGATCAGTGCGTTTGCGAAACAGGTTGACGACCGGCGTACAGAACAGCAGGAAGCGCGCTGCATCGACGTGCGCGGCCAGCTCTTCCGGCAGACGGTCGAGCAGCAGCACGATCTCCGCTTCCGTGCTGTCCACGCGCGCGAGACCGGCCGCAAGCTGCGTCAGCGCGAAGAAATAGAAGCGCTGGCGGCATGCGAAGTATTCCTGCAGCAGGTTGTGGCCGTGAAACGTATTCCATGTAAGCGGCAGCAGGCACTGTTCCGCTTGCAGACCTTCAAAGTCGACGGGTGTTTTCGCGACCACGTGCCCTTCGTCTCTCGACGCACCGTACGCGCGCACGACCGAAGCGACGCTACCGGCATGGATCAGCTCGAACAGATGCGAAGCGATCCGTTCGTCGCCACCGATGTAAATGGGCAGCCGGTCGAAGTTCGTCATCTGGTTGAACTTCACTTCGCCGGTTGTGCGCAGGCGCAGCCGCAATGCGCCGTGCAATTGCATGTGCGGCAACAGATGGCGATCGGTGTCGGGGATATCCGGGGGCACAGCCGTAAGCCGGGCTTCAACGATCTCGATAGGCCATAGCATGACGTCCTGACTGCTGCGGAATTCGCACGCGGTTTGCTCGCCGGGCGGGATTGCCGAGCGCAGCATGCTATGCCGGGGCACCTTCAGCCCTTTCGTGAAATCGCCTTCACGCAGGCTCGGACGCAACTGCGCGACGGCGATCGCCGGCGTCGGCGCGACGTAATTCGGATAGACCACTTCGAGCAGCCGCTGCGTAAAGCGCGGAAACTCGGCGTCGAGTTTGATCTGCGTGCGCGCCGACATGAAGCAGAATGCCTCTATGAGCCGCTCCACATAGGGGTCGGCAACGTCGATGCCCTCCATGCCGAGGCGGCGTGCGATTTTCGGGTGCTGCGCGGCGAACTCGCCGGCCATTTCCCGCATGTAGGTCAGTTCGCGGCTGTAGTAGTCGAGAAATTGCGGGTCCATGTCAATTTCTCTTACCGGATTGCGGGTCGAACGTGACGTGATTCATTTCGATATCGAATGCGCTCTGAATGCGAAATTCCAGCGGATAGGGCGACCACCGCATGAGGCCATGAATCTCGAACACGAGCTGGTTGTAGCGCACCGGGTTCTTGCTATCGAGCGGCCGGATGCACAACGACTCGGGAATCAGACGCGGCTCGAAGCGCACGATTGCGTTCCGTACCATCTTCTCGACGGTTTCCCAGTTGCGACTGGCGAGGTAGCTACCGGACAACGCGGGAATGCCGTAATTGACGACCGACCCGGCTAGCAGCGGGTAGCGCGCGATGTCCAATTCGTCGTCCAGACTCGTCGTGTTGAGCAGCAGGCTCAGATCACGCTGGATGATGCGGCGCATGCCTTCGCTGTTCGGTGCATAGGCCTCGGGCCGCTCGCTGCGCCGCGCGGGCGCATCGTCGAGCAGACGGTCGATCAGCGACGGCATATAGGCTTGCCGGGGTCGCGCGTCGGACGTGGTCATACCCGCTCGTCGTGATTGAACCGGCATTCGCCGATGTCGAGCAGGCCGACGTCCCCCTTGTCGGTGCTCCAGGTTTTCTGGCCGAGCGCGATCACGCCGGTTTCCCCAACGTCTTTCCAGGTGGTTTCGCGCGAGAGCCGGGTGGCAGTGGGGCCAGTTTCGGAGCCGGGATAGCGCACCGGCAGATAGCCGCGCAGCACAGTCGCGTCCGTTAGGCCCACGACGGCCGAGCGCCACACGAGGTCGGTCAGCGCGGTGACCGGACCGAGTGTCAGCGATTTCAGCGATTCGAACGGCACCCAGCGATAACCGCCCGCGACGGTCAGCTCACACACGGGCCCCAGCCGGCTGTCGCTATCGGTCAGCCACTCGAATTCGCCGATCTGCGTGCTTTCGCCGCGCGTGGCCGGCGCGGCGTTCAACGCGGCGCCGCGCAGTTCGTCGGCGGCGGCGAGGTTGCCCTCGCCGAGCTTGACGTTGGCTTGCAGCAGCGTTTTCACCCACTCGGGCAACGGCTCGATCTCGCCCGGCGTGCGCTGACCCGCGAACACCTCGGCGCGGAACATCTCGCTGCGAATCAGCCCGCGATACATCTGGGCGCGCGATGTGCCTTCCGGCTCGAGCGTGGCCCACGTCTGCAGCTGCTGTAGCGCGCGGCTCCATTCGCCGTCGAGGCACAACAGCTCGAACAGCAGCCAGCGCTCGCGCACGTTCGACGGATGCTTGCGAACGTTGTCGATGGTTTGCTCCTTCAGTTCGCCGTAAGTCTGCGCGTCGAGCAGGCTGCCAAGGGTTGGAGTGTCAGAGTTAAGCGGGTCAGCGGATATTCTCATCTGAAAATTCTGGCTCTTCGTATTCGATCGATTCAGGCATCGCGATGTGGCTGTCCATACTGACCAGGTGATGTTCTTCGCGCGCGAGCCGCGCGGCCCTGCTTGCACGGTGGGCCGGTATTCCGCGCGGCGCGAGCAGCGCGAGGATCTCGTGCGTTTCGTCAGCCTCGAAAATCTGCTCGGCGCCGAACGAGTCAAGGCTATCGAGCAGGGTGTCGATGTTCTCCCCCTTCGTCAGCAGGTCGAACACGGACGCTTCCGGATGCGACGGATCGACGAGGTCGGCGAACGGATCGGGAGGTGATCCGATGATCGACTCGCTATCAGCTTCGGGCGACGCCTTCGGCTCGGGCGCGTGGTCGCTCTTCTGGCTCAGCAGCGCGTCACGGTATTCGAGCGTGAGCGCGGCGAGCGGGTCCGCTTCGTCGATGTCGGCTGTCAGAAGCATTGCCTTACCGTCGTGGCCGCTGTGTTGCGCTGAATGCGGTTCACGCCACAGCTGCAGCGGATCGTCATCGTCCTCGGCTGCTAGTGCGATCAGGTCGCTGAAGTCATCCGGCTTCGTGAGCAGGGGCTCGATCCGATCCGCGGGAGGATTCACGCTCGACGGTGGCGCAGGGACAGAGGCTTCAGACGCGTTCGCTTTTTCGAGAGGCGGGTTCGGTAACAAATCGGGCATAGGCTGAAGGTCGGGATGCGCACCCGGACCAGCGTCGGACGAACACTCCACGCCGGCGTGACCGTTTCGCGAAACGGTACGAACGAGCCCGAGAGACTGGATGGTTCGTGCGAACGTTCTTAGTGCGCCCGCTTCGAAGGGCGAATGGTCCCAGCGAGCGTGATATCCAGTCATGGCGTGGCCGGTATGCAATGGCAAATCAGGTCTGCCCGGAAAGCGCGCATTCGTAAAAGACTCTCCCGACAAGAAATAAAAGGATCACCAACTAAAAATGCGGGTTGGCGCCTGGAAGATGTGAATGCTACTTCGCGCATCTTCAGCGGAATATGGGCGACGGCCCAAATACACGCAGCGATCGACCGGCTATCCTTTGTCACTCGATCAGTGTGGTCAGCGTGCTTTCTCGGATACCTGCGCGCAGAGCGCCGGATGCCAGGGCAGGGCCACGCCTTTTCCGGAACAAACATCTTTACCTGCAACATCATCATGTCCATTTCACGCCACGCGTTGTTCGGCAAGCTCGGCGCGACGCTCTTCAGGAGCATCGAATCCGCTACGGTGTTTTCCAAGCTGCGCGGCAACCCGTATATCGAATTGGTGCACTGGCTGCATCAGTTGCTCGCGCAGTCCGATGGCGACCTGCACCGCATCGTCAGACACTGCGGCATCAGCCGCGAACTGCTCGAGCGGGACCTGCAGACGGCGCTCGCCGCGCTGCCGTCGGGCGCGAGCGCGCTCACGGATTTTTCGCATCATGTCGAGACGGCAATCGAGCGAGCGTGGGTCGTCGCGACGCTGGCCTTCGGCGACGGCCGGATTCGCGGTGCGTGGCTGATGGCGGCGCTTGTCGAGACGCCGGAACTGCGGCGCTTGCTGCTGGCCATTTCGCCGGAGTTCGGCAAGATTGCCGTCGAGGGCCTTCACGATGCGTTGCCGGCCTGGATTGCCGATTCCCCCGAAGCGGAAGACACCCCGTACGACCGGAGCGACTTTTCGTCCGCGGTGCCGGGCGAGGCGTCCGGTGTGCTCGCAGCATCGGCGAAGGGCGCGGCACTTGCACAGTTTTGTGCGGATCTGACCGCACGCGCGCGCGCCGGTGAAATCGATCCGGTGGTTGGCCGCGAAGTCGAGATTCGCACGATGATCGACGTGCTGTTGCGCCGGCGTCAAAACAATCCGCTTCTGACCGGCGACGCCGGGGTGGGCAAGACCGCGGTGGTCGAAGGGCTCGCGCGCGCGATCGCGGCCGGCGAAGTTCCGCCGAAACTTGCCGACGTGCGGCTGTTGAGCCTCGACGTCGGTGCGCTGCTTGCCGGCGCGAGCATGAAGGGCGAGTTCGAGGCCAGGCTGAAGTCGGTACTCGAGGAGGCGGCGAAGTCGCCGGCGCCGGTCGTGCTGTTCGTCGACGAGATTCACACGCTGGTCGGCGCCGGCGGCCAGGCCGGCACCGGCGACGCGGCAAATCTGCTGAAACCCGCGCTCGCCCGCGGTACGTTGCGCACGATCGGCGCGACGACGTGGTCCGAGTACAAGCGGCACATCGAGAAGGACCCGGCGCTCACGCGGCGCTTTCAGGTGCTGCAGATCGCCGAGCCCGAGGAGCCGTCCGCGATCGACATGGTCCGCGGACTCGCGGGCACGCTCGCGAGCCATCATGGCGTCGTGGTTCTCGACGAAGCGATTCGCGCAGCCGTGACGCTATCGCATCGCTATATTCCGTCGCGTCAGTTGCCGGACAAGGCGATCAGCCTGCTCGACACCGCCTGCGCGCGGGTCGCGCTATCGCAGCATGCGCCGCCGCGCGAATTACAGCGGATTCGCGAGCGCTTGCAAGCCGCGCGCGTCGAAGCCGAGCTGCTCGGGAACGAGGTGCGCATCGGGCTTGGCAGCGAGGCCGCGTTGGCCGACATCAACGCGGCGATCGCAACGCTCGAGTTCGAGGAACGTGTTGTCGAAGCCGCCTGGCGGGGCCAGTCCGAGGCGGCGAAGGCGCTGGCGGGCGCGCGCGAGGTCGTGAGCGGGCGCGCCGCAGAACGCGAACCTGAGGCCGACGCGCGCGATAGCGCGGCGAGCGAGCTGCAGACGTTGCGCGAGCTGGAGCTGACGTTATCGAACCTGCAGGCGGACACGCCATTCGTGTTTCCGGAAGTCGGCGAAGCGATCGTCGCCGACATCGTCTCTGACTGGACCGGTATTCCGGTCGGACGCATGATTACCGACGAAGTCAGCGCCGTTCAGATGCTGCCCGCCACGCTGGCGGCGCGCGTGATCGGCCAGCACGACGCGTTGCAGCAGATCGGCGAGCGCGTGCAGACGGCGCGTGCCGGGCTCGCGGACCCGCGCAAGCCGCTCGGCGTGTTCCTGCTCGCGGGGCCGTCCGGCGTCGGCAAGACGGAAACCGCGCTCGCATTGGCCGAAGCGCTCTACGGCGGCGAGCAGAATCTGATCACGATCAACATGAGCGAGTACCAGGAGGCGCATACGGTCTCGGGACTCAAGGGCGCGCCGCCTGGCTACGTCGGTTACGGCGAGGGCGGCGTGCTGACCGAAGCGGTGCGCCGGCGTCCGTACTCGGTCGTGCTGCTCGACGAGATTGAAAAGGCGCACGGCGACGTGCACGAAATGTTCTACCAGGTGCTGGACAAGGGTTACATGGAAGACGGCGATGGTCGCTTCATCGATTTCCGCAATACGACCATCCTGATGACCAGCAATGTGGGCGCCGATCTGAGCGCGAGCCTATGCGCGGATGAAATGCTTGCGCCGGATTTTGAAGGTCTGCGTTCCGCGCTTCTCACGCAATTGCTGAAGGCGTTTCCGGCGGCCTTCCTCGGGCGCATGACGCTGGTGCCATATCGTCCGCTGGGCTCGGATTCGCTCGCGCGGATCGTGCGTTTGCATCTCGATCGAGTCGTTCGGCGCATGGCGGACAACAACCGCATCGCGCTGAGTTATGCGTCGGAGGTGGTGGACTACATTGTCGGTCGCTGCCTCGTGCACGAGACCGGTGCGCGTCTTTTGATCGGCTTTATCGAACAGCACGTGCTGCCGCGCCTCGCCCGGCAGTGGCTCGATGCGTTTGCAGCGAAAAGCGCGCTCACGCATATGACAATCGAGGTGACCGATCCCGCTGCGGCACCTGCTGACGCGCTGGTGGTCCGCGCTAGCCGATAACGCGTGCGTCCGGATGTATTCAGATTTGTTTCCTTTGGCATTTTTTTTGCAGGGCATTCGCGCTCGCTTTTGACATCGTTTTCACATGACGCATGTTCAATGCCATGCGGAATGATCGCCGCATCGTCAGAAATCGCCAATCGCAGGGAATCCTTGAAAATTGCTCGCGCTACTTGATCGGAATAGTCTATAAAGACAAAAAGGTCCGCATCATGCATTTGCCGCGCCCGAAATGAGGAGGACAAATGAAACGCGCCGGACGGCGGGCGTGTGACTTTAAACGAGCCATTGAACCCGATGCATGTCTTTCATACAGTAGGAAATGCGCGCGCCGCATCGACATGCGGTCATGGTAGATTTTCAGCGCGCTGCCATGCTAATCGTATGCGCCATCCATAGCGGGCAACCATAGGTCGAAATCCGTTACGCCTTTCAATTGCAACCGGAATGACTGGAGAACAACAATGCTCTTCTTTAATGATGGTTTCACATTCCCGAATTTTCTGGCCGACGTTTTCTCCATCTTCATCTTTATTCTGTGGTTCTGGCTGTTGATCACGGTGTCGAGCGACCTGTTCCGCCGTCATGACGTGTCCGGATGGGGCAAGGTTCTGTGGGTGATTTTCCTGATCATCCTGCCGTATATCGGCATCTTCGCGTATCTGCTCACGCAGCATCGCGGCATGGCGGAACGCGATCAGGCGCGGGCCAAGCAGGTGCGCGAAGATCTGCGCAATGTGGTGGGCTTCAGCGTCGCCGACGAAATCGAGAAGCTCGACAAGCTGAAAGCGTCCGGTTCCATTTCCGCGGACGAGCACTCGCGTTTGCGCGCGAAGCTGGTGCAGTAAGCGTCGGTTACCTGACTGCAGCCATCGGCGAGCGGGCGCACAGCCCGTGTCGCGTTGGCTTTTGCGCGCTAAGGGTTTCCAGATCGACGCGCGATCGAACGTAACGGGAGGAACCCATGCTTACCCGCCTCGCCCACGTTCGGAACGCTGGTGCACGTACTGCGCGCACGCCGCTGACGTTGCGTCGCGCCGCGCTCACGTGCGTGACGGCGTTGATGCTCGCGGCTTGCGCGCAACCGTGGCAGCAATTCCAGGCCGGCCAGGATCAAGCGGCGATCATCGCCCGCATGGGTCCGCCGCGCGAAACCTATGACTTGCCCGGAGGCGGCCGCCGGCTGATGTGGCCGACCCAGCCGATGGGCTCGACCACCGTCGCCGCCGACATCGACGCTTCAGGCAAGATCGTGAGCGTGCGTCAGGTTTTGCAGTTGAGCGAATTCAATCGCGCGGAAATCGGCAAATGGACGCGCGACGATGTGCTGACCAATTTCGGCCGCCCCGTGCAGACACAGTTTTTCCGGCTCTCGCAACGCGAAGTCTGGTCATACCGCTACATCGAAAACAACATCCACCACATGCTGTTCAATTTTGCGTTCGATACCAATGGCGTGTTGCGCGCGACGCAGCGCTCGCCCGATCCATTGCGGGATCGCGATTTGCGACGATTCTGAACCGCACGCTATAGCAACGACTCAATTGGCATAATCGACAGCATCCAGACGCCGAGCCGTGCGTACCACGTCGTATTCGGTTCGGTGTCGTGGCGGGTTTCGACACCGTCGTTGGTTTCGATCCAGTGCAGCTTGCCGTTTGCGTCCAGATGCACCGCGTACGCGACCGTCGGCAGCAGCGCGAGAAACTTGCGATCGACCCGCGTTGCGAGATCGGGACTGTCGATGACGAGGCCAAGCTCGGTATTCAGATGCGCGGAGCGCGGATCGAAGTTGAACGAACCGACGAAAACCCGCTGGGAATCGACGATGAAAGTTTTCGCGTGCAAGCTCGAACCGGAGCTGCCGAACGGCCCCGGCGACTGTTCTTTCTTCTGGGTGATACCCGCGACGCGCCGCAATTCGTACAGGTGCACGCCGGTTTGCAGCAACTCGACGCGCCGCCTGATATAGCCCGAGTGCACGGCGGCGACATCGGTCGCTTCGAGCGCGTTCGTCAACACGCGCACATCGACGCCCTGAGCGGCGAGGCCGCTCAGATACTGCGTGCCCGTATTCGCCGGCACGAAGTATGGCGAGACGAGGTCGAGCGACTTCGTCGGCTGGCCCATCACTTCGCGTAGCTGGTGCGAAATCAGCGCTTCCGGCGGCGCGTCGTTCAGGCCTTTCGCGGGGTCGTCGCTGATCATCTTCGTTTTGGCCCAATCGAGCGGCAGCTTGTCGTCGAGCAGGTTCTGCACGACGCGCGGGCCGCGCAGCGCTTCCTTATACTCCGCGGCGGCAGGGTCCTGTTCGATCGCCTTCGCCTCACGCTCCAGCGTGGCCAGTTCGTCGACGCTCTCGTGCGGCAGGATCTTGTCGACCGGATACGCCGACGCGCTTGCCCAATAGCGGTCGAAATCGCGCGACACGTCGGCCGCGGCCGGTCCGATCGCGAGGACGTCGAGATCGGCGAACACGACGCCGTCGGTGGCATCGAAGTACTCGTCGCCTATGTTGCGGCCGCCGAGGATCGTCGCGGTGGCGTCGGCGGTCAGCGACTTGTTGTGCATGCGCCGATTGGCGCGTGAGAAGTCGGTCACGAAGCCGAGGAATTTCGGGTTGCGCACGACGAACGGGTTGAACAGGCGCACCTCGATGTTCGGATGCGAGTTGAGCGCCGAGAGTGTCGGGTCGAGCGCGGACGCGATGCCGAGATCGTCGAGCAGCAGGCGCACCCGCACGCCCCGGTCCGCCGCTTCGTGGATCTGTTCGAGCAGCAGCGTGCCGGTCAGATCGTCGCGCCAGATGTAGTACTGGATGTCGAGCGTGCGTTGCGCGGAACGGATCAGATCCATGCGCGCGGCAAACGCGACATGCGCATCCGCCAGCGGATAAATGCCCGCGAGTCCCGCGTGCGCGGCCAGCTCGGGCGCGACCGCGCGACCGAGATCCGTGGTGGCCGCCACCGCGGGCGACAACGCATGCGACTCCTTGCGGTCCTCGAGCGACGGTAACCGCGCACAGCCAGCGAGCAGGCTTGCGCACAGCAGCGCGCACAGCGCGCCCTTCCATCGACGATGCGGGAACGACGGGTGGTGTGTCTGCGCTTGCATGGAGTCCGGGTCTTCCTTTGGGTCGCGCGTTCTTGCACGCAGCTTGCATTGGTTGAGAAGAATACTATGAGCGCATGTCCATCGGTGCGCCGCCCGACGCTCTTGTTGCGCCAGGCGCTTTGTCCGATGATACGGGCAGGCTGCGCGAATTCGCACGGGGGCCAACCCGGCCGCGCATCGACCGGATAGGTTCTGTGCGAGCGAGCGTGATCCGTTTCGCGTCAGCGTAACCGGTGGTCGAGAGGTGTAAACGTCCCGGTTCACGGCGCCTTCGAGCGTTTCGCCCACTGTGGAGTCGAGCAACGTGAAGATCTCCCGCTTGCTGCTGGCTAGCGTGCTGCTTTTCGTGGCGGGCACGGTGCTGCAGTTGATATGGCCGCTCGCGCAGCCGGCCTCCTATCACCACTTCGCCGATCAGCGCTCGCTGGGGCCGCTGCACAATGCGGCGGACGTGCTGTCGAACGTCGTCATTCTGATCGCCGGGGTGCTCTGTCTGCGCTGGGTCCGGCGTCATGCGTCGAACCAGCCGGCGCAATTCCCCGGCATGGTCGTCGCCGCGTTCGGGCTGCTCTTCACCGCGTTCGGCTCGGCTTACTACCACATGGCGCCGAACGATGCGACGCTGGTCTGGGATCGCCTGCCGATGACGATCGTGTTCGCCGGCATTCTCGCGATGCTATGGACGTCGTGGAGCGCACAGCGCGTCGGCTGGGCGCAGATGCTGATCATGGTGGTCGTGTCGCCCGCCACTGTCGGCTACTGGCTGGTGTTCAACAGCCTGTGGCCTTACGCGATTCTTCAGTTCGGCGGGCTCATGCTGATCGTCGGCATGACGCTCACGCGGAAGGTGGACGGTGTAATCGCATGGACGCTCGTGATCGTCTTCTACGGGGTCGCGAAGATTTTCGAAAGCCTCGATTGGCAGATCTGGGAGCTCACGCATCACGTGATCGCCGGTCATGCGTTGAAGCATGTGTCGAGCGGTCTCGCGGGCGCGTCGATGATTCTGGTCGCGAACGCGGCGCCGCGCTCCGTCGCGGGCATCGTGCCGGGCCGGCCGGGCGGCATCGGGCATTCGGGTACGCCGCGTTGAAGCCGCGTCACGGCGAAGTGACGCGGCCTGCGGCGGATGTTACTGCGGCTCGTACCACGAATACGTCGCCAACGTGCTCACCGGCGGCGTGCCGATCTGCAGCGTAATGTCGCGCAACGACGTCAGTTCGATATTGCGCAAGTCGCCCATATAGCGGCGCGAGTCGCCGTTGTCGTTGATATACGCGACCACGTCGCCCATGATGCCCGCGACGTTCGTGCTCGTCAGCGGCTCGCCCCAGATATCGAAGAAGTCGCCGAGCGTATAGGTTTTCTGGTCCGGCGCTTCGATATGGATGATGCCGGTGTTGTCGTGCGTGTGCATCTCGTACGTGCATTGCGACAGGATGCCGACGTTCGCCGGCAACGCGAGCCATTGCCCGTCCTTGATGATCGCGAGGTGCGCGTGCACGTGGTACAGCACACTCATGTTCGGCGCGCAGCTCAGGCCGTCGACCGGCGTGCCATTGCCGCCCGTCGACGTCGTGCCGTTCGGCCAGAACGACGAGCCGACCACGCCTCCGAAGACGAGCGTGATCGGGTTCGGGTCGAACGGCGGCGGATCGGTCCACGTATAGGTGGGCACTTGGGTGACAGGCGTGCCGACCATGATCGTGATTTCGTCGTGCGGCTTCAGCACGAGGCTCGCCGGGTCGCCCGTGTATTGCGTGAGCGTGCCGCCGTCGTTCACGTAGATCGCGATCGGCGGGGCGGTCAGACCCGCCACGTTCGACGCGCTCAGCGGCTCGCCCCAGATCGAGAAGAACTGGCCGAGCGTATAGGTCGCGCCGGTCGTCGCGTCCATATGGATCTTGCCGCTCGAATCGACCGTGTGCACCGGATACGCACAGCCAGTCGGCGCGCTGATGGTCGGCTCGACCATGCCGATGTTGGGCGGCAGCGTCAGGAGTTGCCCGTTCTGGTAGATCGAGACGTGCGCATACGTGTACGCGGTGCTGCGCAAAGCGCAGTTCAGTCCGCCGACGGGCTGACCGGTTCCGCCCGTTGACGTAGCGCCCGCGGGCCAGATGGCGGCGCCGAGTGTCGTGCCGTCGATGATCGGCGTCGCGGCGGCGAGCTTGGGCGTCGTCGCGCTCGCATCCGATGCACTCGACGGGCTTGACGCAGGAGTTGGACTCGATGCCGGTGTCGGGCTCGACGCGGGTGCGGGACTCGATGCGGGCGTGGTCGCGCCGGCCGCTCCGTTCGAGCCGGTGCTGCCGGGTTCCGCGCCGCTGCCGCCACCACCACCGCCACAAGCGGACAATGTCCAGATCAGACCCAATGCGAAGAATCGCGAACCCAGCCGTTGCAGCATCTCGTTCTCCATGCGGTGAGGTGAGAGGGATGCGTGCAGCGGACATCACGCACAGACCTGGTGCGGACATCGCACCGCGACGCGCGGCGCGGGCTTCACTGCGTGGATTGGACCGAGCGCTACCACCGCGTGGCGCAGGCGCTCGCGTCGGATCACGTCAGGTGATTGAAACCGATTAAAACAGCGTAACAGAAGGGTTTCACCAGCGAATGCGGCTCATCACAACGTTTCGCGACATTCTGCTGGCGCATTTCGAGGTATCGGCCTGAAGCTTGCGGACGGAACGATCTGGCGCGCTTTTTATGTGAGCTGTCATCGTTCTGTGCGAAGATCAGTTCTGCCCATCGCGCGGCCCGCTGTGTAAGGGGCTCGTACGGCGGGCGCGTGCGCGGCGATCGCCTTCGTCCTCGCGTTGAGCCCGGGCGCACCTGTTTGCGGATTCATGGAGCACTGACCAATGACCGACAGATTGCAAGCGTCCATATACGTAGTGGTGCTGCTGCTGATTGTGGGCTGGGTGCTGTATATCGGGCGTGCGGTTTTCGTGCCGATCGTGTTCGGCGCGATCGCGGTGTACCTGGTGGTCGACCTCACGCGGCTGCTGCAACGCATTCCGGTGATCGGCCCGCGGCTGCCGGTGCAGTTGCGCTATGGACTGTCGATGTTCCTGATCGGCGCCGCGATTTTCTTCGCGGTCGACATGCTGGTCGCCAACTATGACGCGCTCGTCGCGCTCGCGCCGCGCTACCAGGACTCGCTCTTGCTGATGATCCACAAGATCTCGACGCTGCTGCACCTCGAAAGCGAGCCGACCTGGGAGTCACTGCGGCGGAACATACTCACGCAGCTGAACATTCAGGCGATGGTGACGGGTCTGCTGGCGTCGCTGTCGTCGATGATCATCGACCTGTTCGTGATCGTGCTGTATGCGAGTTTTCTGCTGTTCGAGCGCCGGACGTTCGGCGATAAGCTCGCGAACATGACCGCCAATTCGACGAACGCGGCGCGCATTCGCGGCGTGGTCATCGACATCAACCGGCGCATTGGCGCCTATCTCGCGCTGAAGACGTTTCTCGGCGTGCTGCTCGGGGGGCTCTGCTGGCTCGCGATGCGCAGCGTTGGCCTCGAGTTCGCCGGGCTGTGGGCGATACTGACCGCGCTGCTGAACTACGTGCCATATATCGGCTCGGTGCTCGCGGTTGCGTTCCCGGTGCTGATGTCGGTACTGCAGTTCGGCGACCTGAATTCGATCCTGGTCGTGCTGGTTTCGCTGTCCGCGATTCACTTCGTGATCGGCAATATTCTCGATCCGTATCTGACGGGCAACTCGCTGAACCTCAGCCCCTTCGCGATCGTCGCGAGCATGGCGGTGTGGTCGGCGTTATGGGGCGTGCCGGGCGCTTTTCTCGCGGTGCCGATCACTGCCAGCATGACGATCATTTTCTCCGAGTTCGAAATGACGCGGCCGGTTGCGGTGCTGCTGTCCAAAAACGGCCGGCTCACATATGGCAAGACCGAGCAGACCGCTTGAAGCGGCCGCTGCGTCCAACCCTTCATGGCCTCGGGTTGCGGCCAGCGCGAGTCGCCGCAGCCATGTCCCGCTCACACGACCCTGAAGTCCAGCCTCTTCCCATCTCGGGCGGCGCCGAAGCACTCGAAGACCCTGCGCTGCTGCGCCGCCTGCTGCGCGCGAAAGACCGCATCGATGCCGCGTCGCACGAAGCCTGGCCGGTAAGGCGCCTGGCTGAAGTCAGCGGCGTGTCGGAAGCGCACTTCGCGCGCTCATTCAAGCGGGCCTTCGGCGTGCCGCCGCATCGCTATCTGTTGACGCGGCGTATCGAGCAGGCCACCACCTTGCTGCGTGACACCGACCTCGGCATCACGGACATCGCGTTCGCGACCGGCTGGGAAAGCCTCGGCACGTTCGGCCGCGTGTTTCGCGACATCACCGGCCTGAGCCCGAGCGAGATGCGCGTGCAGGCACGCGCCAATCAGGCCGACCTCGATCGCGTGCCCGCCTGTGTGCTGAAAGCCGCTCAACGCCCGGACCTGACGACCGCGGTTCTGGAAAAGCGCCGCCGCGCGAGCGGCGACGCTGCCGAGCCTCCTGCCAGCGAAAAGTCGTGAATCAGACAGCGCTCGCGTTCGACGCGCCGTGATGCCGGAATCCGCATGTTCGGTGCGGTTTCCAACCAAGACCCGCTCATTTCGGCTTCCTATACTCGTTCGACCAAGCCCGGTGCCACGGCGCCCCCTTTCTGGAAGGAAGCTATGTCGACGATTCCCGCGCGTATAGAGCGCCTGCCGTACTCGAGCTTTCATCGCAAACTACTTTGGATGGGAGGACTCGGCTACGTCTTCGATGCGATGGATGCCGCGGTACTAGCCTTCATGCTGCCAGTGCTGCGCAACCAGTGGCATCTGAGCAGCGTGCAGACCGGCGTGCTCGGCAGCGGCACCTTCATTGGCTACTTCTTCGGCGCCGCGCTCGCCGGCATTCTCGGTGACGTGATCGGCCGGCGCAAAGTGATGGTGTGGGCACTGATCATCTACTGCCTTGCATCGCTCGTCAGCGCCACCGCGCAGAATTGGCCATTCTTCATGGCGACACGCATCGTCGCCGGGCTCGGCACCGGGGCCGAAAGCGCGATCGTCGCGCCATTCCTGTCGGAGTTCTGCGCGCGCAAATATCGCGGCACCTTCACCGGCAGTCTGGCGGCGTTCTTCTCGTTCGGCTTCGTGTTCGCCGCGATACTCGGTTATCTGGTCATACCGCTCGCGCCCGACGCCTGGCGTGTCGTCTCGGTGATTACCGCACTGCCGATCGTCATGCTGCTGTGGTGGCGGCGCGCATTGCCCGAATCACCGCGCTGGCTCGACAGCCGTGGCAGAACCGCCGAAGCCGAGGTGATCGTCGAACGGATGGAAGCCGTGGTACGCGCCGCCGGCTTGCCGCTGCTGCCGGAGCAAGCGGCCGGCGTCAGCGCCCCGGCCCCCGTCGCGTCCGGTACACCACTGGCGAAACTCAAGGCGCTGTGGTCGCGACAACTGGCCGGCATCACCGCGATGGCCTGGTTGATGTGGCTGTCGATCACGTTCAGCTACTACGCGTTCTTTACGTGGATTCCCGGGCTGCTGGTGCAAAACGGCATGACGATCACGCGCAGCTTTTCGTATTCACTGGTCATGTACCTCGCGCAGATTCCCGGCTACTTCTCGGGCGCGTGGCTCAATGAAAAGATCGGCCGCCGCGCGACCATCGTCACGTACATGGCGCTCGGCGGTTTCTCAGCATTGGGACTCGCGCTCACGCACAGCGATGCCGAAATTCTGACCTCCGGCTTTTTGCTGTCGTTCTTCATGAACGGGACTTATGCCGGCGTCTATGCGTACACGCCCGAAGTGTTCCCCACCGAAGTGCGCGCGACCGGCATGGGCGTCGCATCGGCGATCGGCCGCCTCGGCGCGATTGCCGCGCCGATTTTGGTCGGCTTTTTGTATCCGCGTCTGGGCTTCGGCGGGGTCTTCGGCGGCACGACGCTGGTGCTGATCATCGGTGCGCTCGCCGTTCTGATCATGGGCGTGTCCACTCGCGGCCGGTCGCTCGAAGAAATTGCCGCGATGCGCCTGAACCGCTGAACCGCTGAACCGCTGATAGGGCGCGCATCGCGCGCTCGCACCCTGCAACTCCGGGAACAACATATGGACCGCATTCTGTTCAAGAACGCCGCTTTGCTCGATCCACTGCATCATGCTTTGCAGCCGGGTCACAATCTGCTCGTCGAAGGCGGCACGATCAAGGAAGTCTCGCCGCAGCCGATCGACGCACCCGGCGCGCAGGTCATCGATCTGCAAGGCAAAACCATCATGCCGGGCCTGATCGACCTGCACGCGCATATGGTCGCGACGCAGTTCGATTTGCCGAGCCAGGTGAACATGCCCAACGTATTCGTCACGCTCAAGGCGTTGCCGATCATGCGCGGCATCCTGCGGCGCGGCTTCACGACCGTGCGCGATGCGGGCGGTGCCGGCTTCGCGCTCAAGCAGTCGGTCGAGATGGGCCTCGCGCAAGGGCCGCGCCTGTTCGTTGCCGGACGCGCGCTGAGCCAGACCGGCGGCCACGGCGACGGCCGCGCGCGCACCGACTTCATGCCCGGCGACGCGCCTTGCAATTGCTGCGTGCGCGTCGGCGCGTTGAGCCGGGTCGTCGATGGCGTCGACGCGTTGCGCCGCGCCGTGCGCGAAGAACTGCAGATGGGCGCCGACCAGATCAAGATCATGGCTTCCGGCGGCGTCGCGTCGCCGACCGATCCGATCGGCGCGCTCGGCTACTCGGAGGACGAGATTCGCGCGGTCGTCGCCGAAGCCGAGGCGCGCGGCACCTATGTGATGGCGCATGCCTATACGGCTGAATCGATGCGTCGCGCGGTGCGCTGCGGCGTGCGCACGATCGAGCACGGCAATCTGATCGATGCGCCGACCGCCGACCTGATGGCCGAGTGCGGCGCGTACGTGGTACCCACGCTGGTGGCTTACGAGGCCTTGCATAGCGAGGGCGTGCGCTATGGCCTGTCGGCCGAGAGCGCGGCCAAGATCGACACCGTGCGTGAAGCCGGCTTGAAGTCGCTGGAGATTTTCAGGCGCGCCGGGGTCAAGATGGGCTTCGGTTCCGATCTGCTCGGGCCGGGCCATCGGATGCAAAGCGACGAGTTTTCGATCCGCGCGCAAGTGCTGACTCCCGCCGAGATAATCGGCAGCGCCACCACCATCGGCGCAGAGATTCTCGGCATGACGGGTAAGCTGGGACGGCTGACACCGGGCGCCTTTGCCGACGTGCTGGTGATCGACGGCGATCCATTCCGCGATTTGAGTTGCCTGACGGGCCAGGGCGAGCGCATCCCGCTGGTGATGAAGGGCGGGCGCGTCGAGTTCAACGAATTGCATTGAACCGGCGCGCGTGCCTGGCGCAGTTTTGGAGAAGCGCCGCCGGGTGGTCAGCGATACAGTCGAGCCCTCAACCACCGACGGAGGAGTCATGAATCAGGGTATCAATGTGGTCGGTTTGTACGTCGACGATCAGGACGCGGCGCTTTCGTTCTACGTCGACAAGCTCGGCTTTCGCGTTCACACGGATGTGCGCAACGGCGCTTATCGCTGGCTCACGGTCCAGCACCCGGAGCAGCCGACTTTCCAGTTGGGACTGTTCGCGCCGGGGCCGCCGATCCACGATGAAGCGACCGCGCAAACGCTGCGCGCGATGGTCGCGAAGGGAGCGATGCCACCGCTGGTGTTGTCCGTTACCGACTGTCGCGCGAGCTACGAGCAGTTGAAGGCGCGCGGCGTGGAATTCACGCAGGAGCCGGTGGATCGTTTCGGCAGCGTCGATGCGGGCTTTCGCGATCCGGCGGGCAATGGATGGAAGATGATCCAGGCGGCGGCGAAGTGAGCGTACCCGATCCGCGTGCCGCGTAGTCACATGCGGCCGACGACGCGTCGCACGACAGCGACGCGCCGCCGGCCGTCACATCTGTCCCATGGACTACGGGACCATCACTGTTGATGCTGCTGCAGATACTGCCGCACGTCGTTCAACGTCACACGACCCGAATGCGCGCTATCGATCTCGTCAAAATGCCTGGCGATATAGCCGAGCCCGCTGCTTTGCGCCTGAGCCTTGGTGATCGACGAGCCGTTGTTTAGCACCGAATTCGCGCCCAGCCTGCTCTCCATGCGCTGCTGAGCCTGCTGCTGCAGCGTCGAGCCGGTGGTCGGCGCGACCGCGCTGGCACGGTTATGAGGAAAGAACGGACCGTCGACGCCGTGTCCGCCGTGGGGCAGGGTCACGGACGCCACCGGCTGAGGCGGCAGCGCGTGCGCACTACCGACGACCACACCGAGGACGATCAACGCCAGCGTGCGTCGCAAGATATCGATTGAAGACATGATCATTCGCCATAAGAAGTAGTGAGAGGGTCTCGCGCGAAGCGAAACCACCATCGATCAGGGTGCGGCCGCGGCGACCGCTTCGCTCGTCGGCGTAGCGGCTGGCGCTTCATCGGCCCAGGGCTGCGGCAGCGTCGCGAGCGTGAGTGCGCCGGCTATCGGCGTGCCGGCATAGAAGGCCGCCAGATCGGCCTTCATCTGCGGGCGCGCCACGTCGTCCAGATAAATCATATGTCCGCCCTGGAAGAAGTTGACCTGCAGATTCGGCTTGAGGCCCTGTACCGTCTTCAGTCGCGCGAGCTGCTTCTCGGTATTGAAGAACGGCGTGGCGAGATCGTGATAGCCGTTCTCCGCCAGCACCTTCAGTTGCGGATTCAGCTTCAGTGCGCCGAGCAGATCGGGGATCGTGTCGGGCAGCGGCTGGCCGCCGTGCGAGAAGTCCCACGCCTCGATGACCGCGTCGTTCAGCGGCATATACGCGGCGTTCGGTGCCGTGTAGCCGAGGTAATCCGGCATTTGCGTCGCCAACGCGTTGGTGAACGGCAGCGAGATCAGGATGTCCGACGGGTCGCCATCGCTCTGCAGGCGCGGGTCCGAGTTGGGCAACGACACGCGACCATCGTAGCGGCCGATCGTCGAACCCGGCACCAGCGTGATATTGAACGGATTGATGTTGAAGTAGCCCTGCATCGCCTGCAACGTGAGGCCGGATTCGGCGTCCCAGAACTTCTCGAGCCACGTCGGTGGGAAGTTCGGCGGTCCCGCGTAGGTGGGCGCGCCGAGCTGGCTCAGGGTCCAGTACAGCGAGTAATTCTTGAACAGGTTGTAGTTGGCGGTCACGAACGCCTCGCTGCGAAGCGCGTAAGTCGCCTGACTCACAGGCGCGGGCGACACCTGGTTGTAGTACGCCGCGACCTGGGCATAGCCCGGCAGGTAGCCGCTCAACGTGTCGGTTTCGAGCGCGAGCTGATCGGGCGAACCCGTGATCGCCACCGCCTCGATCGCATCCGCGAAGTAGTTCAGGATCGAAGACTGCAGCGTGATCCCCGTCAGATGCACGCCGGCCGATTCCAGCGCGAGCGCAAGGATGTCGGTGCGAGGCGTGCCGTACGATTCGCCGTACAGATAGATCGGCGAGCTGCTGCGCGAATTGACCGTCAGGTAGCGGATGATGAAGTCGCGCATGATGTTCGCGTCCGCATCGGTGCTCCAGAAGGTCTGGTTCGTGTTCGGCAGGATCGCTTCGGAGAGACCCGTTCCCGGCGGATCGATGAACACGAGATCGGTCGTGTCGATCAGGCTCTCGCTATTGTTCACGAGCGGGTAGTTCGGCCAGCTGGTGCCGTTCAGCAGCGGATCGGTGGTCGCGACGCGCGTCGGCGCGAACGATCCGAGACGCAGCCAGATCGACGAAGAGCCAGGCCCGCCGTTATAGACGAACGTGACGGGCCGCGGCTTGCCGTTCGTGCTGGGCGCCGTGTAGGCCACGTAGGACATCGTCGCTTCCGGTGCGCCGCTCGCCAGATCCATTGCGGTCAAATGGCCGGTAGTCGTCGTGTAGTTGATGGTGGTGCTGCCGGACGTCCATTGGTAGTGCATGATCGCCGCTTTCTCCCCGACCAGTGACGAGGCAATGCCGGATGTCGCGCTCGTCGAATAGGTGGTGAGATCGGTATAGGGCTGATTGGCGGACGGCGTCTGCGGCGCGGATGCGGCTTGCGCCTGATTGGCGACCTGCGCCATGCTGCCTGGCACCGCCGACGCTGACGAACTTCCGTCGCTGCCGCCGCATCCGCCGAGGATGACGATTCCGAACGTCAGCGCGCTTAGCGCCGCGAGCCGGCCATGACGACGGACGCGGCCATCGTCGGTACTCCTTCTGCCTGGTTTCATCTCGTTCCCTGGTGAGTGATACCGCTACACAAAGGCCGCTTTTCGCCGGTCACGCGCGTTGGAAGATACGCAGCGGTTGCATGAACAGCTTTTCGGAATTCACTAATTCAAATTGCTTGCATTGATATTTCTATTTGCTTTCCCAAATTATCGATTGAGTGGACAAAGGAATTCCCTGTCGAATTATCTCGACATTTCAAGAGAAATTTAAATTGAATCTTTCCAATGATTACAGCAAGAGTGAAAATAGGATGCGAAATGAGGTCTTGTCAAGGATCGAGCGGTGATTATGCTATTCGGGATAGCGAGGACTCGTGGTGGTGTGGAGCGGGTAAAAATGGCGGCGGGTTTATCCGAATTGCATTGAATAGCGACGGTGAACTGCGGATTTTCGTGGCTGCGTTGTCGGAATTAATTGCGATTGAAAAATATAAATAAATGGTAAATTTAACCGGTGAAACTTGTCCTAAAAAGGCGATATTTAATCACGCCCGCGGCCGAATTCGATACCACGTAAGAATCACCGCCAGCAAGAACGCAACATAGGCGACTACGAACACCCACGCCGGAAAGTCGTAATACAGCCAGGCGCTGACCCAGCGCTGCATGAAGCCTTGCGGACCGGCCGCGCCCGTGCGCAGATTGTCCTCCAGCACGGTCAACGGACACGGCACATCGAGCACCGCGAGGGTAGCGACGATACCGATGGCGAGAACATGTATCGTCCGGAACGCGCGATTGCGCGCCCACGGAAGTCGCAAACCGTGGGCGATCCAGATCGCGAATAGTCCGCCGACGATGAACACCACGATCAGCGCGTGCAGCACCAGAACAAGATTGGCGAGCCAGATCATTCTGCTTCCACTGGGGATGTGTCTGGAATCATAAGGCCAACCTCAGCGCACTCGCCTGAAAATGCCGCGGCGCCTCACTGCCCATTGCCATACAGATCGAGCAGCATCAACGTCACGCCATTGGTCCATCCGAAGCCGTCCTGCAGCGGATACTCGCCGCCCCCGCCGCCGCCTTCTCCCGCACCTTCGACGACGTACTTCTCGACCAGCTTCTGCTGCGTGTTGTAGACGTTCTGCACGTCCGCGAGAAAGCGTGTGCCGATCGACTGAGCGAGCTCGGCGCGTCCGTAGCGCTTGAGGCCCTGAATCGCGATCCAGTGCAACGGCGCCCAGCCGTTCGGCGCGTCCCATTGCTGTGTGGTGCTATAGATCGACGTCGCGAGGCCGCCCTGCTTCAGCAGCACGCTCTGCACGGTCTGCGCTGTCTTCCACGCGCGATCGGGCCACGCCACGCCGGCCATCAGCGGATAGAGCATCGCCGGTGTCTGGTTGTCGCGCGATTTGCGCAGTTGCCAGTCGTAGTCGCCGTAGTAGCCGTTGCTATTCCACAGATAGCGGTTGATGCCTTCCGCGCGCCGTGCCGCGTAGCCGATGAACTGCGCGACGCAATGGAAGTCGCGTGTCGCCGAGCAGCCGCGCGCGATCGTCGTCTCGAGATGGAATAACAGGCTGTTCAGATCGACGGGGATGATCGACGTCGTGCGCACCGTGGCGAGCGTCTGGTTGTCGCCGAACCAGCGTGAGCTGAAATCCCAGCCGCTTTCGGCGGTCGCGCGCAGATCGCGGTAGACCTCGTTGGCCGGCCGGCCGCTCGCCTGCGCGGTCTGCACGTCCTCGAGGTAGGACTCGTCGCGCGGTGTGTCCAGCTCGTCCCAGTAGCGGTTCAGCACGGTGCCATCGTTGAGCACCACGACATTGCGCGTCGCGCCGCCGCGCGGCGTGCTGGTCGAGCCCTGCATCCAGTACGCGTACTCCTTGCGCAGCTCGGGCAGGTACTTCTGATAAACCTTATTGCCTTCCTTCTGCGCCGCGAGCTCGACCATATAGGAGTAGAACGGCGGCTGCGAGCGGCTCAGGTAGTAGGTACGATTGCCGTTCGGAATATGGCCGAAGGTGTCGATCATGTACGCGAAGTTGTCGAGCATATCGTCGACGAGATCTTCGCGTCCGGATTCCTGCAGCCCCAACATCGTGAAATAGGTATCCCAGTAGTAGCCCTCGCGAAAGCGGCCGCCCGGCACGACGTACGGTTTGGGCAGCGGGATCAGCGAGCTGTAGTCGGGCGCGCTCGTGGTCGTGCGCGTGAGGCCGGTCCAGAGCCAGTCGATATGCTCGCGCAGACTCTGATTGGGCGGCGGCGTGATGCTCTGATCGGGCGGGGGCGTGAAGTACTGACTGACGAATTGCTGCAGCGAAAAGCCGGGCTGGTTCTGCTGCGTTTCGTATAACTGTACGATCGCGGCGGGACTGCCATTCGGTGTCGAGTCGACGAACGTCTTCTGGTCGTTGAAGATCTGCGCGGTTTGCACGGCGACGAACAGATCGCCGTACAGAATGTCGGGCGCGGGCGGCAGCGCGGCGCCCACCTGGGTATCGGCCAGACAGCTCGCGGATGCGAAGACCAGCGTGGCGATGCAGGCGACGCCGAGCGTGATCGGCGAACGTCGCGGCACGAAGTACTTATTTGAGCTGGGGAAGAAATGCGCGTTGGATGCGGCGCTGATGCGAGACAGTGATTGAATGCTCATGATGCCTCCAAGGTTGTGGGCATATCACTGGTCTCTTCGCGTGCCATTCGACGTCGTCTCCCGACGACTTGCGAGTCCGACACGAGGTGGCCGGATCAATGGCTCCGAAAGCATCGCACGCTTTCGAAGCATCAGGCAACTGCGGCGCAGCATGTCCTGTATGCACTCAGCATAAAGAATGGAACGTGATGAACGAAGGGGAAGGGGCGGGCAATCTCGCAATTGCGCGTGCTTCGCGATTCGAAGCAATGGAAGCGTTGATCGCGAGCGATTCCGCGAGAGAAACCGCTCGTCGAGCAAGCGACGTACCCGTGTCGACTATTTTGCAGGCCGGCGCGGGTACGCGAGAACAACCAGAAAATTACTGCGCGAGAGGCTGCGTCACATCCGTGCCGAACCAGTGCATCGAGATCTTTTTCAGCGTGCCGTCCTGCTTCATTTGGGTCAGCGCATCGTCGAGTGCTTTCGCGAACTTCGGATTGTCCTTGCGGAACGGGATACCCATTTCCTGATCTGCGCCTTTCAGCACCGCGCCCGTACGCAGCGGCAATTGCGAGTTCTTGATGATGTACGGCAGCATCAGCCGGTCGTCGATCGTCGCGTCGATACGCTTGGCGGCGAGATCGCGCAGCTTCTCGGGCGCGCCCGGATAAGTCTGCACGTTGATGCCGGGTACCGCGCGCGCCATCTGGTCGTAGTTGGTGCCGAGCGTCACGCCGATCTTCTTGTCGCCCTTGAATTCGTCGAGCGATTTGAACTCACGCTTGTCGTCGGCCCGTTGAATCAGTTGCGCTGCCGAGTACGTGTACGGCTGGCTGAAATCAAGAACCTGTTTGCGTTGCGGGGTAATGGTGACCTGATTGATGATCACGTCGAATTTGCCACTCTGCAGCGCCGCGATGATGCCGCTCCACTCGGTCGGAATGAACTCCGGTTTCACCCCGAGCTTCGCTGCCACGGCCTTCGCGACATCGACGTCGAACCCTTCCAGTTGACCGTCCTTGTTGCGCGAGTCGAACGGCGGATAGGTACCTTCGAGACCAATTTTCAGGACCCCGGCCCGTTTGACCGAGTCGAGCAGATCTTCGGCATGAGCCGCGACTGCGGTAAAGCTGAAGGCGGAGATGGCCAGCGCGTTAATCAGCAGCTTCGAAAATTTCATTGAGTGTCTCCTCTGTACTTGAGTATCAGGCTGCACAACGCAACGATTTCATCATCGTGTTCACACCCTCGGCAGTCTCGTTTCGCGGAACAAGTCCGGGTGCGGGCGTCATCCTAGCACTCCAAAAGTCGTCTGTTTTATGTTTGTTCGGAGGCGGGCGCGCGAGGTTTCGGGCCCACGATCACGCCAATCAGTCAATTCGTGAAGACACCCTACGCCCTCACCACGGTCACCCCCGCCGCTTCAATCGGCTTCGTCAATTCCGCGCTGGTTTTCTTCTCGACCACGATGGTTTGTGCGAGCGTAATATCGCCGATCACGAACCGCGACGCTGCGTTCAGTTTCGACGACGACGCGAGCACGACCGTTTCCGCCGCGCGCGCGGCGAGCGCGCGCTTGATGGCGGCTTCCTCGAAGTCGCCGGTGCTCAGGCCAGCGCTCGGATGCACACCGGTCACGCCCATGAAGTACAGGTCGGCATGGATGCGCGCAATGCCTTCCATCGCCGCGGCGCCGACGGCCACGATCGAATGCTTGTAGAGCCGGCCGCCAATCAGGATCACGTCGACACAAGGATGCGCGGCCAGCGCCGTCGCGACGCTCGGGCTATGCGTGACGATGGTCGCGTGCAAATCCGCCGGCAGCGCCTGGACCAGTAGCGCCGACGTGGTGCCGCCGTCGACGATCACGGTTTGCCCCGGCGCGATCAACTCGACCGCTCGCCGCGCGATGCGCCGCTTGGCGAGCGTCTCGATGTCCTGACGCTGCTCGAACGACGCGAGCGCGGCAGACACCGGCAACGCGCCACCGTGAACCCGCTGCAAGCGCCCCTCCGCGGCCAGTTCGCGCAGATCGCGGCGGATCGTATCTTCCGATACGCCAAACGCCACGCTCAGCTCGCCAGCCAGCACCTGCCCGTTGCGCGCGAGCTCGTCGAGGATCGCTTTCTTGCGTTGGGTCGTCAACATTGTATTGCACGAAATATCTTGAAATTGCACGAAGTTGCACGATACCATGATTCATTGTCGATGGTCGACAGGAGGCGCCATGACTGCAACGAAAGACCGGATTCGCATGGTCGGCACGACCTTGCTATCTGACGACTGGTACACGCTGAAGAAGGTGACGTTCGACTTCCTGCGCCGCGACGGCACATGGCAGCGCCAGAACCGCGAGACCTACGATCGCGGCAACGGCGCGACGATCCTGCTGCACAGTCCGCGCACCGGCAACGTGATACTCACGCGACAATTCCGCATGCCCGCGTTCGTGAACGGTCACGACGGCATGATGATCGAAGCGCCGGGCGGATTGCTCGACGATGCTTCGCCGGAAGAACGCATCCGGCTCGAAGTCGAGGAGGAAACGGGGTATCGCGTCGGCGAGGTCCACAAGATTTTCGAGGCCTACATGAGCCCGGGCTCCGTAACCGAAAAGCTCTACTTCTATGTCGGCGAGTACGACGCGTCGATGCGGGTCAACGATGGCGGCGGCGTCGAGGACGAAGGGGAAGATGTCGAAGTGATCGAAATGCCGTTGCAAGCCGCGTTGCGAGCGGTCGACGCAGGGGAAATCGTCGACGGCAAGACGATCATGTTGTTGCAGTACGTCGCTTTACGTGGGTTTGCGTCAGCGCGGGCAACCTAGTTGCGTCGCGAGTTCGTGCAGATCGCCGACGATGAAGTCCCACGCCTCTTCCGCCTCCAGATCGCTGGTCTGCTGAGGGCCGTGCTCGGTGGGTCGCAGCACGAACGCGGTGCACAGGCCGACGCGCCGGGCGGCGGCGAGATCGTTGTTGTGCGCGGCAACGAGGCATAGCTCGCGCGGCGCGATGCCGAGAATTTCCGCCGTTTCGCTATAGACCCGCGGCGAGGGTTTATAAGCGCGGACGACTTCGGCGCCGAGAATGGCATCCCAAGGCAGGCCGGCACGCTTTGCCATGTCCACCATCAGGCGAATGTTCCCGTTCGATAGCGGCGCGATGATGAAGCGCCCCTTCAGGCGCTGCAATGCGTCGACGGAATCGGGCCAAGGGTCCAGCCGGTGCCAGGCGAGGTTCAACGCATCGATCTCGGGCTCGGGGACGTTGGCGATGCCGAAACGCGTCAGCACTTTGACGAGGTTCTCCCGGTGCAGCACGTCGAGTCGCACATACGCTCTGCGTCCGCTACGCACTTCTTCCATCGCGGGCGAATATTCGCGTCGCCATGCGTCCGCGAAATCGGATGCGTCGAGATCCGGTGCGTACCGCTGCAGAAAAGCTTGCGCATCGCGCGCGACGCCGCTTCGCCAGTCAACGACGGTTCCGAAGACATCGAACACGAAAGCTTTGATGGCGGTTTGATGTGCCGAGTCGATACCCATGATCGTCCTTTGTGGGTATGGCAGGAACAATCCATCTTAGGGGAAAAGAAAGCACGCGTTGCTAGCATTGCGGCAGAGTGCAAGCAAGGGTCGTAACGACCGAGGAGCCGCGCAGGTGCCGAGAACCGTCCAGGGTTTTGCCTGGTCTCGCGCGTGTCGATTCCCACGACGGCGGCGCGTCGTGACAGTATGTTCAACCCGTCCAGTGAAAGGCACCCTCATCATGGCTACCGGAACCGTCAAATTCCACCGTGTTTTGCGCACGACGCCCGAGCGTATCTATCGAGCGTTCCTCGAACCCGCCGCGATGGCGAAATGGCTGCCGCCATATGGTTTCACCTGCGAAGTGCATCAGATGGAGGCGCGCGTCGGCGGCACCTACAGGATGTCGTTTCATAACTTCGGCTCGGGCAAGGGTCACTCGTTCGGCGGCGAGTACCTAGAACTGGTGCCGTTCGAAAAGATCCGCTATTCGGACCATTTCGACGATCCGAATCTGCCCGGTCAGATGCATACGACCGTTTCGTTGCGGCAGGTGTCGTGCGGGACCGAACTGAACATCGTGCAGGAGGGCATCCCCGAGATGATTCCTGTCGAGATGTGTTACCTCGGCTGGCAGGAATCACTCGCGCAACTGGCGAAGCTGGTCGAGCCGGAAATTCCGGACTGACATTCAATAGCAGTCGCTTGCTCTGCCTTCCAGGAAATAGCCGAGCCCGGCGCGGTTCCTAACCGCGCCGCTCGCACTCATCCCGGGAAGGTTCGGCACTTGGACGGCGCTCCGTCTACATCGTCGGAATCACGCTCGGCGATTCCAGATGGCTCTCTACGCGCTTGATGCCGGGCACGTTTTCCGCGGCGATGCGGATCGCGCGCTTCTCCTCTTCGGATTCGATGATGCCCCACAGATGCGCGACGCCGTCCTTGACGAACACGCCTTGTTTCGCGAGGCCCCAGCGCTTTCCGTGCATCTCGTGCACGATTGCGTCGCGCAGGCTCGCATCGTCGTGCGAGCCGGTGTCGATTATCGGCTCGACGGAAGCGAGCGCACGGATCAGGTTAGAGCGGCTGACGATGCCGACGAGCTGCCCTTCCTTCAGCACCGGCACGCGTTTCAGATGCCGGCGCTCCATCAGGTCGGCGATCTGGTGCAGCGGCATGTCTTCGGGAATCGAAATGACGTTCTCGCACATCACGTCGCCGACCACATGCCCATGCTCCTTGATATACCTCGCGGCCTGCTCGCGCGCCGACGACGAGAGCAACTCGAGCCACCATCGACGTTTGCCGTGCCCGGTGCCGTTTTCCACACGATGCAGCAGATCGCCCTGACTGACGATGCCTATCACCTGCCCATTGGCGCCGAGCACCGGCATGCCGCTGATGTGGTGGTCGACGAACAGCTTCGCTGCGTCGTGGATGGTCATATCCGGTGTGGCGGTAATGACCGAAGAAGTCATGATGTCGAGCGCGCGCATGTTCTTCTCCTGTGCGGGCCGCGACGGGTCCTCAACGGTCGCACGCGTCGCGCGATTTCGGCAGACGCACCGGGGACAAGGCCGCGGTGCTGAGGCGCCTTGAGTGTAGGTTAACTTTACCGGCAGGTATGCCAGACAAGGCAGATCTTCCCGCTGCTAATGGGCTACGACCAGGGCGGCGTCGAACCATTTTCAATACCTGATTAACGATAAGGTCGGCTTCAACCCGGATGTCGCTTAGTGCGTTGCAGCAATATTCGAGGTCACCCGAAGCGCAGGCGACCAGCTCCGCGCAGAATCCGGCACACGATTTCGGCGTTCGTCGTCGCCGCAAGCGCTTCTGAATCGCCGTCCCGGCGACGCTCCTGCCGCTGGCATTGTTTAAGCTTGAATTAAGCGACGCGACCTACGCTTCGAACCGTAGCAGGAGAGGAAAACGGCGCGACGGAGTGCACTTTTCCGCCGGGCTACGCACGTAACGACTCGGGACATTCCCGGCAGAAAGAGGTTGAGATGATGTACTTGATTACCGATCTGAAAATGGTCGAAAGCTACGGTCGCATCAAGGCTGACAGCGGCAATGATGCTCTGCATGAGTTTGCGGTCAGCAAGGGCTTCGTCGACCTGATGGAGCTCGCCTCCGCCCGGCCCGCGTTCGCCAACGACTTGCTCGCTGTTCAACTGCAATAAGGAGACTGACGTGGCCATAACATTGGGGCAGGCGCTGGTGCACGCTCAGCAGTTGGAAGTCTACGGCGTGATTTCCAAGACGTCGCAGGCGCTGATCCGGCTGATGCAGGAGTACCGAGCCGTAGTCGGCGTGGAACAATACGAGCAGGTGATCGAGGAAGCGGGCCTGGCTCATCCGGACCCGCAGTGACCCGCTTCGCGCATGCAGAATCAAGAAAAACATATGCGTGCGGTGCCGACGAGAATTTGTGCGCATTCTCGCCGGCACCGTAACCGCCAAACCTCCCAAAGCCGCATTGAGCCGCTAAAAGATAAAACCGGTGTTCACGAATTTCGAGTGATGGTTCGTGACCATCGTGTCGAGCAGCGTCTTGTTCAAGTCGGTCTCCTTCGCGGCGACCATGGACCGGATCGAGAACGCACGCAATGCATCGGTGACCGATAGCGTACCTTCCGCCGAATCCTTGCGGCCCGCAAACGGAAAGACGTCTGGACCTCGCTGGCACTGGCTGTTGAGATTGACGCGGCACACCTGATTGACGAGCGGGTCGACCAGCGCGCCAATCTGGGCAGCGTCGGTGCCGAAAATGCTGACCTGCTGACCGTGGTCCGACGTGATGACATATTCGAGCGGTGTATCGATGTCATCGAACGGCACGACCGGGATAATCGGTCCGAACTGCTCTTCACGGTAGAGCATCATCCCTTCCTTGACGGGGTACACCACGGCCGGATAGAAAAGCGTTTTGCAGAACACGCCACCGCCTTCATTCACGACCGCCGCGCCTTTTGCCTTCGCATCGTCGATCGCCTGAGTCATGTAGGCCGTGCGATGCATGCCGGGCAGCGGGGTAATGGACACTCCCTTTTCCCACGGCATACCAACCTTGAGATTTTTGAGCGCTGCGTTGAAGCGCTCAAGAAACGTATCGACGATCGAGCGGTGCACCATCAAGATCTTGAGCGCTGTGCACCGTTGACCATTGAACGACAACGTACCGAGCAGACATTCCTTCACGGCGAGGTCTATGTCGGCGTCAGCCAGCACGATCGCGGCGTTCTTGGCGTCCAGGCCGAGAACCGCGCGGAGCCGATGCGACTTCGGGTGCTGCTTTTTCAGATGGTCTGCAACCTTGCTTGAGCCGATCAGCGCAAGCACGTCGATCTTTCCCGAGGCGAGCATGTGTGGCACGACCACCGCGCCCGGTGCATAAATCGTGTTGATGACGCCTTTCGGAAACGCTGAGCGGAATGCCTCGAGCAGCGGGAAGAACAGCAGCGTGCCATATTGAGGCGGCTTGAATACGACCGTGTTGCCCATCAGCAATGCGGGAATGAGCGTCGCAAACGTTTCGTTTAACGGATAGTTGTAAGGCCCCATGCACAATACGACGCCAAGCGGTGTGCGGCGAATCTGGCCGATGGTGCCCTCGGCGATGACGAAGCGCGAGTTGCTGTTGTCCAGCTCCTTTAGCGCCGCAATCGTGTCTTGCATATAGCTGATGGTGCGGTCGAACTCCTTCTGTGAATCGGCTAGGCTCTTGCCGATTTCCCACATGATCAGATTCACAATCTCATCGCGCCTGGCCGCCATCAGGCGAATGAAGTCTTGCATGCAGCCGATGCGCTGCGCGACGGTCATCGTTGGCCACTCGCCGCGACCGTGGTCGTAGG
This sequence comes from Paraburkholderia atlantica, assembly GCF_009362785.1. Classification (GTDB taxonomy): domain Bacteria; phylum Pseudomonadota; class Gammaproteobacteria; order Burkholderiales; family Burkholderiaceae; genus Paraburkholderia; species Paraburkholderia atlantica. The sequence continues at coordinate 188,143 of NZ_WHNQ01000013.1, forward strand.
CTCGCACGGCCGCGTCCAGCGCGGCATCGCTCTCGACTTCGCCCATGACCGGATAACTGCCGATTACGACCTGTTCGGCGTCGCCGGAAGCTTGTCGCACGCAGACCGGAGACAGCACGGTCTTGCAGGCGCCATCCCATGCCTTCAGTTCTCCATCGACGAGCGAGACCCGCTGATGAATCGGCTCCGCAAGGCGGGCGGTTTCTGGAATATCGTCGGTGACTGGAAACAACTGCCGGAGGTTCTCGAAGTCAATACTTGCCACGTTTCGCTCCTATGTTCATGCAGTACGCGGTAGGCGCAAGACACAGACAGAAGCATAGCTAATGGCAGCAGATTTGGAGCCGAACTGTGTTCAAACATTAATTAGAAGCGGTGGATGTGTCCTCGAAACCGGATTCGATGAGATTCATCATCGTGGTCTGCAGTTCGACCAACGGCGTAGCGGTCACTGCAGTCGCTACCCCGTCGGATTTCGGGAGGAGTCCGGCGAATGCCGCAATGCCGGTCCCGCATGCCGCTACGAGTAGGGCGGCCGCCAGTACGGCCGCACTGCCGCGCACCGCTTGCTTAGGAGCGAAGTCCGCAAAACATCGCATCATGGCTATCTCCAGTTGATGCAGGCTCTGCATGCAAAGGCTGTGCCGGCGCAGCGGGCTGTCGGGCAAGCGTGCCGCTGGCAGGCTGTGTACCCGTCGAATGCTCGCGCGACAGCGGCAAACGTGGATTCGATGGTGGGACTCACCATACACTTTGACCGGGCTGAGGCGGTCCAAAACCAACATGTCTCTGCGAAGAATCGGGCGCGTCGACCTTGGTGCCGACGCATGCAATACCCTGTGACAGGGAGCGACGGCAGCCAGTAACCCTCGCGATCGTTCACTTATTGCGAAGTCCGACGCGACGCCTCTGCGGCATGCGCACACGATTTACTGTTTCCTCCTACCGAACAGCTGTACTAACATCCATTAACGGTTCGAGCGCTGACGACCGGGCGGGGCCGGGAGGCAATGTGCCTCCTCCTAGGGGACCAAGATGAAAGAAAACTCGTCTCGGGAAATCGTCGAACTGCTGACCAAAGTAGTCGGGCGGGCCGCCGTGCATGTGCCCAGGGGGCAGACCCGCCGGAATGCGTCGATAGCGATCGACCAGCTCGAAGAGATCAAGCGGAACGCCGCGTTTGCCCGCCAATACGAATCAGCACCGGAACCGCTACGCGAACTGGTGATGAGGCGCGCCGTAGAAGTCCATGACCTTGCGATTGCACAAGATTACGCGAGCGCCCTCAATGCTCTCAGAGCGGTTGTCGATTTTCTTTATCAACATCTTGTGGACGACACCGGCACAGCAGCGCCACCGAGCAAACTGGCAAGCATCGATTTAAACGCCGTTCACCGGGCTCTGCAGTTCGGAGGTCTTCCGGGACAGTCGCAGCAAGACCCCGATGACGGCAACCCACCGCCAGTGCGTCGCTGAACCTGTCAAGGATAACCGCCGATGCTCTCGGGCCTATCGAAACTACTGGACAAAGCATTTATCCTCGGTTTCTTTTTGCCAGCCCTGCTGGGCTTTACAGGTTTTCTCGCAGCTAATGCGGATATCCCGCTGTTTGGGGATTTGCTGAACAAAGCGACCTCGGACACCGAAAAGGTCGGGGGCTTGTTCATTGTCCTCATTATCGTATGGGTTCTATCGCTGCTCTTGCTGGTACTGAACAACTGGTTTTATCAGGTCCTCGAAGGATACAAATGGCCATTCAATCGCGAGGCCTGGAAGCGCGATGAACGCGACCGCCGCAATCGTCAGCTGGGTCTTATAGAACGCCTTCGTACGGAACTCGATACAGAGAACAGTACGATCGAGCGGCTCAAAGCCTCGAAAGAATCGTCGGAATACAGAAAAGCCGAATTGAACAGAGCCACCGTAAGGGCGAAGCTGTACCGCACCCAGGAGCGGAACGCGCGTGATTTCCCTCGCTATGAAAATCTGGTTCTTTCTACGGCCTTCGGAAACACGCTGCGTGCATTCGAGGGCTACTCCAGCGAAGTCTATAAGGTTGACAGCATATTCGTATGGCCGCGTCTTCTTGCCGTCATCCCCAAGGACTATCAAGCAATCATTGCGGACGCGAGAGCTCCAGTTGACTTTCTGGTCGGACTCGTCGCTCTGGGTTCCTTTACGTCCATCTTTACGTTCGTGCGAGCGCTCGACATCTGGCTTGCGGACGGGCTGGCTGGTAACTACGTGCTAGCTGATCTTTTGCAGAATGCCGCGATTGCGGCCGCTATTGCGGTAGTCGCGTATCGGCTGGCGATTCTTGAGGCAAGAAGCTGGGGCGACGTTGTCAAATCAGCGTTTGACCTATATCTGCCGGTACTCGCTGAGAAGCTAGGATTTGTTCTTCCGACGTCCCAAGCCGCGCAGCGGGAGTTCTGGGCCGCATGGAGCACGCAGTTCCGCTTCCATGCGCCGGCAAATACCGCGTGGTGGACACGCGTCCAGCCGGCGACGCCACCAGCAACGACGCAGGCAGACTGGGAGGCGACAGACTCGGCAGGCGAAAGTGACGAGATGCGCGGAGGTTGAGCGGCAACTGCGCTGCCTGTTATCCAACCTGGAGTTGCGTGCGCCATGACACCACAGTTCGATACCGATTTGCGGACCCGATTAGTGAGAGTCTATGGTCGCGTGCAGGGCGTCGGTTATCGGCAGGCTTGCATCGACGAGGCCACGGCTCGAGCGATCACGGGTTGGGTGCGCAACCGGATGGACGGTTCGGTCGAAGCTGTGTTGCAAGGACGCGCTGAAGAGCTCGAACGAATCTGCGACTGGCTGGTTGACGGTGCCCACGGAGCTCTGGTTGACCGCCTGGAAATCAAGGAACTGTCGCCACCAGTAGCCAGATTCGATCAATTCAAGCTCGCCGCGACGGTCTAGTTCGGGTCACGCTACAGAGCCCAAACCGTCGGACATGAACGCTGGATATTCGAGTGCCCTAAGGCTTGACCGCGGAAGCCAGAACGCAGCTCATCGGAAGCCGCAGGTCCCCGTTATCGCTGCGATACGCCTCTGCGTCGCGTGCGACGGACTGTTCGATAGACGCGAGCGCGGCCGGCGTCTGCGCGTGTAGCAACGCGGAAAACCGCACGCCACCACGCAGGAGTGCATGAAAAGGTGTATTGGGAGCATGAAGCACCAGGGTGAGGTCCAACTCACGTGCCTCCGGTTGGACGAAGCCGGCCTCGAGCAACATGTGCTTCGATTCCTGCCAATCGCTGAACCGGAACAGGGATGGTCCCGGCGGCAAGGGCACATCGGTCGTCCCGTACTCCTCGATGGCCTTCAACACCATGTCGAAGCCCACCGCCTTGTTCGGCGCCGCCCATTCCGTGAAGGCAATTCTGCCATCACGTTGCAGTACACGAAGCGCCTCCGCGAGTGCGCGCTCGGGGTGCGCAAAGTGCAACATTCCGAAGCTGATTCCCACAGCCGAGAAGCTTTCGTCGGGAAACGGCAAATCCTCCGCGTCGCCGACGCGGAACTCAAGTGCCGGAAAGACGCGTCTCGCCTTGTCGACCATCGCGACCGAGAAATCGACACCGGCGACATCCGCGCCGCACAGTGCGGCGGCCGCCGCGAGGTAGCCAGGGCCGCATGCGACGTCGAGAAAGCGCGCACCCCGCCGAATGCAAAGGGTCTCGAGAATTGCCTGGTTCGACTGCGCGGTCAGATCACCGAAATACTCATGATAGGCCTGCGCGACCCGCTCCCAACCTTCGTGCTCGAAGGTGCTGAAGTCGAGTTGTCCCATGCTTACCCCCACCGGTTTTACACGTTGGCAACTTGTAGCGCATGCCTATGTTGCTCGGAATCCGTATGTCTGGCTATCGGGGAAACAATTCAGTCGGGAGACAGAGAAAACAGACGGATGCGTGGTGCGGCGCACAACTAGCGTCGTCCAAAGCCGCCAGACTTTCGCGCGTGTCGGCGCTCGCTGACGCATCCCGACGGACCGGCCAGCCTGCTTTCTTTGCGGCATCTCGCATTTCAGCGCGAGGTCGGGAAACGCCTCACTTGCGCTAGACTGGCTCGAACAACCGGAAGGAGACCAGGGATGATACGCAAGACGCTTAATGCCTCGCAGCTTCAGCAGGAGGTCAATCGGCGAATTCATCGACTGCAGGAAATCGTCGATGATGGCGTGAAGATTCGCGTGCCGCGGCCGCAGTTGCAGGAGGCTGACAAGACAGGCTGCAACTGGAACATGACCCACTTCGGCAATGCGATTGGCTTCGAGCGCGACATCGAGGGTGTACTCAAGGCCATGCGTGCGGAATACAACCTCAGTACCGAAGTGAAGGACACCGGCAATCCGTTCGGGGACTAGCCGCGCAACACATCGTGGCAACGGACGAAAGGTGCGCTGCCCGATTGTGGGCCGCCGCCGGACTAACAGGTGTCAGTATCAGCGGATCAGCGCGCCAGCAACGCGTCGTTACAACCAGCGCGGGTCGCGCGTAAACGCGACGGTTAACCAGCGGTCCGGGCCCGACTCACCGATCGCGCGCGAGATCCTGTCGCGGATCTGATCGAGCTGGCGCACGCCGGCGTGCTCCATCGCCTCGGGCAACACGATGTGCACCTCGACGAACAGGCCTCGGCCGACGCGTGTCGCATAGTGCGAGTGCTTGACGAAGCCATAGTCGGCGGTCAGTTGTTGCATCAGGTCGCGCAACTCGTGCTCCAGATCCGGCGGCGTGATCAGCAGCACTTCCTTGACCGCGCCGATTACGGTTCCGATCGGCATCGGGATCAGCACGACCGTCAGCAGGGCGAGCACGCCGGGGTCGATGTACGGCGTCAGGTGGCCTTGTCCGATTCGTTCGAGCAGCCATGCAATCGAAAACGCCAGCAGCAGCGCCGAGCTGATGCACGCCGACATCAGCCAGCTCTTGATGTCGAGGCCGATCAGTTCGGAGTCGATCACGCGATTCACGCGCCGTTCGCGCAAGAACATGACGAAGCAAAACGCGGCGACCACCACGGCGTAAAAGACGCCCCAGCCGAATTCGAGTTCGTGGCCGCCGTCGAGCAGGCCTTTGACCGCGTTAATGAAAGCGTAAAAGCACAGCACCGCCAGCAGACTGCCGTTGAACACGAGCACAAGCGGTTCGATGTGCCAGAAGCCGTGCTGGAAGCGTCGACTGCTCTCCTGTTGAAGCAGGCGGGTGACCAGTAACGACAGGCTGCACATCGCGGCGTCGAGCGCGGAGAACATGCCGTCGAAGATGATCGCCAGCGAGCCGCTCAGAATGCCGACCGCGATGCCCAGTCCGGCGATCATCACGGTGCAAAGCAGCGATTGTTTGAGGATGCGCTGTTCGAGGTCCGTTGCTTTCATGGTCCGAGTGGCCGCCCGTGGCTGAAAGACGTTCAGGAGTGAGGGCAGTATATCGGGCGCGACTGACCGCAAATATCTCGGCTCGGCTGACCTCTACAAAACGCTACTAACTGTCAGACCCATTGGCAGCCTGCGCGGTTAGTCATTCCCGGTTTCGGATACGGCTCGGCTTCGCAACGCGGATCTGCCGGCAGGTAGCGGCAGCGCTCGAGTGTTCGACCTGCTCAGATCACTTCCTTCAACTGCCGCACGATCGCCGCAGTCACACTCATCTTTCCATGCTGCGCACGCTCCAGACTCCGCGAGAGACCACCGGGTTGCCGTCGCTGACGGCGAGGGGCGTGCCCGAGCCTGCATCGATCAGCAGCAAGCCGATTCCAGACAGCCGTTCGACCCATACGCGGGTTAGCCAAACTGATCCCAACGGCTAGCCCGCACCCCACCCTTCCGCCGCTCATCCGCGCGTCTACCCGGGCTTGCCCTGGGGGGCCTTCATGCGGATGCGATTCACCCCCGCCGCCTACCTCTGAGCCTTGCCCACACTGGCTGCCCCGCCATCCCCCCGCGATTATTTGCGATTCACGAATACCGCATTCGCCGCTTGTCCCGTACCTGAGCCGCCCCAGTTGCGCCAATCTTGGCCACGTCGCCGCCGCATCGACGAGGCGCGGCACGACATCCGTCGCTGCATTCGACGAACCCGGCGGCGCGCCGTTGCGCCAGCGAATGCCGTGCACGCGCCAAGCGGCCGGCCTATGGAGACATGGAGACACAGATGAAATCGAACGACTGGGACGTAGCCTACGAATGGAAGGCCGTCGTGCTGCTGGCCCTGGGCTTCGGCCTCGTGGGACTCGACCGGTGGCTGATCGCGCCGCTCTTTCCGGCCATCATGAAGGACCTGCACCTGACCGCGCAGGACGTCGGCAACTGCATCGGCATCCTTGGTTTGTCGTGGGGCATTTTCGCGGCGCTGATGGGCGGCATCTCCGACAAGATCGGGCGCCGCAAGGTCCTGATCCCGGCGATTCTCGCGTTCTCGCTGCTGTCCGGTTTCTCCGGGCTCGCCGGCGGCCTGATGAGCCTGCTCGCGGTGCGCGCGCTGATGGGCGTCGCCGAAGGCTCGTTCTGCCCGACCAGCTTCGCCGCGACCGCCGACGCGTCGCATCCGAAGCGCCGCGGTTTCAATCTCGGCCTGCAGCAAAGCGGCTTCGCGCTGTTCGGCCTCGCGCTGTCGCCGATCATCGCGACGCAATTGCTCAGCGTGGTCACGTGGCGCTGGGTGTTCGCGCTGGTGTCGGTGCCGGGGCTGATTCTCGGCGCGCTGATGTTCTTCGTGATTCGCGAACCGAAAGCCGCGCCGCAAGCGACGCCGAAGTGCTCCATGTGTCCGGCCGAACGCGGCAACTGGCGCACCGTGCTCAAGAGCCGCAACATCCCGATCGCGATGGCCGCATTGTTTTGCGCGATGACCGGCGTGTTCGTGCTCGGCGCGATGCTGCCGTTGTACCTGACCGAGTATCTGTCGCTCGACACGCAGCGCATGGGCGTCGTCGTCTCGGCGATCGGCTTTGGCGGCTTTATCGGGCAGTTCGGATTGCCGGGGCTGTCGGACCTGACCGGGCGGCGCGTCGCGAGCATCGTCGGCTTTGCGGGCACCGCGGTGATGCTGTATCTGTTCCGCGGACTCGGCGCGCAGCCGGTGCAGTTGTTCGCGGTGCTGTTCGTCGCGTCGTTCTTCACGCTCGGACTCGTGTCGCTGCTGTCCGGTCCGGTTGCGACCGAAGCTGCGCCGATCGGCATGATTTCGACGTCCATCGGCATCGTCGTCGGCGCGGGCGAGATTTTTGGCGGCGGCATTGCGCCGGCATTGGCGGGCTTCGTCGCGACGCACTTTGGCATCCAGAACATCCTGTGGCTGCCGATCTGCGCGGTGCTGCTCGGCATCGGCGTGAGTCTGCTGCTCGAGGAAACCGCGCCGGCCCGCGTGCGTCGTCAGAGGCTTGCGCCGTCGCTCGAACTGCCGGCCAGCGAGCAACCGGAATGATGCGCTGCAATCGGTCGGCACTACGGTCGGCGCTGCGCTCGACAACGAGTCCGTTGTCGCCGACCGGGCGGCGCGTTCACGCGCCCCAGCCCAGATACACTGACAGGCTGGGAGAGTGGACAAGGACGCAGCATGGACCGTTTTCTGAGCATCGAGGCCTTCGTACGCGTGGCCGAGACGAGCAGCTTCGCCGAAGCGGCGCGGCAGTTGGGCGTGACGAGTTCGGTGATCACGACGCGCATCCAGCAGCTGGAGAAGTTCGTCAACGCGCCGCTCTTTCATCGCAGCACCCGGGTCGTGCGCCTGTCCGAGGTGGGCGAGGCGTTCTATCGCGAATGCGCGGAAGTGGTCGGGCGGGTCAACGAACTGACCGACCAGATGCGCGAGTTGCGCGCGACACCGACCGGCCGCTTGCGAATTCAGATGCTGCCGGGTTTCGCGCTCGGCCACTTCGGCGCGCCGCTTGCAGAATTCAACCGGCGCTATCCGGGCATCCAGCTCGACGTGATCGTCAACGACCGGGTGGTCGATCCGATCGAAGAGGGCTTCGACGTCGCCTTCCAGATCTTTCCGCCGATCGCCGAATCGCTGATCGAGCGACGCCTGTTCAAAGTGCGGCGTCTGTTCTGCGCGACACCCGCGTATGTGAAAGAGCATGGCGCGCCGCAGCATCCGCGCGATCTGCTGCAACACACCACGGCGCTGTATTCGGGCTACCCGTCGCGCAATCGCTGGACCATGACGCACGGCGACGAAGTCGTCGAAATGGAGCTGCCGGGCATGATCCGGTCGAACTCTGTGCATTTGCTGCGCGACTATGCGCTGACCGGCGGCGGCGTGGTCTGTCTGCCGACGCTGGTCGCCAGCGCCGCGCTGCTCGACGGTTCGCTGGTGCCGATTCTGACCGACTACACGCTGTCGCCGCTGAATTTCGCGGCCGTGTATCCGGCGACACAACGACAGGCGCTCAAGGTGAAAGCGCTGGTCGAGTTTCTGGCCGAGTACCTGGGTCCCGAACCCGCGTGGGACCGGCCGCTTATCGAGCGTGGCTGGGTGACGTAAGGCGGCTATCCACACGGCGATTATTTGCAAACTCCGAATGCTGTAATCGCCCGATCGCCGGTTGTTGCCATCCAGTTGCGCTTCTAAAGTTGAATCAAACGACACCCGCTTCCAACCAGGAGACAGCAATGACCGACCAGTCATTCCACACCGTCTTTGGCTCGCTCGACGGCTACCGCAAAGGCGAAATCGAAATCACGAGCGGCGACGCGCGCCACTACGTGTTTTCCAACATCTTCGAAGTCGCTTCCGAATCGGCGCCGTACCAGAAGGTCGTGGTCGGCAAGAACCTCGACTACGTGATCGAGACGCTGCGCACCGAAGGCCAATCGCAATGGTTCGCCTGCACGCACGACGAGTTCGCGATCCTGATGGACGGCGAAGTGCGCATCGATTTCATCAAGCTCGACAACCCGCCGAAGAGCGGCACGGGCACCGTCGCAGCGGGCCCGCAACCCGCCGGCCGCGCGATGGGTCACGTGGTGCTGCGTCGCGGTCATCAGGCATTGCTGCCGGCCGGTTGCGCCTATCGCTTCATCGCGCAGAAACCCGGCGTCGTGCTCGTGCAAACGATGCTCGGCGAACTGTCGGTAGAGAAATGGGCCGATATCTGCCTGCACTGATACGCACAACATCTACCTACCCCGCAACTACGTTGCATGGGACCAGAGTAAGCGCTAAAGCGCCAACTCTGGTCGACGCAACTAGTTGCATGGGACCAGAGTAAGCGCTAAAGCGCCAACTCTGGTCGACACAGGAGACAAAACATGGCATCTCTCGAAACCCTCGATCACCCGGCCGGCTTCGCCGCCGATACCGTGCGCGCAAGCGAACCCGACGCGGTCACCGGCTATCGCCGCTTCACGCTCGGCGCGTTCGAATTCCTGCGCGACGAGTACTTCGTCAAGATCAACTGGCCCGCGAGGGGCCAGACCCGCACCCACGCGGTGCCGGCCGATGCGTTCCTGCGCGCGATGATGCGCGACGTCGCATGGGGCTTCTTCTACGGCTGGGTCAACTTCGATCACGTGTTCGGCACGCGCAATCACTACGGCAAGGTCGACGTGTATGCGGGCTCGTTCAACGGCATCATGAAGGAGGCGGGCGTCGATTACATGGAGACCTTCGAGACGCCGACGATCATGGCGACCTTCAAGGCGATCCTGCACGACTGGACCAACGAAGGCTTCGACCCGTTCGCCGCACCCGAGGAAACCGGCACCGCGTTCGGCCGCAAGCATGGCGACAACGACGCCGCGATCGAGCGCACGCGCATCGCGACGCGCCGCATGCCGGGCCTCGAAGGCGACTCGCCGCTGCGCGACGATCTGCCGGTGAACCGCGGGTTCGCCGACGTCGCGCAGGACGATCCGGAGGTGCACGTCGAGCCCGGCTTCGAGGGCCAGTTGCACGCGTTCAACCTGTTCAAGTATCTGTCGCGCTCGGACGTCACGTGGAATCCGTCGGTCACGTCGGTGTGCGGTCAGAGCCTGTTCTGCCCGACCACCGAGGAATACATCCTGCCGGTGTTTCACGGCAACGATCGCGTCGAGTGGTTCCTGCAACTGTCCGATGAAATCGTCTGGGATATCGGCGACAAGAACACCGGCGCGCCGCGCGCGCGGATCACGATGCGCGCGGGCGACATCTGCGCGATGCCGGCCGATATCCGCCATCAGGGCTATTCGACCAAGCGCTCGATGCTGCTCGTGTGGGAGAACGCGACGCCGAATCTGCCGAAGCGTTATGAAAGCGGCGAGCTGAAGCCGTACCCCGTCGATTTCTGAAGGCTCGATTGAAGAGCCCCGCGCCCGCATTAACCGAGGATCATTCATGCAAACCCAACTGTTCATCGACGGCCGCTTCACGGACGCCGTCGAAGGCGGCACGATCGACGTGCTCAATCCGCACGACGGCTCGCTGATCACGCAGATCGCCGCGGCCACCGCCTCCGATGTCGATCTGGCCGTCGACGCCGCCGCGCGCGCGTTCCCGAAGTGGGCCGCGCTGCCCGCCGCCGAACGCGGCCGGCTGCTGCTGAAGCTCGCTGACGCGATCGAGGCCAACGCGGAACAACTTGCGCAACTCGAATCGCTGGACACCGGCCACCCGATCCGCGATTCGCGCTCGCTCGACGTGCCACGCACGGCGGCATGCTTTCGCTACTTCGGCGGCATGGCCGACAAGCTGCAAGGCTCGGTGATTCCGGTCGAAGCTGGCTTTCTGAACTACGTGCAGCGCGCGCCGATCGGCGTGGTCGGGCAGATCGTGCCGTGGAATTTCCCGCTGATGTTCACGAGCTGGAAGATGGGACCGGCGCTCGCGGCCGGCAACACGGTCGTGCTGAAGCCTTCGGAGATTACGCCGCTGTCCACGCTGCGCATCGTCGAGCTGATGGCCGAGGTGGGCTTTCCTGACGGCGTCGTCAACATCGTCGCGGGCTATGGTCATACGGCGGGGCAGCGGCTCGCCGAGCATCCGGGTGTCGGCAAGATCGCGTTCACCGGATCGACCGCGACCGGCCGGCGCATCGTCGAGGCCTCGCAGGGCAACCTGAAGCGTGTGCAGCTCGAACTCGGCGGCAAGGGCGCGAACATCGTGTTCGATGACGCGAACCTCGACGCAGCGATCAACGGCGCCGCCTGGGCCATTTTCCACAACCAGGGCCAGGCGTGCATCGCGGGCTCGCGGCTGATCCTGCACGAGCGCATCGCCGATCAGTTCCTCGAGCGCTTCGTGTCGCTGGCGTCGTCGATCCGGCTCGGCAATCCGCTCGATGCCGACACCGAGATGGGGCCGCTCACGTCGAAGCAGCATCAGGAACGCGTGCTCGCGTTCGTCGACATCGCGCGCCAGCAGGGCGGCCGTGTGCTGACCGGCGGCACTGCGCCGAGCGATGCATCACTTGCGAACGGCTACTACGTGCGCCCGACCGTCGTCGAGGCCGCGAGTCCGAACGACCGCGTCGCGCAGGAGGAAGTGTTCGGCCCGTTCGTCACGGTGCTGCGTTTCCGTACCGACGACGAAGCGCTCGCGATCGCCAACGGCACGGACTATGGCCTCGGCAGCGGGCTGTGGACGCGCGATCTGTCGCGCGCGCACTCGATGGCCGCGCGAATCCATGCGGGCATGTGCTGGGTCAACTGCTACAAGCGCGTCAATCCGGGCAGCCCGTTCGGCGGCGTCGGACAGTCGGGCTACGGCCGCGAGATGGGCTTCGAGGCGATGCACGACTACACGGAAGCGCGCTCGGTGTGGGTCAACGTCGACGGCAACGTGCCGCCGCATTTCAAACGCTGAGGATCGTATGGAGCGCTTCGTCTATCAGGGCACGCCGTCGCGTGTGGTGTTCGAATGGGGCGGACTCGCGACGCTGCCCGCGGAGGTCGAGCGGCTAGGAGCTAAGCGCGCGCTGATCCTGGCGACACCCGAGCAGCACGCGTTGGCCGAGCGGGTCGCGGAGGTGCTCGGGAAGCGCGCGGCCGGTGTGCACGCGCAAGCGGTGATGCACGTGCCGATCGAAGTCGCTCGCGCGGCGCGCGATGCGGCCGCCGCGCTCGATGCCGACTGCTGCGTCGCGGTGGGCGGCGGCTCGACGGTCGGCCTCGGCAAGGCGATCGCGCTCGAATCGTCGCTGCCGATCATCGCCGTGCCCACCACCTACGCGGGCTCCGAGATGACGCCGATCTACGGCCTCACCGAAGGGCGTCTGAAGCGCACGGGCCGCGATATGCGCGTGCTGCCGCGCACGGTGATCTACGATCCGTCGCTGACGTTGTCGTTGCCGGCGGGCATTTCCGCCGCGTCGGGCATCAACGCGATGGCGCACGCGGTCGAGGCGCTGTATGCGGAAGACGCGAACCCGGTGATCAGCCTGATGGCCGAGGAAGCGATCCGCGCGCTCGGCGAAGCGCTGCCCGCGATCGTGCGCGCACCGGACGATGCCGCCGCGCGCAGCAGCGCGCTGTACGGCGCGTGGCTCGCGGGCACCTGTCTGGGCGCGGTCGGCATGGCTCTGCATCACAAGCTGTGTCATACGTTGGGCGGCACGTTCAACCTGCCCCACGCGCAAACGCATGCGGCGATGCTGCCGCATACGGCACACTACAACCACGGCGCCGCGCCCGATGCGCTCGCGCGCGTCGCCCGCGCGCTCGGCGGCAAGCGCGCGGCCGACGCGGGTCCGCTGCTGTTCGAACTGAACCGCGCGCTCGGCATTCCGATGGCGCTCGCGCAGATCGGCATGCCCGAGCAGGGGCTCGACGAAGCGACCGATCTCGCGTGCAAGAATCCGTATGCGAATCCGCGTCCCGTGGAGCGGGATGCGATTCGCGCGCTGCTGCAACGGGCGTGGCAGGGTGCCGAACCCGCCTGAGCGCCGGACAACGCAGCATCGTCAGAACAATCGATGGAGGAAGACATGTCGACAGACAGCAAAGAAGCCGAGCAGGCTCTGACCGAGCAGGTGGTAGCAAGCTTCGCCGGCACGCCCGACGAACGGCTGCGCACGCTGATGCAAAGCCTCGTGCGGCACATGCATGCGTTCGTGCGCGAAGTCGAACCGACCGAGGCCGAATGGATGTCGGCCATCCGCTTTCTGACCGACACCGGCAAGATGTGCGACGACCTCGTGCGCCAGGAATTCATTCTGCTGTCGGATACGCTCGGCGTATCGATGCTGGTCGACGCGATCAATCACCGGCTCGCGACGGGCGCCACCGACACCACCGTGTTCGGGCCGTTCTATATTCGCGGCATGCCCGAGCGCGCCTATGGCGAGAACATCGCGTTCACGCCCGGCACGCCCGCGCTAGTGCATGGGCGCGTGCTGTCGACAGACGGCGAACCGCTTGCCAACGCGGTACTGGACGTCTGGCAGACCGCCGAGAACGGCATGTACTCGGGGCAGGACACCGAGCAGCCGCACGGCAATCTGCGCGGCCGTTTTCGCACCGACGCCGAAGGCCGCTACGCGATTTCGACGATCGTGCCGGTCAGCTATCCGATTCCGACCGACGGCCCGGTCGGCCGCATGCTCGAAGCGACCGGACGGCATCCGTGGCGGCCTGCGCATCTGCACTTCATGATCGACGCGCCGGGGCATCATACGCTCGTCACGCATGTGTTCGATCGCGAGGACCCATATCTCGGCTCGGACGCGGTGTTCGGCGTGAAGCCGTCGCTGATGGTCGACTATCGCGAGTGCCCCGCGGATCACGAACTCGCGCGCCGTTTCGGTTTCGATGGACCGTTCCGCGAAGCGCGCTACGACTTCATCCTCGATCGGAGCTGATGGCAATGGCACGTTTTTTCGCGGTATTCGCGACCGACAAGCCCGGCATGCGCGAAGTGCGCGAACGGGTGCGTCCGGTGCATCGGACGTGGCTGCGCGGCGGTACGCATCGCGGCGTGTTCGTGCGCCTCGGTGGTCCGACGCTCGCACCGCAATGCGATGCGATGAATGGCACGTTACTGGTCGTCGAAGCGGAGCGTATCGACGACGTGATGGAGTTCGTCAGCAACGATCCGTACATGAAGGCGGGGCTGTTCGATTGCGTCGAGATTCGTCCGTGGGACTGGAGCCTCGGCAATCCGGAACGCAGGGTCTGAGCGATGAACGAAGCGCTGCTATGTCCGCTCGCCGAGGTGCCCGACGGCGGCGCGCGAGTCGTCGATGCAACGGCCGCCGGCGTGCCCGTCGTGGTCGTGCGGCGTGGCGAGCAGGTGTGGGCTTACGCGAACCGCTGCCCGCATTTTTCGGTGCCGCTCGATTTCGAACCCGGCGATGTGCTGTGCTATCGCTCGCAGGTGTTGATGTGCGCGCATCACAGCGCGTTGTTTCGCTTCGAAGACGGACGCTGCATCGAGGGACCGTGCGCGGGGGCGAGCCTCGATGCGGTGAAGATCACGGTCGACGGGAATGCGTGGGTGGTGTTGAATCCGTAGTCGTCGCTCTGATAGCACGTTCAACCCCTGCGGTAGCGTGATTAGGCCAACGGCTCAGGGAAACGGGAACTGTACTTCGAATTGCTGCAATTCCGGGCCTACGCGGGGGCCATCTGGTGAGTGGCGCATTCGTTTTGCGGATGATTCGGGGTAAGGCGCGAGGCTGAACGACGCTGCCAGACCCCGCCACTCCTACTTCAAACGCCCCGCCAGAAACTGCTGCAACCGCTCGCTACGCGGATTCGTCAGCACCTGATGCGGATGCCCTTGCTCCTCGATCTTGCCTTTGTGCAGGAACACGACATGATTCGACACGTTGCGCGCAAAGCCCATTTCGTGTGTGACGACGATCATCGTGCGGCCTTCTTCGGCGAGCGCCTGCATCACCCGCAGCACTTCGCCGACTAGCTCGGGGTCGAGCGCCGAAGTCGGTTCGTCGAACAGCATCACTTCCGGCTCCATCGCAAGCGCGCGGGCGATCGCGACGCGCTGCTGCTGACCGCCCGACAGATGCGACGGATATTTTTGGCTCTTTTGAAATTTGAATGGGTTATGCCGCGTGCGGATTGATCGACGCGAAGTTGAGCTTGCCGGCGATCAGGAACAGCACGGTGCGCATAGTTTCGAGGTTTGCGTAGCCACGAGCGCGTCGCTTGGCGGCTTGAAACAGGCCGTTGAGTGCTTCCAGAAAGCCGTTGGTCTGGCGCGTCTGGGTCCATGCGACGATGCCGTCGAAATGCTTGCGTATCATGCGGGCGACCTCCTTCATCGGTTCAACCTTGGAGCGCATCACGTTGGTACACCACTGCTCGAGCATCGCAC
>NZ_WHNQ01000121.1 GCF_009362785.1 Paraburkholderia atlantica
GCAACCTCACAAATACTTCGTCAAGGTGCCATGTGGTGCCGGGCTTGCGACGCGACGCTTTCACACGGTGTGCGAAGCACGCGCCGAACTTATCGCACCAGCGTCGTACCGTTTCGTAGCTGACGAACCCCGCGCTCGAACAGCAGCTCTTCGATATCGCGCAGGCTGAGCTGGAACCTGAAATACCAACGCACCGCGCAACTGATGACCGATGCGGGAAAGCGATGACCGTGGTACAGCGATTTTGCATTTTTCATCATGCGATCTTACCCGACCATCTCGATAACGTGACAATGCCGTCAGTATTAAGCCATTCTTTCACCCAGCCTTCTGTGCGCCGACGCTGATCCCGCGACCTCACTCCTGTGGGCAGGCGATCCGTCGCATGTACCAGTCCGCGCGCGGCTCCGCGTCGACCTGCGATTTTTGGGGCATCGAGGTGTTGAGCAGGACAAACTGCCAGCACTCGCGATGCGCGTCGTCGGTCAGCGTGACCGGCTGGTTGACGTCGACGCGCCGGGGCTCGTTGTGATCGAGCAGATAAACGAACCCGTCGTTGATCCTGCCGACGATCCGGTCGGGTAGCAACAGGCTGCGCTGACCACCGCCGGCCGCCATCCGCAGCCACGCGTCGGCGTCCTGCGCGCGGCGGAAGGTCACGATCCGCATCGGTCCCGCCGGATGCACGACGGTCCGCGCCGCGACGTACTGCGCGCCCAGGTCGGCGGGAAGCTGCGCCGGCCACGGCGAGATGTGCACGCGCTGGTCGTCCAGACTGAACGTCAGCACCGCCTTCGCGTTCAGCTGGAAGCGCGGCACCAGCACCTCCGCCGCCAGGCTCGCAGCGCCCGGCGGGCAGAGGCCGGCGATCTGCAGGGGTTCCGCGAGAACCGGCGTCGCCAGTCCCAGAAGGACGGCGAGAACCGCGCCCTGCCAATCGAAAGCCGCCATTCACAACCTCCTCTTATCTAGCGCTGACTTGTTTCAGATCCGCGAGCACGGCCGCCGGCACCGCTTCTTCCGTCTGGATCCGGCTCGTCTTGATCAGCGGCGGATGATCGGTGCCGATCCCGTAGCTCTGTGCGATCCCGACCAGGTTGTAGTTCTTGCCCGTGACCAGCGCGAGATGGTTCCAGTCGTTGAAATCGTGCAGCGACGCATAGACGGTCCGGCCGAAGGTATCCGACTGGCCGGTCAACGACAACTGGTAAGGGGCGGCCTCCTTCACGCCGTCCAGGTTCCAGTCGCCGAATGCCGTGGCGCTGGTGCCGGCGCCGCGTCCGACATAGTCCGATTCCTTAAGCGCATTCTCGTCCAGATTGAGGCTGCTGCCGTCGGAGTAGTCGATCTTGAAGGTGTCGGAGGTCGGGCCGTGCGGCACCGCGTCGGCGTGATACGTATGGGCCGCATAGGGTGCGCTCGGCAGGCGCGTATTGGGTACCGCGAAGCCGTTCCGGTTCTGGTGATAGTAATAGCGCTCGACCGCGTCGGTGCCGGTGCCGTCGGTGGGCACGCCCGAAAGCTGGTACAGGTAGTTCATGATGCTGAGGTAGTTCGGCTTGTAGTTGACCGCAAGCTCGTCGCCGCCGTGCCGCAGGCCCAGGCTGTGGCCGAACTCGTGCATGAGCGTCGCAGCCTGGTAGTTCACGCGCATCGTTTCGCCCGCCGCGCTCAGGTTGTCCGCGAGGAAGCCCTTCAAGGTCACGAGTACCTTGTTGCCGGGCAGCTCGGAGATGCCGGACGATCCGTTGCTGCCGTCGCTGTTCTGCGACGAAGCGAGCAGGCCGTAGCGGAAGAAGGCCCGGCGGCGCGGATCGACGTACTGGCTGTAATACCGATAGATCGACGTGCAGCCGTTCTCGAGCGCCGTGCGGCCCTCGGTGGCGCTCGCGCTCATCTGCGTGCACTTGCCGAACGTGCGCTCGTGGCTGGCGCCGTCGAGGTTGTAGTGCGCGGTGTCGACTTTGGCGGAGAAGCGCGTGCCCGCATCGAAGTGCACGACGATGTGATGCGGCGCGAACGCGGCGCCCATCTTGGTCAGCGCTGCCTCCTGCAGTTGCCGGGCCGAATCCTGGGTGGTCGCGCTCGCGTCGCTGCCCATGTAGTCGAGCTGGATGAACATGTCCTTCTGCCCCGGCCGCGCGCCCATCGCGTACAGGTCCAAGCCGGCGTAGGTGCCGCCCGCGGCCTTGGCCGTATCGGGAATGCCGTCGTGATCGCTGTCGGTGACGCCCGCCGCCACGTCGTTCGGTCCGCCCGGTGTGGGAAAGTCGACGAGCGTCCAGTCGGTGCTGGTGCCGGTGACGGTGAATCGACTGTTGAGGCGGGCGATGGACTGGTCATGGGTATCCAGCGGATCGAGCGACTGGCTGCCGACGTACGTGGCCGCGGGCGTGGCGAAGGCCGGCACGTTCGCGCCGACCCAGTAGTTTCTGGTGAGCGGCTCGGTGGTGCTCTCGCCGAAGCGGACGAAGTCCACCGTCCTGGCCGCGGCCTGCGCCGTCCTGGCCGCCTGCAGTTCGATGAAGCCCGAACTGTTGCTCCAGTACGGCAGATAGGTCCCGGTTGAGTCGAGGAGATAGACGACCTTGCTGGCGTCGTTCACCGTCGAGTTCGTCAGATAGGGGGATTTCTGGCCGGCGATCACGACGTAGCCGTTGGCGGGAATCGTCACGTCGGGCAGTGCATAGTTGACCGACGCGCTGACCGACGACGGATCGCTTTGTTTGATGCCGCCGGTGCGCAGCACGTAGTTCTTCAGGTTCACCGCGACATTCTGTTTGTTGTATAGCTCAACCCACGCGACGCTGTTGGACGTGGTTGCCGCGTCATAGTCCTTGTCCTGACGGAAATTGCCGGCCACTTCGCTGATGTACAGCCCGGCGGGTGCGTCTGCGGCGAAAGCGGCACCGCCGCTGGCGGTGAGGAGCAGCGCGATGCACAGTGGTGGGGAAAGTTTCCAGAGAACGGGTTGCCGGGTATGGCGGTGGCAGACGTGACGCATGGTTATCCCTCGGTCAGGTTATTGGCGAGTCGAGCGGCCCTGCCTGCTAGCCGCGCCCATTTTTAAAAGAAGCAAGTCCAGCGGGTGGCTTTGTCAAGTTGGCGAACGTAGACTGCACGCGTACCGTTAACGGTAGTTATCCTTATTAAATAGCCTTACCGATTGAGGCAGTTCCAGTCCAACCGTACCATGTGGCGAACCGTTCCTGGAGTGCGGCACGGTGACTTGCCGCTTTCATTCGATGTCTGGGTAAAGCAAAGTGCTGCCGGATCGGGCCGAACCGTGAGAGAAACGCCTGAGCGCGACGCACATCGCGAAAGCCGAGCATCTGGCGTTCGCGATGTGCGGGTCGGCTGGAGGCTATTCTCGGCGCGGTTATTCACGCGTGCAGCCGCCTTGACGAAAACGTGCTTCACGTGAGCGAGCTCTGGAATCTCGGACTTCGCTGCCGGATAGCTGCGTAGCTGGTCAGTGACGATCCTGCGCGGCACCGGGTTTGATCGCAGCACCCGCCGGAAAAAGCGCTTGGCTGCGGCCTTGTCGCGTCGTTTTTGCACCAGAACGTCGAGTTCAGTGCCATGCTCATCGACCGCGCGCCACAGCAGATACGGCTCCCCGCGCAGCGTCACGAACATCTCATCCAGATGCCATGTGTTGCCCCGCTTGCGCCGCGCCGTCTTTGCACGCTGGGCGAATTCAGCGCCGAACTTGTCGCACCAGCAACGGATTGTTTCGTAGTGACGACGACACCACGCTCGAGCAACAACTCCTCGATATCGCGCAGGCTCAGGCTGAACCGGAAATACTGAACCGCGCAGCTGATGACGATGGTAGGGAAGCGGTGACCGTGATAATGCGACTTTCTTTTCTTCATCGCTTCATTCTACCCCCGCTCCTGCGTCAACCTGACAGAGCCCTTTGCAAGCAAAACACCAGTCAACGACCACGGCCATCAAGGGCCAGACGGGATGGCTGCAAATTGCGCAAATTCATTGCCGCGCACAAGGCTCAAAAACTTGGATTACGTGTGCCAGTGTGCCATGCTGCAAAACAAACGCCACGATATCACCAATTACCAGCCGCAACGATATAAAATGTTTTTTTATTCGGTTAAGAAGTTTTAATATTGACTCATTTGGAAGTGCGATCCAGGCTGTGGTGCAAATAGGGTTCTGTCGCAGTAAGAGCGAGAGGTCGGCCAAATCCGATATAGCATGAATTTCTTATCCAGCCAGGGAATAGAATTGCGACGGGAGTTTGTACCAACGCCGGGCATTGTCACGTTATCGAGATGGTCGGGTAAGATCGCATGATGAAAAATGCAAAATCGCTGTACCACGGTCATCGCTTTCCCGCATCGGTCATCAGTTGCGCGGTGCGTTGGTATTTCAGGTTCCAGCTCAGCCTGCGCGATATCGAAGAGCTGCTGTTCGAGCGCGGGGTTCGTCAGCTACGAAACGGTACGACGCTGGTGCGATAAGTTCGGCGCGTGCTTCGCACACCGTGTGAAAGCGTCGCGTCGCAAGCCCGGCACCACATGGCACCTTGACGAAGTATTTGTGAGGTTGC
>NZ_WHNQ01000122.1 GCF_009362785.1 Paraburkholderia atlantica
ATACGCCGTTCGCGTTCCCGGGTTGGCTGATGACTATTCTCGGCGCGGTTGTTGACGCGGGCGCTGGCTTTGACGAACACATGCGTGACGTTCGCCAGTTCGGGGATCTCCGCTTTCGCGGCCGGATAGCTGCGCAACTGATCGGTGACAATCCTTCGTGGCGTGTCGGCACAGGCGGCCAGCACGCGGTTGAAGAAACGCTTTGCTGCGGCCTTGTCGCGATGTTTCTGCAGCAGGATGTCGAGTTCGGCGCCGTGCTGGTCGACTGCCCGCCAGAGCAGATAAGGCTCACCGCGCAGTAACGAAGACTTCGTCCAGATTCCATGTGCGCCCAGGCTTGCGGCGAGCAGCTTTGACGCGGTGTGCGAAGCCCGCGCCGAATTTGTCGCACCAGCGGCGGATCGTCTCGTAACTGACAACGACACCGCGCTCGAACAGCAGTTCTTCAATGTCACGCAGGCCAAGTTGGAACCGGAAATACCACCGAACCGCGAGGCTAATGATTGCCGCCGGGAACCGGTGGCCGTGATAAAGCGATTTTCTTTTCTTCATCGTGACATCTTACGTGACTACCTCGCCAACTTGACAGTGCCGGCGCAGGAGCTTGCGGCGCAGGAGGCGAAGGCGTAATCATCGCCAACCTGCTGAACCGGTGGAACGCCTTCGGCAAACCGGTTTGCGTCAAAAATGCATAGTCGCGTCCATAGTACGGGAACTCGTACCCATCCGGACAAAGCCCATCAGCTTGACATTGCCTTCTCTTTCAATCTGCGCCACAATTTTTCATCGACCGGGCCCCGATGTACGGTCGGTTCCATTCTTCCCAGAGACCGTTGGAATCTTTCCCACCGTTTCCCTAGGTTCTTTTGACTCTCGCTTTTAACGTGAATGGCGTTGAAATCCTTGATGTCTAGTGCAAGGCATCCCTCGGCCGTCACCGGCTGTCGCGTATGTACATGAACGAACAACGGCGCGGCGTTATCGCCGTCAGAGACCGGATGAGGTTGAACGCACAACTCAAACACCGTGCCTTGATTGCCACGGTCAGAATTGGAAGGCAGCCTCTTCGGCACCCCTACCAGGGCGATCCCGTCTAAATCGAACAGGCGGTTCAGATGTCTGGCTTTAGGGTAGCGGTGCTGTTTGATCAAATCCGCCTCTTGCTGATCCACGCAAGCTTCTATGTGAGCCAGAAGGCTCTCTCGCTGCACAACCTTACTGGCGCACTCCGCGACCTGGGGACTCTCAGGTAGTGCGGCGAGCATTCTATTCGCACGCTCCAAGTCGGTGACGCGACCGAACCATGATGCGACCGAATCGCGAATTATGCCAGCAACGTCGAGCGGGTCGTTTTCGTTTCGCCTTATCGTGTCGATCGTGCTGGTGTCGAATCCGACCCGGCGAGCAAGCGCGAGCAAGTCCTTGGCAGGGTAACGCATGGCGTCTGGCGGCAATCGTTGGCTCTTGTCCAGGAGAGCTGTGGCCTGCTTGAGGATTTCCGAGTGTCCGGCCGTGTCCGCCGCGCGCCCCCGCTCGACGTCGTGGAGTTGAATACGAGTACGGCGGCGCGACCGGCGACGCCGTGGAATGGTTTCAACGCCTGATGCTTCCTGTGCATCGCTCGCACCGTGCAGTCCCGCCCGGTGCGATGGCTCCCCTCTGTCGTTTTGCGAGCGTTTCAGCATGGGCAGAACGATGGCTTGCACCGGCGACACAAAATCGCCAAGTCGTTCGGCGAATCGCAGTGCTGCATTCCATTTCTCAGCGTCCTCTGAGCTCCAGTTCTCTGCGATCGTTTCGGCGAAGTGGTTAGCGGTTAGCTCCAGAAGCTTAAGTGCGCTGAGTAATTCAAATAATATCTGCGATTTTTTTTTGGCTTGCTCTTCTACATTGTCAATAGTGTCAGCCTCTCCGTATTGATCAAGGAGGTTGAACACTGGCGCGGCTCTTGATGCAATGGTTCCGAGCGATCGACGAACATCGACTGGCCAGGCAAAAGTGCGCAGATAGTAGTTGTTTAACGAGGCGACCGCTCTCCCTACCGGAGCCAGCAGTTGCGATGCCCCCGAGCGGAGTCGCGGTTGAACTGTTTCGATCTTATCAGTCGCGTGGGCGGTAATACCTGATTTGAGAAGTTTTTCATCAATTAGTGAATTCGCGAATAGTTCGAGTGCTTCTCGATGAGAATTCATCTCGTCCAGCGTCGTCATGAATTTATCCAACGCGCCGCGAACTTTTATTAACTCGTCCATATCCTCAGGAAAGTCCTTTAACGTTGGGCGCAAACAATCGACGTCACCTCGCAATTTAAAAAATGTCTGCCATACAGCGTCCAGGAGATCCGAAGCCACCTTGATCCCGTCGATTATCGAGCGGCTTCTTTCTTCTACATTGATTGAAGAGCCGTGAGCGATCGACATTGCATTTTTCACGTCACCAAACCCGCGCCCCAGAAAGCGACATTTCTTTTCAGGGTCGTCGGAGTAATGGGGAGCTAGTTGAAGCGTTGTTTCAAGTCGAACGCAAAGGTAGGTCAGGTCATCAGCCGGTTTTGCGGTTGAAATTGCAGCCCGCGGCAGGCGGCTGGCACGCCGATGCCGCTCCGCATCAGGATATTGTGTGGCGGATGACGAGCTGGAGGCGGTGTCGTGACGCGTCCGCCGCGGAAGGCAATCGAGAAGCGGTGCCGATCGCGGCGTATCGGTTCTCTGCGATCCATGTGTAGGTTCGGGGCCGGACGGCTCGTTGGAGTCAGATGATGTCGCCGTACTCTTGTCGATTCGGCTGCTGGACATTTTTCATTCCACGATGATGTGCGCCAGGAGGATGCCAAACGTCCAAAGTTAGCTCGGGTTGACGAGGTATACGCTTGGGTCCGGTGTACAGGGAGCTGAGACGGAAGATTCAAGGTGGTTAAAGTCAGCTCAGCAGCGTGCCGGTCCATCCACCGTCAACAATGCTGTAATGGCTTTGCTTCTCACGACCGGACTCTCCCGGATTCGACGCGGCAAACCCGACGCGGGCCACCATGTCTGACACTGTAGCCCCCTTATCACGCCGTTCATGTGCCGCGCGAAATTTGGCGTGCCAATGCGTAGCGAGGCATTGTCACGTTATCGAGATGGTCGGGTAAGATCGCATGATGAAAAATGCAAAATCGCTGTACCACGGTCATCGCTTTCCCGTATCGGTTATCAGTTGCGCGGTGCGTTGGTATTTCAGGTTCCAGCTCAGATATCGAAGAGTTGCTGTTCGAGCGCGGGGTTATCGTCAGCTACGAAACGGTACGACGCTGGTGCGATAAGTTCGGCGCGTGCTTCGCACACCGTGTGAAAGCGTCGCGTCGCAAGCCCGGCACCACATGGCACCTTGACGAAGTATTTGTGACGTTGCGCGGTGAGCCTTACCTGTTGTGGCGCGCCGTCGATCAACACGGTGCTGAACTCGATATCCTGCTACAGAAGCACCGCGACAAGGCAGCAACGAAGCGGTTTTTGAAGCGCGTGCTTGCCGCGTGCTCTGAGGCACCGCGCAGGATCGTTACTGACCAGCTGCGCAGCTATCGGGCGGCGAAAGCCGAGATTCCCGCACTGGCTTGCGTCAAGCACGTCTTTGTCAAAGCCAGCGCGCGGGTCAATAACCGGGCCGAAAACACTCATTAGCCGACCCGCGAACGCGAGCGACGCATGCGTGGCTTTCGCGATCCAGAGCGCACGCAGGCTTTCCTGTCGAGCTTCGGTCCGATCCGGCAGCACTTCGCGCTGAAGCGACACCTGCTACGCGCCTCGCTCTATCGCAAACAGCTTGCCACACCCATCGCCGCCTGGCATCGCTTCACACAACTGATTGCGGGTTTCAAGCGGACTGAAAGTTGCATTTGATCAGTAGGACATATGTTTCATGAAATGCAGGAGTTGGCAAGACGGGCAGCGCGAAGCGGTAGTCGGATTTGCGAGGTGATCGACATGGCATCGACGCGCGGGGCCGCGACGCAATGCGCCGGCGACGTGACGACAGGCGGCCCAGAGGGGCGCGATCAGCTGCGGCAGTAGTGCCGCAGGTTGATCATCGTATAGGCCAGCGTCTTGAGCGCGTAGTGTACGTCGCTGATGCGCTCGAAGCGCAGCAGCAGGCGGCGGAACATATCCTCCCAGGCGAACGGCTTTGTCCGGATGGGTGCGAGTTCCCGTGCCATGGACGCGACTAGGTTCTGTTGCAGTAAGGCCCACGTTAAAATTGGGTAGCGAATTTTTGAGCTGTGCGATGAAGAAGACGAAGACACCGCGAACCACACTCGCGCCGGGCTTAGCCAAGGTCCTGAAGCGCCTTCACTACCCGCTTGAAGTGATTTTGCTGTGCGTGCGATGGTACGTGGCCTATTCGCTGAGTTTGCGCAACCTTGCGGAAATGATGGACGAGCGTGGTATCGCGGTGGATCATTCGACGGTGCACCGCTGGGTCATCAAGCTGCTGCCGCTCTTCGAAAGGCGCTTCCGCAAGCACA
>NZ_WHNQ01000123.1 GCF_009362785.1 Paraburkholderia atlantica
GTTCGTCAAAGCCAGCGCCCGCGTCAACAACCGCGCCGAGAATAGTCATCAGCCAACCCGGGAACGCGAACGGCGTATGCGGGGCTTCCGCCTGCCCGAGCGCACTCAAGCTTTCCTGTCGAACTTCGGCCCGATCCGACAGCACTTTGCCCTCAAGCGACATCGGCTACGGGCTTCACGCTATCGCCAACAACTCGCCTTGCGATTTGCTGCGTGGCATCGCTTCACCGAACTCACCCAAACTCCGTCTATCGCTTTTTGAGCAACTGATCGCCCCTGCCAGCATTGCCTTCTCTCCCCTCTAACGTGACAAAGCCCTGGCGCAGAATCATCGGCGCTTTGCTCCGCGCCGCGATCGTGCTCGACCACCTGGTCCCTTCACCTTCGGCCACGAGACGCTTATCGCGGCTTCAACTCGCCGGACTTCGGTTTTGCATCGACGACTTCTTCTCGTCGGCCCGTTGGCAAGCCAGGCATTGCATACTGATCGCATCGTTGATGGATCACCTAACCGTATGCACCCTAACCCTCCGTTGTACGACGATCGGCGAGTGCACGTCTCTGCCGTGTCGGCAGAGACGCTTCCCCGCCTGCTGAACGCGCGTCTGGCCGAGCATTACCGGCCGATGCACGAGCGTTTCCATGTCGACCTGTGCGTGTCCGACATGGACCGCGGCAACTGGCGGTTTACACTCGGGCGCGAGATCGAGTGCACAGAGGTAATACCGTCAGTGCTTGCGCCTGCCGCGCGGATCATCATGTCATCATCCGTGGCGGCCAGGATGCTGGCAGATCCAACTGGTTTTGACCCGCGCAACCGTGAAATTGCGGCACTAGGCGGCGTGCGGATTGAAGGCGAGGCACGCGTGGCAGCTTACTGGCTGCAATTGCTGAAGCGGCCATTGGCAGCCGATCGCGCGGCGCTGGAACGCGCGCAGTCGGGAGGCGTCGGCCCGATTGACGAAGTGGAGAACGTCCATGCGCGTACGGCTCCGCACTGGCTCCGGCGTATCCTGCAGTGCGGCACGTCAAGCTTGCCGCTGCGGGTACAAGCTGCCTTCCAATGGCCGGAAGTTGGCTGGAGCCTTGCGCAGTGGCACGAACACGAAGGCCATATCGCCTTGCGCCTGGATCCCGCGAGCGGACGCGTGCAAACGGTCAGCGACTTCCTTTCCACGCTCGCATCCGCCGGCCCAGAGAGCGGTGCTGACTTGACATACTCGGGCGGTGGCTTGCTGCCAGCAGCGTGGAACGGCCGCTTCGACCCCGCTCCGTTGCCTCCTGAAATGTTCGGCCCCGCGCAGTTATGGTTCGGCCGGAGTGCCGGTAACGGTCTCGTGACGCACTTGCACTGCGACACCGGACATTCATTTCTTGCGCAAGTGCTTGGGCGCAAGCACTTGCGGCTGTATGCGCCGCAGGAAGCGTCCAACCTCTATGCACTGGATGCCTTCAACAGCTATCGACCATGCCTGGTCGATGCCGGTGCACCGGATCTGACGCACTTTCCAAAATTCGCAGATGCAAGGTTCGTCGAGGTCACGATCGAGCCCGGTGACCTGCTGTTGATTCCCCTTGGCTGGTTCCATTGCGTATGGGCAAGCGACGCCACGCTTTCCATTAGCCGCCTCGCCTCTGATTCATCGCTTCATGCATTTGCGCACTTGCTGTCAGCCGCAGCCACTTGACTCAGTCGATCACGGTGTGCTTCTCCTGATCTGACTTCGCCTACTTCCGCCATGCCACTTCATCCGAATTTCAACGAGCTTCTGCAGCGGCTGCGCGCGCGCAAAGCCTCCGTGGCGACGCTGCCTCTGCAGGACGCGCGCGCTTACTTTGAATTCTTCGCGCCGCTGTGCGATACCGAGCCCTGCGCTATCGCACATATGGAAGATCTGGAACTGCCGGTCCGGGGAGGCGCAACGCTGGCTGCCCGGCTGTATTGTCCGGTGCGGCCTTGCTGGACGGAACCGCAGCCCGTGCTGCTGTATTTTCATTCGGGCGGCTTCGTGTTCGGCAGCCTTCAGACCGCCGACGCGCAATGCCGGGCGCTGGCCGTCGAGGCGCAATGTGCGGTGCTGTCGGTAGCGTACCGGCTTGCGCCCGAATTCCGGTTTCCATGCGCCATTGACGACGCCTTCGACTCGCTGCTCTGGCTCACTCGCAATGCGCATCTGCTTGGACTTGACCCGAATCGCATTGCCGTGGGCGGGGAGAGCGCGGGTGCGACGCTCGCTGCGGTTACCGCCATCAACGCCCGTAATGCGGAGATTCCGCTCGCGATGCAACTGCTGGTCTACCCGGGGCTTTCGCGCCGCCTAGACTTGGAATCCCATACCGCCTACGCGACGGGATACTACCTGACGCTCGAAACCATTGAGCAGATGCAGTCACTGTATCTGCTCGATGAACGCGATCGCGACGACTGGCGTTTCGCTCCCCTGGACGCCGCGCGGCAACCCGATGGCGGCTATGCCGGCCTGGTGCCCGCGGTCATCGTATGCGCACAATACGATCCGCTGATCGACGAACAATTTCTCTATGCATGCAAGCTGCGCGACGCCGGGAATCTCGTTTCTATCTGCTGCTACACAGGAATGATCCACGGTTTCTTTTCGATGGCCGGCATGGTTCCCCATGCCGGCGTGGCGCGCGCCGAGGCCGGACAGTTGCTGACAACCGCCTTCGACACCATGCTTGAACTGGCGGGGATCGGATCATGACCAATACGATGCACGCCCGGCAGCAGAGATTCCAGGAGCCGGTGACCGCACCGCTGGGGCGTGGCGATCGACCGCTGCCGGACGAAACGTCCGAAGAAGCCCCGGCGCTGGACATTCTTGGCCTCAGCGAGGCCGATCCCTACCCGCAATACGCATGGCTGCGCAACACCTCTGCTGTATCACAGGGCCCGAACGGTGTATGGCTGGTCACGCGGCACGCCGATTGCATGGACGTGTTGGGTGATACCAATGGCCA
The DNA here is from genome assembly GCF_009362785.1 of Paraburkholderia atlantica. Taxonomy (GTDB): domain Bacteria; phylum Pseudomonadota; class Gammaproteobacteria; order Burkholderiales; family Burkholderiaceae; genus Paraburkholderia; species Paraburkholderia atlantica. The sequence continues at coordinate 2,980 of NZ_WHNQ01000123.1, forward strand.
CTTTCTGACGCATCCGCCATGTGGCGATAATTTTGTTATCGGGCGCGACGCGGTGCACCGGCAGTGTGGTGACGATCACGCACGGATGCGCGCAGCGCTGGCGCCGTTGTTCTCTCGTACGGCCTTCGAGGCCCTGCGTCCCGCTATCGAGCGCAATGCAAAAGCACTCGTGCATGCTTTCACCAGCGCCGAAGGATGCGATATTGCAAAGGTCGCGTTATTGCTCTCGGTGCGTACGATCTCCGAGATCATTGGCATCCCCGCGGACCAGGTACACATGTGGCTGAACGCTTGCGTGCCGGTTGCAAAGCTGATGAGCAATGTCGAAATCGATGCGACTGAGCACGACCGGCTGCGCAAGGAGGCTAACGATTACGCGGAGCTCGTGCGGCGGTTTATCGACAATATCGATCAGAAGGGGGCCACTGTTCATCCAGTGAGCCCTCTGCTGGCACTCGAACGGGAAGGCGCATTGAGCCGCAATGAACTGATCGACAATCTCGCGTTCTTGTTCGTCGCCGGTTTCGTCACCACTGCACGATCTATCTGCAATACTGTGGCGGGCGTTGCACTGACGCGGCAGCTGTGGGACGAATGTGTCCGCGACCGGACCGCTATCGAGAGGACCGTCAAGGAACTGCTAAGGCATGACCCGGCCGCGCACGGCGCCGTGCGATACGCCTCGCGCGACTTGGACTTCCACGGAAAGCGTATTCGCCGTGGCGAACAAATTGTTCTGCTGCTGGGTTCCGCGAACCGCGATCCGCTCGTATTCGACAGCCCTGATCGTCTGGACATCCGACGCAAGGGAGCAGCCAGTCTTGGCTTCGGCGCCGGCATGCACGCTTGCGTGGGACGAGCGATCGCAACGCTCGAAGTGCAAGCCGTGCTTGCCGCCGTCATCGACAGTTTGCCGCGCGCCGTCGTCGACGAAAAACGAAGCCGCCGCCAGCAAAACGGGATCGTTCATGGCTATGTGGCATTATGGCTGCACGAGTCGTCGCACGGATGATGTGTAAGCGGTCGATTCTCCTCACGACCGGCCGTATTCATGCCAATCAGCCTTCGCCGCCGGATAACTGCGCAGCTGGGCTTTGTCCGGATGGGGTATTGCAAAGATGCTGCGGGTTGTGTAAAGGCGCAACATCATGAAGCCAGCATTGAATAATGCCATATAAAGCCAGACTAAAGACGGGTGAAGCGCGCAAGCGCAAGAAGCCGGGGTACCGGGTGACGAACGCGCGGGCGTATAACCAGAGCCTGAGAAAGCGCGGCATGATCAGCCTGTATGTGCCGGGCGGCGATCTGAAGGCGCAGCTTATCAACGCAAAGATCCGTACGCCGGGCGTGTCGGGGCGTGAGCCGACCTATACCACGGCGTACATCGAGCTGATCTTTACCTTCTACCGGCTGTTCGGCTGGGGGATGCGGCAGATCACCGGCTATATGGAGGACTAC
>NZ_WHNQ01000124.1 GCF_009362785.1 Paraburkholderia atlantica
GTAGTCCTCCATATAGCCGGTGATCTGCCGCATCCCCCAGCCGAACAGCCGGTAGAAGGTAAAGATCAGCTCGATGTACGCCGTGGTATAGGTCGGCTCACGCCCCGACACGCCCGGCGTACGGATCTTTGCGTTGATAAGCTGCGCCTTCAGATCGCCGCCCGGCACATACAGGCTGATCATGCCGCGCTTTCTCAGGCTCTGGTTATACGCCCGCGCGTTCGTCACCCGGTACCCCGGCTTCTTGCGCTTGCGCGCTTCACCCGTCTTTAGTCTGGCTTTATATGGCATTATTCAAGCTGGCTTCATGATGTTGCGCTTTTACACAACCCCCAGCATCTTTGCAATACCCCCATCCGGACAAAGCCCAGCAGGATCACGTCCAGCGGGTAGTGCAGCCGCTTCAGTACCTTGCCAATGCCAGCGGGCAGCGTCTTGCATGGCGTCTTCGTCTTTGTCATCATGCTTGTCATGCGTTGTCGTCGGCGGATTTTACTTGACCGCGTTATTGCGACAAAACCATCTCAGTTCATGCCTTCGCTATTCAGTCAGCCACTTCGCGTTATGTTCGGATGGCAGGAGTGAATCCCGTTAAAAACGGGGTGGTCTTTAACGCAAGCGGAAACATGCCTATGGTCACACCTGTTCGCGGGACGAGTCCTGCCACGTCAGCCTCCCAGACATCTACGGAAGAACGCGGCAATCCCAGCAGCCGGCCCACTTCGAATCCATCTCCGCAGTCAAGCGGGCTTGGAGCCTTGACTGGTTTGTCGCGACTGCCGCCTGGAATAACCCAGGATATTGCAGGGCGGATCGATCCTCGCAGCCGTATTGCGCTGGCAGGCACCAACCGACAGTTGCGTTCGCAACTTATCGATGAGCGGCAGGCTGCCAAGATTATTATTGGCCGGGATGTGCCGCGCGTGAGAACGAATCAGGGGTTCGATGCGGTGTTGCAGCACATCGGGGAGCTTCCGGTGTCTCTACGAGGTGAGGTGCTGACCGCACTCGGCCGCCGGATCAGTGCCCTGCCGGAAGAGGCCCGGACAGCGCAGTTTGACAGCGTGCGCGCCGCCATCGGGGAACTGCCCGCCGAACACCGCAGCGACCCACTGGCCGCACTCGGCGACCGTATCTGGAGCCTGCCTGAAGCGGACCAGACAGTGCACGTCGACAGGATGCTCGCCGCCATCGGGCAACTGCCCGCTGAACACCGCAGCGACCCGCTGACCGCACTCGGCCGCCAGATCAGTTCCCTGCCGGAAGAGGCCCGGACAGCGCAGTTTGGCAGCGTGCGCGCCGCCATCGGGCAACTGCCCGCTGAACACCGCAGCGACCCACTGGCCGCACTCGGCGACCGTATCTGGAGCCTGCCTGAAGCGGACCAGATAGTGCACGTCGACAGGATGCTCGCCGCCATCGGGCAACTGCCCGCTGAACACCGCAGCGAGCCGCTGGCCGCACTCGGCCGCCAGATCCGTTCCCTGCCGGAAGAGGCCCGGACAGCGCAGTTTGACAGCGTGCGCGCCGCCATCGGGCAACTGCCCGCCGAACACCGCAGCGATCCGCTGGCCAAACTCGGCCGCCAGATCAGTTCCCTGCCGGAAGAGGCCCGGACAGCGCAGTTTGGCAGCGTGCTCGCCGCCATCGGGCAACTGCCCGCTGAACACCGCAGCGACCCACTGGCCGCACTCGGCCGCCAGATCAGTTCCCTGCCGGAAGAGGCCCGGACAGCCCAGTTTGACAGCGTGCTTGGCACCATCGGGCAACTGCCCGCCGAACACCGCAGCGATCCGCTGGCCAAACTCGGCGACCAGATCAATGTTCTGCCGCAAGCGGCCCGCACAGCGCGGTTCGACAGCGTGCTGGCCGCCATCGAGGAACTGAGTCCCGAAACCCGCGGTAGGCCACTAGCGGCTGCCGGTGGCCGTATCTGGGCCCTGCCTGAAGCGGACCGGACAGTGCACTTCGACAGCGTGCGCGCCGCCATCGGGCAACTGCCCGCTGAACACCGCAGCGAGCCGCTGGCCGCACTCGGCCGCCAGATCCGTTCCCTGCCGGAAGAGGCCCGGACAGCGCAGTTTGACAGCGTGCTTGGCACCATCGGGCAACTGCCCGCCGAACACCGCAGCGATCCGCTGGCCAAACTCGGCGACCAGATCAATGTTCTGCCGCAAGCGGCCCGCACAGCGCGGTTCGACAGCGTGCTGGCCGCCATCGATCAACTGCCCGCCGAACGCCGCCGCGACCCACTCGCCGTACTCGGCGGTGCAATCAATGCCTTGCCTGTAGCGGGCCGGACAGCGCGGGTCCACAGGTTGCTCGGCACCATAGGGTGGGCGTGACCCGTTTCCGTGAGCTTTGTCCGGAAGGGTACGAGTTCCCGTGCCATGGACGCGACTATGCATTTTTGACGCAAACCGGTTTGCCGAAGGCGTTCCACCGGTTCAGCAGGTTGGCGATGATTATGCCTTCGCCTGGCATTGTCACGTTATCGAGATGGTCGGGTAAGATCGCATGATGAAAAATGCAAAATCGCTGTACCACGGTCATCGCTTTCCCGCATCGGTCATCAGTTGCGCGGTGCGTTGGTATTTCAGGTTCCAGCTCAGCCTGCGCGATATCGAAGAGCTGCTGTTCGAGCGCGGGGTTATCGTCAGCTACGAAACGGTACGACGCTGGTGCGATAAGTTCGGCGCGTGCTTCGCACACCGTTTGAAAGCGTCGCGTCGCAAGCCCGGCACCACATGGCACCTTGACGAAGTATTTGTGACGTTGCGCGGTGAGCCTTACCTGTTGTGGCGCGCCGTCGATCAACACGGTGCTGAACTCGATATCCTGCTACAGAAGCACCGCGACAAGGCTGCAGCGAAGCGGTTTTTCAAGCGCGTGCTTGCCGCGTGCTCTGAGGCACCGCGCAAGATCGTTACTGACCAGCTGCGCAGCTATCGGGCGGCGAAAGCCGAGATTCCCGCACTGGCTTGCGTCAAGCACGTCTTTGTCAAAGCCAGCGCGCGGGTCAATAACCGGGCCGAAAACACTCATTAGCCGACCCGCGAACGCGAGCGACGCATGCGTGGCTTTCGCGATCCAGAGCGCACGCAGGCTTTCCTGTCGAGCCTCGGTCCGATCCGGCAGCACTTCGCGCTGAAGCGACACCTGCTACGCGCCTCGCTCTATCGCAAACAGCTTGCCACACCCATCGCCGCCTGGCATCGCTTCACAGAGATCACCCAAGTTCCGCCCGTTTTCTGAGCAAGCGCGTTGCCCCCCACTATTACAGGTTGTGTCGCGTTAAGGACGATGCGACGATCAGGCGGCTAAGGTGAAGAGGATTGCTTACATCACGAGAGAATAGAATTGTTCGGCTGCAGTCGAGGCGACGCCATCGTCACACATCTGCCCCTTGCGGATCATTTGTGCGATCTCAATGCCAGACAGGATGATGCGCGCACAGCGGAAATCCGTGAACCCCATCATCGATTTGATGATGCGTTTGATGGCACGGTGATCCTGCTCGACGACGTTGTTTAGGTATTTGTTTTGCCGGACCTTGATCGGCGTTAAACGCTCGGCATTGAGCGCTTCAAGCGCAGCCAGATTGGCGCCGCTCCTGTCCACGGTGATTGTCTCGGGCTCGCCGTTCTGTTCAATCGCCTTCTCGAAGTAGCGGCGCGCCGCGGCCTTGTCCCGATGGGCGCGCAGCAGGAAATCCACCGTGTTGCCCGCCTTGTCCACGGCACGGTACAAGTATTTCCAATGGCCTTTGACCTTGACATAGGTCTCATCGACGCGCCAGCTCTTGCCGACAGGCCGTTTGCGTTTGCGGAATGCTTTTTCAAACACCGGTAGCAGCTTGATAACCCACCGGTGCACGCTCGAATGGTCCACCTCGATACCCCGCTCGGCCATCATTTCTTCGAGGTTTCGTAGGCTCAGTGAGTACGCCACGTACCACCGGACGCACAGCGCGATCACGTCCAGCGGGTAGTGCAGCCGCTTCAGTACCTTGCCAATGCCAGCGGGCAGCGTCTTGCATGGCGTCTTCGTCTTTGTCATCATGCTTGTCATGCGTTGTCGTCGGGGGATTTTACTTGACCGCGTTATTGCGACAAAACCTTCTTCGGCCGACTCGATCAGCTTGAACGCCAGCCCGAGGAACGTCGCGCGCGATACACAGTTGCGCGTGCGTTTCGTGCGATGGCGCACCGTCGCAAAGGTCGATTCAATCGGGTTCGTGGTGCGCAGATGCTGCCAGTGTTCAGCCGGGAAATCGTAAAACGCGAGCAGCTCGTCACGATCTTCCGTCAGCTTTTCGGCGACCTTCGGGTACTTTGCCGAGTACGCGTCGACGAAGTGATTGAATGCGGCCAGTGCATCAGCGCGCGTGGCCGCCATCCAGATGTCCTGCATCGCC
>NZ_WHNQ01000125.1 GCF_009362785.1 Paraburkholderia atlantica
AATGCCGATCGCGAGACGCCGATCAAGGTCCGTCAGATCAAGTACCTGAACAACATTGTCGAACAGGACCATCGGGCTATCAAACGCCGGAGCCGGCCGATGCTGGGATTCAAGAACTTCCACCGTGCGAGGGTCATTCTCGGCGGCATCGAGGTAATGCACATGATCAGGAAAGGACAGATGAAATGTGCGGGCAAAGACCCGTCGTCTGCTTCCCAGCAGTTTTACTCCCTTGTGTCATAAGCAATACTTATCATATCGACATTTCTCGTCCCGACACCCTTACTGCAACAGAACCAAGCTGGTACCGCTCACGTGGTCGCTGCGCAAGCCCATTTCGTCGCCCCAATAGATGGTTGCCCCTTCCTGCTTCGCCTCTTTCGCAATGCCCGGATAATCCTCGTTCAGCCAGCGCTCGATTTCCTCGTCCTTTCTCTCGTACGCGCGTCGAACAGGTTTCTGGGCGGTCATGCCCCATGCCTTGAGGTATCGGCCCGCCGTCCACTTCGACACTTTCACGCCGCACTCGCGCTCAATCAGCTTTGCCACCGATTCGCGGGTCCACAGGTAGAACGGCAGCGCAAGCTGGTCGGGCATGCGCTCGATGATAAGCTTGCGCATTTTCACGGCTTGTGGATGAGTCAGCTGGCCGCTTCCGTGCCGACGGCCACGCTTGCCGGACCTCAGTGCCCTCAAGCCACCCTCTCGTGCCAACTTTATCCAGTTGCCCACCGCACGCAGGCTAACGCCATACGTTCGAGCCGCTTCCACTCGCGTCATGCCGCTACGCACCGCTTGCACCACCATCTTCCTCAGGTGCGCCTGCGTTGCCTCGCCCAGCTTCCTTGCGTCAGTTTGCGTATTCATACCTCTCTAACGCACAGGGCAGTATTTGGTGCACCGGTCAGTAACTTTGATGCCGCCCAGCGCTCGGCCATCATCTGTTCCAGATGACGCAGGCTCAGCGCATAGGCCACGTACCACCGAACGAACAGCAACATTACGTCTAACGAACGGCGGCCGATGCCGGCCGCCGTTAAGCGTCGTTTCAGAACGGGTCCGCGATATCATCAGTGCCGCCGACGTTCGGGGGCGATCGCTGTTGTCGGATCAGTTCGTGCAATTCGACGCCGTAGCGCATCCAGATGCACGCACGGGGCCATATTCTGTTCTCCGTGGTCGTCAGCCAGCGCCACGCCGGCCAGCCGGTCTGTTTCACCGCCGGCGCGCGCCCGTGTATCCGCCAACGTCATCTCGCGGCGCGCAGGTCATGCCCGCTTTCTGTTTCTCGAGGTACCGGTCAAGCCGGACGCTGGCTTCAATGACCGCCTGCAGTCTCGTCTCGCGTAACTGCCGGTCATGTTCGTTGACGACCGTCACCAGATTGTGTTTCAGCGGCTCAGCGAACACCCAGACGCCGGTCTGCGTGCCGGTATGGAGCGCATCAAACAGCATTCGCTCAGTTTCCTTGAGCAGTGACACCGACAGCAGCCCATGTCCCGCCTCGGTCAGAAAGATGGTGAGCAGCAGCGTCGAGGCCATCAGGTCGCCCGCTGCCCGGTTACCTTCGTCGCGGCGAATCGACTCAAGCGCCATCCGGCAACGGAGCATGACTTTTTCGGTGGTCTCGCGTGCAGGAGGCAGAAAGAGCCGCTTCGACTGGCGCGATTGCATCGCCCTGCGCGATGAGACGTTTTTTTTCGATACTGGCATGCCTGCAATAATCTCCAGTTCTGCACATACCCGGACATTGTACGGGTCCAGCACGTGCACAAGCCGCTCTCCGAAGTGGTTTCATCCGATCGACGCCCGCACTGATCACGTGGAAATCCATCGCATTTTCCGGGTCGTCGATTGGGCCGGCAAAGCAACGCCATGACGCCCTCGACCCGCACACCCTGTGCTCCGCAGCTTCGTCTCACAGGGGATTGCAGTGCTTCATCCTGCAAGGCAGCATCTGCAGCGAGCAGGTCACCTGAAAGCACGGTTGGTAAATCTGCTCCGACTGGCTCGAGTGCGTGCTACCTGTCCTGCAGGTGTGGGATCAATCGGCATCATCGTTTTCCGGCTCACTGACGTTTGTGCGCCCTGCGGCGGGCTGTCGCAAGCGTAGCGTTATCGCTGGCCGCAGGGTCAAGCGATGCCACCGGAGTCTTGGCAGCAACCCCATGGACGGCTTTGTCACGTTAGAGAGAAGACAATGCTGGATAATCGCGCGTTCGAGCATGCCCAGGTCGGTGAACGTCTTCTGCACAACCGGTTTCAGCCCGTACCCTGCAATCTCGTACAGCGCCATGTTCCCCCCTCCCCTTTTTTGACTGCTCGGTGCGGGCCGCTCACTTCCTGACGCCGGAGTTGCCCGGACTGTTCGCCACGCTGCGCCGGGCCGGCTGCTGGGGCTGGATAGCCACGACCGGGCTCAGAGCCAGTCATCTTCGCGCTGGTGTCGCACCGCGAGAATGCTGACGTACCGCACAGGTTCATCCTGCTCGTCCGCCTCGTCCTGTACCGCCGCGCCCTCCTGCTCACCCTCGATCTCGAACAGCGCGACATAACCGGAATTGCCAAACGAGATGACTAGCTCGCGCAGGAACGGATTCGCGTCGTCCACCTTGCGGCACGTGAACGGAAAATCACGCAGCACCTCGACTGCCCGGCGGATCGCCTCGAGGGCGCGTTCAGCGGCCGCAACATCGCGCCTGACCAGAAAGCCGTACAGCCGCTTCAGGTCGTCGCGCGCCGACGCGGCATAGCGCACGCGAAAGCTCACTGCGCGCGCCTCGCGGCATCAAGCATGCCCTGCAGCTCGGCATGGACGTCGTCCGCATCGATCCAGTCGTTCTCTGCGTGCGCCCGTGTGCGCGCTTCGAGCCCGCGCGCGATGAACTCGCACTGCAGGCGCCGGCGCGCGACGCTCTCGCGCAGGGCGGCTTCCATGAACGCCGACAGCGACTCGTTTTCGAGCAGTACGGCCTCCGCGGCCTGACGCAGTTCAGGATCGACCCGCAGGGGCGGCATGGTGGCGGTTTTCATGAGATTCTCCGTGCATCGCAAATGTAATACGCATGATAGCACGCGCCGGTGTGCGACGGGCATCCGTGTCGCCTGAGCCCATTGAGTGCGGGTTAACCCCATTCCCTTATACAGAAGTGTCATAACCGTCGCGCAAGATCTGGATGGTGATCACCGCATCCATGACCCGCTGCATGCCTATCCACAGCGTCTTCGCCCCCGGTTCACCGTCGCTTCTACGCCCGAGGAAACCGCCCAGTGACGCGATCATCCGTATCATCTGGTTGAGCGTTGGTGTCTTTTTCGGGCGTGGCTTTTTTGTGAGCATGTGAGCGCCATGTATCTCGTCAGTTGCAAAGAACAGGGATGCGTCCAGCTCTGGACACGTTCTGCCTAGACGCATGAGCCGTGCGATGCGCCACGATACAACCATGTACAGTGCAAGTGCCTTCTCCACCCGCTCGGCTTTGTTCAGCAGGGCATGGCCGCAGTTGGTTGCAGACGCAACTAGGCATTTTTGACGCAAACGGCCCTGCCGAAGCTGTTCCACAGATTCACGAGGTTCGCGATAATCACGCCCGAGCTATTGTCGAATCTGGTGTACAGCGGGAGCGGCGGGAATTTGAGAAGGCGGTGGCGGTCTAGCTGAGAATGTTGCTTGTCAAAGGCACAACCAGCGAACCCGAGAAGGCCGGACCCGACCACCATGAAGAAGATGGTTCTGTTGCAGTAAGGCCCACGTTAAAATTGGGTAGCGAATTTTTGAGCTGTGCGATGAAGAAGACGAAGACACCGCGAACCACACTCGCGCCGGGCTTAGCCAAGGTCCTGAAGCGCCTTCACTACCCGCTTGAAGTGATTTTGCTGTGCGTGCGATGGTACGTGGCCTATTCGCTGAGTTTGCGCAACCTTGCGGAAATGATGGACGAGCGTGGTATCGCGGTGTGAGCTTCCCCTGAAATTTCGCCTTCCAGCAGGTCGGGTATAAACTCGACCGAAAGGAAGGAAAGAAGAAATGTTTAGAGCTATTGTCGAATCTGGTGTACAGCGGGAGCGGCAGGAATTTGAGAAGGCGGTGGCGGTCTAGCTGAGAATGTTGCTTGTCAAAGGCACAACCAGCGAACCCGAGAAGGCCGGACCCGACCACCATGAAGAAGATTACGCAAGAAGCGAACAGCAGTAAAGCGCAAACGAAAAGCGTGCTAGATGAGCTGATCCAGCAAGGCGCGCGGCAGATCATTCAGCAGGCAGTCGAGGTGGAACTGGCGACCATGCTCGAACAGTACAGCAACGTGAAGTCGATCGACGGCCGGCGTGCCG
>NZ_WHNQ01000126.1 GCF_009362785.1 Paraburkholderia atlantica
ATAGCTCTCGTCCATTCGCCAGCTTTTCCCAACCGGACGCTTGTGCTGGCGGAAGCCCCTTTCGAAGAGCGGCAGCAGTTTGATGACCCAGTGGTACACCGTCGAATGATCCACCGCGATACCACGCTCGTCCATCATTTCCGCAAGATTGCGCAAACTCAGCGAATAGGCCACGTACCATCGCACGCACAGCAAAATCACTTCAAGCGGGTAGTGAAGGCGCTTCAGCACCTTGGCCAAGCCCGGCGCGAGTGTGGTTCGCGGTGTCTTCGTCTTCTTCATCGCACAGCTCAAAAATTCGCTACCCAATTTTAACGTGGGCCTTACTGCAACAGAACCTTGGTTTTCACATCCTGATTCAGGAGTTCGTCCGGGTTCAGCTCGGGACAATACCCCGGCAGCCGGATCAGGCGCAGACGTTCGGCGTTATCGGCGACGAACTGCCTGACGGCAACGGATCGGTGCACTGGGTGTCCATCGACGATCAGGTAGATCTTGCGCGTGACCTGCCTGAGCATGCGTTTCATGAATTCGATGACCGTCGCGTTCCTGAAGGTTCCCTCAAAGACCATGAAGCTCAACTCCCCGCGGTTCGTAATGGCCGAGACCATGTTGCAGCCGAAGCGTTGTCCTGTCGCGCGCACCACCGGCGTTTGACCCTTAAGCGCGAAGCTCGTGCCGCTGATGTGATCACTACGCAAGCGCATTTCGTCACCCAAGTAGATCGTTGCTTTTTCAAGCTTCGCCTCTTTCGCGATCTGCGGATAGTCCTCGTTCAGCCAGCGTTCGATCACCGCACCGTTGCGCTCGTACGCTCGCCGCACAGGCTCCTGGGCACTCATGCCCCATGCCTTGGTTTCGGCCGGCCGTCCACGCCGACACCGTGATGCCATACTCCCGCTCGATCAGTCGCGCCACCGACTCGCGCGTCCACAGGTAAACGGCAGCGCCAGTTGATCCGGCAGCCGCTCGATGATCAACCTGCGGATTCTCACAGCCTGTCGGCTGTATGGGACCGGAACATCGTTGAACGCTTTTTCAGTCGTATCAAACATTTTCGTCGTGTCGCCACTCGTTATGACAAGCTCGCAGGGAACTATCTCGCTTTCGCGTCGCTTGCTGTGCCTTTGGACCGCTCGTGAGAATGTGAACAGAACCTAGATTAGAGATTGTCCCTTAGCCAATTTGATCCGGTTTCGTTGAACCCGAACCATGCGCCGACACCGGAACACTGTACAACTAGCAGCTTGTCGTCGCGATGCATGTGCGGACGCAAAGTGTCTGCTACTTGCACTGCTGTCAGATCAGTGACGATTACCCAAGTCGAATCCAGGTGATGCAACCACGGCGAGAATGAAGACTCCAGTGTCTGAATGAGATTCGTATAGTCGTGACCATCTATTCGGGTGAGGTCATACCCGACAATGTACGAACTCTGAATACGCCGTGCCATAAAACCCCCGATCGTAATGATGGAGCTTGATATTGCTCATTCCATCATACTAATTAATTACAGGCTCGCCCGCGATTTATCCGATTTTAATTGACTTGGATCAAACAGACCGGATTTAAGATTCGATCTGGCACAAGATATTGAAAATCATTCTTGTTTTCGGCAATTCATGTGTGTACACCCGGAAAATGACGCGCCAATACCAAAGCCGGAATTACTGCTTTGCCTAGTTCGCCTGCGTCGGAGCTGAAGGTCGACAGATGGCGAAGCGATCGGATTTTGAGTCGTTCGGCTTGGTCGGATTTGAAATCCGGGCAAGGCGCGCTGGGCAGCATGGCGGTGGCGACGTTGAAGACGCCATGCTCAACGACAACCATTTATTGGGCACTCGGGCAGGCTGAGAAGATTGTCCGCAATGGTCATGTCGTGCCCGGTCCTGAGGTATTTGTGGCCTTGCGGGGTTTGCCAGACGAGCACATCAGCAGTCTCGCCACCTTCGACAACATAGAAGTTCCACTTACCCGCCTCAATCCCGTCAATAGCGTCTTTCTCGCTGACGTTCCACCGACTCCCGTCGGCATTCTTTCCGCCGATACGCGAAATTGCCTCGTGCCTACGCTGCCTATTTGTCTTCCTGATGCAGAGAACCCGAATACGCTGCGTCATAAAACCCCCCCAGTCTTTATGATAAAGTTTGATATTGTGCGGTCCATCATATTAAGGAATTGCAGGGTTACTGTGATTTATTTGATGTGCATTAGCGCTGCGTCAAGCATAGCCTGATTAACGAAAGCAAAAATGATTTTCAATGCCTTCTGCGAAATCGGATTTTATTTATCCGGCAATAAAATATTGAAACCTTGGGCGCAACACTGGTCGGAGGTGGTATGGAAAAAATCGACTCCCGAACCTTGCCGATGGCGGCACTGAATGAACGCCGTCGCCGCGCGGTGAAGATGCGCATCGAAGGCGTAGCGTTGAAAGAGGTGGCGCTGCGTTGGGATCTGTCGCAATAAGTCGGTCTGCTATGCTGACGGGCCTTAATGCGTGACGTAATCGATGACCGAGAAGCTGAGTCCGGGTGTGGGAAAAGTACTCAAACGCTTGCATTACCCGCTGGACGTGATGTTGCTGTGCGTTCGGTGGTACGTGGCTTATCCGCTGAGCCTGCGCCATCTTGAACAGATGATGGCCGAGCGCGGGATTGCGGTCGATCATTCGACCGTTCATCGTTGGGCACTCAAACTGTTGCCGGTCCTCGAGAAGGCGTTTCGACGGCGCAAACGGACGGTCGGCAAGAGTTGGAGGATGGACGAGACCTACATTCGCATCAGGGGTGAGTGGCGGTATCTCTATCGGGCTGTCGACAAGGCAGGCAACACCGTTGATTTTCTGCTGCGAGCCCCACGGGATAAGGCTGCGGCCCGGGCCTATTTCGAAAAGGCAATCGACCAGAATGGCGAACCCGAGACCGTGACGATCGACAAGAGCGGATCGAATCTGGCTGCCTTGCGGGCGATCAACGCCCCGCGGGAGGTGCCGATAGAGGTGGCGCCGCTTGTTCGGGCAGGGTCCCGAGATTTTTAAGTGGAACCACCGGGGCGTTCATGCTGCCGATTTGATCGCAGGCAGTGTCGCGAAGTATGCCTCATCCGGCGTGCAGTCTTCCAGACTCGAATGAGGTCGTCTCTGGTTGTACAGATTGATGTAATCGCCGATTGAGCGCCGGGCGTGGTTGACCGACTCATATGCCTTCAGATACACCTCCTCATACTTGACGCTTCGCCACACTCGTTCGACGAACACGTTGTCGCGCCAGGCTCCCTTGCCGTCCATGGATAGTTTGATGCCGCGACCCAGAACCGCGTCGGTGAAAGCGGTCGCCGTGAACTGACTGCCCTGGTCGGTGTTGACGATTTCAGGCTGGCCGTATTTCGCGAATGCCTCTTCAAGCGCCTCGACCGCATGGATCGCTTCCAGCGTGATCGCCACGCGATGTGCCAATACCTTCGGCTGGCCCAGTCCACCACAGCCGTCAGATACACGAAGCCCCGCGCCATCGGGATGTAGCTGGTGTCGAGTGCCCACACCTGATTGGCGCGGTTGATCTTCATTCCCTGCAGCAGATACGGCCAGATCTTGTGCTGCTTGTGGCGGCGGCTCGTGTTCGGCCTGCAGTACAGCGCTTCGACACCCATGCGTTTCATCAGCGTGCCCACATGCCGTCGGCCCACCTTGATGCCTTCGCGGCGCAGCAGACGTACCAGCATGCGCGCTCCCGCGAACGGGAACTCAAGATGCAGCTCGTCGTCGATCCGGCGCATCAGTTTCAGTTCCGTCTCGTTGACCGGTTGAATCCGCCTTGCACGCCGCGGTCGCTGTGATGGATCAGCGCGTCCTGCTGCGCCGGCTGTCGCTCGTACAAGGCCTGTTCCAGTGCGTCCAGAACGAACTCCGTGCGCGCCGAGCTCGACACACGCCAGCCGACAATGCGTCGGGCGAACACGTCTATGATGAACGCGACATAGACGAAGCCCTGCCAGCTCGATAGTGGAGTAAGAGACCGGGCGTAGTCGAGCTATCTCCCGGCCTCTCCTCCCCGAACCGGACTTGCACCTCTCAGCGCATCCGGCTCTCCGTTCAAGCGTTGCTCATAGCAAAGGCGACATCGGGATAGCGCGACTCGATGATACTGCGTGCCTCATCGCGCAAGATGTACGGATTTTCCGACGGGTTACGCCACCTGAATTGACCCTTCCGACTGGTAACAAGACGCCGAAGCGCCACCGTCCCGTACCAACCCCGACTATTCTGGCCTTGAAGCAGCCATGTCTTGG
>NZ_WHNQ01000127.1 GCF_009362785.1 Paraburkholderia atlantica
ACTGGCTTGCGTCAAGCACGTCTTTGTCAAAGCCAGCGCGCGGGTCAATAACCGGGCCGAAAACAGTCATCAGCCGACCCGCGAACGCGAGCGACGCATGCGTGGCTTTCGCGATCCAGAGCGCACGCAGGCTTTCCTATCGAGCTTCGGTCCGATCCGGCAGCACTTCGCGCTGAAGCGACACCTGCTACGCGCCTCGCTCTATCGCAAACAGCTTGCCACACGCATCGCCGCCTGGCATCGCTTCACAGAGATCACCCAAGTTCCGCCGGTTTTCTGAGCAAGCGCGTTGCCCCCCACTATTACGTCGCGAGCAAATTAACGTGACAGTGCCCTCGACCGCCCTTGACAACGTGACAACGCCGCGAGCGCGGCGGGCGACGAGGCCGAGAATCGCGCCGCGCTGTGCATATTCGCCGGCGAGCGCGAGGCCGATGCCGCTCGAAGCGGCGGTAATGAAAACCTTCAGCGGCGAGGTCATACCGGCGCCTCGTGATTACATCTTTTTGGCGCGGACTTGCGAGACGAGGTAGTCGAGCACTTGGATCGTGCCCGGCAGGGTGCCGGTCGCGACCGGGCCGGTTTCATACTTGCCCTGCACGGCGAGCGTCGGCACGCCGTCGATCTTGAACCCGTCGAGCAGTTTCTTGTCCTTCTGCAGCGCGCTTTGCGTCGAGAACGAGTTGTACGCTTCCATGTACTTCTTCGGGTCGACGCCGAACTTCGCGAGGAATTTGGTCTGGTCTTCCGACGTCAGCAGATAGTTCTTGTTGACGTGGATTTCGTTGAAGACCTTCGGCGTCAGTTCGTTCGCGAGGCCGAGCGCGTCGAGCGCGTGGAACATCTTCGAGTGCGGGATGGCGTCGTCGCGGAAGGCGACCGGCACGCGGCGGAACACGACGTCCGGGGCCTGCTTCTTGACCCACGTTTCGAGGAACGGGTTGAATTCATTGCAGTGCGGGCAGCCGTACCAGAAGAATTCGATGACTTCGATCTTGCCGGCCGGCACGTCGGTAGGTTGCGGCGTGGCCAGCACGGTGTAGTCCTTGCCGGCGACTGGCGCGGTCGGCGACGCATGCGCGCTCGCCGCGATCAGGCCCAGCGAGAGGAACAGGATGCTCAGCAGTTTTTTCATGTCGTGTAGACCCAGATAAGGCGGTAGCGCGGCGACGCCATGCGAAAGGCCCGTCACTGCTGGTGGGATTCGGTGTGGTCGCCCGCCACAATACAGGTCGAAGCGGCCATCGTGCTTGTGACACGCGCGCCGCGTCGATAGTTCGACGCGGCGCGCGGGCCGGCATTACCGTTTATTTATTGTTTGGTGAAGCGGATTACCGCGGTATCGACACCCGCGTCCGACAGACGCTGACGGCTCGAATTCATGTCCTCGAACTTCGAGAACGGCCCGATGCGCACGCGGTAGTACGTGACGCCGCCGGCATCGCGCCCTCGGCGCGGTTGTTCACGCGTGCGGCCGCTTTGACGAAAACGTGCTTTACCTGAGCAAGCTCAGGGATATCAGCCTTCGCCCCCGGATAACTGCGCAGCTGGTCGGTAACGATCTTGCGCGGCACCGGGTTTGAACGTAGCACCCGCCGGAAGAAGCGCCTTGCCGCGGCCTTGTCGCGACGCTTTTGCACCAGCACGTCGAGTTCGGCGCCATGCTCGTCGACCGCGCGCCACAGGAGATACGGCTCACCGCGCAGCGTCACGAATACCTCATCTAAATGCCAGGTGCTGCCGGGCTTGGGCCGCACCGCTTTGGCACGCTGAGCGAATCCAGCGCCGAACTTGTCGCACCAGCAACGGATCGTTTCATATGTGACCACAACGCCACGCTCCCGCAACAACTCCTCGATGTCAGGCTGAACCGGAAGTACCAGCGAACGGCGCAACTGATGACAATAGCAGGGAAACGGTGGCCGTGATAAGGCGATTTCATCTTCTTCATCACTTCATTTTACCGTCACATCTCCAGCAATCTGACAGTGCCCTTCGGACCCATTCAGACCTCGACAGAACTTGCAGGAAATTACCCATAAAATGCCAGGTTCGGTGTTTGTCAACCACTTTCCGCTTTAAACCCTTGTTGCACACGGCTCTTCGAATTTTTCAGACCCGACTATTTACTGTTCACGCACTAATGCGACACAACCTCAATATGCCGGGTCCCGGCAAATCCCACAATGCCTTTTCGGCCTCGGAGCCTTGCGCGCTTTCGCGGATTGTTTAAGGGCGACTGGTGCTCAGCTCGTCCGCTCAGTGAACTGAATCGACGGCTTCGCGCCTGCTGTGGCGGTACATGTTTTTCCCAAGTTCAAGTTATTAGTTTCGCCGGTTGTCCCACTATCCAAGCACTTGGGTGCATATGTGGTTCCGTCGTTTACTTGCAGATTTACGGTAATCGACGTTTTTGGTTTAAAAGATACTTCTGAAGAATTTCCTTCACCGAAAATGTTAAATTCAGACTGATTCCAGCCTTGTGCGATATCAAGGGTGTCGTCCGGCTGGCTTACGGTGTAGGCACTACCGTTATACGTGAGTATTACGGTATCGGTTGCGCCCGAACCGGGCGTCGAGACATAACCCGCCAAGGTCGTCAAGCCGAGATTGCCCACGGGAATGTCTGGCGCCGCAACAGCGGAACTGTTTTTGTAGCATCCACCTGCAGCACTTAGCCAGCCAGCGGGGCATGGACTATGTAAATCGTCCTGATCCGTCAGCAATATCCAGTCCTGAATATATATTTGCGGCCCTTCGGGAGCTGGACCCAGAGGCCCAGGCTGCTGCGAGACTTCATCAGAATCATAGATGAATTGCTGCCACACTCGACAATCCGGATGAAATCCGTTTTGTTGACAATAGGATGCGTTAGTGCGAGAAAAGTTAGTATTAAGTTGAAGCGTATAACCGGCGGCATCGTCCACCAAACCACTTACAACGGTTCCAGGGAAGCTCCCGATTGCCGAAGTCGTGAGTCCCTCGGTCTGTGCGATATAATCCTTCCCGTGGCCTGTCAATACGGCGTCATCCTCTGCGGAATCGGCATTATCCTCTGTAATATGTTTACTTTGACTCATTCGTTTCTTTCTCATCGTTTCGACGGGAGGCGCATATTTCGCAGTAGGATGCTGAAGGGATACCATTGCGCACGCCGCTTCCCTCCATGTGGTGTCGGGATAAGACATCCGGTAGCATCCCGCCTTAGGAGGAGGCCCCACTTGTCTTACTGACTCTCGCCAATTTGTTTGTTGTTCCTTTGACGCCTGTGCATAAGGCGATTTTGCGTCAGTCTCCGAGGTAGGCGATTGAGCACAAACGACAGACGTTGACAAAGCTGTGCTCAGGACGGTGATGGCCATCACGGCCAGCGCCCTACGATACTTGGATGTATTGAATTTCTTGAGTGATAGCATATATTTTTAATTTGATTACTCTACTATGAGAGCAGGAAGTAAAGCTCGGTTCAAGCTAGAAATTCTCTTGTGCGACGGCGGGTGTTACTTCACATTGCACTGCAATTTCCCGGTTCACATGACCGCCAACTGCCCTCAAGACAATCTTTACCCGGCGCCCCAGCGAATGAGGCAGCGACCGCGAGCGACTCACCCACAGCAATTACTCCAACTCCGAGACCGCCACCTCGATTTCCTTGCTCCCCATGATCGCCTCCGCTCAACATCACTTGATAGGATAGGAAGCCGAAATTAAAGTGAAATACCCAATCCCTACCGCGAACGTGACCAGACTATTTCTATATTTCCATCAAATTCTGTCCGAACGTCTGCAAGGACGCAAGCAAAACGAGATCAATAAAATTGATGTTTCAGCTCGCATTTTCGGCTCTGGTGCAAATAGGGGCCGGCGAATGGGTTGGAGTTGTCGGAACAAAACGAACCCACAAGCGGCTTTGTTCAGCAGGGCATGGCTGCAGTTGGTTGCAGACGCAACTAGGCATTTTTGACGCAAACGGCCTTGCCGAAGCTGTTCCACAGATTCACGAGGTTCGCGATAATCACGCCCTCGCGCTGCTGAGATTCGGTTTTGCGCGTCAGTAGCCGCGCACCGATGCAACGCTTGATTCGCGAGATCTGCGCCTCGACCAGCGCGCGCTGGCCGTACCCGTATTTGTTGCGGAACGCATGGATGCCCTTGTCCTTGATGTACCGAACGAGATGGTCGTGCCAGCGCGTCGCCGGCTGAT
>NZ_WHNQ01000128.1 GCF_009362785.1 Paraburkholderia atlantica
TCTTGCCGTCGCATCGCCGGCGTCGTTGAACGGACCGGGAGGAGCCCGTAGCAGAAATGCGAACGACACCAGACGCAGCGGAATGGCGCTTCGATTACGCTGCTGTTGATAATGAATGGACTTTCGCGGCGACATTGCGGGCATAGCGTCCGCAGTCGTTGCGGATGGGCCGCACAGTAATCCTCGTCCGAAAGCTGATGAAGCACGCTATGGTAGCCGTGAGCCGCGCACTGTCGGCAATACCTGAAAGCCGCGTAGTACTGTTCGCGCGGCATCATCTCGAGCAATGATGTGCGCAGCAGGTTCCTCGGGAGTCGTAGCAGCAGGCGAAGCTGGTTGAGATCGAACGCGTTTCGCAGCGGGACCACGCCCTCGCGCGGATCAACGTCGGGGCACATAGCGCGGAGCAGTACGTCGCCTGGCATTGCGTTGGCGCAGGCGAATTTCCAGAGGATCGAGACGAGGGATTCGCCGGGCATGAGCCAATCGATCTTGAACCCGCCATCCGTCGGCCTTCCGCACTGCCATTGCTCAAATGTCAGAATAGGAAAGCGCAGTGCCGTATGCGCTTCGCCATCAGGCTGTTGCGAGCACACGGCCGGTGGCATGGCGGGACTGGATATAGCCGCAGTGATGAACGGCGTGGGTCCACAAGGCTGGCTCCGGGCAGTAACCCGGCGCATCCATGATCTCGCTTTCCTTGAGCACGATCTCGACGGCGCGTGCGAATGACTCCATCGGTATCTCAAGGCTGCCCGACAAGCTCGCCTTATGATGCGCTGCCTCGAACGTCTGCCACAGCTGACGGGCGTCGCTGACCAGACGATAGCCGGCGTCAAACGCCTCGGGCACGTAAAAGCGTGTGAAGCTCCACGGAGTTCCCTCCGGGTATTCAGTCTGATCGTAACCATTCAGGCACGTGGCGACATCCTGTGCATTGCGAATACCGTAGAACGCGAGTTCGTCAACCATGAGACGTGCGACGATCTGCGTCTTGCCGGCGACCTGTAACGCGGTCTTCTGCGCGAGCAGTTCCTCCTGCCCGACGAGGAACGTGAAGAGCTTGATCTGCTGCCGATCAAGTACATCGTGGACGTCGCGCAGCCATTCATATTCGTTCTCGTTGTACCTTTGAGCCTCGTCGCAGAAAAGGAGCACCGCGCTGATTCCGGAGCGTGCGGCGGCCTCGCGAATACGAAGTGACAGGCGGGAGCGTTTGGCCGAGCTGGTACCGGCGTTCGGCGCGTGATCGCCTACTGCCTCCAGCAGATTCGCAAAGAAGGGCCCTTCGGCATGCCGCGGTTTGTGCTCTCACTGAGCATGGTAGGTCGTTATCTTCGGGAACTGACGGGCAAGAAGGAGCCGCACATACTCGATGGCGCGGGTTTTACCAACCCGCGACGGACCATAGATGAGTGCGCCCATGATCCGGTAGCGCAGGCAGCGCGCGACGAGCTCATAGAACGCCTCGATGGCTGGCGTGGCAAGACGATAGTTGCCGGTGACGAGTGGATGCAGCGATGGATCGACCGGACGCGGTACCTGCAGCGACATGACACACCTCGCAGCACAGCTTGAACAACGGAGTTAAAACACCTGACCGGTACCGATCGAAAGTTTCCGCGGTCGTACCGAAGTGCGCGGCGTCAGTTCGACGATCGTGGCCGCTTGAGCGTCCATCGCTGGCGCCGCGCCCGGTGTGACCGGATCTGTCCAGGGCGGGCGGGGCGGACCGAGCGGCGTATGGACGGTCGGTGCCGACGCGAGCAACCATGTCGCGTGGGCCAGTTCGGTCGCTGCCTTGCGGCTCTTCTTCGCCTGCGTCCGCTTCTCGTCGATGTAGGCTTCGATCGGATTGAGATCAGGACTGGTTGGGCGTCGTCGCTTGCCGGTCTGCCTGAGAATGTGCTGACGGAGTTTGAGATTGTGCGGTACCACGCGCCATGCCCCCTGCGCCTCAAGTACGCCCAGTTCCGTGCCGTCAGCCAGGAAAGCGCGCACGGAACGAAGGTCGTCGGCGTTCATGTAGATCAGCAGATGCTGACCGATCAGTTGCGTACTGGTCGCAAGCACACGGTTTGTGTAGCGCACGCCAAAAAGATTGATGTGCGGACGCACGCCCTGTTGGAGGTAGGCCCGCACGCGGCACTGCCTTGCCGACTGCATCAGGCAGAGCGTCCGACGCTGGTGCTCGGACAGCCAGACCAGCATCGTGTCCCTGCCGCGCACGAAATACTCCATCGCTTCCAGTGGAGTAGCGTTGTTGAGTCCCCGGTGCGGTGTGCCGTTGTAGCCTGAAATGGCGTACTCGACGAGCTCCGCCAGTTCATCGAGCGAAACATAGAGACGCAGATCGCCTTTGGGATCCGAGAGGGCACGGCGAAGGTCGCGTATGTGCGAACCCGTATATCCCGGCAAACGTGAAGACAGCCGGCTGGCAATCGTGCCGAAGAACCGTTCGATATAGGGCCGCTCGTCCGGGCTGTGTTTCGGTCCGGCGTCAGCGAGGCAGCCAACGAACTCACACAACGCCATCATCGTCTCGTTTGCGAGGTTGGCCTTCGCGTTGTCGAGCCTGATCCACTCCCAAGTGACATAGGCCAGTTCGGGCATGTGCCCGGACGGAAAGCCGTCGTGGGGACCGTACGCGAGGCCTGGTATGGTGAACGTTCGTGGGCGATGAGGCGTCAGTGCATTCTCGATGGTCCTGATGACGTCGTAGCGGCTGTACTCCCCGAGTGCAATGTGATAGCCAAGTACCGCACGGGTGCAAACGTCGATGATCACAAGCAGCCACACTCGTTCCATCTCGAATTCGTGCACGAAGCCGAGCGGATCGCGAACCACCACCTTGAGACGAACGTCCAGCCGGTGACCGTCGAATTCGACGACCTGATATGGCCGGCTTCCCGCGGGGGGGCCAGTATCGTCAACGCGAGGCAAGCCCTTGAGATGCGTGGCGCCCGCTGAACGTGCCGCTGTGCCGAAGCTTCGCAGCATTTCTGCCTTCAACCGTCGCGAAAGCGAGCGGATCGCATGGTCCGCTGTGTTCAGCGGATAGTCGGCCGCGGTCAGGCCGACCGAGCGGCATTGGCGCAGGAAATTGTCGTGCAGCGATTGCAGGCCGCGCAGACGCGTACGCAGTTGCCCGTCAGTATGGATCTGCTCGAGCAGCACTTTGCGCTGCTTCACCTGAAGCAGCAGCCACCCTGTCAACGTTGGGTAGCGCTCAAGAAGCTGCGCGAGCGCGCCAGCAGCTCCGCGACTGCCTCGCTCGCCCTGCAACTGCACATCGTGGATTCGCCCATACTCGGCAATCCGCACATAGTGAATCAGTGCCCGGAAGCCGAAAGGGCGTCCGTCAGGATGAGTCGTCTGGGCGCGTTCGAGCCAGCGATACAGTTGCCGGCGATTGAAGTGTGTCGATTCCTCGATGGTCCTGATCGGTTCCCCACGTATGTAGCGCAATATGGCCTGCTGACGTGCATCAAACTTGCGGCGCGCTGGCTGGTCTAGTTCGGTATAGGCGACAGTGGGCCACGCGGCGATATCGATCACCTGTAACTCCGGTTTGCGGCGACTCATGATGTCGCCTCCAAAGCTGCGAAGGAGGTGAGCAACGACAGCGGCTGCGTCTGAAGTGACGATGCGCTGACGCGACCGGTGTGGAGCAGGCTGAACAGGGCAGCGCGAACGATCACGGGGTCACTGCTTGAGAATTCGCGCTCGACGTCGAGCAATCGTCGCGGCTCGTTCACGAATTGCATGATCGCGGGTGACAATGTTGTCGGAACGAGGCCCCGGTTTGCAACTAGGTAGGGAAGGATACGCTGCCAGTTATCCGTCCATGCACGCGCCGCGGCGAGCTCCGCCGATGCGACAAGACGGACTTCAGCGGCACCAGCAGCAAGCCTGGCGCGTGACGCGTCCGCATCGGTTCCACAAGGCAGTTCGCTTAGTACAACAAACTCCTCGCGATCAACGTAGTGCACCCAGAAATCGGCAAGGCGACGGTCGCCGTTGATCAGTACATAGCCGGGTCGTTCGCAGAAGGTGATCACCTTCGGATCCGCCTCGAGCAGTAACCATTGTGCGAGCGATGCTCGCCGGTAGAACATGACGCGGCGCGCGAGCTTGGGGCTGAAGGCTTCGAATCGGTGTGCGCCGCGCGG
>NZ_WHNQ01000129.1 GCF_009362785.1 Paraburkholderia atlantica
ACAGGTAGAGCCCGTGGCCGGCCTCGTCCTGCACCTTGGCGATCAGGATCGCCTTGCGCTTCAGGCTCGGCGCGCGCGTGATCCAGTTGCCCTCGGGCAGCATGCCGACGATCTCCGAGTGCGCGTGCTGCGAGATCTGCCGCACCAGCGTCTTGCGGTACGCGTCGGGCATCCAGTCCTGCGGCTCGATCTTGCCGTCGGCGGCCATGACCGCGTCGAAGCGCGCCTGTTCGGGCGAATTCGCGTCCGCGTCCAGCGGGGCGACGTTGCCGGGGATATCGAGGGATTGGGTGTACATGAGGGACGCTCTCTGGAGGAGTGGTCTGTGTCGGCGTAGTATAAACCAACCGACCGGTCGGTTAATAAATTTTTTGTAGATGGGTATTGGCTTTGATAGCGCCATTCAGGGGCGTTGAAGCGGGCCGGCGGGTTTGCCGCGGTTTAGATGTGCCTGCCGCTCCTGACCGGACGTCACCCCGCCCCGACACTTACCGGTAAAATTGCGAATTGGCCGCGATTTGCGGCCCACTTGCATCTCCGGTACTCATGTTACGTCTAAGCGAAATCAAACTCCCGCTCGATCACCCCGAAAGCGCCCTCGAAGCCGCCATCCGTGCGCGCCTCGCGGACCTCGGCGTCGCGCGGGACGGGCTCATCCGATACACCGTGTTTCGCCGCGCGCACGACGCGCGCAAGCGCGCCGACATCAAGCTCACCTACATCGTCGATGTCGAGGTCAAGGATGAAGCGGCCGCGCTGAAACGGCTCGCCGATGTGCCGCATTGCGGCGTGACGCCCGACATGAGCTACAAGTTCGTCGCCAAAGCGCCCGCGCAACTGAGCACGCCGCGTCCGGTCGTGATCGGCATGGGACCGTGCGGTCTGTTCGCGGGACTGATCCTCGCGCAAATGGGCTTCCGGCCGATCATCCTCGAGCGCGGCAAGGCCGTGCGCGAGCGCACCAAGGACACGTTCGGCCTGTGGCGCAAATCGGTGCTGAATCCGGAGTCGAACGTGCAGTTCGGCGAAGGTGGCGCCGGCACCTTTTCGGACGGCAAGCTCTACAGCCAGATCAAGGACCCGAAACACTACGGCCGCAAGGTGCTCGACGAATTCGTGCGGGCCGGTGCGCCGGAGGACATCCTGTACCTGAGCCGGCCGCATATCGGCACGTTTCGCCTCGTCAGCATGGTCGAAAAGATGCGCGCGAGCATCCACGAGCTGGGCGGCGAAGTGCGCTTCGAGACGCGTGTCGAGGACATCGAAATCGACAACGGTCAGGTGCGCGGGCTGAAGCTGTCGACCGGCGAGACGCTGCGCAGCGACCACGTGGTGCTGGCGGTCGGCCATAGCGCGCGCGATACCTTCCAGATGCTGTACGACCGCGGCGTTCATGTCGAGGCGAAGCCGTTTTCGCTCGGGTTTCGGATCGAGCATCCGCAAGGGGTGATCGATCGCAGCCGGTTCGGGAAATTTGCCGGTCACAAACAGCTCGGCGCAGCCGACTATAAGGTGGTCCACCACTGCAGCAACGGGCGCGCGGTCTATAGCTTTTGCATGTGTCCCGGCGGCACCGTGGTGGCGGCCACGTCGGAGCCGGGGCGCGTCGTCACGAACGGCATGAGCCAGTACTCGCGCGCGGAGCGCAACGCGAATGCGGGCATCGTGGTCGGCATTACGCCAGACGACTACCCGGGCGATCCGCTCGCCGGCATTGCGTTCCAGCGCAAGTGGGAGGAGCGGGCGTTCGAACTCGGTGGCGGGAACTATATGGCGCCGGGGCAACTCGTCGGCGATTTCATCGCGGGGCGGCCGTCCACGTCGCTCGGCTCAGTCGTGCCGTCGTATAAGCCCGGCGTGCGGCCAACCGATCTCAGCACTGCACTGCCCGACTACGCGATCGAGGCGATTCGCGAAGCGCTGCCGCAGATGGAAAAGAAAATCGCCGGTTTCGCGATGCATGATGCGGTGCTGACCGGTGTTGAAACGCGAACGTCGTCGCCGGTACGCGTTCGTCGCGGGGACGATTTTCAGAGCGTCAATGTCAAGGGGCTGTATCCCGCCGGCGAAGGTGCGGGATATGCAGGTGGGATCTACTCGGCGGCAATCGACGGGATCGAGGTCGCCGAAGCCGTCGCGCTGAAGATAATGAGTCAGCAAACGGCGTGAGCCCGAGCGGGCGCAGCCGTCGGGCACCGGCGATTGCTGCGTCGTTCGGGCACAATGCCCGTTTCGCCTCGAACCGATCCTCCGAATGACCATTCGCACCCTGGCTGCCGCATGCGGCGCGGCGCTGCTTGCCCAAATTGCTCCGTTTGCCGTTTCCTCGAGTGCGTTCGCTGCCGAAGCGCCCGAGCATTGGGTTGCCGTGTGGGCGACCGCGCTGCAACCGATTCCCAAGCGGGCCGAATTGCCACCGCTGTATCGCGCGCCGGACGTCGCCGGGCGAACCGTTCGGCAGATCGTGTATCCGACGTTGTCGGGGAAGACGGCGCGAATTCATCTGAGCAACGCATACGGCAAGACACCTCTCGTCATCGACGAACTGCGCATCGCGCGCTCGGCTGGCGGCGCATCTGTGGTCGAGAGGGGCGGCAGTCGAGTGACGTTCGCTGGTAAGGGCGCGGTCAGCATTCCGCCCGGCGGCGAGTTGGACAGCGATCCGATCGTGCTCGACGTCGTCGAGGGGGCGCCGTATGCGATCAGTGCGTTCATGGGACCGGAGCAGCGGATCGTCGCGTGGCACCGCGTGTCGAATCAGGTGAATTACGTGTCGGAGCCGGGCAATCACACCGCCGACGCGTCCGCTGCAGCATTTCGCGGCCGCTTCACGCAATATGTGTGGGTCACCGGCTTGTCGCTGGATGCGGCGGCATCGTCGGTTGCCGTGGCCGCGATCGGCGACTCGATCACCGACGGCATGCGCTCCAGCCTGAATCAGAACCGTCGCTGGCCGGATGCGCTGGCTCGACGAATGGCGGCGAGCGGGGCGCCGTCGACCGCGATCGTGAATCTCGGCATCAGCGGCAACCGGCTTCTTAGCGACTCGCCTTGTTATGGCGACGCGCTTGCGAGCCGCTTCGAGCGGGACGTTTTGCAACGTCCGGGCGTCAAGGCGGCGGTCCTGCTGATTGGCATCAACGACATCAACTTTGCGGCAATGCCGCCTCATGGCGGTCTCGACTGTGACTTTCCTCATACGTCCGTCACGGCTGCCGATCTGATCGCCGGTTACCAGCGAGTGATCGCGGCCGCGCGACGCAACGGTGTCAAGGTGTTCGGCGCGACGCTGACGCCGGCGTCGCTGCCGCCGGAGCGGGAAAATATCCGACTCGCGGTTAATCAGTGGATCAGGACCAGCCGCGCATTCGACGGCGTCGTCGATTTCGACGCGGCGTTGCGCGACCGAGCGCAGCCGGAGCGTTTGCAGCGCGTTTTCGATAGCGGCGATCACATCCATCCGAGCGACGCGGGCTACGCGGCTATGGCCGATGCTGTTTCGGTTGAGGCCCTAGTGAGCGCGGCCCGGAAGTGAGTCACAACTTTTTTAGGCGAAAGTGAAAAATGGGTGTTGACGAGGCGCGAAAGAGTCTCCATAATCTCGTTTCTCTGCTGCAGACGCAGCGACGCAAACGAAGCGGTGCCGGGTAGTGGTAGTTCAGGCGCTGCGGGTTTCGCGGATCGATCTTTAAAAACTAACAGCCGATAAGTGTGGGCGCTTGATGCGGAATGCGGCGGCGGATTCTCCGGAGTCTGCCGCAAGGCAAAAGTATCAGAAGCCTCACACAGTATTAGAGGAAGGTTTATCTGTCGAAAGACGGATCAATCATCGTCAGTACGTTGAGTGAGCGACCGGTTTCTAACGAAACCGAAAACAGTAACAGGTTTGAACTGAAGAGTTTGATCCTGGCTCAGATTGAACGCTGGCGGCATGCCTTACACATGCAAGTCGAACGGCAGCACGGACTTCGGTCTGGTGGCGAGTGGCGAACGGGTGAGTAATACATCGGAACGTGTCCTGGAGTGGGGGATAGCCCGGCGAAAGCCGGATTAATACCGCATACGCTCTGTGGAGGAAAGCGGGGGATCTTTCGGGACCTCGCGCTCAAGGGGCGGCCGATGG
>NZ_WHNQ01000130.1 GCF_009362785.1 Paraburkholderia atlantica
AGGCGCTCTCGCCCAATGCAGCGCTCATCAGCGACCTGATCCCCGAACTGAAGCTGATCATCGGCGAGCCGCCCCCGGTCCCGGAGCTCGAACCACAACAGGCGAAACAGCGCTTCCTGCAGGTGTTCCGGCGCTTCATCGGCGTGTTCGCCCAGGCCGAGCATCCGCTGGCACTGTTTCTCGACGACCTGCAGTGGCTCGATGCAGCGACGCTGGACCTGCTCGCGGATCTGCTGATCCAGCCGGACCTGCGCTACCTGATGGTCATCGGCGCCTATCGCGACAACGAGGTGGATGCCGCCCATCCGCTGACCGCCAGGCTCCAGGCTATCCGCGGCGCGGGCGCGAAGATCGGGGAAATCCGGCTCGCGCCGCTGACCGGTGTGCACGTCGGGAGTCTGATCGCGGACGCGCTGCACTGTGCGCCTGAAAAAATTGCGCCCCTGGCGCGCCTCGTGCACGACAGGACGGGAGGCAATCCCTTCTTCGTGATCCAGTTCCTGCTGGCTCTCGCCGAAGGCGATCTGCTGGCGTTCGATCACGATGCACGGCAGTGGCGCTGGGATACCGAACGCATCCATGCCAGCAGTTACACCGACAACGTCGTGGACCTGATGGCCGGCAAACTGACGCGGCTGCCGCCCGCGACACAGCACGCGCTGCAGCAGCTTGCCTGTCTCGGAAGCGTCGCGAACGTCGCAACCCTGTCAGCCGTGCTCGGCATGCAGGAGATGCGGGTTCACGGCGTGCTGTGGGAGGCGGTTCGCCAGGAACTGGCCGTGCGGCTGGAGGGCGCTTACGCGTTCGTTCATGACAGGATTCACGAAGCCGCCTATTCCCTGATTCCTGAATCTTCGCGCGCCGCTGCTCATCTGCGCATCGGCCGGCTGCTCGTCGCGCAGACTCCTGCGGAAAAACGCGAAGAAGCGATCTTCGAGATCGTCGGGCAGCTCAATCGCGGTGCCGCGCTGATCACCGAGCCGGACGAACGCGAGCAACTGGCCGAACTCAATCTGCACGCCGGCCAGCGCGCCAGGGCGTCGACAGCCTACACTTCGGCGCTCGCCTATTTCAGCACGGGCGCCGGGCTACTGAGCGACGATTGCTGGCAGCGTCGGCATGACCTCCTCTTCGCACTGGAGCTGAACCAGGCCGAATGCGAACTCCTGACCGGACAGCTGCCGGTCGCCGAAACGCGACTGGCGGAGTTGTCGAGGCGTGCTACGACCACCGTCGAGCGCGCCCGGGTCGCGTGCTTGCAGATGGATGTTTTCCTGATGCTCGGCCAGCGCGAGATTGGGGTCGCTGTGTGCCTCGCCTTCCTTCGTCAGGTGGGCATCGAGTGGTCAGCCCATCCGGACGACGCAACCGTGCGCAGTGAATACGCGCGCATCTGGCCGCTGCTTGGCGAGCGGACCATCGAGGAACTCATCGATCTGCCGCCGATGCAGGACGCGCTCGCCCTCGCAACCATCGATGCGGTGATCTCGTTAGTCCCGCCTGCCCTCCACAGCGACGGGAATCTCGCTTGCCTGACGATCTGCAAGGCAATCACGCTGAGCCTCGAGCACGGCAATAGCGACGCCTCGTCCGTGGCCTACGCTAATTTTCCGAGGTTCGCCGGACGAGTTTTCGGCGACTATCAGGCCGGATTCCAGTTCGGCGAACTCGGCTGCAAACTCGTCGAGCGACGTGGCCTGGAACGCTACGAGGCCCGCACGTATCTGTCCTACTACATGTATGTTGCACGCCTGGTTCAACCGATGCGCAATTGCGCAGCGCAGATGCGCCGCGTTTTCGACATGGCCAATCGGACCGGCGATATTCCGTGGGGGGCGTTCTCGCGCAATCACATCGTCTCGACCATGCTGGTAACCGGCGCACCACTATCCGAGGCACACCGAGAGACCGAATCCGGCATTGCATACTGCGACAGAGTGCGGTTTTCCATGGTCACAGCCTTTAGTGAACTGCAGCTCGCACTGATCCGGACGCTCCGTGGCTTGACACCGGTGTTCGGCAGCCTCGATTGTGCTGAGTTCGACGAGCTTCGCACAGAACGTCACCTGTCTCAAACCTCGGTGTCGTACGTGTGCATGTATTGGATCCGGAAACTGCAGGCACGCTATTTTGCCGGCGACTATGAGGCAGCCACGCACGCGGCTGCACGGGCGAATGAGCTAAGCTGGGTCATGTACTCGTTTACCGAGGAAGCGGAATATTACTTCTATGCCGCGCTGGCGTGCGCCGGCCGGTGCGACGCCATCCCGGCCGGCGAGCGTACACAGCACCTGGGCACGCTGCGCGCCCATCATAAGCAACTGACTATCTGGGCAGATCTCTGCGCGGAGAACTTCGCAAGCCATACCGCGCTGGTCGGCGCCGAGATCGCCCGCATCGAAGGCCGCGTGGTCGACGCCGAAATGCTCTACGAACAAGCCATCCGCTCGGCGGAGGATAGCGATTTCGCGCACGTCGAGGCACTGGCCAACGAACTCGCGTCCCGTTTTTATGCCGCACGCGATCTTCGAAAGTTTGCGCGCGTTTGCATGAAGGACGCCCACAATGGCTATCTGCGTTGGGGCGCCAATGGAAAGGTGCGGCAACTCGAGGAACAGTATCCTTACTTGAGAACCGACGAAGCGGCGGTACCCGGACCAACGAATACGATCGCAACGCCAATCGAGCACCTCGACCTGGCGACCGTGATCAAGGTGTCGCAGGCGGCTTCTGGCGAGATCCACCTGGAAAAGCTGATCGGGATGGTCATGCGCACGTCGATCGAGCAGGCGGGCGCGGAACGGGGTCTGCTGATCCTGTCGGATGCGGGCGGCCATCGGATTGCGGCGGAAGCCACCACCGCCGGCGATGCGGTCCACGTGCAGCTCTCCGACGCGCCGGTCACCGCAGCGATGTTGCCGGAGTCGATCCTCAACCAGGTCTTGCGGACCCGCGAGACGATCTTTCTGGACGATGCCGCAGCTGACCCCTTGGCTGCCGCGGACCCTTACGTCCGTCAGCATCGCGCCCGTTCCATTCTGTGCCTGCCCCTGATGAACGCAACCAAGCTCATGGGTGCGCTCTACCTCGATAACAATCTCACTGCCCGCGTGTTCAGCCCCGCGCGGATCGCCGTGCTGAAGCTCGTGGCCTCGCAAGCCGCCATTTCGCTCGAAAATGCCCGTTTGTACCGCGATGTCGCGGAAAGCGAAGCAAAGATCCGCCGTCTTGTCGATGCCAACATCATCGGCATCAATGTCTGGGAGGCCGGCGGGAATATCCTCGAAGCCAACGACGTGTTTCTGCGCATGGTGGGCTATGACCGCGACGATCTCGTCTGTGGTCGCGTCCGCTGGCTGGATCTGACGCCACCGGAAAGGCATGACGACGCGATCCGCGCGCGCATCGAGTTAACGGAAACTGGCCGCATCAAGCCGTTCGAAATGGAATACATCAGGAAGGACGGCAGTCGCGTACCGATCATTCTGGGCCTCGCTGCGTTCGACGCAAGCGGCCGGGAAGGCCTGGCGTTCGTGCTCGATCTCACCGAGCAGAAGCAGGCGGAAAAGAAAATTCGCGACAGCGAGCAGCGCTACCGCGAGGTGCAGACCGATCTGGCGCACGCGAACCGCGTGGCGACCATGGGGCAGCTCGCGGCCTCGATTGCCCACGAAGTCTATCAACCTATTTCCGCGACGGTGACCCATGCCGAAGCCGCATTGCGATGGCTGCACCGCGAGCCCGCCAACCTCACCGAGGTCAGCCTCGCGCTCGACGGTATCCTCAGGGACGGCAACCGCGCCGGCGACGTGCTCGGGCGGCTCCGGCAACTGATCAGGAAAGCGCCACGGAAAAAAGAGCCGGTGAACATCAACGAGGCGATCCGCGAGATCGTCGAACTCGTCCAGGGAGAGGCAAGGAAATGCGGCGCCCTGCTGGCGATGCAGCTCGCAGAGTGTTTGCCGTCCGTCGAAGGCGACCGTGTGGAACTGCAGCAGGTCATGCTCAACCTGATCATCAATGCGCTGGAGGCAATGAGCGGCATCGATGGTTTGCGACAGGTGCACGTCAGTACCGGCGAGGCCGACGGCGGCTGCGTGCTCGTGACCGTGCGCG
>NZ_WHNQ01000014.1 GCF_009362785.1 Paraburkholderia atlantica
CCGGTCGGCACGTGGGTGGACGCGGGCCAGGAAATCGCGGACATCGTCGATCCGTTGACGGACCGCGTCGTCACGATCAAAAACACCGTGGCCGGCGTGCTGTACGCGCGGCATCTGGCGCGTTTCGCGACGGCCGGCCTCGAGTTCGCGCGCATCGCCGGCGCAACGCCGTTCCGCAGCGGCGTTGGCGTCAGTTGTCAGTTGCTCAGCAACGAGCCGCTGCGGAACGGCGTTGCGCCGGCGATGCGCGCGAACTCGAGGCCGGCCGTCGCGAAACGCGCCAGATGCCGCGCGTACAGCACGCCGGCCACGGTGTTTTTGATCGTGACGACGCGGTCCGTCAACGGATCGACGATGTCCGCGATTTCCTGGCCCGCGTCCACCCACGTGCCGACCGGGCAGCGATACACGAGCACGCCGCTGATCGGCGCGACGAGCGGCTCGGCGCCCGCGAGCGGCGTGGCCGCGAATTCGAGCGGCGGCAGCGGCGCCGGCTCGCCGTCGACCACGCCGCGCAAGGTCAGATACTCGATGATCGCCTGCGCGTCCTTTTCCGCGTACTCGTGCGACACGTCGCGCTGGCCGCGCAGTTCGATCGTGACCGAGATGCCGCCGTTCGGGATCGGGAAGCGCTCGCCGAAACGGCCGCGCAAATCCGACCAGCAGAAGCTGTGGATCTCGTCGAACGGATTGCCGACCGAGTTCAGCGCGAGCAGCGACGCCTTCGCATCGATGTAGCGCGCGAGCGGCTCGACCTCGGGCCACAGGTCCGGATTCGTATACAGGTGCATCGCGGCTTCCCAGTCGCAATGCAGATCGAGCACCACGTCGGCGTCGTACGAGAGTTTTTGCAGCGCGAGGCGTTGCGAGCCGAGTTCGGTGGTCGGCTGCTGCGCGTCGAGCGCTTCGCGCATCGCCGTGCGGATGGCGGCGCGATTCTCATCGATGTCGCCGGTCAGACGCGACTCGATGATCGGCAGCACGAGTTCCGCGAGGTCGTAGAAGTTGCGGTTGAAGTTCTGCGCGCTGCCGGTTTCGAAGCGCCCGAGCATCTGGCCGAGCAGATGCTGGTTCAGGCCGATCGGATTCGGCACCGGCACGACCACGACTTCGCCGCGCAGCTTGCCCGCGGCTTCGAGCGCGGCCAGCTTGCGGCGCAGCGACCACGACACCAGCATGCCGGGCAGTTCGTCCGCGTGCAGCGACGACTGAATATAGATTTTCTGGCCGCCGCCGGGACCATAGTGGAAACTCGTCAGTTCACGGGCGGTACCAAGCGACGGGGCAATCAACGGATGGGTCTGGGTTTGCATGGTTTTGGCTTCGCGGCCCGTTTGGAGCAGCCGCGCTAGGTAATTGATTGCAAGGGGAAAAATGCGCGCTGGCTGCGCGCGAGGTCCGCGTGCGCGGACTGCGGCCACCTGTCTCCCGGCGACCGCGTGTTGCACGATCTTAGCCGATATGCCGCACCATGTGGCTTCATGTGGCTAGATGTGGAGCCGCAAAACAAAACGGGCTCCGCGTCGCGGAGCCCGTTTCGGACAAGCTGCCGGCGCGCCGTGCGGCGCGCGTGGGCGATTTAGCTGCCGTACACGTCGAAGTCGAAGTACTTCTTCTCGATCTTCTTGTAGGTGCCGTCCTTGATCATGTCGGCGATCGCCTTGTCGACCTTCGCCTTCAGATCGGTGTCTTCCTTGCGCATGCCGATGCCAGCGCCGTTGCCGAGGATCTTCGGATCGTCGAGGTTCTGGCCGACGAACGCGAAGCCTGCACCGCGCGGCGTCTTCAGGAAGCCCTGCTCAGCCTGCACCGCATCTTGCAGCGCTGCGTCGAGACGGCCCGAGATCAGGTCGGCGTAGACCTGGTCCTGGTTCTGATACGGCACGACTTTCGCGCCCTTCGGCTCCCAGTAGGTCTTCGCGTAGGTTTCCTGGATCGTGCCCTGTTCGACGCCAACCGACTTGCCCTTCAGCGATTCAGCGGTCGGCAGGATGCCCGAGCCCTGTTTCGCGACGAGGCGCGTCGGCGTGTTGAACAGCTTCGACGAGAAGGCGACCTGTTCGGCGCGTTGCGGCGTCATCGACATCGACGACAGCACGCCGTCGAACTTCTTCGCCTTCAGTGCCGGGATCATGCCGTCGAAGTCGTTTTCCACCCACACGCACTTCGCACCGACGCGCTTGCAAATTTCGTTGCCGAGGTCGATATCGAAGCCAACGAGCTTGCCGTCCGCGCCTTTCGACTCGAACGGGGGATAGCTGGCATCAACGCCAAAACGGATCGTCGACCAATCTTTAGCGTGTGCGCCAATGGAGACGGTGGCGATCAAGGCAACCGTCAAAGCCGCTAGCAGTTTTTTCACTATTTGTACTCCTCGGTGTAGTTCAATTTCGCCCTCGGCGGTTGTGCCGCCTTGGGACGCCCGGCGCGACTCGCAAACGGGCTTCTGGTCAGGATGCAAGCCGGGGTGGCCTGCAACGCGCGCCAAGCTTATCAGTTCAAAAATATTGGGAAGCTAGTAAAACACCGGATGGCGCAGGAGGAGGCCCTCTAGAGCGACGCTTTCGCCCCAGCCGATGTGACCGGATCGTACACCGTTGGTGGGGTTTGCGTAACGCAGGTGTAATACGCGAGCGGTAATACGGTGGGCCGGCGAGCGTATTCGACTGGTTTTTACGACGGTTTTCTCGCGAGTTCACCGACAACCAGTTTGAAACGCGGGTTTGAAACGTGGACGCATCGTTAAAGCTCGCAGCTGAATTTGCCGTTATTTAACAGCGGTCTCGAGACCATTGGCTTACACGTTATTACCAGCGTCGATATTTTTGCGCGGCCGTTTCGAACCTGTGCAAAAACCAAGGCTTTTGGCGCTATCATCGATGCTCCCTGCGTAGGACGCCGACCGCCCGCGCAGGCGCGGATCGCACCGAAGGAAATCGTCGGACAGCCGTCAGGATTCAAATGCCGCGCGTTTGCGCAAGATCAAAAGGCCTTTCTGCACAACGGTGTTATTCATGCGCACGATGTCGTTCACGGCGAATCAAACAGGCTGTTGCAAACAGACGTTAAAGCGACAAATCGCGAGCGTCGGCGCGCGGGTTCGCGCGGCATTATTGCAGCGCCGTTTTTTTGTTGGCTTTTTGTCGAGAATTACATCGGGATTTACATCGATTGGCGTATCGGGATTTTGGTGCGACGTTTTGCCCCGCGCGTTGCGCGTTCTGACCGGCGCACTGCTGAGCGCGGGTTTCGCCGTGGCCACGCCCGCCGCGGCCGCCGACAAACTGCTGCACGTACTCGCATGGCCCGGCTACGCGGACCCGGATGTCGTGAAGGCGTTCGAAGCGCGCTACGGCGCGAAGGTCGAGGTCACGCTCGTCGATTCCGACGAAGCACTGTGGGCGCAGATGCACAGCAAGGGCGCGCCGCCGTTCGACGTACTCGCCGCCAACACCGCCGAAATCCGCCGCTATACGCAGGCTAATCTGCTCGCGCCGCTCGATCTCGCGAGTCTGCCCAATACGAAGAAGCAGTTGCCGCGTTTCCAGGCGCTCGGCTCGATCGGCGGCCTGACGTCGGCGGGCAAGGTGTACGCGATTCCGTTCACCTATTCGTCGATGGGCCTCATCTACGATCGCAAGCAGATTCCGGTGGCGCCGCATTCGATGCTCGAACTGTGGAACCCGCGCTATCGTGGCAAGGTGCTCGACTTCAATAGCGCGCAGCACAATTTCTCGTTTACCGCGCTCGCGCTCGGCTATCCGCATCCGTTTCAGCTCGACCCCGCGCAGATGCGCACGATCGCGCACAAGCTCGTCGATCTGCGCCGCAATCTGCTGACCTACTACACGCTGCCCGAGGAGGCGACCGCTTTCTTCATCCAGCACAAGGTCGCGCTGATGTTCGGCAACTACGGCACGCAGCAGGTGCAGTTGCTGCGGCGCGCGGGCGCCGACGTCGGCTACGTGATTCCGGACGAAGGCGCGCTCGCGTGGCTCGACTGCTGGTCGATGACGCGCGCGGCGAGCGACCAGCCGCTCGCGCTCGCGTGGATCAACTACATGCTCGAGCCGAGCGTGAGCGCGTTGCTGACACAGCGCCAGGGCCTCGCGAATACGCTGACCGAGCCGGCCGAAGGCAACCCCAACGCGCACATCGTCTGGATCAGTCCGGTCGAGGATATCGACCGCCGTGAGCAGTTGTGGACGCGCATCGTGTCGGGCGACCGTTCGGAGCGCTTCTGATGCTGCATCGCGGCCTGACCTTCAAGCTATCCGTGCTGCTCGCGTGCATCGGCGTGCTGGCGTCGGGCGCGACCGGCTATTACGCGTATCGCGCGAACCGCACGATGCTGGTCAACGAAGCGGAGCACAGCCTGCAGACTTCGACGGAGCTGCTCGGCCAGCGCATTGCCGTATCGATCGACGACGTCGCGGCGGACGCGCTGGTGCTCGCGACGATGCCGTCTTCGGTGAGCGTCGCGCAGACCGACGACGGCATAGGCTCGAACCTCGGCCGCGAGCGGCTCGCGCAGGTGTATTCGAGCTTCATGCTGCACCACCCGGAGTATCTGCAGGTGCGGCTGATCACGCGGCAGCATCACGGGCTCGAGCTGATCCGATTCGATCGCGACAGCGACGGTCTCGTGCGTGTACAGGGCGACGATCTGCAGGAAAAAGCTCAGTTTCCCTACGTATTCGAAACGCTCGCGTTTTCGCCGGGCCGCATCTACACATCGCCGATTTCGGTCAATCACGAATACGGCACGCATGCGGCGCAAGGCAGGCCGACGCTGCGTCTCGGCACGCCGATCGCGGATGCGCGCGGCACGGTGGTCGGCGTCGTCGTCATCGACATCGATCTGGCCGGCATGCTGCGGCGTTTGCAGAGCGATCTGCCGAGCGACTATCAGGTCTATCTGGCGAACGAGTGGGGCGACTTCCTGGTTCATCCTGACGCGTCGAAGACCTTCGGTTTCGACCGCGGCCGGCGCGTGCTGATGCAGGACAGCTTTCCGGTCACGAGGCAGCTGTTCGAGCAGCGGCAGAGCGAAGTGCGCGTCAACGGTCTCGCGAGGCCCGATGAGGCGGAAGGGCGCGTGCTCGCGTTCGTGCGGCGGCCGTTCGGCGGTTCGGAGGGCAATCGCTTCATCGTGCTCGGTCTCGCGAAGCCGCTCGAGGACGTGCTGAGCGGCGCCAATCAGCTCGGCACGCGGATTATCCGCATGGTGCTGGTGTTCAGCGCTTTGTCGCTACTGCTGGCAATTCTGTTCGCGCGGGCGCTGACCAAGCCGCTTCATCTGCTCGCGCATGCGGCGACGCATCTGTTCGCCGAGCACGCGATGCACACGTTGCCGCTCAAACGCACCGACGAAATCGGCGTGCTCGCGCGCTGCTTCGAGCGTTTGCGTCGTGAAATCCACGCGCAGATGGATGCGCTGCACAGCAAGCAAAGCGAGCTCGTGCATCTGGCCTCGCACGACGTGCTGACCGGCTTGCCGAACCGCATGCTGTTCATGCAGAAGCTCGAGAACGCGATCGAGGAGGCAAGGTTCCGCCGCGAAGGCCTAGCGGTGCTGTTCGTCGACCTCGACCGCTTCAAGCAGATCAACGATCAGTTCGGTCACTCCGTTGGCGACAAGGTGCTGGTCGCGGTCGCGCGCCGTCTGAAGGACGTGCTGTATGCCGGGGACGTGGTCGCGCGGCTCGGCGGCGACGAATTCATCGTGCTGATCGAAGGGCGGCGCGCGGCCGAGGTCACGCCCGAAATCGCCGAGCGCATCATGGATGCGCTGAACAAAACGCTGAGCGTCGACGGCAATAGCATGACGGTCGGCGCGAGCATCGGCATCAGCGAGTTCCCGCACGACAGCGGCAATGCCGAGGAACTGCTGCTGAACGCCGATGCCGCGATGTATGCGGCGAAATCGGGTGGCCGTTTCGCGTATCTGCGCTATCAGGATCTGCTTGCCATGCGGCTCTACGAACAGGCCGAGCAGGCCCGGCTTGCCCAGGCGCACGCCGCGCGCGATGCGACCGAGGGGCGCGAGGCGGAGCCCACCGCGTGATGCGGTGTTATCCGCGCCGCTGAGCGTTTTCTATTGCCACGCCGCGATTGCGCCGCGTGCGCCCTTTTTGCTGCAACCTGACAGCCCACTCAGACGATCCGCACCCCGCCGCGATAAGTCGAGCGCGGCACCGGCAGCCTGTCGAGCATCGTCACGCGCACGAGGTCCGCACGCAAGCCCGGCTCGATCGCGCCGCGGTCCGTGAGACCTGCGGTGCGCGCCGGTTCGGCCGAGACCGTTGCCATCGCGCGCGGCAGCGACCAGCCCGCTTTTTCGACGAGATCGAACACCGCGGTCAGCAGGCTCGACGGCACGTAATCCGACGACAGAATATCGAGCAGATCGGCGCGCGCGAGTTCGAGCGCCGACACGTTGCCCGAATGCGAGCCGCCCCTCACGATGTTCGGTGCGCCCATGATGGTCGCGATGCCGTGCTCGCGCGCGGCCTGCGCGGCGATGCGCGTGGTTGGGAATTCAGCCAGCACGATGCCCTCGGCCTTCGCCTGTTCGACGTGCTCGATCAGCGTGTCGTCGTGGCTCGCGACCGGAATGCCGAGGCGCCGGCACCGCGCGACGATCTCGCGGCGATGCTCGTCCGCGTAACGCTCCTGTTCGACCGCGAGTTCGGCGAGCGTGCTCGCGACACGCTCGTCGCTCATCTTGCCGTTGCGCTCCTGGAAGCGGCGCCATTGCTCGCGATCGTGCCATTGGCGCTGCCCCGGCGTATGGTCCATCACCGACGCGAGCCGCAACAGCGGATGCGCGCACAGCGAATCGAATACCTCGAGCACGTCGGCGGTCGCGATCTCGCAGCGCAGATGCAGAAAGTGCTCGGCGCGCAGCAGTCGACGCGTGGACAGCCGCAGCAGCGACTCGGCGCATTGCGTTTGCACGTGGCGGTTACGCAGCCCAACGCTGGAGCGCGAGCCGATCGCGAGCGCGTCGAATACCGTCGTGATGCCGGCGGCGGCCACCTGCGCGTCGTGGATGACGAAGGCCGCGTCGGTATTCCATTCGACGCCGGGACGCGGCACGAGGTGCTTCTCGAGATTATCCGTATGCAGTTCGATCAGACCGGGCAGCAGATAATCGCCGTCCCAGTCTTCGGCGTTGCGCGCCGAACTCGCGCCGCGTTCGACGTCGCGAATCACGCCGTCTTCCACGCGCACGGTGCCAATGAATTCTTCATCTCGCGTCACGATGCGAGCGTTGCTGATCAACATCGACTTGCTCCGTAGTCAGTCGGGACTGGTGTCAATTTAGTGGCGCAGCGGCGGCCGCAGTTCCAGGCGGCGCGTCGCGACCTTGTTGCGAGTCTCTTCGTCGTGAAAGATACCAACGATCGCGGCGCCGCGCTCGCGCGCCTCGACGATCAGATCGGCCACAACGTCGCGGTTTTCGGCATCGAGAGAAGCAGTCGGTTCGTCGAGCAGCAACAGCGGATGTTCGGCGATCAAACCTCGCGCAATGTTCACGCGCTGCTGCTCGCCGCCCGAAAACGTCGCGGGAGCGAGCGACCACAGACGTTCCGGCACGTTGAGCCGCGCGAGCAATTCAGCGGCGCGCGCATTTGCTTCGGGTTCCGCGATGCCGTGCAGCACCAGCGGCTCGGCGACGAGCGCAAGCGTCGGCACGCGCGGAATCACGCGCAAAAACTGGCTCACATAGCCGACTACGCTTCGGCGCAGACGCAGCACGTCCCGCGGTTCGGCGCCCGTGATCGTGACGGGCCGGCCCTGATCGCTGGTGTCGCGAATCGCGATCGAGCCGGTGCTCGCCAGATAGTTGCCGTACAGACAGCGCAGCAGCGTGCTTTTGCCCGCGCCCGACGGCCCGACCAGCACCACGCATTCACCGCGCTCGACTTCGAGCGATACGTTCGCGAGCGCGTCGATCCGCGCACCGCCCTGGCCGTGCAGCGTGAAAGTCTTGCCGATGCCGGTGGCGCGCAGCATCAGCGCCGCGTTGTCGGCGAAAGCGCGCTCGCCGTGACGTGCAGCGCTGCCCGCATCAGTTACTACTGCAGTGGATTGCATTGTGAGCCTCAAACCGGCAGAACCGAGGAAACCAGCGTTTGCGTATAAGGGTGCTGCGGATCGTCGAGCACCTGGTCGGTCAGACCCGCTTCGACGACTTCGCCCGCCTGCATCACCATCAGCCGATGCGCGAGCAGACGCGCGACGCCGATATCGTGCGTGACGATCAGCACCGACAGATGCAGCGTCGAGGTCAGCGTGCGCAGCAGATCGAGCAGACGCGCCTGCACGGACACGTCGAGACCGGCGGTCGGTTCGTCCATGAACACCAGACGCGGACCGGTGACGAGATTGCGCGCAATCTGCAGACGTTGCTGCATACCGCCCGAAAAGGCGGCGGGGAATTCGTCGATGCGCATTGGGTCGAGTTCGACGCGC
Organism: Paraburkholderia atlantica; assembly: GCF_009362785.1. Taxonomy (GTDB): domain Bacteria; phylum Pseudomonadota; class Gammaproteobacteria; order Burkholderiales; family Burkholderiaceae; genus Paraburkholderia; species Paraburkholderia atlantica. The sequence continues at coordinate 8,482 of NZ_WHNQ01000014.1, forward strand.
TCCATCCATTGCGTGGCCGTGCGGCGAATCTCGCCGTAGTGGCGCGCGCCGACCGCCATCAATGGCTCGCCGATATTGGCGCCGGCCGATACGCCGCTGCGCAGGCCGTCGCGCGGATTCTGCTGCACGAAGCCCCATTCGGTGCGCATCAGCAGACGGCGGCGCGGCTCCGACAGCGCGCGCAGATCGAGTGAATCGCCGTGCGACGCGGTGTAGTGCAGCGAGCCGCTATCGGCCTCGGTCTTCAGCGCCAGCGTGTTGAGCAGCGTGGTCTTGCCCGAGCCCGATTCGCCGACGATGCACAGCACTTCGCCCGGATACAGATCGAAGCTCACGTTGCGGCAACCGTTGCGGCCGCCATATTGTTTGGTGAGCGCGCGGGCGCTCAGAAGCGGCGTCATGCGGATTCTCCTTCGCGCGTGGCGTGGGGCAGCGCTGCTTGCGGTTCGATCTCGCCGTCGCCGCGCCGCTCGTGACAGTAGTCGCTATCCGAGCAAACGAACATGCGCGTGCCGGCGTCGTCGACGATCATCTCGTCGAGAAAGCTTTCCTTCGATCCGCACAACGCGCACGCGTGCTGCCACTTCTGCACTTCGAACGGATGATCGTCGAAGTCGAGACTGCGCACCGGCGTATAAGGCGGAATCGCGTGAATGCGGCGCTCGCGGCCCGCGCCGAACAGTTGCAGCGCGGCGTTCATATGCATCTTCGGATTGTCGAACTTCGGGATCGGCGACGGCGACGTCAGATAGCGATGATTGACGATCACCGGATAGTCGTACGTGGTCGCGATGCTGCCGTGATGCACGATGTCCTCGTACAGCTTCACGCTGATCAGCCCGTAATCGGCGAGCGCATGCAGCTTCTTGCATTCGGCGACGCGCGGTTCGAGCCGGAACAGCGGCTCGGGCATCGGCACCTGATAGACGAGGATCTGCTGCTCGGTCAGCGGCGTTTCGGGAATCCGGTGCCGCGTCTGGATGATCGTCGCCTCGCTCGTGTGCCGGGTGGTTGCCACGCCCGTGGTGCGCGCGAAGAAGCGGCGGATATTGACGGCATTGGTGGTTTCGTCGGAGCCCTGATCGATGACCTTCAGCGTGTCCGTCTTGCCGATGATCGCGGCCGTCACCTGGATGCCGCCGGTACCCCAGCCGTACGGCAAAGGCATTTCGCGCGATGCGAACGGCACCTGGTAGCCCGGCACGGCGACTGCCTTCAGCAGCGCGCGGCGCAGCATGCGCTTGGTCTGCTCGTCGAGATACGCGAAGTTGTAGCCGTGTGCGGCGCTGTCGTATGACGTGTTTGCAACGGCGGTGTCGGGCGCGTTCATGCTGCTTGCTCCTTGTCGGTGGCGTTGCCTGATTCATCGATGCTGTGGTGCTGCGCGCGCAAGCGCCGCACCAGTTCCAGCTCCGCCTGGAAGTCGACGTAATGCGGCAGCTTCAGGTGCTGCACGAAGCCCGACGCCTCGACGTTATCGCTATGCGACAGCATGAATTCGATGTCCTGCGTCGGCGACGCGAGCGTCTCGCCGAGTTCTTCTGCCCGCAGTGCGCGATCGACCAGCGCCATCGCCATCGCCTTGCGCTCCGAGTGGCCGAACGCGAGACCATAGCCCTGCGTGAAGGTGGGCGGCACCGCGCTGCTGCCCGCGAACTGGTTGATCATCTGGCATTCGGTAACGTCGATATCGCCGATGTCGACCGCTTCGCCGAGTTCGTCGAGGTCCATTTCGACCGCGATCGTGCCGAAGCGGATCTCGCCCGCGAACGGATGCGAGTGCGCGTAGCCGCGTTGCGTCGCATAGCCCATTGCGAGCAGAAAGCCTTCGTCGCCACGCGCGAGGTTTTGCAGACGCGTCGCGCGGCTCGCCGGAAACGCCAGCGGTTCGCGCGACAGATCGCCGGGTTCCGCGCCATCCGGTGTTGGGCGCTCCTGTTCGATCAGCCCTTCCTTGTCGAGCAGCGACACGACGCGCGGCATCGCTTCCGGCGCGGGCGGTTCTTGCGAAACCGGCGCATGGCCTCGCGTCACGTACTGCCGCGTGTCGTCGCCATCGGCGAGCAACGCGAAATCGAGCAGACGCTGCGTGTAGTCGTAGGTCGCGCCGAGCAGCTGGCCGCCGGGCACGTCCTTGAAGGTTGCCGAGATGCGCCGCTCGACCTGCATCGTTTCGGTATCGATGGCGCGCGTATAGCCGAAGCGCGGCAACGTGGTGCGATACGCGCGCAGCAGGAAGATCGCCTCGACCAGATCGCCGGCCGCCTGCTTGATTGCGAGCGCGGCAAGCTCCTCGTCGTAGACCGAGCCTTCGGTCATCACACGCGCGACCGCGAGCCGCAACTGCTCGCGAATCTGCGCGACGCTCAGTTCGGCGATCTGCTTATCGCCGCGGCGCGCTTTGTCGAGCAGGCGCCACGACGCTTCGATCGCGCGCTCTCCACCTTTGACGGCAACGTACATCAGTTCACCTTCGCTTCAGTTGTGCGCGGCAGGCCGATCACGCGGGGGCCGCACACCAGATAACAGTCGATGCCGCATGGAAACAGCGGCGCGAGCATCGCGCGTTCTTGCCAGAACCGCGCGGGAAGACCGACCGGCGAAATCGTTTGAGTGTCCAGAATGCCGGGGCCGCTCAGCGTGACCGGTGCGCCGCCCGTCAGCGCGTCGACGCGGATCAGCAGCGTGGCCGATTGCTCGGGCGACTCGGCGCTGCCGGGCGCGAAGCTTTCGAGCGACGGCAATGCGTCGGCATCGTGCACATAGACGAAGGCGGCGTCGCCGGGCGCATCGACGAGCGGCGCGCCGGTATGAAAACGCACCGCCGACGCGAGCGCCGTATCAGGCTGCGCGAGCCAGACCGGTGTCGCGTAGTCGCAAAGCGTCAGCAGCGCAGCGAAGGCGGCGGGTTCGACCGGCGTGTTGCGCAACTCGGGCAGCACGTCACGAATCACGCCGATCGTGCCGGGGCGCGACAACGCGTCGAGCAGCATGCGAAACACGGCCTGGGTGTCGTGGACCGGGTCCGCGAAACCCGGCGTCAGCGTGGACAACGCAATCGGTGAATGTTCCATCAGTCGCCTCGCACCATCGTGAAGAATTCGACGCGCGTCGCCGCGGCGTCCTGCTGCTGTTGCTCGCGCCGTGCCTTCTGTTGCGCGGCGAACGGCTCGATCAATTGACGATGCAGGCTGTCGTGATGCTCGGGCATCTGTAGCAACGCATCGGCGAGCGCCGCAAGTTCGGCGCGACGGCGGTCACGTCCCAGATGGCAGGCGACGCCGACGGTGGCCTCGGCTTCGCCGCTGGCATGCAGACGCAGCGTGGCGCGCGTGACCGTCGCTTCGCCGAGATTGAAAGGATCGCCGCTGCCGCCGATGCGCCCCCGCACCATCGCGAGGCCGATTTCAGGGGGGCGAAGCCAGTCATAGGCGGGGATAGATTGATCTTGCAGCGCGCGCTGCAGCGCCGCTTCGAGGTCGGCGCGCGGCGTGCGGGCCAGCACGGCCATCCAGGCGCGCCGCGCCGCCGAAGACACGGCGGGCAACGGCGCAGAGGGCGGAACGGAACTCGGGCTCATCGGATTTCCTGTCGATCCAGCGAGTGGACATTGGAGCATCTATTCATCTAAACGTCTAGACGTTTACAGGCGTAGTTGTCTGGACTGTGGTGCGCGGCGGACGTTTCATATTTCCATCATGGCTTGCGCACTACAATGCACGACATGGCGATCATTTGAACCGAAGGGAATGACAGCACCATGACATCGAACGACAGCGCGCCGCCGGCCACGATGCTCGAACGCGGCGCGGGCGTGGCCGTCTGGAGACAGATCGAACAGATTCTCGCCGCCGAGATCGCGGCGAGCGGATTCGGGGAAGAAGGGCGGCTGCCGAGCGAGGGTGAGCTGGCGAAGCGCTTCGACGTCAACCGTCACACGGTGCGTCGCGCGATGCTCGGCCTCGCAGCGCTCGGCCTCGTCAGCGTCGAGCAGGGGCGCGGCACGTTCGTGCAGCCTGGCGCGATCGACTATTCGATCGGCCGTCGCACGCGTTTCACCGAAAACCTGCGTCAACAACATCACTCGCCCGGCGGCACGATGCTGTCGGGCGCGCGTGTGAAAGCCGAGCCCAGCGTCGCGAAGGCACTGGGTCTGCGCGCGGGCGCGGCAGTCTATCGGATCGAATCGCTGAACGAGTCAGACGGCGTGCCGCTTACGTTCGCGCGCAGCTGGTTTCCGGCCGCGCGTTTTCCGGAGCTGCCGGAGGTCGTGCAACGCCTCGGCGGTACGACGAAGGCGCTGGCCGAATTCGGCGTGGACGATTATCTGCGCAAGTGGAGCCGCATCGGCAGCGTACTGCCCGAGCCTGAGGTCGCGCGGCGGCTCAACATCAACCGTCAGCAGCCGGTGCTATGGGTCGAGAACGTCGACGTCGATCTGCAAGGCGCGCCGGTCAAATACGGCTTCACGCATTTCGCGGCCGACCGCGTGCAACTGCTCGTGGAGCATGACCTGTGAGTGGCCCCGCATGGAGTGACGACGCGCGCTTTGCGCTGTACTACGCGCCGTCGTGTGAATCGGCGTGGTGGCAGGCCGGCTCGACATGGCTCGGCCGCGATGCGCGAAGCGGCGAGCGCTGCGCGCAGCCGCAGCCGCCTGGCCTGACGCGCCCGCTCGCCGCGTTGACCGACTCGCCGCGCCGCTATGGCTGGCATGGCACGCTGATCGCCCCGTTCCGGCTCGGCGCCGGCGTCACACAGCAAGATGTGCTTGCGGGCGCGCGCGCGTGGGCGCTCGCGCAGCAGCCGTTCGCGTTGCCGGTGGAAGCGGCCACGCTGGGCGACTTCGTCGCATTGCGACCGGCCGATGCCGATGGCGAGACGCGCATTTGCGAGCTCGCGTCGAACGCGCTGGAGTCGCTAGACGGGCTGCGCGCGCGACCGTCTGCGGCCGATCTCGAGCGCCGGCTCGCCGCGCCGCTCAGCGAACGGCAGCGTGCGTTGCTGCTGCAATGGGGCTATCCGTACGTGTTCGAAGAGTTCCGTTTTCATATGACGCTGTCCAGTTCGCTCGCCGATGCCGACGAGCGCGCGACGCTGCTCGCATGGTGGCGTGAGCGCACGCCCGCGCTCGGGCCGCTGGCTGTCGATCAGGCCGCGCTGTTCGTCGAGCCGGCGCCAGGCGAGCCGTTCGTGCTGTGGCAGCCACTGCCGTTTAGCGACGGCGCGCAACACGGCGATCGCAGCGACGAGCAGCAAGACGAGGTAAGCAGCCAATGACTGGGCGTTTGATCTATGTGATGGGGCCGTCTGGCGCAGGCAAGGATTCGCTGCTGCAGTTCGCGCGCACACGGCTCGCCGGCGAGCCGGTCGTGTTCGCGCATCGTTACATCACGCGGCCGAGCGGCCATGGCGAAGTGCATGTCGCACTGAGCGTCGAGGAGTTCGCCGCGCGCTCGGTGCTGGGCCTGTTCGCGCTCGAATGGTCGAGCCATTCGCTGCGCTATGGCATCGGCATCGAACTCGATGCGTGGCTGGCGCGCGGCTGCACGGTGGTCGTCAACGGCTCGCGGCAGTACCTGCAGCGTGCGCTCGCGCGCTATCCACGCGCTGAAGTGGTGCACGTGAGCGCCGCGCCGCATATTCTCGAAGCGCGGCTCGGCGCGCGGGCGCGCGAATCGTCGGAGCAGGTCGCGGCACGGCTCGCGCGGCGCGCGCCGTTTGCGTTGCCGGCCGGCGTGCGCTGCACGACGATCGATAACTCCGGCACGCTCGAAGAAGCGGGGCACGCGTTGATCACGGTGCTCAAGGAGCAGGTGAGCGTGTAACGCAGCCACGCGGCCTTACTGCACGCCTCCCATCCGCTCCCGCGTGACCTGCCGCAAACATGCGACGAACTGCTGAACGGCCGGCGTCGGCAGCAGATCGCGTCGCGAGATGATGCTCAGATCGTAGTTCGGCAGCGCGTCTTCGATCTGCGCGACGCAAATGCCGAGCGGCGCGACCCGCTGCGCAAGCGGCCGCGTGAAGCAGCTGATCACGTCGGTCTGCGATACGAGGCCGAGCGTCACCGCAAACGACGACGGCGCGCGCAGCAGCCGCTTCGGCAGCGGCAGACCATGCGTGCTGAACATCGCCATCATCACGCTGTGCGGGAAGTGATCGGCGCCGACCGTGACGATCCACTCGGCGTCGAGCAGCTCGGACAGACGCGTGACGTTCGCGAGCGGATGCCCGGCGCGCATCGTGACGACGAACTGCGTCGAGTACAGCGGCACCTGCACCAGATCGTTATCCAATGCCAGAACGTGATGGATCGCCGCGAGATCGAGTGTGCCGTTGCGCAGACGCGCGAGCGCATCGGGCACCGTCACTTCCTCCAGATGCAGACTCACGAGCGGCATCTTCTCGCGAAAGCTCGATACCGCATGCGGCAGCACCGTCAGCGCGAGCGATGGCATCGTGCCGACGCTGACCTTGCCGGCCAGCTCCCCCTTCACCTGCTCGACGGCCTCGACGGTGCGGCGCATGTCGCCTAGCAACTGCTCGGCTCGCGGCAACAGCGCGAGCCCGCATGCGGTTAGCTCGATGCCGCGCACGCTGCGCACCATCAGCTCCGCATTGAGCGCGCTTTCCAGCTCGCGAATCGTATGCGTGACGGCCGGCTGCGTGACGCCGAGCTCACGCGCGGCGGCGCGCAGACTGCGGTGATGCGCGGCGGCGACGAAAGCCTGCAACTGCTGCGGTTTCATCAGGGTAACCCCGTATATAAGAGCTGTTAATCAGGGTAAAAAAAATAGCATCTTATTCGAACAAAACGGCATGGATATAGTGCGAGGCTACTCACTGGAGCCATGCAAACTATGAACGAGACCCCGCGTTTGACCGAAGTGTCCGATCTGGAACCTGCCGCCGCGAGCCTGCGCGAGATTCGCCATCACATTCACCGCCATCCCGAGCTCGCATACGAGGAAGTGCGGACTGCGGCGCTCGTCGCGGAAAAACTCGAACAGTGGGGCTGGCAGGTCACGCGCGGGGTCGGCAAGACCGGCGTGGTCGGCACGCTGAAAGTGGGCGACGGTAAGCGCAGCATCGGCATTCGCGCGGACATGGACGCGCTGCCGATCCTCGAACAGACGGGCTTACCGTACGCGAGCGGCACCCACGGCAAGATGCACGCGTGTGGCCATGATGGTCACACGACGATCCTGCTCGGTGCCGCGCAACGTCTCGCGGCCACGCGCAATTTCTCGGGCACCGTGCATCTGTATTTCCAGCCGGCCGAAGAAAGCGGCGTCGACAGCGGCGCGCTGAAGATGATCAACGACGGCCTGTTCGAGCGCTTCCCGTGCGACGCCGTGTTCGGCTTGCACAACCATCCGGGCGCGGAGCCCGGCATGCTGCTGTTTCGCAAGGGGCCGTTCATGTCGGCGGGGGACAAGGCGACCATCACGATCGAAGGCGTCGGCGGCCATGCGGCGCGTCCGCATCTGACCGTCGATCCGGTCGTGATCGCCGCGAGCATCGTGATGGCGCTGCAGACGATCGTCGCGCGCAATGTCGATCCGTCGCAGCCGGCGGTGGTGACGGTGGGCTCGATGCATGCGGGCACCGCGAACAACGTGATTTCGAGCAGCGCACGGCTCGAACTGAGCGTGCGCTCGTTCAGCCCGGAAGTGCGTGAGTTGCTGAAGCAGCGCATCACGGAGCTGGCCGAGTCGCAGGCCGCGAGCTATGGCGGCAAGGCGCACGTGGAGTACATCGAAGGGTATCCGGTCGTCATCAACACGGACGCCGAAACGGATTTCGCGGTGCAGGTCGCGCGCGAGCTGGTCGGCGACGACAAGGTGGTCGAGCAGACCGACATCCTGATGGGCAGCGAGGACTTCGCATTCATGCTGCAGAAGCGGCCGGGCACGTTTCTGCGCATTGGCAACGGCGTCGGCGAGGACGGCTGCATGGTGCACAACCCGCACTACGACTTCAACGACCGCAGCCTGCCGATCGGCGCGGCGTTCTGGGCGCGGCTGGTGGAGCGCTATCTCGCGCAGTGAGCGATAAGAGTAAATGCCGCAGCGCGCAGCAAACGCGCGCTCGGTGGCTGATACCCGCACGGCCAGAACCGCGACGCCGGTCGGCCAGGTAGCCGCATGCGTCAGCCGCGCCGCGCGACCATCTCCGAGACCGTCTGCGCGGCTTGCTGCAGCGGCTCCAGAAACGCCTTCACCATCTGTTTGGCGGAATTGCGCTGCGCGTTGCCGCTGATGTTCATCGCTGCAATCACGCGGCCCTGGCGATTGCGAATCGGCGCTGACAGCGAGATCAAACCGCCTTCGAGCTCCTGATCGACGATCGCCCACCCCTGGCGACGCACCTGCTCGATCACCTTCTTCAACTCTTCCTTGTCGGTGATGGTGCGCGGCGTGTGCGCATAGAGCGGCGACGAGTTCAGCGTCGCGTCGAGCGTTTCCTCGTCGAGCGAGGCGAGCAGCACGCGGCCCATCGATGTGCAGTACGCAGGCAGGCGGCTGCCGATCGACAGGTTGATCGTCATGATCTTGTGAGTCGGCACGCGCAGCACGTAGACGATCTCGGTGCGATCGAGCACGGCCGCCGAGCAGCTTTCGTGCACCTGTGCCGACAGGCTCTCCATCACCGGTTCGGCGAGATTCCAGAACGGCATCGAGGTCAGGTACGCGAAGCCGAGGTCGAGAATCTTCGGCGTCAGACGGAACAGGCGACCCTCGGCTTCCACGTAGCCCAGCGTTTGCAGCGTCAGCAGAATCCGGCGTGCGCCGGCGCGCGTGAGGCCGGTCGCCGCGGCGACGTCGGTGAGCGTCTGTTCGGGGCGCGTCGCGTCGAACGCGCGGATAACCGCGAGGCCCCGCGCGAAAGACTGCACGTACGAGTCGCCCGGTTTCTCCGGGGCCGGTTCGACGTTGGCGGGCGCGACGGAAGACGGCGGCAGGGCTTTGCTCATGGACCTTGATCGTGGTTGCAAAAGAGTGCGCGCGGAGGACACGCGACGCGCCTTCGTTTCGATGCGGCGCTGCGTTTTGCGTTACGGCGCAAAGGCGAGACGATAGCTTAAGCCTTCTATTTCGCCAAATAACGCCGATTCGTGCAAAAAACCCAGGGTTTGCGTGGATGCGATTCGCGTCTCAAAATTTGTATGATGACCACATAACATGACCAGTTAGCGGCACCCGATTCCATCGATCCAATCGATCCACCATGTTCGACAAGATTCCCTCGCGCGCTTTGAGTGACACCGTCGCGCAGCAACTGCTGAAGCAGATCGACAAGGGCACCTTCGCGCGCGGCGCCAAGCTGCCGACCGAGGCCGTGCTCGCGCAACAGTTCGGCGTGAGCCGCACCGTGATTCGCGAGGCGCTGTCGCGGCTAAAGAACGAGGGGGTGGTCGAGCCGCGCCAGGGCAGTGGCGTGTTCGTCGCTGGGCACGGCACGATCCGCCCGCTGCGGATCGACTACGCGGAAGCCGTCGAGCCGGGCTCGGTCGTGCAGATCCTCGCGCTGCGCCGCGCGATCGAGGCGGAGGTCGCGTCCGAAGCCGCGATGCGTCGCAGCGATGCCGACATGGCCGCGATCGACGCCGCGCTCGCTCAGATCGAGCGCGCGGTCGCCAATGGCGAAGACGGCGTCGCCGAAGACGTCGCGTTTCATCGCGCGATCGCGGCGGCGACGGGCAATCCGTATTTCCTGAAGACGCTGACGTTCCTCAATCAGTACCTCGAAGCGGGCACGGTCGTCACGCGCCGCAACGAGGCGCTGCGCGAGGACTTCTCGCGGCAGGTGCGCGAGGAGCACGCGGCAATCGCCGCGGCGATTCGCGCCGGCGATCCGATGGCGGCGCGCAATGCCGCGCAGACGCATCTGTACAACGCGGCGCGGCGGCTTGCCGAGGCGGGCATCGCCTGACGCGCAGCAGGCGCGCGGTGATTCCGCCGCGCGCGAACGCACCAATGCAGCACCAATCCATAGAGGTCACGCATGTCGAGAAATGTCGGTGTCATCGGTTTGGGGGCCATGGGGCTCGGCGTCGCGCGCTCGCTGTTGCGAGCAGGCTTCAAGGTGCACGCGTGCGACTTGCGGCGCGACGTGCTGCAGGCGTTCGTCGCTGAAGGCGGTGTCGGCTGTGCGACGCCCGCTGAGCTCGGCGCGCAGTGCGAGGTCGTGATCACGCTGGTCGTCAATGCCGCGCAAACCGAGGCCGTGCTGTTCGGTGAGCACGGCGCGCTCGCGGCGATGAAGCCGGGCGGCGTCGTGATAGCGAGTGCCACGGTCGCGCCGGAGTTCGCAAGCGATCTCGGCAGGCGCGTCGAGGCGGCTGGTCTGCAGATGCTCGATGCGCCGGTATCGGGCGGCGCGGCGCGCGCGGCCTCGGGCGAGATGACGATGATGACGTCCGGTCCCGCAGCCGCCTACGCCGCATGCGAAGACGTGCTCGCCGCGATCGCCGGCAACGTGTATCGGCTCGGCGCCGCGCATGGCGCGGGCTCGAAGGTGAAGATCATCAACCAGTTGCTGGCCGGCGTGCATATCGCGGTGGCCGCCGAGGCAATGGCGCTCGGCCTGCGCGAAGGCGTCGACCCTGACGCGCTGTACGACGTGATCACGCACAGCGCGGGCAATTCATGGATGTTCGAGAACCGCGTGCCGCATATTCTCGCGGGCGATTACACGCCGCTGTCTGCGGTCGATATTTTCGTGAAGGACTTGGGCCTCGTGCTCGATACCGCGCGTCGCACGAAGTTTCCGCTGCCGCTGTCGGCGGCCGCGCATCAGATGTTCATGATGGCGTCGACGGCGGGCCACGGCGGTGAGGACGACTCGGCTGTCGTGAAGATTTTCCCCGGCATCGAATTGCCGGCGAAGCAATAAAGCGAGGGCGTGCTCATGACGGCTCAAACGAAACCCGCACTGCTCGGCTGCATCGCCGACGATTTCACCGGCGCCACCGATCTCGCCAACATGCTGGTGCGCGGCGGCATGCGCACGGTGCAGACGATCGGCGTGCCCACCTCCAACGAAGCGCCGGGCGCCGATGCGCTCGACGCCGACGCACTCGTCGTCGCGCTGAAGTCGCGCACGATCCCCGCCGCCGACGCGGTCGCGCAATCGCTGGCCGCACTCGCCTGGCTGCGCGCGCAAGGCTGCCGGCAATTCTTCTTCAAGTACTGCTCGACCTTCGATTCGACCGATGCGGGCAACATCGGCCCGGTAACCGATGCGTTGCTGAACGCGCTGTCCGCCGAGTTCGCTGAGCGCGCGTCGTTCACGATCGCGTGTCCCGCGTTTCCCGAGAACGGCCGCACGATTTTCCGCGGCCACCTGTTCGTCGGCGATGCGTTGCTCGACGAGTCGGGCATGGAGAACCATCCGCTGACGCCGATGCGCGACGCGAACCTCGTGCGCGTGCTACAGCGGCAAACACAATCGAAGGTCAGGCTCGTGCGTTACGACCAGGTTGCGCAAGGCGACGCGGCCGTGCGCGCCGCATTCGAAGCGCTGCGCGCCGACGGCGTGCGCATCGCGATTGCCGATGCGGTGTCCGACGCCGATCTGCACACACTCGGCGCGGCCTGCGCGGACCTCGCGCTGATCACCGGCGGCTCCGGTGTCGCGCTCGGCTTGCCGGCCAACTTCCGGCGCGCGGGTCTGCTCGGCGAGCAAACTCATGCCGCGCAATTGCCGCGCGTAGAAGGTTTGTCGGCGGTGCTCGCGGGCAGTGCGTCGAAGGCGACCAACGCGCAGGTCGCCGCCTGGTGCGCGACGCGGCCCGCGTTCCGCATCGATCCGCTCGCGGCGGCGCGCGGCGAGGACGTCGTCGCCGAAGCGCTCGAGTTTGCGCAACAGCGCTTCGTGCATGCGGAGCCGGTGCTGATCTACGCGACTGCATCGCCCGACGAAGTGCAGGCGGTGCAGCGCGAACTCGGCGTCAACGAGGCCGGGCATCTGGTCGAGAAGACGTTGGCATCGATTGCGCGCGGCCTGCGCGAGCTAGGCGTGCGCAAGTTCGTCGTCGCGGGCGGGGAGACCTCGGGCGCGGTCGTGCAGGCGCTCGACGTGCATATGCTGCGCATCGGCGCGCAGATCGATCCGGGCGTGCCGGCCACGGTGACGACCGAAGCCGAACCGCTCGCACTCGCGCTGAAATCCGGCAATTTCGGCACCACGGACTTTTTCGACAAGGCGCTGCGCCATCTCGACGGAGCCGCGCAATGAGCGGCGCACCGGCACTCCACAGCTCCGCCGAAGCGCGCGTGCGCGAGGAAATCTGCGCGGTCGGCGCGAGTCTGTATCAGCGCGGCTATACGGTCGGCAGCGCCGGCAACATCAGCGCGCGGCTCGACGATGGCTGGCTGATCACACCGACCGACGCCTGTCTCGGCCGCCTCGATCCGGCCGATATCGCGAAGGTCGACGCAAACGGCCACGCGATGTCGGGCGGCAAGCCGTCGAAAACGCTCGCGCTGCATCGCGCTATCTACGCGCGCAACGGCGAGGCGCGCGGCATCGTCCATACCCATTCGACGCATCTGGTCGCATTGACGCTCGCGGGCGTATGGAGCGAAGCCGACGTGTTGCCGCCGATCACGCCGTACTACGTGATGAAAGTGGGCCACGTACCGCTGATTCGCTATCAACGTCCCGGCGATCCGCAAGTGGCCGCGCAGATCGCACAGCTGGCCGATCGCGTGCGCGCGGTGCTGCTCGAACGTCTGGGGCCGGTGGTGTGGGAGCGCTCCGTCGCGCACGCATCGTATGCGCTCGAAGAACTCGAGGAGACCGCGCGCCTGTGGCTGATGACGAATCCGCGGCCCGCGCCGCTCGACGCGGCCGCGCTCGAAGAACTCCGTGCCGCGTTCGGCGCGCGCTGGTAGCAGCGCGCATTGCTGATCAACGCTACGCATCGTATCGCACTGTCTTAAAGGAGCTGTCGCCATGCCTCGCTTCGCCGCCAATCTGTCGATGATGTACAACGAGCACGCGTTCCTCGACCGCTTCGCCGCCGCCTCGCGCGACGGTTTCAACGCGGTGGAATTCCTGTTTCCCTACGAGTTCCGCGCCGGCGAGCTGAAGTCGCGGCTCGACGCGCACGGTTTGACTCAGGCGCTGTTCAATGCGCCACCGGGCGACTGGAGCGGCGGCGAGCGCGGTCTTGCGTCGCTGCCGGGGCGCGAGGACGAGTTCCGCCGCAGCATCGATACGGCACTCGAGTACGCGCGCGTGCTCGGCAATCGCAAGCTGCATGTGATGGCGGGGTTGATCGCCGGCGATCGAGCGGGCGAAACGCAGCGCAAAACGCAACGCGACGTGTATCTGAACAACCTCGCCTATGCCGCACGAGCCGCACAGGCCGAACAGATCACGGTCGTCATCGAACCGATCAATACGCGCGACATGCCCGGCTATTTCCTCAATCGACAGGACGACGCGCAAGCGATCTGCGCCGAAGTCGGCGCGCCGAATCTGAAGGTGCAGTTCGATTGCTATCACTGCCAGATCGTCGAGGGCGATCTCGCGATGAAGCTCAAGCGCGATATGGCCGGCATTGGTCACATCCAGGTTGCGGGCGTACCCGAACGGCATGAGCCGGACATCGGCGAGCTGAACTATCCGTACCTGTTCGATCTGATCGATGCGCTCGGCTACGACGGCTACATCGGCTGCGAATACCGGCCGCGCGCGGGTACCTCGGCAGGACTTGGATGGCTGAAGCCTTATCTCGATGCGCCGCGCTGACTCTTTCCGACAACCATTGACGGACACGTAACCATGAAAGTACTGATCACCGGCGGCGCCGGTTTTCTCGGCCAGCGTCTCGCGCGCGAACTGCTCTCACGCGGCGTGCTGAAGGATGCGCACGGCGCACCGCAAACGATCACCGGGCTGGTGCTGCTCGACGTCGTGCGCGCCCACGATTTCGGCGATGCGCGCGTGCGCACCGAAGTCGGCGATATCGCGGAACGCAGCGTGCTCGAACGCGTGATCGACGATCAAACCTCGGCGATCTTTCATCTCGCTGCGATCGTCAGCGGCCAGGCCGAGGCGGACTTCGATCTCGGCATGCGCATCAATCTCGATGCGTCGCGGCTGCTGCTCGAAGTCTGCCGACAGCGCGGGCATCAACCGCGCGTCGTGTTCACCAGTTCGGTCGCGGTGTACGGTGGCGATCTGCCCGCGGTCGTGCAGGACGACACCGCGCTGAATCCGCAGTCGTCGTATGGCGCGCAGAAGGCGATCGCGGAACTGCTGCTCAACGATTATTCGCGGCGCGGTTTCGTCGACGGCCGCGTGCTGCGGCTGCCGACCATCAGCGTGCGGCCGGGGCGGCCGAATGCGGCGGCGTCGTCGTTTGCGAGCGGCATCATCCGCGAGCCGCTCAATGGCGAGGAGGCTGTGTGTCCGGTCGCCGGCTCGACGCGGCTGTGGCTGCTGTCGCCGCGCAAGGCGATCGACAGTCTGATCGCCGGTCTCGAACTCGATGGCGCCGCGCTCGACAAGCAGCGCGCGGTGAATCTGCCGGGCCTGTCGGTCAGCGTCGACGAAATGATCGCGGCACTGCGCGAGGTCGCGGGCGAAAAGGTCGCGGGCCGCATCGTGCAGCAGCCGGACGAGCGCATCGAGAAGATCGTCGGCAGTTGGCCCGGCGCGTGGGATACGTCGCGCGCCGAACGGCTCGGGCTCGCCGCCGAGCGCAGTTTCGCGGACGTGATCCGCGGTTACATCGCCGATGAAGGCATCGAAGTTCGCTGAAGATCACCCCCTCCGCGTATTCCCTGGTGTCGCCTGGCACGGCTGCGGCCGTGCTTGACACGCTTTGACGCCCACGCCTATTATCGAGCCTGTTTTGTTCGATATATGACCTTGTGTTCGTATATAGAACATAAGGGCGGGCAAGGAAGGCGCAACAGCCGTAACGGTCGTCACTCCCAAGCCCATCGTTCACGATCCTGCGCTAAGCTGCCTTGACGTATCGGCCGCCACGCCGCTGCCGTTTTGCAGCTTCCCGCGCGCGGCCATTGCCCCCGGCCGATGCCTCGGCGCATCGAACCGGCGTCACCGGTGCAAGGCCAGCCGCGACGCGGCGCAGCGCACGCAGCATCTCAACTGGAGACATCCCATGACCGAAGCATTCCTGTGCGATGCGATTCGCACCCCCATTGGCCGCTATGCGGGTTCGCTGTCGTCGGTGCGTGCCGACGACCTGGGCGCAGTGCCGCTCAAGGCGCTGATGGAGCGCAACAAGAACGTCGACTGGAGCGCGATCGACGACGTGATCTACGGCTGCGCGAACCAGGCCGGTGAAGACAACCGCAACGTCGCGCGCATGTCGCTGCTGCTCGCGGGCTTGCCGAAGGACGTGCCGGGCTCGACGGTCAATCGTCTGTGCGGCTCGGGCATGGATGCGGTCGGCATCGCCGCGCGCGCGATCAAGTCGGGCGAAGCCGCGCTGATGATCGCCGGCGGCGTCGAAAGCATGAGCCGTGCGCCGTTCGTGATGCCCAAGGCGACCAGCGCGTTCACGCGTCAGAACGAGGTCTACGACACGACGATCGGCTGGCGTTTCGTGAACCCGCTGATGAAGAAGCTGTACGGCGTCGACTCGATGCCGGAAACCGGCGAAAACGTCGCGACCGACTACAACATCAGCCGCGCCGATCAGGACGCGTTCGCGCTGCGCAGCCAGCAGAAGGCCGCGCGCGCGCAACGCGACGGCACGCTTGCGCAGGAAATCGTCGGCGTGACGATCGCGCAGAAGAAGGGTGATCCGATCACGGTCACGCAGGACGAACATCCGCGCGAAACGAGCCTCGAAGCGCTCGCGAAGCTGAAGGGCGTCGTGCGTCCGGACGGCACGGTGACGGCCGGCAATGCATCGGGCGTGAACGACGGCGCGGCCGCGTTGCTGCTCGCCAACGAAGAAACCGCGAAGCGCTTCGGCCTGACGCCGCGCGCCCGCGTGCTCGGCGTGGCGACGGCAGGCGTCGAGCCGCGCGTGATGGGTATCGGCCCGGCACCGGCCACGCAGAAACTGCTCGCGCGTCTGGGCATGACGATCGACCAGTTCGACGTGATCGAGCTGAACGAAGCGTTCGCCTCCCAAGGTATCGCCGTGCTGCGCGCGCTCGGCGTCGCCGACGACGATCCCCGCGTGAACCCGAACGGCGGCGCGATCGCGCTCGGCCACCCGCTCGGCATGAGCGGCGCGCGTCTGGTGACCACCGCGACGTATCAACTGCAACGCACGCAGGGCCGCTTCGCGCTGTGCACGATGTGTATCGGCGTCGGCCAGGGCATCGCGATTGCGATCGAGCGCGTGTGATGTGTAAGCGGGTTTAGCGCGAGGTTCGGTTCTCGCGCTGCGCGGGTCTCCGCGCAAGCTGGATAGTAAAAGGCAGAAGGGCCGGCGTGTCATCGAGACACGCCGGCCCTTTGTTTTGCTTGCGCCGTGTTGCGCCGGGCGAAACCGTTATGACGCCGCTTCGACGGTCAGATGCATGACCTCATGCACCGGCGCGAGCCGCGCGCGGATCGTATCGGCCGTGACGCCGCCATGCGTGCGCACGCTGACGATCGCCGCTCGCGCCTCCGGGCCGATCTGCCAGACGTGCAGGTCGGCGATCTCGGCGTCGCCGTGCGAATCGAGGATTTCGCGGATTTCGCCGGCAACGTGCTCATCGGTTTTGTCCAGCAGCACGCCGGCCGTGTCGCGCATCAGCGTCCATGCCCAGCGCGCGATGACGATCGATCCGACGATTCCCATCAGCGGGTCCAGCCAGACCCACCCGAGATAGCGGCCGGCCAGCAGGGCCACGATCGCCAGCACCGAGGTTAGCGCATCGGCGAGCACGTGAACGTAGGCGGAACGCAGGTTGTTGTCGGACCCGTGCGCATGGCCGTGATGGTGGTGATGATGGTCGTGATCGTGAGGCCCATGGTGCGCATGGCCGCCCGATAGCAGCAACGCGCTGACGATGTTCACGACCAGTCCGATCGCCGCAATCACCGCGGCCTGTCCGAACGCGACACCGGTGGGATGAACGAGCCGGACCGCCGATTCGATACCGATGCCAAGCGACACCAGCGCGAGAATCAACGCCGAAGCGAAGCCGGCAAGCTCGCCCACTTTTCCCGTCCCGAAACTGAAAGCGCGGTTGGCCGAGTTGCGTCTCGCGAACGCGTACGCGAGCGCCGCGATGCCGAGTGCGCCGGCGTGCGTCGCCATGTGGAAGCCATCGGCGAGCAGCGCCATCGAGCCGGTCATGTAACCGGCGGCGATCTCGCCGATCATCATGACAACGGTAAGCGCGACGACGGAGTGGGTCCGGCGGGCGTTTTCGTCGTGCGAGCTGCCGAGAAAAGAGTGCTCGTGCTTGCGGATCAGATTGTCAGTCATACGAAACCTACTTCGAATATCGGCGGATCGCTCCGACCAATGCGTCCACTCCCTTCTTGCGCTGGCTGGCCGTCAGGTCCGGATGCGCGACATGCTCGCGCGCGTGCGCCTCGACGATTTCGTCGAGCAGGCCGTTCATTGCGCCGCGGGTCGCGGCCACCAGATGCAGGACCTTTTCGCAATCGGCGTCCGACTCCAGCGAACGCTCGATAGCCTGAACCTGGCCCGCGATGCGGCGAACGCGCTTCAATAAGTCATCCTTGTGTGTGCTCAGATGTGACATAGCTATACCCCCTAGGGGTATGGATGATAGCACGGTACCGAGATCGCGTTTTCGGTGGCTGACGGCGGCCATGCCGATGCAACATCGGCAAATCGTTCGCGCCATACTGTCTGTAGACGCCGAGTTCATAACGCCGGGCACGAATGCTGCGTAGCACGAAGCGATCGCGCGCGACGCGCATTACCGACCGTCGAGCCATCTTGATACCTTGTACGAGGAGAACGCGGATGAAAACAGCGACGAAAGCCACAGCATTGGTCATCGCGGCGGCGGCGGCCTCGCTGGCATGCGCGCAGGACGACATGGCGAGCACCGCCCAGGCGGTGCTCAGCGCGGCGCAGCCGGTGCATATGACGGCGCAGATCGTGGGCATCGATGCGGGCAACCGCTCGCTGACGCTGAAGGGATCGGGCGGCAACGTCGCGATCGTGCTCGTCAGTCAGCAGGTCGCTGGCTTCGATCAACTGAAGATCGGCGATCGCGTCGACGTGCTCTACAAGAATGCGCTGCTCACGAAGGCGGAAAAGGTCAGCGGCGCGGGCAAGGGGATTCGCGAGCGGGCCGACAAGCAGAGCTATGCGCCGGCGTCGGGCGGTTACGAATCGGCGCGACAGACCGAGGTGCTGGCGACCGTGCTGAAGATCGATCACAAACAGCGCCTCGTGACGCTGCGCGGCGCCTATCAGACACAGACGTTTCAGGCGGCGCCCGACGTCGACCTGAGCGACGTGAAGGTCGGCGATACCTTGCATGCGGTGTTCGTGTCGGCCGCTGCGGTGCAGGTGACGCCAGTGGGCCGGTGAGCGGCTGAGATCGCGGCCGGTTCCAGCGGCACAGAATGTTTCGCAAACTATGTCGAGATATGTCGCGGCTCCCGCCGAATGCCTGCAAAGCCTTGCCTGGCGGGCCGGCGTCGCGGTGAAACAGCGCGACATATCTTCCCTGATGATTTCCATGGAGTGTCCTTCTATAGTCCGTTCGTCGCCACACGGCAGTGACGCAAGTGGCCCGAATCCAGCAAGGACATATCGTGAAAAATCGTTCACTCGCAGGTTCCGACAAGGTCTGCGCCAGCATGGCGCGAGGCGCGCTGCGCAAGGCGGTGTTGGGCGCGGCCGCCGCCGTCTTCGCGCTCGGCAGCGCATCGGCGTTCGCCTGGTCGGGTCATGGCACCGCGTACACGTCGCGCGGCGTCTATAACGGCGCGCACTACGGCTCCTGCGGCGGCGGTAGCTGTTCGCATGCGGGCAGCGTGGCTGGCCCCTATGGCGGCTTCGCGAGCAACACCGGCACGGTCACGCGCACGGCGCCCGGCCAGTTCTCGAACTCGGGTACCGCGACGGGCCGCTACGGCAACACCGTGCAGCACTCGGGCGACACCAGTTGCGCGGGCGGTACCTGCTCGCATACCGGCACGATGACCGGCCCCGACGGCAAAACGGCGACGACGTCCGGCGACGTGACGCGCACCGCGCCCGGCCAGTATTCGTCGTCGGGCTCGGTCACCGGGTCGAACGGTAATACGGTCAATCATTCGGCGTCGACCAGTTGCGCGGGTTCGACCTGCGCGCGCTCGGGCACGGTGACGGGTCCGGACAACAACAGCGTCTATCACTCGGGCACCGCGACGCGCGTCGCGCCCGGCGTCGTGACGACGTCGACGAGCGTGACCGGCACGCAGGGCCACACGGTGACGTCGAGCGGTACGGTGGTCACAGGCGGTGTGGTGGTCGCGGGCGGGACCACGACGACCGGTACGACCGTGGTCGTCGCGCCGAAGCCGGTGGTGGTCGCGCCGCCGCCTCCTCCGCCGCCGGTGGTCGTTCCGCCGCCGGTCGTGTACGTGCCGCCGAAGCCCGTCGTGGTGACGCCGCCGCCGGCCTATGTTCCGCCGCCTCCGGTGGTGTACGTGCCTCCGCCCGCCGTCTACGTGGCGCCGCGTCCCGTGTATGTCGCGCCGCGGGCTGCCGTCTGGGTGCCGGGCCATTGGGTCGGGCGCGTGTGGGTGCCGGCGCATTGGGTCTGACGATGGGCGCGGCGATGCGAATCAGAACGTGCGGGGAGTCGTGGCGCTCACATCGCGCCGCGCGGTGCGACGCGATGTGCGAAATGGCAGATTCAGCACCTGTGGAGGAGACGGAGTGCCATTCGCGAGCCGAACGGTCCGCGTGGCGCGCGCTCCGCAAAACGGCCGCACTCGCGACGATCGTCGTGGCGACCTTGCTGGAGATCCACGCAGTCATCGACGCCAGCAACCCCAACGATGACCGTCGCTCGATTCCCACTACCAGCGCGTCTAGAGACTGTTCCGCGCGCTACGCCGCGATGCTCGATCTGGCCGAACTCGCGCGGCGTGACGGCAAATCGTCCGAGGTGGTCGTGCGTGGATTGAGCGAAAAGAACGGCGCGATGAGCGAGTGCCTGCCCGCAGGCCGGGTCAGGCCTGCATCGCAATTACGTTGAATGCGGCCGCGTCAGATCGCATTCCAGAAAAATCGCGCCGGGATCGGATTGAACACGTACCGCCTCGATCTGCTCGGGGAAGCGCGCAGTATGCAGATGGATCATGCGATGGGTCGGGTTATTGAACGTGCAGCGGAAACCGGATCTCGAACGTGGTCCCCACGCCCTCGCGCGACGCAAACTCGATCTGCCCATCGAGCACGCGGCATAGCTCGCGGACGATCGCGAGCCCGAGCCCAGTGCCGGGGGTTTCCTCGCCGGCCGCGCGCTCGAACTCGTCGAACACGCGCTCCGCGTCGGCGGGCGCAATGCCGACACCGGTGTCTGACACGCGAATCGTCCAGTGTTCGGCGCCATGCATCGCGAACCGGAATTCGACTTGCCCTGTCTTCGTGTACTTGATCGCATTGGTCAATAGATTGACCGCGATCTGCTTGAGCTTCAGCCGGTTCGACGTGACAACCGGCAGCGCCGCATCGAACGCGCTGTGCAACGCCAGTCCCTTCGCGTCGATCGACGGCTGCGTGGATGCGACGAGTTCGTCGAAGAGTTCGCGCAAATCGACGTCTTCGAGCACGAGTGTCGCCGAGTCGCCGAGCACGACCGAGTACTCCACCATCTGGTCGACCAGCTGCTTCATGTCGGCGGCCTGACGGTTCGCGAGTGTCAGCGCGGCTTCGGCTTGTGACGGCGCTCGCTCGATCAGTTGCAGCGCCACCGAGAACGCGTTGAGGAAATTGCGCAGATCGTGCACGACGCAGCGCGTGATGTGCATGCGCGAATCATACAGATCGCCGACCAGCCGCTGCTTGCGCGTCAATTCGTAATTCGCGCGTTCGAGCCGGCTCGTGTATTCATCGATCTTGCGATCGCGCTCGCCGACCACTTCCCTGATCGACGCATACGTGACCACGCTGAACGCTTCGGCGATCAGACGCCGCGCGCGGCTCTCGTGACGGCGCGTGCACGTCCGGTCGCGTTCGACGAATTCTTCGAGCGCTTCGACGAGCACCTGCTCAAAGAGGTCGAGTTCGCGCACCAGCTCTTCGATCCGGTAGCCCTGCTGCCAACGGATATTGCCGTGCTTCTTCGCGTCGCGCTCGATCGATGGTTCGGCGCGTTCGAGATCTTCGGCATCGAGCGCCCCGCACAGCTGGTCGAGGATTTCCGGCAGATGGTCGGCCAGCTGTTGATAGGTGAGCTTGTCCGCTTCGACGAGATCGGCGTCGTTGGCGACGGCGTGCATCCATTGCCGCGTCAGACGGCCGCGTTCCGCACGGATGAAGTTGGCCAAATTGCGCAGCGGGCTCACGCGTCGGTCGGTCATGATGGATACCGGAGTGGAGTTTCTACAACATACAAACACGCGAACGGTTCCGAACGCCTCGATTTGGCGCGGGCACCGCGGGCCTGTTTTCGCCGGCAATCGGCCAGGCATCCGATGCGCGCCGGCAACCCGCGTCATTATCCGCGCAATTGCCGCCTGTGGAACACCTCTTGCGAGACTCTGATCAGACAAGAAGCAAGTTTCGTCAGCAAACCATGATGTATTCGATATTGCTGGTGGACGACGAACCGGAAATTCTAGCCGCATGGCGGCTGATTCTGGAAAGCGAAGGGTATGAGGTGAGTTGCGCGAGCAACGGCGCCGAAGCGCTCGCTTGTGTCGTCGCTCACGTTCCCGACCTGATTGTTACGGACTGGATGATGCCGATCATGGACGGCGCGGAGTTGTGCCGCCGTTTGAAATCGATGCCGCTATCGGTCGACGTGCCGATTCTGGTCCACACCGCGGTGCCGCCCCCGGACAGCGATGCGCAGTACTGCAGCGCATGTTTGCTGAAGCCGATCGGCGCGGATCTGTTTCTGACCACGATCGCGCAACTCTGCGCGCCACGGTGCTGATACGGCACGATCACCGTCGTGTGATCGAGTCAACTGCGTGTTGAGTCGGCCTTCAGGAAATCGACGAACGCGCGCAGCGGGGCGGGCACATGGCGATGGCCGGGATAGTACAGAAAAGGCCCTGAAAACCGCTGCCACCACGGTTCGAGAATCGCTTCGAGCGCGCCGTTGTCAAGATGCGGGCGCAGCATGTCTTCGAACAGGTGAATGACGCCGAGACCAGCGACCGCGCCGCTGACCGCGAGGTCGATCGCGGCGCCCGGCCGCACCAGCAGCGGTCCGGTCGGATTCAATTGCAGCAGTTCGCCATCGCGCTCGAAGTACCAGGTCGGCATCGCACCGCTCGCGAACTGGCCGCGCAGGCAGGCATGCGCGAGCAGTTCGCTGGGATGCTGCGGACGGCCGTGCGCGTCGAGATACTCGGGCGACGCGGCGGTCGCGAAGCGCTGCACGCGTGCGCCGATCGGCACCGCGATCATGTCCTGTTCGAGGCGTTCGTCGTAGCGAATACCCGCATCGCAACCGATCGACAGCACATCGACGAAACCATCCTCGACCACCACTTCGACGCGAATATCCGGGTACTGCTTCAGAAAGCGCGCGAGCACGTCGGGCAGCACGATGCGCGCGACGCTCGACGGCACGTTGAGCTTCAGCGTGCCGGTCGGCTTGTCGCGAAAGCCGTTCAGCACGTCGAGCGCCGCTTCCATTTCGCCGAACAGCGGCGTCAGCTTCTCAATCAGACGCAGCCCGGCTTCGGTCGGCGCGACGCTGCGCGTGGTGCGGTTCAACAGGCGCAGCCCGAGTTTCGTTTCCAGGCGCCGCACCGCGACGCTCAGACTCGACGCCGACACACCGCTCACACGCGCCGCGTCGCGAAAGCCGCCGGCGCGGGAGACCGAAACGAAGGCGGCCAGATCATTCAGTTCCATGACGATTGATTGTGCAGAATTTTGAACAACCCGTACACGTTAGACCGGTTTATTCAACAACGCAATTCCGGCGATACTGCCGCTCATCACTTCACAAGGAGATCGTGATGCCGAACTTCAGCTCCATCGACACTTTCGTGCTCGCCGGCCGCGCGGTGCGGCGCATGGGCTATGGCGCGATGCAGCTGGCCGGCCCCGGCGTGTTCGGGCCGCCGAAAGACCGCGACGCGGCGCTCGCGGTGCTGCGCGAGGCGGTCGCGTCGGGCGTCGACCACATCGATACCAGCGATTTTTACGGGCCGCACGTGACCAATCAGGTGATCCGCGAGGCGCTGCACCCGTATCCGCGCGATCTGACGATCGTCACGAAAGTCGGCGCGGTGCGCGACAGCGCTGGTGGCTGGCTACCGGCGCAGGAGCCCGCCGATCTCGAGCGCGCGGTGCACGACAATCTGCGCAACCTCGGGCTCGACGCACTCGACGTGGTCAACCTTCGCGTGATGGGCAACGTGCACGCGCCGAGCGAGGGCTCGATCGAAAAGCAGGTCACGGCGCTCGCCGAGCTGCAGCAGCGCGGGCTCGTGCGTCATGTCGGCCTGAGCAACGTGACGGCCGCGCAGATTGCCGAAGCGCAGCGCATCACGAAGGTCGTGTGTGTGCAGAACCACTACAACCTCGTGCATCGCGACGACGATGCGTTGATCGATGCGCTCGCGGAGCAGGGCATTGCCTACGTGCCGTTTTTTCCGCTGGGCGGCTTCACGCCGATTCAATCGTCGGAGCTGTCGGAGCTTGCGCGCACGCTCGAGGCCACACCGATGCAGGTCGCGCTCGCCTGGCTGTTGCATCGGGCGCCTAACATTCTGCTGATTCCTGGCACGTCTTCGGTGGCTCATCTGCGCGAAAACCTGCAGTCGGCGCAGTTGAAGCTCAGCGACGAGGTGCTCGATCAACTGGATGCGATCGGTGCTGAAAAGGGCTGATTACACCGACGCCGCAATAAACTCCCGCAACCATTGATGCGCGGGATCGCGATGCACGCGCTCGTGCCATAGCATCGCCATCTCGTAGCCCGGCACCTCGACCGGCGGCTCGACCATCCGCAATGTGTCCGAGCCGCGCACGAGACGCGCGGGCAGCATCCCCACGAGATCCGTGCTCGCGAGCACCGACTGCATGAACAGAAAGTGCGGCACCGACAGCACGACCTTGCGCGCCAGCCCCGCCTTTGCGAGCGTCTCGTCGGTGACGCCGAAAAAGCCGCCGCCATCGGGCGACACGATCACGTGTTCGAGCTTGCAGAACTGCGCGAGGGTGGGCCGGCGCTTGAGCTTCGGATGACCCGCGCGGCCGACCAGCACGTAGCGCTCGGCAAACAGCACGCGACGGCGCAAGCCTTCGGGCGCGCCTTCGCTCGTATGAAAGCCGATATCGATATCGCCCTGTTCGGCCTGGCGAGCGAGCCGCGGCGGCACCGCCTCGACGATCGCCAGGCGCGTGCCGGGCGCCACCGCGCGCAAGCCCGCGAGCATCGGCAGGATGATCGTCGACTCCGCGTAGTCCGTTGCGGCGATGCGCCAGGTTTGCGTCGCCGCGGCCGGATCGAACGGGCTGGTTGGCGCAACGGCGCGCTGTAGTGCGTCGAGCGCTTCGCGCAATGGCTCGCGCAGTTCTTGCGCTTTCGCGGTGGGCCGCATGCCACGCGGTCCCGGCAATAGCAGCGGATCGCCGAATACGTCGCGCAGTTTCGCCAGATGCACGCTGACCGACGGCTGCGAGAAGTTCAGCCGTTCGGCAGCGCGGGTCACGTTGTGCTCCTCGAGCAGCACATCGAGCGTGACGAGCAGGTTCAGGTCGAGTCTTCTGAGATTAACCACGGCAATACCTGACATATTGGGAATTCATTTCCAATATACCGCGGCGATGCCTATCGTGACTGTTTTCAGCCACCAAGGTCCCATCATGAACGTTCTTATCATCTATGCGCATCCCGAACCGAAATCGTTGAACGGTTCGCTGAAGGACTTCGCTGTCCGCCATCTGGAACGCGCCGGCCATACGGTGCAGGTGTCCGATCTGTACGCGATGAACTGGAAAGCGTCGCTCGATGCACACGACACCAGCGAGCGTCATAGCGCCGAGCGCTTCTTCGCGTCGCTCGAATCGAAGCATGCGTTCGAAAACGGCTTGCAGAGCGAGGACATCGCGCGCGAGCAGGACAAGCTGAAGTGGGCCGATGCGGTGATCCTGCAGTTTCCGCTCTGGTGGTTCTCGATGCCGGCGATCATGAAGGGCTGGGTGGAGCGCGTCTATGCGTACGGTCTCGCGTATGGCGTCGGCGAGCATTCCGATGCGCGCTGGGGCGAGCGCTACGGCGAGGGCCGTTTCGCGGGCAAGCGCGCGATGCTGGTCGTCACGACGGGCGGCTGGGAGTCGCACTACAGCGCGCGCGGCATCAACGGTCCGATCGACGACGTGCTGTTCCCGATCCAGCACGGCGTGCTGTATTACCCCGGCTTCGAGGTATTGCCGCCGTTCGTCGTCTACCGCACGAGCCGCGTCGACGACGCGAAGTATGCTGAAGTCAGCGCGGCGCTCGGGCGACGGCTCGACACGCTGTGGACGACCGCGCCGATCGCGTTCCGGCCGCAGAATGGAGGTGCGTATGAAATTCCAGCGCTCACATTGCGGGACGATCTGGCGCCGGGGCAGATTGGATTTGCCGTGCACGTCGAAGAAGCGGGCGTAGAGGCCGCAACGCAAGCGGACGAAGCAGCTGAAGCCTGACTGGATCGTATGTTTCGCTGAAATATGGTTGTAAGTCGCCATTGCTAGAGTCGTCGACGGACGTAGGCCGAGGCATGCCGGGACGGTTTTATTCCGGATGCCTGATAAAGGTAAGCAGCCGGAAGCTAGCGGAAACAAGCGGAAGGGCGACCCACCATGAATCCAGTTCGTACGTTCTGGCTCATCTTGATGCTGATCGCATCGCCCGCGTGGGCGTTCCAGTCGCGCGTCGTCACGATCCCGAGCGCGGCGATGCATCGTACGTTCGACGCGACCGTCGTGCTGCCCGATCAGTACGCGCGCGGCAACCAGGCCGCGCGCTTTCCGGTCGTCTATGTGTTGCACGGCTCAGGCGGCGATTACACGGACTGGACCGCGAATTCGCATATCGGCAAGCTCGCCGATCGCTATCAGATGATCCTCGTGATGCCGGACGGCGGCCGCGATAGCTGGTACATCGATAGTCCCGTCGATCCGCGCAGCCGCTATGAAACCTATGTGGGCACCGAAGTGGTGGGCTATATCGACGGCCATTTCCGCACGATCGCGACGAGGCAGGCGCGCGCGATCACGGGCTTGAGCATGGGCGGATTCGGCGCGCTACGCATTGCGCTCGACATGCCCGACGCGTTCGGCGCGGCCGGCAGCATCAGCGGCGCGGTGGACCCGCGCAGCAGCGAGGACGAGCCCGGCATCGAGCGGGTGTTCGGCGACCCGTCCCAACATGCGGACTTCTGGGATAGCCAGGCGATCGTCGCCAACGCGGAGGACTTCGGCCGCGACCATATCGCGCTGACGATCGATTGCGGCGTGAACGACTCGCTCGTGCAGTCGAACCGTCTGCTGCACGAGCGGCTCGTCGAACTCGGCGTACCGCACGATTATGCCGAACGGCCCGGCGGCCATACATGGAAGTACTGGTCGAACGCGGTCAAATATCAGGTGCTGTTCTTTGCCGGCACATTCAGGCAGGCGGCGCGCGAAATGCGTGACGCGCGCGCCGCGGCCTGAGGGGCGGACACCGCTGTCCGCGTCAATCGATGCCGTGAAACACCGCGTCGTCCGGGCCGAGGTAGACGGGCGGGCGCCACGTGGCATCGCGCATCGAATGCTGGACCTGTTTGTCGACGCCGAGCAGTACCGCGAAAATCGCCATCCGCACCGGAATGCCGTTGTCGGTCTGGCGGAAAATCGCGAGCCGTGAATCGTGATTGAGGTCGGTGCTCAGATCGTTCGCGCCGGGGCGGCTGTCGCGCGGCAGCGGGTGCATGATCAGCGTGTCGGCGCCGCACATGCTATCGACGAGCGCCTGGTTGATCTGGAAGTCGGGCGTGTAGCCTTCGAACGACTCGTCGGTGAAGCGCTCCTTCTGGATGCGCGTCGCATACACGACGTCGGCGCCGCGCAGACCGGTGCGCAGGTCGTGCGTCTGTTCGATCACGTGACCGTTGCGTGAAATCTGCTCGATGATATAGCCCGGCATTTCGAGCATCGGCGGCGAAATCAGCGTGAACTTGATGCCGCGATAGAGCGCCAGCAGCTTCACGAGCGAATGCACGGTACGTCCGTACTTGAGATCGCCGACCAGAGCGATATGCGCGCCGTCGACGATCTTGCCCAGGCGCGAGAACTCACGCTGGATCGTGTACAGATCGAGCAGCGCCTGGCTCGGATGCTCGCCGGGACCGTCGCCGCCGTTGATCACCGGCACGTTGGTCGCGCGCGCGAATTCGGCCACCGAGCCTTGCTCCGGGTGGCGGATCACCAGCGCGTCGACATAGCCGCTCATCACGCGGCTCGTGTCGTAGATCGATTCGCCCTTCGCCATCGACGAAAACGTGAAGCCGGTCGT
This sequence comes from Paraburkholderia atlantica, assembly GCF_009362785.1. GTDB lineage: Bacteria > Pseudomonadota > Gammaproteobacteria > Burkholderiales > Burkholderiaceae > Paraburkholderia > Paraburkholderia atlantica. The sequence goes on from NZ_WHNQ01000014.1 coordinate 36,129, forward strand.
GTCGCACACCGAGCCGCCGAGCCGGCAGAACGCCGCGCCGAAGCTCACGCGGGTGCGCGTGCTCGCCTCGAAGAACAGATTGCCGAGCACCGCGCCTTCGAGCACGCGCGAGATTTTGCGGCGCCGGGCGATCGGCTGCATGATGTCGGCGACGCGAAAGAGCGCCTCGACCGAGTCGCGCGAAAACTGATCGACCGACAGCAACTGCGGCTTGCCCTCGAACAGCATCTGACTTGCAAGCGATTGCGAGTCTACGCTTTGCGTATATCCTTCGCCCGGCTCCGCGTTCGCGACGATCTCCGACACGAAACGCTCGACGATTTCCGGCATCGCCCGCGATTCCTGCGAGTCGTCCGGCAGCAGCCATGTATCCAGCGCCCGGCGCGACACGCCGATGCGGTTAGCGAACGTATCGCGCGTCATGTTCAGGCGACGCATCGCATCGCGTAGGAAGGCTTGTTGCGGAACGCTCATGAGGGCACCTGTCGCAAGTGTGGGGGTCGGCGGGAGTAAGACAGCAAAACGCGTTGATGTACGCGGTGCGTATATTAGTTTCCGGCGCGTAGATGTCAAGCGTTTTCCTGCGCGAGTTGCTTCGTGAGGCGCCGAAGGCCCCGCGGCGCGGGTTTCGCGGTTACACTGCGGTGCATGCACTCCGGCCCTATGTTCCCGCTCCGTTCGTCGACCTTCGCCCGCGCCGCTCTGGCGAGCGCGGCGGTCGCACGCGCGAACGGTGTTTCGCGTAACGTCGGCGCCAAAGCCAAAAAACAGCCGCTCATCTGACCGGAGCGCGCAGTTCCGTCGTCAGATGTGCGACGGAACGACCGGTCGACCGCCCGCCTGCGGCCTTCTCCTGTGTTCTCCCTCGCACCGCTGACCCGCATTCGATACGGTCGTCATCGAGGTAGAAAACATGTCTGATCTCTCGGGTATCTGGATTCCGCTGATCACGCCGTTCGCCGACGGCGCCGTCGATCACGCCGCGTTGCGCGCGCTGGTGCGCCGCTATGCGGACGCCGGCGTGGCCGGGCTCGTCGCGCTCGGCACGGCCGGCGAGCCCGCCACACTCGACGCCGCCGAACAGGACGCCGTGCTCGCGACGATTCTCGACGCCGCACAGGCCCACGCCAACGCCGCGAACGCCACCGACGCGCAGCGACGCCCGCTGCCGGTGCTGGTCGGCGTCTCGGGCAATCACACCGCGAGCATGCGCGCACGGATCGAGCAGCTGAATCCGTTGCCGATTGCCGGCGTGCTGATCGCCGCGCCGTATTACACGCGGCCCGCGCAGGACGGCATCGTCGCGCACTTCAGCGCGCTAGCCGACGCGAGCGCGCATCCGGTCGTGCTTTACGACATTCCGCAGCGCACCGGGGTGCGGCTGGAACTCGACACGCTGCTGACGCTCGCCGCGCATCCGCGAATCCAGGCGATCAAGGATTGCGCCGGTTCGCTCGACACGACGCTCGCGCTGATTCGCGACGGCCGTCTGCAGGTGCTCGCCGGCAACGACATCGAGGTCTTCTCGACGGTGTGCGCGGGTGGCAGTGGGGCGATCGCGGCGTCCGCGCATTGGCGGCCCGAGCGTTTCGTCGCGCTGTACCAAGCGTTGACGGAGGGCCGGCTCGACGAAGGACGGCGCATTTTTCACGCGCTCCTGCCGCAGATCCGGCTCGCTTTCGCGGAACCGAATCCCGCGCCGGTGAAGGCGCTGCTCGCGGCGACGGGGTGGGTGCGCAACGAATTGCGATTGCCGATGACGCGCGCGAGCGAGGCGTTGACCGAACGGCTCGCGGCGTTGGGAGAGACGCCGCTTAGATAGACACTCCGCTCGCGGCGATCATTCTGCTGCGGAGCATGGCGCCGAAGTCTTCGGCGCTGACCGGCTTGCCGAGCAGATAGCCCTGCATTTCGTCGCACATCATCGAGCGCAGCTTGTCGAGCTGCGACTGGGTCTCGACGCCCTCGGCGACCACGTCCATTTCGAGCGAGTGCGCGAGCGCGATGATCGCCGACACGATCGCGCTGCCCGCCGCGCCGTTCGCGTCGAGACCATGGGTGAAGAAGCGGTCGATCTTCAGCTGCTTCACCTGAAAGCGCTGCAGATACGCGAGGCTCGAATAGCCGGTGCCGAAGTCGTCGATCGAGATGTCGAAGCCGCTCGCCTGAAACGCGCGGATCACGTCGACGGTGCGCGCGGCGTCCTGCATCGCGACGCTCTCGGTGATCTCGAACATGATCTGCTCGCACGCGACGCCCTCGGTCCTGACGATTTCGAGGATCGTCTCGACGAGGTCCGGCTGCAGCAATTGACGCGGCGACAGATTGATCGCCACCTTCATCGCCGGCAGGCCCTGTTCGATCCAGCCGCGAATGCGCCGGCAGGTTTCGCGCACGACCCAGTAACCGATCTGCACGATCTGCCCTGAGCGCTCGGCGACCGGGATGAATTCGGCCGGCGTCAGTGCGCCCAGCTCTGGATCGTGAAGGCGGATCAGCGCCTCGGCGCCTGCGAGTGCGTCGCCGCCGCGCTGAAACTTGGGTTGGAACACCAGCGAAAAGCGCTCATTCGCGAACGCGTCGTGCAGCACTTGCTGGATCTGCAGCGTGCGCGTGGCGGCCTCGTTCATGCTGCGCTCGAAGAAGCGGTAGGTGCCGCGGCCCGCGCGCTTCGCTTCGTACATTGCGGCGTCCGCGTGCTGGAGCAGCGTCTCGACGCTGTCGCCATCGCGCGGATAGAGCGCGATCCCGATGCTCGGCATTACCTGCAGCGGTTGTTCGTCGCTCCACGTGCCTTGGCGCATCCGCTCGAGCACGCCGTCGGCGAGCGCGGCGGCGTCGTCGCCGCTCGTGAGATGTTCCGCGAGCACGACGAACTCGTCGCCGCCGAGCCGCGCGACGGTGTCGCTCGAACGCACGCATTGCTGCAGGCGTTGCGCGAAGGCGGACAGCACCGCGTCGCCGGCCGAGTGACCGAGCGAATCGTTGATCGTCTTGAAGCCGTCGAGATCCATGAACAGCACCGCGAACGACGTACGCTGGCGGCGCGCGCCGCTAATCGCGCGTTCGATCCGCTCGGTCAGCGTCGCGCGGTTCGGCAGGCCCGTCAACGCGTCGAGCGTCGCGAGCCGCACGATCTGGCCGTTCAGCTTCGACACCGCGCCGAGCAGGAAAGTGGTGCGCACGTCGAAGCGCGACAGCATCAGCGTGACGATCAGCACCGCGAACGTCAGCAGGATCACCGCGGTGGCCAGCCATTGCGCGTCCATGTCGTTGGCCGCGCCGCAGATCGCACCGGGCGCGAAATCCGCGGCTGCCATGGCCGTGTAGTGCATGCCGCTGATCGCGACGCCCATCACCAGCGCCGCGGCCAGACGCTTGCGCGCGATATGACGCTCGTGTTCGTTGCTGAGCGCGCGCGCCATCCACAGCGCGGCGCTAGACGCACCGATCGCGATCGTGATCGAGGCCGCGAACCACACAGGCTGGTAGTGGATGGCGGGCGCCATGCGCAGCGCCGCCATCCCGGTGTAGTGCATGCCGGCGATACCGATTCCCATCACCACGCCGCCCGCCAGCAGCCGGGCCGGCGTCAGGCGCTGCTGGGTCGTCAGGAAGAGCGCCAGATAGGAAGCGCCGATCGCGAGGGCCAGCGAATAGGCGGTCAACCCGAGGTCATAGCCGAGCGGGATCGGCAGCGAGAACGCGAGCATCGCGACGAAGTGCATCGACCAGATGCCGACGCCGAGCGCGAGCGCGCCGCCGAGCCGCCATGCCTGCCGCCGGCGCGCCGAGGCGAGCAGGAAGATGCGACCCGTCAGATCGAGCGCGGTGTACGACGCGAGCGTCGCGACCGCGAACGAAATCGCCACGAGCCACAGGTTGTAAGAACTATGCATGTTGGGTCCGCCGCGCGAGGAATGCGGCTTGACATCTTATCGGCACTTTTCCAATTTTGTTTAACTAATTTGCGCCTGGCTAACAGGGGCCAAAACGGGCTCGCGGCAGAGGGCGGATACCGCGCTGGACGGCGTGCCGAAGTGCGGACCGCGCTAGGCGGCGGAGCGCGGATCGGACGACGGATCGGCGTCCTGACGGCTGAGTGCGAAACCCTCGTCGAGCCAGCCGGTGACACCGCCCGCCATCAGTTTGACGGGCCGCCCGAGCTGGGCGAGCCGCAGTGCGCCGCGCGCCGCGCCGTTGCAGTGCGGGCCCGCGCAGTAGGTGACGAACAGCGTGTCCGGCGCATAAGCCGCGAGCTTCGACGCGACGATCTTGCCGTGCGGCAAATTCAGCGCGCCTGGTACGTGGCCCTGCGCGAACAGCGCGGGACTGCGCACGTCGAGCAGCACGAAGCCGGGCGCGCCGCTCGCGAGCGCGGCGTGGACGTCGGCGCAATCGGTTTCGAAGCGCAGCGACGCGTGGAAGTGCGCGATCGCGTCGGCGCTGTCGGCGGCGGGGATCGCGGTGACGGCGTTCGCGGCGGTGGTGAGGTTGTCGTGAGTCATGGCAAGGAACGAGAAGTTGATCGGGTGGTCTGGTAGCCGAGTCGATTATGACGAGCGGCTTGTCACCCGGTAAGTGGCGTGATCGTCAAACTTCGGTAACATCGCGCCATGCACAATCATCTCGTCGTCGCTCTGGCCTATGACCGGCTCTGCACCTTCGAATTCGGCTGCGTGACCGAACTGTTCGCACTCGAGCGTCCCGAGCTCGGCGTGCCATGGTATCGCTTCGCGGTCTGCGCGGGCGAGCCCGGTCCGATCCGCGCGGCGGGCGGCATCACGCTGGCCGCGCCGTACACGCTGCGGCTGCTCGCGAGCGCCGACACGATCGTGATTCCGGGTTGGCGCGATGCCGACGAACTGCCGCCGGCCGCGCTGCTGCGCAGGCTTCGCGCAGCCTACGAGCGCGGCGCGCGGCTGTGCTCGATCTGCTCGGGCGTGTTCGTGCTCGCGGCGGCCGGCGTGCTCGACGGCAAGACCGTGACGACCCATTGGCGCTACGCGGACAAGTTGCAGCAGCGCTACCCGCAACTGCGCGTGCAGCCTGACGCGCTGTACGTCGATGAAGGGCAGGTGATCACGTCGGCGGGATCGGCGGCCGGGCTCGACATGCTGCTGCATCTGGTGCGACGCGATCATGGCAGCGCGGTCGCGAATCGGGTCGCGCAACGGCTCGTGGTGCCGCCGCATCGCGAGGGTGGTCAGGCGCAGTTCGTGCCGCGTCCGATGCCGCACGACGAAAGCGGACGTATCGCGAAGCTGATGGACTGGGTGCGCAGCCATGCCGCCGAGCCGCATACGCTGCACTCGCTAGCCGGGCGCGCGGCAATGAGCCCGCGCACGCTGCAACGGCAGTTCCGCGACGCGACCGGCATGGCGCCTTATGAATGGCTCGTCAGGGAGCGTGTCGCACTTGCCCGTGAGTTGCTCGAAGCGGCGACGCCGTTGCCGATGGCGCGCGTCGCCGAGCTGGCGGGGTTCGGGTCGGAGGAGTCGTTGCGGCGGCATTTTCGCCGGATCGCGTTGACGAGTCCGGGGGCGTATCGGCGCAGGTTTGGCGGGGAGGGATGAGCGCGCGCGGACCGCGGCCGCATCGCCCAGCCGACGCCGATCACGGCGCTCGTCGTGACCGCGATCAACGACGTGCTCGACACGCAGGGTTCGCTGCATCCGCACTGAACCCGCATTGAATTCGCGGCACGCGCCGAGGTCACAGCAGCAGGCATGGAGCTCTCGTCGAGCTTGCTCATTCAGGGAACCCGCTATGTCCGACGTCGCAAAGATCATCGCCAGTTTCAACGCCGGGCGCGACCCCGAACGGCTCGCGATGAAATACAAAGCCATGCGCGGCTCGCCGTTCGTGTTTCTGCGCGGCACCTGTCATCTTTTCTACCAGCGTCTGCCGCACGCGAACGTGCTCGACGACGCGCCGCACGTGTGGATCTGCGGCGACATGCATTTCGAAAATTTCGGCAGCTACAAGGGCGACAATCGCCTCGTCTACTTCGACAACAACGACTTCGACGAAGCCTGTCTCGCCCCGGCTCCGTACGAACTCGTGCGTCTGTTGACGAGCGTGCTGGTCGGCGCGGCCGACCTGAAGCTGAGCCGCGCTGAAGCGCTCGCGCTATGCCACACCGCGCTCGATGCCTACGGCGCCGCGCTCGCGTACGGCAAGTCGCGCTGGATCGAAGCGGAGACCGCGACCGGCATGGTCCGCGATCTGTTCGTCGCGCTCGCGAGCCGCACGCGCGCCGCGCATCTGGACCGGCGCACCGTGCTCAAAGGCAAGACGCGCATGCTGAAGGTCGACGGCAAGAAAGCGCTGCCGGTCAGCGATGAAAGACGCGCGGCGGTCGTGCAGTTCATGCGGCAGTTCGCTGCGACGGAGCCGAATCCCGATTTCTACCGCACGCTCGATGTCGCGCGACGCATCGCGGGCACGGGCAGCCTCGGTGTCGATCGCTACGTGATTCTGGTCGAGGGCAAGGGCTCGCCCGATGGCAACTATCTGATCGATCTGAAACAGGCGCTGTCATCGTCGGTCAGTGCGCACGTGACGGCAACGCAGCCGCAGTGGCACACCGAAGCGCAGCGTGTCGTCGAAGTGCAGCGGCGCAATCAGGCGGTCTCGCAGGCCTTTTTGCACGCGGTCGAATTCAACCAGCGCTCGTATGTGCTGCGGAGTCTGCAGCCGTCGGAAGATCGCGTCGCGCTTGCCGACTGGGACGGCAAGCTGCCGCGGCTCGCAGCGGTGATCAACAGCATGGCCGAGTTGAGCGCGTGGGCGCATCTGCGCAGCGGGGGGCGGCAGAAGTCGGCGATCGCGGATGATCTGATTGCGTTTGGCAGTCGGCGCGATTGGCAACTGCCGTTGATCGATCTGGCGACGCAGTGTGAGGCGCAGGTCGCGGCGGATTGGAAGGCTTATTGCGAAGCTTATGACCGAGGGAGTGTCGAGGCGAGCGGCGCGGGCGAGTAAACCATCTTCGTATTGCCGCCCGGCCAGAGCGTCAGCGCCGCGGACGGCGTCGCGGCGATCGGCGGCGCTCGATGACGACCGGCGAGGTTGCGCGAGTCAGGCCCGCTCGCGATTGACGAAGCGGGAAGCGCAACAGGATCACGTGTGCGCGAGCCGTACGGTCCGCGCGTCGAAAGTCGCGTTGTCTCATACGTGGCCCAGCACCTTCCACCAAAGCGGCCCAACCACCAGCCAGGCGACCATGTAAAACAGGCTCATCAAAAAGCCCGCCTTCCACCATTCGCCTTGGGTCACGTAGCCCGCGCCGAACATGACCGGCCCGGAGCCGATTCCATATTGCGTCAGGCAACCGTTCACATTGCTCAGGATGCCGAGCGAGACCGCGGCGACGAAGGGCGGGACGCCGGCGGCGACCATCAGCGCCATCGAAAGTGGAAACAGCGCGCTGATATGCGCGGTGGCGCTGGCAAAAAAGTAGTGAATGTAAACATAGATCGCCGCCACCAGCATATAGACGGCCAGCATCGGAAAGCCCGCGAGATGCGCGCCGAATTCCTTGCCGAACCAGGCCACCATGCCGTACTCGTTGAGCTTGGAGGCCAGCATGATGAGCAGGCCGATCCAGATCATCGTGTCCCAGGCGGACTTCTCGTTCAGCGCATCCTGCCAGGTCAGCACGCCGCTGATGAACAGCAACGAAACGCCGATCGCCGCCGCGAGCGTCGCGCCGATGCCGATATCGTCGCCGAACACCCACAGCACCAGCAAGCCGACGAAGATGCACGCCATGATGATTTCTTTGACCGAGATGGAGCCCATCGTTGCGAGCTCTCGTTGCGCGAGATCGGTCGCATCGGGGGTGCGTCTGACGTGCGGCGGGGCGATCCACAGCATCGCGATCGGAATCACGGCGAGGCACAAAAGACCGGGGATCGACGCCGCCAGCGCCCAGTCGAGCCAGCTGATCGAGACGCCCTGGTCCGCGGCCAGCTTGACCACCAGCGGATTGCCCGCCATCGCCGTGATGAACATGCCCGCCGTGATGATGTTCGCGTGAAAGGCGCAGAGAATCAGATAGAGTCCCACCTTCGCGCGAGATTCCGGATCGTCGGCGTGACTGCCCAGCACTTCGGAAATCGCTCGCGTGATCGGCAGCATCACGCCGCCCGCGCGCGCGGTGATGCTCGGCATCGCCGGGGAGATCACGAGTTCGGTCAACACGAGCCCGTAGCCGAGTCCCGTCGTGCGCTTTCCCAGCGATCGCATGAACAGAAGCGCGATGCGGCGGCCAAGGCCGGTCTTGATCACGCCGCGCGAAATGAAAAACGCCAGCATCACGAGCCAGACGAGGTCGGTGCCGGTGGATCGGGTGACGTCGGCGAACGTCAGGACGCCGACCAGCACACCGATGGTCGAGCCGATGATGGCAACCACCGACATCGGCAGCGGGGCGGTCATGATCCCCGCAATGGTCGCGACGAACACGGCGAACATATGCCACGCCTTCGGCTGCAGGCCGGCGGGCGCGGGCAAAAACCACAGCACGAGGCCGACCGCGATCGGTACCAGATATTTCCAGATGCCCGCCGGCAGTCCGACCGACGGCTTCGGCGTGGCGGGCGGGGAGCTGGTGGGCTGTGAAACCTTGGCAGGTGTGGGAGCCATGATGGACCTCGTGCCGGCGTTGCTGGGTATTTTCGAAGTGCGCGGGAAAGCGTCACCGCTCGTGAAGCACGCTTTCCGTCGCCTCCTTGACGATGCGCGCGCTGCCCAGCAAGGCCTCGCGCTCGATAGGGTCAAGTTCAGGATAGGCGATCAGGCGCGCGCCCGCGCCATTGACGACCATCGGCAGCGACACGCACACGTCCGGTACGCCTTCCACTTCGGGCTCGACGATGCCAACCGTTAGGATCAGATCGGTGTCGTGGACGATGGCCTCGCAGATCCTTCCTATCGCGCTGGCGATGCCGTAATGGGTGGCGCCTTTGCCTTCCTTGATGAGCTTGGCCGCCTCGTGAACGGAGCGCAGGATCAGATCCCTGCTGGCGGGGCCCAGCTCCTTGCCGTTCCTCGTCAGGAAGGTTTCGAGAGGCATGCCGCAGACCGTCGCGGCGGACCACTGGATCACCGCCGATTCGCCATGCTCGCCCAGCACATAGGCGTGAATCGCGGAGGCCACCACGCCGAACCGTTCGGACAGCAGGGAGCGCAGGCGCCCGGTGTCGAGCGAGGTGCCGGTGCTGATGACGCGCTCGCGCTCGCAACGCAGCTGGTCGTAAACGGCGCCGGTCAGCACGTCGCACGGGTTGGTCGCGATCAGATAGATGGCTTCGGGCGCGAGCGGCGCGATGCGCCCGACGATTTCGGTCGCGATGTCCGCATTGGTTTTCGCAAGGTGCAGGCGAGTCTCGCCGGGTTTGACGCCGGCGCCGGCCGTGATCACGACGATGTCGGCGTCGCGCGCGTCTTCGTAGTCCCCCGCGCGGAACCGGCTGTGCCCCCAGAATGCCGCGGCGTGGGCGAGATCCAGAGCCTGTCCTTCAGCGCGCACCCGCGCGACGTCGATGATGACGACTTTCGCGCTCGGAATGGCCAACGCGACGAACAGGGCTGCCGATCCCCCAACCAGCCCCGCGCCGACGATAACGATCTTGGCCTGCCGCATAGCGAACCTCGTTGAGTTCGGGTTTCACCCCCCGAAGCATAGTCGCACGCGCGCGTTTGTCATCAATCAGACCTTAGTCCTACACGGCGGCGCGTTTTTCGCCTGCAGTTCGCCGTGTCGACCGCTTATTCGGACTGCTGGCCGGCACGCGCGGGCCGGGACATTCGCTTGCCGTTTCCTTTGTTGCGGAGTCTCCGAAGAGAAGGCGAGCGCTCGGTGAGCTGCGGCGACATCTGTTGCTCGGCGCGCCCCGCGCCCGCGAACTGCTGCCTGAATTCAACCGGTGTCATGGCCTTGGCGGCTTTGAACTGCCGGTTGAAATTCGCGACGTTCGCAAACCCGGAGCGCGTCGCAATGACGGAAATCGGCGCTTGCGTGTCCGTCAACATCCGGCACGCGTGGCCGATTCGCACGCGCGTCACGTAGCGCCCGACGCTCTCGCCAAGATGCTGCGTGAAATGCCGCGTCAAAGAGCGCTCGGACAGCCCCGACGCCTTGGCAAGCGCGGAAAGCCGCAGCGGATGCGCGAACTGTGTCTCGATCAATGCGAGCGCGCGATTGAGTTGATCCGATTCGTGGCCAGTCGCTGCGCCGGTCCGCGCATCGAATGCGCTGGGGGACGCGAGCGGCGTGGCGGGGAGCGCCGACAGCAGGTCCAGCACATCGAGCGCCGCCTGCAAGCGTTCGCGCGGTTTGTCGGACAGCAGGCGGTCCAGGTGTGCGCGCATGCGCGTGCCGGCACCCGCTTCGAACGCAAGGCCGCAGGCCGCTCTGCGCAACAGGTCGCAGAGTCCGTTGTATTCGGGGCAGACATCGGCGAGTCGCCGCAGCCACGCGCCGTCGAACCAGACGACGATCGCGACCTGCGGGTGCGCCGCGTCGATCGAGCGATTCGAGGCCCACGTGTGCGGCAGATTCGGCGGCACCAGCACCAGATCGTCCGCGCCGTAGGTCGCGACCGAGTCTCCGATGTACCGCTTGCCCTGACTGTTCATCGTCAGCGTCAGTTCGTACTCGGGATGGTGGTGCCATTCGAAAGGGATGCGGGGCAGCCGGCGGTGATAAACCCTGACCGAACAGTCCCGGCCGAAATCCACATGTTCGAAAGCGGCTTTCATGTCCGAAATCGTTAAATCTTTGACCGGATAGTATCACGCGCCCGGCGCTCGTTCGCGTACGCTTCAAGCATCAGAAAACCCATGGAGACGATGCAATGGCCTTGCAAATCGACGACCTGCCGGCAGCCATCCGTCAAGCGAAGCGCGAACTGCGCGCAATGCTGCCGAACTACCGTGAAGTGTTCGCCGACGTCGAAGCGGCGATGACGAAAGAGGCGGAGCGAATCGCCACACTGCGTGATCGCGGCGAGCCGGTGATTCCGGAAATTCAGTTCGCCGACATCGTCGCGAACCGGGTCACCGGCGCACAGATCGCGCTGGTCAAAGCGCGCGGCGCCTGTGTGATCCGCAAGGTGTTCGACAGGTCGCTCGTCGAGCAATGGGATCAGGACATCGCCGACTACGTCGAGCGCAACGACCTCGACGCCAAGCTGCTGAATCGCGCGGAAGACAAGTACTTCGGCCAGCTCGCTTCGAGCAAGCCGCAAATCTACGGCGTGTACTGGTCGAAGCCGCAGGTGCTCGCGCGCCAGTCGAGCGAACTCACGCAGGCCCGTGTGTTCCTGAACCGGCTGTGGCGCACCGAGAGTGAAGGGCGCGTGCATTTCGATCCGAACCATGTGCCGGTGTATGCGGACCGCCTGCGTCGTCGGCCGCCCGGCTCGGAATCGCTCGGATTGTCGGCGCATTGCGACGGTGGTTCGGTAGAGCGCTGGATCGAGCCGAATTTCCGCAAGGTCTATCGCCACGTGTTCTCGGGCCACTGGCGCGACTACGATCCGTTCGATGCCGCGTGGCGAACCGAAGTCGAGGAGATCGCTTCGCCGGCCGTCTGCTCGATGTTCCGCACGTTTCAGGGCTGGACCGCGCTGACGCCGCAAGGCCCCGGCGACGGCACGCTGCAATTGGTGCCCATGGCGAACTCGATGATCTACATCCTGTTGCGCGCGCTGCAGGACGATGTCGCCGAAGACGACTTGTGCGGAGCGATGCCGGGTCGCGCACTGTCGATCAAGTCCGAGTATCACGCGCCGCTGTTTCATGCGCTGTCGTCGATTCCGCTGATGCAGGCGGGCGACACGGTGTTCTGGCATAGCGACGTCATTCACGCGGTCGAAGACGCGCATCGCGGCAATGGCTATAGCAACGTGATGTATATCGCTTCGCTGCCGGCCTGCGCGAAGAACGATGCGTACCTGAAGCGGCAACTGCCGAGCTTTCTCGAAGGCAGGAGCCCGCCGGATTTTCCGGCCGATCATTTCGAAGTCGATTTTGTCGGCCGCGCGACGGCAGACGATCTTACCGAGCTTGGCCGCTCGCAAATGGGCTTTGATTTATGAGCGGAAAGGGCATGGCCGGCTCTGGATCGGGAGCAGAACTTGCTGTCATTTCAGCATGGCAACGACCCAAGGAGGACCGGCCATGGCCACCACACCGAACAAGGACGAAAACCCGATCCGGCCGGATCAGTCCGACGTCGTGCAGACGGATCTGCCCGACATCGGTCCACCGCAGGACCCGGACGCGCCGCCGCTCGATCCCGACATCGACCCCGATCGCGAGGACGACAAGCCGTAGACGAGCGCATCCGCTTGGCCGAAGCGCAGCGCGTGAGCGCGACGTGTCCCTGAGCCGCTACAACTGACTCTCGATAGCGGCTTTGTCGATGACCGACCAGACCTGCTGAATCTTGCCGCCTCCGAACCGATAGAACACGTTCTCGCTGAACTCGACCCGTTTTCCTTGCACGGGAAGCCCAAGAAACATGCCGACTGGCGTGCAGTCGAAATGCAATCGGCTTGCGATATGGGGCGGCTCGCAAACCAGCATCTGAATCTCGAAGCGCAGGTCCGGAATGTCGCGGAAATCTCTTTCCAGCATCTCTCGATAGCCCGACAAACCGATTCGTTGTCCGTTGTGCTTCACGTCTTCGTCAACGAAGTCTCGCAGCTTTGACCAGTCCTGCGCGTTCAGGCAGGCGATATAACCGCGGTAGAGTTTGGGCAGATTGAATTCGCTCATCGCCATCGTCTTCCATGCGTAAGTGGATGAGCCCGATTGTCGACGATCCGGGATTTAGCGTTGAATGGCTGCCGGGGATTTTGTCGGAAGCCGCAACCGTCCGCTGCAATCGAATAGCCTCGATGCACCCCGCATCACCCTCGCGCGGATGCGAGAAACCCTCTCCAGACAAACCCGGATTGCTGCTCCGATTTCGCCGCTGTTATCGTTCACTCGACAGTGTGGAAGCGCTTCCACTTAAGCGTTCACAGTAAGGTCGAACGAAAGCGCATCGAGTTCCGCCACACCCGGTTCAACGACCTCATCGCAGGAGAGAATCCGTGGTAAACAACGCATCCGCAGTCGTCGACGCCGAACATCCAAGCGCTCACGGCGACCCGCATTCCGATCCATTCACACCGCCCGCCGATTCGTCGCTATGGCGCCAGGACTTCCTGCTCGGCGCGGCCACCGCGTCGTATCAGATCGAAGGCGCGGTCAATGAAGACGGCCGCCTGCCGTCGATCTGGGACACGTTCTCGGCCACACCGGGCAAGGTGCTGGCTGGCGATACCGGCGCCGTCGCATGCGATCACTATCATCGCTGGGAACAGGACGTCGATCTGCTCGCGGGCCTCGGCCTCGAAGCGTACCGGCTGTCGACCGCATGGCCGCGCGTGATGGATGAAAACGGCGCGCCGAACCACAAGGGCCTCGACTTCTACAAGCGCCTGCTCGGACGGCTCAAAGAGAAGAACATCACGACTTTCGTCACGCTGTATCACTGGGATTTGCCTCAGCATCTCGAGGATCGCGGCGGCTGGCTCAATCGCGAAACCGCGTACCGTTTCGTCGATTACGCGGATCTGATGAGCCGCGAACTGCACGGCTTCGTCGATGCGTGGGCGACGCTCAACGAGCCGTGGTGTTCGGCGTACCTCGGCTACGGCAACGGCCATCACGCGCCGGGGCTGTCGAACGTGCGTTTCGCCGCGCAGGCCATGCATCATCTGCTGCTCGCGCACGGTCTCGCGATTCCGGTGCTGCGCGCGAACGATCCGCGCTCGCACAAGGGCATCGTCGCGAACGTCGGGCGCGGCACGCCGAATAGCGACAGCGCCGCCGACCGTCGCGCGGCCGAGCTGTTCGAGGTTCAGCACAACGCGTGGATTCTCGATCCGCTGTTCAAGGGCGAGTATCCGCAAGACCTGGTCGAGCTGTGGCCGGGCAGCGAGCCGCTGGTGCTAGAAGGCGACATGCAGACGATCAATACGCCGCTCGACTTCCTCGGCATCAACTATTATTTCCGCACCAACGTCGCGAGTGACGGCGGGCATGGATTCAAAGAAGTGCCGCTCGAAGGTGTCGAGCGTACGCAGATGGGATGGGAGGTTTACCCTGACGGTCTTCGCGATCTGTTGATCGGTTTCAAGGACACCTATGTCAATCTGCCGCCGATCTACATCACCGAGAACGGCATGGCATCGGACGACAAGGTCATCGACGGCCGGGTCGAGGACACGCAGCGCATCTCGTTCCTGAAGCGCCATCTCGCCGCGGTCGATCAGGCGATCAAGGCGGGCGTCGACGTGCGCGGCTATTTCCTGTGGTCGCTGATGGACAACTTCGAGTGGGCTTTCGGCTATGAGCGGCGCTTCGGCATCGTGCACGTCGACTACCAAACGCAGAAGCGCACGATCAAGCGCAGCGCGGAGCTGGTGTCGAAGTTCCTCAAAGATCGCAATGCGCAGGCGCAGTAAACACAATCAAAACGACGCAGCAACGATGTAAAACCGGGTGGAGCTGGATGGTATTTCGACTTGACACACGGGCGCGGAGCCTGGAGGAGACGGAATGAACAGCAACAGAATGGTCTTGCGAGGCGTAGTTGCCGCACTGGCGCTGTATGGCGTCGTCGCGCACGCGGAGCCGCTCAAGGCTAACGTGATTCACTGGTGGACCTCGGGTGGCGAATCGGCGGCGATTCGTCAGTTTGCCGTCGCGTACGACAAGGCCGGCGGCCAATGGGTCGACAACGCGGTCGCCGGCGGGGACCAGGCGCGCGCCACCGCGATCAACCGCATCGTTGGCGGTGATCCACCCACCGCCGCACAGTTCAATACATCGAAGCAGTTTCACGATCTGATCGATCAGGGACTCCTGAATAACGTCGACGACGTCGCCGCGAAAGAAAACTGGAACGGCATTTTTCCGCAATCGATTCTCGACAGTATCCGCGTAAAGGGCCATTTCTACGCGGCGCCGGTCGACATCCATATGCCGGCGTGGTTCTTCTACTCGAAGCCGGTGTTCCAGAAAGCGGGCATCGCTAGCGAGCCCAAAAGCTACGACGAATTCATCGCCGATCTCGGCAAGCTGAAGAGCGCGGGCGTGATTCCGCTGGCGTTCGGCGGCCAGCCGTGGCAGGAGAAGATCACGTTCGACGCGGTGCTCGCCGATGTGGGCGGCCCCGACCTGTATATGAAGGTCTATCGCGATCACGATCAGAACGCGGTGAACTCCGAGGCGTTCAAGAAGGTGCTCGTGTCGTTCAAGAAGCTGCACGATTTCGTCGATCCGGGCTCGCCTGGCCGCAACTGGAACGACGCGACCGCGCTCGTGACTTCGGGCAAGGCCGGCGTTCAGATCATGGGCGACTGGGCGAAGGGCGAGTTCGTCGCGGCGAATCAAACGGCGGGCAAGGACTTCGGCTGCTTCCCGGGCTTCGGTCCGCGTTCGCCGTATCTGGTTGCGGGCGATGTGTTCGTGTTCCCGAAGACCGATAGCGCGTCGGCGATCAAGGCGCAGAATCTGCTCGCCACGGTGATGACATCGCCGTCCGCGCAGGTCGCGTTCAGCGCGAAGAAGGGCTCGATTCCGATCCGCTCTGACGTCGACGAAAGCAGCCTCGACGTCTGCGCCAAGGAGGGCATCGCGATCATGAAGGACAAGTCGCGCCAGTTGCCGAATCCGGAAATGCTGCTGTCGCCCGACACGCAGGGTGCGCTCACTGACGTCGTGACGAACTTCTGGAACAAGAACCAGTCCGTCGACGACGCGCAGAAAGCGTTCGCCAGCGCGCTGAAGGGCTAGGTCTCGCCATGCACGCGCTCAAGCTGCCAGCCGAGGGTTCGAACCCGCAGGGCAAGTCGCAACCCAGGCCGCGAAACAAGCCGCTGAACCGGCGGTTTTCGATCGCGGTCTGGCTGGCCTTGCTGCCGATGCTCCTGACCGTCGTGTTCACGTATCTGGGCACGATGGTCTGGACCGCGCGCGTGTCGCTCAGCAATTCGCGCACGTTTCCGTCGAATGACTTCGCGGGTCTCACGCAGTACGTGCGGCTGTTCCACAACGACCGCTGGCTGATGTCGCTGCAGAACATCGTGATCTATGGCGCGTGCTTCATCATCGCGTGCATGGTGATCGGTCTGCTGCTGGCAATCTTCATCGATCAGCGCGTGGTCGCGGAAGGCGCGTTGCGCACGGTGTTTCTGTATCCGTACGCGATGTCGTTCGTCGCGACCGGGCTCGTGTGGCAGTGGATTCTGAATCCCTCGCTCGGTGCGCAGCAGGTGCTGCGCAATCTCGGCTTCGCGCATGCTCGCTTCGACTGGATCGTCGATCAGGACTGGGTCATCTACACGATCGTGATCGCGACCGTGTGGCAGGCTTCTGGGCTCGTGATGGCGCTGTTGCTCGCGGGCCTGCGCGGCATCGACGAAGAGTTGTGGAAAGCCGCGCGCATCGACGGCATTCCACGCTGGCGCGTGTACGCGAGCATCGTGGTGCCGATGCTCGGACCGTCGATCTCGACCGCGTTCGTGCTGCTGTTCGTGATGGTCGTGAAGCTGTACGACGCGGTCGTCGCGATGACGCAGGGCGGTCCCGGCACCGCGAGCGAAGTGCCGGCCAAATTCATCATGGACTATCTGTTCGGACGCGCGAACATCGGCCTTGCGTCGGCTGCATCGATCGTGCTGCTCACGACGGTGCTCGCGGTTCTCACGCCGTTCTTCTATGCACGCAGCCGTGCGGCGCTGCGCGGGGAGAGAGGATGAACACGCTCGATTCCACGCTCAAAGGCGGCATGCCGCAGCGCGCGCGCACGCGGCCTCGCCGCTCGGTGTTCTCGCCGGCGCGCCTCGGCATCTACGCGTTCCTGCTCACCGCCGCGGTGTTCTTTCTGCTGCCGCTCTACGTGATGCTGGTCACGTCGGTCAAGCCGATGAGCGAGATCCGCCTCGGCAATCTGCTTGGGTTCCCGATGCATTTCACGCTCGACGCGTGGAGCGCCGCGTGGCAGTCGGCCTGTACCGGGCTCGATTGCAACGGCATTCGCGTCGGCTTCTGGAACTCGGTGCGGATCGTCGCGCCAAGCACGGTACTGTCGATCATGGTCGGCGCGGTGAACGGCTACGCGCTGTCGTTCTGGCGGCCGCGCGGCGCGGGTCTGCTGTTCGGCGTGCTGCTGGTCGGCGCGTTCATTCCGGTGCAGGTGATGATCTATCCGCTCGTGCGGGTGCTCGCGAGCGTGCATCTGTTCAGCTCGCTGCCCGGCATCGTGCTGATTCACACGATGTTCGGCATGCCGGTGATGACGCTGCTGTTCCGCAACTACTACGCGTCGATTCCGCAGGAGCTGTTCAAGGCCGCGCGCATCGACGGCGGCAGTTTCTGGCGCATCTTCTTTCAGCTGATGCTGCCGATGTCGACGCCGATCATCGTCGTCGCGCTGATCATGCAGGTCACGAACATCTGGAACGACTACATCCTGGGTCTCGTGTTCGCCGGCACGAAGAATCTGCCGATGACGGTGCAGCTGAACAACATCATCAACACGACGACCGGTGAGCGGCTCTACAACGTCAATATGGCGGCGACCATTCTGACGTCGATGGTTCCGCTCGCGGTTTATTTCATCTCGGGCCGCTGGTTCGTGCGCGGCATTGCGTCGGGCGCCGTCAAGGGGTAAGGCATGACAGACATGGCTAATACGATCGATGCGGCCGCCGTGCCGGGCGCAAGCGCGGGCGCTGCCTCCGACGCCGCGGCGCTCACGCATCCCGCCAATGTGGCGGTCCGCAATCTGACGATTCGGCTCGGCGCGAATACGGTGATCGAGAACCTCGATCTCGACGTGCTCGCCGGCGAGTTCGTCGTGCTGCTGGGACCGTCGGGCTGCGGCAAGTCCACGCTGCTGCATAGCATCGCGGGATTGATCGACGTCAGCGACGGCAGCATCGAGATTGCCGGCGAGGACATGACGTGGGCCGATCCGAAGGATCGCCGCATCGCGCTGGTGTTCCAGTCGTACGCGCTCTATCCGACCATGAGCGTCGAGCGCAACCTGTCGTTCGCGCTGCGCATCAACGGCACGCCGAAGGCGGAAATTGCAAGGCGTGTCGCGCGCGCGTCGGAGATGCTGCAACTGGGGCCGCTGCTCAAGCGCAAGCCGTCGCAGTTGTCGGGCGGACAGCGGCAGCGCGTCGCGATCGGCCGCGCGATCGTGCGCGAAGCCGACGTGTTCCTGTTCGACGAACCGCTGTCGAACCTCGACGCGAAGCTGCGCACCGAGCTGCGCCGTGAGCTGAAGCAACTGCACCACAGCCTCGGCGCGACGATGATCTACGTGACGCACGACCAGGTCGAGGCGATGACGCTCGCGACGCGCATGGCCGTGATGCGCGGCGGCGTGATCCAGCAGTTCGGCACCCCGGCCGAAGTCTATGCGCGGCCGAACAACCTGTTCGTCGCGACCTTCCTCGGCTCGCCGGCGATGAATCTGCTGAAGGGCACGTTGGAGACGCGCGACGGCGCGCTCCACTTCTGCTCCGGGAATGCCCGAATCGACGTGTCGGCATACGAGTTCACGCAGGCGCCCGCGCACGGTGTGCCGTGCGTCCTCGGCGTGCGCGCCGAAGACGTGCATATCACGGCGGGCGCCAGCGAGCGCGCAAAAGTTTCGCTGATCGAGCCGATGGGCAACCACCGCGTGATCTGGCTCGACTATCATGGCGAACAGATCGCGTCGATCGATCAGACAAAAGCGCCGATTGCGGAGGATGACTCCGTGGCGTTCTCGTTCGACGCCGCGCATGTCTCGCTATTCGACGAAGCGAGCGGCGCGCGCTTATAACGCCGCGCAGCGTCACGCGCGAAGCGGCTCGTCGAGACAGGCTTGATGGAGAACCGCGTGGCAACACTCAAGGACGTCGCGCAACTGGCCGGCGTGGGCATGTCGACCGCTTCACGAGCGATTTCCGGCAAGGGACCGATTTCCGCCGATGCCGCGGCGCGCGTGAAGGCGGCGATCGAGGCGCTGAACTTCCGCCCGTCGTCGATCGGCCGGGCAATGGCGACGCAGCAGCTTGGCATCATCGGCATCTTCGTGCCGACCTTCTTTGGTCCCTACTACGGCACGATCCTGAAGCAGACCGACACCGAGCTGCGCGCGGTCGGCCGGCATGTCGTGGTCGCGACCGGTTGCGGCGAGGTGTCGCCGCGCGAGCAGGCGATCGAGGCGGTGCGCTTTCTGATCGGCCGCGATTGCGACGGCGTGGTCGTGATCAGCCACGATCTGCACGACGAAGACCTGATCATGCTGCATGGCATGCATCCGAAGATGGTGTTCCTGAATCGCGCGTTCGAGCAGTTGCCGGAAGCGTCGTTCAGCGCGGATCATCGGCGCGGCGGCGAACTGGCGGCGCGCACGCTGCTCGACCATGGGCATCGCGACATCGCGGTGATTTCCGGGCCCGCTACCGCGTCGGACAACGTGATGCGGATCGACGGCTTTTTCGCCGAACTCGCGCGAGCCGGCATTGCGCGCGACGACGTCCCGCTGATCGAAGCCGACTTTTCGCCGGAAGGCGGCTATGCGGCCGCCCAGAAGCTGCTCGAGATGCAGCGGCGCGTGACCGGTCTGTTCTGCGCGAACGACACGATGGCTGTCGCTGTGCTCGCGCGTTTTCACCAGGCGGGCATTTCGGTTCCCAACGACATTTCCGTGATCAGCTACGACGACGACTACTCGGCCTCATACGCGGCGCCGGGACTCACGTCAGTGCACATTCCGACCGGGGAGCTGACGCAAAACGCGGTGCGCTGGCTGATCAACCAGTGTTATGGCACCACGTGGGAGATCTTCCGCGAGTTTCCGGTCAGCGTGACGATGCGCGAATCGGTTGGACCAGCGCCAATGCAGAAGAAAAATACGCGTGGCTCGACGCGGTAGAAGGATTTGCCTAATCGTGGCGGTGCGATGTCTGGCGCGCGGATGCGCGCCGTCTCGGCTGTGTTATGCCGGCGCCGGGTCGAACTTGCGAACGAAATGGGGACGCGGCTACCAGCCATACGCGGCGGGGCTTTCCTCATAGTCGAACGGATATTTCTTCGAGTTTTTTTTCACGAGCGCCATCACGCGCTTGTTCGCGCTTTCACTTACGGATGTGGCAATCTTTTTAAGGTCGCCGTAATCCTTCGCAATACTGCTTTGCGGTTTTCCCTCATTAAACTTGCGTCAAATTTCTCTAAACTCCCTTGTAACAAGTTGTTACGGGGTGAGTGTGATGTTGGCCATTTTTCTGATCGCCTGTCCGATCGGCATCGCTGCGCTGTTTGGCTTCGCGCGCCATGTCGATCCGCAGACGGGACGTTTCAAACGATAGATTTTCGTCGCGCGTTCTTTCCGCGGCTGCGCCGTGGAGATTTTCGATTTGCGATTAACGTTCGCTAGTTTGTCGTTAATTCGAAAGGAGCAACCGTTTGCGTCCTTTCGGTTTGCTTTCCCTTTTTGTTTCCGTCAATAGCCCGCTTTACCTTTCAGTAAGTCTTGCCTTGGCGTGCCGGTTCGCGGCACGATGCGCGATTACCTCCGTTTTGGGTCGGCATCGCGTATGCAAGATTCTCTGCAGAAAATGGCGGCACGTGCCAGCGTGCTGAAGGGCGTTCTTCCTTTGAGCCGGATTGCGGCGGCGCGTGATGCGCTGGCCGGTGTGCAGCTTGCGTCGATGGGTATACCGCAGGTGCTCGGCTATGCGCGCATTGCCGGCATGCCGGCGGTCACCGGGCTCTATACGGTCTTCCTGCCGCTCGTCGCGTTCGCGTTTTTCGGCGCGTCGCGGCATCTGGTCGTCGCCGCCGATTCGGCCACCGCGACGATCTTCGCGAGCCGTCTGGAGACGATGGCGCCCGCGTCGAGTGCCGAATACGCGGCGCTCGCGGCGATGGTCGCGCTGCTGACGGCCGGGCTGCTGCTCGTCGCGCGCATCTTCAAGCTCGGTTTTCTCGCCGACTTCCTGTCGCGTACGGTGCTGGTCGGCTTTCTCGCCGGCGTCGGCGTGCAGGTCGGCATCGCGATGCTCGGCGACATGCTCGGCGTGCCCGGACATGCGACGCGCAGCGTGGATCAACTGCTGCTCGTCGTGAGCAAGGCCACGCAGATCAATCGGCCGACGCTGGCGATTTCGCTCTTCGTGGTGGCCGCGATTCTCGTCTGCAAGCGCTTCTGGCCGCGCCTGCCGGTGCCATTGATCGCGGTCGTCGGGGGCATTGCCGCGAGCGACGTGTTCGGATTCGCCGCGCACGGCATCTCGATCCTCGGACCGGTGGAGGGCGGATTGCCGCCGCTGCGGTTTCCGTCGGTGACGTGGCAGCAGATGCTCGATCTCGTGCCGGTCGCGGCGTCGTGCTTCGTGATGATCGTCGCGCAAAGCGCCGCCGCAAGCCGCGTGTTCGCCGAGCGCTATCACGAGCCGGTCGATACCAACGCGGACCTGCTCGGCATCGCGGCCGCCAACGCGGCGGCGGCGTTCTCCGGCGCGTTCGTGGTCAACGGCAGCCCGACGCAGACCGCGATGGCCGATCGGGCCGGCACGCGCAGCCAGTTCGCGCAGCTCGTGTTCGCGGCGGTCGTGGTGGCCGTGCTGCTGTTTTTCAGCCGCTATCTGCAGTATCTGCCGCACTGCATTCTCGCAAGCATCGTGTTTACGATCGCGGTCGGCCTGATTAATGTGCAGTCGCTCTTTTCGATTCGCCGCGAAAGTCCCGGCGAATTCGCGCTAGCGTTGTTCACGGCGGCGGCGGTCGTGCTGATCGGCGTCGAGCACGGCATCCTGGTCGCGGTCGCGTTGTCGTTGCTGCGTCACGTGCGACACAGCTACCGCCCGCACACGATGATGCTCGCGCCCAACGGCGACGGCATGTGGGTGCCGGTGCCGGCGGTGCCCGGCATAGAGACCGCGCCGGGGTTGATCGTCTATCGCTTCGGCGCCGATCTGTTCTACGCGAACGATCATTTCTTCGTCGACGATACGCGCCGCCTGATCGAGCACGCACCGAACGCGGTGCGCTGGTTCGTCGTCGATGCGAGCGCGATTACGGATGTCGATTATTCGGCGGCGCGCTCGGTGGGCGAGTTGTGCTCGGCGCTCAAGCGCGATGGGATCGAGGTGGTGTTTGCGCGGGTGAATCGCTATTTGCGCTCGGACATGGATCGGCATGGCATCACGCCGATCGTCGAGGAGCGCTGTATTTTCGGCACGCTGCATGAGGCGCTGAGCATGGCGGGAGTGGAGAAGCCGCATGAGCAGGTGAAGGGGGCGCCATAACGGGGAGGGGTGTCGTGCGGGATCGGGACGAACCAAAAAATGACGGCAAACGTTGTCTGCGCCTCATTTTTCGTTTCTTGCGTCGATTAAGCTGATGTTCCGCTGCGACTAGCAGATATCGATTACAAAAGCATGAACAGCTTCGATTCGACCATCGAAACTTATCTGTCCAGCATACACTTCGGTCATTTCGCGACCCAATCGATACAAGCCATCGCCGACCTGTACACCTTTAAAGGCCTGGTATTGATTGCCGTGCTGTGGTGGATCTGGTTTCAACAAGACGAACGCGCCGAACGGCGGCGCGAAATAGTGCTCGCGACGCTTCTCAGCGGTGTCGTAGCGCTCTTCGTCGGAAGGCTGCTGGCGCACTGGTTGCCATTTAGAGTGCGTCCCATCTATAGCACCGAACTTCATCTGCAGTTCGCAAGCGGCGCGACCAAGGCTGCGCAGTTGTCGGATTGGAGTTCGTTCCCAAGCGATCACGCCATGCTATGGATGGCCATCGCCACCGGCATTTTCCTCGTGTGGCGGGGCATCGGCGTGCTGGCGCTTCTCTATACCGCGGTGTTCATTTGCCTTCCGCGCGCCTATCTCGGCTTTCACTATCCGACCGATTTGCTGGTGGGCGCCGCGGTGGGAATCGCGATCACGTTGATCCTGACGCGCGAGGCGATCCGCACGCGCTACGCGACCCCGATGCTGCGATGGATCGAACGCCACCCGGGGCCCGCGGCGATGTTGGCCTTCATTCTGTGCCTCCAACTCGTCACGCAATTCGAAGAACTGCGCGCTCTGGCGTGCGGAGTGTTCAGACATCTGTGACCCGCCTGGCGCCTGCCTTCCCGTGAGCTGAGATTAGCGAGGCCCCTCTATTGCCATCTCATGCAATATTCTGTCTAATGAAATCAGAATAAAACGTCCGATTTATTCGGCTCGCTGACACAGTCGACGGGGGTTCACCTCATGTACTCTCTGCTGCCGCTCAAGGCCCAGGTGCGTCGTCACGCGCGAACGCTCGCCGGGTATTTTCCAGATCGATTTACGCGCGACGAATCGAGCGGTGTCGACATCCTCGGTGTGATGACGCCCAGGCTCCTGAACGGGAGCACACTGCTGAACCTCAACTACGGCGATGTGGATCGCTTCACCGACAAAACCCGCGCGACGGGCACCTTATTCGTCGCGATAGGCGACGACTTCGTGCGCGTCGCCACCTCGGTCAAAAGGCAAACCGGCGAGCGGGCCGTGGGCACGGTACTCGACCGCTCGCATCCCGGCTATCGGATGCTGCGCAGCGGGCAGCCCTACACCGGTTATGCGACGCTATTCGGCAAGCAATACATGACACGGTACGAGCCGATCCGGGACGGTTCCGGCGACGTGATCGGCGCGCTGTATGTCGGGCTCGACGTCAGCGAGGTGTGGAACCTGTCGATTGGAGGCAGGCTCGCGCTGCTGACTCTGGCCGCGAATACCGCACTCCTGTTGGGCTATGGTCGGCTGCTGCAGGCTGTAATCCTCCCGGACCAAGCGAGCCCCGCAGGGACGTCGCCCCCTTTCCTGCCGGCCGGGGTGATCGGCTTCGGGCTGCTCGGCGCGCTGCTGGTCAGCGCGCTGGTCTTCGTGACGACCCGGCGCGGTCTCGGCATGCAACTGCTCGAAGCGAAGGCCGCCGCGGAAAAACTGGCGGCTGGCGACTTGACCGCGCAAGTGCATGTCAGCCGGCGCGACGAACTCGGCCAGTTGATGCAGGCGATGAACGGCATCAGTGTCGGCTTGGCCTCGGTGGTCGGCAACGTGCGACGCGCGTCCGATATGATCGCGCTCGGCGCGCGCGAGATTGCGGCCGGCAACGCGGAACTGTCGTCCCGCACCGAGGCACAGGCCGGCTCGCTCGAGGAAACCGCTTCGACGATGGAACAACTGACTGCAACGGTCCGCGCCAATGCCGAACGCGCTTCGCACGCCAACCAACACATCGCGTCGGCCTCCGACCTCGCGGTCAAAGGCGGTACCGTGGTGGGCCATGTGGTAACCACCATGTCGTTGATCCGCGGCAGTTCACACAAGATCGTCGACATCATCAGCATGATCGACTCGATCGCCTTTCAGACCAACATTCTGGCTTTGAACGCGGCCGTCGAGGCGGCGCGCGCCGGCGATCAGGGACGCGGCTTTGCGGTCGTCGCCGCCGAGGTGCGCAGCCTGGCCCAACGCAGCGCGACGGCCGCCAGGGAAATCAAGGCGCTGATCACCGACTCGGTCGGCAACGTCAATGCGGGCGGCGAACTGGTCGACCAGGCTGGCCGGGACATGACCGAAATCGTCACGGCCGTCGACAGTGTGGTCACCTTGATGGGTGAGATTACGCACGCGAGCAACGAGCAAAGTACCGGTATCGGCGAAATCAATCGCGCGATCGGACACATGGACGAGATGACCCAGCAAAACGTTGCTCTGGTCGAGCAGGTGGCAGCCGCGGCGGCCAGCATGCAAGAACAGGCGTCCACGCTGGAAGATGCGGTGCAGGTTTTTCGGCTGGTAGGTGACGGGCCAAACTGAGATTCGCGGTCAGTGCCGCACTCAGCGGTGCATCCAATTGAACGGCGACGCGCGACGCGTACGCAGACGTTTCCCGCACTTTCCTGCACTAGAATGGGTTATTGCCGACGTCATAGACGTATCTGGTCAGCAACGACGTGCCGGCTTCTCGTTGGAGGAATGCCATGCCGACTTACCGGTACAGGTGTGAGAAGTGCGGTGAGATGTTCGAACATGCCGAGCATCTTGCTGAACATGAAAATGCTCATCCCGCTTGCCCGAAGTGCGGAAGCGAGAAGGTCCAGCACATACCCACGCCATTCGTGCCGAAAACGTCCCGAAAAAGCTGAACTCTGTCCTCGCGGTTCTCGCGGACCCTCGAACGTCGGTTCTGCCCCTGCCGACGGATCTGCGCTTGCCCACTCTCGCCGTCGCCCGTGCGATGACGTTTTCTGTAGGTTCTTACCGCTCCTGCCGCGCGGCCTCCGTGGCTGCCCCCAAGGTGCAAGTCGGGAGCGAGCGACTCTTCAAACCCGGCGAACCGTTGAAATAGCCCACGAATTGCCGAGAGCCGAAAAAAGTTCTGCACGAAAGACCAACGGACGAAAAGAAATCACTTTCGCACGGCCGACCTTCTGCACGGGTCTGGGCCGACGTATGCTGGAATCCAGATGACTCGACATTGATGCTCGCCATGGACCCGCGAGATGCGTTTGATATATCGCTGAGCGAAGTCGACTCGGCGTTCGAGGCCTTAGAACTTGCCCGTTCCACCTCGGGCGAGGATTCACTCGCGTACACCGAGGCGTGCGAGCGGTATCGCATGACGATTCTCAGATGGAAGTCAATTTACGCGTTACTGGTTGCCGACGGAGCGCGAACCATGATGCCAAACCTTGGTAACGGACGGCGCCTGCTCGTCCTCCGCAGAGGACATGAGCCGATCGCTGAATCCATCTTCGTTATCGCCCGGGTGCGAGGCTTCGCGTCCACGCTTGAGACGTGCGCTGATGCGGTACGAGGTCAAATCGCGAGCAATGCGCAATTGGCGGTCCTTGACGGCGACTGCCATCTTGCATCCAAGTTAAAAGCCATCGAGTTGATCAACAAGCACTGCCCGCAATGTCGCGTCGCGGTTCTGTCCAGTACGCTGTGTCCTTTCGCGGGGTGGCCAGGTGTCGATGCGGTCATCGACCGTTGCGCACCGCCAAAGCAGATGCTCGAGTGTTTCTGCCAACTGATTGATTCCCAACTCGACGAAAGCGCTATTCTTGCGGCCCCCCCCCCGATATTGGCCTATGGTCGGCATGACTCATAGCGCGCGCCGAAAGCCGACGGTAGGCGTAACAATGGTTCACGCTCAGCACGTTGAGCGTATTCTATGAAGCCTCGTGACGAATTCGTCGGCAGGCCGCGAGGGTCTCATGGATACGACAGAGCGGATCATCAAGTGGCGCGATCTACGGCATAGAGACAGCGTCGTCAGCGAACCGCGCAATCCGTTGCCCGCGGTGTGCGACGTATCGGTGACGAACGTGTGCAACGCCGCATGCGACTTCTGCGGGTTCTCTCGCGAGAAGAATCTGGCGGGGCCACGTCGCTATCTCGACCCTGATGAGTTCGCGCGCGCACTGCCGATCCTGCGCAGACGCCGGATTCGTTACATGACGCTGCAAGGCGGCGAGCCGCTGGTTCATCCCCAGATCGCATCGCTGGTGGCTTCGGCCACCAAGGCCGGCATTCAGTGCGGCGTGATCACGAACGGCTGGTTTCTTCCGCGCCACATCAAGCAACTGGCGGCGGCTGGCCTCAAGCGTCTGCTGATTTCCATCGATAGCGCGGACATGCGCGAGCATGAGCATAATCGCGGCCTGCGCGGTCTCGAGGCCCGCATCCGCGAGGGCATCACTCAGGCGCATAGCTTCGGCATCGAGGTGTGCGCATCGATTACGGTGAGCCGTCTGGTTCGTTACGAATCGCTTCCGGAGACGCTCAATCGGCTCGGCTTCGATGCGGTCGTTTTTTCCTATCCCCGGCGCGAGGCGTTTGGGTCGTCATCGCTCGTGTACGACGAAGACTCGAAACTCGTCGACCTGAACACCGACGAGTTACTCGACGCGTTGAACGCAATCGCGCGCCTGAAGAAGCACTTCCGCGTGATGGACCCGAGCGCTGCGCTGGACGAGGTCGCGCGGTTCGTGCGCGGTGAACGGCAACTGGTTCCATGTATCGGTGGCAGCAAGTACTTTTATATCGACTGGAACCTCGATGTCTGGCGTTGCGAGGCGTGGTCCGAGCCGATGGGCTCCGTGTTCGACCTCGACCGCCTGCCCGATCAACGGGAACCCTGCAATGCCTGCATGATGGGATGCTATCGGCATGCCAGCATTCTGATGCACGGTGCGATCGCCGTGACTGATTCGATGTACGCGCTGGGCCACGGTCAGCTTCGGACCGCTGTCAGTTTGTTGTTCCAGCGCAGCGTCGCGTATTCGCTGTGGGCGCTTTCAGTTGAAGAATTACCGCGCGCGTCGCTTATGTCGTTCGCGAGACGGATGGGCGGACGCCGTTCCACGCCGCAAACTGGATAGGTTCGATTCGCGCGATGCCACCGACGCGCGGCACGCGATTTGCGAAGGCCACCGGCAGCGAGAAAACCGTCAATGGGCCGATTCGATTGCCTAAGATCAAGTTACGCGCTCCGCGAGCAAGGCACCGCGGGTCGCGAACGTCTTTATCGTCGCGCAGCCCTTTTCCCGCGCGACTTTTCCACAAGGAGGTCACGATGAAATCAGACGACAAGGGCGACGTGCGCGCTTTCGTGCAAACGGCCGAGCAGGGTGGCGAGCATGTCTGGGTAATCACGCTGGTCGACTTCGCGGCCCGTGAGGTCAGACGCTCGCTCGTTTCGGACGAGACCTATGCGACCGCCGCCGCTGCCAGAGATGCGGGGCAGGCCCATCTAAAGGGCTTGGAGCAGGACCGCTAGGCCCACTCACCGCCGCCTTGTTTTCGCCCACGGAAGTACTAACGTTTGACTATAAGTAAACCGGCGGTAAAGGGGCGCAAGAGGGCAAAGCTCATGGCCAGTACGCAAGGAAGCACCGGATCGCCATTTTCGGCGTCCGTCGAAGCGGGCAGCTATCGCGTCACGCGACCGCAAAACGCAAGCGATGTGATCGATCTGCTGCAAAAGCGCGATATTCAGATCGTCGATCTGAAATTCACTGATTTGCCGGGCCTCTGGCAGCATTTCTCGATCACGCTTCCCGAAGTTCACGACGACCTGTTCAGCGCCGGCATCGGTTTCGACGGTTCATCGATCCGCGGCTTTCAGGAGATCCACGAGTCCGACATGCTGCTGCGGCCCGACCCGGCAACAGCCTTCGTCGACCCGGCTTGCGGTACGCCGACGCTGTCGATCATTTGCGACGTAGTCGATCCAGTGCTGCGACAGCCCTATTCGCGCGATCCGCGCTACGTGGCGAAAAAGGCGGAGAACTACCTGCGGCAGACGGGCATCGCGACGACGTGCTATTTCGGGCCGGAGCTCGAGTTCTTCATCTTCGACTCGATCCGCTTCGGCCAGGATCAGCACTGCGGCTACTACTACGTCGAGTCGGCCGAGGGCGACTGGACCACCGGTCGCGACGAGGGCGCATACGGCGGCGGCAACCTTGGCTACAAGCAGCACTATAAGGAAGGCTATTTTCCGGTGCCTCCTCATGACACGCTGCAGGAAATCCGCTCGGAAATCGCGCTGACGCTCCAGCAGGCCGGCGTGCAGATCGAAGTGCATCACCATGAAGTTGCGACCGCCGGACAGAACGAGATCGACATGCGCTTTGCGACGCTGACCCGCATGGCCGACAACGTGATGATCTACAAGTACATCTGCAAGAACGTCGCGCGTCGGCACGGCAAGGTTGCAACCTTCATGCCGAAGCCGCTGTTCGCCGACAACGCGAGCGGCATGCATTGTCACCAGAGCCTGTGGAATGACAAACAGAACCTCTTTTACGACGCGGGCGGCTGGGCGCTGACTTCCGACATGTGCCGCTGGTACATCGGCGGATTGCTTCAGCACGCGCCCGCGCTGATGGCCTTTTGCGCGCCGACGACGAATTCCTACAAGCGCCTCGTGCCGGGATATGAGGCGCCCGTCAATCTGGCGATGTCGCAGCGCAACCGCTCGGCCGCGGCGCGCATTCCGATGTATTCGGATTCGCCGAACGCGCGGCGCGTCGAGTTTCGCTGTCCGGACCCGTCGGCCAATGCGTATCTCGCTTTCGCGGCGATGCTGATGGCCGGCCTCGACGGCATCGAAAACAAGACTGATCCCGGCGAGCCGCTCGATCGCAACATCTATGATTTGCCGCCCGAAGAAGCGCGCAATATCCGGCAGGTGCCCGGCTCGCTCGAAGCGGCGTTGGCGGCGCTCGAAACGGACAACACGTTTCTGCGCAAAGGCGATGTGTTTACCGACGACGTGATTCAGACCTGGATCGACTACAAGCGCAGCCGCGAGATCGACACGATCAAATTGCGCCCACATCCATGGGAGTTTTACCTTTACTTCGATATCTAGAAGAACAAGCCTCGAACCTCAAAGCAGGATCGGCGCGCAAATCAGAAGAAATACCGCGATATAAATGACGCCAAAAATCAGCCCGAGTCTCCAGAAATCACCCGCAGGCAGATACCCGCTGCCGAAGTACACGGGACTCGGCCCCGTTCCGTACGGCGTCAGGATGCCCATGATCCCCAAAGTCAGCGACAGCATCAGCGCGAACGCTTCCATCGGCATGCCGGGAATAGTCGAGCCCACCGCCAGCATGACCGGCAGCATCGCCGTCGCGTGGGCGGTGACGCTCGCGAACATGTAATGCGTGAAGAAAAAGATCAGCACGAGG
This sequence comes from Paraburkholderia atlantica, assembly GCF_009362785.1. Lineage (GTDB taxonomy): Bacteria > Pseudomonadota > Gammaproteobacteria > Burkholderiales > Burkholderiaceae > Paraburkholderia > Paraburkholderia atlantica. Next base: position 65,965 of record NZ_WHNQ01000014.1, read on the forward strand.
ACGATCGCCGCCTCCGTCGGGGGAAAGCCTGCCATGTGGGTCGATATCGTCCCGGCGAACCATTTGACGAAGCCAGTCCTGCTGAGCCCGTCTGCGAGGGCGACGAGCGTCGCGAACCACACGAGGGTATTCCACGCCTGCTTGTTGCCGAGCATGTCGTCCCAGCTCACCACCTGGGTGACCAGCATCAGCGCGATCACCATCAGCGCGGCGGTCGTGGGATTGACGTAGTCGTCCGCAAAGACCCATAGCGCGAGGGCGATCAGTACCAGCACGGCGAGCATGATTTCCCGTCTGGTGAGCGGCCCCATTTCCTTCAGTTGCTGGGCAGCCCAGGCCGGCACTTCGGCGCTGTGCTTCACATGCGGCGGATAAAGCACGTAGGTCAGCAGCGGGATGGCCAGCAGCAGCAAGATGCCCGCGGGCGCGAAGGCCAGAAACCACTGTGCCCATTCGAGATCGACGTCGACCGTTTTCTTGACGAGTTCCGCGGCGAGCAGATTGGGTGCGAGCGCGGTGAGGAACATCGAGCTCGTCACGCAGGTCGTGGCGATAGCGGTCCACATGATGTAGGAACCGATGCGCCGCGCTGACGGATCGTTCGGCTTCGAGTCGTAAAGCGGCGGCAAACTGCGAATCACCGGAAAGATCGTCCCGCCGCTGCGCGCCGTATTCGAAGGGGTAAATGGCGCGATCACGGCGTCCGCCACCATCACCGCATAGCCGAGCGTGAGTGTCCGTCGACCCAGTGCCCGCACCAGCATCAATGCAATGCGCTTGCCGAGCCCGGTCTTCTCGTATCCGAGGGCGAACATGAAGGCGCCGAAGATCAGCCACACGGTGCCGTTCGAGAAACCGGAAAGCGCCCAACTGAGCCCCGCGTTCGCGACATTGAAACCAGGCTTGGCGAGTTGTGCGGGACTGAAGAACACCCACTCGCTGAATACCGCGACCAGCGTCACCGCGATAAGACCGATTGCGGCGCCCGGAATAGGCTCCAGCATCAGCCCGACGATCACGCCCGCGAAAATCCCGAAGTAATACCACGCGTGCTGCGCGAGACCGGGGGGCGCGGGAATCAGTCCGATCACGATCGCCACGATCAGAGGAGCGACGGCCTTCCAGAAAGTTTTCATGCCATGCCCCATTCTCATAACCGTCCTTGTGCTAAGGTTTATATGACCTTTTTTGCGCGTTCGCCAGTGAAGTGTTCACGGCATGCAAGGAGAGTGCGAGGCCATGGTTCGCGTGAGTATCGAAGGGCGCGAGATTCAGGCGCCGGACAATTGCTCGATTCTGCAGGCCATGGGGCATGCGGGGCAGACTCTCGTCGAGGGCGTCGGCTGCATGTCCCAGGGCGTGTGCGGCTCGTGCCGTGTAATGGTGCGACGCAGCGGCGAGCAGGAAGTCAAAACCGCGCTCGCCTGCGAGACCCTCGTCGAAGAGGGCATGCAGGTCGCCTTCCTCGATTACTTCACCGAATCGGAACGTCACCAGTATCGAATGGAAGAGATCGGCGACAGCTGGCAGGCGCTCGGCAAGATCGCCGAGATCTTCCCCGAAGCGGCGCATTGCCGTCATTGCAGCGGCTGTGACCGCGCCTGTCCGAAGGGGCTGGACGTGCAGCGAGGCGTGAACCTGGCGGTCGAGGGCAAGCTGCCCGCATCGAGCCAGGTGTTCGACGAATGCGTGATGTGCAACCTGTGCACGCTCGCATGCCCCGAGCATATCCGGCCCAACCATCTGGGCGTGTTCGTGCGCCGGATGATCGCGTCGCTTTCGCTGCGTCCGGCCAATCTGATGCGACGGCTGCAGCAGATCGAGAGCGGCGAGATGAAGATCGACTTCGATGCGCCTGGCGCGCAACCGCCGCGCTGACCGGAGCGAAATCATCATGTCCGCCGGCATACCCTACGAAAACGCGCGGCAGCGCTACCGCCCCGGGATGGCGGCCACGCTTCGCGCCGACGACGTCCCGGTCGATGAACTGCTGAAGGCTTATCACCCCGATCATGGGCCGCATGCGCGCGTCACGCTCAGTGTCGGGATCAATCGCGGCGAGCCGTGTCAGCCCGATCTCGCGCGCCATCTACAGGCTAACGCGCTGATCGACGATGTCGATATCGCCGGCGCGCAGCTGATGACGACCGATGTGCTGGTGATCGGCGGCGGCGGTGGCGGCTGCGCCGCGGCGCTCACGGCGGCGAAGCAGGGCGCACGGGTGATCCTCGCCACCAAGCTGCGTCTCGGCGACAGCAATACGGTGATGGCCGAAGGCGGAATCCAGGCGGCCATCGGCGAGGATGACAGCCCGCAACTGCACTTCGAGGACACGCTTCGCGCCGGACACTTCTGCGGCGAGCCCAAGCTCGTGGCCCAGATGGTGATGGACGGCCCCGATGTGATTCGCTGGCTGATCCAGCTCGGCATGATGTTCGATCTGGAAGAGGATCAGCCGATCGGCGGCAATCTGATGCGCAAGAAGCCCGGGGGCGCGTCGGCGGCGCGCATTCTGTCGTATCGCGACTATACCGGCCTCGAAATGATGCGCGTGCTGCGCGAGGCGGTGGACCTCGACCCGGGTATCGAGTTGTGGAACCGCTGCCCTCTGGTCGAGCTGCTGTCCGACGAGCGCGGCGGCTGCGCCGGCGCGGTGATCTACAACCTCGAATGGCGTACCTTCGTGCTGGTGCGTGCGCGTGCCGTGATCCTCGCCACTGGCGGCGCGGGGCGACTCCACCTGAATTCGTTTCCAACCTCGAACCACTACGGCGCCACCGCCGATGGCCTGGTGCTCGCCTATCGGATCGGCGCGCGCCTGCGCGAGCTCGACTCATTCCAGTACCATCCGACCGGCATCGCCTACCCGCACCATCTGGCGGGCGGCCTGATTTCCGAGGCGGCGCGCTCCGCCGGCGCGAGACTGCTGAACGGCGAAGGCGAACGTTTCGTCGACGAACTCAAGCCGCGCGACGTGGTCGCGTCGGCGATTCTGCGCGAGTGCGCACAAGGTCGCGGGATCGAGCGCGACGGCCAGGTCGGCGTGTTCCTCGATACGCCGACACTCGAAATCGAGCATCCGGGCATTCTGGCCAAACGCCTCGTCACGCTTCGCCATCTCGCGGACAAGTGCGGCATCGATGCGGCGCAGGAGCCCTTCCTCGTTTATCCCACGCTCCACTACCAGAACGGCGGCGTCGCCATCGACAAAGATGGCGCCACCAACGTCCCCGGCCTTTTCTGCGTCGGCGAGGTGACGGGCGGCATCCACGGCCGCAACCGCTTGATGGGCAATGCGTTGCTCGACATTTTGAGCATGGGCCGCCGTGCCGGCGCGAAGGCCGCGCAATCCAAAGAGTGGGTCATGACGAGCCGTGCCGGAATCGGTCACGTGCACGCGTGGCAGAGAGAGCTGACGCTGGCGGGACTGCCGCTTCACGTGAAGGCGCCGCAGCTCTTTCCCGCCTATGCTCATTTCGATCTGCGAGTCGATGCGGGATTGCGCGCGAGCGCGCGGGGTCGCGTGATCGGCGGCATCCGGTGACACGAACCACGGAGCACGCGATGCAAACGCTGAATCAGTGCTTGATGAGGGACGATTTCCGCGTCGGCGCCGACCTCGATGCATGGTTCGCGCGCGGCGGCGGCGAGGGACTCGCCAAAGCGCTCGACGACCCGGAGTCGATCATCGCCGAGCTCGCCCAGGCCGACTTGCGCGGCATGGGCGGCGCTGGCTTCCCCGCGCATCGAAAGTGGGCGCCGGTTGCGGCCGCCCCTGACGGCGACAAGTACGTCGTTTGCAATGGCAACGAAGACGAACCGGGCACCTTCAAGGATCGCTTTCTGCTCGAACACACACCGCATCAGGTGATCGAGGGCGCGCTGATCGCCGCGGTGGCGACGCGGGCCAACCATGTCGTCTTGTACGTGAATCCGCATCAGACGGGGTCTCTCGCCGCGACTCGCGAGGCGGTCAAGCAGTGGTCGGGACACCCGCAATTCGCCGCTATCGAGCGTTGGATCGGTGCGCCGCTGTCGCTCGGTGTCGTGCCCAGCTCGGGCTTGTACATCGGCGGAGAGGAGACGGCGGTGATCGCCAGCGTCGAAGGCGGCTTTCCGTTTCCGCGGCGCAAACCTCCTTTCCCGGCCGAGCAGGGTGTGCACGGCGCCCCGACCATCGTCAACAACGTCGAGACGCTCGCCCACGTGCCCGGGATTCTGCGCCACGGCGCGCAGTGGTATCGCGAGCTCGGAGTGGGGAATGCGGCCGGAACCAAGCTCTATTCTCTTTCCGGTGACGTGCTGCGTCCCGGTCTGTACGAACTGCCGATGGGCACGAGCCTCGAGACGCTGGTGTTCCAGCACGGCGGCGGCATGCTGCAGGGCAAGGAGTTCAAGGCGGTCTTCACGGGCGGCCCATCGAACACGCTATTGACGAAGCGCGATCTCGACGTGGCGCTGGATTTCGACTCGGTGCGTCAACGCCGTTCGCGTCTGGGGACGGGCGCGATGATCGTGGTGTCGGAAGGCACCAGCATCGTGCGCAAGGTCGCGGACTACGTGAACTTCTTCGCTCAGGGTTCGTGCGGGCAGTGCCCGCCTTGCAAGGGCGGTACGTTTCAGATGATGCGGCTTCTGAACCGGCTCGACACGGGCCGCGGCGTGCGTGCCGATCTGGATGCACTGGAGAACTTGTGCCGCGTTCTTCCCGGCAGCGGGCGTTGCGGTTTGATCGACGGCGCGGTGACGGTGGTGGAGAGTTCCATCGATCAGTTCCGCGCGGAATATGAAGCGCTGTTGATGGCGTAGGACAGCGCGGCCGGTATGGCGGCTAGAACGGCCAATACAACGGCGCAATGAACACGACCACCGCCATCGACCACAGCACGATCAGCAGGCCGATCCTCCAGTAGTCGCCGAACTCATACGCGCCCGGGCCATACGTGACGAGGTTGACCGGCGTGCTCATCGGCGTCATGTGCGCAGCGCCTGCCCCGAGCGCCACAGCGACCAGGAACGGCGTCGCCGACACGCCGAGTTCCTGCGCCGTGGCTACCGCGATCGGCACGGTCACGAGCGCCGCCGAGTTGTTCGAGATCACCTGGGTCAGCACCGCGGCCACGAAGAAGAGTCCTGCCAGCACCGCGCGCGGACCGCCCGAGCCGACCGCCTGGATCACGTAATCGCCGATCTGATACGCGAGCCCGGTATTCGACATCGCGGTGGCGAGAGGAATCAGCGCACCGACCAGCACGCAGGTGTTCCAGTCGATCGTGTACAGCTGGTTCAGTGTGATCACGCGCGTCAATACCATCGCGGTCACGCAAATCAGCGTCGCCACCGCGGGCGGTACCGCGTTCGTCGCGAGCAGGATGACCAGCACCGCGAGGATCACGAGCGCCTCGCGCGCGCCGCGACTCAGCGCGATGGTCTGGCGCCGTACCGTCTGCGGAGAATCGACCATCAGTATCTGCGGGTCGGAGAAGTGCTTGTCGAGCGCTTCCCATGTTCCTCTGAGCAGCAGATGGTCGCCCGCGAGCAGCGTGGTCGACGGCTCGGGCACGTTCTTGCCGCCGCGCTGTATCGCGAGCACGATCAGATCGCCTTCGTGCGTCGCCATGCCCGGAAACACGGTTTGTCCGATCAACCCCGAGCGCGGCGGTATCACGACTTCGGCGAGACCCGACGAGCGATTGAACAGCGCATTCGTGACCGCCTGCGCTTCGGAGAGCGGCTCGCGAATCGCGAGATGCAAGTCGTTCGCGAGCCTCGCGACGCCTTGCGCGTCGCCGCGCACCAGCAGGTGGTGGCCCTCGCTCGCATCTTTCTGCGCGAGTTCGGCGCCTTCATCGTCGGTCAGGCCCAGCACGCTGATACCGGGGTATTGCGACAGATCGATGCTGTCGAGCGTCTTGCCGATCAACGGCGAGCCCGCGCGCACGCGCAGCCGGAACACGCCGTCCGCGAGCCGGTATTGCTCGACCAGCGTGTGCGCGTGCTGGCTGAAATCGGCCGGCAGCGAATTCGAGCTGCGCCTGGGCAATAACAGCGGGCCGAGTATCAGAATGATCGCAAGGGTGCCGGCGAACAACGGCAGACCCACGATCGACCATTCGAAGAAGCGGATCGGCGCGCCACCGAGCGCATCGGCCGCGCTCGATGCGATCACGTTGACCGGACTGCCGAGCAACGTGAGCTTCGCGCCGGTCAGGCACGCGATCGACACGGGCATCATCAGTTGCGACGGCGCGAGCTGGGTCTGCACGCAGATGATGACCGCGATCGGCAGCATCGCGACGACGGCGCCGTTCATGCCGATCAGCGCAGTGGATACCGCGGACAGGATCAGCAGCGACGCGATCAGTCGCTTGCGGCTGCTGCCCGAATGGCGAATCAGCCACTGTCCCGCCCATGTGCCGACACCGGTCGTTTCGAGGCCGATGCCGATGCCGAGCAGCGCCGCGATGAACACGATCAGCGGATCGCCGAAGCCGCTCAACGCCTCGCGCATCGTCAGAACGCCGGTCAGATATAGCGCGATCAGCGACATCACCGCGACGACGGCGGCCGGCACCTTGTTCCAGATGAACAGCGCCATCGTCATGGCGAGGACCAGCGAGGTCACGGTCATCGGGTTCATCTGTTTTTCCCGTCGTATGGAGCCGCGTTGCGCGAGCGCGGCACCTCACCTGCCAGCCGTTTGCGGGAGCCGATACCGGTCCTCCTCAGTACCCGAGCGCGGCGCCGTCGCCGCGTGGATCGGCGCCGCCTTCGTAGAAGCCCTGTTGCCGATCGAAAGCGATCGCGTGTGCATGCCCCATGTTGTCGTTCCAGTCGGTGACCATCTGCACCGGCTGGCCGCGGCGCTTCAATTCGCGCACGACTTCGTCGGAGATGCGCCCCTCGAGCGACATGTTGCGCGACTTGGTGCCCCACGTGCGTCCCATCAGCCAGCGCGGCGCCTCGATCGCCTGCTGCACGTCGTAGCCGAAATCGACGATGCGGGTCACGAGCGCGGCCTGGGTTTGCGGCTGACCTTCGCCGCCCATCGAGCCAAAGGCGAGGCAAGGCCTGCCGTCGCGGGTCATCAGTGCCGGAATCAGCGTGTGGAAAGTGCGCTTGCCCGGTTGCAGGCAATTCGGGTGATGCTCGTCGAGCGAGAAGAACGCGCCGCGGTTCTGCATGATGATGCCGGTGTCCCCGCCGAGCACGCCGCTGCCGAAGTCGTGATAGATGGACTGGATCAGCGACACGACCATGCCGTCGTTGTCGGCCGCGCAGAAGTAGCAGGTGTCGCCGTCCGGCGCACGGCGGTCGTGCGGATACTGATAGGCGATGCCGGGCGGGACCGTCGCGATGTCGAGCGCGCGTTCGGGGTCGAGCAGCTTGCGGCGTTCGTCGCAGTACGCCTTCGTGATCAGCTGGTCGACCGGAATCGTCACGAAGCGCGGGTCCGTCAACCACTCTTCACGATCCGCGAACGCGATCTTCACCGCTTCGGCGAGGTGGTGATAGTAGTCCGCGGTGCCGTCGCCCCATGCAGCCACGTCGTAGCCTTCGATCAGGTTCAGGATCTGCAAGGGCGTAAAGCCCTGCGTGTTCGGCGGTAGCTCGTAGACCGTATGACCGCGATACGTGGTGCTGATCGGCGTGACCCATTCCGCGCGGTACGCGGCGAAGTCGACCGGTTGCAGCGGTGAGCCGGCGGCCCCGACGCCGGCGCAGATCCGCGTCGCGAGATCGCCTTCGTAGAAGCCGGCGCGCGGGCCCTGATCGGCGAGTTGCTGCAACGATCGCGACAGCGCGGTTTGCACGAGCTTCTCGCCGTCGGCCGGCACGCGGCCGCCCGGCATGAAGATCGCGGCCGTGTCCGGGTAACGCGTGAGGATCGGCACGTCCTGCGCGGTCCAGTCCGCGAGCGAGCGTGAGACCGGCACGCCGTCGCGCGCATAGCCGATCGCCGCCGCAAACAGTTCCGCCCAGGCGAGGCGCCCGAAGCGCTCGTGGGCGAGACGCCAGCCGTCGATCGCGCCCGGCACGGTCAGCACCGCCTGCGGGCCGCGCGCCGCGATTTCGTTGTCGGTGGCGATGCCGCGATAGTGGGCGAGCGTCGCGCCTTGCGCCGCCGGTCCGCTCGCGTTGATCGCGTGAATCTGTTCGCTGTTGCCTTCGGCGATCAGCCAGAAGCCGTCGCCGCCGAGCCCGGCCATGTGCGGATAGGCGACGCACAGCACCGCGTTCGCGGCGATCGCGGCATCGACCGCGGTTCCACCGCGTTGCAGCATCTCGACACCGGCCTGACTGGCCAGATAGTGTGGCGTCGCGACCATGCCATGCGGCGCGCGCGTGGGCGGCCGACCGGTGCGAGGCCCATTGGGATGACTCATGGTGAAAAGCTCCCCTGAGAACGAGCCGCCACAGCGGTCCCGGCGCGTGGCGCTTGCCGGGAGCGTTCGACGGCAAAGTAACGGCTGCGAAGGAACGGGCGCGCCGCGTCGATCAGGAAGCCCGATCGTCGAACTCGACGCCCGCGTCTCTCACCTTGTCGTTCGAGTGATCCATGAACCGCGTGATGATCGGCAACGCTCCGCCGGCGATCACGCAGAGCAGCCCCAGCCCCAACAGCAGCATGTTGCCGGTGACCGAGCCCCTGCTGGTGAGCGGAAAACCCGCGAACATCAGAAGCAGCGCCAGGGTTTCCGCAACGAGCTTGTCCATGCGAGTCACCTCACGCGAATATCACGAGCAGGATCGTGCCGATACCGGTCAGGATGGCGACAATGACCGTCCACGGAAGGGCCAGCTTCATCACCGCGCCCTCCTGTCCCTTGATGCCGCTGATGCTGGTGCCCAGCACGATATTGGCCGGGCCGATCGCGTTGCCATACGCGCTGCCCGCTGCCTGCGCGGCGATGATCGATTCGGTCGGCAGCGAATGCAGTTGCGCGACGTCGCTCTGCAGGCCGCCGAACAGTACGTTGGACGCGGTGCTGCTCGACGTCATGAACGCGCCCAATGCGCCGATCACGCTCGCGATGCCCGCATACACGAGCGGCGGCGACACGTCCGCGATACCGTGCGCGAGCACCTGGGTCTGGCCGCTATGGTCGAGCACCCGGCTCGTGACGAGAAAAGCGATCACCGGCAGCGATGCGGGCACGCCGTCGACGATCAGCGAGCGACCCAGATTCTCGCCGCCATGGCGCGATTGCCATGCACCGTAGAAGCCGTTCACGCGGTACACGATCCACACGACGATCGCGGAGATCAGCAGCATCGTCCCTGGATGGGTGAACGGCGAGAACGGCGCGTAACGCGCGACGGCCGCGTTTCGGACGCCAAATCCCGTGGTCACTTCGGGGAACGGCAGGCCGATGCGGAATTGCCGCATCGCATCGTTCAATGGGCCAATCAGCAGAATGCCCAGGGTAACGGCCGTCAGCACGACATACGGCAGGAATGCCATGCCGAGACTCATCACCGGCTCTTCGGTTTCGGTCTGCATGCCGACGGCGGCGGGGTCCATCGCGGGACGATCCGGGACCTCGGCTGCGGGAACCGGCTCCCTGAATCGACGCCAGCGCGACAGCGGATACAGGGCGACCATCGCAACGGTTGCGGCGAGGAACGTCGAGAGTTCAGGGCTCAGGAACGCGAAGATCAACTGGCCGAAGCCGAGGATCGTGCCGAGGATCAGGACCAGCGGCCATCCATGACGCACCGCTGCCCAGCGTCCGTATAGCCACACGATCAGCAGGCCGCCGAAGTACGTCGGAATAAGCAGCAGCACACACGATTCGAAAGCGGCGCGTCCCACGTCCTGAATGTCGGCTACCTGCAACGTCGCGAGCCAGCCGACGCCGAGGGTGCCGAAGAAGCGCGCCCATGCGTGCGCGATGATCGAGATGGCGGCGGCATGGACCGGTCTTACACCGATCGCGAGCAAAAGCGGGGCGACGACTGCAATCGGCGCGCCGAAACCGGCGATGCCTTGAAGAAAAGATGAAAACACCCAGCCGAGGCCGAGAATGACGAATAAATCATTTCGACTGAAACGGGAAATGCCGTGTCGAAGCGCATCGTAGCCGCCGGCCTGTTTGGTGATCTGATAAAGCAGAAGCGCGGGCCACATTACATAGAGAATGAATATGGCGTCCCATACGCCTTTGCCGCTGGCGACGGCCAAAGTCGTGATCGGAGTGCGGAATGCGAATACGGCGATCAGGCCGGCGACGAACATTGCGCCAGGTCCCGCCTCGGGCGCCCGCCAACGCAGCGGCACCAGAAAGACAAGCAAGGCAATGATTGAAAGTGTTGCCAGAATCCAGTGAATTAGATCGACCGGAAGGGTTATTTCATTCATCACGCTCCCTCTCGCAGTTGATACGCCTCGAATGCTGTGAGGGGGCACTATTCTGTATGGCCCGAACTAATAATAGTTCGTTTTCTTAATGCCGCAAGTTGACTGCAAAAGCGCGACTTTATTGCGCTGCGGAAATTATTGTTGGGTAATCGCGGCGGAATTCCATCTGCGACGACGATGCGCCGGATTTGAATAAACGATAACTAACGTTTTTAAATCGTCGTGGCGGAGGCGATCGTTTCGCGGTTCAATCGTCGACGAAATAATGACCGATAAAAAAACAGCCAGCCGCGAGCGCAGCGCCCAGCGCCGCGACCGTATAGGCAAGCCTGACACCGTGCCACAAGCTATCGAACCATTGATGCAACTGCGCCATCAGCACTGCCGCATTGCCGCCGATTTGCTGCAGCTCGATCTGATAGCGCGGATCGACCATGCTGTACATCGCGACCGCGCTATCGGGCGGCGGCACGCTGAGGTAGATGAGCGCCGCGACGATCAGGCTGACGACCAGGATCGCCGCGCCGAAGAGATAGAGCCGCTTTTGCAGCGGCGAGCGTGGGGTGGAGGAAGGTGCGTCGTGTTCGTTGCCGTTCATCGTTGCGTGGGAGGGGGGGCGCTAGCAGCCGTCGTGGATGGAGCCGAGCCGCCAGTATCGCAGAGCGCGGCCTCGCGGCGGCCGCGGGCGCCCAGGCCACGCTAGTTCTTCGACGTCAGCAGCTTGATCCCGGCAATCCCGAACATCACCGCGAGCGAGCCATCGAGCCAGCGCCGGATCGCCGTATAAACGCGCCGCGCGGATGCCGTCGAAAACAGCATCGCGTAGCTGCTGAACACCGTTGCGCCGATCGCCATGCAGCCCAGCACGACCGGCATCACGTGCGCGGCGCCGTGTACCGGCGACATCGCGAGCGACACGATCGACAGCCACACGAGCACCGCTTTCGGGTTCGTCAGATGCAGCAACAGGCCGCGCAGATAGAGCCGCCCGAGCGTTTCGTCGACGCGCGCCGCACTCGCGGCCGGCTTGCCGGCGCTCAACGCCGAGCGCGCGGACTTGTAGCCGAGCCACAACAGATACAGCCCGCCCGCGATCCGGATCGCCACCAGGCATTCCGAGTAGGTGGCGAGCACCGCCGACAGCCCGAGCGACGCGAGCAGCGCCCACGAGAACGAGCCCGTCACCACTCCGAGTGCGAACACCAGCGCGGCGCGCCGGCCCGCGCTCATCGCGAGCGACATGATCGCGAGATTGCTCGGCCCTGGGCTCGCGGTGCCGACGAAATAGGCGCTGTAGGCGATCAGGACATCGGCGGTGAGCACAGGGCTGGCGATCATGGCGGGCAAAGGTGAGGGCGGGGCGCGTGTTCGGCAATGCCATGCAACGCGCCACACCGCCGGTTGAATGAAGCAACGATTCTGCCGGCCGTCGCTCGCAGCTCACAGATACAGTTGCGCGTACGTGTGGCAGCACACTCGATTCGAAGCCGCATTGAACGCGGCGGGCCAGGCGCTCAACCGTCCGCTGCGCTCGCAATACACTCCGCCAACGCATCGGCGACCACCGGCCGGCTATGCCGCGGCCGCAGCACGAGCCCGATCTCACGCTCGAAGGTCGCATCGCCGAGTTCGAGTGCCACGACGCTCGCCGGCCATTTGCCGAGCCCGGCCGTATTCGGAATCAGCGCGACACCCATGCCGCGCGCGACCAGTTGCACGATCGCCTGCAATTCGTCGAGCTCGACCGCATCGCGCACGCTAAGGCGCGCGCGCCGCAGAAAACGATCGACGAGCCGGCCGCCGAACGATGCGCGGTCATAGCGGATGAACGGCTCGCTGCGCAGCAGTTCGCGCCACGAGCGGCCGCCGCGCGCGAGCTTTTTCGGCGCGAGCAGCACGAACGGTTCGGCGACCAGGGTGCGCCATTCGAGCTCCGACGGCAGCGCGAACGGCGGCTTGATGATGACGGCCAGATCGAGCTCGCCCGCATCGACCTGGCCGAGCAGCCCCAGCGACACGCCCGGCACCACGCGAATCCGCCAGCCGGGGCGGTCGTCGCGAAAGCGCGCGAGCGCGTCGGCCAGCAGCGATACCTGCGCGGACGCGATCGCGCCGACCCGCAGCATGCCGCTTTCGGCAGCACCTCCGCTGCGCTCGGAGAGCCGCGCGTAGAGCGTCATCATTTCCTCGGCGAGCGCGAGCGTTTCGCGGCCCGCCTCGTTGAGCGTCGCCGAGCGGCCGGTGCGGTCGAACAGCGGGAAGCCGAGTTCCTGCTCGAGCCGCTGCATCTGCGCGCTGACCGCCGATTGCGTGAGCCCAATGCGCGCGCCCGCGCCCGAAAACGTGCCGTACTGGCTGACGGCGATGAAGGTTTTCAACTCGCTGAGCATGATCGTTCAATCGATTTTGGTGGTGGTCAGGTCAAATATATATCGTTTCTCAACATTTTTATTCATGGTTAAACTTTGCTGCATCTGAGCCGATTGCCGGTCGTGCGAGCCGTGCCAGTCGTAATCCATCCTCACACCCAGCCAGCGAGACTTCCTATCATGAGCGTTGCCGAAACCGCTTTGCCGCCGTTCCATCTGGCGTTTCCTGTTCATAGCCTCGCCGCCGCGCGCGAGTTTTACGGCGAATTGCTCGGCTGCCCGGAAGGGCGCAGTTCGGACGCGTGGGTCGATTTCAATTTCTACGGTCATCAGATCGTCGCGCATCTGGCGCCGGACGAAGTCGGTCACCGTCATACCAGCGCGGTCGACGGCGACGCGGTGCCGGTGCGCCACTTCGGCGCGGTGCTGTCGATGGAGCAATGGCAGGCCGCCGCGGACAAACTGCAGAAGGCCGGCATCGAATTCATCATCGAGCCGCATGTGCGCTTCAAGGGCGAGGTCGGCGAGCAGGCGACGATGTTCTTCCTAGATCCGTCGGGCAATGCGCTCGAATTCAAGGCGTTCGCCGATATGTCGTCACTGTTCGCCAAATAAGCGTCGGGGCGTTGACGCCAGCGCACGGATAGCTGCAAATGACAAGGCCGGTCGACCATTCAGGTTGACCGGCCTTTTTCTGTGTTGCGAATAAAACTGAAAGCATGTTTCACAATATTTCGAACGAAAACCGTGCTGCGAATCAGCAAACGTTCCAATAACTGCGCGTAAATTTATTTAACAAACGTTTGCGGGTCGCCTAATTCGCTGCAAATCCGGCGAGAGCCTTTCGCCTTCAAAAATGGCGTATTTGCTTTCAATAAGCTTCCTGACAATTTCGCCATTCTCGCGCCATGCAGGTGTTGGTGCTACCGATCTAGCATAAGCGGAGATTCAATCCCTCCCTCCACCCGCATTTTCTCTGGCCCGTTTCAATGTGGATCGTCAACGTAGCGCTTAAGCGGCCATACACGTTCATCGTGATGGCGATTCTGATCGTGCTGGCGACGCCCTTCGTGCTGTTCACCACGCCCGTCGACGTGCTGCCGGAAATCAACATTCCGGTGGTCAGCATCATCTGGACCTACACCGGGCTGTCGGCCGAGGACATGGCTACCCGCATCACGTCGGTCAACGAGCGCAGTCTGACCACGACGGTCAACGACATCGAACATATCGAATCGCAGTCGCTGCCCGGCATCGCAATCCTGAAGGTGTTTCTGCAGCCGAACGCGAATATCCAGACGGCCATCGCGCAGACGGTCGCCGTCGAGCAGGCGCAATTGAAGCAGATGCCGCCGGGCGCCACCGCGCCGCTCGTCATCAGCTACTCGGCTTCGAGTATTCCGGTGATCCAGCTAGGTCTGTCGAGTCCGAAGCTCTCCGAGCAGGACTTGAACGACACCGCGCTGAACTTCCTGCGTCCGCAACTCGTGACGATTCCGGGCGCAGCCGTGCCGTACCCGTACGGCGGCAAATCGCGGCTGATCTCGGTCGACCTCGATACGCGCGCGATGCTGGCCAAGGGCCTGACGCCAGCCGATGTGGTCAACGCGTTCAATGCGCAAAACCTGATTCTGCCCACCGGCACGGCCAAGATCGGGCCGAAGGAATACACGATCGACATGAACGGTTCGCCACCGACGTTGGAAGGTCTCAACGACATTCCAGTGCGCACCGTCAACGGCGCGACGACCTACCTGCGTGAAGTCGCCCATGTGCGCGACGGCTACTCGCCGCAGACCAACATCGTGCGGCAGAACGGTCATCGTGGCGTGCTGATGTCGGTGCTGAAGAACGGCAATGCGTCGACGCTGTCGATCGTCGATACGTTGAAAGGCCTGTTGCCGGCCGCGCGCGCCGCGCTGCCGCCGGATCTGCAGATCACCGCGCTGTTCGACCAGTCGGTGTTCGTGAAGGCGGCGGTGCAGGGCGTGGTGCGCGAGGCGCTGGTCGCGGCCGCGCTGACCGCCGCGATGATCCTGCTGTTCCTCGGCAACTGGCGCAGCACCTGCATCATCGCGATCTCGATTCCGCTGTCCATTCTGTCGTCGCTGATCGTGCTGCACGCGCTCGGGCAGACGATCAACATCATGACGCTGGGCGGGCTCGCGCTCGCGGTCGGTATCCTGGTGGACGACGCGACCGTGACGATCGAGAACATCGAGCGGCACCTGCACATGGGCACCAATCTGCACGACGCGATTCTCGACGGCGCCGGCGAAATCGCGGTGCCGGCGCTGGTGTCGACGCTTTGTATCTGCATCGTGTTCGTGCCGATGTTCTTCCTGACCGGCGTCGCGCGCTACCTGTTCGTGCCGCTCGCGGAAGCGGTGGTATTCGCGATGCTCGCGTCGTACATCCTGTCGCGTACGCTCGTGCCGACGCTCGCGATGCTGCTGATGGGCCACGCGCACAAGCCCAAGGCGGGCACGAAGCCGAATCTGTTCATGCGTCTGTATCACCGCTTCGACGCCGGCTTCGAGCGGATGCGCGCGGCCTACATCATGATCCTGAGCAGCCTGCTGGTGCGGCGCAAGATGTTCGGCACGCTGTTTCTCGGTTTCTGCGTGCTGTCGATGGGCCTGTTCTTTGCGCTCGGCGAAGACTTCTTCCCGAGCGTCGACGCGGGCGACATCCGTCTGCACATGCGCGCGCCGACCGGCACGCGGATCGAGGAAACCGCGCGGCTCGCCGACGAGGTCGAGAAGGTGATCCGCGAAGTCGTGCCGGAGAGGGAGTTGGGCACGATTCTCGACAACCTCGGCCTGCCGTACAGCGGCATCAACCTGTCGTACAGCAATGCGGGCACGATGGGCACGCTCGACGGCGAGATCCAGATCGCGTTGAACGAAGGCCACGAGCCGTCGCAGATCTACATGGACAAGCTGCGCACGATCCTGCCGCAGCGATTCCCGGGCGTCGAGTTCTTCTTTCAGCCCGCCGACATCGTCACGCAGATCCTGAACTTCGGCCTGCCCGCCGCGGTGGACGTGCAGATTGCCGGCGCGAATCAGCAGGGCAACCTCGACGTCGCGCGCAAGCTGCTGAAGCAGGTACGCCTGATTCCGGGCACCGTCGACACGCATATCCAGCAGAAGCTCGACGAACCGGTAATCGGTCTGCACATGGACCGCACCCGTCTGCAACAACTGAACCTGACCGCGAACGACGTCGCGCAGAACGTGCTGGTTTCGCTATCGGGCAGTTCGCAGACGTCGCCGGGCTTCTGGGTCAACAACAGCAACGGCGTCGAATACAGGGTTCAGGTGCAGACGCCGCAGTACCAGGTGTCGTCGATCGACGAACTGTTGCGCACCCCGGTGTCGGCCACGATGAACGGGCCGACGCAACTGCTCGGCAACCTCGTGCAGGTGTCGCCGAAGAGCCAGTTCGCTGAGGTCTCCCACTACAACATCCGTCCGGTGATCGATCTGTATGTGAGCGTTGAAAAGCGCGATCTCGGCAGCGTGGCGAATCAGGTCGACAGGATCGTCAACGAGGTGCGCGGTACGCTGCCGCGCGGCAGCACGATCACCGTGCGCGGCCAGGTACAGACGATGCGCACTTCGTTCTTCGGGCTCGGCATCGGCGTCGCGATGGCGATCGTGCTCGTGTATCTGCTGATCGTCGTGAACTTCCAGTCGTGGGTCGATCCGCTGATCATCGTCAGCGCGTTGCCGGCGGCGCTCGCGGGCATCGTGTGGATGCTGTTCCTGACCGGCACCCATCTGAGCGTGCCGGCGCTGACCGGCGCGATCATGACGATGGGCGTCGCGACCGCGAACAGCATTCTGATGGTCGCGTTCGCGCGCCAGCGTCTGTCGGCGGGCGCGCCGCCGCTCACGGCCGCGCTCGAAGCCGGCGCGAGCCGGATCCGTCCGGTGCTGATGACCGCGTTCGCGATGATCATCGGCATGATTCCGATGGCGCTCGGTCTCGGCGAAGGCGCCGAGCAGAATGCGCCGCTCGGCCGCGCGGTGATTGGCGGCTTGCTGTTCGCGACCGTATCGACATTGTTTTTCGTGCCGCTCGTGTTCGCGGGAATTCATTCGTGGCTCGCGCGCCGTCATCACAACGGCGGCGGCGACAACGGCGGCGGAAACGGCGGCAATGGCGGTGGAACAGGCGGTGATGGCGGTCGAAGTGGCGGCCACAGCGGCAGCCCCACGCCGGAACACAGCAGTGCGGCGACGCCCGCGTAAAAGTTAAACGATGGTTGACTGAGATGACCGATAAAACTCATGCATCGCTAGCGATCCCCACGCGGGAAACCGAACAGGGAGAGCACTTGCTGCCGCCGCGCCATCGCGAATGGAGACACGCGAAGATCGCGATCCTGATCGTGTTCGTGCTGCTCGCGATCGGCACGCTGCGCACCGTGATCGCGAACGTGATGCAAAACCGCGAAGTCACGGCGACCGCGCAGCAGAACGCCACGCAGTACGTGAACGTCGTCACGCCGAAGCAGACCGACGGCGGCGGCGGCACGCTGCTGCCCGGCACGTTGCGCGGCTATGTCGAATCGCCGATCTATGCGCGTGCGACCGGCTATCTGCTGCACTGGTACGCCGATATCGGCGCCCGCGTGAAGCAGGGGCAACTGCTCGCCGAGCTCGATACGCCGGAAATCGACCAGGAACTCGCGCAGGCTCTGGCTCAGCGTCAGCAGATCAATTCGAGCCTCGCACTCGCGAAGAGCTCGCTGGAGCGCTGGCAGCAGTTGCGCCAGCGCGATGCGGTGTCGCAACAGGAACTGGACGAACGGCAGAGCACCTACACGCAAGACCTTGCGAATCTCGCAGCGGCCGACGCGAACGTCAAGCGTCTGCAGCAGCTTGAATCGTTCAAGCGGATCGTCGCGCCGTTTGCCGGCGTGGTCACGCAGCGCAACGTCGACGTCGGCGATCTGATCGACGCGGGCAGCGGCACGAGCCGGGCGCTGTTCGCGCTCGCGCAGTCGGACCCGTTGCGCGTCTATGTGCAGTTGCCGCAGGCCTACGCGCAGAACGTCGCGCTCGGGCAGAAGGTCGTGGTCACGCAGGCCGAGCTGCCGGGCCAGCAGTTCAACGGCACGATCACGCATATGTCCGGCGCGATCGACGTGCCCACCCGTTCGTTGCAGATCGAAGTGACGCTGCCGAATCCCGACGCCAGGCTGCGACCCGGCGCCTATGTGCAGGTCGAGGTGCCGGCCGCCGCGCACGAACGCCTGACGGTACCGGGCAACGCACTGCTGTTTCGCGCGGAGGGTCCGCGCCTCGCGGTCGTCGATGCGAAGGGCAACGTCAGCCTGCACAAGGTCGTGATCGCGGTGGACCTCGGGCAGCAGCTCGAAATCGAAAGCGGTATTGCGCCGACCGATCGCATCATCATCAATCCGAGCGACTCGATCGCCGATGGCGATCACGTGCAGGTGCAGCCGCTGCAGAAGAACGGCAAGGAGGCGTCGTGATGTTCGCGCCTTCCCGCCGGGGGCGCACACGCGGCATTGCGTTCACCGCGCTCAGCGCTTGCGCCGGCGCGGCCTTGCTCGCCGCCTGCACGGTAGGTCCCGACTATCAGCGGCCGCAGGCCGAGGTGCCGCCAGAATGGCACACCGATTCGTTCTGGCGCGTCGCCGCGCCGTCGCATGCGCCGATTGCGCCGGACTGGTGGACAGGCTTTGCCGACCCGACGCTCGCGACGCTCGAAACCCAGGCGCTCGCGCAGAACCAGACGCTCGCCGCGGCGAGCGCGCACTACGAGCAGGCCAAGGCAACACTCGCGAACACCAGCGCGCAGCGCGTGCCGGAAGTCAATTTCTCGGCCCAGGCCTCGCGCTTTCGCATTTCGCACGACCGGCCGCTGACCAACTACGCGACGCCGACTCAATCGACGGTACAGAACAACCTCCAGCTCGGACCGACGCTCAGCTACGACACCGATCTGTTCGGACGCATCCGTCGTGAGGTCGAGGGCGCCCAGGCGTCGGCCGAACAGTCTGCGGACGACCTCGCGAACGCGCGGCTCGTGTTGACGACGGATCTCGCCACCGACTACTTCTCGCTGCGTGAGCTCGACAGCGAGATCGACGTGCTGAACCAGTCGGTGAAGCTGCAGCAGAAGGCGCTCGATTACGTGAATACCGAGCACGACCTCGGTTCGGTGTCGGGCCTCGATGTGCTGCAGCAGAAATCGCAGCTGGATGCGACGCGTGTGCAGGCGCAGCTTCTGCTGAATCAGCGCGCGCAATTCGAGCATGCGATTGCCGCGCTGGTCGGCGTGCCCGCCCCACAGTTCGCGATCGAGCCGAAGGTGCTCGATATCAAGCCACCGACGGTGCCGCTCGGCGTGCCGAGCGACGTGCTGCAGCGGCGGCCCGACGTCGCCTCGGCGGAACGCGCGATGGCGGCCGCCAACGCGCAGATCGGCGTGGCCAAGGCCGCATTCTTCCCGAGCCTGACGCTGACGCCGGGCATCGGCTGGGAGAGCACCGAGTTCGCCAATCTGCTGAGCGCGCCGACGCTGATGTGGACGCTCGGCGCGGCGGTCGGCCAGGTGATCTTCGACGGCGGGCGGCGCGCGGCCAACGTCAAGTTCGCGAGCGAGGGCTACAAGGCGACCGAGGCGAATTATCGGCAGACGGTGCTGAGCGCGTTCCAGCAGGTGCAGGACGGCATCACCGGACTGTCGGTGCTCGACGGCGCGGCGAAGCAGTCGCGCGAGGCGGTCGAGGATGCGCAGCGGCTGCTGGCGCTCGCGAACGATCGCTATTCCGGGGGCCTCGTCGCGTATCTGAACGTGATCGACGCTCAGGAGTCGCTGCTGACGAGCGAGCGCACGGATGTGCAGATTCATGGGCAGCAGTTGACGCTGTCGGTCGCGCTGGTGAAGGCGCTCGGCGGCGGTTGGGATGGCGGCGCGCAAGGCAATTCGATGGCCGCGAATGAGGCCCATGCAAGCAACGCTGCGGCGATGCCGCAGCAGGCGCCTGCCGGCGGCGCGCAGCAGAAAGACATGCCGGCTGCTGCGCGCTGAATCGCACCGGCCGAGCTTCCATGCCGATGCAGTGGGATCGGCGCGAGGAATCGAGGGCGTTCGTATAATGCAAGGTTGACGCCACAATGTGGCATGGGGCAGCAGTAAGCGCTAAAGCGCTAACTCCTGCCGACAGGGGACGCGGATGAAATTGCTGATCGTTGAAGACGAGCACAAGGTAGTCGACTACCTGCGCTCCGGTTTGACAGAGCAGGGCTGGGTCGTCGACGTCGCGCTCGACGGCGAGGAAGGGACGCATCTGGCCACCGAATTCGATTACGACGTGATCGTCCTCGACGTGATGCTGCCCAAGCGCGACGGCTTCAGCGTGCTGAAGGCGCTGCGCATGCGCAAGTCGACGCCGGTCATCATGCTGACCGCGCGCGATCACGTGAACGACCGCGTGCGCGGCCTGCGCGAAGGCGCGGACGACTACCTGACCAAACCGTTCTCGTTCCTCGAACTCGTCGAGCGTCTGCATGCGCTCGCGCGCCGCACGCGTTCGCAGGAGTCCACGCTGATTTCGGTCGGCGATCTGTTCGTCGATCTGATCGGCCGCCGTGCGACGCGCGATGGCGTGCGCCTCGACCTGACCGCGAAAGAGTTTCAACTGCTCAGCGTGCTCGCGCGCCGCCAGGGCGACATTCTGTCGAAGACCGCGATCACCGAACTCGTATGGGACGTCAATTTCGACAGCCACACGAACGTCGTCGAAACCGCGATCAAGCGGCTGCGCGCGAAACTCGACGGCCCATTTCCGTCGAAGCTGCTGCACACGGTGCGTGGCATGGGCTACGTGCTGGAAGTGCGCGAAGAGGCCGAGTCATCATGAACCGCTCGATTGCCCGCCGCCTTGCGTCGATGTTCGCGCTGGTGGCGCTGTTCGTGTTTACGCTCGTCGGCAGCGGGCTCTTTCTGGTGCTGCGCTCGCAGCTCGAACATCATCTGCGCGAGTCGCTCGACGATCGCACGCAAATCGCGCGCATCATCGTCTCTCACGCGGTAACGCCCGAAAAATGGCGGATGGCCCGCGAAAAACTCACCGACATGACGCCGCATGACAGCAGCACCATGTACTCCGTGACGAGCGCGGAGCCGAACTTCCACTTCGGCACGCCGGTGCACGGGACCGTCACGAAGAGCTGGCCCGGCGGCTACGCGCGCATCGCGCCTGAGGGCGGCGGCCCCGACATGCTGACCTCGACGGTGATCTTGCCCGCCAATGGCGCGCGGCCTGAAGTGCAGTTGCAGGTCGCGGCGAGCTATTCGCCGAACTTGCGCACGATGCGCGTGTTCGGCTCGGCACTCGCGGCGCTGTCCGCGCTCGGCAGTCTCGCGGTGCTGCTGCTCAGCTACTCGGTCACGCGCATCGGCCTCCAACCGCTCACGCGTCTGACGCGCGACGCATCCGCGGTCAGCCCCAACAACCGTTCGCAGCGGCTCAATACGGCGTCATTGCCGCTCGAACTGAACGATCTCGCCAACTCGTTCAACGGCGCGCTCGAACGGCTCGACGGCGCCTACGGCCGCCTCGAATCGTTCAACGCGGACGTCGCGCATGAACTGCGCACGCCGGTCACGATCCTGATCGGCCAGACCGAAGTCGCGCTGACGCGCAACCGCTCGGTCGACGATCTGCGTCACACGCTGCAATCGAACCTCGAAGAATTCGAGCGGATGCGCGCGATCATCAACGACATGCTGTTCCTCGCGCGTGCCGACCAGGGCGAACGCGCGACGGGGTTGATCGAGGTGTCGCTCGCAGCGGAAGTCGCGCATACGCTGGAGTTTCTGGAGATTCCGCTCGAAGAGGCGCGCGTGCACGCGAAGCTGCAGGGCGATGCGTTCGCGCGCGTGAACCGCTCGCTGTTCGGCCGCGCGTGCACGAACCTGCTGATGAACGCGATCCAGCACTGCGAGCCGGGCGCGACGATCAGCGTGACGATCGCGCGCGGCGAAGGTGCGATGCGTGACCAGGTGCGTGTCGTGGTGGCGAATCCGGGCGAGCCGATCGCGCCGGACGTCCTCGAACATCTGTTCGACCGTTTCTATCGCGCGGAAGTGTCGCGTACCAATAGCCGCGAAAACCACGGGCTCGGACTCGCGATCGTGAAGGCGATCGCCGAGATGCATCGTGGCACCGTATCCGCGCACAGCGCGAACGGCATCAACACGTTCTCGTTTTCGGTGGCGGCGCCGGTGATATCCGCGTCGGGCGATCTACCGGCCGCGCGTGCGAACGCGAGCGCGAATGCCAATGCGAGCGCGAACGCGAACGCGGCCGGCGTCGCCGCCGATACCGCCTATTCGTCGCTCGCGAAAGGCAAGTCGGCCTGAACCGGCAGGCGCGGCTTCAGCGCCTGTTCGCTGGCCGAGCTCAGCGTGCTGATGCGCACGCCCAATAGCCGCAGCTTGCGGTTCAACTGCACGCGTCGCAAACACTCGGTCGCCGCGCGGCGGATTTCGGTCGCGTCGGCGGTCGGTTCGTCGAGCGTCAGGTCGCGCGTGACGGTGCGGAAATCGTCGTAACGCAGCTTGATGCCGATCGTGCGGCCCACGTAGCCCTTGCGCACGAGATCGTCGGCGACACGCACGCACAGCCCCGTAAACGCGCTCGATAACGCCGGCCGGTCATGGCGCGGATGCAGGTCGCGTTCGAACGTGGTCTCCCGGCTGATCGACTTCGGCTCCGATTCGACCACCACCGGCCGTTCGTCGTGACCCTGCGCGACTTCCATCAGCCACGCGGAATAGCTGCGCCCGAAATTGTCCTGCAATAGCCCGGCGTCGGCGGCGGCCAGATCGCCGACCGTCGCGAGGCCGAGCGCGGTCAGCTTCTCCGCCGCCTTCGGGCCGATGCCGTTGACCTTGCGCACCGGCAGCGGCCACACGCGCAGCGGTATGTCGGCTGGCGTGAGGATCGTCAGGCCGTCGGGCTTGTCGAGCTCGGAGCCGATCTTCGCGAGCAGCTTGTTGGGCGCGACGCAGATCGAACACGTGAGACCGGTGGCCTGTTGAACGGCCTCCTTGATGCGCCGCCCGATATCGGCCGGTTCGCCCGGCAGGTCGGTCAGGTCGATATAGATCTCGTCGATGCCGCGATCCTCGATGCGGTCCGTGAACGTCCTGACGGCCGCCTTGAAGAGGCGCGAGTAGTGGCGGTACGAATCGAAGTCGGTCGGCAGCAGGATCGCGTCGGGCGCGAGCGCGGCGGCCTTCATCATGCCCATCGCCGAAAACACGCCGAGCGCGCGTGCCTCGTACGTCGACGTGGTGACGACGCCGCGGCCCGCGTAATCGCGCAGCTTCGCGAAGCGCTTGCTGCCGTCTTCGAGCAGCTGCGGCGCGCTGTTGCGGCCGCCGCCGATCACCACCGCTCGGCCGCGCAGCTCCGGATAGCGCAGCAGTTCGACGGACGCGTAAAACGCGTCCATATCGAGGTGCGCGATGCGGCGGGATGGCGAATTCATCGGAATTGAAGCGGGCGATGGTAATGAACGAAAGCGGTGACGGCGCGCGTCGCGACGCCGCCGGCCCGTAATGGTACCTTGCCGCGCGCGCCGCCGGTCAGGGCCTGCGTGGCCGGCCGCATGGGCGTCGTTCAACGCAATGTTGAAAAAGCGGCTTCAGTAACTATCCTTCACACTAATCCGCAGGTTGCGTAGCGGGTCCCTGCGGGGCCGCAACCGCGCCGGCGGATTTCGCCGCGACCGTTCACCACCGGGCTCGACAGATGATCAAGCGCATGTCGCTGATTTCGGCGTATATCGCACTCGGCTGCGCCGCAACGGTGCTGCCGGTTCTGATCAGCATCTATATCGCGAACGAAGACGTCGCGCGCCGCGAGCAGCGAGATTTGCACCTGTACGCGGAAAAGGCCGTGATGCGCACGGAACTCGTCACGTATCAGGGCTTCGCCGCGATCGCGGACCTGCAGGCCGAGCACGCCGACCCGTGCTCGCCGGAATACCTGGAGAGGGCCGCCCACGTGATTTTCAACTACCGCTACGTGCGGGACGCGGGCGCGTACGGCGACGGGCGCTATCTTTGCTCGCCGCTATTCGGCGACGTTCGCAGCCAGGATGTCGCGCTGCCGCCGCCGCGCTGGCGCAGCAACGACGGCTACCTGGTCTGGTTCCAGCAAAAGAATCCGCTCAGCGACATGCGCGAGGATATCCAGATCGGGCGCAACGGCGAGTACGTGTCGATCGATCCGCAGTCATATGTCGATGTCATGGACCCTGCGGGAAGGCCGATCGCCACGATCAACACGGAGATAAATTCGATCGTCGCACTGTCGACCGGCGCGGACGCCGACGAGATGCTCCATGCATGGAAGCGGGCGGGGCGCGTCGATAGCGATGAATGGAACTACGCGGTGGCGCGCTCGGAGACGCGCGCCCTCGGCGTCGTCGTCAAAGGCCGGCGCACCAGCCTGCTCAGAGACTGGCCCGGCCTGCTGGCGACGTGGCTGTCGATAGGCGTCGCGATGGGCGCCGCGTTCGGCTGGTTCGCGTTCAAACGGATCTCGCGGCAGGTGTCGTTCCAGGCCTCGCTCGAATGGGCGATCTCGCACAAGACCATCAACGTCGTTTATCAACCGATCGTGAATCTCGCGACCAACGAGTGTGTCGGCGTCGAAGCGCTGGCCAGATGGAATCTGAACGGACGCGAGATCTCGCCGCATATCTTTATTGCGTTGGCCGAGCAGCATGGCCTGATCCAGTCGTTGACCGACCTCGTGTTCGATGAGGCGCTGCAAGATCTGACGGAGCTGTTGCGGTCGCGGCCGTCGTTCTACGTGTCGGTCAACGTCAGCGGCGAGGATCTGCGCACGCCACGCTTTCTGAACCTGATTACCGCGAGGCTCGCCGGAACCGGCCTGCGTCCCGCGCAGATCAGGATCGAAGCGACCGAGCGCAGTTTCCTGAACGCCGATGTGACCCGGCAGACGATCGCGGCCTTCAGAAGCGCCGGCCACCCGGTCTATATCGACGATTTCGGCACCGGCTATTCGAGCCTCGCCTATTTGCAAACCTTCATGATCGATGTGCTGAAGATCGACAAGTCGTTCGTCGACACGATCGCCCAGGAGGCGGCGTCGAGCATCGTTGCGCCGCATATCATCGAGATGGCGCACGAATTAGGGGTGGAAATCGTCGCGGAAGGGATCGAGCGCAACGAGCAGGTCGAGTATCTGGTGCGCCGGGGCGTTCAGTATGGGCAGGGCTGGCTGTTCGCGAAGGCGATGCGCCGCGATGAGCTGGTCGCGTGGCTCGAGGCGCGCCGCGCGTCGCATGCGCCGGCGCAGCCCGCGATCCAGTAGTTCGGCGCCCGGCCGGGCCGGGCGCGATGCGCTTATTGCTTGATGCCTTCGGCCTGGATATGCAGCGTGGTCTTCATGTTGAAGCCGTACGCCTTGCCGAAGTCGATGCCGAAATCGTCGCGATTGAACGTCGCGACCGATTCGGTGCCGCACACTTCGCGCTTCAGCATCGGGTGCTGGATGCACTTGAACGATTCGATCTTCAGGTTGACCGGCTTGGTGACGCCGTGCAGCGTCAGCGTGCCGATCACTTCGACCGGCTTGTCGCCGTCGAAGCGGATCTGCGTGCCCTTGTAGGTCGCGGTCGGGAACTTCGCGGTGTCGAAGAACTTGTCGCCGAGCAGTTCTTCGTTGAGCTTGTCGTTGCCGATGCCGACCGAGCTCAGGTCGATCGTTGCCTCGACCGTACCGGTCTTCGCCGCGCGATCGAGCACGACGGTGCCGTTGGCTTTCTGGAACTTGCCGCGCCAGATCGAAAGGCCGCCGAAGTGGTCGGTCTCGAAGCTCGGCGACGTGTGCGTCGGATCGAGCAGGTAGGTTTCGGTGGCGGCCATCGCGTTGAACGAGCATGCAGCGGCGAGCGCGCCGGCGGCGAGCAGGAGGGATTTCTTCAAGTTGGACTCCAGGGGTCTAAAGGTAATGCGGTGCTGCTGTGTTGAACGCTATTTCGTTGCCGCGACCAGATGAAATTTGATGACGACTTCGTCGGCGACCACCGACGTGTCTTTCCATTCGCCGGTGCCGACGTCGAACTGCGTGCGCTTGATCGGCAACGAGCCGTCGAAGGTTTGCGTGGCGCCCTGGCTCGCGATCACGACCGGCACGACGACCGTTTGCGATTTGCCCTTGATCGTCAGCTTGCCGGTGACCTTGTACTGGTTGCCGCCGGCCGGCGCGATCGAGCTCGACACGAAGGTCGCGCTCGGGAACGCGCCGCTGTCGAACCATTCCTTGCCTTGCGCCTGTTTGTTGTAGTCGTCGGCGCCGAGGTCGTAGCTCGCGGTGTCGATCGACAGGTTCGCGCTGCCCGCGGCCGGCTTCGCCGGATCGAAGTTCAGCTGAGCGGAGAACTTCCTGAACTTGCCGTCGACGGGCACGTTCATCTGTTTGGTCGTCGCGATGACGCTGCTTTTCGCGAGGTCGACGTCGGCGTGCGCGAGGTTCGCGCCGATGAGCGCAAGCGCCGCGAAAGAAGCGAGCGCCGCGCGATGAGCGGAGAGATAAAAGGGTGTATTCATGATGGTACGCATCCTATCCGAGCTTCGCGGCCTGATTGCACACCGCGAGGAATTTGATTGCCAACCAGTCGTAACCAATCGACAGGGGTTATGCCTTTCTTCAAGCTGTCATGTCGTTATGCGTGGGTCTTCAGAAACGGCACCATGCGCGCGAGCAAGCCGTCGCGATCGACGAACTGATGTTTGAGCGCCGCGAGCACATGCATCAGCACCAGTGCGAGCAGCGTGTAATTGAGCAGCACGTGCACGGTGCGCAGCGTGGCCTTCAGCGCCTGATCGGGACCGATGATGGTCGGCAGCGGCACGATGCCCAGATACACGACCTGAATGCCGGCCGCCGAACTGTAGAAGTAGCCGGACAGCGGAATCGCGAGCATCAGCAGATACAGCAGGCCGTGCACCAGATGCGCGGCGGCCTTCTGCCATGCGGGCGTTGCGGCATCGAGCGCGGGCGCGCGGTGCGTCGCGCGCCACAGCACGCGCAGCAGCGCGAGCGCGAACACGGTCACGCCGATCCATTTGTGCCACGAGAAGTATTTGAGCTTCGTCGGCGTGAAGCCGGGGATATCGGTCATGATCCAGCCGATGTAGAAGCCGCAGATCATCAGCGCGGCGATCAGCCAGTGCAGCGCGATTGCGGCGCCGTGATAGCGCGTCGGGGCGGAAGCCTGTGTTTGCATTGTTTTCTATCCGTTGCTCGCGAGAAGCCGCGTGAGACTGCGGATAGTAGGGATGCCAATAGAAACTGAATAGGGGGTGCGCGGGAACAGATTGTTTCTTCGTTGACGTTAATTGGTTTGAAAGGCATGCGCGTGACAAGGCACGCCGACTGCCGTGGACCGGTCGCTGCGGCAACCGCTGTGGTAACTTGTGGCCCCGAACAACAAGGTTGCGCGCGCTTTGCGCAGCCACCGACATAACCCATTATCCGGTCTTTAAGCTGTGAATTCCGTTTTTCTCTCCTGGGGCATTGCCGCGGCCGCCACCGCCGGCGTGATTACACGGCCGTTCAAATGGCCCGAAGCCGTGTGGGCCGTCGCGGGCGCGGTGCTGCTCGTGGTGCTCGGCCTGTTGCCCTTGCATCTCGCAATCGAAGCGATCGGCAAGGGCACCGACGTCTATCTGTTCCTGATCGGCATGATGCTGCTATCCGAAGTCGGCCGCCGCGAAGGGCTGTTCGACTGGGTCGCGGTGCTGGCGGTCAATCATGCGCGCAGTTCGCCGCGCAAGCTGTTCGTCCTCGTGTATCTGTTCGGCGTGGTGATCACCGCGTTTCTTTCCAACGACGCCACCGCCGTCGTACTGACGCCCGCCGTGTTTGCGGCAGCGAAGAAAGCGAAGACGCCGCCGCTGCCGCTGCTGTTCGTTTGCGCGTTCGTCGCCAATGCGGCGAGCTTCGTGCTGCCGATATCGAATCCGGCCAACATCGTGCTGTACGGCAATCACACGCCGCCGCTGGGACCGTGGATGCTGCGCTTCGCGCTGCCGTCGGTGCTGTCGATCGGCGCGACCTTCGTGATGCTGCGCTGGACGCAACGCGACGCGCTGGCTGGCGTCTGCGAGGCGAATCTCGAGGCGGTCGAGCTGTCGGCGAGCGGCCGGGTCGCGCTCGCGGGCATCGCGGTGACGGCCGGCGCGCTGCTGACGGTCTCCGCGTACGACATCCAGCTCGGTCTGCCGACCGCGATCCTCGGCACGCTGACCGCGCTCGTCGTGCTGATCAAGGAGCGCAAGTCACCGCTGCCGATGATCCGCGAGATTTCGTGGAACGTGCTGCCGCTCGTCGCCGGGCTGTTCGTGCTGGTCGAGATGCTCGATCACACCGGCGTGATCAGCACGTTCGCGGGTGCGCTGCGGCGTGCGACCGAACACAACGAAATGGAAGCGGCCGCGTGGGCCGGCACCAGCATCGCGGCGCTCAGCAACCTGATCAACAACCTGCCGTCCGGACTGATCGCGAGTTCGACCGTGATGCAGGCGCAAAGCCCCGAGCGCGTGATCGACGCGTTCCTGATCGGCGTCGACCTCGGGCCGAACCTGTCGATCAGCGGCTCGCTCGCGACGATCCTGTGGCTCAACGCGATTCGCCGGGAAGGCGAAGACGTCGGCTTCATGAAGTTCCTGAAGGTCGGTGTGCTGGTGATGGTGCCCGCGCTCGTGCTGGCGCTCGGGGCCCGGATTCTAACGGGCTGAACGGACGCCGGACCGGTCGTCCAGCCGCGGGCCTGCGCGGGAGCCGCCGCGCATCGCGCCGGCGAACTGATCCAGTTGTGCGCCGACCGAGCGCAGCCTCGCTTCGAGGTGGGCGATGCGCTGGCGTTGAGCGGGCACCATCGACGACCGGTTCAATGCATGCAGCCGGCGATGCCAGTACGACAGCGGAAAACGGTCGCGCGCTGAAAGTGCGTTGAAAACGACTTCGAGGTGGGCAATTTCCCTGTCGATATCTTGGTAACTCATCACAAAGGTCCAGGAAAGAAGTGGGATAGGGGCGCGCGAAGCTAAAAGCGACAGCAAGCTCCGTTCCATCCCGCCTATATGTAGTCGAAATCAGCCGTGAAGACGCAAAGCGGTCCATCGGGCGCGCGCCTGGCGCGCTGCGCGATGGTAAGAAGCGGCAAACTCCATGCAAGCTTTACGCGCGGCGTCCCCACGCGCCGCTGCGGCGCTCTGCCTTTCAATCGGACAACGGGAATTCACCAGGCGTGCCCGCCAGGCGCGTGTCCTATGCTGAGTCAACGGCGTGGCGCGGTCGTGGGCGATCGAGACCGCCCCGCGCGAGGGCCCCGAAACGCGCTTTCAATGCGGCGCGTTCACCAGCGGTTGCGCATAGCTGACCGTCGGCGCGGGCACCACCGCATAGTTGGGCGCGGGCGGCACGACCACGGCGGCGGCTGAGGTGTTCGCCGGCAGTTCGGGCGGCGCCGCAACGATGGTCGCGGCCGCGACAGGAACGGCAACAGGCGGTGCCGATACGTACACGGGATTCACCGGTACCGGGTAGTAGACCGGCCGCGGCGGCGGCGCATAGACCACGGCGGCGGGCAGATACACGACGACTCTCGCATAGGCAGCGGAAGAACAGGCGAGACCGATGGCGGTGAAAGTCGAAGCGCAGGCGAGACGAATACTCATTTGTGACTCCTGATGCGTGAAAGCCGACGGACGGCAGACGGAACGATACGCAGCAGGCCCCCGGAACGAAACCGCAAACTCATTTCATTCGATGTCACGCTGCACCGGCGCGAGGCGCCGTGACATGATTCGACATGATTCTTGAATTGCGATTGCGCGGCGTCTGACCAAGAATTCGGCCTGTCATCGAAACGGATCGCGGCACCCAGGCAGGCGACGGTCGATGTTCCAACCGAAGGAGTCAGTCATGAAGAAGTTGCTCGCCACCCTGTTGCTGTGCTGCGCGTCCACCGTCACGTTCGCTCAGGCCGCCGCGCCGCAAGGTATCACCCAGCAGCGCATGGAGCGCATGGAGCAGCAGTTGCAGACGCGCTTTTCAACCGCTAACACCACGCACGACGGCAAGCTGACCCGCGACCAGGCGGCGGCCGGCATGCCGATGCTCGCGCGTCACTTCGACGAGATCGATACGCAGAAGGCCGGCTACATCACGCTGCCGCAGATCGAGGCGTTCATGCAGGAGCACGCGGCCGCGCGCTGAGCAGCTCGGATATCGAGGAGCTTTCGAATGGAACGCCCCGCCAGGATCATCGTGCTCGACGACGAAGCCGAGTTGCGCAACATGCTGCTGCGCTTCCTGCGCGGCCACGGTTTCGACGTGCGCGCGGCCGAGGACGGCAAGCGTCTGAACCGCTACCTGGAGCGCGAGCCGTTCGATCTGCTGATACTCGATCTGATGATCGGCGAAGAGGACGGCCTCGAGATCTGCGCGAAGCTGCGCGCGCAAGGGCAGACCTTGCCGATCCTGATGCTGACCGCGAAGGGCGATCCGCTCGATCGCGTGACCGGCCTCGAAACCGGCGCCGACGACTACCTCGCCAAACCGTTCCTGCCGCGCGAACTGGTGGCGCGAGTCAACGCGCTGCTGCGCCGCCAGAAGATGGCGGCCGGCGACGTCACGGTGACCTCGCAGCGCGTGCGTTTCGGCGACTTCACGCTCGACGTCGGCAAGCAGGAGCTGTCGCGCGCGGGCGAGCCGCTCGAGATTCATTCCGCGCAGATGCTGCTGCTGGTTGCGCTCGCGTCGTCGCCGAATCGCGCGGTGAGCCGCGACAACCTGCTCGCGCGTGCGCGAGGGCGCGACCATGACGCGCTCGATCGCAGCATCGACGTGCAGGTGCTGCGGCTGAGGCAGATCGTCGAGGACGATCCGTCGAAGCCGCGTTTCATTCGTACCGTCTGGGGCGTCGGCTACATGCTCGTCGCCGATGTCGAATCATGATGCGCTCGCTGTCACGCAGGCTGCTGCCGCGCACGCTGCTCGCGCGCAACATCGCGCTGTTGATCGCGCTCGTGATGCTGAGCCAGATCTGCTCGATCGTCGTGCTGCTGCATTACGTGCAGCGGCCACGCGTCGAGCGCGCGGCGGCCGTGTTCGCGACTTACGTGACGACGCTCGACAACCTGCTCGCGGCGACTCCGCCCGCCTCGCGCGCGGCGCTGACCGCACGACTCGACGCGCGCGAGCAGTTGCCGCCCGAAGCGACCGACACACCGCCGCACGATCTGTTGCACGCGTATCGCACCTATCAGCGCGGCGTGTTCATCGACAGCCTGCAGAAGCACCTACCCGCGGATATGCCCACGCGCTGGCAAACCGAGGGCGCACAGCGCTTGTGGATTCGCATGCATGGGTCGCTTGCCGGCGCCGGCAACGCGGCGGGTTTGGCGAACGCGCCATACTGGATTGCGCTGCCGGTTCCCGAGGACGCGCAGGGCAGCGGCCTCGAAGTGGCGATCTTCCTGTCGCTGGGGCTCGGCGTGCTCGCCGCGCTCGCCGGCTACGCGATCCAGCTGCATCTGAACGAACCGTTGCACGAGCTCACGCAAGCGGCGCGCCGCGTCAGCGCCGGCGACCTGCCCGCGCCGCTGCCGACCGACGGCCCCGCCGAAATCGCCGCCGTGGGCAGCGCTTTCAATCAAATGACGCGCGCGTTACGGGACGCCGAGGCGACGCGCGCGCTGATGCTCGCGGGCATCTCGCACGACATCCGCACGCCGTTGACGAAGCTGCGCCTGTCGATGGCGATGGCGATGCCGCAGGGGGCCGACAGCAGCTTCGTGATCGCCGCCGAATCGTATCTCGATCAGATCGAGACGATCCTGCAGCAGTTCATGGATTACGCGGGCAGCGGCGAGCGCGAGCAAGCGCAGCCCGGCGACCTGAATGCGCTGATCGAACGGCTCGCGGGCGACTTCGCTGGGCTCGGGCACGAGTTCGAACTGTCGCTGGGCAGTTTGCCGGCCGTTCGATATCGGCCGATCAGCATGATGCGGCTGCTGATGAACCTGATGCAGAACGCGATCGTCTACGGCGGCAGCGGGCTTGCGGTGCGCACGTGGGCGACGCAGGACACGGTAACGGTGGCGGTCGCCGATCGCGGCAAAGGTTTGACGGCGGAGGAGTTGGAAAAGCTGAAGGCGCCGTTCCAGCGCGGCCGCAATGCGCGTACGCACAGCGGCGGCACGGGGCTGGGTCTGTCGATCGTCGAGCGGATCGCGCGGCTGCACGGCGGCAGCCTGCAGTTTCATCCGCGCGACGGCGGCGGCCTCGAAGTATGGGTCGTATTGCCGGTCAAGGCGCCATAAGCGCAAGACGGGAGGAGGGCGCGGCGCTCTTGCCGCTCACTCGCGATCCAGCCACGCGTCGAGCCCGACGCGAAATGCGACGCCCGCGATCACCGGCACCGTCAGCATCAGGATGATGCCGAAGTTCGGGATCTCGTCGCCGTACATGATCGGGTTGTACAGCACGACGCCCGACACGATCGCGAACATCAGCACGCCAATGGCGACCATCAGGAGATTGCGCACGGACAGGGACAGCGTCTTGCGCTTCGGCTTGTCGTTCGTGTCGTGAGCGCCGGGTGCTTCGTCGTGTTGGGCAGGCATGATGGTTCTCGTGGCAAAAAATGCGGCATCGGAAGCGGCCGCGGCGACTACCGCGCCCGGCATCATACCCGCGCGCGCACGGCTGATGCGGTTGGGCCGCGCCGTTGCGGGTACTCATCCTTACCAACAATATATGCCATTCCAGGCCGCGACTTCACGCGTCGGCCTGCGGCCCCGCCGCAGGCGCCGAATCCGCGCCAGCCGCCGATGCGAGCGCGCAGCCGCTCAGGCCGAGCTCGTCGAGAATCGCGCTCATCAAGCCCGTGCGGCGCCATTGCAGCCACCTGATGTAGCACGTCTGCGACGGCGGAAAGGTGCCGGGCAGCCGATGCCATTTCTCGTTGCGCGTGACGACCCACAGGATCGCGTCGAGGATCTCGCGCGGAGGACGCGCGGGCCGTCCCAAACGTTTCTTCGGGTCCTGCTGGAACAGATGACTGATGCGCGCCCACGCGTCATCGGAAAGAGGAAGATCTAGCATGCCGCCAACGCCTAACTGACCGGTTTGTGGCGATCTTACGGTTTGGGCGGTTCATTCTAATTCCGGATTTACGCGTGGTTTGGCCCGCTGAACCGCCGATTGCTTCGCCTCCGATGATGCTAGCGTCGCCTTTGGCGGCCTACACCCGCAACCCGCGACTCTTCAGCCGGTAAACCAGCTGCGGCCGCGTAATCCCCAGCGTGCGCGCGGCCGCCGACAGATTGCCCTGCGCGCGCTGCACCGCGCTTTTCAGCAGCGCGGTTTCGATATCGTCGAGCGAGGTCGGGTCGATGTCGCCGCTCGCACCCATCAGCAGATCGTTCACTTTTCTGACCACGCGTTCCACCTCGCCGGTGCCGCCCGCCTGCTGATCGAGCAGCGAGCCCGACGGCGTCAGCGAGCCGTTGGTGCCGAGGCCGAACATTTGCGCGTCGATGGTTTCGCCGCTCGTAAACAGATGACCGATGTCGATCGCCCCGCCGTCCGGCGCAAGTATCACGCCGCGCTCGACGAGGTTCTCCATCTCGCGGATATTGCCGGGCCAGCCGTAGCTCAATAACGCATCGAGCGCGCGGCCGGTGAAACCGGTCACGTCGCGCGCATGACGTTCGCGATATTTATGCAGCGTGTGATTGAGCAGCACCGGCAAGTCCTCGCGCCGCTCGCGCAGCGACGGCACGCGAATCGGAAACACGTTGAGCCGGAAATACAGATCCTCCCTGAAGCGTCCCGCGCGAATCTCGTCCTTCAGATCGAGGTTCGTCGCGGCGATCACCCGTACGTTGACGCGGCGCGTCTGCGTATCGCCGACCCGTTCGATCTCGCCCTCCTGCAGCGCGCGCAGCAGCTTGCCCTGCGCGGTCAGGCTCAGAATGCCGATCTCGTCGAGAAACAGCGTGCCGTCGTCGGCACGCTCGAAGCGGCCCGGGCGGCTGTGCGTCGCATCGGTAAAGCCGCCGCGCTCGACGCCGAACAACTCCGACTCGATCAGCGCCTCCGGGATCGCCGCGCAATTGACCGCGACGAACGGCCCCTCGCTGCATGCGCTGATCCGATGCAGCGTGCGCGCGCACACTTCCTTGCCGACGCCGCTCTCGCCGAGAAACAGCACGGTCGCGCGCGTGTTCGCGACGCGCCGGATCATATGGCAGACCGCGTTGAAACCGGGCGACGCACCGACCATGTTGTCGTCGCCGAATGCAGTCGGCGTGGGCGGCTGGGTGCCACCGAGCAGGGCGACGGCGGGACCGTGCCTGACGTCACGTTTGACCGCCGCCGCCGACAGTCCCTGCGTAAACGACTGCGCCTGCATGAAGCGCAGATCGTCGGCGGCTTCGTCGCCCCATTCCTCGACCGGTTTGCCGACGATCCGGCATTGCGACTGCCCGAGCGCGCGGCACTCGACCTCGCGATAGACGATCGGGCGTCCCATGAACACGCTCGTATAGCCCGACGCATACCCGATCTGCGTCCAGCACACGGGCTCCGCGCCGATCCCGTAGATACGGATGTGCTCCTCGTCTTCCGCGCAGTTCTTCCAGATGAACTCGCCGTAGTACTGGCCTTTTTCGACGTCGATCTCGAGCCGCACCGGCTCGACCACGGTCATGCCTTCGAGCATGTGCAATTGCGGGCCGACCGCGAACATTTCGGTAATCGAACTATCGGGGCGCGCCTTGCGCGCGAGTTCGGCGTCGCGCGCGCCTGAGTTGTAGCCCATGCGCGTGAGCAGGCCGCGCGCCGCGTCGATGCCGAGACTGTCGATCAGCTCGCGACGCATCGCGCCGACCGAGCCCGTGTGCACGAGCAGCATGCGCTGATCGCCGAGCCAGATGCGTCCGTCGCCGGGCGAGAAGTGCAGCCTCGACATCAGGTCCGCAATGTCCGGATAGCGCAGGCTGTCCACACAGTCGCCCTTGGGCGAGACCATCGACATGCGCGGGCTCGCCGCGGGCTTGCTTCGGGTGGCCATCTGAATTCGTCTCCAGCTACTGGTCTGTGTGATTGCCGGCAAATGCTGGCCGTCAGTATGCAATGCCGCGCGCGCGGCTGCATGGCGAATCGCGCGCCGAGCGTCTTCGGGTGTTCCCTGATAACGAATTGATCGGTTGCTCGACGCGTGCAAGCGGCCGGTTTCGATCATTTGATCTAGCCCAAGCCCGTGCGCGTTTGGCCGTGTCTGCGTCGCGCGAATGGCCGTTTGGTGTTCGGGCATTGATTCACAAGGGATTGTGCGCCTGCCGCCGCGCGGCGCGCGCTCTTTCCAGATTCGTTGGCATAGCGGTTGCATTAATAGACGCGCTGCCGCCGATTTCAACCAAAGCGTGCAGTGACAGATAACGCAAAACATCTGGAGACAGTGATGCCCTCGCATTCACCCCACGCCGAGCCGCTCTCGCGACCCTTCGACGTCACGCGGCGCTATGTCCGTGTGCGTGAGCAGCGTGACGACGGTTTCGTCGAGTTCGATTTTTCGATCGGCGATCCGGGCCTGAGCGTCGAACTCGTGATGAGCGCTCACGACTTCGCGTCCTTTTGCGCGAATCATCGCGTGTGCCAGTTGAGCGACGACGAAACGGCGGCGCTCGATCTCGAACAGCTGAAGTGGCGCTACGGCGAGCCGGGCGTCACCGAATGAAGCGCGCATGACCGTCGAAGGCCCCACATAACAGACAAGGAGACACCCCATGCAGATCGACATCAAGACGTCCTCGGTCCAGCAGATCCGGCAGACCTTCTCGCATGTCGCGAGAAGGCTCGGCGCCGATAAACCGGCGTCGCGCTATCAGGAAGCGACGCTGGATTTGCAGCCCGAAGACAACTTCCATTACCGGCCGCTGTGGCAGCCGGGCTTCGCGCTGTACGACAAAGGCCGCACGGCGATCCGCATGAACGACTGGTACGCGTTCAAGGACCCACGCCAGTACTACTACGGCGCGTACACGATCGCACGCGCGCGGCAGCAGGATGCGATGGAGAAGAACATCGAGTTCGTCACGCGGCGGCGTCTGCTCGCCGATCTGCCCGACGACGCGAGAGCGCGTATCGCCGCGCTGATGGTGCCGCTGCGCCATATCGAATGGGCGGCCAACACCAACAACTGCTTCGTGACCGGCTACGGCTGGGGCACCGCGATCACCCAGGCGACGATGTTTCATGCGATGGACCGGCTCGGCATCGCGCAGTACCTGTCGCGTATCGGTCTGCTGCTCGATGGCAATTCGGGTGCGTCGCTCGTCGAAGGCAAGGCGCATTGGCTCGACGATCCGATGTGGCAGGGGCTGCGCCGCCGGGTCGAGGACACGATGGTCGTGCAGGACTGGTTCGAAACCTTCGTCGCGCAGAACGTCGTGCTCGATGGTTTGCTGTATCCGCTGGTGTATCGGCATATCGACCAGCGTTTGTCGCGCGACTACGGCGCGGCAATCGGCATGTTGAACGAGTTCGCGAGCAGCTGGTACGACGAAACGAGCCGCTGGGTCGATGCGACGTTGAAGAGCGCGGCGGCGGAGTCGACGGATAACGCCGTGCTGCTCGGCCGGTGGATCGCGCAGTGGCGCTCGCGCGTGCTCGATGCGTTGTGTCCGCTGGCGGTAGAAGCGCTCGGCGCGGAGGAAGCCGAAGCAGCATTCAGCGATATCGCCCAGGCGTTCGATGCGCGCATGCAAAAGCAGGGCGTGCCGCTCATGGCGGAGCCCGCAGGACAGCAAACCAAGGAGCCCCAGCATGGCTGATTCCGTATTCATCGCGTTTCAGACCAACGACGACTCGCGTCCGATCATCGAAGCGATCGAAGCGGACAATCCGCACGCGGTGGTCAACGCGTTTCCGGCGATGGTCAAGATCGACGCGGTCGGCCGACTCGTGATCCGGCGCGAGTCGATCGAGGAGCGCATTGGCCGCGACTTCGATCTGCGCGAGCTGCAACTCAATCTGATTTCGCTCGGCGGCAACATCGACGAGACCGACGACGAATTCATTCTCGAATGGAAGGCCTGAGCGGCCGCGATCAATCGCATGGGAGACGCACGATGAGCACCACGAATACGACGCCGAAAAAACTGAGCATCAAGGAAAACTACGCGATGCTGACGCGCGGCCTTGGTTGGGACACGACCTATCAGCCGATGGACGAGGTCTTTCCGTACGACCGCTTCGAAGGCATCAAGGTCCACGACTGGGACAAATGGGAAGACCCGTTCCGTCTGACGATGGACGCCTACTGGAAATATCAGGGTGAAAAGGAACGCAAGCTGTACGCGATCATCGACGCGTTCCAGCAGAACAACGGCCAGTTCAACGTGACGGACCCGCGCTATATCAATGCGCTGAAGCTGTTCCTGACCGGCGTGAGTCCGCTCGAATACGCGGCGCACCGCGGCTTCGCGCTGGCCGGCCGCAACTTTCGCGGCGCCGGCGCGCGTATCGCGTGTCAGATGCAGGCGGTCGACGAGCTGCGCCACGCGCAGACCCAGGTTCATACGATCAGCCACTACAACAAGTTCTTCAACGGCTTTCACGACTTCAAGCATATGCACGACCGGGTCTGGTATCTGTCGGTACCGAAGTCGTACTTCGAAGACGCGATGAGCGCGGGCCCGTTCGAGTTCGTCACCGCGATCTCGTTCTCGTTCGAATACGTGCTGACCAATCTGCTGTTCATGCCGTTCATGTCGGGCGCCGCCTTCAACGGCGACATGGCGACGGTGACGTTCGGCTTCTCCGCGCAGTCCGACGAATCGCGCCATATGACGCTCGGTCTCGAAGTCGTGAAGTTCCTGCTCGAACAGGACCCGGGCAACGTGCCGATCATCCAGAAGTGGATCGACAAATGGTTCTGGCGCGGCTACCGGCTGCTGACGCTCGTCGCGATGATGATGGACTACATGCTGCCGAAGCGGATCATGTCGTGGCAGGAGGCATGGGAAACCTACTTCGAGAAGAACGGCGGCGCGCTGTTTCATGACCTCGAACGCTACGGCATTCGCATGCCGAAGTATCACGAGGTCGCATCGAAGGAGAAGGACCGTATTTCGCACGAGGCGTGGGGCATCTTCTACAACTACACGCACGCGGCGGCGATGCACACGTGGATTCCATCGGATGACGAGATGAATTGGCTCGCCGAAAAGTATCCGGCGACGTTCGACAAGCTGTATCGCCCGCGCTTCGAGTACTGGCGCGAGCAGCAGCAAGCGGGCAAGCGCTTCTACAACAACACGCTGCCGATGCTGTGCCAGATCTGCCAGGTCCCGATGGCCTTCACCGAGCCCGACGACCCGACCAAGACCTGCTACCGCGAAAGCGATTATCTCGGCAACAAGTATCACTTCTGTTCGGACGGCTGCAAGGACATCTTCGACAACGAGCCCGAGAAATACGTGCAGGCCTGGTTGCCGGTGCATCAGATCTATCAGGGCAACTGTTTCGAGAAAGATGCGGACCCGTCAGCCGCCGATTTCGATCCGCTCGCCGAAGTGCTGCGTTATTACCACATCAACGTCGGCGCGGACGGCCACGAATTCGAGGACTCGCCCGACAGAAAGAACTGGCTGCGCTGGACCGGCAAGCCGAGTCACGGCGGCGAAGGGACCACGGAAGGGACCTCGGAACGAGCCACCGAAGCCGCCGCGCAAAGCACGCCAGCCGCGCAAGCCGCGTGACGCTCGGCTACGTCCACCGAATACCAAGGAGACACACCATGTCAGTTATCGCGCTCGGAGAAGGTTATACGGGCGAAGTGAAAGACCGCGAGGAGAACTTCCACGGCAACCGGCTGCTGTTTATCGGCTGGGAAGATCATTTGATGTTCTGTGCGCCGCATTGCATTCCGGTGCCGCCGTCGATGACGTTCGCGACGCTCGCGAACGACGTGCTTCCCGGCATCTATTCCGCGCATCCGGACTGGGAGAAGGTCAAGCTCGACGACATCGAATGGTTCCGCTCGAACGAGCGCTTTACGCCCGCGTTCGATCGCACGCTCGAAGAAAACGGCTTGCTTCACAAGGCGCTGATCCGTTTTCGCACACCGGGTCTGACCGGTATCCGCGGCTCGTGCAGCTAGGCCGCGCGCTCACCGGATCAGAGAAAGAGGAGAGCCCGACATGAGCTACCAGCTAACCATCGAGCCGATCGGCCACACGATCGACATCGGCGACGATCAGACCATTCTCGACGCCTGCCTGCGCGCCGGCGTGTGGCTGCCGCATGCGTGCTGCCACGGTTTGTGCGCGACCTGCAAGGTGCAGGTGGTCGACGGCGAGATCGAGCACGGCAACGCGTCGCCGTTCGCGTTGATGGATTTCGAGCGCGACGAACGCAAGTGCCTCGCGTGCTGCGCGACCGCGCAATCGGATCTGACGATCGAAGCCGATATCGACGAGGACGTCGACGCGCGCCACTTTCCGGTCCGCGATTTCACAGGCCGCGTGAAGGACAGCATCGATCTGACGCCGACGATCAAGGGCATCTTCGTCGAGCTGGACGGCGACGGCATCGAGTTTCAGGCGGGGCAGTACGTGAACGTGCAGATTCCAGGCGAAGACACGCCGCGCGCGTTTTCGCTCGCTGGCAAGCCGGGTTCGTCGACGCTGATCGAACTGAACGTGCGGCGCGTGCCGGGCGGCAAAGGCACCGGCTATCTGCACGAAGCGCTGAAACCGGGCGACGCGCTGCGTTTCAGCGGCCCGTTCGGCCGGTTCTTCGTGCGTGCGTCGGACCCGCAGCCCGTGATCCTGATCGCGGGCGGCTCGGGATTGTCGAGTCCGCGTTCGATGCTGCTCGATCTGCTCGAACAGGGCGACACGCGGCCGATCACGCTGGTGTACGGCGCGCGCGATCGCGCAGAGCTTTACTACCACGACGAGTTCACCGATCTGGCCGAGCGGCACGCGAATTTCACCTATGTGCCGGCGCTGTCGAACGAGGCCGACGGCAGTGCGTGGGAGGGTTTTCGCGGCTTCGTCCACGACGCCGCGAAGGCGCATTTCGGCGGCGATTTTCGTGGC
This sequence comes from Paraburkholderia atlantica, assembly GCF_009362785.1. Classification (GTDB taxonomy): domain Bacteria; phylum Pseudomonadota; class Gammaproteobacteria; order Burkholderiales; family Burkholderiaceae; genus Paraburkholderia; species Paraburkholderia atlantica. Next base: position 105,910 of record NZ_WHNQ01000014.1, read on the forward strand.
CACAAGGCGTATCTGTGCGGACCGCCGGTGATGATCGAAGCGTCGATCCGCGCGCTGATGCAGGGGCAGCTGTTCGAACGCGACATCTACACGGAGAAATTCCTCAGCAATGCGGACGGCGCCGAAGCGCTCGCGAAAAGCCCGTTATTCAGGTCGATCTGAAGCATCATGAACACACGTGCGCCACGGCGGCAAAGGTTCGGGGTTTGGACTAGGACGCCGCTTCGGTGTGATCGAGCCATTGCGCGAGCTCGTGTCGCAACTGCGCGATATCGAGCGGCTTGCCGAGGAGCCGCGCACCCGGAATCGCCGCTCCGATCTCCGCGCTGCGACCGTAGCCCGACACCAGCAGCACGCGGATTGCGGGCTGTACTTGCCGCACCGCGCGCGCGAGTTCGTCGCCGGACATACCGGGCAGCTTGAGGTCGGTCAACAGCACGTCGTAGCGTTGGGTGCTCGCGAGCGGCAGCGCTGCTTCCGCGCTGGCGACCGCGGTGCACGCGAGACCTAGCGCGCCGAGCAGTTCGCCGAGCGCCTCGCGCGATTCGGTGTCGTCCTCGACGAACAGCACGCGTGCGGCTTCCTGGGCCGCGCGCGGCTGGGTCGCCTTTTGCGGTTTTCTCTTCGGCTCTTTTTTCAACCCTTTCGGCGGCGCCTGCGTCGCGCCATACATGGTGGCGCTTTCGTACGCCGCGGGCGGCACGCATGCGGCGATACGCGTCTCTCGCATGTCGGCCGCGCGGTCCGCGCGCGCCGCGCCCGCGCGTAGAACGTTACGCACCAGACGGGCGAGATCGTCGCGCCGGTACGGCTTGGACAGCAGCGTGATACCCGCGTCGAGCTTGCCGTGGTGGACGATTTCGTCGCGCGTATAGCCCGATGTGAACAGCGTGGGCAGCGGCGGAGTGCGCGCGGCCGCGCGTTGCGCGAGCTCGACGCTCTTCAGCTTGCCGGGCATCACGACGTCGGTAAACAGCAGGTCGATCGGCACGTCGCTGTCGATGAACTCGAGCGCCGCGTCGCCGTTCGACGCGGTCAGCACCTTGTAGCCGAGCTGCGCGAGCATTTCGACCGCGGTCAGCCGCACGTCGGCATCGTCCTCGACGACGAGTATGGTTTCGCCGCCGCCGACCGACGCCGCGGTGCCGTCGACGGTCTCCGGCGTCTCCGCTTCGCAGCAGCGCGGAAAGAACAGCGACACCGTCGTGCCGTGTCCCACTTCGCTTTCGATCGACACATGTCCGCCGCTTTGCCGCGCGAAGCCGAACACCATGGACAGGCCAAGGCCGGTGCCGTGGCCGTCGGGCTTGGTCGTGAAGAACGGTTCGAACACGTGTTGCAGCACTTCGGGCGGCATCCCCGAACCGGTGTCGGCAACCGAGAACTCCACGTATTCGCCGGGCGACAGCTCCGGTTTGCCGCGGCAGAACGCGGCGTCGAGCGTGCGGTTGGTCGCGCGCACGGTGAGCGCGCCGTCGGCGCGCATCGCGTCGCGCGCATTGATCGCAAGATTGAGCAGCGCGTTTTCGAGCTGATTGCGGTCGACCTGCACGTTCCACAGATCGTCGCTGAGCACCGTGTCGATCCGCACCGTTTCGCCGAGCGCGCGGTGCAGCATTTCGCTCATGCCGGTCAGCAGGCGGCGCGGATTCAGCACGGTCGGTGACAGCGGCTGACGCCGCGCGAACGCGAGCAGATGCGCGGCGAGCTTCGCGCCGCGTTTGACGGCATCGGTCGCGGCGGATAGACGCCGCTGCGTGACGGGGTCGTCATCGGCGTCGGCGGCGAGCATCTGCAGATTGCCGTTGATCACCTGCAGCACGTTGTTGAAGTCGTGTGCGACGCCGCCCGTCAGGCTGCCGATCGCTTCCATCTTCTGCGCCTGGCGCAACTGCTCCTCGGCGAGCGCCCGCGCGGCGATCGAATCGGCGACGCGCTGCTCGAGTGTTTCGGTTAGCTGAAGAAGCTGCTGTTCGGCGATCTTGCGTTCGTGAATGTCGATCAGCACGCCTGGAAAGCGCGTCGGTTCGCCGTGTTCGTCGAACTGGCAGCGGCCGTTCGCCTGCACCCACATATAGCCGCCGTCGGGACGCCGGATCCGGTACTCGGCGCGAAACGGCTCGCCGCTGCGGATCGCTTCGGCGGTCAGTCGATCGTTGAGCTGCTGGTCATCGGGATGGATCATCTGCGTGGCGGCATCGCGCGCGACGCCTCTCGAAGCTGTATCGCGCCCAAACGAAAAGGTGCGCGCGAAGCGTTCGTCGCCCGTGACCTCGCCCGTGCGCACGTCGAGCACCCAGGTGCCGAGCACCGCGCCGGTGTTCAGTGCAAGTTGCAGGCGTTCGTTGGTCTCGTGCAGTTCGGTTTCGGCTTGCTGGCGCAGCCGTTCGGTTAGCACCCGCCCGGTGGTTTCGACGACCATCGACAGCACGCCGGCCGGCGCGCCGCTGTCGCCTGCGACCGGGCTGTAGTACAGATCCATCCACACGTCTTCCGGCTTGCCGTCGCGCAGCAGCACGAGCGCCTTGTCGCGATACGACAGCGTGCCGCCGGCGAGACAGGTGACCATGACGTGATGATTGAAGTCGGCCACTTCGGGCCAGCCATCTTCGACCGGGCGGCCGAGCAGATACGGATGCCGGCCGCCCGCGAAGACCGCGTAGGCGTCGTTGTAGATCATGTAGCCGGGCTCGTCCCACAGCAGCACGAGCGGCATCGGCGACGCGAGCATCGTCAGGACCGTCGAGGTCAGACTGCGCTGCCAGTTTTCGATCGCACCGAGGCTGGTCGCGCGCCAGTCGAATTCGCTGATGCGTCGCGCCATCTCGCCGCGCCAGCCGGCGCAGCCGTAGTCTTGTGCCGGAAAAGGCATGCAGCGCTCCACCTGAATTCACGTCGAAAATGGTCGGCTCGGGACCGAAGCTTCGCAGGCTTCGCGCAGTCTCGCGAGCTGCAATTATTGTATGGCACATCGCCGTACCGTTTACGCTTCGCGGACGCTATTCGGGGTTTTGCCGGGTAAGCAGCCCTGTCCGAAAACGTACCGATTCGGCACATCGTTCGATGCACGGGCAACATTTACCGCGAGGCGCGTTTGCAGCGCAGCGAAAGCGGAAGAAGCGCCCGCATTTCCGGCATGGATCGATACGCGACGTACGCGCTATGCGAGGGAATGCGAATGAACGTGAGGCGTCAGTTGGACAACGACAGATACTGCGACGTCAACGGCACCGGCGGAAACGGCTGCAAGCCGGTCTGCTTGTTGAAGCTGTAGCGCACGTACACGGCCGCGAGCCACTCGCGATACTGATAAGCGTTGCCGAGCGACGCGGTTGCCCCGACCGCGAGCTGCGGCGCGAGCTGATATTCGCCGACGCCGCTGATCGAATACGACACGCCGGTCTTGCTCTGGCCCGGGTAGACGGCGGTCAGACCGTTGCCGAGGGATTGCGCGGCGGCGGCCGCGTCGCCCTGGCGCGACGAGCCGTCGTTCAGCGGGAAGTAGTTCGACGCATCCTCGCGGTAATGCTGCACGCCGATCGAGCCCTTCACGTCGTACGTGAACAGGCCTGCGCGGCCCGACCATTCGACCGGCAGATTCAGGATCACGTACTGCTGCGGACTGAAGTAGCCGCCCTGGCCGTACGTGAAGAACGACAGATTGCGGTTGTAGCCCATGATCGTCGTGTTTACGCCGACCGTCAGCGTCTGGTCGGCGTCTTTCAGCAGACGCGTGTAGACGCCTCCGCCGCCCTTGACCGCGTTGTTGCTCGGCACGTTGGTGCCCATGTAGTGCTGATACGCCGCGTTCACGTACAGGCCGCTGGTGCCGTCGTCCCACGTGAGGCTGGCGCGCACGCCGTTCGACGTGACGCCGCCCCATTCGAGGCCGGCGGCCGCATCGCGCGCGCCCGCGTACGACAGCAGGCTGTCGGTCACCGCGCGCCGCGCGACCGCGATCGAGTACGACACCTTGTCGGTGATGCCGCCGTTGTACTGCGCGCCGCCGACGACGTTGGTCTCGCGGAAGCCGATCGGTGTCACGCCGATATCGCCGCTGATGCTGCGGCTGTCATAGCCGACCGACAGGCCCACGCCGCTCGCGGTCTGGCTGCCGTAGTTGTTGGTGCCGTTCACCGCCGCCGATTCCGACGACGCGGTCGAAAGCCCCGCGCCGAAGCGCGCGAGCGTCGACGTGCTGTTCGACGCGGTGCCGGCGTCGAGCGTGACCGGGGTCGCGGTCACGACCACGTGACCGTTGCCCGCCTTGATGCGCCCCTCTACCGGCGCCTCGATGTCGGTCAGCGCCGACAGGCCGTCCTCGCCGACGCGATTGCGGAAGATCAGGCCGCCCGACACGGTGCTCGACTGCTCGCGATTGATCTGCGCGAGCTCCTCGGCGACGCCGAGCGTCTGCGCGTTCGCGACGTTCGGCTGCGGGTTGTTGCGCGCGTTGCTGCCGGGCGGGTAGTACGGCTGCGCGTAGCCGGCCGGCGGTTGCGGAATGTACGGCTGCTGCGCGTAGTAGCCCTGGTTCGGGTAAGGCTGCTGCGGTTGATAGGGCTGCTGCTGCGGGTACGGCTGATATGGCTGATACGGCTGCGCATAGCCCTGCTGCTGCGGATAGGGCGGCGGTTGCTGCGCATAGACCGGCGCCGGTTGGCTCGTTTTCGCGGTGCTCTTCTTCGTGTTCTTCTTCGCGCTGGTGCGTGTCGATCCGTACGGCAGCGGCGTCGTCGACGCGGCGTTGGCCTGCGCTTCGCGAGCGGCCGGCGACATCGGCCAGGGTGTGGCCGCATAGCCGTCCTGCGCGCCGTAGGGCTGCTGCGGATACGCCTGCTGCTGCGCATAAGGCTGCGGCTGCGGATAACCCGCGTTGTACTGCTGCTGCGGCATCGGCATCGGCTGCGTGGGCGCCGGGCCTTGCCCCGGATAAGGCTGCAACGGCGCGCCGGACTGGCTCGAGCCGTAGGATTCCTGGCCGTAGCCGCCGACCTCGGCGGCGGAGCGGGGTGCTCCATACGGTGCGGCGACGGGCGCGGGTTGCGCGGCAGGCGCGTTATAGGGCGTCGCGGCGGGCGCCGTATAAGGCGCGACATACGGCGCGGGCGGAGGGGGCGGCGGATAGTTCGGCACGGTCTGCGTCGGCGAGGAAGACTGCGTGTTCAGGAACGGGAGCGCGGGACGCGCGGCATTATCGGCGTCGCTCGAAGTCGCGATCGCCGTCTTGCCTTCGAATGGATTGGTGCCCGGTAGCGGCGTCGCGCCGATCTGGCTCATCGCCGCTTCCCAGCCGCGCGGCACGTTGCCGCCTGCGGTACGGGGCGCATTCGCGACCAGCGGCGTATTGGCCGCGACCAGCGAGCGTTGCAGATAGGTCGACGCGAGCGACAGATTGCCTTGGGCGCGATACATGCGGCCCACCGTCGCGAGCACGCCCGGATCGTTGGGTGCGAGGGCGAGCGCCTGGTTCGCGAGCGTTTCCGCGTAGCTGAACTGCTTCGAGCCGGCCGCGGCCGAGATCGCCGCCTGCAGCAGGCTCAGGTCGTCGGGGCGGCGCTGCAGCGCGACGCGGAAGCTCGTGAGCGCGTTGCGGTCGTCGCCCGCGCTCGCATACATGCGCCCGAGCGCGGCCTGCAGGTCGGGGTTGTCGGGCATCGCGGCGAGCCACGGCGCGATCACCTCGTAGGCGCTCGCAAGATCGCCGCGCAGGCGTACTGCGTCAGCCTGTCGGATCACGATGCCGAGATTCAGGTTGTTGAAGTCGGTGCGCTGCTGCGGCGTCAGTTGCATGCTCTGCAACTGGCGCATCACATTGCCGAGCTCGGCCTGCTGGCCTGCCGCGGACAGAATGCCTGCGTATTGCAGCAGCAGATCGGTGTTGCCGGGCGCCGCGCTCATCGCTGCGCGCACGAGACTCAGCGCGCGAGTCGGATCGCCGGCCTGCTGGTACGCGCTGGCGATCACGCCGATCAGCTCGGGATTGTTGCCGGCCACCGGCTCGGCGGCGCGCAAGGTCGCGATGGCCTGCTGCGTCTGGCCGTTCTTCGCCATGCGCGTCGCGAGATCGGCCTGCTGATGCACCCACAGCCGATGCTGCAGCGTCGTCATCGCGTCGGTGCGCTGCGCGGGCGCAATGCGGTCGAGCTGCGCGAGACCGGTCGACCAGTCCTGCGTTTCCGCCGACAGCAACGCGCTCGCGTACAGCGCATCGGTCATGTCCGGATGGGTGGCGAGCAGGCCGTCCATCATGCTGCGCGCATTCGCGACCGCGCCCTGGCGCACGTAGATGCGCGCGAGGTCGAGCCGCAGCCACGGATCGTCGGGCTTGTTCAGCAGCGCGTCCTCGAACAGGCTGCGCGCGGTGCCGAGATCGCCACGCGCTTCGGCCGCGCGTGCCTGCGCCGCCTGTGCTTCGCCGCGCAAACGGTCGATGCCGCCGACCTTCGCTTGCTGCTCCGCGTTCAGCTGATTGGCGAACTGCAGCGCCTCGTCGGCGCGGCCCTGCGCGGCGAGCGCGCCGACGAGGCCGCGAATCGCGTCGGGGTTGTCGGCCTGGCGGCGCAGCGCCATCCGGTACGCCTGCTCGGCGCCGGCCGGGTCGCCGGTCTGAAGCAGCATTTCGCCGAGCTGCACCTGCGCGGTCACGTCGGACGGATTCAGCGCGATCGCGCGCTCGAACAGCGCCTTCGCCTTCGCGAACTCGCCATTGCTGCGCGCGCCGATCGCTTCGCTGGTGTAGGTCCAGTAGGTCGCGCTGTCGAGCGCGGTTTTCCAGCGCGCCGGATTGGGGCCGCGCGAGGCGCGCTCCAGGTAGTTGCGCGCGTCGGCGAAATGCTCCTGCTTCAGCGCGGCGATGCCCATGCCGCCTAGCGCGTCGGTATCGTTAGGACTGTTTGCGAGCACCGACGAGAACCTGGCGCGCGCGGTCACGATGTCGTCGCGGTCGAGCGCGGCGAAGCCCTCGGCGATCACGCGGCCGCGCGCGTCGGCGGCGGCGTTTTGCTGCGCGCGGGCACGCGCCGCGGCGTCCTGCTGCACCATCGATTCGTAGCGGGCCTTCACGGCGGCATCTTCACCGGCGGTCTGGAAGAACGACTCGTACAGCGCGGCGTCGGAGGGTCGCGCGTCGAGCCATAGCAGCGCCTGGCGCCAGCTCTTTTTCGCCGCCGCGCCGACCGAGGTGTCGCCCGCGAGCTTCTGCAGCCGCGCGATGCCGTCGCGCCGCGTGACGTCGCGATAGGTCAGATGCTGCGCGTACGCGAGCGCGAAGCGCGGGTCGTTCGGGTTGTCGTGCGCGAGCTGTTCGAGGCCGCGGCGCGCTTCGTCCCAGCCCTGCGGCGTCGCCGACAGCGCCTGGTAGTACTCGAGCTGCAACTGCGGCGTGGCGGGCTTGCCGGTCAGCGCGCGCTGATACTCCTGCGCCGCGCTCGCGCTTTGTCCGGCTTGCGCGAGCCGGCGCGCTTCGTTGATCGTCTGATCGCGCGGGCTGGTCTGGCCCAGCCGGCGGCCGAGCTCATCGAGATTCGGATAGTTCGGCGCGGCCGCCTTCAGCCGCGCGAGGTATTGCTGCGCGCCGGCCGCGTCCTTGCGGTCGGCCAGCACCATGCCCATGCCGAACAGCGCGTCGGGCTGCTTCGGATCGATGCTAAGCACCTTCTGCCACGCCTGCTCGGCGAGGTCGCCGCGCCGATGCGACTGCCAGTACTTGCCCTGATCGATCAGCACGCTCAGCGGATCCTTGGTCGCCTGCGCGAGCGCATCGGGCGCTGTCGCGGCCGCGCAGAGCACCGCGCCAAGGGACAGCGCGATACGCAGCGACGCGGCGAGAGCGTTCAATCGCATGCGGCCCTCCAGGCGGGCACGAGGCTGCCGGCTTCATCGAAGCGGTAGCGTCCATCGATGAACCCTGTGCCGAACAGACCGAGCACACGATCGTAGTACACCGGTTCGCGGCCCGGCACGCTCGCGTCGAGCGCGGCGAGCCGCGTGCGCGCGAGGCCGAGGCCATGCTCGTCGCCCAGCGTCTTGAAGTAAGGCGCGAGCGCGCCCCAGTAGCTGAGCGGGCCTTCGCCGCTCGACGCGCCGGTGGTCGACGACACCTTCTCCGGCGGGAAGCCGTTCTGCGCGACCTTCGCGCGCATGCCGCCGAGCGCGCCGAGCCACGGCTTCGCGAGCGGATCGGCGGGCGACGCGAGGCCGGCCCACAAATAGACGCGGATCGCGTCGTAGCTGCCGACGTCGCCGTGCTTAGGATCGACGACGAACCGGCCGTTCTGCCACGCCGCCCAGTCGGGCGCGAAGCCTTGCGGCGACACGGTTTTGACGAACTGATAGGCGTTGTCGGCGAGCTTGGCCCACGGGCCGTCCGGCACCTCGTGCGCGAGCGCGCGCAGCAGCGGCAGCGGCAGATAGCTCGGATTCAGGCGCGTGACGCCGCCGTTCCTGAAACCCTGCGCGCCCGGCAGCAGCATCGGCCCGAGACCGGACAGATTCGCGACTTCGTCGTGCGCGATGCGCTCGGCGAGCGCCCGCCCGAGCTGCGTGTAGGCGGGGTTGTGCCACAGGCGGCCGGCCTGCAGCAGGTCGTAGGCGATCCAGAGGTCGGAATCCGATGCCGAATTCGGATCGAGGACGCCGTACGAGCCGTCCGGTTTTTTGCCCCATTGCCACGCGGGCAGCCGCAGGTTCTGCGCGTCGAACTGGTCGCCAGCGAGATTCGCGCGGGTCCAGCCGAGCAGCTTGTCGAAGGTCGCGCGGTCGTTGGCGACCAGCGCGAAAAAGAGCGCGTAGGACTGGCCTTCCGAAGTGGTCTGCTGGGTCGGCGTCGAGTAGTCGATCACGCGGCCGTCGGCCTGCACGAAGCGTTGCACGAAGGTTCGCCACGCACTCCAGTCGCCGCAGGCGGCGCCGTTCTGCGCGGCCTGAGCGGGGCTGCTCGAAGCCGCAAGACTCGCCGACGCCGCAATGCCGATACCGAGCGCCAGCGCAAAAGAGGTTCTTCTGCCGATCCGAAACCGCATACGAGTCATATCCGTTCCATCAGTCCTTCAGTCGACGCGCGGCAAGCGCGCGCAGCGTCCGGTAGCACAGGCCCGCGATGATCAGCGCGGCGAGCACGCCGCCGAACAACAGCAGCAGCGGATGCGATGACAGCGCCCAGCGCAGATACTCCTGCGGCGACAAATGGCCGACATAGTATGCGGAGCCGTTCGACGTGACGGTGACGTCGCGGCCATGGATCACGGCCATCGCGCCTTGAATCTTCGGCAGCACGTCGGCGTCGAGCAGCGCGGCGGACAAGTCCGCATCCGACGGGCCGGCCGCGCTGATCAGCGCAACCGCGCTGCGGCCGCTCTGGAGCGGCGACTCGAAGCCGGTCAGCAGCGCCGCGCCGTTTGAGCTGACCATCGTCAGATCGGCGCGCGCGGGCGTGCGCTCGACGCCGCGCTCGCCGTGCCACCAGTCCCGCAGCTTGAACACGAGGTCGGTGAGCTGGAACGTGTGCGCGTCGCCGTTGCTGGAGAACGGCATCGACTTCGACCAGCGCTGCAACAGCGGCTGCTTGCCGGGCGCGCCGAACACCAGCAGGTCCTTGTCCGCGAAGTGGTCGACGTCGGCCGCGTGGGTGACGGTCACGCCGGCGACCGGAAAGCCGGTCGATTCGCCCATCCGGCCCATCGTCAGCAGATACAGGCCATAGTCGCTCGCGTCCGGGTCGTCCGGCAGCACGACGGCGGTCTCCGAGAGATCCGCCATCCGTGTGAACGGGAAGCCGCTGTTGGCGAACGCGGCCAGGTCGGGCAGCGCCATGTAGTGCGGGAACGACGACAGGTCGATCGTCGAGTTCGGATCGATCGCGCCGACCACGTTCTGCAGCAGGCGGCCCGCGCATTCGCCGGTGTTCGGGATGTCGTAGTAGAAGTGCAGGCGCAGTTGGGTGCGCGGCGTCATCAGCAGCGGCGGGATGCGGATGTTGCGGCGCGCGTCGGCGGTGCCGTCCGGCATGATCAGGCTGAAGTAGCGGCTCAGCTCGAACACCGACGTCGAGCGTGCCGGAATCGGCAGCGCCTGCACGAAGCCGTTGTTCACGCTGATGTTCAGCGACGAGCGGTCGCGCTTGGGTCGCACCGTGTAGCGGTAGCGCAGAGCGATCGGCGCGCCGCGCGTGTGCCACATGAACAGATCGGGCGCCACACGCATGTTGATGCGCACCGCGTCGGCGTCGTAGCCGAACACGGTCAGGTCTTTCGGATCGGCGAGTTCGCCGAAGCGCACCGCGCGGTCGGTCGCAAGCCAGTTCGGCGCGTCGTACGGCACGCGCGGCGTGATCTCGTTCAGTGCCGTGATCGTCGCGCTCGCGCCGGACAGCGTGCTATGGCCGATGCCGAGCGACTTCGCGGCGGTCTTCAGCTCGGCCTCGTCGCGGCCGAGCACGAGCAGCAGCTTGCCGCGCGCGTTCGCATCGCGCTCGATTACCGCGATGGTCGGCCCGGTGATCTCGGGAATCGTCACGCCGGCCGGATGCTGGTCGCTGGTCGCGAACACGACCGCGTTGCCCGACAGTGGCGGGTTGTCGAGCTGGGTCGGAAACAGCGCGCCGCGATAGCCGGCGAGCGAGCCGAACCATGACGCGACGATGCCCGCGGCTTCGAGCGTGCCGTTGCCGGGTTTCTGCGCGAACACGAACGGCAGTTCGAGGCGGCGCACGTCGCGGCGGTCGAAGAACGGCTGCGGCAGCGCGGCCAGTTCCGCCTTCGTCGCGAGCGACGAGTAGGTCAGGTCGAGCGAGCTCGCGTTGCTGATCGTCGCCCACAGCGACGAGTTCGCGGGGTCTTCGCAGGCGGTCGTGTAATGGCCGATCAGTTGCAGGTTCAGGTGGTTGAAGTCGGTGATGAAGCGCGGATCGATCGTGATGTCGCGCGCGACCAGCATGCCGGCCTGCTCGTGCGGCAGCGGCAGCGTCGCGGCGACCTCGCCGTTGATCAGCACCTTCAGTTGCGACAGGTTCGCCAGCAGCGCGGGCGAGTAGCTGTAGATCAGATGCAGCGTCGCGCCGGTCACGACCTCGTCGCCGCGCACCGAGAACGCGATGCCGTTCTGGCCGTCGACGCCGCGCAGTTGCAGCGGGTCGAGCGCGCCGAAGTCGGCGAACGTCAGCGTCTGACGGCGGCCTCCCGGCACCAGCGTGCCGGGCTCGGCGGTGGTCGGCGTGCGCATGCCGAGCGCCTTCACCGACGATGCCGCGAGCGCGGGCGTCGGCGTGGCGAGCTGGTCCTGGGCGATCGCGTTCGGATCGAACGGCACCGCCGCGCTCGGCGCGGGCACGTTGCCGACACCGGTCGCGACTTGCGGGGTTTCCGCCGCGCCGGCGGTTGCGGCGGCGGCCGGGGCCGGTTTGGCCGCGGTGGTGGCTGCCGGAGCAGCAGCCGGTGCAGCCGCTTCAGCGAGCGGCACGAACGACGCCAGCGCGGTCTGCAGCGCAAGCCAGCAGGCGGCGCCGCGCATGATTCGCCGCGAGCGCTGCGAGCCGTGGCGGGCTAACACGCGCGATTGGGGTCCAGTGCTGTTGCGCCCGTTAGCCGGGTGTTCGATGTTGTCCTTAGGCATCCGGTAGCCCATAGATCAGTCTTTCGTTTTTAGCTTCTTGACGTCCGCGGGACGGCTTTTGATCGAACTGCGCAAGTCGTCGTATAGATGCTCGAACAGCCCCGCGATGCCACGCACGCCGACCTTCAGCACATGCGACAGGCCGCGCAGCGGCGTGTCCGTCTCGCGTCCCTCGGCCCAGCCGGTCCACGCGTCCGCGCGGGCGAAGGTGGTCTTCACGAACTCGTACTCCTGTTCAGGCGACAGCGACGAAAAGCGCAGGCCCACGCGGCCCGGCTCGGTGAAGCTGACGGTGGCGGGGAATGCGTACTCTTCGTCGCCGCGGAACAGCGACACGGTCACGGGCTCCTGCATCGGCACTTCGATCATGCTGGGCAGCGCGACACCAACGCCGCCTTCCGAGTAGTCGATCGTTTCGCAGGCGAGCGTGCGGCCGGTCGAGAACTTCAGCATCACCGGCATCTTCATCGCGACGCGGGGCACCGCGCGGATCTGGCGACGCTCGCTCGCGGCGGCCACGCTCGCGCCGAGGATCAGCATGTTGTAGCTGGTCCACGCGAGATTGAGCACCGTGGTCTCGACGATGCTGCGCACGTGCCAGTTCAGATAGATGTGCACGAGGCCCGCGAGGAAGCCGAGCAGGTTCAGCAGCAGCAGGAACAGATACGGCCGCGAGATCGACCAGTCGAAGTAGCTTTTCTCGATCACGCCGCCCTTGGCCGTCACGTTGAACTTGCCGAGCTTCGGATTGATCAGCGCGAGCAGCGTCGGTGCGGTGATGTACGACGCGAGCACCGACTCGTACACCTCGGCCCAGAACGAATGGCGGAACATCCGCTGCATCCGCGAGTTCGTGATGCTCGCGTGCATCATGTGCGGCAGCGCGTAGATCGCGATCGTGCTGGCCGCCGCTTCGATCACATGCGCGCCGAAGAACAGATACGACAGCGGCGCGGTCAGGAACACGAGACGCGGCACGCCGTAGAAGAAGTGCATCATCGCGTTCAGATAGCACAGGCGCTGGCCGATCTTCAGCCCCTTGCCGGCGAGCGGATTGTCGATGCGGAAGATCTGCGTCATGCCGCGCGCCCAGCGGATGCGCTGACCGATGTGGCCCGACAGGCTTTCGGTCGCGAGGCCGGCGGCCTGCGGAATCGCCAGATACGCGGTGGTGTAGCCGAGGCGGTGCAGCTTCAGCGCGGTGTGCGCGTCCTCGGTCACGGTTTCCACCGCGATGCCGCCGATCTCTTCGACCATGTTCCGGCGCAACAGCGCGCACGAGCCGCAGAAGAACGTCGCGTTCCACAGGTCGTTGCCGTCCTGCACGAGGCCGTAGAACAACTCGCCCTCGTTCGGCACCTTGCGGAAGGTGCCGAGGTTGCGCTCGAACGGGTCGGGCGAGAAGAAGTGGTGCGGTGTTTGCAGCATCGACAGCAGCTTGTCGCGCAGGAACCAGCCGAGGCCGATCTGCAGGAACGAGCGGGTCGGGATGTGATCGCAGTCGAAGATCGCGAGATACTCGCCGCTCGTGATCTTCATCGCCTCGTTGATGTTGCCGGCCTTCGCGTGACGGTTGTTCGTGCGGATCGTCCAGTTCACGCCGACCTCTTCACAGAACGCCTTGAACTCGGGGCGGCGGCCGTCGTCGAGCACGTGGATCGACATCTTGTCGCCCGGGTAGTCGAGCGCGAGCGCCGCGTAGACGGTCGGCTTCACGACCGCGAGCGGCTCGTTGTAGGTTGGGATGAACACGTCGACGGTCGGCCACTCGTCGCGATTGGCGGGCAGCGGCATCGGCTTGCGCTTGAGCGGCCACGCGGTCTGGAAGTAGCCGAGCATCAGCACGAGCGTCGCGTAAACCTCGGCGGAGACGAGCAGCAAACCCCAGGCGGCGTCGAGCGGCCGCTCCCAGCCGGTCGTTTCGGTCAGACGCCAGTACATGTAGCGGCCCGACGCGACGATCGACAGCATGATCATCACCATCGTCGCGTAGCGGCCGGGCAGACGGCGAAACATCAGCGCGAGCACGAAGCACAGCGTCGCGAAGGTCAGCTGCTGATAGAACTCGAGCGGCACCGTGAACACGAAGTACAGCATGTACAGCGCGAGCAGCGTGACGAGCCCGGTGACGATGCGGCTGTTCCAGAAGTTCGCTTCGATGAAGCGTTCGAACCGCGAAGGCTCGCCGCCCTCGGGTTCGCGGGAGGAGGCCGGGCCGCTCATGCGACGTTCCTCGGCTGAGCGGCGATCGCGTCGAGCGCCGCCATGAGCCACGCGCCGCACGCGCGCAAATCGGCGGCGGCCTGGCTCAGTGGATCGTAGTGGATCAGCGTCGTGTCGCAGGCGAGCGCTTCGCTGACGCCTTCGTCGAGATGAATCACGCCGGGGAACACCTTGCCGGCGAGCATCTGGCGCAACACCTTCAGCACGTCCTTGGTCAGCTGGCGCGACTGGTCGATCTGGTTGACCACGTAGCCGACACCGCCGAAGTCCCCGCGCGGCGCCGCGTAGGTTTCGATCAGCCGCTCCATGTGCGGGATCGCCGCGTACGACGCGGCGTCGGCGAGCACGATGTTCAGCGCGAAGGTGGCCGCGCTCAGCGCGGTCCGCACGTAGACCGACGAGCCGGGCGGCGTGTCGATGATGACGATGTCGGACGCATCGAGCCGCAGGCTCTGCAGCGACTGCGCGAGCCATTGCGGATGCTGGTCGATATGCGCCTCGAGGCGGCGGCGGTCGTCTTCTAGCAGCGCGCCATAGGGCAGCACGGTCACGCCGTCGATGCCGTCGAACATCACCGTTTGCCACGGGTTGCCGGAGAGCGTTGCGCGCGACACGCCGTCGATGCTGTCGAGCGGCACGCCGAAATGCAGCCGCAGGGCGTTCTGCGGATCGAGATCGAGCGCGATCACGCGCCGGCCGCTGTTGGCTAGCACGGAGGCGAGATTGGCGGCGAGGGTGGTCTTGCCGACCCCGCCCTTGGCGGACACCACGGCAATGACTTTCATGACCGACGCGGACCGTTGGTGAGCCACGAGGGGAAGCCGCCGCGCGCGGGGCCGCTGGGTGGCTGCGCGCCTTGCACGGGCGTGCCGCGCAGACGGTCGAACACCGCGTTCAGCGACGTGGGCTGTGGCGCGGGCGCGGCAGCTTGCGGCGGCGCTGACGGGGTCTGCGCGGCAAACATCTTGCCGAGGATCGACGGTGGCTGGGCCGGCTGCGCGGGCGGGGCGGGGTAGCTGGGTTGCCCGGCCTGTAGCGGTTGCATCGACGCTGCCGGTGCAGCGCTGACGCCGGATGCGACCCATGCGGGCGCGGTCGGTGGAACCGAAGCTTGCGTCGCTGCCAGAGGCGATGCGGAGATCGGCGGGATCGGCGGGATCAGCGTGGGCGCGGCAGCAGCCGGGGCAGCCGGCAAACCCGGCGCGGCAGCGATGCCCGATGACGCGACGCCCGCCGCCGTGCGCGCGGCCGCCTCGTCGGCTTCAGCGGTACTGAAGCGCGACCCGCCACTGGGCGCCGCTGGCTGCGCGGGAGTCACCGGCACCGGTGGAATGTCACGCCGGTGAGGGCGCGTGAACAGCGGCGCCTTCGCGCGCGTCACCGATGCCATGTCTTTCGGTGTCGTGTCGTCGTGGGCGGCGGCGGCCCGTGGCGCCACGCTCGCCGGCGGCTGCTGTTTCGTGTCTCGAAGCTGGCCGATTGCTGGAATGGCCGGCTGCGTCAGATCGAGCGTGACGAGCAGCGGCCAACGAGTGCGCGCGCTGCGCGCATCGTTTTCGCGACCGATCTCCTGGTACGCGTTGGCGTCGCCGCCGAATTGCTCGAACAGTTTTTCGATGTCGCTCGATGAACTCATGATGCCGTCGTCCGGTACATACCGTGCATTGCCCCGAGACGATTCCTCGGGCGCTGTTTATTGGAACTGCCTTCCCTGCTTCCACGCGTCGGCTGTATCGACGTCGCACATTTCTTGCATTACTACCGCTGTCCTGAATTGGTATGTCGTTCGCATACCGAGCCGCTGATGCTCAGGCCGGATGACGGCCGAGTCGGAATTCGAGCGAGCTGTCCTCGCCGAATGCGCTCGTCTGCACGACCGACAAACCCTGCGCGCCCAACGCGCTCAACCACGTTTGATAAGCGCCTTCGAGAAACGCCGGCGTCCAGGCGAGCGCCGATTCACCGAAGGCCGGCAGCGGCGCGCAATAGTGAATGATGCGCAGCGACTCCGCCTCGTCGGCGAGTGCGACGTAACCCCAATCCATCTGATGCCAGTAAGCGTTCAACACCTGCTCGAGCTCGGCCGTCGATGCGCAGGCGGGCAGCGGATGCGCGAGCGCAAAACGGTTGCCGACGCGATGCATCAGCTGACGCAATTCGTCGCGTCCGATCTGCGCTTCGAACTCGCTCGCCAGTGCGCTTAGCATGCCGCGCCATTGCGGCGAGATTTGGCGTTCAAGCAGATAGTCGAGGATTGGGGCCATGTTTTCCGGAAGTGGTCGCTACCCGTTGCGCATTCGCAAACGTTTGCTCAATTGGGCAGCGCAGTCGTTCGGCAATCGCGCGCCGCGCCATTTACGTCATTTGTACCGGCATGTCTGGCGCGTCCGGCACACATCGTGAGAAGTCTACTTAAGACACTGGCTTTTAGCCACTTTCCATTACTCAGCTTAGACGTTTATTGATGCGCATTCGAGACACATGAATTACGTAATTTTTGCTGCTTCAAACAAAATTGAAACGTTTGCCTTCCGCTTCATGCAAAAAGGCTTGCGCAACAATAGGCGGATTAGCCGACAATTCCGGCATGCTTTGAGCTTTGCGCTTTAAATCATGCATTCGGCGGGTGGTGAATCGCGCGAATTGAATTGCGGAATTGCCTGAAACCGTAATGAAAGTTATCGTCGCATGCCGGCATTGGCCGAGTAGCGACCTTCGATTCAAAACAATTCGCAATGCTCAATCCACTCACTATTCTGCTGGTCACGATTCTGGCGGACGCAATCGCGATGGCCGTGCTGCTGTCGCTAAGGCCCGCGGAGATTCCGGGTGTCGGCTACTGGATCGCCGCCAACGCGATCGTGGTCGTCGCGCTTCTGGGTACCGCGTTACAGGGACATGCATCGCCCTGGCTGACGCTGGTCGTGGCCAACGTGCTATTCGCGCTCGCGCTGCTGCTCCTGTTCGAAGGCTGCCTGCGTTTCCTCGGCCGCCGCCCACGGCCGTGGCCCGCATATGTGGGGCTGCTATTCGTATTGGCTGGCATGATCTACTGGACCTTCGTTGCGCCGAACTTCAATGCGCGCGTCGCGCTGGTCTCCGCCTATCACGCGACCGTCTATGCAGCGCTCGGTCTGCTGATGCTGACCGGACGCCCGGCCAACCGGCCGCGCTACAGCTTCTACTTTCTCGCGACCGCGGCGCTGCTGCTGTGCCTCGGCCACACGACACGCGGCGTCATGTACGGCTTCCATCTGCTCGAGCAGGCGAGCCTGATGCAGGTGTCGATGCCCAACATCGTGTTTCTCGCGCTCGGCATTCTCGCGCCGCCGTTCCTGTCGATCGGCGTCGTGATGCTCGCGCACGACCGGCTCGCCGAGCGCCTCGAGCGGCTCGCGAACGTCGACGATCTGACCGGCGCGCTGTCACGTCGCGCGTTCATCGAAATCGGCGGCGCGCTGCTGAACGCATCGCTGCGCACGGGCTCGCCGGTCGCCATCGCGATCGTCGACATCGATTCGTTCAAGGCCGTCAACGATACGCACGGCCACGCGGCCGGCGACCAGGTGCTCGCGCACTTCGCGGCATTCGTCGCGCGCGAGCTGCGCATCGGCGACGTATTCGGGCGCCCGGGCGGCGAGGAGTTCGGCGTGCTATGCCCGGCGACTTCGGCTGCCGAGGCGGTCGTGCTGCTCGAGCGGCTGCGGGCGCGCCTCGCCGCCACCGTGCCGGACGAAAGGCCGCGCGGGTTGCGCTATACGTTCAGCGTCGGCGTCGATCAGCAGCGGCGCGGCGAATCGCTCGCGCAGTTGATGGCGCGCGCCGACCGTGCGTTGTACGCGGCGAAAGCGGCGGGGCGCGATCGGGTGATGGCGGCGTAATGGAGCGCGCCGCAATTTGTACGTCGTCTTACGTTAGCCATAAATGTTTATCGAACGTTTGCCGATAACCATTGGCGGAGTGACCGGAAACCCATCCTGATCAGCCCTCTATGTCTGCCATCCCGACGCAGCACCTGTCCCAGCCGAGCCTGCGTGAGCGCTTTCACCGGCGCTCGCTCGACCATCAGCGGCCGCTTTCCCTCGTGACGATGGGCTTCACCGTGGTTGCGTTCCTGTGCATGGTGGTGGTGCGCGAACTGATCCGCGCTCCGTCCTCGCCGCTCGGCTACCGGCTGCTGTGCGCGCTCGTGCTTGCGCTGCTGGTGCTGGCGATCCCGCGCGCGAAGTCGACGACGCTGTTCGGCGCGATCGGCGTCGCGTACGAGCTGGTGCTGATCGGCGGGCTCGTGCTGAATGCGAGCGGCCTCACGCATCCGTTGGCGTGGCTATTGCCCGCGTTCGTCGTGATACCAATCTGCGCGGCGCCCCTATGGCTCACGCCCGCCCATTTCGCGACCGGCAGCGCGCTGTTCTACGCGGCGGCCATCGCGCTGCTGCGCGGCAAAGCCCATGCGCCCGAGGTCGACGCTGCTGTGTGGACGTGGGTCATCGCGATCGGCGCGCCGATGGCGGTGGTGTTCCATTTCGGCTTCTACCGTTTCCGGCGCAATCACTTTCTGCTCGAAAGCCAGCTTGCGCAGCTCGCCGCAACCGATCCGCTGACCGGCCTGCAAAACCGCCGCTCGTTCGTCAAGCACGCGGAGGGACGCCTCGAAACGCTGGCGCCGGGCGCGCGGATCAGTGCGATCTTTCTGGACATCGACAGCTTCAAGTCGCTCAACGATCGCTTCGGCCATGCGGTCGGCGATCATGCGCTGTTCCAGGTCGCGCAGGTGCTGAAGGACGCGGTCGCGCTTTACCACAGCGTGAGCCGCATCGGCGGCGAGGAGTTCGCGTTGCTGATCGACGATGATCTCACCGGCGCGCTGCAACTCGCCGAGCGGCTGCGCCTCGACATCGCCGCGATCGAACGGCCGGACGGCCATCTGACCGCGAGCTTTGGCGTAGCCGAGCACCGGCGCGGCGAAAGCTTCATGGTGCTGCTCGATCGCGCGGACGAAGCGTTGCTGCGCGCGAAGCAGACGGGCCGCAACCGTGTCTGCGCGGAGCGCGCGCTGCCGTTCGACGCGCTGCAGCCGCCGTTCGACGATGTGCTTGCGCCGCGTTACCGCTGGGAAGACTTCTATCTGATCTCGCACTTCCAGCCGCTCTACAGCCTGTCGCATCAGAAGCAGGTCGGCTTCGAGGCGCTGCTGCGCGGCGAGCACGACGACGGCACGCTGGTGCCGCCGGTCGTGATGTTCGCGCCGAAGCCGTCGAGCGACGAAGGCGCGCTCGACCGCGCGAGCCACGCGGTGCATCTCGGCAACGCGCGCCGCGCGCTGCCCGGCGATGCGTGGCTGTTCCTGAACATCCTGCCGGCCACCTTCGTCGCCGACGGCTATGCCGACCAGTTGACGAAAATCGTGCGCGCCGCGGGGCTCGAACCCGAGCGCGTGATTCTGGAGATTCTCGAATCGCATGGCGGCAGCGTCGACGAGATGTCGCGCGCGGCGGCCCGCTATCGGCAGCACGGCTTCCTGATCGCAGTCGACGACTTCGGCGCGGGCCAGTCGAATCTCGACCGGCTGCTGCGCATCCGGCCGGACATCGTGAAGCTCGACGGCGAGCTGATTCGCGCGACTACGCACGGCACGCAGCAGCCGATCCTGCCGAAGCTGGTGTCGCTGCTGCATCAGGCGGGGATGCTGGTGGTCGTCGAAGGCGTCGAGACGGCCGACGAGCTGATTCTCGCGGTCGAGTCGAATGTCGATTTCGCGCAGGGCTTTCTGCTCGGCCGGCCGGCTGTCGAGATCGCGCCGCCCGAGTCGGTGCACCGCCAGATCGACGATGCATTCGACGTGATCGCGCAGGGCCGGGCGCATCAGTATGCGTTGTTCGAATCCGAGATGGAGCCGTACCGGCTGGAACTGCGGCGCGCGGCCGACGCGTTGCGCGCCGGCGTCACGATGGACGATGCATTCGCGCTGCTCGCGACCTTCAGGCGTTGCATCAGCTGCTTCCTTCTCGACGATACCGGTCGCCAGATCGGTCACGAGGTGCGCGGGCCCGCATGGAGCGAGGACGCCGCGTCGCTGCAGCCGGTCGCGAATCCGCGCGATGCGCGCTGGGATCATCGGCCGTACTTCCGCAATGCGGTGCTGCTGCCCGGCGAGGCGATTACCAGCAATCCTTATCTGTCGCTCGCGAGCGGGCGGCCGTGCATCGCCGTGACGTTGGCCGCGCAATTGGCGAGCGGGCGCTGTGTAATGGGCGTCGAGCTGGATTGGTCGGCGCGAGACTTGCCGTGGCCGGCGGGGGAGTAGCGGGAAGGTGAAGGCCGCGAGCGCGGGTGGGTGCGGCGGCTCGCGGCTTTTGCCGCAGCTTTTGCGTCAATACCCGCCTTTGACCTGCGGTGCCATCGCCGCCGTGCTCTTGTACGACGCGGCGAGGTCCGCGGCCGCGCGGCTCAGCAAACCGGTATCCGTGCCGACCGCGACGAAGCCCGCGCCCGCCGCCAGATATTCGGCCGCCAGCGCGGGATCAGGGGCGAGCACGCCCGCCGCCTTGCCAGCGCCGCGCACGGTATCGATGCCGCGGCGAATCGCATCGCGCACGCGCGCGTCGCCCGGTTTGCCGAGCAATCCCATCGACGCGCTCAGATCCGACGGCCCGAAAAACACGCCATCGACACCATCCACACGCGCGATCTCCGCGAGATTGTCGAGGCTCTGCACGGTCTCCGCCTGCACGATCACGCACAGTTCGTCGGCGGCGGTGTTCAGATAGTCGGGCACCCGATTCCAGCGCGACGCACGCGCGAGCGCGCTGCCGACGCCGCGAATCCCTTGCGGCGGATAACGCGTGGCCGCGACCGCGTCGAGCGCCTGCGCGGCCGTGTCGATCATCGGCAGCAGCAGCGTTTGCGCGCCGATGTCGAGCAACTGCTTGATCAGCGCGGCGTCGCTCCTCACCGGTCGCACGACCGGATGCGACGGATACGCGGCGACCGCCTGTAATTGCGACAGCGTGCTGCGTACGTCGTTCGGCGCGTGCTCGTTGTCGATCAGCAGCCAGTCGAAACCGGCGGTGGCGAGCAGTTCGGTCACATAGGCGTCGGCGAGCGCGGCCCACAAGCCGAACTGCGGCCGGCCGTCGGCGAGCGCGCGTTTGAAGGGGTTGGTCGGCAAGGACATGTCGTCGCTCTCAGATGAAATTCAAACCGATGCCGCCGAGCGGGCCATAGTCGACGTGGAACGTGTCGCCCGCCCGGGCCGGAATCGGGCTCGTGAATGAGCCGCTCAGGATTACGTCGCCCGCGTTCAATGATTCGTCGTACGGGGCAATCTTGTTGGCGAGCCACGCGACGCCGGTGGCCGGATGGTTGAGCACCGCCGCCGCGAGCCCGCTTTCCTCGACCGCGCCGTTCTTGTACAGCAGCGCGCCGACCCAGCGCAGGTCGACGTCGAGCGGACGCACGGGCCTGCCGCCGAGCACGACGCCCGCGTTCGCGGCGAAGTCGGAGATCGTGTCGTAGACCTTGCGCGGCGCGCGCGTTTCGCGATCGAACTGCTCGATGCGCGCGTCGATGATTTCGATGGCCGGTGTCACATAGGCGGTCGCGTCGAGCACATCGAACAGCGTGACGCCTGGGCCTTTCAACGGCTTGTTCAGTACGAACGCGAGTTCCACTTCGACGCGCGGTGCGATGAAACGATCCACGCGAATGTCTTGGCCGCTGTCGATGAACATGCTGTCGAGCAGCGGCGCGTAGTCGGGTTCGTCGATCTGCGACGAGCGCTGCATCGCGCGCGACGTCAGGCCGATCTTCCTGCCCTTGATCACGTGGCCTTCGGCGAGTTTAAGCTTGACCCACTCGCGTTGAATCGCGTAGCCGTCCTGTACCGTCATCTGAGGATGCTGCGCGGAAAAATGGCGCAGTTGGGTACGGGTCTTTTCCGCGTGATCGAGTTGCGCGGCGAGCTCGCGAATGATGTGTTCATCTAGCATGATGTGTCAGCCCTTGAGCCGCGCGTGCAGATTGTTGTGCTTCCAGGTGCCCGCTTCGCTGAACTCGTTGATTTCGAGCGACAACGCGAGCCCCTGTCGTTCGAACTCAGTGGCGAAGCACTGTTTGATCAGCGCGAACAGCGCGTCGCCGGTCGCCTGTTTGACGGCCTCCGAGCGACCCGCGCCGATCTTCAGGTTCGCGTGCAGGAACGCGGCGTCGGGGCGCCCATCGGCGATGCAGTACTGTTCGCAGCGCAGCGCACGCACGCGAATTCCGCCGAGCGGATAGACGCGCTCGCCGTTATCGCGCTGCGTGTCGAGGCACTGCGCGAGGTCTTTGCAGAGTGCGCCGAGCCGTTGAGCATCTGCGAGATTGGCGCTGTATTCGAGTGTCAAGTGAGGCATGGCGATTTCCTCGCGAGTGTCAGACGGGTAGCGGCGTGACCGGGAAGATCGCGTTGATCTGGCCGGTGCCAGAACTGCCGAAATAAGGCGTGATGACTTCGACCTTGCCATCGTAACGATCCCAGCCGAGCGCGCCGAGCAGCATCGCGGTATCGTGCATGCCGCCTTCGCCCCAGCATTTCTCGTTGTAGAGCGGCAGCATGTCGCAGAAGGTCTTCCAGTCGCCGGCTTCCCACATGCGCACCACGCTGCGATCCATCTGCTCGAGGAACGGGCTCCAGACTTTGTGCAAGAACTGATCGGCGGTGCCGTTGTTCGCGAAGTGATGCGACAGCGAGCCGCTCGCGAGAATGGCCACGGTACCGTCGTAGCGTTCTTCGATGGCCTTGCGCACCGCGAGGCCGAAGCGCGCGCTGGTCGGGAGGTCGTGCCACATGCACCAGCCCGCCACCGACACCGTCTTGAAGTGCTGATCGCCGTTCATATAGCGCATCGGCACCAGCGTGCCGTATTCGAGTTCGAGCGTGGTCTCGCTGTGCGCGCGGCTTTTCACGCCCATTTCGTTGGCGACTTCCGCGATCAACTCACCGAGCCCGACATTGCCCGGGTACGCGTACGGCATGTTTTTGATGAAATGCGGCAGTTCGTTGCTCGTGTACACGCCTTCGAACTTCGGCGCGCAATTGATGTGGTATTCGCTATTCACGAGCCAGTGCACGTCGAACACGACGATCGTATCGACGCCGAGTTCGCGACAACGTCGGCCGATTTCGTGGTGCCCGTCGATCGCGGCTTGACGGCAACCCTTGTGCGGACCGTCGAGCTCGGATAAATATAACGACGGCACGTGTGTGACCTTTGCTGCCAGCGCGAGTTTGCCCATCGCGGTCTCCCAGGTGTTTTCGATGTCGCGGTTAGACGCCCCAGCGCGGAATATGATGCGAGCCGAGCGACACGCAGACGTTCTTCGGTTCGAGGAATACTTCATAGCTCCACGTCCCGCCTTCGCGGCCCACGCCCGACGCTTTCGTGCCGCCAAACGGCTGACGCAGATCACGCACGTTCTGGCTGTTTACGAAGCACATGCCGGCTTCGACAGCTGCGGCCACGCGCAGCGCACGGCCCGTGTTCTCGGTCCAGATATAGCTCGACAGACCATACGAAATATCGTTGGCGACACGGATCGCCTCGGCTTCGTCGTCGAACGGAATCAGGCACGCGACCGGTCCGAAAATCTCTTCCTGCGCGATGCGCATGCGGTTGTCGACGTCGACGAACACGGTCGGCGCGACGAAATTGCCGTGGCGCAGGGCGTCGGGCAACTCGGGCGTGTCGAGGCCGCCGCACGCGAGCGTCGCGCCTTCCTTCGGGCCGAGCTCGATATAGCTGCGTACTTTCGCGAGATGCCCCTGGCTGATCATCGGGCCGACGATCGTGCTGTCCGCTAGCGGATCGCCGACCGTCAGACGCTTCGCGCGCTCGATGAAGCGCTCGGCGAACCGCGCGTAAATGGAGCGCTGCACCAGAATGCGCGAGCCCGCGGTGCAGCGCTCGCCATTGTTCGAGAAGATCATGAACACCGCGGCATCGAGCGCGCGTTCGAAGTCGGCGTCGTCGAAGATCACGAACGGCGACTTGCCTCCCAGCTCCATCGAGAACTTCTTCAGGCCCGCGGTTTGCACGATGCGATTGCCGGTCGCGGTCGACCCGGTGAACGACACCGCATGCACATCACGATGCGCAACGAGCGGCTCGCCCGCTTCTTTGCCGTAGCCGTGCAGGACGTTCAGCACGCCCGCCGGAATGCCCGCTTCGAGCGCGAGCTTGCCGAGCATCGACGCGGTCAGCGGCGACAGCTCGCTCATCTTCAGCACAGCGGTGTTGCCGAACGCGAGGCAGGGCGCGACCTTCCAGGTGGCCGTCATGAAAGGCACGTTCCACGGCGAGATCAGCGCGCACACCCCGACCGGATGAAACAGCGTGTAGTTCAGATGCGAGTCGGTCGGGTACGTGTGGCCGTCGACGCGCGTGCACATCTCGGCGAAATAGCTGAAGTTGTCGGCCGCGCGCGGCACCAGTTGCTTGCGCGTCTGCGAGATCGTCTGGCCGGTGTCCTTCGTTTCGGTCTCCGAGAGTTCCGGCACGTGCTTCGTGATCAGCTCGCCGAGCTTGCGGATCAGCTTCGCGCGCTCCGCGGCGGGCTTCGCGGCCCAGGCGGGGAAGGCGCCTTTGGCCGCTTGCACGGCCGCATCGACTTCCTTCGCGCCGCCGCGCGCGACTTCGGCGAGCACTTCCTGCGTGGCTGGATTGACGGTTTCGAAGTAGTCACTCGAAGTGCACATCTCGCCGTTGATCAGATGGTCGATCGGCATTGCCTTGTCCTTTTGCTGTTCGCTGGGTGTTTGCTGTCCATCAGGCGCGGCCGAAGTCCGCGTCCGATGCGATCGTGTTGACGAGACGGCCGAGGCCGTCGATCTCGCAGACGACTTCATCGCCCGCGTTGACGCTGACGATGCCTTCGGGCGTGCCGGTCAGCATCACGTCGCCGGGTGCGAGGGTCATGAAGCCGCTCAGGTATTCGATCAGCGCGGGGATGTCGGTGACGAGATCGCGCGTATTGCCGCATTGCTGACGCGTGCCGTTGACGAACGTGCGCAGCTCGAGCTGCGTGACGTCGCCGATGTCGGCGGCGTCGACGAACCAGGGGCCGAGCACCGTGCCGCCGTCGCGATTCTTCACGCGCAGATTCGGGCGATAGTAGTTTTCGAGGTAGTCGCGAATCGCGTAGTCGTTCGCGATCATGTAGCCGGCCACGTGCTGCATCGCGTCTTCGCGCGCGACGTTTTGCGCGGTTCGCCCGATCACGACCGCGAGCTCGCACTCATAGTGCATGAACGTGACGTCGGCGGGGCGGCGCGTGACGCCGCGATGGCCGAGTACCGTGCCCGGTCCCTTCAGAAATACCAGCGGTTCTTCCTGCTTGCTGAACTGCAGTTCCTTCGCGTGCTCCGCGTAGTTCAGGCCGAGCGCGAAGATGGTGCCGACTTCGATCGGCGCGAGCCAGACCACTTCGTCCTCGCGACACACGCGGCCGTCAGCGAGACGGACACCCTGCTCGTGCGGATACGCTTCGTGAATCGCTCCCGCATAGGCGATGCGGCCGCGCATCATGATTGTTCTCCGTTGGGTTGATCGACGCCCACGAACGATATGGTCAAGGGCGGCAGCGTGCCGACCGACAGCGTGGCCGTATCGCCGACATGCGCGACCGGCGAGCCGTGCCGCACGCCGAGCGTCAGCACGTCGCCAGCGTTCAGCGTCATGAAGTCGGTGACGTCGGCGAGCAATTGCGCGACGTTGCGCACGGACGATGCGGTGCTCGCGATAAACGGTTCGGCACCGTTCAGCGAGATGGCGATGTCGAGCCGATCCGGCGCGGCGACATGGCGCGCGGCCACGAGCGCGGGTCCGATCACGCAGAAGCCGTCGCGTGCCCGCAGCCGTACGTTCGGGCGATACACGTTGGTATGCGGCACGCTCAGATCGCCGACCAGCGTATAGCCAGCGATATAGTCCGCCGCGCGCTCGACACCGACCCGCGTCGCGGTGCGGCCGAGCACGATGCCGAGCGACGCGCCGACCTCGACGCCGAGCGTGTTATCCGGCACGACCACGCGCGCCCGATGTCCGGCCAGCGTATTGCGCGGCTTCAGATACAGAATCGGTGCTTTCGGCGGAGCCTTGTAGGGTGCCGCATGCACTGCGTCGCCAAGCGCGTTCAAGGCGGCGCGATCGTTAAGCAGGACTCCGTACACGGCGCCGCTGACCGGCGCGCGACATGCGACGCCGCGCGCGAGCAACGCGGCCGCGGTGTGCGCGTCGACGTCGCGAGGCAGCGCGTCGCCTTCGGGATGCAGTAGATGATCGGCAAGGGCAAACATATATGTGCAGCCTCGTGGCGAAAGTTCGGCGAAAACACTAAGATGTTAGTAGTATCCTGCTTGATATGATTGACGGTCAATAGGCTGTCAGTTGATCGCGGGTTTTCCCGTAAGCTTCGACGGCTTTTCTTTCTGATTTCTTACCGACATGCCTGCTGCGTCCACTCGAGTTTTGCACCGCAACCTGCCGATGCTGTTATTACGCGCTCGCGAAAAGATGATGGAGCGCTTTCGTCCGTTGATCACCGCGCACGGACTCACCGAGCAGCAATGGCGAGTGATTCGCGCGCTCAACGAGCACGGCCCGATGGAGCCGCGCCAGATCTCCGATATCTGCACAATTTCGAGCCCGAGCATGGCCGGCGTGCTCGCGCGCATGGAGAGCATGGAGCTCGTGACGAAAGAACGTTTCGCGGAGGATCAACGGCGCGTACTCGTGTCGCTGACCGATACGAGCATCGAACTGGTGCGTGTGATTTCGAAAGATCTCGAGGCGCACTATCGCGAGCTCGAGCGCAAGGTGGGACCGGAGATCGTGGAGCGCGTGTATCGCGCGGTTGACGATCTGCTGGCGGGGTTGTCGGAAGAGGAGGGGTGACGCGGTGGCTTACCAGCCGTAAAACCTTTGCCACTCGACGCTGCTGCCGTCCGGCGCGACCGCGTGATACTCGGGAAACTGTGCGCCGGTCGCGCACGCGTGGTTCGGCAGAATGCGCAGTTTCATACCGATCGGAAAGCGCTGCGCGATGTCGGCGCTCTGTGCATCGGCTTGCGGGTCGGCCTGAGCCGCCGCAAGAATTCCGTGCTCCTGGTTGGCGCCGCTCACGACATAGCCCGGCAGCAACGTGCCATTGAGCAAACACGGCTGCCCGTAACCGAAATCGTGCGACTGCCGCGAGGTGCCGCGATCGCGGCTCAACGCCATCCAGCCCGCATCGAGAATCGCCCAGCCTTTGTCTTCCTGATGACCGATCACGGTCGCGAGTACGCTGAGCGCGATGTCGTCGAGCGTGCAAACGCCCACGTTGTGCATGACCAGATCGAACAGCACGTAGACGCCGGCCCGCACCTCGGTGACGCCTTCGAGATTCCGCGCGGCGAGCGCGGTCGGCGTCGAACCGACACTGACGGCCGGACACGCAATGCCCGCTTCGCGCAGCCGCTCGGCGGCGCGCACGCAGCCCGCGCGTTCCTGCTCCGCGAGCGCGGCGAGCGCTTCGGGCGTATTCAACTCGTAGCTCGAACCCGCATGGGTCATCACGCCGCCGACCTTCACACCGTTCTCGTGCAGAATCCGCCCGACGTCGAGCAGTGTCTGCTGTTCAGCCTGGATACCCGAGCGATGGCCGTCCGTATCGACCTCGATCCAGACCTCGAACGTTTCGCCGTGCTGGTCGCCGAACGCGGCAAGCGCCGCGGCTGCGGTCGGATTGTCGACCACCAGCTTCAGATCGCAGCCCTGGCGACGCAGCGCGAGTGCGCGCGGCAGCTTCGACGGAACCATGCTGACGGCGTACAGGATGTCGTCGACGCCGGCCGCGAAGAACGCTTCCGCTTCCTTCAGCGTCGATACCGTGATGCCGCGCGCGCCGGCGGCGATCTGCGCGCGGACGACGTCGATGCACTTGGTGGTCTTCACGTGCGGCCGGAACGCGACGCCGAGCTCATTCATCCGCCCTTGCATCCGCGCGATGTTCTTCTGCATCCGCGCGACGTCGATCAATGCGGCCGGGGTTTCGATCTGTTCGAGTTTCATGCTTGCACCTGAGGAACGAGGTGAGGTTGGAGGTTCAGTGCCGATGATCGCGGCCAAAGCTTGCGAGCCACGGCACGAGCCCGTCGAGCGATGCCGCTTCGACCTCGGGCGCCTGCGCGCCCGCGACGAGCGGCAGGCCGACGTGGTTGTGCCAGTAGGTCCGCAGACCGACGGCCGCGGTGCCGAACATGTCATAGCTCGACCCGGCGACGAACGCGGCGCGCCGCGGTTCGACGCCGAGCTTATCTAGCGCGAGGCCGTACGGGTGCGGGTCCGGCTTGTAGACGCCGGCTTCCTCGGCGGTCACGATCGCGTCCCAGCGCACGGGCAACAGCGCGGCCGCCTGCAAGCCGAGCCGCGTCGAGCAGTTGGTGACGACCGCGAGTTTGCAGTGCGGCGCGAGCGCGCGCAATGCGTCGATCGCGCCGGGCCACGGCGTCAGGTTCAGCCAGTCCGCTTCGAGCGCGTTCGCGGCCGCTTCGGACAAACCGACCTGCGTGGCAGCCTCCCGCACCAGTTGTTCGTAGGGAACGTAGCGGCCGCAGCCGTACGTCAGACGCAGATAGGCGGCACGCCATGCGCGGCCCGCTTCGCCGGAGCCTGCCGCGCGGTTCCACGAGGTCCACGAGTCGAGCAGGGCGGTGAGCAGGTCGAACAGGACCGCGTCGGGGTAGGCGGGGGTGTCGGCGGGGTAGGCGGCGGCAGTCATGATTGCATGGGCCGGCTGGTGAGGATGAGTTGATTATAGGTTTCTGATCGTACGTAGGCGTTCAGGCGGGTTGACTCTCAGATTCAGGCAAACTGAATCATCGCCGCCACGGCGGCAGTGGCCTGAAGCTGCTTTGCAAATACTGCATGAAATGGCGCGTGCGCGCCGGCAGCCCCGTGCGCTGATGCGTGAGCGCGATCACATTCGCATCAGGCGCTTTCCAGCCCGGCAGCAGACGCACGAGTTTGCCCTTCGCAAGGTCGTCTGCGACGTCCCATTCGGAGCGCACAATCACGCCGCGTCCCTCGCAGGCCCATTGTCGGATCACGTCACCGTCGTTGCAGCTCAGATGCGCGGACACGCGCACGCTGCGACGCGTGCGGCCCTTGCTGAACTGCCACAGCGACACGTCCTCGTTGTTTTCGCGCAGCACGATGCACGGTAGCCGGCTCAGTGCTTCCGGCGATTCGGGTTGGCCGATGCGCTTGACGAGCGTGGGCGCCGCGCAGACGAAGCGCGCGTTCGGCGCGATCGTATAGCCGATCAGGTTCGACAGCGGCAACTCGCCGATATGCACGACGATATCGAAGCGATCTAGTGTTTCGGTCAACGGCCGGTCGGACAGCGTCAGCGCGACGTCGATATCGGGATTCTGCTGCTGGAACTCGCTGATCAGCGGCGCCAGATGGCGTCGTCCGAAACCGAGCGGCGCATTGATCTTCAGCGTGCCGACGAGGCCGCCGCGGCGCGTTTGCAGATCGTCGAACAACGCGTCGAATTGCTCGATCAGCTCGGCGCCGCGCTCGCACAGCAGCAGGCCTTCGTCGGTGAATTGCAGGCGGCGCGCGCTGCGGTTCACGAGCTGCGCGCCGAGCTTCTTTTCGAGCTGCTGCAGGCGCTGCGTGACCGCCGACGGCGACAGCGCGAGCCGCCGCGCTGCGGCGATCAGGCTGCCGCTAGCGCGCAGGGTGAGCAGGAAGCGGATATCGGCCGAATCGTTCATGAGGGCGAGGTGGGTGCATTGGCGGGAGCCTGGAAACTCGCAGCATAATGCGTCCCGATCGCTCACAGGGTAAAGTGGCGCTTCCGGTCTATCGATTCAATCATTGGAAGAGAAGTCCCATGTCGTTGCCTCATGAGTCGTCCGCGAACGACGCAGCGCCCAACGCTCCGCTGAAACAGGCGGTTTTTCTGCACACGGGCTGGCGCAGCGCGGGCACGTGGGTGTGGTCGCGGCTACGCGAACTCGAAGGCGCGGCCGGTTTTTACGAGCCGCTCAGCAACGTGCTCGCCGATCTCAAACTGGCCGACGTGCCCGCCTCGCGGCCCACCTTGACATCGGGGCATCCGCCGCTCGCCGCGCCATACTTCGATGAGTACCGGCCGTTTTTGCGCGAAGACGCGCGCGGCGTCGCGGGTTACGACCGGCGTTTCAGCATCGATCGATTTACGCGCGAGCCCGATGCGACATTCCCGTCACTGCAGGCCTATCTGCAAGCGCTGAGCGCACACACGATCGAGCAGGGCCGTGTGCCGGTGTTCAAGTTTTGCCGCACGGGCGGTCGTCTACCGTGGCTGAAGCGCGCGTTTGCCGAGGCGCTGCACGTGGGCGTGCTGCGCAATCCCGCGTCGCAGTTCGCGTCGGGTTGGCTGCTGCGGCAGCAATGGAGCAATGCATTCTTCGTCGCCGCGCCGTTTCGCGTGCTCGGTCTGAACCAGATCGATCCGCTGGTGCGTGAGGCGGTGGGCGTGTGCGGCGTGCGCCTGCCGCCCCTGCCGCCGATGCCCGATGACGCATATGCGGTCGCCTGCGAGCAATTCGCGCGCACGGTGGACAGCGACAACGCGTATCGCGCGTTCATTGCGTTGTGGATTCTCTGCGCGCTGCGCATGGGCGAGGGTGTCGATTTGCTGATCGATATGGAGCGGCTCGGCGAATCGCGCGACTACGCGGCCGGTCTGAGCGCCGCATTCGACGCTCACTGCGGCTTGTCACCCGACTTCACGGGCGCGCGCGATCTGGTCGTTGAAACGCGGCGCAGCGCGGCGCGCATGACGGGCATCGACGGCGGCGCGTTGCGCGCCGTGCACTCGGCCGCGCTGAAATTCCTGAAGGCGCAGGCGGGTATCGACCCGGCCTTCGCCGAGGTGGTCCGCCAGAAAATGGTGCTGGCCAACGAATTGACCGAAACGTGGCGCTAGCCCGCCGCGGACACCGCCGCGCGCAGCCCGAGCAGATAGCTGTCCACACCGAAGCCGCAAATCTGCCCTTTGACGATCTCCGCGAACACCGACTGATGCCTGAACGCTTCGCGCGCGTGAATGTTCGACATGTGGATCTCGACCACCGGCACGGTCAGGATCGCGAGTGCATCGCGAATGCCGTAGCTGTAGTGCGTCCATGCGCCGGCATTGATCAGCACGCCGTCGGCGTTGTCGGTGAACGCCTGGTGAATGCGCTCGCACATCGCCGCTTCGCTATTGGTCTGAAAGCTGTCGACCCGCACACCGAGCTCGTCGCCGAGCGCGCGCAGCCGTGCGTCGATTTCTTCGAGTGTAATCGTGCCGTATTGCGCGGGATCGCGCTTGCCGAACATGTTGTGGTTGATGCCGTGCAGCATCACGAATGTTTTCATATAGCCATCCTGTTTGATCAACTGAGTAATATCGACGCGACTTCAATTTGTTTTAGTGGACCGCCGGCGCGACAGCGCGGGTCGTGTCGACGACCGCGCCGGTCCTCGCCGCTTCCACAATCGCCTCGGTAATACGCAAATTCTGCAAGCCGTCCTGTGCGCTGACGAGCGGCGGCTCTTTGCCGTGAATTACCCGCACGAAATGCTCGAGCTGCAGCTTCAGCGGATCGTCGCGCGTCATGTCGGCGACGCTGACGTCGAACGGCTTCCACCACGAGCGGTCCGTGGCTTTGGCGTAGGTTTTCAGACGCATCGTCGGGACCGCGAGCGAGCCGAAGGTGCCCGCGATCACGTAGCAGTCTTCGTCCGGATACGTCGGATAGGCCTTGTTCTCTTGCGACGTCTGCTCCCAGCTGCGCGCGCTCGCGGCGGTATCGGACAGCATGAAGCTGCCGAGCGCGCCGTTCGCGAAACGCAGGTTGATCGCGACGGTATCCTCGACCGGAAAGCCGCGCGTCGCATGCGACGAGAAAGCCTGCACGGCGACGATGTCGCCGCACAGCATGCGCAGGTTGTGCACCTCGTGAATCATGTTCAGCAGGATCGGACCGCCGCCGGGCTGGCGCCGCCAGTCGGCGTCGGCGAAGTACTCGTCGGGTTTGAAGAACACCGCGCTGCCCATCACTGCGACGAGCTTGCCGAGCCGTCCCTCGTCGATCAGCTGCCGCGCGCGCGCCATGATCGGACTGTGCGCGCGATGATGACCGATCAGCAGCGGCACGCCGCTGCGCTGCGCGTCGGCGGCGAGCGTTTCCGCTTCGTCGACGCTCGGCGCGATCGGCTTTTCGAGCAGCGTCGGCACGCGCGCCGCGAGACAACGCGACGCGTGTTCGACGTGCAGCTGGTTCGGCGTCGCGAGAATCACGCCGTCCGGGCAATCGCGGTCGAGCAGTTCGTCGAGCGTGCGGAACAGCGGCACGCCCGCCTCGGCCGCGAGCGCGGCGGCCGCGGGCGACGGATCGACGATCGCCGACAGCGTGCACGCGTCGCTTTGCTGCGCGACCGCCATATGAGCGCGGCCGATGTAGCCCGCGCCGGCGACGGCGATCCGGATGCTGGTCATGAGCGGGTTCCCTGAAAGTACTGACTAAAACGCGCTAACGGGCAAGCGGGCTCAAGCAACGGCCTTTTTTCCTGCGGCCATGCTTTGCGCGCGCAGCGCGTCGTAGCTGAGCTTGTCCATCGGCACGACGTTCTTTTCGCCGAGGTCGCTAAGCCGCACACGGAAGTTCTCGCGCGCGCTCCATGCGGAAATCGCGCAGACGATCGTGATGCCGAACGTGATCGCGCCGATCGTCAGCGGCACGTTGTGCGATCCCGGCGGCGCGACGTAGGCGAACAGGGCCGGCAACAGAGCGGTGATCGTCGTGCCGATGTTCTGGCCGATCGCCATCGCGGAGACGCGTGAACGCGTCGGGAACAGTTCCGGGTAGAAGCTCGGGAAGATCGCGTTATAGCCTTGATAGATGACGCCCCACATCAGGATCGACATCACCATCGCGAGCGGCACGTTGTGGATGCTGATCGCGTACAGATACGCGAAAGAAAGCAGCCCGGCGCCGAGCGCGCCGACGATGATCGGCAGACGCCGGCCGATCCGATCGGACAGATTGCCCACATACGGAATCACCAGCACCGCGACGATATTGCCGATCACCGGAATCCACAGATACAGGCTCTTCGAAAAGCCGATTCCATACGACGGCTGCACCGCGTACGCCGCGCCGAAAATCGTCGCGACGACCGGGATCACGTTCATC
This sequence comes from Paraburkholderia atlantica, assembly GCF_009362785.1. Lineage (GTDB taxonomy): Bacteria > Pseudomonadota > Gammaproteobacteria > Burkholderiales > Burkholderiaceae > Paraburkholderia > Paraburkholderia atlantica. Next base: position 139,001 of record NZ_WHNQ01000014.1, read on the forward strand.
AGCGAGCACAGCACGACGCGCAGCATGTCGCGCCAGTTGTACTTGAACGCTTCGACGATCGGCGAGCGCGGCACGCCGCCGCTCGCGCCTTCCTTCTCGAACGCCGGCGTTTCGTGGACTTCGCGGCGGATGATGTAGCCGGCGATCAGCACGATCGCGCTGAGCAGGAACGGAATGCGCCAGCCCCACGAGTTGAACGAGGCGTCGTCCATGTAATAGGCGAGCGGCAGGAATACCGCGGCGGCGAGAATCTGCCCGGCCTGCACGCCTTGCAGCGTGAAGCTCGCGTAGTAGCCGCGTCGTCCGAATGGCGCGTGTTCGAGGATCATCGAGCTGGCGCCCGAGATCTCGCCAGCGACCGCGAAGCCCTGGATCAGCCGCAGCACGACGAGCAGCACCGGCGCGAGAAAGCCGATCTGGTGATAGGTCGGCAGCAAACCGACCGCCATCGTCGACAGACCCATCAGGAACATGCAAAGAAGCAGTACGTTCTTGCGCCCGTGTGTATCGCCCCAGTGCCCGAGCACGATTGCGCCGATCGGCCGCGCGACGTAGCCGACGCCGTAGGTTGCGAGCGATGCGACGATCGCGATCTTGGGGTTGCCGGAAGGGAAGAATAGTTGAGGAAAGATCAGCGCGGCGGCCTGCGCATAGATGAAGAAATCGTAGTACTCGAGTGCCGAGCCGATCCAGCCGCTGGCGGTTGCCTTGCGCGCCTGCGAGCTATGCCCGCTGCTTGCGGATGCGTTCGTTTGCATGTCGTCTCCTGAATGGGAAATGTTTTTGTCAGCTTCTACGGCTGAATCATTGGCGCTTTTAAACGGGCACCGCGCAAGCCAGGATTTTCCTGATCCCGTTACCGCGGTGCAGCACAACGGTATGGATCGACGCATGTCATACGCCGCCGCGGCGCACTGCGGGTTAACCACGGCATGCGTGCCCCGGGCATTGCACGCAGACGGCATTCGAACGACCGCCCTTGCCCAACCAATCCGTTGGAGCTAGGGTAATAGCGTTATGCGCCGACACAATGCGTCCAGATGCAAAATCAGAATGCGCTCACAGCCACGAATGAATCCTTCCTGCGCGATCTGCAGCTGTTCTGTCATATTGCGCGGCGCGGCAGTTTTGTCGCGGCGTCGACGGAGATGGGGCTGTCGCCGTCGCATGTGAGCAAGCGCATCGCCATGCTCGAAGCCGGTCTCGGCGTGAAGCTGTTTCAGCGCACCACGCGCCGCGTCAGCGTGACGAGCGACGGCGAAGCCGCGCTGCAGTGGGCGCAAAAAATTCTTGACGACGTGCAGGGCATGGCGGACGCGTTCGCCGATCGCCGCACCGAGCTGAGCGGTCTGTTGCGCATCAGCACGAGTCTGCGGCTCGGCCGCAAGCACGTGTCACCGATTCTCGCGATGCTGCGCGAGCGCCACCCAAACCTCGAAATCTGGCTCGAACTGCTGGATCGGCGCGCCGATGTGGTCGGCGAGAACTTCGATATCGACGTGCGCGTGGGCGAAGTGCAGGAGCCGCATCTGATCGCGCACAAGATGGTGGAGAGTGCGCGCATTCTGTGCGCGTCGCCGGCTTATCTCGAGCGGCACGGCGCGCCGGTCGAACTCAACGATCTAACGGGCCATGATTGCCTGCTGTTTCGCGGCCGCGACGACCGCTTCGGGGTGTGGCGTCTCAGTGGGCCGCACGGCGAAAAGAGCGTGAAGGTGACGGGCACGGTCGCGTCGAATCTGAGCGACATCGTCGTGCAGTGGGCGAAGCAGGGCTACGGGATCGTGATGGTATCGATCTGGGACGTGGCCGAGAGCCTGCGCGCGGGCGAACTGGTGCGCGTGCTGCCCGACTATCGGCAATCCGCCGATGTTTGGGCGGTGACGGCCGAGCGCTTGTCGTCGTCAGCGCGGATTCAGGTATGCATCGAGTTTCTCAGGGAGCAGCTGACGTGCGGGCCGTATGCGCTGGTGACGCGCGGCGTCGGCGGACTCTGAGCTGCGCCAGGATGGGACCGGGGCTCGGACGCTGCGCGCTTATACGCTCGAAGCCGTATCCTCTTCCGCCTCGTCGAGCTCGCTGCGCTGAACCGTCGTGACGGAGTCGGGAAACGCCGTGGTGGCCGTGACGGGTCGCGGGTCTTCGATGCTGTAGCGCAGGAGCCAGCCTTCACGATAGAAGCGCAGCTGCCGGTATCGCATCAGATAGACCAGACCGACGAGCGCCGCGCCGAACCCCGATGCCGCGCCGACGCCAAGCGCCCAGCGCGGGCCGAAACGGTCGGCGACCCAGCCGACTACCGGCGCGCCGAGCGGTGTGGTGCCGAGCGCGATCGCGAGCAGGATCGCGATCACGCGGCCGCGCATCGCGGGCTCGGTGGTCAGTTGCACGAGGCTATTGGTCGAGGTGGTGAAGGTCTGCGTCGACACACCGATCACGACTAGCACGATGCCGAACAGCACGTAGTTCGGCATCAGCGCGGCCGCCGTGCAGCCGACACCGAACAGCGCGCCGGCGCCGAGCAGCAGCCCCATCGTGGGCCGCGCGCGGCGCGCGGCGAGCAGCGCGCCGGTGACCGAGCCGATCGCCATCGTCGAACTCAGCAGGCCGTATTCGCTGGCGCCGGCACGGAACGCGGTGACGGACATCGTCGAGATGAAGATCGGGAAGTTCAGGCCGAAGGTGCCGATCAGGAACAGCATCAGCAGCGCCGCCTTCAGATCGGGGCGGGTCCACACATATTTGAAACCTTCGACGAAGCTGCCGCGCGAGCGCACATTGCGCGGCTTGATATGCAACTGGTCGAGCCGGAGCATGCGCAGCGCGCCGAGCACCGCGACGAACGACAGCGCATTGATCAGAAACACCCAGCCGCTGCCCACCGACGCGATCAGCAGACCCGCGACCGCCGGGCCGAGCATGCGCGCGGCGTTGAACGACGTAGAGTTGAGCCCGACCGCGTTGGCGAGATCGCGTTCGCCGACGAGGTCGGATACGAAGGTCTGGCGCGCGGGTGAATCGAACGCGGTCACGCAGCCGAGCAGACCCGCGAACACGTAGACCTGCCATAGCTGCACGAGCCCCGTGACCGTGAGCAGACCGAGCGCGAGCGCCAGCGTGCCCATCGCCGCCTGCGTCGCGAACAGCAGCTTGCGGCGGTCGAAATGGTCGGCCGCGTAGCCGGTGAGCGGCAGCAACAGCATCTGCGGGCCGAATTGAAGCGACATCACGATCCCCACAGCCGTCGCGTTGTGATGCGTAAGCTCGGTCAGCACGAGCCAGTCCTGCGCCGTGCGTTGCATCCATGTGCCGATGTTCGAGACGAGCGCGCCGCTTGCCCAGACACGATAGTTGAATATTCGCAGCGAACGGAACGTGGTGCTCACGGCAGGGGTTTCCTCAACGCGGGGTGGGCCGGTGCGGGTGGTGACTCGCTTCAATTCTGGCTTTAAGCGCGCGAGCGTTCGAGCAGATCGAGCACTTCCTGCGTCGTGCCGGTTTCGCCGAGGCGCGGGAAGATGCGCGTGATGCTGTTGGTGTGCGCTTCGGCGTTCAGATCGGTCATCGCGTCGACGACGAGCGTGACGTGCAGGCCTGCCTCGCTCGCGAAACGCGCGGTCGATTCGACGCCGATGCTGGTCGCGATACCGACGAGCACCACTTGCGTCACGCCTTGCCGTTGCAGATACGAGGCCAGATCCGTGTTGGTGAAGGCGCCCCATGTGCGTTTCGTGACCAGATGATCCGACGGCTGCTGCTTCAGTTCGGGCAACAGATCGGCGAAACCGGCCGGGAAGTCGGCGGAGTGGCGACCCTGGTCGGTGCGGCCCGGTGCGCCGGCGGTGACATTCACGAGCACGACCGGCAGGCCGTGGCGGCGGAACGCGTCGAGCAGCGTCACCGAGCGTTCGACGATTTCGTCGGCCGAATGGGGCGCGGTGGGCAACGCGACGACGCCGCGCTGCAGATCGACGACGATCAGTGCAGTTTTGGCATCGAGAGTAGTGAGTGCCATGAAGTGCTCCTGCAAGTGGCGAGACGCGCGTGCGCGAATCGCGAGTTTTACAAATCGACGAGGCGTTTCAGCAGATCGACGCCCGTCGCGAGCTGTTGCTGTTCGGCTTCCGTGAAGCGCGTTCGAATCGTGCGGTACAGCCAGTCTTCGCGCGCCGCGCGGCTCGCCTTGACCTTCTTGCGAAAGGAAGGCGTCAGCGACAGAACCGTCTGCCGACCGTCGTTGGGATCGGGCGCGCCGCTGACGAGCCCCGCGGCTTTTAGTGCCGCGAGCGTTTCTCCCATCGACTGTGGACGCATGCCGTGCGCGCGTGCGAGCGCGGTGACCGTGGCTGGGCCTTCGCGTTCCAGCAAATTCAGCACCTGAACCTGCGACGGCGTGAAGTCGCCGACATGCGACTCTTCGCGCAGACGCCGGCGCAGCTTGCCCGCCAGCACGCGCAGGTCTTCGGCCAGCGTATGGAGTTCTTCCGGCGTAACGGGGAGAGGGGATTTGCTCATGCGATGAACTCGCGCGATGACATGATGTGAAGGTATCCTGCGAAGGTTACCTTCGTATCGCGCCTGGGTCAATTTTTGAGGTGGCGGGACGCCGTACGCCTGGGCCACGATCGCCTCAACGCGCCCGCATCCGTCGGTTGAAAAAGCGCCATACCGCGGCGCCGGCCAGCATCGCACCGCCGAGCGCAAGGCCCAGCAACACCAGCGAACTCAGATGCTCGCGCACCACCGGCACGTTGCCGAACAGATAGCCGGCCGCGATCAGCGACACGATCCACAGCGCCGCGCCGGCAGTGACGAACGTGACGAAGCGCGAGAACGTCATTTGCGACACGCCCGCGGCGAACGGCGCGAACGTGCGCACCACGGCGATGTAGGGTGACAGCAGGAAGGTCAGGCGGCCGCGCGCCTCGCTGAACGCGTGGGCGCGGCTCAGCGCATTGCGGTTGAGCCAGTAGTAGTTGCGGGTGTAGACCTTGTCGCCGACCGCGTGGCCGATCGCGTACCCGACGACGCTGCCGGCCACCGTCGCGACGAACAGCACGGGCGCGATGATCCACACGTTCAATGCACCGGTGGCCGCGAGCGCGCCGCAGATAAAGATCAGCGGATCGCCGGGCAGAAAGAACAACGGCAGAAAACCGAATTCGACGAACACGACGACGAACAGCAGTGCGTAGATTGCCGTGCCGAATTGCACGATCAGCGCGCTCAGGTGCTGGTCGAGGTGCAGTGCGATCTGCAGCGCATTCATCAGGTTCATGTTGGCATGAGCCTCAGGTGGCGTTCGGATCTGATGAGTGTAGTCCCGCGAGCGTGGGTGCAGGGCGCGCTTGCGCGAGTTTATGTCGTTTGACCCTTGTCGATGTTGCGGCGCCGATGTCAAACTCGGGTGGTCTTCATCAGATGCAACGCCATGTCGCACGACTCCGCCATCACCTTCCGTTTTGCCGAGCCGCACGAAGCGGAAACGATTCGCGCCATCGAATTCGAAGCGGGCCTGCGTTTCGTCAGCGTCGGCATGACGGGCATCGCTGACGCACCGCCGATGGCGCGCGAGGTCGTCAAGCGCAAGATCGAAGCGCGCGAGATCGTCGTCGCGCTCGACCAGCAGGAGATTTGCGTGGGCTTCGTGATGTTCGAGCCGCAACCGGCGCGCATCTACGTTCAGGAGCTCGATGTACTGACCTCGCACGCGGGCAGGCGCATCGGCGCGGCATTGATCGAAGAGGTCGCGCGAATCGCGCGCGCGCGGCAATTGACGCAACTCGTGCTGTCGACGTATCGCGACGTGCCGTGGAACGCGCCGTACTACCGGCGGCTCGGTTTTCGCGACCTCGATATGTCGGAACTCGACGCGGCATTGATTGCGCGGCGCGACGCGCATATCGCGCGCGGGCTCGATGAGACGAAACGGGTGTTCATGCGGCGCGATCTGGCGTAGCGCGCAAAAAAAAGCGGCGGGCGTGGCTGAAATTCAGTCACGCCCGCCGCTTTGCCATTTCATACAGCGGACTTGAGCCCGCTGTCACTACCGATTACACCGCTTCCAGCGCCGGATAGTCGATGTAGCCGGCTTCGCCGCGCGCATAGAACGTCGCCGGAACCGGCGTGTTCAGCGGCGCATCTTCAGCGAAGCGGCGCACCAGATCCGGGTTCGCGATGTACAACTTACCCCAGGCCACCGCATCTGCTTCACCGGCGTCTAGCACTTGCTGCGCGGTTTCCTTCGTGAACTTCTCGTTCGCGATGTACGGGCCGCCGAACGCTTTCTTCAACTGCGGGCCGAGGCGGTCGTCGCCGAGCGATTCACGCGCGGCGATAAATGCGATCTTGCGCTTGCCAAGTTCGCGCGCGACATAGCCGAACGTTGCGGCCGGATCGGAATCGCCCATCGTATGCGAGTCGCGGCGCGGCGCGAGATGCACGCCGACGCGGTTTGCGCCCCACACGCTGATGCACGCGTCGGTGACTTCGAGGAGCAGACGCGCGCGGTTCGCGATCGGGCCGCCGTAGATATCGGTACGCTGGTTGGTGCTGTCCTGCAGGAACTGGTCGAGCAGATAGCCGTTCGCGCCGTGCACTTCGACGCCGTCGAAGCCCGCGGCCTTGGCGTTTTCCGCGCCCTTGCGGAATGCTTCGACGACACCGGCGATTTCATCGAGCTCAAGGGCGCGAGGCGTCACGAACGGACGCTCGGGCCGCACGAGGCTCACGTTACCGCCGGCCGCGATCGCGCTCGGCGCGACCGGCAGCTCGCCGTTCAGGAACACCGGGTCCGAAATACGGCCGACGTGCCACAACTGCAGGAAGATCCTGCCGCCCGCGTCGTGCACGGCCTGCGTGACGAGTTTCCAACCTTCGACCTGTTCCTGCGACCAGATGCCCGGCGTGTCCGCGTAGCCGACGCCCTGCGGCGTGACCGATGTCGCTTCGCTGAGGATCAGCCCGGCGCTTGCGCGTTCGGCGTAGTAGCGCGCCATCAGCGCGTTCGGCACGCGAATTTCCTCGGCGCGCTGACGCGTGAGCGGCGCCATGATGATGCGGTTCGGCAGCGTGATATCGCCAATTTGCAGCGGATCGAAAAGAGTCGGCATGAGAGTTCACCTTTGGCGGCGGGCAGGGCCCGAGCCTCATAAAACTGCGTGAAAAAAAGAAACGCGGCGATGCGAGTGCGGTGCTCAGAGCGTGGCGTTCATGTATTCGAGGAACGCCTGAATGACGGGCTCGTTGCGTTTGAAAAACACCCATTGGCCGACCCGTTTCGACGTGACGAGCCCCGCGCGCTGCAAAGCGGCGAGATGCGCCGACACGGTGGACTGCGACAGGCCGCAGCGCGCGTCGATCTTGCCCGCGCACACGCCGTGGTCGAGCGGCAGCTCCTGATCGGCGAAATGCGCTTGCGGCTCGCGCAGCCAGCCGAGAATCTCCCGGCGGACCGGGTTGGCCAGCGCTTTGTGGATCGCGTCGAAATCGGGCGTCATGTGGATGGTTTCAGGTGGTTCGAAAAGCAGCACGCTGGTTGGCGTGCGCGCAATTGCATCGCTACAGTACGAATCATATATCGGAATTTGACGATATGGGAGAAGGCACTACTGCGAATGGGGCGATAGCTTATCGACGTGAAGTTTGGATCGCGCTGCGTGGCGGTGCGCGGCGATTGCGGTTTTCGGGACGGTCATTCGCAGCAACGACGGGCGGCAGCATTGTCCCGACGGCTCGAAGGATGAGTCGCTGGTCGAAGTTCTCCCTAATGTCGCGCGAGCTCAACTACGCGGCGCTACGTGGCATCTACGGCCTTGGGATAGCGCTTCTTTCTGCCTACTTTGTCGCGCGTGATGACGAATTCTGTTTCTACAGTCATCCGATTTTTTGCCCTATTTCTTGTTTTCCCTCCTTTCCATTTTCATCGCGAGAAGGTCCAAAAATCGATGTGAAAGTATTTGCCGATAAAGCCGAGTCTGCGGAGTTGTCCTATGTCTTGTGTGGAGACTTTAGGACGAGGCTGATTATCTTGCTTGTGCAAAAAAAATAAGATTATTCGGAACTTTTGTCGTGAGCAAGTCGTTTCGTTTTGCATTCGTAGATAGTTTTTCAATGGCTCAAATGCAAATTCTTTCATTCGCGCGCCCGCTAGCACGGGCTGGTCGGGAATGATGCGCGGTTTGAGAGACGATTTGTAAATAAGTGAAGGATTTCAGAGGCGAAGAAAAATTTAACGTCTCTTTCGCGACGCCCAAGGGCGACGACGATTAACGCGGACGTCGCCATCTCTGATGCCAAATTTTAGTTTTGAGAAAGGATTGGATTATGAATAAGTCGTATAAAAGTGTCTGGAATGAATCCCGTGGCACTTGGGTCGCAACTTCAGAGTTGACGACGTCTCGTGGTAACGCGATCAAATTCACCGCCACGGGCGATGTACTGCTCGAGGTCTACCTGAAGGACGACACGGCCGACGATTCTCCGATCGTGATCGGCGTCAGCGACACCGGCATCGGCATGACCCCGCAGCAGCAGGAGTCGCTATTTCATGCTTTTACACAGGCCGATTCCTCGATTGCGAGGCGCTACGGCGGAACAGGCCTCGGACTCGCGCTCTGTCTGCGCCTGACCGACTTGATGCATGGCACGATTTGGGTGAAGAGCGAGTTACATGCCGGAAGCACTTTTGTCGTGACCTTGCCCATTCCGGTGAGTGCAGACGGCCAAGTCAGCGCCGCAGGACATACCAAGGCCGAATCGAAGTCCACCGAGATCGACGCAAACGCCATTCACATCCTCGTTGTGGACGATCAACTCGCCAACCGGGAGTTGCTCGTCGCGCAACTTGCTACGCTCGGATACGAGGCCGATATGGCCGATAGTGGCGGGGCGGCATTGCGGCGCTTCAACGAGCGCCACTACGATCTGGTGATGACCGACATCAATATGCCGGGAATGGACGGGTACGCGCTCGCGCGGTGCCTTCGCGCTCAAAGCGCGACGGTGCCGATCATCGCGATTACTGCGCATGTCGCGGCAGAAGTGCGGGCGCAATGCACGAACGCGGGAATCGACGAGGTCCTTCTCAAGCCTGTCCTGCTCGACACGATGGACGCGATGGTGCGGCGGTTGGTCGACGAGGCCGCCAGACGTCCCGCGAACGACACCATGGCCAGGCGCGACATCTCGCAAGGGCCATTGCCCGAGCACATCCATGCTGCGATGACCCAGGCGCTGAAGGATTCGCTTCGGGAACTGCATGCCGCCGTTGAAGTTCGGGATGTGAAAACGGTGCTCGCCCAACTTCATGCGGTGCGCGGATCTTTCGCGATGATTCAGGAAACGGAAGTGGCGAATGCGTGCGCGCAGATGGAGCAGCAAGCCAGAAATAACGACATTGCCGCCGTCAAGGATGGACTCGATCGTTTCGAGCCACTCGCATACTCGGCGCTCGCGCGGCGCGCCATTGGCGAGCAGTCCGACGCATGAGTTTCGGCGTCAGCGCTGCATCAGCGGGCGCCTGAACAGAGCGTCGACTTCTCCGACGACGCTCCCGGCGTTGGCCAACCTCTTCGATCCCGGTTTCACCGACGCGCCGCACCCGGCACACGTCCAGCTTCCCCTTGATGCCCCAGCGCGCGCGACAGATTGCCCACCTCCCGCTTGAGCAACGCCGCGAACTGCGCGACGCGCTCATCGGTTACGCGCACGCTCGGCCCGAAAATGCAGACCGAACCCGCCACCTGGTTCGCGCCGTTGAAGAATGGCGCGGCCACCGCGACTGCGCCGGCGATCAGTTCGTGATGGCTGGTGCCGAAGCCCTGTGCGCGGACCGCGTCGAGATCGGCGGCGAGCGTCGCGACGTCCTGATTCGGGTCGGTCAGAAAGCGCCGCAGATCGTCCGCCGACAGCGGCATCTGCGAAAGAATCGTGCGGCCGCTCGCGCCAAGCACGAGCTTCTCTCGATAGCCAACTCCGCGCCGGAAACTGAGCGGCTGCGGACTTTCCAGTTCGGCCACGCAAATCCGGTAGGTCCCCTCCGGCACGAACAGCGCGACCGTCTCCGAGGTCGCTTCCCAAAGCTCGCGCAGCATCGGCTGCGCGAGCTGCGCGATCGTATTGTTCGCCATCCACGCGTGCGCGACTTGCGCGACCGAACTGCCGAGCCTGAAGCGCTGCGGCTCGCCGGACGACGCGAGAAAGCCGTTCTGTTCGAGCGTATTCAGCAGCCGGTATAGGGTCGGTCGGCTCAGGTCCACGCGGGTCAGCAACTCCGCGACGGTCAATTCCTTGTCGCCGGGTCGGAATGCCAGAAGAATTTCTAGCGCCCGCTCGACTGCCCGCACATTTTCGTGCGGCTTTTTTTCTTCCATTTGAAATTTCCTTTCCGCGTCGATCCGCGTCGATTGCACATTGTAGTGAAAGTCCCTATCGGCACGAACTTGACGCACATCAATCTGTCCGTACAATGAGAACACATTCTCACACAACGGACAACCGGATTCGGAGGAATTATGGACAAGAACATGTCGGAGACGCTGGTTCGCACGGGCCCAGGCACGGCGATGGGCAATCTGATGCGCCGCTACTGGGTGCCGGTGCTGCTCGCGAGCGAAATCGCGGAGCCCGATTGCCCGCCGGTGCGCGTGCAGATCCTCGGCGAAAAACTGCTCGCCTTTCGCGATTCCGAAGGGCAGCCCGCGCTGATCGACGAGTTCTGCTCGCACCGCGGCGTGTCGCTGTACTTCGGCCGCAATGAAGAGAACGGCATTCGTTGCTCGTATCACGGCCTCAAATTCGACCGCAACGGCAACTGCGTCGAAGTGCCGTCCGCACCGCAGGCGTGCAAGCACATGGGCATCACGGCCTATCCGTGCATCGAACGTGCGGGCATCGTGTGGGCGTACATGGGACCGAAGGACCGCCAGCCGGCGCCGCCGGATCTCGAGTGGTGCAACCTGCCGGACAGCCACGTGTTCGTGTCGAAGCGGTTGCAGGAATCGAACTACCTGCAGGCGATGGAAGGCGGCATCGACACGAGCCACGTGTCGTATGTGCACCGCTACGAAGTCGACGATGACCCGATGCACCAGGGCACCAAGGCGCTCGACTACATCAAGGCGGACGGCAACGTGATCTTCGAGATCGAGAAGCAGCCGTTCGGCCTCACGCTGTTCGGCCGTCGCAACGGCGAGCCGGATTCGTACTACTGGCGCGTCACGCAGTGGCTGTTCCCGTGGTACACGCTGATCCCGCCGTTCGGCGATCACTCGCTCGCGGGCCACGTGTGGGTGCCGATCGACGATCACAGCTGCTGGGCGTGGAGCATCAACTTCCGCCCAGACCGTCCGCTCGACGAGCAGGAACTGGCCGACCTGAACGCCGGCAAGGGCATTCACTGCGAGTACGAGGAGGGTGGCAGCTTCCGGCCGAAGGCGAACAAGGACAACGACTACCTGATCGACCGCAAGGCGCAGAAGGAAAAGCGCGCGTATTCGGGCGTGTTCGGCTTCGCGATGCAGGACGCGTCGCTGCAGGAAAGCATGGGTCCGATCCAGGATCACAGCAAGGAAAAGCTGTTGCCGACCGACCGTGCGATCGTGATGGCGCGCCGCATGATGTATGAGGCGGCGACGGCGCTGGTGCCCGACACCGATCCGCCCGCGATCGACGCCGACCAGCAGCGTGTGCGTGCGGCCGGCGTGCTGCTGCCGCGCGATCAGAAGCCGCAGGAGTGGGCGGTGATCCATCTGCACGACGGCAAGGACCAGCCGATCTACACGATCTGATGCCCGGCGGGGCCGCACTCCTGTCGGGCCCCGCCGTGTCGTCGTCTGATCCGACTGGATCTTCCGCCCATTCCGCAAAAGGAGGCCGGCTGCGCGCCGGCATGCAATGCAGCAACGTAAAAGACTCGAAGACAAGGTCGCGCTGATCACCGGCGGCGGAGGCGGCATCGGTGCCGCGACCGCGCGCGTGTTTCGCGCGGAGGGCGCCGCTGTGGTGCTCGTCGATGCGAATCAGGAGGCGCTCGCGCGCGTCGCCGACGAACTGAAGACGGTCGATCCGTCCGCGCGTGTCGAGACGTTCGCGGCCGATGTGTCGAACGACGCCGATGCGATGCGCGCGGTGCAGCTCGCCGCCGATTCGTTCGGCCGGCTCGACGTGCTGGTGAACAACGCGGCGATGCGCAACTACAGCGCGCTCGCCGACGCCACGCCGGCCGAGTGGCAGGCGATGGTGTCGGTCAATCTGGTCGGCACGTCGAACTATTGCAGGGCGGCGCTGCCGTTCCTGCGCCGCGCGGGCCGCGCGAGTATCGTCAACGTATCGTCGTGCTATGCGGTGACCGGCCGCAAGGGCATGGGCCTTTACGACGCGACCAAGGCCGGCATGCTCGCGATGACCCGCACGCTCGCGTTCGAGGAGACCGCGAACGGCGTGCGGGTGAACGCGGTGTGCCCGGGTTCGACGCTGACCGAATTCCACGTGAACCGGGCGATCGCCTCGGGCAAGAGCGTCGAGGTGCTGAAGACGCAGCGCCAGGACACGTCGCTGATCGGCCGCTGGGCGTCGCCCGAAGAGATCGCGTGGCCGATCCTGTGGTTCGCGAGCGACGAGGCGTCGTACATCACCGGCACGACGCTGATGGTCGACGGCGGCCTGTCGGCGATGTGAGCGGAGGAGATGGCATGAACATGACCGATTCCACGCTGATGATGCGGGTCGCCGCACGGCGCGACGAAGCCGACGGGATCGCCGGCTTCGAGTTCGTCGATGCAGACGGCCGCGAGCTGCCGCCGTTCGAGGCGGGCGCGCACATCGACGTCTACGTGCCCGGTGGGCCGGTGCGGCAGTACTCGCTGTGCAACGCACCTCACGAGCGTCACCGGTATCAGATCGCGGTGTTGCGCGACGCCGATTCGCGCGGCGGCTCGCAGCGCATGCACGACGCGGTGAACGAAGGCGACGCGATTCGCATCGGCGTGCCGCGCAATCATTTCCCGCTCGCCCGGCATGACGCGAAGCCGCTATTGCTCGCGGGCGGCATCGGCGTCACGCCGATTCTCTGCATGGCGGAGCAGCTGGCAGCCAAGGGCGCGGCGTTCGACATGCATTACTGCGCGCGCTCGAAGAGCCGTGCGGCGTTCGTCGAGCGGATCGCCGCGTCGTCGTGGGCGGACAACGTGCAATACCACTTCGACGACGAACACGGCATGCTCGATCTGAACGCACTGCTGACAGGCGGCACGGACCGGCATCTGTACGTATGTGGTCCTCAGGGCTTCATGAATGCGGTGCTCGACACGGCGCGCTCGCTCGGCTGGAGCGACGATCGTCTGCATTACGAATACTTCGCGGCTGCGCAGCCTTCCGGCGACGGCGCGTCGTTCGACGTGCGGCTCGCGCGCTCGGGCCGCGTGGTGTCGATTGCGGCCGATTGCACGGTCACGCAGGCGCTCGCGGCGGCGGGTGTCGACGTGCCGGTGTCGTGCGAGCAGGGCATCTGCGGCACCTGCATTACGCGCGTGCTCGACGGCGAACCCGACCATCGGGATCTGTACCTGTCGCCAGAGGAGCAGGCCCGCAACGATCAGTTTCTGCCGTGCTGTTCCCGTGCGAAGTCGAGGGTGCTCGTGCTCGATCTGTAACGGCATTCGCCGGCGCCGGTCACATCGGACGGCCGGCGCCCTATCCATCAGAAAGAAAGAAAACGGGCGGCCGCTGGCACGCCCGGCATTGGAGGAGTCATGGAGAAGAATCTGGCGTCGTCGCAGGGCATGTCCGCGAGCGTCTGGAGTTCGAACGGCGCACGCGAGGCGAGTAGCGCCGACACGAACCCGTATCGCTGGGTCGCGCTGTTCATCGTCTGGGCCGCATTTCTGCTCAGCTATGTGGTCCGCGTGGCATGGAGTACGGTGGCCGCGCCGGTCGGCGCGTCGCTCGGCATCAGCGTGTCGATGCTCGGTGCGTTCGTGACCGCGTTCTACGCGGGCTATGTGCTTGCGAACGTGGTCGGCGGCATGCTGACCGATCTGCTCGGCGGTCGCGCGATGCTCACGCTCGCGCTGCTGCCGCTCGGCGTGCTCACCTTCACGTTCGGCTATACGCATTCGCTCGCCTTCGGCATCGTGATTCAGGCGGCGATGGGTTTCGCGGCGGGCGCCGACTACTCGGCCGGCATGAAGATCATTCCCGCATGGTTCACGCGCGACCGGGGCCGCGCAATGGGCCTCTACACGACCGCGACGTCGCTCGCCGTCGTGATCGCGAACGCGGTCGTGCCGTCGTTCTCCGCGCGGCACGGCTGGTCGAACGCATTCCATATGCTCGGCATCGTCACGTTCGCGTGGGGCATCGTCACGTTGCTGCTGCTGAAGAACCGGCCGTCGAACGAAGCGAAACCCGCGCGCAACAGCCTGCGGGACATGCTCGGCCTGCTGCGCAACCGTAACCTGATCGCGCTGTCGATCGCGGGCTGCGGCGGCTTGTGGGCGACCGTCGGCTTCGCCGCATGGGGCAACGCGCTGATGACGCGGCAATACGGCATTGCGCCGATCGTCGCCGGATCGATCGTCGCCTCGTTCGGCATCGGCGCGGTGATCGCGAAACCGACGCTCGGCTGGATCTCCGATCTGCCCGGCGTGTCGCGGCGGATGATGTCGATCGGCTGCCTGATCGCGTTCACGATCGCGCTGCTGGTGTTCGGCTACTGCTCGACCGCGCATCAGTTCTATCTGGTCGCGCCGATCCTCGGGGCGTTCTCGTTCGGCTATCTGCCGGTGCTGATGGCACAGGTCAGCGACGCATCGGGCAAGCGCCTCGCGGGCGCGAGCGCCGGCTGGACCAATGCGATCTGGCAGTCCGGCAGCGCGGTGTCGCCGATGGTGGTCGGCTCGCTGTATGGCGCGAGTCATTCATTCATGCTCGCGCTCATCACGCTTGCGATCGGACCCGCTATCGCGGTCGTCGCGATGTTCTTCGTCAATCCGCACATCGCACGCGAATGACTGATTCTCCGATAGCTGCCGCGGCCTCGCGCCGGCTACCGCGACCACAGAGATCGAACGATCGCTCTTCCGCAGCACAAAACAACTCAATTTCCAGCAGGAGACACATGGTGAAGCACACGCCTCTCGCCAGGCCGTCGAAGGTCCTTTTTGCATGTGGTATTGGTATCGGCATCAGCGGCGCGGCGCATGCGCAGTCGTCGGTCACGCTGTATGGCATCGTCGACTCGGGGGTGACCTACGTAACTCACGCTGTGACGCCGCAGGGATCGTCCGGCACGCAGGTCGCTCTCGGCACCGGCAACCGGCAGAATTCGCGTTGGGGTTTCACGGGCAAGGAAGATCTCGGCAACGGATTGCGGGCGATTTTCACGCTCGAATCGGGCATGGCGATGAACACCGGCGCGCTGCAGCAAGGCGGGCGGCTATTCGGCCGGCAGGCGTTCGTCGGACTCGAATCGGACCGCCTCGGCACGATGATGCTCGGCCGGCAGATGACGCCGATGTACCGCTACTTCCTCGCGCTCGACCCGCTCGGCTATTCGAGTTACGGCCTTTCCGCGCAGGACGCGCAGTTCGTCGGTCGCGCGGATAACGCGGTGTCGTATCTCGGCCACGTGGGACCGTTCGAGCTGAACGCGCTCTACAGCTTCGGCTATGACGCAGTCGCCTCGAACGTGCCGGTGGCCGGCTCGTTTCGCGTCGGCAAGCAGTACGACATCGGTGGACGCTACGTGCAGGGGCCGCTCAATCTGACGTTCGTGTACGAGCAGCGGCAAGGCTCGGTGATCGCGACATCGGGCGACAGTGAGCGGCGCTACGTGGCCGGCGGTTCGTATTCGATCGGCAAGGCGACGCTGTACGGCGGCTACGAATTGCTGCTGAACGACGTCCCGTCGACGCTCACCGCATCACCGCCGCAGTCGATGGCGTTCGCGGGCGTGCGCTACAAGGCGACGCCGGCGCTGGACCTCGCAGCCGCGGCTTACTATCACGCGTATCGCCACGTCGACGCGCACGCATTGAGCACCGGTCTCAACGCGGACTACTGGCTGTCGAAGCGCACGGCGCTGTACACCGACATCACGTATGTGATCAACAGCTCGAAGGCCGCGCTGAGTGCGACGGGATGGGCGACTTCGGTCGCGACGACGACCGTGAAGACAGGCGCGAACCAGCTGGCGGTTGCGGTCGGCGTGCTGCACAAGTTCTGACGGCGACGGCCCGCGCTCAATCGCTCAGCGCATCGCGATGATCGCGCGGGCTTTTCGCCGACGCGTAATACCGCTGCAACGCGTCGGCCGAGCGCGCGCCCAGCGTGCGGATCTGCGCGAGCCAGTCGGTATCCGCCGGCCATTCACCACCGATCACGCGTGGATAGATCTGCCGCGCGTAGCGATGCAGTGCCTTCGCGCCGATGTTGCCGCTGACGCCAAGCAGCGCATGCAAGCTCGCGTGCGTCGCCTTGATATCGACAGCCGCGCTGTTTGCCGCGAGTCTCACGACGAGCGAGCGGATCTGTTCGATGCCGTTCAGGAACGATTCGTCGAGCAGATCGAGCGAGACCAGTTCCTCGAGGTGCGCTTCGTCGAGCAGGCTTTCTTCAGCGATGGTGGCGGCCGCGGGCGCGCTCGCAGTGGGGGCCAATGCCACCGGCGTCGCCGCAAAATCCGTTTGCGCGCTTGCGCCCGCGGTTTCCGCGATTCGTCGCGAAGATGGAGCGTCCGCAATCAGCGCGCCGCGCGTGCCGAACTGCCGCGCGAGACATGCGTACAGCGAGCCGGCCTGCACCGGCTTGATCAACACCTCGTTCATCCCGGCGGCAAGGCAGGCCTGCGCCGCTTGAGCATCGGTGTGACTGGTCAGCGCGATGATAGGCAGCGTCGCGTACGCATCGGTGCGCGCGCGAATCGACTTCGTGGTCTCGATGCCGTTCATGCCGGGCATGTTTACGTCCATCAGGATCGCGTCGATGAAGCCGTCGTCGTGCAGGTTGGTCAGCACCGCCTGACCGTGGTCGGCCTCGACGACGCTCGCGCCGCAGCGCTCCAGATACGCCTTCGTGACGAGCCGGCTGTAGGTGTCGTCGTCGGCGATCACGAAGGTTCTGCCGGCGAAGCCGTCGGGCAGTTCGCCCGGCTGATGCCGCACGCCGTTGTCGAACAGGGCCTGCACCGCGGTGATCAGCTCCTGCACACTCGACGTCTTGCCGATGATCTCGTCGATGCCGGCGCGCCGCGCGCGCAGCCGCACCGCATTGCCCGGCTCGGCGGTATAGGCGGCGATCAGCACGTTGCGGTTCGGGCAGTCCCGGTCGGCCCGGATGCGCTCGGTCGTCGCGTAGCCGTCCAGGTCGGGCATGCTGATGTCCATCAGCACGAGGTCGTAGAGCGGCGCGCGCCGCAACGTGGCGAGCGCGAGCTCGCCGCCCGACGCCTCGCTGACATAGGCGCCGGCCTTCGTCAGCACGCGGCGGGTGCGGGCGCGCAGCGTAGCGTCGTCGTCGACGACGAGCACGCGCTTGCCCTTGAACGCGGGCATCGCGCGTTCGAACAGGCGCCGTTCGTGCTCGGCGACCTCGTCGGCCGCTACCGGCGGAAAGCGCAGCGTGAACGCGGTGAACTTGCCGAGTTCCGATTCGCAGTCGATGCTGCCGCCGAACGCGCGCATCGCCCGCTGGCAGTAGGCGAGCCCGAGCCCGGTCCCGCCCGAGTTGCCGGCCGTGCGAAACGGCTCGAACAGATGCTGCAGGATCTCCGCCGCGATGCCGGGGCCGGTGTCGCGCACGATCACCGAGCCGCTATCGACGGTCAATGTCAGCGTCGCCTGCGGATACGCGACGATGTGATGCAGCGCGTTCTTGATCAGGTTGAACAGCGTGAACAGATAGACCGTCTCGTCGACCTTGAACACGAAGTCGCGCCTGACGACGACGCTCACCTTCGCGCGCTCCTTGTCGTTGTCGAAGCCGTATTCGGCGAGCGCCTTGCGCGTGGTCGCGCCGGCATGCAGGTAGCTGAGACTATCCGGGCGGATCGATTTCGCGGCGACTTCGTCGAGCGTCATCGCGATGATGCGCAGGCCGCGCTCGATCGACAATTGGCCCTGCGCGAGATGGTTGTACATCAGCGAGGCCGTGCCGTCGGAGAGCGTCGGCGCCGCGCCTGCTCTGTTCGCCGACGGCAGCGCTTCCTCGACGCGGTCGAGCACGTGCCGCAACTGGCTCAGCGGATTGCGCATCTCGTGCGCGATGGAACCCGCGAGCGCCTGCAATGCGCGATTCTTTTCGACGAAGATGCGTCCCTTGCTGATCGCATGACTGAACGCCATGCTGCACAGTACGACCACCGGCAGCAGCGCGAGATTGGACTTGTCCTCGGCGCTGAGAACGACGGGCGTCGGCGCGCTCAACACGCCGGCAAGGCCGCCGGAAAACACGCCGATACCGATGCACGTTATCAGCAGCAACGGGTTGTCGATACACAGCGCCAGAATGAAGATCATCATGACCTCGGTCATCATCCACATCGTGGAGAAACCGTTTCTGACGGTCAGGAACGTGCACACGAACGGCAGCACGTAAATCAGGCAGCAATGCCAGTAGATCAGCAGCGCGGGGTTGTAGCGTCGCGGCCAGCGCGCCTGGAACAGCAGCGGAACGCAGACGGCCGCCGCGCTGAGCCGCAGCGGCAGGTTGTCGTAAGGCTGCGGAAGGATGTAGGTCCAGACGACGTAATAGATGGGGTGACACAGGAGGCCGAGTGCGCCTCCCCATCGAATCGCGAACCTGCTTCGTTCCAGCATATCCCGCATGCTTTCGCGCGGTCTCGCCATCAGGCCTCCGAGTTCATCAGGAACCCATCATTTCATGCGTATTGAATTGCTGTGCTTCGACGCCTTCGGCGAGCGAATCGCCGTTCTTGCCGTGAAACGGTCCGACCGAAAAGCCGTGCTTCTTCAGGAGACCATGAGTATAAGAGACTGACCATACGGGCGGGCTACCGATGATGAAATCGGATGCGATGCCTTCCTGCCATGCCGAATAGCCTTCGGCAAAGCAGGTATAGCAGTCGCGGGTGGACGGCAGCCTGAACGGGAACGCGGTGTCGAGTTCAGCGGGCCCACGCGCGAAACATTCAATATAGAGCGTATGGCCGCGAGAAGCGAGTTCCGCTTCGACGCTTGCCGCGCGAGGGTGCGAATCGTCGATCCAGAACCGCGCGCGTTTGAGATCGGCGGCGCTCAGGTAAGGCACGCTCGTGCTGCTCGCCAGAATCGCGCCGTCGAAGTCAGGCAGCGGCGTGTCAGGGCTGAACGTATGCACCGATACTTTCGATTTGCCAAGCAGGTCCGACGCGAGCAGCTCGTTCGCCTGATCGGTCAGCAGGTTGATCTTGTCCGGCAGATCGATCAGCACCAGTTCCTTCGGCGCATCCTTGTAGAGCAGATATTTGGCGACGGTCGTGCCGAGCCGGCCGGCCGCGCCGAACAGTGCGAGCTTCGTGTTGCCGAATTCGAGGTCGAGCTGCTCGCAGCAATGCATCGCCCAGTCCTTCAGCATCCCCGCGGTCGCCGCGTGGCCGGTCGTGATGTGAGGCGGCTTGACCGGCCGGGGCAGCGCGCCGTAGTTGCAGGCATACGGCGTCGACGCGCCCATCGCGACCATGTTCAAGCCTGCCTTTCTGGCGAGTTCCAGCGCCGGAAAGAATTGCGTCTCGCGAAAGCGCTTGATGCCGCGCGGGCTGCCGAGCCACATTTCGAGCGGCACCGGGCAGGCGATATTCGCGCCGATCACCTGTGAGCCCGAATAGATCGGCGATGCGATGAAAGGCTTGGTCTTCCACAGCTCCTCTTCGAACGACTCGCTGCGTTCGCGAACGTTGTGAAAAGAAAATGAAAGCGTCTCCCAGTCGGTCGCGTGAAACAGAAAGCCGACTCCCCCCTGACGGGCCGGCAGGCTATCCCGGATCTGTTCCGGGTGAATTTCGTGTTTGAGCGCAAGCGGTGCACTATTCCGATGCAAAAGAAGTCCGGTTGGCTCGTTTGAAACGGTCGACAGGTCTTTAAGGAGAGCGGTTTTCATTGGTTTTTCCTTGGTTTTGATTAGACGCTGGAAAAGTCAGCGCGCGGCGTGGCCAGCCGGTTGGACCGGCAACCCTTCAACTCTAGAGAAATCCGCACCGATATGCCCGTCTGTTCGTGCACACAGAATTCACGAGCGGATTTAAGACGGGTTGCCCGCCGGGTGGGAATCGGCTGTGGGCAAACTTTTGAAAGAATTACGGCAGAACTTTCGCTGTATTAAGGCACGTCGTGCGCCGTCCTCGAATGGCAAAAGGGCCGCTCGGCGGCCCTTTGCTTGCATCTCAGGCGAATTCCGGATTAGCGTGTGATGCTATAGCCGATTCGCGCAATCCAGCGATGCTGGTTGTAGTCGAGAATGTCCTCGCCATAACCGCTAAAGAAGCCGAGCCACACGTAACCGCCCCAGCGGCTGTTGATCAGCTTCGCCAATGGATAGGTGAACTGCGTATCGATGCTGCCCTTGCCGCCTTTCGTGCCTTTGCGCAGCGTCGTGTCCAGTTGCGCGCCATCGGGGCTGCCGTAGATGAACCGCAGATCGACATAGCCGCGGTAGTCGGCGATGTCGTGGTTCTCGCCGGCGATGTGCGTATAGTAATAAAACTTCGGCTCGATGGTCAGATGGTAGCCGTTGATGTCGCCGAAATCCCAGATCGGCTTCAGGAACACATAGTCGACGCCGCGCGATTCCGGACCGTCGCGGCCATTCGATTCGTGCTCGTAGCCGGCCATCACGCCCATTCTGCTCCACCATTTGCTCTTCCAGCCGGTGTCTTCGAGGTAGTAGAAGAGTGCGGGCATATAGCTGGTGTCGCGGAACGGCGACGAGTACTCCTCGATAGCCCACAGCGAGGTTTGTGTATAGCCGAAGTACAGGTTGTCCACGAATCTACGCGAGCGCGGGTCGTCGGGAATGACGAGGCGGAACTTGAAGCTCAGCTGGAATTTCGCGAGATTGTCGCCATCCTGGCCCCAGCCGTCGGCGAAGTACATCGGCTCGTAGGCGGAGAAGCGGCTCAGGAAAGTATTGATTTGCGGCACCGGCGCATCTGGTCGCGACGGTGCGGGCGACGACGCGATCAGGCTCGACGACGACGGTGCGCCGCTCGCGGTGCCAGCCGTCGTCGTTGCATTGGCACCCCCGGCCGACGCGAGCGCCGCGTCCTTGCCGGAGCGCGGCGGACGCGTCAGCAGCACGTACGATGGCGACACGTCGAGATCCGGCACGTCGATCTGCATCGCGCCGCGCGCCCATTCGGGCCACGTGCCGGTATAGCGCACCGCCTTCAGTTCGCCGGCGGCGAGTTTCAGATGCTCGGGTGCGCCGCTTTCGCGCGTGAGCGCGAGCCGATGCGGTACTACGTCGGTATTACTGACCGCAATGTTCAATTGCGCCGGCACGTCGACTTCGGTGCCGCCGGGTTGATCGCCGGCATAGACAATCGTCACTTCGAGGGGAGTGCTCGAGAGCGCCTCGCGCGGTGGACGCAACACGGAAACGCCGGCGACGCTATACGCGCAGTAGCCGCCGAGCACCAGCGCGCTGATGCAAAGCGATAACCGGGGGAGAAGTCTGGAGAGCGAGCGGGAAAGCGAGCCGTAAAGCGGACTTGACGATAATCGGGAACCACGCGAGCGGCGGCTGCGGATGGCGGACGGGCGGCCTTTCTTCACGCGAGACATCGATCGATTCCGCACACGAAGCTCCTGGTGGTCTACGAGTTCAGGTCGCAATGAGACGATAGCGTTAAGGCGTGCAATTGGGTAGCAAATCAGGTCCGTGTGTGTCGTTGCGGAAACGGCGGTGCATGCCGATTCCCGCTGACTGGTTTTTTGCCTATTCTGCCAGCGCTATTTCGGAATGCGTGAGTGGAAAAATGAATTAGGAGCGCTACGAGTGCAAATAGCGCGGCGGAAGTGCGGATAATGCGGGCGTGTCGTTGCATTTGCGCAACGAAGCTTTAAATGTCAAATCGCGTGTCACTCGCAATCCTATGTAATTGCGCGTCAATTGGCGACTCGCTTTCGCGATAATTCGTCGCGCGGCCAATGCGATGGCTGAATGCTTTCTTCAATAGGCGAATTTCCGGTATTGCTCCGGCGCACACGCATCGTCGAGTTCGCTTACGCGCGGCATATGGCGCAGCAGGCGTTTCGCGCGTGGCGCCAATTGTTGATAGACGCGCGTCTTCGGAGCGCATCCGATGCGTGCCGAGCGTGGTTTCGAGCGGGCCGTTCTCGAGCGTGACGTCGCACAGCGGGAAGTTGACCGCGAGATGGAACGACGGGGTTTCCGCTTCGCCGTCGAACAGCGCGGGTGTGTCGCGATGAATCTCCTGATACGTCGAGCCGTTCAATGGCGTGGCGGTGGCCAGTTGGCACATCACGGGGTCGTCGCCGGCCACGCGCTCGACGATGCCGAGCACGTCCGATTCACAGAAGATCGACTGATCGGCGAATACCCCGTGAACGGCAGCGTGATGTAGTGCCGGTTTTCGCCTCGCACCACGGTCGCCTGCGCGGCGATCTGCTGTTGCAGCAATCGCGTTCGAGCGTCGCTGCGTAGTCATCGAGTTGTTCGATCGAAGAGCGGCCCACGGTTGTCCCCTTTATCGAGTCGTTGAGTCGGGGTTGCCCAGGTAGCCTGCATATGACGATCATTCCATCGGCGAGACCAGCAGCGACACCGGTACGCCGTGACAATCGACTTCCGCGAGGAACGTCGCGCCGAGCTCTTCGCCCAACCTGGTGCGCGCGTCGATCGGACTTCCATTGCGGTCGATGCGCAGAATGTTCAGCGGCCAGGACGGCCGCGTCAACCGC
Source organism: Paraburkholderia atlantica (assembly GCF_009362785.1). GTDB lineage: Bacteria > Pseudomonadota > Gammaproteobacteria > Burkholderiales > Burkholderiaceae > Paraburkholderia > Paraburkholderia atlantica. The sequence goes on from NZ_WHNQ01000014.1 coordinate 161,917, forward strand.
TCGTGCGCGAACGCGCCGACCCACAGCGGCGCCGCGGAGGCGCCGTTGCCGACCGCGTAACCGCTCGGCCAGAAACGAAGCACATAACGTTCCTCGCGCGATTCGCCCGGCCGCATGAAGACCAGCGACGACGGCACGCCATTGTTCAGCTTCGGCAGCACCGGCAACGACACCGCCGCGACGTCGGGCGAAGCGAGCGACAGCAGGCTGTGAGCGGACACGTCGGTGCCCTCGACCCAGCCCTGCGCGCGCAGTAGCTCGCGGATCGAAGCGGGTTCGGAAACCCATTGCAGCGTCAGCGGCTCCTTGTGATCGCCGCCCATGTCGGAGCGATAGCACGGCAGCCGCTTCCACTCGGAGTGCGTCCACTGCGCCAGCGTGAACTGCACGGGTGGTGGTTGCGGCGCGCTGTTCGGCGGCGTCGGCATCGCGACGCCGAGCTGCACGCCGACGCTGAGCACCACCACCGCGAGCACCACCAGCGGCATGAAACGGCGCGGTGGCGGCGGCCGCGGATGCCGCCAGATCGCCGTCAGCGCGATCAGCGTGACCCATACATAGGCGAGCGCCGCGCCGCCGATTGCGTCGGACACCCAGTAGCGGCCGAAGTAGACGCCCGCGAGCGCGACCACGATCACGACGATGATGCTCGCGCCGGCAACCAGCACGCCTTCGAGCTTGTCGACCCGACGCGCGAGCAGAAACGCGAGAAAGCCGTAGACGATCACCGTCGCGGCGACGTGATTGCTCGGAAACACAAAGTGGCCGGTCATCAACTCATTGGGCGGGGCGCGGCGCATCGCGAGTTGCAGGCCGAGAATCAGCAGCTGCGAAAACACGACCGCCGCGAGCCAGTAGGTGATCGTGCGCCAGCGCCGCTCCCATATCATCCACAGTGCAACCGTGACGACCAGCGCGAGCAGCGTGATGCCGCTGCCGAGCGTCCCGAGCGCCGCGAGCACCGTGTCGCCCCACGGCGTGCGCACCGATTGCAGAAAGTGATAGACGGACAGATCGATGGTGGTCAACGGATCGCCGCTGACGACGTCTTCAAGGACCCCAATGAAAAGCGCGCCGGCCACCAGCACGATCAGCGATGCCATGAGCAGGTGGGTCGCATCGGGCGTGTCGGGGTCGAGCATGCGGCGTGCGATGCGGCCGAGCGGGCCCGGATGGCGGCACGCCCAGGAGCCGAGATGACGGCCCGCCGCGCTCGACCACGCATTCGCGTGCGATACCAGGAACCCCGCGCCGCGAAAGCTGAGCCACACGATGCACACCAGCATCGCGATGATCACGACGAGCCGGAACGACACCGCGCCCGCGAGCAGCACCGACGCGCCGAACACGACGCCGGGCAGGATGTGCGCGGGCGCCCACAGCAATGCGGACAGCACGTTGATCGCGAGGAAGCGCAGCGGTGGCATGCCCATCATGCCCGCGACGACGGGCACGATCGCCCGCAATGGGCCGATGAAGCGGGCGAGCACGACGCTCTTCGCGCCATGCTTGAGAAAGAAGCGCTGGCCCGCGTCGAGTACGCCGGGGTGTGTGCGGAACGGCCACAAAGTGACGATGCGCTCCTTGTAGCGATCGCCGAGCCAGAAGCTGGCGCCGTCGCCGGCGACCGCGCCGATGATCGCCCACACGAAGACCCAGGCAAGGCTCAGCGAGCCGGTGCCGGTCAGCGCGCCGGCGAGGAACATCGCGGTGCTGCCGGGGACGAAGGTGCCGATGACCGCGATGGATTCGAAAAAAGCGGCGAGGAACACGACCGCGAGCATCCACGTCGAGTGGCCGGCGAGCAGATGCAAAAGGTGGCTGTAGGCGTGCTCCATCGTGCGCGATCGGCGGTTCTCGGGCGTGACGATCGATCATAACGCGCACGCGCAAACGGTGGGCGCGAGCGGGAGCGGTGCTTGTGCATCGGTCGGGCGATCGGCTCAGAATAGATGTCGTGGCTCGGCGGATCGATGCGCTTGGGGGGAGCTATGAAGACAGCAACAGGTGAGATCGTGTGGTCAGCGTTGCTTGTGACGCTGTTGACGGTGGGGGGCGCGGGGACGGTCGAAGCTCAGCAGCTGGGCAATCCTGGCGGCAGCCAGGCCGGAACTCGTGCGGGCAACAACGCCGGTACCAGCGCGGGCAGCGGCAATGCGGCTGTCGGCGGCGCAACGGGCATCGGTACCGGCGTCAGTCCGAGTGCGATGCCGGGGCCCGGCATGTCGGCGGGTGGCTCGTATGGGCTCGGCTCCGGTGGCGCGACCGGCTCGGGCGGCGCGCTCAACAACATGCGCGCGAACGGCACGGCGCTCTACATGAGTCCCGACCCGCGCGCGCCGAACGTGACCGGCCGCGCGGCGCCGCCGCGCTAGGGCCGCGTATAGAATGCAGATCCGATCGACCACAGGGGAAGGGAATGGCACACGGCGAGCACAAGTACCGCGTATCGGTGCAATGGACCGGCAATCGCGGCAGCGGCACCTCGGGCTACCGCGACTACGGCCGCGACCACGTGATTTCTTCCGACCGCAAGCCGGACATTCCGGGTTCGTCGGACCCGGCGTTTTTCGGCGACGCGGCGCGCTGGAATCCCGAGGACCTGCTGGTCGCGTCGGCGAGCGCGTGTCACAAGCTGTGGTATCTGCATCTGTGCTCGGACGCGGGCATCGTGGTGCTCGACTATCGCGACAACGCCGAAGGCACGATGCTCGATTCCCCTCACGAAGGCCGCTTTTCGCAGATCGTGCTGCGCCCGCGCGTGACGATCCGCGAGGGCGGCGACGTCGAGCAGGCGATGCATCTGCATCACGTCGCGCATCAGAAGTGCTACATCGCGAACTCGGTCAACTTTCCGATTCTCTGCGAAGCGGTGGTGGAGACGGCTGCGCGTTGACGCGCATGCGGTGGTGCCGGGCATGCGAGCCCGCTGCCGAGCGGGGCGCCGGCCAGCCGGTCGCTAGCGCTAGCTCAACGATTGCCGTCGAGCAGATCGCCGAGCAGTTCGTCGAACGCGGCTTGCGCGTCTTCGAGTTCCTGCAGCGCGGCATCGAAAGTCTGCAACGCAAATTGCGAGGGTTTGCCGCTGCCTGCCGGCGGGAATTGCGATTGCAGCGACGCGAACGCCGTCTGCACACGCTTGGTGGCGGTCAACACGCGTTCCATTGCGGCGGTTTCTTCGGCTCGCGCCTTGTCGTGATCCATGAGAACTCCCGGAGTCTCGGGTTGCGTCGGAACGGCTCGCGCCGCTCCAAAAGGGGACTAAAGGGGTGACTATGCCACGTTCGCGCTCACGACAGCGGCAGACCGCCAAACGCTTTCACTTCGCGCAACGATAAGGCCGATTCCACCGACGTCACGCCCGGCAGGCTGCGCAGTTCGTCGCGCATGAAGGTGCCGTAGTCGTCGAGGTCGCGCGCGACGATCTGCAGGATGTAGTCGGCGCTGCCCGACACGTTGTGGCACGACAGGATACGCGGGATCGCCTGCACCTCGCGCTCGAAGCGCGTCGCCACCACGCGATCGTGCACCGCGAAGCGCACCAGCACGAATGCGACCACGCCCAGACCGAGCCCGGCGCGCGACAGCACTGCGCGGTAACGGTCGATGTAACCATCGTTCTCCAGACGTTTCAGACGGCGCGCGCACGGCGTTTCGCTGAGGCCGACCATGTCGGCGAGACGCGCAATCGACATGCGCCCGTCGTTTTGCAGCGCGGCGAGAATTGCGCGGTCGGTTTTGTCGAGATCGTCGGCGGACATGGTCGGGAGGTGGGTTCTGCGGATTGGTGGAAGGCGCCATCGGATAACGAAATATTAGCGCATTCCACTATTTTATTATTCGCCCAAGCCGAAAATCGCCAGCAAACCCTCCGCCTCCGATAGCAACATGGAGGCTCGAACAACAAGGAGGCTCCGATGATTTCCGCTCACCTGCTGGCCGTCTACGTGGCGGCATTGGTTGTCGTTTATGCGGTGCCTGGGCCGGACATGGCGCTGATCCTGCAAACCAGCATCGCGCGCGGCGTGCGCAGCGGCTTCGCGGCCGCGGCGGGGCTCGGCGTGTCGCGCGCGACGCACGTGACGCTGTCGGCGTGCGGCATGGCGGCGCTGCTGCGCAACGCGCCGTGGCTGTACGACGCGGTGCGCTATGCGGGCGCGGTCTATCTCGCGTGGATCGGGATTCAGATCTTCCGCTCGCCCGGGTTCGCGTTGCCCGTCGGTTCACGCGACAAGCAAACGGCGGGCGCGTCGCGAATGGAATCCACTCCTTCGAGGGATGCGGATACAGAGGCGCGGCCGTTGCGGACCGCGTTCGTCAAAGGTCTGCTGACGAATCTGCTCAATCCGAAGGCCCTACTGTTCTGCTCGGTGCTGTTGCCGCAATTCGTGCGGCCGGAAGCGGGGCCGGTGGCGTGGCAGATGATCGAGCTCGGTGTCGTGCTGCTCGCGATCGGCGCATGCTTCGACGCGTTGTATGCGATCGGCGCCGCCCGCATCGCCAACTGGATGCGCGCCCATCCTCTGGCGCAGACGCTGCAACGCTGGACGTTTTCGGCTGCGTTGATCGGCTTCGCGCTGCGCCTTTCGCTGGATTGAAACTCGAGGCTGGCGCGAGTTTGCGTGAGTGGCCGACCGGCGACGCCCGCCGCTCACTTCTTCAGCTTGCGCTCGCGCCGAGGCCGGTCCTCGATAATTTTCTTGCGATGCTTGTCCTTCATTTTCTTCCAGCTTTTGCATTCGTCGCGCGTGCGCATACAGCCGATGCAAAGGCCGGTTTTGTCGTCGAACTTGCAGATGTCGACACAGGGTGACGCGATGCTCATGACCGGTGGCCGTTCGAGTTGAAGTAGCGCGAATGTCGCACGTGCAGCGCGCACGCTGCCAAGTGATTGTGTTAATAAAGCCGATAGCGCAGCGGCAGCCCGCATGCGCGGCGACACAACCAACCTTCTCACCTCCGTCGATGAAAACCTTCCTGCTGTATGTCGTGACCGCTATTGCCGAGATCGTCGGCTGTTACCTGCCGTGGCGCTGGCTGAAGGAGGGCGGCTCCGCGTGGCTGTTGCTGCCAGGCGCGGCAAGCCTCGCGCTGTTCGCCTGGCTGCTGACGCTGCATGGCACCGCCGCGGGCCGCGTGTATGCGGCCTACGGCGGCGTGTACGTGGCGGTGGCGATTGCGTGGCTGTGGGTCGTGGACGAGGTACGGCCCACGCTGTGGGACGCGGCAGGCGCCGCGCTGACGCTGGCCGGCATGGCGGTGATCGCATTCCAGCCGCGCCTATACGTGTGAGCGGGGCGCCGCGATCGACGACCCGCCCGCTCCCTTTACTGCTGCATCCCGCCCAAATAGTCGAGCTTACCGAGCTCAACACCGTTATGACGGAGGATGTCGTACGCGGTCGTCACGTGGAAAAAGAAGTTCGGCAGCACGAAACCGAACAGATACGACGCCCCCGTGAACTCGATCGGACCCGGCCGCAGTTTCAGCGTGATCGTGCGGCTTTCCGAGCCGTCGATCTGCGCCGGGTTGAATTCCTTCAGGTAATCGATCGTCTTCTGGATACGGGCCCGCAGTTCGTCGAAGGTCTGCTCGACGTCCTCGAACTTGGGCGGCTCGACGCCGGCGAGGCGCGCCGCGCACCCCTTGCCGGTATCGCTCGCGATATACACCTGGCGCACGAGCGGCAGCATGTCCGGCGCGAGCCGGGCATTGGTGAACACCGACGGTTCGATCTGCTTCGCGGCGGCGTGCGCCTCGGCCTTGCCGAGGATGGCTTGCAGGTTGGTGAGGCCGCGAATCAGCACAGGCAGTGATGCTTGATACATCGAAATTGACATGGGTTCCTCTGATTTCTCGATCGTGCGCGCAGGCGGCTCGCGCGGCACTGAAACGGCGGGAATGCCGCTTCAGCATCATAGCGTGTCGCATCCGCGCCGCGCACTAGCCATTCGGACGACTGCCGCATGCGCCGGAACTGTGTTCGAATGCCTTGGTCGGACGCTTGGACGAAGTTCTTGAACAACCCCTGCCGCGCATCGCGCAAACGATGCGCTTCATGCAGGCGCGTGGCGTGCTTGCACCCGCCGGGTCGCGCGGTCGTGCATGACCGTGTGCGAAGCCACGCTAACAGGAGAGTCGACACCATGGTCACCAAGCATCCATTGCCGGGCAGCGAGCGCAAGGTCGCACAGGGCACGAGGGTCATCGGCCAATGCGATCCCGCCGAGCGGATCGAGGTCTTCGTGATGCTGCGCCGCCAGCAGCAGGCGCAATTCGACGCGTTGATGAAACGCATCGAGGCCGGCGACGCGAGCGTGAAGCCGCTGTCGCGCGAGGCGCTCGAGAAGGACTACGGCGCCGCGCCCGACGACATCGCGAAGGTCCGCGCGTTCGCGGCCGCGCATGGGCTCACCGTCGCGCGCGAGGATCCGGCGGCGCGCTCGGTGCTGCTGAGCGGCACGATCGCGCAGTTCCAGAGCGCGTTCGAGGTGAAGCTCGAACGCTATCAGCACCACACGGCTGGCCAGTTCCGTGGCCGTACCGGCACGATCAGCGTGCCGGACGATCTGCGTGGCGTCGTCGAGGCGGTGCTCGGGCTCGACGACCGGCCGCAGGCGCGGCCGCACTTTCGCATCCGGCCGCCGTTCGTGGCGGCGCGGGCCCAGCAGGTGTCGTTCACGCCGCCGCAGCTCGCGTCGCTCTATCAGTTTCCGCAAGGCGACGGCGGCGGCCAGTGCGTCGGCATCATCGAGCTCGGCGGCGGCTACAAGACATCGGACCTGAAGACCTATTTCTCGAGCCTCGGCGTGAGCGAGCCGACCGTGACCGCGGTCGGCGTCGATCAGGCCGGCAACAAGCCGAGCGGCGACCCGAACGGGCCGGACGGCGAGGTCACGCTCGACATCGAGATCGTCGGTGCGATCGTGCCGCGGGCGACCATCGCCGTGTACTTCACGCCGAACAGCGACGCCGGCTTCATCGACGCGGTGAGCCGCGCGGTGCACGATAAGACCCACAAGCCGTCGGTCATTTCGATCAGCTGGGGTGCGCCGGAATCGGTCTGGACCAGCCAGTCGATGAATGCGCTCAACAGCGTGCTGCAATCGGCGGCGGCGCTCGGCGTGACGATTTGCGCGGCCTCCGGCGACAGCGGGTCGAGCGACGGCTCGGGCGGCGGCGACCAGGTCGACTTCCCGGCGTCGAGCCCGTACGTGCTCGCCTGCGGCGGCACGCACCTGAGCGCGTCCGGATCGGCGATCAAGCGCGAGGTCGTGTGGAACGACGGCGAACAGGGCGGTGCCAGCGGCGGTGGCGTCAGCACCGCCTTCGAGATGCCGGCGTGGCAGCAAGGCTTGTCGGCCACGATGACGGGCGGCGGCAGCCAGCCGCTCAGCGGGCGCGGCGTGCCGGACGTCGCGGGCGATGCCTCGCCGTTGACCGGCTACGACGTGCTGGTCGACGGAACGCAAACGGTGGTGGGGGGCACCAGCGCGGTCGCGCCACTGTGGGCGGCGCTGATCGCGCGCATCAACGCGGCGAAGGGACAGCCGGTCGGTTTCATCAACCCGAAACTGTACAAGGCGACGGGTGTCTGCAACGACATCACCGAGGGCAACAATGGCAGCTTTGCGGCGTCGAAGGGATGGGACGCCTGCACGGGACTGGGCAGTCCCAATGGCGGGAAGGTGGCGGGCGCACTATAGTCTGCAACACAGCGCATAACACAACAACAAGACGTAAGAACGAGGACGCACGGCACTAAAACGAACCCTTGGAGCGATCATGACGAATACAGAATCAGCTTCCGGTAGCCAGCATTCGCCGCACAACACGCACGCCACGGCCTCGGCTGGCGCGTCCACCGCCACGAGCACGCCGCACAAAGCCGGCGACCAGCCGTTCTTCGACCCGGTCGCCTATGGCAACGGCCCGGACGATTCGGTTACCGATACAGTCGAGACGGCCGCGGTCACGCATCATTCGGTGACGATCGGCGGGCACAACATCAACTACACGGCGACCGCGGGCCACCTGGTGATCGTCGATCCGAGCAGCTCGCAGCCGTCGGCGAGGATGTTCTACGTCGCGTTCACGCAGGACAACCAGAAGGAAGAGACGCGGCCGGTCACGTTCTTCTATAACGGCGGACCGGGGTCGTCGTCGGTATTCGTGCTCCTTGGCTCGTTCGCGCCGCGCCGCATCAAGACGTCGATGCCGGGTTTCACGCCGCCCGCGCCGTATTCGCTCGAAGACAATCCGGACAGCCTGCTCGACAAAAGCGACCTCGTGTTCATCAACCCGGTCGGCACCGGGTATTCGGCGGCGATCGCGCCGAAGAAGAATCGCGACTTCTGGGGCGTCGATCAGGACGCGGACTCGATCAAGCAGTTCATCAAGCGGTTTCTGACGAAGAACAACCGCTGGAATTCACCGAAGTATCTGTTCGGCGAGTCCTACGGCACGGCACGCAGCTGCGTGCTCGCGTACCGGCTGCACGAGGACGGCGTCGATCTGAACGGCATTACGCTGCAATCGTCGATTCTCGACTACACGCAGTCGGGCAACCCGGTCGGCGCGCTGCCCACGGCGGCCGCGGACGCGTGGTATCACAAGAAGCTCGGCGTCGCGCCGCGGCCCACCGATCTCGGCACGTTCGCCGAGGAGGTCGCGCAGTTCGCGCGCACCGACTACCTGGCCGCGCTGCGCAAGTTCCCGACCACCGACACCGCGACCGTCGAAAAACTCAGCGAATACACCGGCATCGACAAAACGACACTGCTCGCGTGGAGCCTCGATATCGCCGGCTACGACAGCCGCGGCAATTCGCTGTTCCTGACCACGTTGCTGAAGTCGCAAGGCCTCGCGCTCGGCGCTTACGACGGCCGCGTGACCGCGATCGACACCGGCATCGCCGGCAAGATCGACCCGAACTCCGGCGGCAACGATCCGACGATGACCGCCGTCACCGGCGTCTACACGACGATGTGGAACGTGTATCTGAACGAGCAGTTGAAGTACACGTCGAACTCGTCGTTCACCGACCTCAACGATCAGGCGTTCAAGTACTGGGATTTCAGCCATATCGATCCGACCGGCGCGCAGAAGGGCGTCGACTCGAAAGGCAACATCATTCTGTACACGGCCGGCGACCTCGCGGCCGTGATGGCGCTCAATCCCGACCTGAAGGTGCTGTCGGCGAACGGTTTCTACGATTTCGTCACGCCGTTCTATCAAACCGTGCTCGACCTGCAGCAGATGCCGCTGGTCAGTCAGCAAGTGCGGCAGAACCTGTCGGCGCGGTTCTATCCATCGGGGCATATGGTGTATCTCGACGGCGGTTCGCGCACCGCGCTGAAAGCCGACCTCGCAAAGATGTACGAAGAAACGGTGTCCAACGCGCAGGCGCTCGGGCGGATCCGCGCGCTGCAGGCGCGGGTGGCGAAGTAGTGGCGGTGGCCGGGTGTCGCGGCTCATCGCGACGTGGCGCTGTGTCGGTATGCTCTGGCTCGCGGCGGTTGCCGCGAGCCGGCAAAGGGCGCGCTGCCATGTCCGGCTTTTGGACTCATCCAGATTGAATGTGTTTTAATTGCCTTGCGAATTGAACTACCGCGTGCCGCCGCCGGCGCGCAGACGAATGAACGCAGGCATCGCAGACACGCATCGGCGCGGTCTTTCCCGCGACACCACCAGCAGCAATGACGCGGCCAACGTGCCGGGGCTCGGGCGCAAAAGCGTCCTTCGCCCGCGCGTGCGCATCACGCGACATGCGCTGCTCGTTACCGTCGGCGCACTGCTCGCGCTGCGCATCGCAGACGCCGCCGCGCAACCGAGCGACGTCCTCGACGACCGTGTGACCCAGCAGTCGATCGGCCAAACGATTTGCCGCGCCGGTTATGCGGAAACCGTCGCGCCGCCGTTCGACGAACTGATGGCGCGCAAGGATCGCATGCTTGCCGCGCGCGGCATCGATGTGGATGACAGCGCCGCGTTCGCGCTCGATCGGCACGTGCCGATCATGCTCGGCGGATCGCCCGATGCGCCAGCCAATCTCGATCTATTGCCGTGGGCCGGCCCCCAGGGCGAGCGCCGCAAGGCGCGCGCGGCGGCGATGCTCAAGCGCTGCGTCTGCGAAGGCAAGCTGAGTCTCGCGCGGGCGCAAGCGGCGATCGTCGGCAACTGGTCGGCGGTGTATGCGGGCTTTGGCCAGGCGTCCTGCGACGTGAGCCGGCTGGACGTCGCGACCGGCGACGACGGCGTCGACAGCGAAGACAGCCGGCGCGGCGACGCGCATGAGCGCGAGCGTTGAGCGCATCCGCGCGCTTGCGCAGTCGGCGCGGAGCCACGGTTCGCTGCCCCCTCATTTTTTCGGAGAAACACGATGTCCCATTTCCGTCTCGCCGCCGTTGCGCTGACGATCGGCTGCCTGAGCGGCAGCGCCGCCGCGGTTGCCGCGGTTGCCGCGGCGCCCGCGCATTGCGCGCGCGCCAATGAGCTCGAGATTCGCGGCGACGTGCCCGCGGCGCTCAGCTTCGACGTGTATCGGCAACTGCGCCCGCTGAGTGCGCGGCGAATCGCGCTGTTCGAGGCCGCCGGCGAGGTGAAGCGTCTGCCCGACGGTCTGCCGGTTTGCCAGATCGCCGACGACGGGGTCGACGATCCTTCCGCTGTGCTGGTCCGTCTGCCGCACGGTAAGAATGCGTGGTGGGTGAGCGCGGCGAACGTGCAAGCGGCGGACTGATCGGCCGATCCGCCCGTCTTTGCCCACGTCCCGCGTCGGATGCCTTTGACGATACCTCTGCGCGCCGGGCATGCAAGGTGCTGAAGCAGCCGATGTTTTCCAGGATTGGCGCGACTGATTCAGGTACAGTGCATCGACGGGGACGGTTTCGCCGTTGCCTACGACACTGCGTCACAGTGTGTTCGCGGTCGAAGCGGGCTATCCTGACAACAGGATGAAATTTGCACAGGAGATTGGAACGATGGCCTTCTTTTTGTCATTGCTCGCTATGGGGTTGGCCGGCGCGACCGGCTTCGTCGCACTTCGCGCACTGGCCGCGGCTCAGACGAAGCAGCGTACTGCGCTGCGACCAGTGTGTATCGCCAGCTCTGACCGACGGACGGACCGCCAGGCAGGGCGAGGATAGTCCGCATGAACCTGACCGTGCGCAATATCGCCGAATCGTGCAGCGAGCAGGACGTGCGGGAATTTTTGACGCGCGAACTCGGCCACTACGCGAAACACGTCGAGGTGGTGGACGCCGGCAAGCCTAGCGCCTACGCGACGGTAGAGCTCGACGCGAGCGTGCCGTATGTCGGCGACGTGATCGCGCGGCAGATTCACGGCAAGCATCTGGGTGGTCAGCCGCTCGAAGCGAGCGCCGATCTGTTCAGCGACGAGCCGCCGCCGGAGCAGCGAGCGCCGTAGGCGGCGCAACAAGCTTGATTCTTTTCGAAGGCGGTGGACCTGCGCGCGACGTCGCGCCGGTCCACCGCCTTTATTCGTTTGAGAGCCCCTACCGCTGCCTCGTCATTGCCCATCCGGCGACGCCGGCCAGTCGAACGGGGTGTACGGCAGCGCCCGCTTGTGACGCGTCGCGTTGTAAAACTGCAGGACCACGTCACGCACGGTATCGCTGACTGGCTTGCCTTCGAGAAAATCGTCGATCGCGTCGTAGGGGATGCCGTACGCGTCTTCGTCGGGACGAAGCGGCCGCAGCATCTCGAGGTCGGCGGTCGGCACCTTGTGCGCCAACGCGTCGGGCGCACCGAGCCTATGCGCGACCGCGCGCACGCGGCGCTTGCTGAGCCCGGCGAGCGGCAGCACGTCGGCGCCGCCGTCGCCGAACTTCGTGAAGAAGCCCATCACCGATTCGGCCGCGTGGTCCGTGCCGATCACGACGCCGGCGCGCGCACCCGCCACCGCGTATTGCGCGATCATTCGCTGGCGCGCCTTGATATTGCCGTGCACGAAATCACGCTGCGATTCGTCCTTGAACGACACACCGCTTTTATCGAGCGACTCGAGCATCGCATCGGCGGCAGGTTGGATATCGATAGTCAGATTTTCGTCGGCGCAAATGAAACGTAATGCCTCCAGTGCATCCGCTTCATCGCGTTGTTTGCCGTAAGGCAGACGGACGGCGACGAAACGCGCGTCGTAATGGTTCCCCCGCAAACGCTCGACCGCGAGTTGCGCGAGACGTCCGGCGGTCGTCGAATCGACGCCGCCGCTAATGCCGAGCACATAAGTTCTCAGGTGGCTGTTGCGCAGATAGTTCGCCAGAAAACCGACCCGGCGCTCGATTTCGCGGCTTGCGTCGAATTCGGCGGTGACGTGCATTTCGGCCGCGATGCGGGCCTGGCGGGCGGCGGAATCGGATTGAGCCATGATCGTCGTTGTCCTCGCGAGAGAAAAAGCGAATGAAAGGGCTTGAGTATCGGGATGGGCCGCCGTATTCGGGCGATCTTTCGTCGAATGAAATCGGCCTTCGCTTTTGTAGCCTGATTTTTCCGATGGCCGATTTAATTGCGAATTAATTGCATTTTCACTGATACGTCGATTGTCGACACATAGCCAATCGTTTTTAAAGAGATTGCAAGTTAGAGGGTATATTCATCGACACGCCTCCATTCGCTGGGTAACATCGATCGTACCGAACGCCGCAGGGATCCGGCGTGTCAATCAATAATAATCATGTTTGTTTCGGGACGCGATGAGACACCCAGATCGGCCTGGCCAGCCTGGATTGAACCGCCTGAGGATTTGTGCGGGGATGTACGCAGCCGTCATATTGGCAGTTGCCGGCGCGATGGCGGCGCAGGTTCATGCAGCGGTGCTCGGTACTGCTCAGTTGCCTGCATCCGCAACAACAGCGGCGCAGACGGTGAATCTGACTACTGCGGCCAAGGCGTGGAATGGCGCGAGTCAGCCGGTGGGCACGATCGACGCCGCCACCGTCGCCGCACCCGACGCGGCCGGCATCGTCGATCCGCGCCGCGCGTTTCTGCTGCGCAACGTATTCGCGCAGGACGTGACGCGCCGGCTCAGACTGCCCGTCGCGGAGCAGCGTGCGTACGCCGACCGTCTGGAGACGGCGCTCAATGAGAACGAGCTTGGCAATCTGTCGGGCGAGTACGTGGTGCTCGTCGATCGCAATGCGAACGTGCAGGCGCTGCTGATTTTCTTCCGCCCGGTGCCCGCCGACAACTGGCAGATGATCGGCGCATCGCCGGTATCCACCGGACGGCCTGGCGAGTATGACCACTTCATCACTCCGCTCGGCGTGTTCGAACATACGCCCGACAATATGGATTTTCGCTCCGAGGGCACGGAGAACGAAAACCGCATTCGCGGTTATGGCCGGCGCGATATGCGCATCTTCGACCTCGGCTGGGCGCAGGGCGAGCGCGGCTGGGGCAAGGGCGGCATGTCGCAGATGCGTTTCCAGATGCACGCGACCGACCCCGATCGGCTAGAACCGCTGCTCGGTATTCGCCATTCGAAGGGCTGCGTGCGGATTCCCGCGTCGCTGAACACGTTTCTCGATCACTACGGGATTCTCGACGCGGAATACGAGCAGCTCGTCGATTCCGGCCAGTCGTTGTGGGTGCTGAAAAGCGATCGGCAGATCATGCCGTGGGCGGGGCGTTTTATCGTCGTCGTCGATTCGCAGCGCAAGGGCCGTCCAGCGTGGTCGCCAACACCCGGCGCGGTCGCGCGCGCAAAAATGCCCGCGCACGCGGATACGGCCGACTGACGGGCGCCTTGGCCCTTGTCGCAAGACCAGCGCAGGGCGCCCGTCACGACCTCGCCAGCAACACGCCAGCCAGCGCGACCGCAAAGCCGGCAATCTGCACCGGCAGCAGCGTCTCGCCGAACCCAAGATAGCCTTCGAGCGCAGCGAGCGGCGGCGCGAGAAACAGCAGCGCGGTCGCGCGCGAAGCATCCCCGCGCCGGACCATCCAGACGAGCAACGTGACGCTGATGCCCGACAGCATCACGATGCCCCACGCGAGCGATGCCCACAGCGTCGGCGAGCCGATCCAGCGATGCTCGCCGAGCGCGAGCGCCAGCACCCCCGCGACGACAGCCGCACCGACGTTCTGCACCGCGCTCGCGCTGCGAATATCGGCCCTGGCGAGCGAGGTCTTCTGGAACAGCGTGCCCGCCGTGATCGCCCCCACCGCGACGATCGATATCAGCACGACCAGCCACGCCGGCGCGTTGCCGTGCGTGGGCGGCGTCGCGGCAGCGAGCTTCGGTGCGAGCACCAGCACGACCCCGGCGAGGCCGACCGCCATGCCGCTCCAGCCTCGCCGCGACAAGCGCTCGCCGAACAGCGGCGCGGCGACGGCGGCGGTCGCGAGCGGCTGGAGCGCGCCGAGCAAGGCCATCACGCCCGCGCTCAGACCTTGCGCGACGGCCCAGTAGCCGGCGCCGAGATAGACCCCTTGCAGCAGTGCGCCGGCGGTCAGGTGCTTGCCGAAGTCGCGTCCGGTCGGCCAGGCCGAGCGCGCGACGAGCGCGGCCAGCGCGAAGATCAGCGCGGTGCCGCCGAAACGGGCCAGCAGAAACAGATTCGGATCGGCGTAAGGCGTGATCGCGCGGGCGACCACGAAACCGGTCGACCACAGCACGACGAACACGGTGGCAACAAGGGTGGCGAGCATCGAGGCGGAGGGTGTGAAAAAGCCGCCATGTTGGCGGCACGGGCGGCGCGCGTCTTGTTCAAAGCTGCAATGCGCGCGGGACCGTCACCATGCGAGCAGCGTCATCCCCGCTCCGAGCACGCCGCCACAGACGGCGCACGCCCACAACAGCCAACGCGTGCGCCGGTATTCGCGCGCGAGATCCGCAAGCAGTTGCGCATTCTGCTGCGGCGTGCCGGCGCGATCGTGCTGCTGCAGATAGCGCACCGCCAGTTGCGGCACGCGCGGCAGCATATGCGCGAGATGCGGCAGTTCGTGTGACAGTCGCTTGAGCCAGCCGCGATGATCGAGATCGCGTCGCGCGATATCGGCGAGCACGCCGCGCGCGATGGTCCATGTATCGACGCCAGGATGCAGCGCCCGCGCGAGCATCTCGGCCTGCTGGAACGAGCGCTGCGCGGTCGCGAGCTGGCCCGGCACCTGGCCGTCGAACGGTTGCACGCCGTGCAGCAGATGATGAAACAGCGAACCCGCGGAGCGATCCTCGGGCGCCGCCGCGAAGTGCGCTTCGGCGCGCGTGCGCAGCTCGGCTTCGAGCATCTCGGGGCGCGTGTCGTCGGGCACGTGGCCGGCCTCGCGATGCATGTCGGCGAGCCGCCCGTAGTCCTGGTCGAACAACGCGGTCGCGCCGTGCACGAAGAACTCGCGCTCGCCGCTCGACAACGTCGCCATGATCGAGAACTCCGCGAGCACGAGGCGCCCGAGCGTGTCCGGCTCGATGCTGACGCGCACGCGGCGCGCATCGAGCGTCGCGTGGAAGAAGCCATGCTCGAAGGCCTGCTCGGTGACCACCTCGACGATATGCGCGGCGAGCGGCGCCAGCTTGATGCCGTGCGCGTGCAGAGCGGGCAGGTCGCTCGCGGGCAGCGTACTGATGCGCTGCATCGTCAGCGTGTGGTCGGTGCACAGCTCCCAGATCACGTCCGGCACGACGATGCGCTTGTCGCCATCGAAATGGTGGCCGGTCTGGCTCAGGTTCGCGGCTTCGGCTCGCAGGTCGAAGCGGCGCAGGATGTCGTCGGTGAAGGTTTGCGCGAGCGCGCGCAACTTCATCCGGCGCGCGACGCGCGACAGCTTTTCGAGCCAGCGCGCGACCCAGCGCAACAGCGCGAGCTCATCGCCGATCTGTTGCAACTGTTGCGCGCGCACGAGCTTGACGGCGACCTCGTGGTGACCTTTGACCGGCACCGCGAGCCGCGCGAAATGGGTCTGCTCGGCGAAGCCGCTGCTTACCGGCACCAGGTCGACCGCGCTGAACAGCTCGCCGAGCGGCTGGCCGAACGCGCGCGTCAGGGCCAGCGCGGAGTCGTCCGGCGACAGCGGCAGTTCCATGTGATCGATGGCGTCCAGCGCGTCATGCAGCGTGCCGCTCGCGAGCTCGGGGCGAGCGGCGAGCGTCTGCGCGAAGCGGCTCGCGAGCGGACCGAGCGCGGGCAGCAGGCCATGCAACTGCGCGCCGCTGCGCTCCGACGCATGCACGCGGCCGATCAGCTCGATCATCCAATGCAGTTTGTGGTCGGGCGGGGCGGCGAGCCAGATCAGGCGCGCGCCGTAACGCAGCGCATGGAACAGCAGCAGTAGACGGCGAAACAGTGGCGGCATCGGCGGTTCGGTTGACGGGCGAGGCGTTGTGCGCGGGACTCGGCCGGGCGGTGCCGTGGCGTTCGCCGCATGGCCGAAGAGTCCAGCCGTCAAGGTTAGCAGGTCGGCGCGGTGGCTGGCGTGTTGGTGCGCAAGGTCGGCTCGATGCAACCCGAGCACGCCATCAACGCGCCATGAGCGCAACCTGCGCGCCCGCACCAACAACGCCCAATACGCGTAATACAATACGGCGGCCTTCCTCAACCACGGCGCACAGATGCTCGCAGAACAACGTCATCAATACATCCTCGCGCAAGTCGCAAAGAACGGCGCGCTGTCGGTCGCTGAACTGGTGCGCGAACTGAACGTATCGCGCGAAACGATCCGCCGCGACCTCAACGCGCTGGCCGGCCGCGGCCTGCTCGTGACGACCCACGGCGGCGCGCTGTCGAGCGATCGGCGCGAGCCCGATCTCGATACGCGCGAAGCCGAGAACGCTGGCGCCAAACGTGCGATCGGCGAGCGCGCGGCCGAGTTCGTGCCGGACGGCGCGTCGCTGATCATCGATTCGGGCAGCACCACGCAGGCGGTCGCGCGGGCGCTGCTCGACCGGCATCGGCTGACGGTCTACACGAACGACTGGCGCATCGCGCTGCTGCTCGGCCGACGCAACGACAATCGCGTGACCCTGCTCGGCGGCGAGCTGTCCGATATCGAGGACGCGACCTTCGGACTCGACACCGTCCACCAGATCACGCAGTACCACGCCGATTTCGCCTTCATCGGCGCGGGCGGGATTTCCCCGGACGGCTATCTGACCGACTACAGCCGCATGGCGGCCGAAGTGCGCAGCCGCATGATCGCCGCGGCCGACCTGGTGGTGGTCGTCGCCGATCATTCGAAGTTCGGACGCGTGACGCCGGTGCGCATCAACGGTATCGAGTCGGCGCGGTATCTGGTTACCGAACTGGCGCCCGAGCGCGCGCTGGGCAAGGCGATCACCGCGCACGGTCCGGAGATTCTGGTCGCGTGAGACGGCTACTCGCGCTGGACGCCATTCCGCACCCGCCAAAATCTAACTAAAAAAAGCCGCGGGTTTCGCTCCAGATTTTGAAACGGCCGGGCACAATACGCGCCGTTGTCAGGACCGCGTCGACCACAGCGGAGGCAACCGCCGGGAACGCTACGAGCACGGGCAGCGCGCCGCGCAAGCGCTGCGATCCGGAGCAGCGCCGCCCCTCCGCAATTTTCTCGATGCGTCGTGCATACATCGTCATTTTCGCCATGTACGATCCACACGGGATCGGCGCGCGGGGCTCCGTTTTTGGGTGGCGCGACGAATTCCATCGGTTGGCTTGAATTGGCAATTTGTGTCTTTTTTTGGAATTCGGCAAAATCGTCACGGCCCTGTCATCGAAACCTGTGATTCTTGCCGTGCCCGCTCAGGCGCGGCAGGCAGCGCTGGTGTCGGAGGCAGGCTGTCAGTCAGGCTGGGCGAGAAGCGGCAAAGTTGTCGGCAATCTGCAATCTACGACAGACCGGCGCGGCAACCGCAGCGGGCAACACGCAAGCGGCGCGTGCCGCCGTTCAATCACTACAGGTATGGGGTTATCCCGACCGTCTGGTTTTTAGCCTTTCGGAGAGAGCGACATGAAAAAGACGAATTCCCTTCACGCCGCGGCCGGTCTCGCGCGCAAACTGCTGCCGGCGCTGGTTGCCGCGGCAGCGTTCGGCGGTGCCGCGATGCAGGCCCATGCGGCCGACGCCGTCGTGCTGTACACGGCCGACGGCCTCGAAAATCTGTACAAGGATGTGCTGCCGGCCTTCGAAAAGAAGGAAGGCGTGAAGGTCAATATCGTCACGGCGGGCAGCGGCGAAGTCGTGAACCGCGCGACCATCGAGAAGGATCAGCCGAAGGCCGACGTGCTCGTCACGCTGCCGCCGTTCATCCAGCAGGCCGACCAGAACGGTCTGCTGCAGGCGTACCAGAGCGCCAACTACAAGAACGTGCCGGCCATCGCGAAGGCGCCGAACGGCGCATGGGCGACCTTCGTGAACAACTACTTCTCGTTCGCGATCAACCCCGAAGTCACGAAAAATCAGCCGAAGACGTTCGCGGACCTGCTGCACCCGGACTTCACCGGCAAGGTCGCCTATTCCAATCCGGCGACCGCCGGCGACGGCATGGCGGTGATCATTCTGACCTCGTCGCTGATGGGCGAGGACCAGGCGTTCGACTATCTGAAGAAGCTCGAGCAGAGCGCCAAGTTCCACACCAAGGGCACGGGCTATCTCGACGTGCTGCTATCGCGTAACGAGATTGCGGTCGCCAACGGCGATCTGCAGATGGATCTCGACGACGCGGCCAACGGCGGCCTGTCGCTGAAGCCGGTGTTCCTCGCCGCTACGCCCGGCGGTCAGCCGACCACGTTCCAGCTGCCGTACGCGATCGGGCTGATCAAGAACGGTCCGAACCAGGACAAGGGCAAGAAGCTGATCGACTACCTGATGTCGACGGAAGTGCAATCGAAGGTGCCGGACATCTTCGGCATTCCGGGTCGCAGCGACGTGCCGCTCGCGGGCAAGAACGGCGAAACGGTCAAGCAGGCGATCAGCGGCGTCAAGCTGATTCCGGTCGACTGGAATCACGTGATGGCGAAGAAGGCCGACTGGACCGCGCGCTGGAAGAGCGACGTGATCGGTTCGTCGGGCAAAGAGACCGAAGTGGTCAAGCCGAAGTAAGTGACTCAGATAAGCAACGTTTGACGTTGTCGATTCAGGCGGCGCTTCGCAGCTACTGCGCGGCGCCGCATCAGCATTAATTCCGTTGGAGGACGACCCCGGTGAATACGGCCAGTCTCGCTCACCCCACCGCGCCTGGCGCTCCGCTGGATGCGCTCGACGCCGCGCGTCTGGACGCGCCGGGCGCCGCCGCGCCGGGCGGCGTGCAGATCGATCACCTGACGGTGCGCTTCGGCGCGCGCACGGTGCTCGACGATCTGTCGTTGACCATCCAGCGCGGCGAGTTGCTCACCGTGCTCGGCCGCAGCGGCTGCGGCAAGACGACCTTGCTGCGCTTCATCGCGGGCTTCATCGAGGCGGACGGTCTGGCCGGCACGCTGACGGTGGCCGGCCGCGATCTGACGCACGTGCCGCCGCACAAGCGCAACCTCGGTCTGCTGTTCCAGAGCTACGCGCTGTTTCCGCATCTGACGGTATTCGAAAACGTCGCGTTCGGTTTGCGCGCGCGGCGGATTCCGGCGCGCGACGTCGCGCGCCGCGTCGCCGAGGCGCTGAAGCTCGTGCAGCTCGGCGACTCCGGTCACGTGATGCCGGCGCAACTGTCGGGCGGCATGCAGCAGCGCGTGGCGCTCGCCCGCGCGCTAGTGATCGAACCCGACGTGCTGCTGCTCGACGAACCGCTGTCCGCGCTCGATGCCAATCTGCGCGCGTCGGTGCGCTCCGAACTGAAGGCGCTGCATGAGCGCCTGCCGAATCTGACGATCGTCTGCGTGACGCACGATCAGGACGACGCGCTCGTACTGTCGGACCGCACGCTGCTGATGCGCGATGGCCATATCGCGCAGCTCGGCACGCCGCAGCAGCTGTACGACACGCCGGTCGATGGCTTCGTCGCGCGCTACCTCGGCGCGGCCAATCTGCTGCCGCCGCAGGTCGCGTTCAGCATGGACGACGCGCGCTACAGCGAGCGCGACCGTGTCGCGTGTCTGCGTCCGGAGGCGCTGCGCATCGTGCCGCTCGGCGAGGGGCAGTTGCACGGCGCGATCGCGTCGGTCGAATGGTATGGCGCGGCCTTGTCGGTATCGGTCGTGCTCGATGCGCTGCCGAACGATCCCGTGCTCGTCACGATGCAGCGCGGCCTCGGCATGACGCCGGAGAAGGGCGCGCGTGTTTCCCTGCGTTACGAGGCTGGCGATGTCGTCCTTATCAAGCCCTGATACGTCCAATCCGCTCGACCTTGCAGCGCAAGCCGAGCTCGAAGCCGCCGCCGCACGCCGTCTGGCGAGCGCCGCGGCGCATGCGGCCGCGGTGAAGCGGCGCGAGCGCCTCGCGCAATGGCATCTGCTGTTCATTGCGGTCGTGGTGCTGGGGCCGCTCGTCATCTATCCGCTGGTGCGGCTCGTGATGCTGAGTCTGACCGGCGCGCACGGCCTGTCGGGTCACGCGTACGTGACGTTCTTCGGCAACCCAGAAACGCGCGGCGTGATCGGCACCACGCTCGGCATCCTGTTCGCGAGCGCGAGCCTGGCGTCGCTGCTCGGCGTGGCGCTCGCGTCGCTGCTGTTCTTCAAGCCGTTTCCGGGCGCGCGCATGGTCACGCGCTTTCTCGAGCTGTTCGTCGCGTTCCCGTCGTTTCTGGTCGCCTTCACGCTGATCTTTCTGTACGGCTCGCAGGGCTCGGTCAGCATCGGCCTGCAGCGGCTGTTCAATCTGCAGGCGCCGCCGCTCGACTTTCTGTTCGGCATCGGCGGCGTGATTCTCGCGGAAGTGGTGTTCTATACGCCGTTCGTTGTGCGCCCGACGCTGGCATCGTTCGCGCTGCTCGACCAGCGGCTGATCGAAGCCGCACGTAGCCTGGGCGCGAACGGCCTGATGGTCGCGTTCAAGGTGATCCTGCCGCTCGCGTGGCCGGGCATCGCGGCGGGCACGATTCTGTGTTTTCTGCTGACGTTGAACGAGTTCGGCATTCTGCTGGTGCTCGGCAGCGCCCATCTGATCACGCTGCCGGTCGCGATCTATAGCGCCGCTACCGTCGACCTCGATCTGCCGACGGCCGCCGCAGGCGCGGTCGTGATGCTGCTGATGTCGTTGTCGCTGTACGCGTTGTACCGGCGCGTCAATAGTCGCAAGGTGAAAGGAGCCGGTCATGGCCGTTGAACTCGATCCGACCGTGCTGCCGGTCATGCACAAGAAGGGCCGGCCGGTGCGGCACAGCCTCGTCGTGCGACTGCTCGGCGGTCTGTTTCTCGGCTTCGCCGCGCTGCTGTGCTTCTGGCTGTTCGTGCTGCCGGTGCTGGTCGTCGCGCTGTCGAGCGTCGCGTCGCACTGGTCCGGCACGATCCTGCCCGACGGCTTCAGCATGCGCTGGTTCGAGCGCCTCAGTTCGAGCGACTTCGACGCGCTGATCACCAGCCTCGAAGTCGGGATGGGCGTCGCGGTGCTCGGCACGTTCCTCGGTTTGTGGCTGGCGCTCGCGCTCGAAGGGCGCGACCGCCGCGGCCTCGGCGCCATCGTCGACACGATCGCGATGATGCCCAACGGCGTGCCGAGCGTGGTGCTCGGCCTCGCGGTGCTGATCGCGTATCACAAACGGCCGCTCGACCTGTCGAGCTCGGCGGCGATCGTCGTGTTCGTGCAGCTCGCGCTGGTGCTGCCGTTCTGCTATCGCTGCGCGGCCGCCGCGTTGCGCCCGGAGCTGACCGTGCTGCGCGAAGCGGCCGCGAGCCTCGGAGCGCCGCCGTCGATGGTGCTGCGCCGCGTCGTGTTACCGCAACTGGTACCAGCGATCCGCGCGAGTCTCGCGCTCGGTTTTGCGCTGTCGCTCGGAGAACTGGGCGCGACGCTGACCGTTTATCCGCCGGGCTTCGCGACGGTGCCGATCGTCGTCGTCGGGCAGGTGGAGCGCGGCTATTACCTGCCGGCTTCCGCGCTATCGCTGATTCTGCTGCTGGTCTCGCTGGTCGCGCTGCTGCTGATCGCGGCGCGCGCTCCGCGTCGCCGGATCGACTGACCGGGCTGAGCCGGCTGCTCGGCAGGCGATTTCCTTGATCTGAAGCATGCACGCCGACCGGTGAGCATTCGATGTCGATGTGGCAAAATTTGTCAAAATGACCGAATATATGCACTCTGCTTCCGTCGATCCGATCGAGGTCGTGCGCCGCCATTCGCTGACGACGCTGGTGCGCGACGAGATCGAGCGGCATATCGTCGACGGTACGCTGGCGCCGGGCGACAAGCTCAACGAAGCCGATTGGGCGGGGCGGCTGCAGGTGTCGCGCGGGCCCGTGCGCGAGGCGTTTCGCGCGCTGGAGCAGGCGGGGCTCGTGCGTACCGAGAAGAATCGCGGTGTGTTCGTGCGGACGGTGTCGCTTGCGGAGGCGGACGAGATTTACGCGGTGCGCGCGGTGCTCGAAGAGGCGGCGTGCCGGATGCTCGCGGCCAGCATCGATGCGGGCAAGCTCGCGTTGCTGCGCGATTGCGTCGATGCGATGCGCGCCGCGCTCGCGTCGCACGATCACGATGCGTATGCCCGCGCGAACGTCGCGTTTCACGATGCGCTGGTCGCGGCGGCGGGTAACTCCAAGTTGTACGACACGTATCGCAGGCTCGTCAGCGAGTTGAGCCTGTTTCGGCGAGCGGCGCTGGTCGTGGAAGGCGATGCGATGGTGCGCTCGCTCGCAGAGCATCGCGCGATTCTGACCGCGCTCGCGTCGCGCGATGCGGAGCAGGCCGCGCAGTTGATGCGCGCGCATGTGCAGGGCGGCTTGCAGCGCGCCCATGCGGCATGCGACGCGGCGGGTGATGCGGCGCGCGAGCAGCGCATCCCGGCAACCGCGGGCGCGGCCGGCTCGCGCGGGCGATGAGGCCTTGGCAATGACAACCCCTGGAATGGACAACCACGCGATGACACACCCCGAGCAACGCACGATCGAAGTCAACGGCCGGAGCTATCGGCTGCCTTCGCAGCCGACGGTCGTCGTCTGTGTCGACGGCTGCGAGTTCGAATATCTGGAAGCGGCGGTCGCGGCCGGCGTCGCGCCGTTCATCGGTTCGATGCTCGAGGGCGGCGCGGCGTTTCGCGGCGACTGCGTGATTCCGTCATTCACGAACCCGAACAACCTGTCGATCGTGACCGGCGTATTGCCGTCCGTGCACGGCATCTGCGGCAACTACTTCTGGGACACCGGCGCGAACAACGGGGCGGGCGCCGCGGTGATGATGAACGACCCCGCCTACCTGCGCGCGCCCACGCTGCTCGCGGCCGCCGCCGACGCGGGCGCCGCGGTCGCCGTCGTCACCGCGAAGGACAAACTGCGCGGGCTGCTCGGCTGGCAGTTGAAGGGCATCTGTTTTTCGGCGGAGAAAGCCGACAAGGTGACGGTCGACGAAAACGGCATCGACGACGTGCTTGATCTGGTCGGTCTACCGTTGCCGGACGTGTATAGCGCGGGGTTGTCGGAATTCGTGTTCGCGTCCGGCGTGCGGCTCGCGCAGACGCGCAAGCTCGACCTGATGTATCTGTCGACGACCGACTATATCCAGCACAAATGGGCGCCCGGCACCGAAGGCGCGAACGCGTTCTACGCGATGATGGACGGCTATCTCGCGAAGCTCGACGCGCTCGGCTGGGTGATCGGCCTCACCGCCGACCACGGCATGAACGCGAAGCACGATCCGCAAACCGGCGAGCCGAACGTGATCTATCTGCAGGACCTGCTCGACGACTGGCTCGGCGCATCGACCACGCGCGTGATTCTGCCGATCACCGATCCGTACGTCGTGCATCACGGCGCGCTGGGTTCGTTCGCGACCGTCTATCTGCCGCGCGAGCTCGATGCCGCGTCGGTGATTGCGCGGATCGGCCGCCTGCCGGGAATCGAAGTCGTGCTCGACCGAAACGCAGCGTGCGCGCGCTTCGGGCTGCCCGAGGATCGCATCGGCGATCTGGTCGTGATCGGCACGAAGCATGTCGTGCTCGGCACGCGGCGCGACGAGCACGACCTGTCCGGCCTCACCGTGCCGCTGCGCTCGCATGGCGGGATTTCCGAGCAGGAAGTGCCGCTGCTGTTCAACCGGCGGGTTCATCCGACGGCCAGCGGCAGCGATGGCAAGCGGCTGCGCAACTTCGATATCTTTGATATCGCGCTCAATCACGTGTCGACATCATGAACCCGGTGCTGCGGGACCATCCGGCGTTCCGCGTAGAAGCGCTGAGGCTGGGCGGCGAGCGCGCGACGCGCGACCGCACGCTCGACGTATTCGATCCCTATACCGGCATGCGCGTCGGTACCGTGCCGGTCGCCAGCATCGACGATGTGCGCGCCGCGTTCGACTACGCGCTCGCGTATCGGCCGACGCTGTCGCGCTACGAGCGTTCGCAGATTCTCGAGCGGGCGGCGGTGTTGCTGCGCGAGCGCATCGAACAGGCGTCGGATCTGATCTCGCTGGAGTCGGGGCTGTCGAAGCAGGATTCGCGCTACGAGATCGGCCGCGTCGCCGACGTGTTCCGCTTTGCGTCGTTCGAGGCGTTGCGCGACGACGCTCAGAGTTTCTCGTGCGATCTGACGCCGCATGGCAGGAAGCGTCGCGTGTTCTCGCAGCGCGAACCGCTCGCGGGCGTGATCGTCGCGATTACGCCGTTCAATCATCCGATGAACCAGGTCGCGCACAAGGTCGCGCCGGCCATCGCGACGAATAATCGCGTGGTGGTTAAGCCGTCGGAGAAGGTGCCGCTGTCGGCGCTTTATCTGGCCGATCTGCTGTATGAGGCGGGGCTGCCCGCGCCGATGCTGCAGGTGCTGACCGGCGATCCGCGCGAAATCGCCGACGAGTTGATCACGCACGCATCGGTCGAACTCGTTACGTTTACCGGCGGTGTCGCGACCGGCAAATACATCGCGACGAAGGCTGGGTACCGACGTGTCGTGCTGGAGTTGGGCGGCAACGACCCGCTGATCGTGCTCGACGACGCCGATCTCGAGCGTGCGGCGACCCTTGCGGTGCAGGGCTCGTACAAGAACTCCGGGCAGCGCTGCACGGCGGTCAAGCGGATGCTCGTGCAGCAGCGCGTCGCGGCCGAGTTCACGGAGCGGGTCGTCGAGAAGACGCGCGCGTGGACGTTCGGCGATCCGTTCGATGCGTCGAACCAGATGGGCACCGTGATCGACGCCGCCGCCGCGCAGCTATTCGAGGCGCGCGTGAACGAGGCGGTGGCCGCGGGGGCGCGCCTACGCATTGGCAACGAGCGCAGCGGCGCGTTGTATGCGCCGACCGTGCTCGACAACGTCGATCCGTCGATGACGCTCGTGCGCGAGGAAACCTTCGGGCCGGTGTCGCCGATCATCGCGTTCGAGACGCTCGACGATGCGATCCGCATCAGCAACGGGACGCCGTTCGGGCTGTCGTCGGGCGTGTGTACGAACCGGCAGGACGCGATCACGCATTTCATTAACGAGCTGCGCGTGGGCACCGTCAACGTGTGGGAAGTGCCGGGCTATCGGATCGAGTTGACGCCGTTCGGCGGCATCAAGGATTCCGGGCTCGGTTACAAGGAAGGCGTTCAGGAAGCGATGAAGAGCTTTACCAATCTGAAGACGTTTTCATTACCTTGGGAGTGACCCGTGGCATTGAGTGTCGATGATATCCGTGTGCTTTTTGAGCGGCACGGCAGCCTCGCATATAGCGGCGAGCCGGTGACGCAGCTGGAGCATGCGTTGCAGAGCGCCGCGCTGGCCGAGGCGGAGGGCGCGAGCGACGAACTGGTCGCCGCGGCGTTTTTGCACGACCTCGGACATTTGCTGAACCTGCAAGGGGAGACGCCGACGGAACGGGGTGTCGACGATCTGCATCAGTATTTCGCCTTGCCGTTTTTGCGACCGGTGTTGTCGGATGCGGTGCTGGAGCCGATTCGTCTGCACGTCGACGCAAAGCGCTGCCTGTGCGCAATCGACGCCACGTATTTCGGCCAGCTTTCCGCCGATTCGGTGCGAAGCCTGGAATTGCAGGGCGGGATCTTTAGCAGGGAAGAGGCGCAGGCATTTATGCAGAAGCCGTATGCGGAAGACGCGATGCGTTTGCGCCGATGGGACGATCGCGCGAAAGAGAAGGATCGCGCGACGCCGGGGATCGACCATTATTTGGCCGTCGTTGAGCGGGCGATGCGCGCGCATGAGACTGCGTGACTCGAGGTGTTTTTAGGGCGCGGCAGATTGCGCGCGGAGCGTCAAAATATCGCTTGCAAGTCGCGATGGCGGCGACTAGAATTCCGCTCTTTCGTGCTCCGGACGCCGGGGCG
Source organism: Paraburkholderia atlantica (assembly GCF_009362785.1). Taxonomy (GTDB): domain Bacteria; phylum Pseudomonadota; class Gammaproteobacteria; order Burkholderiales; family Burkholderiaceae; genus Paraburkholderia; species Paraburkholderia atlantica. Next base: position 188,246 of record NZ_WHNQ01000014.1, read on the forward strand.
CGGGGAAGCGGGAAGCCTTTGCTGGCGAGGGCTTCAGCGGCGTGGGCAGGTTAAGCAAGTGATAAAAACCTGTTGACGATCCGGCGGAAGTTCTTCATAATCTCGTTTCTCTGCTGCAGACGCAGCGACGCAAACGAAGCAGTGCCGGGTAGTGGTGGTTCAGGCGCTGCGGGTTTCGCGGATCGATCTTTAAAAACTAACAGCCGATAAGTGTGGGCGCTTGATGCGGAATGCGGCGGCGGATTCTCCGGGGTCTGCTGCAAGGCAAAAGTATCAGAAGCCTCACACAGTATTAGAGGAAGGTTTATCTGTCGAAAGACGGATTGATCATCGTCAGTACGTTGAGTGAGCGACCGGTTCATAACTGAACCGAAAACAGTAACAGGTTTGAACTGAAGAGTTTGATCCTGGCTCAGATTGAACGCTGGCGGC
>NZ_WHNQ01000131.1 GCF_009362785.1 Paraburkholderia atlantica
AGGCGCTCTCGCCCAATGCAGCGCTCATCAGCGACCTGATCCCCGAACTGAAGCTGATCATCGGCGAGCCGCCCCCGGTCCCGGAGCTCGAACCACAACAGGCGAAACAGCGCTTCCTGCAGGTGTTCCGGCGCTTCATCGGCGTGTTCGCCCAGGCCGAGCATCCGCTGGCACTGTTTCTCGACGACCTGCAGTGGCTCGATGCAGCGACGCTGGACCTGCTCGCGGATCTGCTGATCCAGCCGGACCTGCGCTACCTGATGGTCATCGGCGCCTATCGCGACAACGAGGTGGATGCGGCCCATCCGTTGACCGCCCGGCTCCAGGCTATCCGCAGCGCGGGCGCGACGGTCGGGGAAATCCGGCTCGCGCCGCTGACCGGTGTGCACGTCGGGAGTCTGCTTGCGGACGCACTGCACTATGCGCCTGAAAAAATTGCGCCCCTGGCGCGCCTCGTGCACGACAGGACGGGTGGCAATCCCTTCTTCGTGATCCAGTTCCTGCATGCGCTGGCCGAAGGCGATCTGCTGGCGTTCGATCACGATGCACGGCAGTGGCGCTGGGATACCGAACGCATCCATGCCAGCAGTTACACCGACAACGTCGTGGACCTGATGGCCGGCAAGCTGACGCGGCTGCCGCCCGCGACACAGCACGCGCTGCAGCAGCTTGCCTGTCTCGGGAACGTAGCGAACATCGCGACATTATCCGCCGTGCTCGGCACACCCGAAGCCCAGGTTCACGCCGTGCTGTGGGAAGCGGTTCGCCAGGAACTGGCCCTGCGGCTGGAGGGCGCTTACGCGTTCGTTCACGACCGGGTTCATCAGGCCGCCTATTCCCTGATTCCTGAATCTTCGCGCGCCGAGGCCCATCTGCGCATCGGCCGGTTGCTCATCGTGCAGACCACTGCGGAAAAGCGCGAGGAAACGATCTTCGAGATAGTCGGGCAGCTCAATCGCGGTGCCGCACTGATCACCGAGCCGGACGAACGCGAGCAACTGGCCGAACTCAATCTGCACGCTGGCCAGCGCGCCAGGGCGTCGACAGCCTACACTTCGGCGCTCGCCTATTTCAGCACGGGCGCCGGGCTACTGAGCGACGATTGCTGGCAACGCCGGCATACGTTGATCTTTACGCTGGAGCTGAACCGGGCCGAATGCGAACTCCTGACGGGACAGCTGCCGGTCGCCGAAACGCGACTGGTGGAGTTATCGAAGCGTGCTGCGACCACGCCCGAGCGCGCTCCGGTTACCTGCCTGCAAGCGGACGTCCACCTGATGCTAGACCAGCGCGAGAGCGCGGTCGCTGTGTGCCTCGCCTTCCTTCGTCACGTGGGCATCGAGTGGTCAGCCCATCCGGACGACGCAACCGTGCGCGATGAATACGAGCGGATCTGGTCACTGCTTGGCAAGCGGACCATCGAGGAACTCATCGATCTGCCGCCGATGCAGGATGCGCTCGCCCTGGCAACCATCGAGACGCTGACCACGCTCCTCTCGCCTGCCATTCACACCGATGGGAACCTCGCTTGCCTGAGCATCTGCAAGGCAATCACGCTGAGCCTCGAGCACGGCAATGCCGATGCCTCGTGCGTGGCCTATGCCCGTTTCCCTCGGTTCGCCGGACGGCTTTTCGGCGACTACCAACCCGGATTCCAGTTCGGCGAACTCGGCTGTCAACTGGTCGAACGGCGTGGCCTCGAACGCTACAAAGCCCGCACGTATCTCGCTTACTCCCTTTATGTTGCACGCTGGGTGCAACCGATGCGCAATTGTGCCGAACAGTTGCGCCGCGTTTTCGACATAGCGAACCGGAATGGCGACCTTCAGTACGGTGCGTTCGCGTGCAACCACCTTGTCTCGGCCCTGCTCGTGATCGGCAGACCACTGCCCGAGGTCCAACGAGAGACCGAATCCGGCATTGCGTACGGCAGGAAAGTGGGTTTTGCCCTCGTCAGTGCCTACAACGAACTGCAGCTTGCACTGGTCCGGACGCTCCGTGGCCTGACACCGGTGTTCGGCAGCCTGGATGACGCGCCGTTCAGTGAGCTTCGCACCGAACACCGTCTGTCCGAAACCTCTGTGGCGTACGCGTGCTCGTACTGGGTCCGGAAACTGCAGGCGCGCTATCTCGAAGGTGACCATGAGGCTGCCATGCATGCCGCTTCAATGGTGCATGGGCTACGCTGGGTTCTGTACTCGTATTTCGAGGAGGCCGAATATTACTTCTATGCCGCGCTGGCGTGGGCCGGCCGGTTCGACGCCATCCCGGCTGGCGAGCGTACACAGCACCTGGACACGCTGCGCACCCATCACTGCGAACTGCGTATCTGGGCCGATCTCTGCCCGGAGAACTTCGCAAGCCATACCGCGCTGGTCGGCGCCGAGATCGCCCGCATCGAAGGCCGCATGATCGACGCCGAGTTGCTGTACGAGCAGGCTATCCATTCCGCGCAGGAAAGCGGATTCGTCCACGTCGAGGCACTAGCCAACGAACTCGCGTCCGGCTTTTATGCCGCCCGCGGCCTTCGGAAAATCGCGCGCGTGTACATGCAGGATGCCCGCTATGGTTATCTGCGCTGGGGCGCCAACGGAAAGGTCCGGCAGCTTGAGGGGACCTACCCGTACCTGCGGACCGAAGAGGTCATGCCCACACCGACGAACACGATCGCAGCGCCCATCGAGCACCTCGACCTGGCAACCGTGATCAAGGTGTCGCAGGCGGCTTCTGGCGAGATCCACCTGGATAAGCTGATCGACAGGGTCATGCGCACGGCAATCGAACAGGCCGGCGCCGAACGGGGACTGCTGATCCTCTCAGACGGGAGCGAGCACCGGATTGCTGCGGAAGCCACCACCACCGGCGACGCGGTCCACGTGCAGCTCTCCGACGCGCCGGTCACCGCAGCGATGTTGCCGGAGTCGATCCTCAACCAGGTCTTGCGGACCCGCGAGCCGATCTTTCTGGACGATGCCGCAGCTGACCCCTCGGCTGCCGCGGACCCCTACGTCCGTCAGCATCGCGCCCGTTCCATTCTGTGCCTGCCCCTGATGAATGGCGCGAAGCTGATGGGCCTGCTCTACCTCGAGAACAACCTCACTGCCCGCGTGTTCAGCGCGGCCCGGATCGCCGTGCTGAAGCTCGTCGCGTCGCAAGCCGCCATTTCGCTCGAAATTGCGCGCCTTTACCACGACGTGGCAGAGAGCGAAGCAAAGATCCGGCGTCTTGTCGATGCCAACATCATCGGGATCAATGTCTGGGATGCCGACGGGAACATCCTCGAAGCCAACGACGTGTTTCTGCGCATGGTGGGCTATGACCGTGAAGATCTCGTCTGTGGTCGCGTCCGTTGGCTGGATCTGACGCCGATTGAAATACGTGCCGACGCCGACCGCGCGCTGGACGAACTTGCACGGACCAGCTGCGTCAGGCCATTCGAGAAGGAGTACATCAGGAAGGATGGTAGCCGTGTACCCGCCATCGTCGGCCTCGCTGCCTTCGACGCGAGCGGTCGCAAAGGCGTCGCGTTCGTGCTCGATCTCACCGAGCAGAAGCAGGCGGAAAAGAAAATTCGCGACAGCGAGCAGCGCTACCGCGACGTGCAGACCGATCTGGCGCACGCGAACCGCGTGGCGACCATGGGGCAGCTCGCGGCCTCGATTGCCCACGAAGTCTATCAACCCATTGCCGCGACGGTGGCCCACGCCGAAGCCGCATTGCGATGGCTGCACCGCGAGCCCGCCAACCTCACCGAGGTCAGCCTCGCGCTCGACGGTATCCTCAGGGACGGCAACCGCGCCGGCGACGTGCTCGGACGGCTCCGGCAACTGATCAGGAAAGCGCCACGGAAAAAAGAGCCGGTGAACATCAACGAGGCGATCCGCGAGATCGTCGAACTCGTCCAGGGAGAGGCAAGGAAATGCGGCGCCCTGCTGGCGATGCAGCTCGCAGAGTGTTTGCCGTCCGTCGAAGGCGACCGTGTGGAACTGCAGCAGGTCATGCTCAACCTGATCATCAATGCGCTGGAGGCAATGAGCGGCATCGATGGTTTGCGACAGGTGCACGTCAGTACCGGCGAGGCCGACGGCGGCTGCGTGCTCGTGACCGTGCGCG
>NZ_WHNQ01000132.1 GCF_009362785.1 Paraburkholderia atlantica
GGGCTTTGTCCGGATGGGTACGAGTTCCCGTGCCATGGACGCGACTATGCATTTTTGACGCAAACCGGTTTGCCGAAGGCATCCCACCGGTTCAGCAGGTTGGCGATGATGATGCCTTCGCCTTCCTGCGACGCAAGCTCCTGCGTCAGCAGGCGCTCGCCGATGCAGCGCTTGATGCGCGAGATCTGTGCCTCGACCAGCGAGCGCACACCGTAGCCGTATTTCTTGTGAAATGCATAGATGCCTTTGTCCTCGATGTATCTGACGATCTGGTCATGCCGGCGGGTTCGCTGCTCGCCGTGTACGACAGCGTGAGCTGGCGGTGGGATGACGGGCGTCACGCCCGCGCCTGAAAGCGCTTCGGTACGCTCGATGCTGTAGTACGCGCCATCGGCAATCACCCGATCCATCGGCACATCGGCGGGCAGCACGGCGTCCATTCCTTCGCTGTCCGATACTTCTGTAGTGGTGATGCGGATCGCGTGTACGTTCATGTCAGCGTCGATCGACCGATGCATCTTGCGCCACGGCGTGCGCGCGGCCTTCTGGGCGTACTTTTCCTCGTACCACTGGCTCGCCCGCCCAAAGCTCAATCCCGTGCTGTCGACGATGAGACTGATCGTCCCGCCGCGCGCGAGACGCCGGGCCAGCTGTTCGCAACGCTGCGTGACGCTCACCTCCAGTGAAGCGCACCGTTCGCCCAGCTGGCTGGCGCTGGGCACCGGGATGTCCAGCCCGCGAGTCTCCCAGTAGTCCTCCATATAGCCGGTGATCTGCCGCATCCCCCAGCCGAACAGCCGGTAGAAGGTAAAGATCAGCTCGATGTACGCCGTGGTGTAGGTCGGCTCACGCCCCGACACGCCCGGCGTACGGATCTTTGCGTTGATAAGCTGCGCCTTCAGATCGCCGCCCGGCACATACAGGCTGATCATGCCGCGCTTTCTCAGGCTCTGGTTATACGCCCGCGCGTTCGTCACCCGGTACCCCGGCTTCTTGCGCTTGCGCGCTTCACCCGTCTTTAGTCTGGCTTTATATGGCATTATTCAATGCTGGCTTCATGATGTTGCGCCTTTACACAACCCGCAGCATCTTTGCAATACCCCATCCGGACAAAGCCCATTCGAATGTAGGTCTCGTCCATCCTCCAGCTCCTGCCGACTGTCCGTTTGCACCGTCGAAACGCCTTCTCCAGGACCGGCAACAGTTTCTGCGCTATGTGGCGAACGATTCGTAAATTGCTCGATAGGTTCGCTCATGGTCGTGTGGATCGGCGCGGCGCGGTTCAAAATATGAAATTTTGGAGGAGTCCTATGTCAACGCCGATCCGTGGTTCGGGTTCGACAACGCCAGCGGAATACGTTCCACCGGCAGAGGGTGACGCATCCGCCGCACGTTCACCGTCGACCAACCGTGCTGCGGGGCTTGCAACAACCTGGCCCGCTGGCTGCGCTACAACGCCCATCTGCTGGCCCCAGACAGCCCTCAAGCGACATCGGCTACGGGCTTCACGCTATCGCCAACAACTCGCCTTGCGATTTGCTGCGTGGCATCGCTTCACCGAACTCACCCAAAATCCGTCTATCGCTTTTTGAGCGACTGATCGCCCCTGCCAGCATTGCCTTCTCTCCTCTCTAACGTGACAAAGCCGTTCAACGGACTAGGCGTTCTCAACATCGGCTCGGATCCAGACTCGGCAAAATCAGAGCTGCTCGCTTCCTGGCCGTCATGTATTTTGACACCCGCTCGGTCTCGACGTCGAGGCCTGCCTGGGCAAACATCCCGGCCACCTCGTTGAGACCCGCTTCGGTGCGATCTTCGTAGCGAGAGTACCGGCCCGACTGATTCGATACCACAAACTTGTCGGTGGCCGAGTTGAACTCCAATTCGCCGCAGATCCTCGCGGTGCCGCCACCGACAAGCAGGGGATGCCCCCGGTATCGCTCCCTCTGGGTCTCGGGGTCTTTGCCGGCCGGCTCGCATTCGCCGATGAACAGGCGGCCCAGCGCGCTGACGGCCCACATGTACTTCTTCTCGCCTCGCTTAAGGGCGTCGATGTCGATTGTCCCCTTGACATCCAGGCTCGTCAGGCTCGGGACGTTGCCTTGGCCGTCCGGCACGATGAGGCGCCTGGAGTGCTGCAGCGGGGCACCTGTCGGTACCCCCCCTTCCCGCTCCCATTGCTTGATGCCATCGGTGGCAAGGTTGAACGGCGGTTGAAGGCTGCCGAACAGGGCGTCAAGCGCGCCGGCCCGTTCTCGACCGATCAATTCGTGTAAAGCGGGTGCAGCGCCTTCGGGTGCAGCCATTGTTTCGGCAAAACTCGCTCGACGCCGATGCGCGGCCTGCTCTTGGTGTTCCCGCAATCGAGCGGCATTGAGTTCACCGAGTTCCTGCAGCACACCGGCGGAACTTGTCCTCCGCACCTTGACGGCCGGAGGCGCGTCGCCGGCCGCCTCGGTGGCAGACGCGTCGACATACGTATTGGTGTGGCCCTCGATCTTCATTTTCTTCCTCGATTTGCAACTGGACGCTCGCGCGTAGCAAGCGACACCGGCTTTCCCTTGAGTGGGCCTGACGATCATATGGCCGGGGCACGGCGTTCGGAATGCTTGAGGACGAACCCGCGAATCGCAATACGAAGGCAGTCGTCCTTCACACTCCGTAATCCGTCGCGTATCGATCAGGCCCTGCGCATTGCAGGGCATTGTCAGGTTAGCGAGGTGATCAGTTACTACTGATTGCAGGTTTTGATTTGATCGGCCATGATCGAATTTTCTTCATGTCGTAGGGAATGCAAATTGATTCTACAAGGCTGACGTGAGCTGGATCATGGCGCACTGCGCCGGATCTGAGAGCTGCGGCGACGCCGTTCGATTAGCTGCGACAGTAGTGCCGCAGGTTGATCATCGTGTAGGCGAGTGTCTTGAACGCGTAGTGAAGAGGGCTGAGACGTTCGAAGCGCAACAGCAGGCGGCGAAACTTGAAAATCATCTAGCGGGCCTCCCACCGTCGTCGTGGAGGCGGCGGGGTTAAAGTGAGTTTGCGAACAGCTTTAACCAGAGGGAGGCTGAGATGAAATATAGCGGAATCGACCTGCATTCGAACAACAGCGTCGTAACGGTGACCGATGAAAATGATCGGGTGGTGGCCGAAAAGCGCCTCCCCAACGATCTGGCGAAGATTCTCGGAATACTCACGCCATGGCGCGACGAGCTGGCGGGAGTCGTCGTCGAATCAACGTTCAACTGGTACTGGCTTGTTGATGGCCTTCAGGCTGCCGGTTTCACCGTGCATCTGGCGCATACCGCCGCGATTAAAAAATACGAGGGGCTCAAGCACAGCGGCGACGAAACTGATGCTCGCTACCTTGCACACCTGATGCGGCTCGGGATCCTGCCTACGGGAGCCATCCTGCCGCCGGAACAACGTGCCGTCCGGGATCTGGCGAGGAAGCGGATGCAACTGGTGCGAAGTCGCTGCCAGCATATCCTCGCGGTCGAAAACATCACGGCCCGTCAGCATGGCACCCGCATCACCAGCAATCAGGCCATGGGCCTGAGCGCCGAAACCATCGACCAGATGCGGCTGCAAGAGGACGTGGCGCTGGCGATCAGGGCGAACGCGGCGGTCATTGCCACCCTTTATGCACAGATCGAAATTCTTGAAAAGCGTCTTCAGGAAAAGGTGACTGTACAAGCGGAGTATGCCCTCCTCACCAGTGTGCCTGGAATCGGCCTGATACTCGCGACAACCATTCTGCTTGAGACCGGGCCGATCGAGCGTTTCGCCAGTGCCGGGAACTGGTTCTGTTGCAGTAAGGGTGTCGGGACGAGAAATGTCGATATGATAAGTATTGCTTATGACCCAAGGGAGTAAAACTGCTGGGAAGCAGACGACGGGTCTTTGCCCGCACATTTCATCTGTCCTTTCCTGATCATGTGCATTACCTCGATGCCGCCGAGAATGACCCTCGCACGGTGGAAGTTCTTGAATCCCAGCATCGGCCGGCTCCGGCGTTTGATAGCCCGATGGTCCTGTTCGACAATGTTGTTCAGGTACTTGATCTGACGGACCTTGATCGGCGTCTCGCGATCGGCATT
>NZ_WHNQ01000133.1 GCF_009362785.1 Paraburkholderia atlantica
ATGCCGATCGCGAGACGCCGATCAAGGTCCGTCAGATCAAGTACCTGAACAACATTGTCGAACAGGACCATCGGGCTATCAAACGCCGGAGCCGGCCGATGCTGGGATTCAAGAACTTCCACCGTGCGAGGGTCATTCTCGGCGGCATCGAGGTAATGCACATGATCAGGAAAGGACAGATGAAATGTGCGGGCAAAGACCCGTCGTCTGCTTCCCAGCAGTTTTACTCCCTTGGGTCATAAGCAATACTTATCATATCGACATTTCTCGTCCCGACACCCTTACTGCAACAGAACCGGCGTGCACGGCATCGACTGAAATCGTTCCTGCTCGCGCATGGCGTTCGCTATACCGGCAGCGCAAACTGGGGCGAGGCGCACCGTCGCTGGCTGGGCCGCTGTTCGTTTCCTAGTGCCTGGCAGCACCTTGCCTTTGACGAACACCGGCGCACGATCGAGGACCGGCTTGCGCAGTGCGCCCGTCTCGAAACAGCCCTGCGCGAAGCGGTGATCTCCTGGCGCTTCTATCCGGTAGTGCTGGCCCTGCAGGCCATGCGGGGCGTCCCGTTCGTTACCGCCGTCGAGATGGTTTCAGAAGTGGGCGACCTGTCCCGCTTCGAACACCCGCGTCAGCTGATGGCCTGGCTCGGCGTAACCCCATCCGAGCATTCATCGGGAGGCAAACGCCGGCAGGGCAGCATTACCAAAACCGGCAACAGCTACGCCCGAAGGCTGCTGGTCGAAGCGGCCTGGAGTTATCGCCATCCTGCCCGCGTCAGTCCGGAAATCCAGGGCCGTCTCGAAGGTCTGCCCAAGGCCATCATCGACCGCGCCTGGGACGCCTAGGTACGGCTGTGTCGACGATTCCGCCGGCTGACCGCGCGAGGCAAGCCCATCAACATCACGGTCGTGGCTATTGCCCGCGAACTGGCAGCGTTCATCTGGGACATCAGTCGACTGGCCATGTCGCTTGCAATACCTCGCAGCAAACTGTCCGCGGCCTGTGTGTGATTCCCCGAACAACGTAAGGAGTTTCCTGAAGGCGGCGCAGCCCGGCATCCGAGCAACCCGCGATGGTATTACGCAACGGGCATCACCAACTTGCGGCGGAAGTTAGCGGCAGGCTCATGAGGCGGACCTCTGCAATGCGGTATCCAACCCGCGGATATCAGATCCTATGAAGCGAGGGCCTCGACGGGCTGACGCCTAAAATCAGCTTGCCGAGGTTTGCTCACAGGAGAAGATCATGCGTACCGATCAGGCATACACGGGTCATGGTGACGTACTCGTGCTGGCAGTGTCGCTGGAACTGGCGGCGGCCAAATGGAAAGTCGCGCTTCACGACGGCCGGCGCGAGAAGCCGGCCGTGCAGACCCTCGCACAACCACAGGCCGCGGCGCGTCTGCAGGCGGTCCTGGACCTGATCGAGGAGCACAAGAAGAAGTGGTCGCTGCCGGCCGGCGTACGCACGGTCGTGAACTACGAAGCCGGGCAGGACGCGTTCTGGATCTGTCGCGCGCTGCAGGTGCACGGCATCGAGTGCTACGTCATCGATCCGGCCAGCACCCCGGTTGAACGTCACAGGCGGCGCGCGAAGACCGACCGGCTCGATGTAATCAAGCTGGTGATCAATCTGCGCGCATGGCTGCGCGGCGAGCGCGACCGCATCCACGTCGTGCACGTGCCGTCACCGCAGGATGACGCATCGCGCCAGCTGACGCGCGAGCGCGGCCAACTGCAGAAGGAAGTGCTGCAGCACCGCGACCGGATGCGTAAGCTCCTGGTCACGCTCGGTTGCTGGGATGCGGTCGATCACCGTACCTTCGCCAAGCGGCTCGAACGCGAGGAAGTGCGCTGCCATGACGGAGCGCCGTTACCGCACGAGCTGCGTGAGCGGTTAATGCGCGAGTGCGAACGGCTCGCACTCGTCGAACAGCAACTTGCGGCGCTGGAGAAGACGCGACAGGCAAACGTACCAGCACCCGCGCGCCAGCGTTGCGATGTGCTGGCACGCCTGCAGGGGATTGGCGAAGTAGGCGCCTCGCGCCTTGCCCTCGAGCTCTTCTGGCGAGAGTTCGACAACCGCCGCGAAGTCGGTGCGTGCATCGGGCTCGTGCCACAACCCTACGACAGTGGCGAAAGCCAGGTCGACCAAGGGATCAGCAAACAGGGAAACCGGCGGGTGCGCGCGCTGCTGATCGAGATGGCGTGGACCTGGCTTCGCTACCAGCCCGGCAGCGCATTGGCCAAATGGTTTAACCACCGCACACAAGGTACGGGACCGAACCGACGCGCGCGACGCGTCGCCATCGTCGCGGTCGCGCGACGTCTTGCCATTGCGCTGTGGCGCTATCTGAAAGACGGCGTCATCCCTGACGGCGCACAGCTGAAGTCCACATAAGCCCCTAAGGTTTGGCAGGAAGGAGATAAAGGTTTGGCCAGGCAGTGACGTAGCAAACATGGTTGAAGTGAACATGCTCGTGGTCACACTGGGTTGCTGAAGCAACCGAATACTTTCAGATGGGGCATGTTCCCGGGCAAATGATTCCGGCGTAACGCGCATGCAGGATAAGGCTGGTGACACGCCAGCGGATAGAAGGCGGTGAGGATGCTGGTTCTTCTCACGAGCGCAAGCACGGCTTCAGGCCAAAAACAGGTCAGACAGGTTATCGAAATTTCGGGAAAAGGGATCTTGACAGAAGTCCTGCTCATAGAAGTGTGATCCACCGTCGAGACTTACTGCTGCGCCGCCCTCAGGAAATTCATGCGTCGATGCAACAACCTGAAAACCAATCTCGCGATTGACACGCAAAGTCATATCAGTACCAGCGAACGGCGCAACTGATGACAATAGCAGGGAAACGGTGGCCGTGATAAGGCGATTTCATCTTCTTCATCACTTCATTTTACCGTCACATCTCCAGCAACCTGACAGTGCCTCGAGGCTCAGCGCTATCGCGCCTGCGGGCTGAAACTGGTCCCCGCCGCGATCGTGCTGTGGAGGCTCCGGTGCAAATAGGTAGCGTGGCCGAAAATAATCTTTATAGATTTGGATACCTTATCGATTGAACAGGACGGCGTTCCAAACCGCGGGCGCGGTGGTATCGCTGAGCCTGAGCGCGCAGAGGTCGAACTGCGCCTTGCGAATGCGATGCATCAACTCGATGCCTGAAATCGTGATCGCGGCACTTCTGAACCGTTTGAATCCAGGCATCACGTTCGTTCTTGACTTGATGTGTCGATGGTCCTGTTCGATCAGATTGTTGAGATACTTCGAAGAGCGCACCTTCGTGTCCTCGGGAAGCAGGCCGTCAATCTTCATCTCACGCACGGCCCGGTGCGACGCGGCATACCCATCGAGGGTGACCGTCTCCGGTGGCCGGCCTTGATGTTTGACCGCCTTGCCGAAAAAGGCTTTTGCCGCGGCCACATCGCGCTTTGCCCTGAGCATGAAGTCTACCGTCTGGCCGTCCCGATCCACCGCCCGATATAGATAAACCCATTTGCCCCGGATCTTCAGGTACGTCTCGTCAACCCTCCACGACCGTCCCGCAGACGTGGCAAAATGGTTCCAGCCCTTGACGAACTCGGGCGTATAGCGGCGCACCCAACGCA
>NZ_WHNQ01000134.1 GCF_009362785.1 Paraburkholderia atlantica
GTGTCCGCGGTGATCTCGACGGGCGGCACGCCCGCCTGCGGCAGCGGCGTGCCAAAGCGCTCGACGTGCACTTTCGCGGGCGGCACGCCGGCGGCCTTCAGCGCCGCCTCGGCCGCGTCCATCATCGGCGCGGGGCCGCAGATGAACGCCTCGTCGATCGCGTCGGCCGGCAGCAGCTGTTCGAGGAACGCCGCGCACTTCTGCTGGTCGAGCACGCCGTTAAAGAGTTCGACGTCCTGCAGATCGTCCGACAGCACGTGATACAGCACGAAGCGGTTCATGAAGCGGTTCTTCAGATCCTCGAGTTCCTCGGCGAACATGATCTGGTCGACGCTGCGGTTGCCGTACACCAGCGTGAAGGTGCTGCGCGGCTCGACTTCGAGCGTCGTCTTGATGATCGCGAGCACCGGCGTGATGCCCGAGCCGCCCGAGAACGCGAGGTACTGCTGGCCCTGTTCGGCGTTCAGGTGCGTGAAGAAGCGCCCGTCCGGGGTCATCACGTCGATCGTGTGGCCGGGCTGCAGCGTGTCGAACGCGAAGTTCGAGAAACGCCCGCCGCGCACGCGCTTGATGCCGATGCGCAACTCGCCGTCGCGGTCGTAGTCGGTGACGCCCACGCAGATCGAATACGAGCGGCGCGTTTCCTCGCCGTCGATATGCGTCTTCAGCGTGACGAACTGACCCTGCGTGAAGCGGTACTGGTCGCGCAGTTCGGGCGGGACTTCGAAGGCAACCGACACCGCATCGGCGGTTTCGGGACGTACTTCGCGGATACGCAGCGGATGGAATTGCGGGGTGGCCATATCAGTACGGTTTGAAGTAGTCGAAGGGTTCGCGGCAGTCGAGGCAGCGATACAGGGCCTTGCAGGCGGTCGAGCCGAACTGCGCGAGCCGCTCCGTGTGCGCCGAGCCGCAGCGCGGGCAGGACGGTGCGGGCAGCGCGCGCGGCACGAAGCGCAGCACTTTTTCCTGCGGCGCGGCGTGCGCGCCGGCGCCGCAGGTGCCCGTGGGCGGCGCGATGCCGTAGACGCGCAGTTTTTCGCGGGCTGCGGCGGTGATCCAGTCGGTGGTCCACGCCGGCGCGAGCACGGTGGCGACGCGGTACGGCGTGAGCTGCGCAGCCTCGAGCGCACGGCCGATGTCTTCGGCAATCTGCGACATCGCCGGGCAGCCCGAGTAGGTCGGCGTGATCACGACTTCGAGCGCGCCGTCCGCGGCGCGTCGCACATCGCGCAGGATGCCCAGTTCGCGGATCGATACCACCGGGATCTCCGGGTCGGGTACCGCTTCGAGCACGCTCCAGGCGCGGGTGAGCGCGGGATCGGTGGCGGCGGTGGTGGCAGCTGTGCCGGTTGAATACGCGGGCTGCGCGGCGGTCGAGGTCGTCATCGTGGGCTCACCAGCTCGCGCCCGGATGCTGGCGCGCAAGGCTCTGCATTTCCGCGAGCACGAAACCCATGTGCTCCGAATGCTCGCCGTGCTTGCCCGTGCTCACGTGCCGCAGCGCCGCGGGCAGCGTCAGCGTGGCTGCGTCGAGCGTGGCGCGCACGTCGTCGAGCCATGCGGCTTCCAGCGTCGAGGTGCGCGGGCCGAGGCCGGCCGCGGCGATCGCGTCTTCCACCGCGTCCGCGCTGAAGAACTCGTACGTGTACGGCATCAGGTAGTCGAGCGCGGCCTGCGCGCGACGGTGCGATTCGTCGGTGCCGTCGCCGAAGCGGATCAGCCACTCGCTCGCGTGATGCACGTGGTACTGCGTTTCCTTGATCGACTTCGCGGCGATCGCGGCGAGCTGTTCGTCGGCGGAGCGCGTCAGCGCGCTCCACAGATGCAGCATCAGCGTCGCGTACAGGAAGTTGCGCACGATCGTCACCGCGTAGTCCTTCTGCGCCTGCGCAGTGCCGGCGAGCGGCCCGTAGTGCGGCAGCTCGGCGAGCGTGTAGTTCGCGAACTCGCGCTCGGCGCGGAAGTACGCGTAGTCGTCCTCGCTGCGCTGACGGCCGGTGAGCTGCTGTTCGAGCGCGGCCGCATGCGTGTACAGCAGGCGCGCCTGGCCGATCAGGTCGAGGCTCATGTTCGACAGCGCGATGTCCTCTTCGAGGATCGGGCCGTGGCCGCACCACTCGCTGTTGCGCTGACCGAGGATCAGCGCGGTATCGGCGAGGCGCAGCACGTACTGCAGATGTTCGGGCGTAGTGAACGTAGGGGACATAGTGGTCATGGCGCGCTTACATGTGGTTGACTTCGTCGGGCAGCGTGTAGAACGTCGGGTGACGATAGATCTTGTCGCCCGCCGGTTCGAACAGCTCGGCCTTCTCGTCGGGCGCCGAGGCGGTGATCGCCGAGGACGGCACCACCCAGATGCTCACGCCTTCCTGGCGGCGCGTGTAGACGTCGCGCGCCATGCGCAGCGCCATCGGCGCGTCGGCCGCGTGCAGACTGCCGCAGTGCTTGTGGTCGAGTCCCTGCTTGCTGCGCACGAACACTTCCCAAATCGGCCATTCCTTGTTCATTGCTGATCTCCTGATTCCTGTGATGTGCGGTGCCACTCAGGCGGCGTGCTGTTGCGCGCGCTGGCGCTGCTTCCCGGCATGGGCGAGGGCGGCTTCGCGTACCCAGGCGCCGTCCGCATGGGCCTTCACCCGCGTGGCGAGGCGCTCACGGTTGCACGGGCCGTCGCCATTGACGACGCGCCAGAACTCTTCCCAGTCGATGTCGCCGTAGTCGTAATGGCCGCGCGCCTCGTTCCATTTGAGCTCCGCATCGGGCAGCGTGACGCCGAGCACCTTCGCCTGCTCGACCGTCGCGTCGACGAATTTCTGGCGCAGGTCGTCGTTGGTGATGCGCTTGATGCCCCATTGCGCCGACTGGTTGCTGTGCACCGAGTCCTTGTCGCTCGGGCCGAACATCATCAGCACCGGCCACCACCAGCGGTTCACCGCCTGCTGCACGAGCTCGCGCTGCGCGTCGGTGCCGGCCATCATCGCAAGCAGCGCATCGAACCCCTGGCGCTGGTGGAACGACTCTTCCTTGCAGATGCGGATCATCGCGCGGGCGTAGGGCCCGTAGGTGCAGCGGCACAGCGGGATCTGGTTCATGATCGCCGCGCCGTCGACCAGCCAGCCGATCACGCCGACGTCGGCCCAGGTGGGCGTCGGGTAGTTGAAGATGCTCGAATACTTGGCCTTGCCCGCGTGCAGCGCGTCGATCAGCTGCTCGCGCGACACGCCGAGGGTTTCGGCGGCGCTATACAGGTAGAGCCCGTGGCCGGCCTCGTCCTGCACCTTGGCGATCAGGATCGCCTTGCGCTTCAGGCTCGGCGCGCGCGTGATCCAGTTGCCCTCGGGCAGCATGCCGACGATCTCCGAGTGCGCGTGCTGCGAGATCTGCCGCACCAGCGTCTTGCGGTACGCGTCGGGCATCCAGTCCTGCGGCTCGATCTTGCCGTCGGCGGCCATGACCGCGTCGAAGCGCGCCTGTTCGGGCGAATTCGCGTCCGCGTCCAGCGGGGCGACGTTGCCGGGGATATCGAGGGATTGGGTGTACAT
>NZ_WHNQ01000135.1 GCF_009362785.1 Paraburkholderia atlantica
CATCTTGTGTGGCGAAGCGATTTCTGTGGCCTTGGCGCCGATGAGCTGCTTCCGGCGGAGATCCTCGCAGTCTGAAGGCCACAGAAATCCAGTTACAGTGAGCGCAGGAATCGCAGCAGGTCGGATTCCATTCGGCGCCGCGGCGCCTCGCCGGATGGCTGCAGTTGCGCCAAGGCACGCGACTTCATCTCCAGGTTGATCTGTGCGTAAATGTTGGTGGTGTTGAGCGACACATGGCCGAGCCACGCGCGGATGGTGTTGATGTCGACACCCGAGCGCAGGAGGTAGGTGGCCGTTGTATGGCGAATCGTGTGCGGGCTGACCCGCTTCGCACCGACCGCAGGGAATCTCGCCTCGATGCGCTTCGCGCAGCGCTCCACCAGTGAGTGGACTCCGAATCTAGTGATCGACGTACCACACCGGTTCAAGAATGCATGCTGGTCCGCTGGCCGACCGACAATCAGTGTCGAGATCTCCGCTGCCGTTTGCGGCCAGAGGGGACATAATCGAACCTTGTTGCCTTTGCCCAGCAATCTGACAAACGCGTTGCCGTTGCCATCTCGCGACTGCAATTGCAGATCCTCAACCTTAACCTGTGCAACCTCTGTCGCTCGCGCGCCAGTGTTGTACAGGAACATCAGCAGCGCATGGTCACGCATTCCCTGTGCCGTTCGTAAGTCTGCCGCAGCAAGAAGTGCATCCATCTCGGGTTTCTCAAGGTAGGGAATCTCGGGGCGTGCGAACTTACGGAATGGGATCGCTAAGACACGCCCGGACCATTCCAGGTGCTCTGGTCCGTATTCGCCCACGAATCGCGCGAAGCTATGTATGGCCGCGAGACGTTGGTTGACGGTTCTCGCGCCCACAGCTTTACCGGTCGTCGCTGTTGGGAGAAATCGGTTGATCAGGTCTCTGCTGATGTCGTCGAGCTTCAGCAGGTCAGGACGCGTTCGTAGTTCGCCCGCTGCGTAGCGAATGAGCCTGGCCAGCGTGTCGCGGTAGCTCAATTGCGTGCTTCGCGCCGCACTTCTTACCGTGACGAGGTAATCGGCCAGGAAGCGTTTAATCCATGGGGCCAATAGGTTCAGATCGTTCATGACTGGCTCTCCAGCGCGACGTATCGTCCGAGACGGTTCGACGCTTCCACGAGCAGTTCCGGCGACATAGGCAAATAGACCTGGGTGGCCGCTATGCTCGCGTGTCCGAGATAGGTCGACAGCAGAGGAAGAAGTCGCTGCACGTCGGCACCTTGCTGATACCAGGTGGTCAAGCGATGTACAGCGAACGTTGCCCGCATATCGTGCAAACGCGGCTGATACCGGGCGCCGTCGTTGCGCCGAACGCCAGCCTTTGACCTGAGCCTTGCAAATGCGCGTCGGACGCCGCTCCCGGTTGGCCGACCACCGTCACGACGGACAAACAGTGGCGTGTCGTCGCGAGTTTCGATGCTGATGGATGTGTGAACCGCCACCATGTATTCGTGCAGGATGTCGACGAGCTGCATTCCAATTGGAACCCATCGTGTCTTGTAAAACTTCGTGTCGCGAACCGTGAGCATCTGCTGCGGCAAATCCACATCTGCGAGGCATAGGTGTAGTGCTTCGCACAGTCGTAGGCCGGTCCCGTATAAAAGCAGCACGAGGACCCGAAGGGTGCGTGCTTCAATCGGCGTCGCGCGGGCACACTCAAGCGCAGCGATCAGTCGGTCGACGTCGTCCTCGGAATACACATAGGGCTGGAAATCCTGATGGCAACGTGGTGTCCTAGCAGGTAGAGGAATGGCAGATACCAGGCCGCGTGCGAGCGCAAAGCGGAAGAAGCCCACGAGAGCAGAATGCTTGCGATGCCAATAGCGGCTGAGCGGTAGATTCCCGTCGAGGAATGGTCGAACCTCCGTCTGCGAAATGGAACTGAGTTCCCGCTCACATCCCACGTACTTGTCAAACAAGACAAGCACGTCATGAATACTATCGCCCTTACATCCACTGGCGTGTATAACCTGCATATACAGTGAGATTGCGTCAGCGAGCTTCATAGAAACCTCCCGAGATCAACGTCAGCCACCTGGCGCAAGCCGTCGATGTCGACCTTCGCGTATAACGCCGTGGTAGCGGGATGGCAGTGTCCGAGGAAATCTCCAATCTCCATCATGGTTAGACCTTGTCCGAGAAGCTGGGTCGCACACGCGTGCCGCAAGGAATGCGGTCCCTTGTGTTTGATCAACAGATCCATTGGCCTTAGCTGACGATTCACAATCTGCCAGATCGCGCTGCTGCCAAGTGGTTGATATGGACTACGCAACTGGAGAAACAGCTCCCGCCGATCAGACTTCACTCGAACAAAGCGCAGATACCTCGCAAGAGCATCCGCTACGTCGCCGGCCAATGGAAACACAGCAATATGTGGGCTTTGCTTGGAACGATGCACGCGAAAAAGCGCTTCCTGCCAGTCAAAATCGTCGAGACACAGTCGGCGCACTTCGGCCACACGCAATCCGTACACCGCGAACATCATCAAGATCGCGCGATCACGAATCGCGCCGGGCCGGTCCCCCTCGAGATTCTCAAGGACACGAAGGACTTCCGGCCAGGACGGACCGGCAGGTAGTGCCTCGCCTCGATATACCCGCGGCGGTTGTATTGACGACGATAAACCGGGTCGGCATTGCCCGTGTTCTTCCAAATAGCGGATGAAACTGCGGATGTTGTAGCCATAGGTTTGCATCGACGCGCGCGTCAGACCATCGCGGATTCCCTTCGAGGCAAGAATGAGGTCGACGGCTTTCCAGTCAAGTCGACGGATGTCATAGCCCTCGGCATTGGCGAGCCGGAGAAACTCGCAGGCGCGACCGCTACGCGTGCGAATTGTTAGAGCGGAGAGATTACGCTCGTCGCGCATGAAGCGAGCGTAGGCCGCGATCTGTTCCGAGCCAGGCTGCTCGCTGGTCAACGCCTGCAGTCGTCCAAGAAAGCGCATCCAGTTCGTCGCTGTCGATACATACGCCGTTCGGGATGCTTCCCCATCGGTGCGGGTAGGATTAGTCGCTCGACGGTTACGCCATCGATCTGCGAGCTTGCCAAGTTGAGCAGCGGTGAAGGAATCCGGTAACGTCCATCTCAATGCCTCTCCTATCCGCATCATGTACGTTGCATTGCGAATCAGGGTCTTGCGGGAAGCCCGATGGCGTTGCATGTACTCGAGGTATCGAACCCGCTCGCGGTAGAGCGGCGCGGTGGTGTGACGGGCAACTGCAGCCGGGTCCTTGAAAAGTTGATCGAACATGAGGAGCCCTCCTTCCGCAAGAAAAGCGGAAAGGTAATATTGCTCCTCAAATTGAGACCTGCTTCTGTGGCCTTCAGACTGCGAGGATCTCCGCCGGAAGCAGCTCATCGGCGCCAAGGCCACAGAAATCGCTTCGCCACACAAGATGTGCGCCATACGAAGACAACGGTCGAGATCTTCCTGCGCGGTCAGCGAATTGCCGCGCATGCGAAGAGCGAGCGCCGCGGCCATCACACCACGATCGCTGCGCACATGCCGCCTGCGTATTTCGGCGAAGGTGACCGCCAATTTCGGGAACGTGACCGATTCGGCGGGGTTGGGCGTTGCGCGGTGTCGATTGTAGATTTCCTTGTTAGTTCTGGTCGAGTTCGGGCTCCAGGACGCTGGGTTTTGGGGATGCCTTTCTGAGGGAACCACCGGTAAGCGTGATCCGATGATGACGCTGCATGAGGCGGTCGAGCATTGCGTCGGCGATGGTCTCGTCGCCGATCCATCCATGCCAGTGCTCAATCGGTAACTGGCTGGTGACGATGGTCGCCTTTCCCGCCGAGCGGTCAT
>NZ_WHNQ01000136.1 GCF_009362785.1 Paraburkholderia atlantica
TCGAAATGCCTTTTCCAGAACGGACAGCAACTTGATCGCCCACCGGTGCACGGTTGAATGGTCGACATCGATGCCGCGTTCAGTCATCATCTCTTCCAGATTTCGCAGGCTCAGCCCATATGCCACATACCAGCGCACGCACATCAGCATGACATCGAGCGGATAGTGCAGTCGCTTCAGAACCTTCGCAAGTCCTGGGGCAAGGGCCGTTCGTGGCGTCGGTGCCTTCTTCATCATCGGGTCACTACCGGTTCGTCAGACGCGCATTCTAGCGTCCCCGCACTAATGCGACACATCCCTGCTGGCTGCGATAGGCCTCGGTATGCAAGAAGTGGGGAAGGCCGCACTCATGCAGTTCGGTCCATCAATTCGGACTGAATGGTCATAGCCGTGAAAAGTGAGGCGTCCACTGGCAGATCGCCAAACGCGACCTGACAAAGAAGATAGTTCGCCTTGGCCTCTTCCAACTGATCAAGCAGAGTTCGCCGCACAAGAGCCGCTGTTCCTACTACGCACAATTCACTCTCTATTGCTGCGTCTAAATTCAGTGGCAGATTTGGTGGAAGGGGAATCGCATTGAGGTCGTACAGGTATTTGAAGTTTTTAAGCCATCGCTCGAAAGCAGGTGTCGCGAGCGAATATGCATGACTGGCAGATTGACCGACCACAATCATGCGAAGCAACCCGACAAAGGATGGTTGGCCGTCGGTGCCCGTCTTGTATCGTTCCTCGGCACGGTATTCGTCAGTAATCTTGCGAACAAACGAAGCAGGTCCTACGGATGCGATGTTTGCGCCGTTTGCAGCGGCCCAGCGGGCGGACTCGGGTCGATTGGTGGCTATCCATGTCGGCGGGTGCGGCTGTTGATGGGGCCTCAGTGTCAAAGGGACATTGTCTAGCTGAAAATGGTGACCCCGATAGGAAAGGGCGCCCCCCCTCATCGCCTCCATTAGAATCTCGCTGGCTTCGAGATAGCGTGCTGGCACCGTGTCCGCATCGATCCCGAAGTAACTTAGCTCGAGCGGAAGGCATCCGCGCCCCATGCCCATCTCGACCCTACCACCGCTCAAGTGGTCAAGCATGCAGATCTCTTCAAACGCACGTAGCGGATGATTAAGGCTCAGGAGCATCACCAGGGGGCCGAGACGAAGTCCCCGGGTGCGCTGTGCGACGCTCGACAAAAAGAGATTCGGCGATGGGCTCCTTCCGTGCGGCGAACAATGGTGCTCCGCGAGATGGTAAGCGTAAAAACCTAGCCGGTCATACGCTTCCGCCAGCGTAAGGCGGTCCGCGTATTGTCGTCGAATGGCGCTTCCGTCCTCGTCCAAATGATCGAAAATGCCAAAGGCTAGCTTCGAAGATAAGGCGTATCTCATCAAATTTTCTCCAACTTACACCCGGGTACCGGTCTTGATGACGTGAATTACGACTTGCTGGCGCGATTGCCCTTTTGGTCGTCGCGCTCCAGTCCATAGACATCACCCTCAGTTCCCTCGCTTCAGCCAGCACTGCGCTGACGAGGTCGAGATTCCCAGCGGTCAGGGCGAGACCGGAGATCGCGACGTTCGAAGCGAGAGCCGCTGAAGAAGTGAAGATTCATATACTGCGGCACCGCAGGCTAGGGTAAAGCAGGCATGTGTTGCGCTCGCAAAGATCGTCGCAATCCAGACAACCGTCTGTATGCCCTGGATGTACAGGGCCTGGCCACCCAGCGTGTGGGCCAGGGCGTGCTGCCAGTGGCTCTCCGCCTGAACCTACATGGCCGCCCGCGCCGCACGCACATCTGCCTCAATTCGTCCCAGCTCGCCTTGGACCCTCTCCGAGTCGCGCATAGGAAGCGGCGCTCGAAGTTGTTTCCGGCCGCTGTGGGCGAGGTCGGCAACATCCGATAACGCGCCCTCGGCGATGCCCAGGCAGACGGCCCCCAGAAGCACCGACTGAAGGTGCCGCCAATCTTGGTATAGCGCGGACCCGGTTCGCATGATGCTCCAGCTGGAAAGTCGAAAATTGGCCTCCGACGCGAATACGTTTTGAAGGGCTATGTGGTGACTGCCAGTACCCCTGAGGCCGCAGGCGTGCCAGGTGTCTTCGATCTCCTAGGCTGATGCCGGCCGGGCGACGCACCGGACCAACGGTGGGGCGGCATCCCCGCCGGCCCAGAGAGAGAGGTTTTCCTCCTTCCGATATGACACAGATACCCATCATCCAGTCGGCATGGTGGCAACAACTGGCCAACGGCCGCTGACGCGCCACCCGCCCGGCATTCTCTCGGTGGCGCCTCCGGGGGGAGACACTAGCTATGATGACGTCCGACTTGTCCCGGGACATTAGATCGTAAGTCTGTCGCGGCAGTCGAGGGCTCATGATGGCCGATGCACTGCCGATCATCGCGGTCCAGCCGACTGAGCCGTCGAGCCGAGCCAACGCGCTGATCACTTCCATTCCCCAAGATAAATCCAGCCCCAGTCGGCCACGGCTGCGCGGAGCGAACATACGGACTACTCCGATCGATCGCAACCTCGGACTGCATGCGGCGTTCCGCCTCGATCTCGGTTGCACGAGCAAGAAGGGCGGCCGCAAGATCGCGAATGGAGTCAAGGATCCGCCCAACAGCCGAGATCCCCGGCCGTCGTCGCCAGAGGGAGCGCGAGTTGCCGTTTGATGTCCCGTGCTCGCCGGACGATTTGTCCCGTTGGAAGCATCACGTTGATTCATCAGTTTCCGCATGTGTTTGACTACTTTAGTAAGTGCGCATGCCGTCTCCCTATGACAGATGCAGTACGGCGGTGGTTGTTGCGCGCCTTACGGCGCTATGGGCCAGCATTTCGTTGCTTTCGTGTCGCTCTTCCCAATTGGCAGTTCTCTGGACGACTGCGGTCGATGCGATGCTGGTTCTATGTTAGACAGCCCACGGCCACGCTTGACGCTCGTCGCAGAGGTGGATGCACGTAGGCGGGAGAGCGCGGGATTGGGAGCCGTACCATGGAATTTCCTCGTGGAGGCGTAGCATGATGGGGATGCTGCAAGTTTCGAGCCGATCCCCCAAGTCCTTGCAGGACAACGATCACTCTGCAACGCGTTGGCTTATTCCCGACATTGTCGAACACCTGACAAGGTGGATGTGTCGCATTAGTGCGGGGACGCTAGAATGCGCGTCTGACGAACCGGTAGTGACCCGATGATGAAGAAGGCACCGACGCCACGAACGGCCCTTGCCCCAGGACTTGCGAAGGTTCTGAAGCGACTGCACTATCCGCTCGATGTCATGCTGATGTGCGTGCGCTGGTATGTGGCATATGGGCTGAGCCTGCGAAATCTGGAAGAGATGATGACTGAACGCGGCATCGATGTCGACCATTCAACCGTGCACCGGTGGGCGATCAAGTTGCTGTCCGTTCTGGAAAAGGCATTTCGA
>NZ_WHNQ01000137.1 GCF_009362785.1 Paraburkholderia atlantica
GGGCATGTCCGCCTGCCGATGCAGCCGAACCCATTTATGCAGCTGGTTGGCGTTCACCCCGGCCTTCAGCGCCAGCCCAGACAAAGATGCACCCGGCTGCAGGCAGGCCTCCACCAGCCGTCGCTTGTCCATGGAATCGAAGCTGCGCTTGCCGCCCACTCCAACGCGGGTCACCCGCAACGGCAAAAATGCAAGGTCATCCTGGGTCATAAATTGCGTCCGCAAGTTGTGGTTGCGGACGCAATCGTGGATCTTGCCAGACGCAAAAGCTAGGTGGGGGAAATCGAGCGCTTACGATTGACGTGCGTTTGCCCATTGCCGAGCACACCCGTGCCCTGTGCCATCGCATCGTGCACGGCGGCCGACATCAGCGCCGCGGCGATCGGCTGATAGCCAGCCGCGAGACCCTTGCCAATTGCCACGAGATCAGGAACGACGCCGTCCTCGAGATAGGCGTACACTGAACGGTCCGTCCCATGCCGGCCATCACCTCGTCGAGCAGCAGGAGCACGTCATGGCGTTCGCAGACTTCGCGGATCTTCTTCAGGTAGCCCGGCACAGGAGGCACCGCGCCGTTGGTTGACCCGACTACCGTCTCGGCGACGAAGGCCGCGAAGTTTTCCGCGCCGAGCGTGCAAATCCACGACGCGCTGCCGTTCCTCGGCCATGCCGCCAAGGTGTCGCTGCTGACGGTCCATTCGCCCAGCGATCAACCGCCGCGCGACCGGATTCCTGGCGCGGACATCCAGCTGACCATCGCGCGTCACGGCGTGAAGATCGACGCGCGCGAGCTGACCATCGAAAACGACACGCCGGTCAGCGATGCTTTGCTGTCGCAGGCGTCGGAGCTCGGCTGCGACCTGATCGCGATGGGCGCGTTCGCGCACTCCCGCCTGCACGAAGTCGTACTGGGAGGCGCAACGCGCACGATGCTCGAGTCGATGACCGTGCCAGTGCTGTTCTCGCACTGAAGATCGCGCTTAAGGAGCCCATCATGTTTCACCGCCTACTGGTCGCTCGACGGCAGCGATACCGCCTCTCGAGCCTTCGATGCCGCGTTGACCCTCACCGCCGAGTCCGGCGCCGAACTGATGCCGCTGTATGTGATCGATATGCCCATCATTACGACGCGCCGGGCTTCGATCCGTCGGTGATCGAGGACGACTTCATCGAAGAAGGCCAGCGGATCGCGACCGACGCGAAGAGCCGGCTGGCAACTTACGGCGTCAAGGGCTCGCCGATGCCATCGTGATGGGCACGCACGGCCGCCCCGGCTTTCGGCGCGTCATGCTCGGCAGCGTCGCCGAGCGCGTCCTGCGCAGCGCCCGCAGCACGGTCCTGTTGATTCCGGCCCGTGCGGGTCGTTGAACCCGACGATCAGTCCGTCACCGCGTCCGCCGAGAAGGAGAGTGAAATGAACGCGTCCCACGCTACGGTCGAGTGAGAGGAACAGGAAGGGTGGATCCTCACGGGCCAACGGCATCGATGTGCCCAGGTGGAAAATGCAGGCATTTCCCAGGCAACCGGAGGATCCACGATGAACAGTATGGCAGTGGGCGTCGACATCGCCAAACAGGTTTTCCAGGTGCACTACATCGATCAGCAGACTGGCGAGATCGTCAACAAGCCAATCATGCGGGTGAACTTTCTCGAGCACTTCGCGAATCGAGGCCGGTGCCTGATTGGGATTGAGGCATGTGGCGGTGCGCACCCACTGGGCCCGACGACTAGTGAGGATGGGTCACGAAGTGAGGCTGATGCCGGCGGAGTTTGTGAAGCCATTCAACATCCGCAGCAAGAACGACGCGGCGGATGCGAAGGCGATCTGGCTGGCGGTACAGCAGCCAGGCAAGCCAGTGGCAGTCAAGACAGAAATGCAGCAGGCAATGCTCGCGTTGCACCGGATGCGTGGGCAGTTGGTGAAGTTCCGCACGATGCAGATCAATGGACTGCGCGGACTGCTGGCGGAATACGGCGAGGTGATGAGCCGGGGCCGCGCGAAGCTGGCTGCGGAGATTCCGGCGGCGCTGGGGCGACTCGCAGAGCGTTTGCCGGCGGCGCTGATCGACACGCTGCGCGAGCAATGGAACGGGCTGGCGAGGCTGGACGAGCAGGTGGCAGGGATCGAACGTCGGATGCGCGAATGGAAGAAGGGCGATCGTGCCGTGAAGGCGATCAGCGAGATTCCTGGAGTCGGGCTACTGACGGCAACTGCGGCAGTGGCGATGATCGGCGATGCGAAAGTGTTCCGCTCGGGAAGAGAGTTTGCCGCATGGGCGGGTCTTGTGCCGAAGCAAACGGGCTCGGGCGGCAAGGTTAGCCTGCACGGGATCAGCAACGCGGCGACACGTACTTGCGCACGCTGCTCATTCACGGTGCGCGCAGCGTACTGTCGCACGCGAAAGAGCCCGGACCCCTGGGTCGAGCAGATGAAAAAGCAGCGGCCAATGAACGTGGTCGTCGTCGCGCTGGCCAACAAGATGGCAAGAACGATCTGGGCAGTGTTAGCCCATGACCGGCGCTACCAGACAGGCTACGTGAGCACAAAACCCGCGTGAGCGGGCTTGCACGTGGAAGATTAACCTTTAACAAAGGGTGAACGTCGAAAGGTTGCGCAGCAATCGAGTGTGATGACAAGCCAGGTAGGACCGCGACTCGCTAAACCTGTATGTCAGCAGGAGCTTTCCAGCTCGCTAGGAGAATGAGGTGCGAGTCAGCGAATTTCATAGAGGCCCGCAGCGGCGCTACCGGCTGCAATAAGGCCGGATATAGTGGAATGGCCTCGTCCCACCTCCGGCGGATGTATGCAAACGATCGGCGCCAGAGGGCATGGCAGTATGGGCAATCCCTGGTCCACGACTGAACGGAGGCCGTCATGAATGTCGCTTTGCTGAGCATCGATCTCGCCAAAAACACCTTCCAGCTGTACGGCGTCGACGAACGCGGCCATCCGGTGTTGGGCCGGCGAGTCAGCCGCAGCAAGCTCCTCGAGACGGTCGTCTGTCTGCCCTGCTGCCGCATCGTGATGGAAGCCTGTGGCGGAGCGCATTACTGGGCTCGTCGGTTCTCGGCGATGGGCCATCATGTGCAGATCATTGCGCCGCGATTCGTCAAACCGTTCGTCAAATCCCAGAAGAATGATCGCAACGATGCGGAGGCGATCGTCGAAGCGGCGTCCCGTCCGACGATGCGCTACGTCGCCGTCAACAGCGTTGAACAGCAGGACATCCAGTCCATGCATCGCATCCGCAGCCTGCT
>NZ_WHNQ01000138.1 GCF_009362785.1 Paraburkholderia atlantica
GGTTCGAAGCTGCCGTCGCGGTCGCGCGGAATGTCTACCCGCAACGGGCCGTCCTCCGTCAACAGGGTCTTGCCGCTCCTGCCGTTGCGCTGGTTGGTCGACTCCGGCGGGCGTTGGCCTCCGCTCGGATAGCACAGGTGATGTTTTAGCTCGGCGCCCAGCGCACGCTCGATCAGCGCCTTCTTGAAGGCCATCGAGGCTGCCTGCACCGCTTCCGCCGTCATCGGACCCTTCACGAACTGATCGATGAGCTCCTCTGGAATCGCGGGGAGCTCAGGCGGGGGCGCAGACCCTGCTTTTGGTTTGCTTGGCATACATGCTCCTTTGGCTACATGTTATGCCTTGAACACAAAATTTCTGACAGGCTCGGCAACTCTTTCCACAGGCAGCCGAGATAGAGCGCATTCAGGATGTAGTTGAAAATCACATGCGCGCTGAGCTTTCGTGCTGGTCCGCGACGGCCCTTGCTCAGATGCGGCCAGACAAATTGCTCGAACTCTTCGACGCTCAATTTCGTTGGAATCTCTTGCCACGACTGCCTTTCGGCCATTTCGACCTTCAAACCATTGGGATTCTAGCCGATTCCTGTCAGCCGGGTAGAACCCAAGCCCGGCAGCCATTTCAACCGATTCCGCCAGCTGGAAGAAACCCGCAACCAGTTGAACCATATACTGTATTTCCGGGACGAAACTCTAGTGCACGCGCAATTTCCTGCAGTCGAAAGCCGTCTATCGATGCGCTGAACTCACCCATTTCCTCTTCGCCGCTGTCCGATTTCTTCGGACGCTGGATCCGGAACGCAAAGTTGCGCATGATCAGCGTCTCCCGGTGTTCATGCGCGGCGCTGTTGACAGGTCCGCCATTCGCCGGTCTGGCCAGCCCATGAGGTGTTGTGCCTGCTGTCGTGACGCACCGTGCTTGTAGAAGTCCGGAGGCAGCATGTCTGCGCCATGGGCCACATGCGCTGGGATCGAGTTCCCGAGATTTCCTCCATAACCCGAAGCGACGTGGCATTGCGCGATTCCCCGGACGTATCCGGATTGGCTCCCGCATTCAGTCTTGCGTGCAACCGGTCGAATATTTCACGATTCTTGTGTGCCTTCAGTACGTAGGTCAAAGAGTACATCACGCAGTCATCCTGCGTTTTCTGCGCCTGCGTTTCGACAATCGCGATACGGCATGAATCGACGCCTTCAGTGGCCAAACCAGAGACCAGGCAGTTGTGTTTTGCGGCTTGGTTCTGATCCGGCTCGGGCCGCCCGTTGAAAATAACGCCCGATTCCAAGACGACAATTGTTGCGCCATCGGCATGCTGCCTTACGTCAGCCATCACATGATGTAGTCCGGGTTCGTTTCAACGGATTGGACAGAGGGAAAACTGCGCAAAACGAATCCGATACGCCTGACTTTACCGCGGCGATGAAATGATCTTCGTGCATCGCGCCTTCGACAGCCGCAATCTTGTCTCGCAAACGCGAGGGTAGTGGAACGGGGGGGCACGAGGAAGTTTCAACAATCGATGACATTTCCAGTCCCCGGTGCGCAAGCACTGGACCGAGCGTCGCCAGCGCTTTTCTGTGACTCATGCCGAATTGGCGCGTCAATGCCGGCACCGCAGATCGCACCTCGGCTGCTTCCAATGACGCTGCAACCGAGTTGCCTCCCTGTAACGCAGCGCCTGTCGTGCGCCAGCTCGGTCGGTCACACACCAACCGCGTTAGTGGGAGAAGTATGGTGCTGCACGATGGTTGCGGGGGAGCGGAGTCAACGGGAGCGCTAATGGCATCGCCAGCGGCCGTAGGAACTAATGCGACATCTAGTGCCGCCGGACGGGATCCTGCATCGATTTTCGGCATGGCTACCTATTCCTGCACGATACAGGGTGCGTGTGACAAGAAGGACGTAATGATGGTGCTCCTTGCGGCAGATCAAGGGCTGCGGTGTCAATAGCGCGTGTCAAATCGGTTAAGGTGTGCGATTAGAATGGTTGGACGTGTAAGGAGCAACTGATGACATTGCTGAAAGACCGTCTAGCGGCGACGGAGCAAAAGCTGAGCGCCCTGAAAGAGGCACGAAAAGCTTCCGACAAGGCGCGCCGCAAGGCATACAAGGAGAGCAAAGCCGACCAGGCACGAAAGCTTGCGCTTGTGGGTGAGGCCGTCTTGCGGCGAGTTGAGCGCGGAGAAATGGACGAAGCCGACTTTCGGCAAATGATGGATGAGGCTCTCACCCGGCCGGCAGACCGGGCATTGTTCGACCTCGACTGAACGCGCCGTCCGATTCTGACGGTGAGCTTTTGCAGGTATCGCCGGTGAGTCTTTTCAGGAGCCTGGTCCGATGACAGCCCCCCACAATGGCGCGCACGGCGCCGTCCATCTGCTGACTGACAGCGACGCGCTGACCGCGAGCGTGCGGCGCACGGTGCGACTCGAAGCTGTGCCCGACGGCAAAAGCCTGGTCCTGATCGACGTCGACCAGCGCAAACCCGGGACTCAGCGCGAGGTGCGCTATGAGATCACGCCGGCCGAGCTGATTGCCGCGATCCGTGCGCACGGCGCCGAGCTGCCCGGCGAGAGTCATGGCGAAACTGGCAAGTGAAAGCGATCAAATGGGCGTTGGTGCATAGATAGGTCGATGAAAGATCGGGGTAATAAGATGACGTTCCCGTTCTCTCTGAATAGACGCATGCCGCATAAGCACAACGCCGCTCGTCGGCACCACATCCTGAAGATGGCGCATCGCGTGACGAACTGGCCGGAATATGAAGCGGGCCTGAGACCAGCCGATTCCGCAGGATGTGAGCGATTCGATCGCGCTGGTGCTCACGAACGTGGATGGTTTGGCGAGCCTGTCAGAAATTTTGTGTTCAAGGCATAACATGTAGCCAAAGGAGCATGTATGCCAAGCAAACCAGAAGCAGGGTCTGCGCCCCCGCCTGAGCTCCCCGCGATTCCAGAGGAGCTCATCGATCAGTTCGTGAAGGGTCCGATGACGGCGGAAGCGGTGCAGGCAGCCTCGATGGCCTTCAAGAAGGCGCTGATCGAGCGTGCGCTGGGCGCCGAGCTAAAACATCACCTGTGCTATCCGAGCGGAGGCCAACGCCCGCCGGAGTCGACCAACCAGCGCAACGGCAGGAGCGGCAAGACCCTGTTGACGGAGGACGGCCCGTTGCGGGTAGACATTCCGCGCGACCGCGACGGCAGCTTCGAACC
>NZ_WHNQ01000139.1 GCF_009362785.1 Paraburkholderia atlantica
GGCACAATTCCGGGAGCAGCACCTTGACCGCCTCCAGCGCCTGCTTGCCGCCATCATTGCTGGCGATCGCCACCACCTGTGCGGCGCTCAGGTTGTAGGGCGGCTGGCACAATTCCGGGAGCAGCACCTTGACCGCCTCCAGCGCCTGCTTGCCGCCATCATTGCTGGCGATCGCCACCACCTGTGCGGCGCTCAGGTTGTAGGGCGGCTGGCACAATTCCGGGAGCAGCACCTTGACCGCCTCCAGCGCCTGCTTGCCGCCATCATTGCTGGCGATCGCCACCACCTGTGCGGCGCTCAGGTTGTAGGGCGGCTGGCACAATTCCGGGAGCAGCACCTTGACCGCCTCCAGCGCCTGCTTGCCACCATTGTTGCTGGCGATCGCCACCACCTGTGCGGCTCTCAGTTTATAGGGAGGCTGGCACAACTCCGGTAGCAGCGCCTTGACTGCCTCCAGAGCCTGCTTGCCGCCATCATTGCTGGCGATCGCCACCACCTGTTCTGTGCCCAAGCCATAGGGTGGCTCACGCAACTGGGGGAGCAGCGCCTTGACTGCCTCCATGGCCTGCTTGCCACCGATGTTGCTGGCGATCGCCACCACCTGTGCGGTGCTCAGGCGATAGGGTGGCTCACGCAACTGGGGGAGGAGCGCCTTGACTGCCTCCAGCGCCGATTTGCCACCAATGTTGCTGGCGATCGCCACCACCTGTCCGGCTCTCAGTTTATAGGGAGGCTGGCACAATTCCGGTAGCAGCACCTTGACCGCCTCCAGCGCCTGCTTGCCACCTCCGTTGCTGGCGATCGCCACCACCTGTTCTGTGCCTAGGCCATAGGGTGGCTTACCCAACCTGGGGAGGAGCGCCTTGACCGCCTCCAGCGCCTGTTTGCCACCCCCGTTGCTGGCGATCGCCACCACCTGTTTTGTGTTCAGGCCATAGGGTGGCTCACGCAACTGGGGGAGCAGCGCCTTGACTGCCTCCAGCGCCTGCTTGCCACCAATGTTGCTGGCGATCGCCACCACCTGCCCGGCGCTCAGGTTGTAGGGCGGCTGGCACAATTCCGGGAGCAGCGCCTTGACCGCCTCCAGCGCCTGCTTGCCACCAATGTTGCTGGCGGCCGCCACCGTCTGTGCGGTGCTCAGGCCATAGGGTTGCTCACGCAACTGGGGGAGCAGCGCCTTGACCGCCTCCAGCGCCTGCTTGCCACCATTGTTGCTGGCGATCGCCACCACCTGTGCGGCTGTCAGTTTATAGGGAGGCTGGCACAATTCCGGGAGCAGCGCCTTGACCGCCTCCAGCGCCTGTTTGCCACCCCCGTTGTTGGCGATCGCCACCACCTGTTCCGTGCCTAGGCCATAGGGTGGCTTACGCAACCAGGGGAGGAGGACCTTGACCGCCTCCAGCGCCTGCTTGCCACCATTGTTGTTGGCGATCGCCACCACCTGTTCTGTCTTCAGGCCATAGGGTGGCTCACGCAACCTGGGGAGGAGCGCCTTGACCGCCTCCAGCGCCTGCTTACCGCCAACGTTGCTGGCGATCGCCACCACTTGCTGCGGCGTAAGATTCAGCGGCGGACGCGTGAACTCCTCCCGCAGCTTATGTACCAGCAGGATGGCGGGTCGCGCGCCGTATTGAGCAATTCCTGCAATCTGCGAGACATCCAGCCTAAGGGGCTCCGCCGCCAGATCTGCTGCTGTCCACAGCAGTGCCTCCAGCGCAAGGTTTCCCGACCTCTGCCGGGCGATGGTCACGATGTGACTGCGTTCCAAGCCGGGGAGCGCAGCAACTAGGGCTTGGTAGTCTCGGGCCACGACCTTCAGCGACTGCCGCCGGTTACTGATCTGGCAGATTTCGGCATGGGTGAACCCGTGTTCCGTCAGCTGATCGTGATACTTCGCAATTTCACTGGAATTTTCCGGTTTGAGCTTTCGAAGCTGCTCCTTGGTATAGCCTAGGGCTAGCAGACCAGCCGAGCCGGTCGGGGCGTGCGCAGTTGCGGAAGTTTGCGCGGCCGCATCGGGGCTTGATGTGCTAGGGGGCAAAGATGGTGACGTGGCCCCGGTGGACAAGCGGTCGGATTGCGGCTCCAGACGCAACCCGGCATGTGACGGCACAGGAGCCTGCCAGGCGGCAACCAACGTCCTCTCCTGCTCATGGGTGAGCGCGTCCAGTCCCGGACTGTGCTGCAGCCTGGACGGCGAAGCAAGTCCGGGGCTGGGAGGCTGGGCAGGTGGCGTCGTAGGACGTGACTGACCAGGCACCCAGGACTGCACAGGTCTCAATACGCCCTCCACGTGGCCGAAATCGGTCCGGCGGCGCAACGGGGCAAGCACGTCGTCGCCAGCCGAGTGTGCCCGGCGCCGGGCTACGCCCTCCTGGGCAGTAGAAGCCTCATTGTCCTGTTCAGGCGAAAAGGACGCGTCGTTGGATGTGCCGTTTGTACTGTCGATTCTCATGTCTTCCTCTCCTGCTACCCGAAGGCAGGGCGACCCGCAGCGGCGCGCCGTCAGAATGGCGCGCTGTGTGTCAGCGAGATCACTCGGACAAAATCATGCTGACCCACAGTCGCAGGGCCTGTCTCGCGCATAGCGAAATGACGGCAGCGCAAGCGAACTGTTTTCGGTTCTGGTAATCATATAGCCGGCCCCACGCCGTTGTGGTGAAGCGGCGGGCGTAGAGTTGAGGTTGCGAGACCCACTTGATGCACAGGAGGCCGGCATGGATGGGGGGCGACAATGATTGCGTCCGGTGTAGCGACAAATGGAATGAACCCCCCCACCTATCGGGTGGGACACGCTAAAGAAGGCGGACCCTCGCGGGCCGACGGCATCAAAGTGCCCAAAAGGAAGATCATTGAGGTCTTCACAGGGGAGTTAAAGTCAAATCTGGTGTATGCGGTCTCGGCGTAATCAGGCGGCTAGCGATTGCTGAGCCGGTGTGCTGTCGGTCACCGGTTCTCCATCCTTGAACGTCATCCCGTCAAGCATCGAAGTGAGCTTTTCCGGGGCGCGGATGCGCCGCCACGATTCTTCGGCCGACTCGATCAGCTTGAACGCCAGCCCGAGGAACGTCGCGCGCGATACACAGTTGCGCGTGCGTTTCGTGCGATGGCGCACCGTCGCAAAGGTCGATTCAATCGGGTTCGTGGTGCGCAGATGCTGCCAGTG
>NZ_WHNQ01000140.1 GCF_009362785.1 Paraburkholderia atlantica
AGTTGTTGTCTATGGGCACATGTCCGTCGTCGAGATAGCGCGTCAGCGCTTCCCAGCGTTTAAGGCTGTAATCCAGCGCTTTCGCAATCGCTGAACCTTCCGAAACCAGCTTGCGCTGCGCCACCATCCATTCATGAAGTGCGTCGCACACCGGTTTGGCCCGGCTCTGTCGAAGCCTGCGACGCTCTTCAGCTTCCAGTGTCTGCGCCTCGCGCTCGATGTCGTAAAGCGCAGCGAAGAATGGCAGCGCCAATGCGGCGATCTGGCTGCTGTGATTGGCATGCAGATCGAAGAACCTTGTCTGGCGTCAACTAGAACTGCCACCGGCGACAACTAAAATTGCCGCCCTATGATGCTACTGCGGCCGGCGCCGTCGGCTTCGCGCCGGCCGCTTTTGCCCGGTAACTTTCGACTCCCATCAAGTCGAGCACGACGCTGTGATGCACCACTCGATCGATTGCCGCAAGCGTGGTCATCGGGTCCTTAAAGATTCGTTCCCATTCCGAGAACACGAGGTTTGTCGTGATGACGATGCTTTTGCGTTCATAGCGCTCAGCGAGCAAGGTGAACAACACTTCCATCTCATCGCGGTCGTGCTGGACGTAGCCGATGTCGTCCAGACTCAGGCACTCAAAACGATCCAGCTTTGCCAGCTCCTGTGGCAATCGCAGATCGCGTTTTGCTGCGAGCAGACGCTGCACCAAGGCGCCCGTGGGTGTGAACAGAACTGGATAGCCCTGCTCGACGAGGGCGTGACCCAAGGCGCTGGCAAGATGGCTTTTCCCTGCACCCGGTCGGCCTACAGCTACCACGTTGATGGCCTCTTTGAGGAAACCGCCGCTGCGCAACCGCTCGATCTGCATACGGGTTGCCGGATCGAACCGATCCAGGTTGAGAGCCCGGAAAGTCTTGTCTGGAAGCAGCTCGGATTGCCTCAGGAGCCGCTCGATCCGGCGAGCCGCCTTCGCGGCGCGTTCGATACGGGCAAGCTCAAGCAGGAACGCCTCGTGAGTCAGTCCTTCTTTCGCTGCTCGCAATGCGGTGTCTTCCACCGCAGCCGCCATGGCACCGAGATTCAGCGCCCGAAGCGACGCCAGCAGTTCTTCCCGCGGGTTATGCATGGCTACTCCATGTCGGAATCAGCGCGTCGTAATCCCGCAAGTTGATGGCGGCCTTGCCGATCTTCGGAACCGACGTCGGTGCCGGGCTCGTTACGAGCTCGCGTACGGTTTCGAGCGTCGGTATGCGCTGGTCATCCATCAGGCGGCCAATGGCTCGGTCAATTTCCGTCTCTGACGTGCTTGCGGCCAAATGCAACAGGCGCAGGTATTCCCGGTCCGCTTTCGTCGGAGTTGCGGCGAGCAGTGCGTCGTAGGCTCGGCGAAACGTGGTCGTCGGAAACAGTTCGTCCCGGTAGCAGTAGGCGGCAAACGCCCCAGGCTTTCTAACCAGAGACCAGATGAGATGCCGATAGTCGATGCGGCGCTGATTGCGGCCTGTCAGGCGCGGCAGGGTAAGCACGTGCGCCTGTCCGTGGTAAAGATCCAGGATCTCGGAGCGGATTCGCACTTTCAGCGATGCACCGATCAACCTGGACGGAACCGAGTAGTGATTGTTAAGCACCCGGATCAGACTGAAACGGGACACGCGCACTGTCACCTCACGCGTGAAGTCGAGCGGCGCCTCGGGCAGCGGCTTGAGCGCTGCCCGGTCTGCCTCGAAGCGTTGCGTGCGAGTGAGGTTGCGCTGCCGAACAAGCTCACCAAGGAAGTGTTCGTAGTCGCAACGCGAGCCGAAGTCTCGCGTGCCACGAACGCGTAACGCCTGATCGACAGCCTGTTTGAACCGGAAATGCGATTGTTCGACGTCGCCGTTCTGATTCGCGCATCCCGCAGTGTTTGCCGATGGCTGCATTCCATAGTGCGCAAGCACGGCGCGATAGTTCTGCGTGAACTCATGCATGCCCTCGCGATCCAGGTCGCGTACCGCCGCGCTCAGATTGTCGGTGCGATGCCACTCGGGAACTCCACCGATCTGCCACAGGCAAGCTTCCAGCCCTTCGGCTATCGCCTCAAAGCTTTCCGAGAAGCAGACGCGCACGGCCTCCACGTTCGAGTACGTGAGCACCAGGTGGTAGACGAGGTGCGGGAACTGTGTGCCGGCGATCGTTACCCCAAGGCTATTCATCGACGTGAAATCGGATTGAGCCATGCGTCCGGGGATGTGCTCCTGTGGAAACATGACTTCCTGCTCTGGGCCATGACGAACTCGCCACGCCTGAACGTGTCGCTGCAGAGTTCGCAGTTGACCCTGCTGGTATCGGCCCGGAAACGCCTGGCACAGCAGCGCAAACAAGGTCTTGGTCTGGAGCGCCGAATCCCGCTGGAGTTGCTCCTCGACCCATGGCCAGTCCAGGCTAAACGGGTTCTCGCGCGTTCGATGCGTGCGCGGCTTCTTCATCTGGCTGGGCAACTTCCCAGCACGTTCGTATTTGCGGGCTGTGCGCTCGCTCATCCCCGTACGCGCTGCAGCCAGTTTCTGGGTTACCCCTTTCCGTCGTTCTTCCCGCACCAATTTGATTTCTCCGTCTTTTTTCATGCCGGCTCCGCAAGGAGCCGCATGATAGCGACGACCCGAACCTCAACAGTTCGGCCGCCGGAAACCGGCAAATCTAGTTGTCGCTACCGGCAGAGGCAATTGTCGCCAGACAGAACCTGCGTCTCGCGTGCGCCGCACATCCGATTTCAGTGATTCCCTGCTGGAATCCAGCCTTGTACCCACTGTAGTCGGCGCACACCAGCTTGCCCTGCCAGCCAGCGAGGGACGCGCGGGCATGTTCGCCTGCCCGGGCTCTCGGCGAAGTCGTAGACCACGGCACGCAGATCACTGTAATGCGTGGGCGTTAATCTCCCGCTCCCTGTCCTCGACCTGGGCAATCAGCTGCGCGGCAAGCGCGCGTAATTGTTCCGGGCTGAGGGCGTTAAGATCGGCGGGCAGGTTCATGCAGACGAGTCTGCCAGAACCTTGGAGACCGGGAAAGCGCCACCGTTTACGTCCTTGCGGGCGTCATACGACGCGAATCACGCCGTTAGGACCGATGCGCTGCCACGGCAAACCCACC
>NZ_WHNQ01000015.1 GCF_009362785.1 Paraburkholderia atlantica
ACAGGTAGAGCCCGTGGCCGGCCTCGTCCTGCACCTTGGCGATCAGGATCGCCTTGCGCTTCAGGCTCGGCGCGCGCGTGATCCAGTTGCCCTCGGGCAGCATGCCGACGATCTCCGAGTGCGCGTGCTGCGAGATCTGCCGCACCAGCGTCTTGCGGTACGCGTCGGGCATCCAGTCCTGCGGCTCGATCTTGCCGTCGGCGGCCATGACCGCGTCGAAGCGCGCCTGTTCGGGCGAATTCGCGTCCGCGTCCAGCGGGGCGACGTTGCCGGGGATATCGAGGGATTGGGTGTACATCTGCACCATCCAGAATGAGTGGCAATGTGACGCAGTATAAATTAACCGACCGGTCGGTCAATTGAATTTTACTTTCCGTCGACAAGTGGAATAGGATCGGGGATACCCTCGGACGATCTTTTGCACGCGGGCGAGATTGCTTCACCCTCAATCCATCCAGGAGGTAGTGATGTCACGGACTGTCAGGTTTACCGAGGCCGGTGCGCCCGAAGTGCTTCGATTCGTCGAAGAATCGGTCCGCGGCCCAGGCCGCGGTGAAGTTCGCATCAACGTGAAGGCGATCGGTCTCAATCGCGCGGAATCGATGTGGCGCACCGACCGGTACATCGAGCCCGTCCGCTTTCCGGCCGGGCTCGGGTACGAGGCGGCCGGCATCGTCGATGCGGTGGGCGAGGGCGTCGTCGATTTCGCGCCTGGAGACGAGGTCAGTGTGATCCCGTCGTTCTCGATGAATCAGTACTTCACCTACGGCGAAGTCATCATCGTGCCGGACCATGCGGTGGTCAGGCATCCGAAGTCGCTTTCCTACGCCGAGGCCGCTTCGGTGTGGATGATGTTCGTGACCGCGTATGGCGCGCTGATCGAAGATGCGAAGGTCGGCGCCGGCGACTATGTCGTCGTACCGGCCGCATCGAGCAGCGTTGGCCTGGCGGCGATCCAGCTAGCGAACTACGCGGGCGCGACGTCGATCGCCGTCACGCGCCATGCCGGCAAGAGACAGCAGTTGCTCGACGCCGGTGCCGCCCACGTGGTCGTGACGGACGAATCGGACCTTGTCGAAGAGATCATGCGAATCACGGATGGGAAGGGGGCTCGCGTCGCTTTCGATCCGGTCGGCGGCCCGAACTTCGCGAAACTGATCGAGGCGCTGTCCTTCCAGGGCATTGCGTATCTGTACGGCGCGCTCGACGAGCGTGCTACGACGCTGCCCGTGCTGCAAATGATCGCCAGGATGAATTCCGTGAAGGCGCACAACATCTGGTTGACGAGTGGCGACCCGACGCGCCGAAAGGCCGCGGTGGAGTTCGTGCTCAAGGGCCTCGAAAGCGGCTCGCTGAAGCCGGTCATCGATCGCACCTTTGCGTTCGACGAGATCGTCGACGCACACCGCTACCTCGAAACCAACGGTCAGTTCGGCAAGATCGTGGTAACGGTGTAGCCCACGGCCTGGCATCGGCCTGGGCAGACTTCCCGTGCTTGTCAGGACACCACATCGGCGAGCGGCCGCCTCGGCGCATGACGGACGCGCGGGCCGCGCCCGACGCGAAGCAGGAGCTGCGGAAACGCGTCCGTGTGCAACAGCGTTCGCAGCCGCTCTCGCAGTGCGTCCACTTCGATCGGCTGGTTCAGGTAGGAAGCGGTCAATCCCGCCGATGCCGCGACCAGCAGCATCCGTTCGAGCGCCTGTCCCGTCGCGAGCCATGCCTCGCGATCGTCGCGCATCGTCGCGATGCCGACCATCAGCGGCGAGCAATCCACGAGGTGCTGGTGCGTGGCTGGCTGCCCCGCGCCCGCGTCGAACACGCGGACGGCCAGGCTGACGAGCGGCGCCGCGAAATCGAGCAGCGCGCCGACAGCGGTACCGTAAGCGGGCATGCCATCGTCGCGCCGCCGCGGGTGAATCCAGCTCGCGAGCTCGCGCCTGAAACGTGGGTCGGCGAACTGCGCTTGATCCGCATCGGTGATCAGTTGCGCGAGCGCCTCGCGCGCGGCTTTTTGCTCCACGCAGCAGGCAAGCGCGCCTTCGTCGTCGCAGGCATCGCTGAGTTTGCGTTGCAGTGCGGCGGGCACAGGTTCGTCGACGAACGGCGCACGCGTCGTCACGCGCGCCGTCAGCGCGTCGAAAAGATCGTGCAGGTGCGGGTCGCGAGGTCCGTCGCGCGACACGCGTACGAGCGCCACGATGTCGGGGTCCGCTTCCGCTGGAAACAGTGTGATCGCATAAGCGAGACCGAGGCGGCACAGCGCCACGCGAAGATTGAACAAAGCGGCGCCGCAGCTCATCAGAAGTTCGCGATCGAAAGGATCGACCACGGGAAGCGCGCGCATGCGGTCGGCGCAGATCTGTACGGTCTCGCCGTCGACGATGAACCGCCACGGTTGTGTATTGTGATTCGACGGCGCGAGAACCGCATAGTGCAGCGCAAAGCGCAGCTGCTGTTCCACTGGCGTGGAGGCGGGAAAGTGCGGTTCACCGATTTCCCAGGCATCATGTTGCGCGGCATCGCTCATCTCGAAGTCTCCTGTCGGATCAGGGCCGCAAGCACGCGGTTGGTGTCGTTATCGTGTCACCGGGCGCCGTGGCAGGGAAGCACTACAAATCGTTCTCGTCGTCGAACAGCTTGTGGCGGATCGCATAGCGAACCAGCCCGTTCTCGTTCGGCATCTGCATTTTTTCGAGGATGCGCGTCTTGTGCGTGCTGATCGTTTTCACGCTGACGCAGAGTTCGTTGGCGATCTCGGTGATGCTCTGGCCTTCGACGAGCCGCCGGAACACGTCGAATTCGCGGTCGGACAAGCGCTGGTGCGGCAGCGCGTCGGCGGGCTCGTTCAGATTCTGCGCGAAGCGTTCGGCCATCGCGAGGCTCACATAGACGCCCCCTGACGCGACTTTCGTCACCGCGCCGACCAGTTCCGCGCTCGCGCTTTCCTTGGTCAGATAGCCCGACGCGCCCGCCTTGAACGCGCGCACCGCGTATTGCTGTTCGGCGTGCATCGTCAGCACCAGAATCCGCAGATCGGGTTTTTCCTCCTTGATCTGCTTGATCAGTTCAATGCCGTTGCGCCCCGGCATCGACAGGTCGAGCACGAGGACGTGTGCCTGGGTCGCGCGAATCAGCGCGATCGTCGTCGCGCTGTCGCACGCTTCGCCGGCTACCTCGAAGCCGTTCGTTTGCTGCAGGATATGGCGCAATCCGTCGCGCACGAGCGTGTGGTCGTCGGCCAGCAACACCTTGATCATGGGTGATCTTCCGGTTGCATCCATGGGCAGGGAAACCTGAAGCAATCGCGAAGTTCGCGCTTTGCGCTGAGTCAATGCGCATGGAATCGCCGGGCATCGACGCGCGTTCGCGCACGCAAATCGATTTTAGTCGGCTTTTCGTGACCGTTGGCTCCAGCGGTCTCGCGATCGGCGTGTCGTTCACGATCCATCGTCGGCTAT
Organism: Paraburkholderia atlantica; assembly: GCF_009362785.1. Classification (GTDB taxonomy): domain Bacteria; phylum Pseudomonadota; class Gammaproteobacteria; order Burkholderiales; family Burkholderiaceae; genus Paraburkholderia; species Paraburkholderia atlantica. The sequence continues at coordinate 3,462 of NZ_WHNQ01000015.1, forward strand.
CTGCGGCCCGCCTTTGACCGCGGCTGACTCAGGTCAATCACGCCGCTTCGCGTCGGAACAGGATGAGCCCATGGCAATCGACGCCGGCCACGAACGACCGCGGCGCGAGCAGGCACGCACTGACCGATTGCCCGGCTAACACGCGGCATTCGTAACACGCGAGGCAGCCGCGACGGCTTCCATGCGCGGCTGCATCCACCCGATCACCGCCCGCCAGTACTCGGGCGAGTCGAACGCCGCCATCGGTACCGCGGTGTCGAACGACAAGCTCAGCGCCTGTTCCTCCGGCGTCAGTGCGTCGGCGCTCGCGAGTTGATGCGCGAGCGTGGCGGTGTCCGCGTCGGACAGATCGCGCGGACCGAGCCGGCGCGCTTCGATGCGTTGCGCGAGCACCGCTGGGTCGGCCCGAAAGTCGAGAATGCGGGCCGGTACGCCAAGCCGTTCGGCGAGCGCGAAAAACGTGCTGCGGTGACTCGTTTCGAGGAAGGTCGCGTCGACGATCACGCTGTGGCCGCTTTGCAGCACGCCGTGCGTGAGTCCAAGCAGGTGATCGTAGATCGCGTGACGCGCAGCTTGCGTGTAGTGTTCGGCGCCGAGCGTCATTTGCGCGTCGGACACTGGCCGCATGCGTTTGCGTTCGGCGTCGCTCGACACGCGTACCGCGCCGCACAGGTCCGCGAGGGCGCGGCTCGCGACCGATTTCCCCGAACCGGAAAAGCCATGACACAGCAGCAGAACGGGTGCCGGATTCTGCGTTTGCTCTCGCGCGACCTCGAGGTAGCGCAGCGCCGGTTGCGGGACCGCGACGTTGCGGCCGGCCACGTACCCCGCTTTCAGACACGCGACCCACGCCCGCACCAGCGCCCGATAGGCGATGTACAAAGGCATCAAAGACAGCGCCGCATAGTCGCCCGAGGTTTCGAGCCAACGGTTCAACAGGCGATTTGCGAGCCGGGGTTCCGCTCGCGCGCGCAGGTCCATCACGAGAAACGCGACGTCCGCCGCGACGTCGATCCAGCGTAGCGCATCGTCGAAGTCGATACAGTCGAACATCGCGATGGCGCCGCGCCAGCGAACCACGTTGTCGAGATGCAGATCGCCATGGCAGCCGCGCACGAAACCCTCGGCGCGGCGCCGCTCGATCAGCGGCGCGAGTTCGTCGAGCTGTCGCGCGCACCACGCGGCAATGCCGGGCAGCGCGGGATGGCTGCAATTGGCCAGCAGCGGTGCGTTGATCGTTTCGATCTGGGTTCGCACCAGCGTCGCGCTGCCGTAGCGCGACGAGGGCGCGTTGCGGGGTGCGCTCAGGTGATAGTGGGCGAGCCGCTTCGCGGCGCCGTCGACGTCGCGCGGCGTCAGCGCTGCGTGTGCCGCGAGACTCGAAAAGAGCATCGCCTCGTCGAAGCGGCGCATCTTGACCACGTGCTCGACGGCCACGCCGCCAGCGCCGAGCGCCAGCACGCCGGCACGGCGCGCAATCGGTATCACGTCGGCGTAGAGACCTCGCGCGAGTGGCCGGTTCAGGCGCAGCTGGGCTTCGCAGCAGCGCTCGCGTGTCGCGGCCGAGGTAAAGTCCGCGAAGCCTGGTGCGACCGGTTTGATGATCTTGTACGCGAAGCGCCCGGCGAGATACACGACGGATATATGCGTTTCGATCCTGACGATCCCGCCCGCCGGATGACGGTAGCTGCCCGGCCTGCGCAGCGTCGCGTCGAGTCCGCGCAGGCTGCGACGCGCGGCGCGCAATCGGTTGGCGACATGCAGGATGCCGTGAAGTGTGGCATCGGCTCGGCGTGCGGAAGGCTTGCGGCTCGGCGGCGAACTCATGCCAGCCTCCATGTCGCGACGAGCGGCGCGCCGGGCCGCGTGTGATGGAGAAACACGAGCGTTTGATTCGTCACGTTGACCTCCACGTACCGGGACGGCCGGCGCCAGTCTTATGCGCGAGCCGAAATCGTCTACCCATTTAAGTCATCGCGTATGGTAACCGGCTTGATCTGTATCAACGAGGCGGTCAAGCGGACGATACCGGCGTACGCTTCCATATGAGGTGGAGCGGGGGCACCGTTTGACCCCAGTCGAACCGCGTGCGATCGTGGCAGCGTCGCGCGGGTGGAGCAGCGGATGAAGCAATTCGATATTTTCAATGGCGATGCCGACGGCATTTGCGCGCTGCATCAGTTGCGGCTCGCCGAGCCTGCCGACACCGTCCTGATCACCGGAGCCAAGCGCGAGGTCACGCTGCTGCACCGCGCGAACGCGCAGCCGGGCGACAGCGTGACCGTGCTGGATATTTCGCTCGATGCGAACCGCGGTCCGCTCATGGCATTGCTGGATCTTGGCGTAAAGATCGACTATTTCGATCATCATTTCTCCGGCCCGATACCCGCAAACGCGTTGCTGACGACGCATATCGATACGTCACCGGATATGTGCACGGCGCTGCTCGTGGACCGCCATTTGCAAGGCCGGTACACGCGCTGGGCGGTGGTCGCGGCCTATGGCGACAACCTGCATCCGGCAGCGCATCGGGCCGCCACCGCGTGCGCGATCAGCACGTCCGACGAGCGTAAACTGCGCGAACTTGGCGAAGCGATCAACTACAACGCGTACGGGGACAGCGTAGGCGATCTTGCAGTCGAGCCAGTCGACATGTATCGCGCAATTCAGCCCTATTCGGACCCGCTCGAATTCATTGCGTCGACCAGCGTGCTGCCCGAACTGCAGACGCGGCGAACGGAAGACCTCGAACTGGCCTTGGGACTCGCGGAGGTCCGGCGGCTCGCCAATGGAACGCTGCACATTCTTCCCGACGCCGCGTGGGCGCGACGCGTGCGAGGCGATTTCGCCAATCTCGTCGCGCGACGCGATCCGGCGCGAGCGCACGCGGTGCTGACGGCCGGCGCCGATGGCCGATACACAGCGAGTGTACGGGCGCCGCTCGATTGCCCGGGCGGCGCCGACATCCTTTGCAGGAAGTTCGGCGGAAACGGCAGGGTCGCTGCGGCGGGTATCGACGGGCTCGATCGCGCGCGGCTCGACGAATTCGCGGCCGCATTCAGCACGGTTTTTTGCCGCGAATCTCGCGGAGCGGGTGGTCGCTAGTTCGATGCTGCATCCTCGCTTGGCGGGCTTGATGCAAGTCAACAATGGCAGGCCGCTGTGCATCGATCATTGGGCTGTACCGGAACCGGGGGCTGATCATCAGTGGCCGGTTCTTTTTGATTGGCGCATCGCACGGCGAAATCGACGCGTTGCAACAACCGGTCGACACGCCGAGCGAGCGGATTCGAAGTGGGTGCCGAAGGGAGCACGGCGACGCGTCCTTCAGCGCCTGTCCATTGCGTCGCCTCGTGCCTGCCTGCGTCGGTGTGCGGCAGCGCAGCGCACTCGAAACGGAGATCACTATGCAAGCCTCGGACATCATGACGACCCAGGTCGTGTCGATCGCACCGGACAGCTCGGTCTACGACGCGGCAAAGCTGCTCGCCGACAGCAAGATCAGCGGCATGCCCGTTCTCGACGACACAGGCAGCGTGATTGGCATCGTCAGCGAGGGCGACCTGCTCCGGCGCGTCGAAACCGGCACCGAAACGCCGCGACGCTCGTGGCTCGCCCAGTTCATCGCGCCTACGCGACAGCTCGCGGTCGAGTATCTGAAGGAGCGTTCGATTCGGGTACGTGACGTGATGAGCGCCCCCGCCGTCACCGTCGACGAATCCGCGCCACTCACTGCGGTCGCCGAACTGCTCGGGCGCAAGCACATCAAGCGGCTACCCGTGTTGCGCGACGGCAAGCTCGTCGGCATCGTCAGCAGGGCCAATCTGGTGCGCGCTCTCGCGAGTTGCGCGCCCGCGCAGCTCGATGCGCAACCGTCGGACGAGCAGATTCGCGCCGCGATCATGAAGGAACTCCAAGGGCAGCGTTGGGCGCTTGATGCCGACGACCTGATCGTCACGGATGGCGTCGCACATTGCTGGGGTCCGATACGCTCCGAGGAAGAGCGCCAGGCGATCCTCGCCGCCGCCGCGCGCGCGCCAGGCGTAAAGGAAGTAAAGGATCATCTGGAATATCCGGTCCCGTTCACGCCGATGTGAACAGGGGCGCCGCCGCTCGGACCTGCCAGCCCGGTCCAATCGCAATCGACGGATGTCCCGTGGGCGGGGCGCGTCGGTCACGTCACCGGGCCTCGCTGTCCAGCAGCGCATCGAGCTTGTGAAGGCGCATCTCCCAGATCAGGCTCAATGCATGAAAAGAGGCTTCCAGTCCCTGCAGGCAGTGTCGCGCAATGGACTGATCGACTCCGCCAACAGCAAGTCCATGCACGAGCGCCCGTTGCCGCAGCAGACGTTGATGGGATATGGCGACCCGGGCCCGAGTGGCGGCTTCGCAGCGGATCGCCGCGGACAGCTCCGTCGATTCCGCGTCTTTACGCGCATTCGCGTCCGCGGTGCAGGCGAATGCATGATCGCGGAGTTCGGTAACCTCTCCATTCATGACGACGTCCATTGTCTGTATTGCGGATCATGCAGTGCCAGGAGTCAGCTCTGAGATTGCCCGGTATCTGAATATGTCGTGACGGCGCCCCCCGTCTGCTCCGCTGAGGCGGGGGCGGTCCGGCGCGCGGGGATCGCCAGCACCGGGCGGGTGGTGCTGCGCAGTATCTGTTCGGCCACGCTGCCGAGCGGTGCGTAGCCGGGGCCGCGTCGACCGTGTGTGCCGATCACGATGACATCGGCCTCGAGCTTCGCCGCGGCGACCTCGATGCGGTGAGCGACGTCCTCCTCGGGGCGCACCAGATCATCGATTTCCGGCGTGCCCTGCACACCGTGCCGCGCCATGGTCCCGACGCAGTGCTTCATGAGCCGTTCGCCGTCCTGCCTGAGCGCCTCGCGCATGGCTGCCGCGTTGACGCCCGGCACTTCGGGAAGCATGACCGGCAAATCGATGACGAACAGCGGATGCAAGCGCGCGCCGGTATCAGAGGCGAACTGCAGCGCTGTCTCGAACGCCTGGGCGGCGCTCTCGCTGCCGTCCACCGCGACCAGAATGTTGGAGAACATCGTCGGCCTCCGCGTCTCGCGTGTTGTCGGTATTCATGATCGGCCGCCGATGCGGATCGACTACTGACCTACGTCAATCGAAATGCGCTTTCATGACCCTGCATCGAGGAACGCTTGATGCTGGCGATTGATGGCATAGTGACTGAGGCAACGCGCCCCGGCGTTGCGGGGGGAGAAAACGTGATGGGCAACCGGTTTCGCGACCGCACCGACGCTGGCAAACAGCTGGCCCACGCACTGCGCGACTATCAGGGCCGCGGCGATCTGGTCGTGCTGGCGCTGCCGCGCGGCGGCGTTCCTGTCGCATTCGAAGTCGCGCGGGAGTTGCGTGCGAAGCTCGACGTTCTCGTCGTCAGAAAGCTCGGCGCGCCTCAAGACGAGGAACTGGCGATGGGCGCCATCGCGACCGGGGGCGCCCTTCATCTGGAAAGGTCGGTACTTCGCGAACTGCAAATCAGTGACACCCAATTGGCCGATGTGATCGCCCGCGAAAGGGCCGAACTCGCGCGCAGGGAACTGGCGTACCGTGGGGACAGCCCGCCGGTGGCAGTGCAGGGTAAGACCGTGATCGTGATCGACGACGGCATCGCGACAGGGGCGTCGATGCATGCTGCAATCGACGCACTCCGTGGCAGAAATCCTGCCCGGATCGTGGTGGCGGTCCCGGTGGCGCAATCCGATGCGCCGATGGCATTCGAAGGAATCGCGGACGCGTTCGTCAGCGTGTTGCAGCCGGACTTGCTGATGGGGATCGGCGGGTTCTATGTGAATTTCGAACAGACGACCGATGAAGAAGTCCGCGCGTGTCTCGCTGCGGCGCGCGGCTGGGAGCCCGAGCAGAGCTCGGACCCGATCGGGTGAAGGCGCGGCGAACGGATACACGGCGGCAGGTCGTGTCGAACGTGGGGCATGTATCGTGAATACGGGAACCATTTGTACGCGGGACGTCACCGTCTGCGGACGGCAAGCGACGATTCTCGAGGCCGCGCAACTGATGCGCGAACAGCATGTCGGCGACATCGTGGTGGTTGAGACGATCGGCGGGCGTAGCGTGCCCGTCGGGATGTTGACCGATCGCGACATCGTGTTGGCGATCGTGGCCAAACAGGCCAACTCCGAGAAGATCTTCGTGAACGACGTGATGTCATCGCCGCCGGCGCTCGTCGACGCGGGCGATGATCTCTGGCTTGCCGCCTCGCGAATGCGTCTGAACGGCGTGCGGCGCCTGCCGGTCGTCGACGCCGCTGGCGCGCTGACCGGCATCGTGTCGCTCGACGATCTGCTCGAGGCGGTGGCTGGGCTTCTGTCGGAGCTGGCGCTGGTGACGGATCGCCAGCCCCACATCGAGCAGAAGACCCGTGCTTGACGCAAACGCGGCGCATGCATTGACCCGGATCAATATCCGCGCCGCCAGGCGCCGTAGGCTTGTATGTGGAACGCCGGTCAGACAGCGGCCCGCAACGCGACGCAATCGACCGGATGCAATTCGACTGTCTTGATCGAAGGCACCGCGAATCATGGAAGACGCTCTCGAAAGGCGCGCGCTGCTGCTTCATCTGGGGCGCGTGATGCAATTGATCGTTCGACTCGACGATATGGCGCCGAGCGCGGCAACGATTGGCGAGCTGATCGCACGACACCCGATTCTCGATGACGAGCCGCTGCTCGCGCAGCTGCGCCCGGATATGCCCGTGGCCGTGTTCAGAACCCGTGCGCTTCACGCATTCTGCCGGTGGCCGCAATGGTTGCTGGACAACCGTCTCGACAGGGACGCGCTGGCTGCATCCGTGCGCGCGTCTCTGTTCAGTGACAATCCGCGAGGCTGGCGTGCCTACGTGGACGGCTTGCGCCGCGACGTCGCGTGGTTCGATGCGAAGGCGGCTAGCCGGCGCTCGTCGCGTCGCGTTGCGGACGTGGCACCGTCGGTTCCGGACGACGGCCCGCCAGCGCTCGACGCGCCGGCCGGCCGAGGCGTCGCGACGGACGTCGAACGCGGCTTCGGCGCCGCAGGTGATTCCATCGAAAGCGTGGAAGGGGCGAGACGGCTAGATGAGGGCCGCGCCGACGAGCAACGTGCCGCGCAATGAAATGAGCAATCAGGCGTCGTTGACTGTCGGGAGATGACTCGTCGATGGCTCATGTTCCGAGCGACACGTACAAAAGCACGATCGGTGCCTTCGAACCATTCGGCGTTGCCGAGCGCAACGGTGCGCCATAGGTGCAGCGAAAATCCACGAATCTCGACCATTGAAAGCGCACGCCCGCGCCGATGCCCGCGAGCAGACCGGGGTTGTTCTCCGCTGGCTGGTCGATGGTGCTCCAGACGCGGCCGGCATCGAAAAACACGAAGGGTTGCACGACAGCGTTGCTCGCGCCGAGAGCGATCGCAGGCGTGCGCACCTCGGTCTGGATGTTCCAGCCGCGGTCGCCGAGCGTCACGTATGGGTCATAACCTCGCACACTGAACTCCCCGCCGAGCCCCATCTCCTCGCTTGGCAATAACGTGTTCGGCGTCCACTGAAACGTTCCGTTCGTGATCAGTGTGAAACCCGCGCCCAGCGCGGTGGCGCGGGACGCAGTCAACTGCATATAGATGTAACGGGCCGTCGCGCCCTGCCGCGCGGCGTTGAATGCCGCGTCCTGGTTGCTGCCATCCCATCCACCCGGACTGGCGACGAGTGTCGCCGCCGCGTGCGCCGTGCCCGCCTCGGTCGGTTTGCTGATGTCGTAAGCCAACACGAACTGATGGATGTGCGTATTCGAGTTGAAAACCTGGGAGCCGCCGAATTCCAGATCGTTGTTGCTCCGCTTGAAGTCGTATCCGATCTGGACCAGCTGCGCCATGTCCGTGATGGTCGGCAGACGCAAGTCATAACGGAAGCTAAGCTGCGCGGAAATGCCCGTCTGTCCGTACGTGTCGGGCAACCGTGGCGTGCTCTGCGCGTAGACGCCGAACAACTCGATACTGTCGAGCCAGGGCAGCGGCGCCGTGTAGTTCAGCGCGTGCGCGGTGAAGCGGGCGCGGTTCGGGCGGCCTTCGATATCCGGATTGCCGCTGAAAAAATCGTTGCTTGCCGTGAATTGATAGGCGATCTGCTGATCGAGCCCAAACAGGTTGCCGTAGCCGATGCCCGCAAAGAACCGGTCACGGCCGAGGTCCGGCACGCCTGCATTGTCGTAGCCCGCGCTGACCCGAAGCGGCAGACGGTCTTCGGTTTGCAGCACGACGTCGGTCGTGTCCGCTGCTTCACCGGGTGCAAAGACAGCATCGACCCGTCGATAAGGATTCGCGTTGAGCACGGCAAGTCCCTTTGAGACCGTCGATTGCGGGATCGGTGCGCCGGGCTCGAGCGGCATTTCACGTTCGAGAAGCCTGCTCGGAAAGTAGGTGTTGCCGCTTGCATGAACCCGCCCGAGCTTGAACTCGGCAATGGCGATGCGCACGACCCCCGAGCTGACGTCCTGTTCCGGCACGTAGACGTCGACTAGCGGCTTTCCCGCTGCCCGATAACGCGCGACCACGGCGCGGCGAATCTCGGCGAGGCGGCCGAAGCTCAGCGGCTTGTCGAGGTCCGTGCCGAAGCTCTGCAGGAACGCGGCGTCGAGTACGGGCAGTCCTTGCGCGACGATGCGTTGTTGCTGCGTCACCGATGCCGCCGCGGACGCGCCGGCCGGTTCGAAGATCAGCCCGGCAAGCCGCTCGACTGCGATCCGTGCGGACTCGGCCTGGGTTTCCGGGGAGGCGGGCGGCGGCGCGCTTCGCGGCGCCTGCGGGGTGGGTTGAGGCGCGAGATCGCGCCATGCCTGTGCCGCTACGGGTGAGGTCTGCATGAGGCCCGCAACGCACGACGCGATCATCAGGACAGCAGCGCAGTCGGCGGATCGCGGTTTCATCGATCGTTTGATTGCAAAGCGCTGCGGCTGGAGGCAGCAGGCCGCGGCGACGCTGCGCGCGCGTTGCGCTGCAAGCGATGCCATCGCGCATGCAAGACGAGCCTTCCGTGGTTCATCGCGATACCTGTTGACGGGTGTAGTGCATCGAGTGCGGAGCCGCGCGTCGAAATCATTCTAGTCGAAGCACCTCGCGCGAATCTCCAAAAGAAGCTCGAACCCTCTGCACACCTCTCGAACGACTCGCAGTTCGGATGGTCGTCGTAGGCACCCGCCACCGCGTGCCTGCCGCGTTCGACGTATGGAGGAAACACTTACCTAGGGTATCCACCATATGTACCGCCGCTAATCCGTCCGCGTCTCGAGGCGGCCTGATCACGCGAGCGTAGTGGCCGCGCGGGGGCTCTCACGACGCGCTATTTTTGCAACTCGTGTAACTCGCCGATCAGGCTCGCCGCGTAGCCCGGAATATTCGCCGCTTGCTGTGGCGCGGCGAAGTAGTATCCCTGAACGATCTCGCAGCCGGCCTCGGCAAGAAAAGCCAATTGCTCCGCTCGTTCGACGCCTTCCGCGACGACTTCGAAACGCAGGTTGCGGGCAAGTGCGATGATCGCACCGATAATCGTCTCATCCGCACGACTGCTGCCAATGCCGCGGATGAACGACATGTCGATCTTCAGACGGTCAGCGTGAAAGCTGCGCAGATAAGCCAGGCTCGAGTAACCGGCGCCGAAGTCGTCGATCGCTATGGATACGCCGATGTCGTGCAGGGCGCGCAGCGTGGGCAGAGCGCCCGGGGCGACCAGGCCTCCTTCGGTAATCTCCAGTTCCAGCCGGTCCGCGGCCAATTGCGACGCGGCAAGAGCACGCCGCACGACGGCGCCGAAATCACTCGAAGTAAGCTGGCTCGGCGACACGTTGACCGACATGCGCAACTCCGGCAGCACTTCTTCCCAGCGCTTTGCCTGTGCACAGGCAGTTTGCAGCACCCATTCTCCGATTGACGAAATCAAACCAATGTCTTCGGCCAAGGGTATGAACGTCGTTGGGCTGACCGTGCCGAAGTCCGCGTCGTGCCAGCGGATCAGCGCCTCGACCCCGGTCAGCCGGTAACTGCGTATCTCCACTTGCGGCTGGTACACCAGCTCGAAGCCGTTGTGCTCGACGGCGTTGCGCAGCTTGTGCGATAGCGCGATGCGCTGAGCCGCTTCATGTGCGAGCGAAGGTGCAAATCGCTCGACGCCGTTACGCCCGCCTGCCTTGACTCGATACATCGCGAGGTCGGCGTGTTTCAGCAGCGTTTCGCAGTCTGTGCCGTCCTGCGGATAGCAGCTGACCCCAACGCTCATCCGGACCCGCAGTTGCATGTCGTCGATTTGCACCGGCTCGTCCAGCGTTTGCGTCACGCGCGCCAACAGCGCGGAGAGTTCGGCATCGCCGGTTGAGCCCTTCAACATCGTCACGAACTCGTCGCCGCCATAGCGGGTGACCACGCCATCCGATCCGACCGATGCCGACAGGCGTCGCGCAACTTCCTGCAACAGGCGATCGCCGGCGCCGTGGCCCAGGCTGTCGTTGATGTCTTTGAAATGATCGAGGTCGATGAACAGCAGCGCGAACTCGTGACCCTCGAGGATCGCCGCGTCGATCAGCTCACGCAGCGTCACGCGATTCGGCAAGTCCGTCAGCGCATCGCGGCGCGCCTGCCTGACCAGCAGATCGCGCGATTCGATGAGCTCTGTCAGGTCGCTCACCACGCTGATGTGATGGGTAACCTTTTCCGACTCGTCGCGTACTTGCGCGACGTATAGCTGATACCAGAACTCTGTTCCGTTCGCGCGGCGGCTCTTCGTCAGCGTGGTGGCCTCGCGTTTCCCGGCAATCGCCGTACCGATCTGTTGCCACAGTCCGGGTGTTTCCGGCCGAACTGAGTGATCGCCGCCTGCGTTCTGCGGGCGCTCATAGCCGGTTATTTTCTCGAATGCCGGGTTCGCGTATTCGACCACGTCGCCGCTTGGACCGGGTCGCGTGATAAGCACGCCGTTGCCGATTGCGTCCAGTGCACGGCTTCGCAGCAACAACGCGAGCTCGGCGTTCTTTCGCTCCGTGACGTCGACGGCCGTGATGAAGCACGCTCGATGATGGCCATAGGTGAGGAAGTGGTACGACAGTTCGACGTAGACGGGCGTGCCGTCGCTGTGTCGATGCCTGCATACACCGGCCGAGCCGCTGGTGGTAGCCGCGGCCAGCAGTTCGTGCAGATCGCGCAGAAACGACGGCAAGTCGGCTTGCGCATACAGAGCGGCCATGTCGAGCGAACATAGCTGATGGCGCGTGCGCCCGTATTGCGAGGCGGCGGCGCGGTTCGCAGCGAGAATCGATAGCGTCTCGACGTCGAAAATCAACATCGGCAGTGGATGATGATCAAAGTACTGACGGAACCGGCGCTCGCTTTCTGAGGCGATGACGCGCGCGCTTTGCCGCGCGATACGGGCGCGATAGTGAGCAATCAATGCATAGCAAAAGAGAAAACATGCCGCCAGCGCCGTGGTTGCAAGCACGGTCCGTTCTATCACCAGGTGGCGCGTCGCGCTGTCGGATGCAGCCCTCAGGGAAGCGGTCTGCGCGTCGCGGAGGGTCACCAGCTGGGTCACGATGTTCGCCAGCATGCGGTTTGCTGCGAGCAGCTCAGGGCTGTCGACCGAGGCGCGGCCGTCCGCCACGCGCGCACGTACCGCGATGTCGGCCAGAAGCCACGCCCAGCCGGCCGTCTCGCCGCGCAGGCGGCGCACCACCAGTTGGCTTCGCGGGTCGCTTGCGTAACTTTGTTCCAGCCGGTCGAAGCAGGCGGCGGCCGACACCACACGCTGCACCGGCCACGCGAAAGATGCCACCCGTGCACTGTCGAGCCCCACCAGGAAGTCGGCGTTCGCCTGGATGTGCACTGCTTGCAGCGTCTCGATGTCGTCGCGGGCACGCAGGGCGTGAATGCGCTCCGCAACGGACCGCTCGTGCCATATCAGCGTATAACCAATGCCGACAGCGAAAATGACGAGGCCAGTCAACACCAGGGCGACGGTGATGATCAGTTGCCGGTCGACGCCATGTCGCCGCCTCCACCGGCCAATCACGCCAGCGATGCCTAAGCTTGGAATGTATTGCATCGATTCAGAATCAGCGCGCGTGAGTGCAGAACATTGATACTCGACGGCGGCATGGCTGTGCGTCAGCATCTTTTACCGGTTATTGCGCGCGGTAACCGGGTTATTGTCTCCTCAGTGAAGGTATCGGCAGCAAGAAGAAGAACTTGAGAATCAACCTGCTTCGCCCGTAGTCTGGACGACCGACGGTTCGACGGAGAACGTTCAACAATCACCTGAAAAAGAGCGCTCAGAGTTTGAGCGTAGAATCCATTCACGAATCCAACACGCCAGCGTTCGGTCCGCGCTAGTGCCTGGCGTTCGGGCATCATCGCCTGCAAATGCCTTCGACATGTCCGTCTCCCCGACGGCCAGTTCCGCATTCGGTCATGCGCAGCGCGCACGAACCCCTGCCCACTGCGGTAACTGTGCGACAGCATCGCACTTCGCGCTCGGCATGACCGGCGTCGCATTTACATCGGCGTAGTGGGGCAAGCGAATACCGCGTTGGGTGGATGCTTGCCTGCGCGAAGCGCCTTCTCCGGACTCCAGAACGAGCGCGCACGCCGATTTATTCCCGCCATGCGCGTGAGCGCGCATGGCGGAGATCGAAAGAGACCTTGTTGAGTTGCGGTGGCTTTGCTTATACGGGGTCGCGCTAGATCTTCATGCGCTGCAGAACCCGGTCGCCGGAGACGAACTGATGAAACATTGCCGCAGCGATATGCAGGCAGATGACACCGAACAGCACCCACGCGAGAACGCCGTGAACATCGCCCATCGCATGCCCGAATGACGAGCCCGGTGCCGACAGTGCGGGTAAGGAAACAAGTCCGCCGAGACGGACCGTCCACGTACGCGACGACGCGTTGATCCAGCCGAGCAGCGGTACCAGCACGAGCAGCACGTACAGCGCCAGGTGCGTGATTTTGGAAGCGATGCGAAACAGCGGCGGCAAATTGTCGGGCGGCGACGGGTGAGTCACGCGCCACAGCACCCGCAACACCATCACCGCGAGCAGTGCGGTGCCGACGCCAAGGTGCCAGGCGATTGCGCCGTCCGGCACGGTATCGCGGTGCACGTCCGGCATCGTCCAGCCGATCACGAACTGTGCGGCAACCAGCCCGACGACGAGCCAATGGAGCAAACGTGCGACGAGGTCATAGCGGTGTTCAGTCGAGACTTGCATAGGGGCGCCTGTGAGTGGGTTTCGGGTGAAACGGATGGTACATGGCCGCACCTTAAGGTCAGGTTAAGAACCGGTCGCCAAGGCCGTCTGTCTGCGCCGTTCGAACAACTCGAAGATGGCCATTCCCACGATCATCGCCCCGACGAACACCCACGCTTTGGCCGACCCGAGGCCGAGCGCGACGAGCGCGGGGCCGGGACAGAACCCGGCAATTCCCCAACCGACGCCGAACGCGCCACTGCCCAGCACGAGTCTTCCCGTGACGTGCGTCGACGCGGGAATTTGCATCGGCAATCCGAGCAGCGACTTGTCGCGGCGCTTCGCGATCGCGAAGCCGATTGCCGCGACGGCCACCGCGCCCATCATCACGAAGGCGAGCGACGGGTTCCAGCGTCCGGCGAGATCGAGGAAGCCCTGTACTTTCGCGGGGTTCGCCATGCCCGACAACAGCAGGCCGAAGCCGAACAGCAGCCCGCATACGAATGAAACAGCTGTTGCCATCTTAGGCTCCGAGAAGATGTCGAATGATGTAGACGGTGACGAAGCCGGCCGCCATGAAGGTCGCCGTCGCGACCAGCGAGCGCGTGGCGCCGCGTGAAATGCCGCACACGCCGTGTCCGCTCGTGCAGCCGCTGCCATAGCGGGTGCCGATGCCGACCAGCAAGCCGGCCGCGATTACGGCGGGCCACGACGCGTCGACGGTGATTGCGACGGGCGCATCGACCGCGCGCGCGATCAGTGCGGCAACGATCAACCCGGCAACGAAGGCGACGCGCCATGGGCCGTCGCGCCTGGTCCAGCGCAGCAGGCCGCCGACTATCCCGCTGATTCCGGCGATGCGGCCCAGCAAAAGCACCATCGCCGCAGCCGCGACGCCGATCAGCAGGCCTCCGCACAGGGAGGCGATCGGAGTGAAATTGTCGAGATCGATCATCGTTCTCTCTGTTTGATGGTTGGGTGGGGTGGAGGGCAGCCACAGCGCTTACATCAGCACTGCTTTGACCAGCAGGCCGACCGCCACGCACACGAGGATGCTCGCAAAGCCCAACTGCACCTGATGGGCGGCGATGTGATGCGACGCGAGCCGTCCGCTGAGCATTCCGGCGGCGGTGGCGCCAGTGAACCACAACGCGACTTCGAGTGGAAGTGTCGCGCCGTGCGCGGCCGTCGCGAGAACGCCGCCACTGCCGACGAGCGCGATCACCATCAGCGAAGTCGCGACGATGCCGTGCATCGACACGTCAGTCAGCCTGCGCATCATCGGCACGATGATGAAGCCGCCGCCGACACCGAGCATACCCGTCATCAATCCGGTCAGCGAACCGGTGGCCGCGAGCGCGGCTGCGGTCGGCCAGGTCCAGCGAAAGCGGCCGGTCGCCGGGTCGACATGCGCGACGCACATCGACGATTGCGCGTGGCCCGACGCGCGGCGCGCGAGCGTCTGACGCAGCAGCCGGAACGCGACCACCAGCATCACCGCGGCGAACAGCCCGAGCAGCCCCCGTTGCGGCAACGCATGCGCGAGGCGCGCGCCGGCGGCGGTGGCGGGCATCCCCGCGGCGGCCATCAGCAGCGCGGCGCGATAACGGACGAGGCGCTTGCGGAACGCCTCGAGCGCGCCCACCGCTGCGCTGCCGGCCACCGCGACGAGCGCGACCGGCGTGGCCTGCTGCAGCGGCCAGCCCATGCCGAACACGAGCACGGGCACGGCAAGAATGCCGCCGCCCGCGCCGGTCAGCCCGAGAGTCGCGCCCACCAGCGCGCCGAGAACAAGAGACAGCAGCATCGAAGACCCCGTGAGCAGTGCGTGTCAGCGCTCAGTCCGCCAGTTGCGGGTTCGCGAGCCATTCGCGGCCCTTCAGCATGCCGCGCCAGTACAGCGGCGGCAGGATTCGCTCTTTCAGCAGCCACGCGAGCCGCGATGGCCTTCTGCCGTCGATGAGCCACGCGGGAAACGTCGGCGCGACCTTGCCGCCATACAGAAACTCGGCGAGCACGATCTTCCCGCGCTCGACGGTGAGCGGGCAGGAGCCATAGCCGTCGTAGGTCGCCAGGCCGCGCGCCGCGCCCAGCGCCGCGAGCACGTTGTGCGCGACGACCGGCGCCTGCTTGCGCGCGGCGGCGGCAGTCTTTGCGTTGGACGTGTTGGTCGCGTCGCCGAGGCCGAAGATGTTCTCGTGGCGCTTGTGTCGCAACGTGGCCTGATCGACGTCGAGCCAGCCGGCCGCATCGGCGAGCGCGCTGTCACGGATGAAGTCGGGTGCCTTCTGCGGCGGCACGGCGTGCAGCATGTCGAAGCCGGTCTCGAAGGTTTGCTTGCTGCCGTCGGCTAACGTGTGCGTGAATCTCGCCATTTTTGCGTCGCCATCGACCGCGCTCAGTGCGGAGCCGAAGTTCAGCGCGATGTCGTAACGCTCGACGTATTGCATCAACGCGGGCACGTAGTCGGCGACGCCGAACAGCGCAGCGCCGGCATTGCGGAACTCGACGCCGATATGTTGCAGCCGCCCGCTGCGGCGCCAGTGATCGCACGCGAGATACATCGCTTTCTGCGGCGCGCCGGCGCATTTGATCGGCATCGGCGGCTGCGTGAAAAGCGCTCGGCCCCTTTCCAGCTGCTGGGTCAGCTTCCACGTATACGGCGCGAGGTCGTAGCGGTAATTGGACGTGACGCCGTTGCGCCCGAGCGTGTCGACGAGACCGTCGATCGCGTTCCAGTCGAGTTTGAGGCCGGGGCACACCACCAGCTGGCGGTATTCGACGGCGCGCGAGCCGTCGAGAATCACGAGGTTTTCCGCTGGCTCGAAGTGAGTGACGGCGGCCTTGAACCACTTCACGTTCGCGGGCAGCACGCTGGAAATCGGACGTGCCGTCGTTTCCGGGTGGAATACGCCGGCGCCCACCATCGTCCAGCCCGGCTGGTAATAGTGCGTGTCGGCGGGATCGATGACCGCGATGTCGAGATCGGGACTGCGCGCGAGCAGGCTCGATGCCGTCGCGATGCCGGCCGCGCCGGCGCCGACGATCACCACGTCGTGCCGGTGCGTCGGCCGCCTCCGTTGCGATGTGAAGCCGGGCGTGTCGGCGGCTGGATTCGAAGGGTCTGTCAGTTTCGTGTTCCGCATGTAGGGTCCTCTTGTTTGTCTTACGCAGCCGCGCTCACAGCGCATCGACCGGTACCTTGATGTACGACACGCCATCGCTTTCGGGCGGCGGCAGGTGGCCCGCTCGCATGTTGACCTGCACCGAAGGCAGGATCAGCACGGGCATCGCGAGAGTGGCATCGCGGGCCGTGCGCATCGCGATGAACGACGCTTCGTCGATGCCGTCGTGGACGTGGATGTTCTGTTCGCGCTGCTCGGCCACGGTGGTCTCGAACAGCAGCGGCCGGCCGCCCGGCTGGTAGTCGTGGCACAGATACAGGCGGGTTTGCGGCGCGAGACCGAGGATGCGCTGGATCGAGCGGTACAGCGCCGCCGCATCGCCGCCTGGGAAATCGCAGCGCGCGGTGCCGTAGTCGGGCGTGAAAAGCGTGTCGCCGACGAACGCGGCTTCTTCGCTGCCGTCGCTCGCGACATAGGTCACGCAGGCGGGCGTGTGGCCTGGTGTGTGCATCACGCGCACTGACAGGTCGCCGACGTTGAACGTCTCGTCGTTATCGAACAGGCGATCGAACTGCGAGCCGTCGGCGCAAAACTCTGGTCCCGCGTTGAACAGCTTGCCGAACACGGCTTGCACGCGCGTAACCTGCGCGCCGATCGCGATCTGACCGCCGAGCCTCGCTTTCAGATAAGGCGCGGCCGACAGGTGGTCGGCGTGCACGTGAGTTTCGAGTATCCATTGCACGCGCGCGCCGAGCGACTCCACGCGCGCGGCGAGGCGATCCGCGGTTGCGGTGCGGGTGCGTCCCGACTTCGGGTCGTAGTCGAGCACGGTGTCGATCAATGCGCAATTCCTCGTGCCTGCATCCATCAGCAGATAGCTGATGGTCGATGTGGCAGGATCGAAGAAGCCCTCGACGGCTAGCTTGCCGGTTGCCATTGCGGTGGGTTCCTCACGATAGCGGACCAGGTCAGTCCGGGCGCTCACTTTTGCAGGAGTCGTGCCATCCAGCCGCAGCGTTGTAAGCCTCGTTCGTAAGGCACTGATTTTTAGCGGTTTGTCGCTCGTGACCTGGTGCGCAGAATATGCCGCTGCCAGACAATTGGCATCTCGCGCGGCATAGCGTCACTGCCATTTGGCAGTCGTGGCAGAAATGGCAGTTCCGGCGTATAGTGCGGCTGCCACGGAGTAACGACGATGATCCCACCCGACTTTCCGCCGCCCCCTTCGACCGAGCTTTCGCCGCCAACCCTTGGCGCGCCTGACGGCGTGCCCGCGGTGGTGCCCGACGTGAGCACGCTGGTGTCGTATCTGGAGCACGATCCGCAACCGGCGATCGTGCTCGATCCGCACTATCAGATTCTGGCCGCGAACCGCGCCTATCAGCGCCAGTTCGGCGTCGAAGGTCAGGCGCACATCGGCCGCCGCTGCTATCAGGTTTCACATCACTACGACGTGCCGTGCGATCAGGCGGGCGAGCACTGCCCGATGAAACGCGCGACCGAAAATCGCAGCGCGGATCGCGTGCTGCATATCCACCACACACCGAGAGGCCCGGAGCACGTCGACGTCGAATTGCGGCCGATTTTCGACCGGCACGCGCGCATCGTCGCCTATGTCGAGCGTCTCGCCACGGTCAGGAGCGCGTCCGCGCGGCCAAGCTCCGAAGGTCTGGTCGGGCGCGCGCCGGCGTTCAACGAGGCGATTTCCGCTTTGCAGCGCGTCGCACCGTCGATGCTGCCCGTGCTGCTGCTCGGCGAATCGGGCACCGGCAAGGAGCTGTTCGCGCAAGCGCTGCACGAAGCGAGCAGCCGCGCCCAGGGGCCGTTCGTCGTGGTGGATTGCTCGGGCATCACCGAGACGCTGTTCGAAAGCGAGTTGTTCGGCTTCGAGAAAGGCGCGTTCACCGGCGCGACGAGCCGTAAGCAGGGCCTCGTCGAAACCGCGCAGGGCGGCACGCTGTTTCTCGATGAAATCGGCGACGTGCCGCTATCCATTCAGGTGAAGCTGCTGCGGCTGATCGAAACGGGCACCTTCAGGCGCGTGGGCAGCACCGATATGCTGCGCGCCGATTTCCGGCTCGTCGCGGCCACGCACAAGCCGCTCGAGCGGATGGTCGCGGACGGCCAGTTCCGCGCTGATCTGTATTTCCGCATCAGTGCGTTTCCGATTCATTTGCCCGCGGTGCGCGAGCGTGTCGACGACATCGCGCTGCTCGCGGATTCGATCCTGCGGCGCATTGCGTCGGCGCGCGCCGGATCGTCGCATAAAGCGTCGATTTCGGCGGAGGCGTTGGCGCTGTTGCGCGCCTATGCGTGGCCCGGCAACATCCGCGAATTGCGCAACGTGCTCGAGCGCGCCAACCTCCTCGCCGACGGTGGCGTGATCCGCGCAGAACACTTGCCGGAGGCGGTCCGCGATAAGGCTTCCGGCGCGGTGAAGGAATCGCTGGCCGTGGGTCTGGGCTTGCTCCGCAAGCTCACCGATGCGGAACTCGCGAACGCAGCGGCGCAATTCCGCGGGAAGCGCAGCGAGCTTGCCGCGCAGTTGGGTTTGAGCGAGCGCACGCTTTATCGCCGGCTTAAAGCGATCGCCGGCGGTGAGGGTGCCTAACCAAACCTGAGCGATGCTCGCAATGCGACGCGAGCATTGATCGGCTGTCTTGATCAATCGATAAAAAATCGCTGATTCCGCGCACCTGGGTGCTTGTTTACACTGCTCGCGCGAGCCGGCCATGTCGTGTCCGGCATATGTGTCGCAGAGCAGGAGGCGATGATGGACAGCGTCAATCTCGAGGTGCTTCGCGCATGCCAGCGCTGGCTCTGCGCAGGGCACCGCGTGCTGCTCGTGACCGTTGTGAAGACCTGGGGCTCATCACCTTACGTCGGCGCGCTCGGCTCGCGGCGCAACAACGCGGCGCGGCGCGAGCGTCTGCGTGAGTTCGATCTCTCCAATGCGGAACTGGCGAGGTTGCACGCAGCGGATTGTCCCTCGGCAGCGTGATCAGCGTATTCCAGATGTAGAGATGATGAGATCAGCGGCGCAGGGTCGCATTGCCTTCGGAATCCGGAAACACCCGATTCGGACCCAGCCGCACGCCCATTTGCGGTCGTCCGGATTTCCTCCATCGGAATCGGCATGGCACTAAGGATTTCCTGACACGCGAATCAGGATGACTCACCCTGATTTTCCAGCTTGCGCTGAATGCGACACAACTCCGGCTCATAGATGATGAAGTATCGAAATGCAATGTCTAATTGATGGATCATGATGGGCTATCTGTCGGAGCGGGAGAACGTCGTCGAGCAGATCGATTCGATATGTCTACGGCTGTTCGACTCGTGGTGCGAGGCGCGCTGCGTGAGATCGCTTGCATATTTGATGCACTGCTGGCCGATGATCGACAGCACGCCTGCCGCGCTCCGACGCCTGGGCGAAACGATGCGCGAATTGCGTCGCAATCACGCGGAGCAGATCAACGAGTATGAGTTTCGCGCGCTGTGCGAAGTAGCCGACCTGATCGACGAACTGACGGAGCCTCGCACAGTCCGGCTGCTGGCCGTGGTGGGCGAGGTGGCGGAATAGCGAACCGCATCCCGGCAAAAAGCGCAGACGAGCGTAGAAAAGCGTGCAGCCAGCGTGCGGCGGCAGTGAGGCCGCGGCGCATATGTTTCATCGGACGTTTCAAAACCGGTGAGCGCGCGATGGACCAGGCTCTGACATCGAGTGCAGAATAGGACACCCACAACGGCGGCACTCGCGGGGATATATGGCGTTCGACATTTTCGCCGCATGGCGGGGCGGCCTTCGTCATGTGCGCGATGAACGAATCGCATCAACCCGCGCGCGCCGGTCGGTGGAAGGTCACCCCGCAACTCGTTGAGCGGTCTCTCAAAGGGAACACCGCATCATGAGCCATTTGGCCACCCCGGTCGCGCAGACCGGCACTATTCTGATCGTCGATGATACGCCGGGCAATCTCGGCGTAGTTGTCGACAGTCTCGAAGCGCGAGGCATTCGCGTGCTGGTGGCGCTCGACGGTATCGAAGCGTTGGAGCGCGCGGTCTTCTCGCAGCCCGATGTGATCCTGCTCGACGTGAAGATGCCGGGCATCGACGGCTTCGAGACCTGTCGACGCCTCAAGCTTGATGAGCGCACGCGCGATATTCCCGTCTTGTTCATGACGTCGCTGACGGGCAACGAGGACCGCGTCGAAGGTTTTCTGGCGGGTGGCGTCGACTATGTGACCAAGCCGTTGCGCGTCGACGAGATGGTGGCGCGCGTTGGCGTGCATCTCGAGCTGCGGGTGATGCACAAGCAGGTTCTCGCGCAAAACCGGCAACTGCTGGCGGAAGTGGCCATTCGCAAGGAAACGGAGGCTGCGTTATCGCAAGCGCGCGACGATCTCGAGCGGCGTGTCGCGCTGCGTACGGAACAACTGGCGCGCGCGAACGCGTGCTTGCAGGCAAGCGAGGCTCGCTTTCGCGCGATCGTCGAAACGAGTCCGGTGCCGCTGTGCATCACGTCGATGCCTGACGGGCACATCCTGTACACGAATCAGCCGCTGCGCGAACTCTTCGGCATGGACGAACGCTTGATCGCCAACATCGCGGATTTCTACGCCGACCGGGCGGAGCGCGAGCGTCTGATCGAGCATCTGCGAACGAAGGGCAGCTTGCGCAACAGGGAGATACAGTTCCGGCGTGCGGACGGTACACGGTTCTGGGCGATGGCGACGGCGCGCGTCGCGACTTACGACGATTCTCCCGCGATCTATGTCGGCCTGAACGACATTACGGGACGCAAGCAGATGGAACAGGAACTCGTCGAGTCGCGCGAGCAGCAGCGCGAACTGTCCGCGTATATGGAGGCGATCCGCGAGGAGGAGAGAAAGCGCATTGCGATGGAGATTCACGACGAACTGGGCCAATTGCTGACTGCGCTCAAGATGGACGTGTCTCTGCTCAAGATGCGCATAGCGCACGACCCGGAAGCTTCGAAAAAAGCCGATGATATGCGTCAACTGGTCGAAGGCACGATCTCGATGGTGCGCAATGTCGCGAGCCATTTGCGGCCCGCCGCGCTCAACTTCGGAATCGTGTCCGCGCTCGAATGGCTTGTCGAGGAGTTCAACCGCCGCCATGCGATTGCGTGTGAATTGCGCATCGAAGGCGGCGACCCCGCGCTGTCCGATGCCCATGCGACGGCCCTGTTCCGCATCGCACAGGCATCGCTGACGAACGTCGCGCGGCATGCCGACGCCACACGTGTCGAGGTGACGCTTGTTTCGACGGCGGCGAAGCTCGTGCTGCAGGTGCGTGACGATGGCCGCGGCTTCGACCATCAAGTCGTGAGGCGCGACTATTCATATGGCCTGCTCGGCATGAACGAGCGCGCGCGGCTGATTGGCGGATCGCTTTCAATCGACAGCGCACCGGGCGCGGGCACCATGGTTTCGATTCACATTCCGCTCGATGGTGAAGCTCGAACATGATCTGGAATGTGAGACGAAGCGATTCACGCTCCGCGGCGCAAATCATCGAGTTTGTCTTCCTTCCAGATATTGCTCAACGAAGTTGAGAATCGACTTGGACCGGTAAGCCTTTGCCAACCTGCAGAGGTGGTCCGCGAAGGGTCGATAGCGCTCATCGAGCTCGGTCAAGTGCTGGGCGTGTTGCACGATGGCACGCATATCGCCGAGTCGCGCGAGGTAGTGCAGCGCTTGAATTTCCTCCGGCGGAGGCGCCGTCAAGTGGTCGGGAAGAGGCGCGCCAGCGGGTACGGCCGATTGGCCGGCTGCAGTGACCCGTGCCTCTGAACCTGCATCGATCCACTCGACATTCAGGAGGGCCGCAACGACGGACAATAGCTGGCCGAACTCGATCGGTTTGGCCAGAAAGGCATTTGCGCCGGCCTCCAAACTGTGCGCCGCATCGGTTCTCGACGCGCGCGCGGAAACTGCGACGATCGGGAGGTCGCGGAACTCGGGCATCCGGCGCAAGCGACGCGTGGTTTCGAGGCCGTCCGTGCCGGGCATGACCACATCCATCAGGACGAGCGCAGGATGCAGGGATTCGATTTTCTCCAGTGCTTCAGCTCCATTACCAGCCTGCGCCATGTCGAATCCGAGCGGACCGAGCATATCGACCATCACGGCACGGTTCTCCGCCACGTCATCCGCGACCAGGATAGTCTTGCGCAACCCATGGTAGCCGCTCACGAGCCGTTCGGACGCGGCGACAGCCGCGTAAGGCGCTACCACTTCGACGTCCAGCTCGATCGAAAAGGCGCTGCCTATATCGCGGCGACTTTCGACGTGAATCTCGCCTCCCATCAGGCGGACGAGTTGCCGGCTAATGGCTAGCCCCAGGCCCGTCCCGCCGAAGCGATGGCGGTCGTCGCTCACCTGCTCGAAAGGACTGAAGATTTCCTCCAGACGCCCTTGATCTATGCCGATGCCGGTGTCCCGCACTTCAAAACATAGGCGCGCCGGCGGCAGGAAAGCGACGCGCAGACGCACGCTGCCCTTCTCGGTAAATCTGATCGCGTTGGAGAGCAGGTTGAGCAGCGCCTGACGCAGCCGTATTTCGTCCACCCGCACACACGCGGGCAGATCCGGCGGCATCTCGCAAACGAAGTCCAAGCCTTTTTCCGTGGCCTTCACCCGTATCGTCTCGGCGATAAAGGAGACGAACTGTTCGAGC
The DNA here is from genome assembly GCF_009362785.1 of Paraburkholderia atlantica. GTDB lineage: Bacteria > Pseudomonadota > Gammaproteobacteria > Burkholderiales > Burkholderiaceae > Paraburkholderia > Paraburkholderia atlantica. Next base: position 26,551 of record NZ_WHNQ01000015.1, read on the forward strand.
GGGACGTCGGATAAATTGAGTTCCATTCTCCCGGCCTCGATTTTGGCGATATCCAGGATGTCGTCGATGAGCGTAAGCAGGTGCTCGCCGCTGCGCTGGATTACTGTCAGTCCGTCGAGCTGGTGCTGATCGAGGGTCGTGTCGCGCTTGAGGATTTGCGCGTACCCAAGAATTCCGTTGAGCGGCGTGCGCAGCTCGTGGCTCATGTGTGCCAGAAACTCACTCTTGGCCTGATTGGCCGCATCGGCGCGCTCCTTGGCGACGGCCAGTTCCGCTGTCCGCTCGCGAATCATGTCTTCGAGGTGCTCGCGATAGCGCCGCAATTCCGCTTCGGCCTGCTTTTGCTCCGTGATATCACGTGAGATGCCGAGCAGGAATCGGGGCTCGCCGCGCATATCGACGATCGGAATCTTCATCGTGTGTACGAGGCGAAGTCCATGGCGCGTATGAACCGGCTCCTCCGGTATGTCGATCATTTGTCGCGACTCCAGCACGGCGCGATCCTTCAGAGCGAAGAAATTGGCCTCGTCGACGGGAAACAGGTCATGGACGGAGCGGCCGAGGAGTTCCTCGCGCCGGTAGCCGAGAAGTTGCTCCGCTGCCTTGTTGAAGCGCACGTAATGGAAGGTCTCGGCCTCCTTGACGAAGACCATGTCCGGGATGTTTTCGATGATGCTGTTAAGAAAGTTCTCGCTTTCCCGAAGCGCATCTTCGGCGTGCTGACGTTCGGCGATTTCGCCGGCCTGACCCGCAAGCGCTGTACTGAGTTCCGCCGTTCGCTGGGCGACGCGTGCCTCGAGCTCGGCGTTGAGCTCCTTTAACGCATCCTCGGCCTGGCGGCGTTGGCGTCGGTCTTCGAGGAACTGCTCGACGGCACGCGCCATATCGGCAATCTCGTCGCCGCCGTGCACGGGGACGCCGGCTTGCGTGTTTCCGGCGTCGCCGTGTCGCAGAAAATGGCTGACGCGGCGCAGGCGCGCCACGACGTGCCGCCCCAGGAATTCGCGGGCGATCAGCCAGGTGAGCAACAGGCTGACAGCGACTCCGCCTGCCACCCATTTACGTGTGCGATCTGCGCGAGCGGCCAGATCCTGGACTGCTTCGCGGTATTCACTCGTCAAATCATCCGACTGCCGGTGCGCCGCGGCGGCGAGAGCGTCGGCCGCGCCGCGCAGATCCGCGTCGAGGCTGGCCAGCGACACGCCTGCCGGTTGCATTGACGCCGAGGCACCGCGGCTGGCGAGCGCGGTCTCGCGCACCTGCGCCTCGATGTTGACGATGTTGCGAAAGCGTTGGCTCGACCGATAAAGTGTCAGCGGGTCGACAGCTGGGTCTTCGCTCGTCGTCGCGGAGGCCAGCCGGTTGACCAGGCCGTCGAAGGATGCCAACTGTTCGAGCACCTGCCGATGCGTCTCACGCACGGCTTGAACCGTATCGTCGCTGGATAACTGCAACGCGAGGCGTTCGATCGTCAGCGTGTGCTGCACGAGATCCTGCGCATCCACGAGGCGGGCGAGCCGCTCTTCGGCCAGCTGACGGATCGAGTAGGTCGAACTGGCCAACGAGTAGATCGACGTGGCGCCGACCACGACCACCAGCGCGGCCAGGCACGAGGCAACGAGCGCATACTGAGCGGTCAGCGATTGTGGGAATGGCAGTTTCACGGGCGGTGCCAGATCCGACGATAAATGTCGCGATAGCCGTTGTCAGGATCGTAGAGCAGGCGATCGCCGCCGTCAGCGGCGATGTTGTCCACCGTTACGAGATGCACGGGACTCACGAACCCCGTGACGCCTTCTCCAGCAAAAAGCCGGTTCAGTTCGTCGACCAACTGCCAGCCGTGCAGATTCAGCGGTTCGGCGACGGTCCCCGTCTGGAACGTACCCGTGCGAATGCGCAGGAAGGCAGACTCGCTGCCGTCGCCGGCCGACAGCATGATCATTTCAGCGTTTCGTATTCCCGCCTGCGTCAACACCGGCACGGCGTAGTCAAAGTAGATGTCGTTGATCCCCAGCGCACAGGTCCAGCGTGGGCCGTAGCGCGCGAGCAGCGCGCGTGTCGCCTCTGGCACCAGCTTCTCGCTGCGCGAGATCGCCACGTCGCGCACTTCGAGCAGGGCACAGCCACTGCACGCGCGGACGACAGCAGCCATTGCGTCCGCCTTTTCCTGTGCGATGCGGAAACCGGTATCCGTGAAGATGACGACGCCCGCATGTCCGGCAGACTGCACGACGGCCGCGAGCGCGGTCACCCGTGCAACCTCGAGCGCATCTGTCGAGACGTTCATCGCGACGGGCGTGCCCGGCACCGGGCCGGCCCGCGCCGCCACATGCCAGCCGACGATCGGGATGTTGCTGTCGGTAAACGGCTGCAGTGCGGGGAGCAGCGCATGTGCGTCGCCGCCGGCGAGGATCAGACCGTCGGGGTGGCCTGCCAGCGCATTCGCGAGCATCTTCAGACGGAGTTCGGCCGTGCCGCCGGAATCGAAGATCTTGACGCGCCAGCCTATGACCTTGGCCGCCTCCAGTACACCATCGACCACACCGAGGATGCCGCCGTTGCGCAAATCGTCGGCGACGACGGCGATATGTTTTCCGGATTGCGCGCGTGGCCCGTTGCGCGGCCCGCTCCAGGGCGCGGCGGGTCGCGAAGCGGCGTCGACCACTCGCTTCGCCATGGCCAGGAAGTCCGTCGTGGCGACCGGCGCTGCAGTCCGAGGGGCAGGTAATAAATCCTGCGCCGTGGCGGCCGACAGTTCGCACGCGCATGCCAATGCCAGAAGGAAGCCTCTCATGCTGTCCCTCCACGGGGCTCCGTCGAAGTCGATTGGTGTCGCCCAAGCCGCTCGCGGAGGATCTCCTGATTAGGATATTACAACCCGATTCCCGCGTGTCATGGGTTGTGCGGCGGCGCCGAATGTCACGCTGCGCCTGGACGTGCATGAACGGGCGCGAGGTGTCGGCATCGACTTTTCCCGCACCTGCGAAGAGGTCTTGCGCGCCTTGCGCGACGGCTCGCCCGTCTTCAGCAAAAGAGCGCGCGCCTGCTCGATCCATCAAACCTCATGGCGCGTGCCGGGCTGCGCGACCTCGTCGCGCAGCCTGCGCCTTTGAGACGGCGTCGACAACATCGAATCGACATAGGTGTGCGCCCGATTTTCTCCATACCTGAACGCCTCCCGCTCAGTCAGAAAATCGAACTGCTCCGGAAAACTGACCACTTCCTGGTGCGGATTGCCGGGCAACCTCACGGTCCATGACACGCGATAACGGCGATATTTACCGCCGAGCCAATGCGTCTTCGATAGCGTGACGTTCACCTCGATATCGCAGCCGCGATACGGCGCATATTCCTGAATGGACATCGCTTTTCTCCCGCCACTGAACGGGTCGCGCCGTTCGGCCGCGAAAAGCGCGCAGCCCATGGCTGTCTCCGTTATGCGTTTCGTATTGACGATGTTACGTCGAGCAACGAGCGTTCCCGGCGAACCGCCGCGGTGTTGATGGGAAACGACAACGGAGTCTACTGGTACGGCTCCCGTCTGACCACGCCGCAAGCCCGTCGCCTCGCGCCGCACAACGACGCAACGAGCCTGCAGGTGGTGGCCGGCATCCTTGCCGGCATCGTATGGGCGCTCGGGAATCCGGACGCCGGCGTAGTCGAACCGGACGACATCGACTATCGAACCGTGATGCGGGTCGCGCGACCCTATCTGGGCGAGATGATTGGCGTCTACGATTCGTGGACGCCGCTCGCGCAACGCTCGCAACTTTTCGATTCGCCGTGTGACGACGATCCCTGGCAATTTCTCAACATACGCGTTCCATAGCGGGCAGACCTTCGGAGACCGGCTTATGTCGTCGCTGTTGACCAAAGAACAGGGCGTCGTCGAGGACTCGTATTACGAGGCGAGCGTCACCCGTCCGCCGCCTGGCCCTCCGTTGCAGGAGAAGCTCAACGCGGACGTGTGCGTGATCGGCGGTGGCTATGCGGGGCTTTCGTGTGCGCTGGAGCTTGCCGAGCGCGGCTTCGACGTCGCATTGCTGGAGGCGCAGCGCATCGGCTGGGGGGCGTCCGGGCGTAACGGTGGTCACGCGATCGTCGGCTTTGGCGCCGAAGGCGAAGATGCGATCGAACTCCAGTGCTCCCGCGAGATCGCGCGAAGGGCGTGGGATGTGTCGCTCGAGGGCATGCGACTGTTGGAAGATCGGCTTGCGCGCTTCGGCATCGATTGCCATTATCGGCGCGGATATCTGACGCTTGCCGTCAGCGACCGGAAGGCGGAACAACTGATGAGCTGGATGCGGCACACGCGCGAGCGCTACGACTATCCGCTCGAATGGCTGGACCGCACGGCGCTTGGCGCACAGATAGCCTCGCAGCGGTTCGCGGCGGGCGTGTACGACGCCGGGTCTGGCCATCTTCATCCGCTTCTTTATTGCCTCGGTCTCGGCGAGGCGGCGCGTCGCGCGGGCGTCAGGATTTTCGAGAATTCCGCCGTGTCGCGGCTCGATCGGGGCGCCCGGCCCGTCGTGAAGACAGCGGAGGGCGAGGTGTCGTGTGATCGTGTGGTAATGGCTGGAAACGTTTATCTGGGAGAGTTCGGCGATCATCCCGCACCGGAGATCGAAGCCCGCATCATGCCCGTGGGCACCTACATGATCGCAACGGAACCGCTTACCAGCGCACGGGCCGACGCGCTGATGCCGGGCCGCGCCGCAGCGTCCGACAACGATCTGATACTCGATTACTTTCGGCTGAGCGCGGATCACCGTCTGCTGTTCGGTGCAGGTGAAACGTATGACGCGACCACCCCGCGCAATCTGATCGACCGCATGCGCAGACGCATGACGGGTGTTTTTCCGCAACTCGCGGACGTGAACATCGAATATGCATGGGGCGGCTTTGTCGACATCACGATGAACCGCGCGCCGGATCTCGGCCGTATCGGCGACAACCTCTACTATGTGCAAGGCTTTTCCGGACATGGGCTGGTGTTCGCGGGAATGGCCGGCAAGATTCTGGCGGACGCGATCGGCGGCGATGCTTCCCGCTTCGACGTGTTTAGCCGCATCAGGCATCGACGGTTCCCGGGCGGCAAGAGACTGCGCACGCCGGCTTTGGTTCTGGGCATGTGGTATTACAAACTCCGTGAACTCATCTGACCGGCGCGCACTGCGGTGGCGAAGTACTCAGACGTACGTCCTATCCGTGCGCCCGCTTCGCCGGTCGTTCGATCTGGATCGAGCCTGCTCATAGTGACCTCCCTCGTTTCTGCTGGTATCCGCCTGGCCGCAACTGCCATGCCCGCCGGCCGATGAGAACCAGCAACTCATGGTCGGCTTCGCGGGACGCGGTGCTTCAGACAGCAAGCCCAGCCGTGCAAATGAGCTAGTCGGGAGGTGAGTCGCAGCGGATCGTCGTGGCGTTGGTTCTTTCTACCGTCAGATTGATCGATCGTTCCGTGGCAGGACGGGTACGGTGGCGCACGCCGGCTGGAACGGTGAGCATTTGGCCTCGGCGTAACTGGACCTGGCCGTCGTCGAAATCGATGATCAATGTTCCGTCGATCGCGATGAACGTCTCGTCGGAGTCGGGATGGATATGCCAAAAATATGGCGCATTCATCACGCTGATATGGACATCGTGATCATTGACGGTCGTCAGGACTTCATTTCGGTAACCGTCGCACGCGGCGTCGACCATGGTGAGAAATTCGACTGGCTCAATCATCATCTCTCCCGTCGGCGGATCAATTCCAACACGTGGAAGCAACGCAATCATCCTGCAATCAGGACGCTTGCAGTCCACGCCCTATGGTCGATGCTAGTTCCAGCGGATCTTTCGGCCAAGTCAATAATCTTCGCAAACGCGTGAGCGCGTTTGACATATGAAGTTGCGGCCTGGCCCCGGTGAACGAACGGGCCCGGGTCGGGCCAGGCGCTCGTCGTTCGCGGCAATCGGGCGCGCGTTGCCGTTACCTGTTCAGGGTGTCACGCGTTACTGGATCGGCGGCACAACGCCGAGTTTTTCAGCCAGCATTCTTTCGTAAACGCCGAAGTGCAGATCGACCTCTTCCTGCGTAACCACCGTCACAAAGATATTGATCTGCGCCAGCTGCAAGCCCAACACCGTGGCGATCGCTGCTTCCAGCTGCGGCGCGCAAAGCCGGTCGTCCGCGAAAGTGGTGCCGACAGAGATTTCATAAGCCGATTCCTGTCGGAATACCACTTCGACCAGCCGCGCGCGGGCGCTCATATTGTTGTCGATCGCCAGCCGGATGACTTCGGCCGCGGAGCGCATCGTCTCGGTTGGAAAACCCTTCGTTGAGCGCAACCGGATTCGGTGCCGCCCAAGGGTGAGCCAGTCATGTTCGAATTCCATGATGTCCTCGCATGGTTCGTCGGAGTGTCGTGAAAATAGTGTTCGGTGAGCCGAATTCAAGAACAAAAATTTGCGCTACGCCCCTTGAAATTTTCCGCGTGCATACTATTCTAAATTCCGCTCAGGCAGTCGCGCCGGCCCTGCGGCGCGCTGCGTGTTTCGATTTGTTTGCCCGCAGCTCGGCAGACGGACTGGAGCGCGTAGGCCGGTTCGTTTCCGTGCTGCATCGAAGGAGGAAACGATCATGAGTGACCTTTACTTCGGGGCCGACCTGTTCGGTGAGCTCGACCGTCTGCAACGGCAGATGGCGAGCCTGTTCGGCGGCTTCCCTTCCAGTATCCGTTCCGGCAGCGCTGGCGCCTTCCCGCAGATCAACATCGGTTCGACCGACGACTCGATCGAGATCGTCGCGTTCGCGCCGGGGGTCGATCCGGCCAAGCTCGAAGTATCACTAGACAAGGGCTTGCTGACCATCAGCGGCGAGCGCGCGCCCTCGCAACCGGAAGCTCGCGGCGATGATGCGCGCACCTATGCACAAGAGCGATTCGCTGGCGCTTTCCGGCGCGTGGTCGAGCTCCCGCAACATGTGGACCCTGGCAAGGTCAGCGCGCGGTATACCAATGGATGCCTGATGGTGAGCATCGGCAAGAGCGAGGCGTCAAAGCCGCGGGCGATCACGGTTCAGTGAGCGCTGCGCAGAACTACGGAGGACATCATGAACGACACGACTGAACTCGCCAGAAAGGATCAAACGGCGGTGGCACAGCGGGACGGTGATTCGTCGCAACGCCGGATCACGTTGACGCCGCCGGTAGACATCTTCGAGGACAGCCGCGGCATCACGCTGTGGGCGGATCTTCCGGGCGTGACCAAGGAGCGGCTGGACGTCAAGGTCCACGATGGCAACCTGTACATCGAAGCAGAAGCGATGGTGCCGACACCGGCGGAACTGCGCCTGCAGCACGCGGAGATCCGTCAGCCTCACTTCGCGCGGGCGTTCTCCATGAGCGCCGACTTCGACGCTTCGAAGATCGAGGCCAATCTGAAGGATGGCGTACTGAAACTGACGATACCGCGCCGCGACGAAGCGCGACCGCGCCGGATCGAGGTGCGTACCGACTGAGGTCGGCCGGAGGGGGACAGCACTGGCAAGAAGCTGGATGCTGTCCTCCGGCCACCGCCTCTCGGCTGTCGAGTCGAAGCGGTCGCGGCGCTGAGACCGGAGTCCCGTTTCGTCGCTGATAGGAAAGGAGCACACGATGAACACTGATCTGAAAAAATGGAACCCCTTCAAGTTCCTTCGCGGAGCCGCCCGCAAATCCGAAGGGGACGACACAGACGGCCGGCGCGCGGATGAGTGGCGGACCGCGTGGCCTGACATTCCACGACTATCTCTTCGCGAACCGTGGCGTGCCGTGGAGGAATTCTTTCGTGACCCATTTGCAGGCGGTGGTCCGTTTGAACGATGGTTTGGCGACTTCAGTTCCTCGCGCTTCCAGCCGCGCATCGACGTCGTGGACGAGGGGCAGGTGCTTCGCGTTACTGCGGAACTGCCTGGGATGGCCCGCGAGGACTTGAACGTGAGCGTCGAGGAGGGGGCAATCGTGCTGCGCGGCGAGAAGAAGCAGGACGTGCGCAGCGAGGAAGACGGATGCTATCGGCTCGAGCGAGCCTATGGAAGCTTCGTGCGCAGGATTCCGATGCCGGACAATGCGGACCCGGACCATGCATTGGCAAAGTTTGACAACGGCATTCTTACGTTGACCGTGCCGAAAACGGAACCGGCACGGTCCGCTAGTCGAACGATCGATATCGGCTAGCACCGACGCCAGAATTACCGGCAGCGGGTGGCCATCTGGCTGGCGGGGCCGTTAGCTCAATTGGCAGAGCAGCGGACTTTTAATCCGTTGGTTACTGGTTCGAATCCGGTACGGCCCATACGAGTTCCAGCTCTATGGTGCAGACGGAAGGCAATTCGCGCCTGCTTCCGGGTGCGAACATCGTCACGATCAAAGGTCTTGTGCTCCCGGGCATCGTCCATGCTGAGTGATGTCCACGCGGCATCACGCGCCGTGTGACACTGCAAGGAGCAAATCATGACGACCCAGCAACAGCAGCCGAAAACGCCGAAGCCTGCTGACGCCGGCACGGGCAACGAAGACACCTTCGAAACGGACATTTCCGAATCCGGCGATGACGGCACGAGCGTGCGGCAAGCAGAAGTCAAAAAAGAAGACCTGTCCGAAGTGAAGCCGTCGCAGGAAAAGGGCGGCCAATAATGATGAGCACAGCGTCTCGCGTGTAGAGCTGTCGTTCGGACAGGGTTACGGACACTCCGCGGTGCGGGCGCGTTTCCGATAGGCGCGAAGAGCAGCACTGCATGCTCCGCGCGAAGTTTGCCGCGCATCACGCGATCTCGGTCTTCACGAACCTCGCCATGAACGTGCGGGTCGTGCCATCGGGAAACAGCACCGCGACCTGTTCGTCGGTTGAAAACACCACATGGCCCGAGCCGTATTTGCGCACGCGGACTGCGTCGCCGCGGCAGAAGCGCGCCTTCCTGCTGGCGTGGCGCGGCGGCCGTTTATCGTCGGGGGCGGTTCGTTGCGCTTCGAGCGTCGCGGCGAGCGGATTCAGGCAGTTGTCACAAGTGCCGCAGCGCTCGAACTCCTGCGCATCGCCGAAATATTCGAGCATCACGCGCCATCGGCAGCCGCCGGTTTGCGCGTAATCGATGATCTGCTGGAGTGCGTCGCGATCGCGCGTCGCGAGCTGCGTATATCGTTCGACCGCGGCCTCGATCGCGCTGTCCTCGGCGCGATCGCGTGCACCGTCGCGGCCGCGCTCGCGTAGCCGATACCGCTGCAGCCGGCTGCGCGATACGTGCCCCGAGTCGGTCAGCATCTTCAGCGCCACGGCGAGCTTGTTGCGGCCGACGTCCGGCACCGCGTCGAGCAGCTCGCGCGCCGTCACGCCAGCACCGGGCGCTTTCGTACGCTGCGCGAGCGTGTCGCAGATCCGCCGCAGCAGCGCGGCGTCGGGATAGCGGCCAAGCGCGAGAAACTGCTGCACGCGCCGATCGTTCAGATCGAACAGCAGCTCGCAGCGCGCGACCTTGCCGTCGCGTCCCGCGCGTCCGCTTTCCTGGTAATACGCATCGATGCTGCCGGGAATCTGGTAATGAACGACGAAGCGGATATCGGGAATATCGACACCCATTCCGAACGCGTTGGTTGCGATCATCACGCGCACGTCGCCCGACACGAAACGCTCCTGCGCATCGTGCCGCTCGCGCGCGGATATGCGGCCGTGATAGCAGGCGGCGGCAACTTCCCAGCCGCGCACCGTTGCCGCCAGTTGTTCGGCTTCGCGCACGGTCGCCGTGTAGACGATGCCTCGGCCGGAATCACTCGCGAGCAGCGTGCGCAACGCGGCCGTCTTCGCCTCTCTCGCGCGCGTCGATGCCCGTTGGCGTCCACCTCCTACCGACACCTGCGTCACTCGATAGTGAAGATTGTCGCGATACACGCCGGTGTTCACGATACGCGGCTCGTGAAGGCCGAGCGAGCGGACGATGTCCTCGCGGATGTCCGGCGTCGCCGTCGCGGTCAGCGCGAGGATCGGCGGCTTGCCGAGCGCCTTGACCGCATCGACGATGCGCAGGAACGCCGGGCGAAAGTCATGGCCCCACTGCGATACGCAGTGCGCCTCATCGACGACCACGAGTTTGATGCGCTGGCGCGAACCCGCCTGCAATGCGTCGATCAGCTCGGGCCGCGTCAGCTGCTCGGGCGTGACGAACACGATGCCGCGTTGCATGCCGCGCAACGCTTCGTAAGTCTCGCGCAGCTCGGCAGCCGGCACCGCGCTATTGATCCGCCAGGCGTCGATGCCGGCCTCGCGCAGCTTGTCGAACTGGTCTTTCATCAGCGCGATCAGCGGCGACACGACGAGCGTCCAACCGTCGAGATGCAACGCCGGCAACTGGTAGCACAGCGATTTGCCGGCCCCCGTGGGCATCACGGCGAGCGTGTCGCGCTGTTCGAGCACGCTGCGGACGATGTCCCGTTGGCCGGGGCGCAGCCGGCTGATACCGAACACCTCACGCAGCGTCCTGCGCATCGCGTTCAGACGGGCAGACGTGTCGCGCGTGAGGTCGGTGTCGGTCATGAAGATCGGGATCGCCGGTTGGCTTGGGGTGCAGCTCGTCAGCCAGCGACATAGCAACCAGCGTACCTCGACGGGGCGACACGGGGGGATCGCCCCGCACAGACCGTATGGCAGATCGGCACGAGCCGCGCGACCGGTGGCTCGGTATGGCGTTTGCTCGACGGTGGAACCCGGTCGATCAACGGAGCCGCCATGAATGACGGCACAACGGATTGCCCTTCCGGCGAAACGGAACTCGCCGCTGCGCGCGGAACCACGAGACCACCGGGCAGTCGCGCGGCCGGCGACAGGACCTGACGGGCGCTAACGCCATCGAGCATCGGAGGTGAATGATGAAGGCAGTGGTATTTCACGGGATCGGGGATATCCGGCTCGACAACGTGCCGGACCCGCAATTGCAGCAGCCGAGCGACGCGCTCGTGCGACTCACGTCGAGCGCGATTTGCGGCACGGACCTGCACATGGTGCGCGGCACACTCGGCGAGATGGAGCCCGGTACGATCCTCGGGCACGAGGGCTTCGGCATCGTCGAGGAAGTAGGGCACTCGGTGCGCAATCTGCGCCGGGGCGATCGCGTGCTGATCCCGTCAACGATCTCGTGCGGCTTCTGCTCGTATTGCCGCGCCGGTTATACCGCCCAATGCGATACCGCGAATCCGCATGGGCCGGCGGCCGGCACCGCATTTTTCGGCGGCCCGAAATCGACTGGACCGTTTCAGGGTTTGCAGGCGCAGTTCGCGCGCGCGCCGCTCGCGAACGCGAGCCTGATGCGGTTGCCCGACGAGATTGACGACGACCGCGCAATCATGCTGTCGGATATCTTTCCGACCGGCTATTTCGGCGCACAACTGGCGGGCATCCGTACCGGCGATACGGTCGCGGTGTTCGGCGCGGGACCGGTCGGGCAATTCGCGATCGCGAGCGCGAAGCTGATGGGCGCGGGCCGGGTGTTGGTGGTCGATCGCGTTGCTTCCCGTCTCGACATGGCGTGCGCACAAGGGGCCGAAGTGATCAACTTCGACGACGAAGACCCGGTCGACATGATCCTGCAACTGACCGGCGGCATCGGCGTGGATCGCGTGATCGATGCGGTCGGCGTCGATGCGGTGCGCGCGGAGCACGGACCCGCCGCACAGAAAGCGAAGGACCAGCAGACGCTGTTCGATCAGGAGGTCAGCGAGATCGCGCCGCACACGAAGCCCGACGGGGACAACTGGCAGCCCGGGAGTGGCCCGTCGCAGGTATTGCAGTGGGCGGTGCGCGCCGTCGCGAAGGCAGGCACGGTGGCGATCATCGGTGTGTATCCGCCGACCGATCGGGTGTTTCCGATCGGCGAGGCGATGAACCGCAACCTGGTGCTACGCATGGGCAACTGCAACCATCGCGCGGTGACGCCGCGGTTGATCGAACTCGTACGCAACGGCACGTTCGATCCGCTCGCGGTGTTGACTCAGCGCGAGCCGCTAGTCGATGCAATCGCGGCGTATCGCGAGTTCGACCGGCGGGAGCCTGGTTGGATCAAGGTGAAGCTGGTGCCTTGACTAACACACGGGCGAGAGAAAACCGGCTTAACGGATTCTCCATCGCGGGATCGTCGCTATCGCTGGACCCATCAGACTCATGGCTCTTCTTTCCAACTCGCTCGATGCGCGAAAGCTCACGGTTGCACTGGTTTGCTGCGTGGCCGAAGCAGCTCGCGCTCAGCTCGCCCCACAGGATGCGCTGCATCCGGCCGGCATTCAGGCCGCGCACATCGTGCGGCTGTGGCACCTGTCGTTGATCGTATGCGGCGCGGTATTCGCCGCTGTGCTATTGGCGGTGCTGGTTGCACTGGTGCGCCGGGCAGACCGAGGCGCCAATACGGAAGGCGACGAGCACCCACCGCTCGCTAGCCCGAGCGAACGCGGACCGCAGCGCGTGGTAGCAGTAGTCAGTATCGCCTCGGTCGCGCTGTTGCTCGGGCTGATCGTCGCCGACGTATTGACGGATCGCGCGCTGTCACGCTTACCCGTCGACAACGCGTTGCGTCTCGAAGTCACCGGCGAGCAGTGGTGGTGGAAAGTCGACTATCCCGGTGACGCCCAACAGCCGGGGTTTTCGACCGCCAACGAATTTCACGTGCCCGCGGGACGCCCGGTCATCATCGCGCTGAAGACGACCGATGTGATCCACAGCTTCTGGATGCCGAATTTGCACGGCAAGAAGGACATGCTGCCGGGCATCGATTCGACGATCGAATTCCGCGTCGATCAAGCCGGCATTTATCGCGGCCAGTGCGCCGAATATTGCGGCGCCCAGCATGCATGGATGGCGATGTTCGTGACCGCCGACACGCCCGAAAAATACGCCCAGTGGCGCGCGCAGCAGGCGGCGCCCGCCGTGACCGAGGCGCTCAGTCCGTCCAATGTGCTCGTGCAACGCGGCCTGCGGATCTTCGAGCAGTCCAGCTGTGCGAACTGCCATACCGTGCGAGGCACGTCGGCGCAGGGCACGCTCGGCCCAGACCTGACGCACCTGATGAGCCGGCAGACGATCGCGGCAGGCGTTCTGCCGAACACGCAGGAGAACCTCGCGGCATGGATTCGCGACCCGAACGCGACGAAGCCGGGCACGACGATGCCGACGGTGCCGCTCCCCGCATCCGACCGGCAGGCGCTGGTCGCCTGGCTAGGAACGCTACGATGAGCACGCTTGAACGCCCGCCCGTCTTGCACGTCGACCTTGCGATCAAGGACGGACCCGACGCGCCCGCCGATACGCGCGCGCTGCTCGCCGACACGTGGCGCGACCCGCCAGGCGTGATTGGCTGGTTGTCAGCGATCAACCATAAAACGATCGCGCGGCGGTTCATCGTCACGACGTTTGCATTCTTCCTGCTCGCGGGGCTCCTTGCGCTGGCGATGCGCACGCAACTCGCGCGACCGAACAACCACCTGCTCGGTCCCGACCTCTACGACCAGCTGTTCACGATGCACGGCACGACGATGATGTTCCTGTTCGCCGTACCGGTGATGCAGGCGGTCGCCGGCTACCTGATCCCGCTGATGATCGGCGCTCGCAGCGTCGCGTTTCCGCGTATGAACGCGTACGCGTACTGGGTGTTCCTGTTCGGCGGACTGACGCTCTACATCGCGTTCGCGATCGGTGCGGGGCCGCGCTCGGGCTGGTTCAGCTACGTGCCGCTGGCGGGCCCGGACTATGCGACCGGCAAGGGCTCCGACATCTGGGCGCAGATGATCACGTTCACCGAGCTGTCCGCGCTGCTCGAAGCGATCGTACTGATCGCGACCATTCTGAAGATGCGCGCGCCCGGCATGTCGCTGAACCGGTTGCCTTTGTTCGCGTGGGCGACGCTCGTCACGCAGTTCATGGTGCTGTTCGCCATGCCCGCCATCATGCTGGCAAGCACAGCGCTGATCCTGGACCGGCTGGTCAGCACGCAGTTTTACAACCCGTCGCTCGGCGGCGACGTGCTGCTTTGGCAGCACCTGTTCTGGTTTTTCGGACACCCGGAGGTGTACCTGATCTTCATTCCGGCGCTCGGCTTCATGTCGTCGATCATCGAGACGTTTTCGCGCCGGCCGGTGGTCGGCTATCCGGCGATCGTGCTCGCGCTGATCGCGACCGGGTTCCTTGCGTTCGGCCTCTGGGTGCATCACATGTTCGCGACCACGGTGCCCGAACTGGGCAAGAGTTTCTTTACGGCGGCGAGCGTGCTGATCGCGGTACCGTCGGGCATCCAGATCTATTGCTGGCTCGCGACGCTGTTGACCGGCAAGCTCAGGCTTCGTGCGCCGCTGCTGTTCGTGCTCGCGTTTTTCTTCATCCTCGTGCTGGGCGGCATGACCGGCATCATGCTCGGCTCCGTCTCGCTGGATCTGCAGGTGCACGACACCTACTTCGTGGTCGCGCATCTGCACTACGTGCTGATCGGCGGCGCGGTGTTTCCGCTGTTCGGGGCGTTCTACTACTGGTTTCCCAAGATCACCGGACGCATGCTCGGCGAGCGCCTCGGGCGCTGGCACTTCTGGCTGTTCTTCATCGGCTTCAACGTGACCTTCTTCCCGATGCACTGGCTCGGCCTGCATGGGATGACGCGGCGCATCTGGACTTATCCCGCTGGGCTCGGCTGGGGGCCGATGAATCTGGGCGCGACTGTCGGCGCGTATCTGATGGGCGTCGGCGTCTTGCTGTTCCTCGTCAACGTGGTGCGCAGCGGCCGGCGGGGCGCCGCTGCGCCGGCCGATCCGTGGGGCGGCGGCACGCTCGAATGGAGCATGCCGAGCCCGCCGCTGCCGCACAACTTCGACGTGCTGCCGATCGTGCATGGCCGCCACCCGCTGTGGGAGCCGTCGCAGCAGCCGGCGTCGGTGTCGGGTTTCACCGCCGGCGCGCGCGAGGTGCTGACGACGAGCGCCCTCGATGCAATTGCCGAAACCCGCCCGCTGTTTCCGACGCCGTCGATCTGGCCGTTTCTGAGCGCTGTCGCGACGACGATCTTCTTCATAGGCTCGATCTTCACGCCGACGGCCGTATGGTGGGGCACCGTGCCGGTCGCCGCGGCGATGATCGCGTGGTTCTGGCCAACGCGCGCGAGTAATGCGCTGGCGCGCGCGCTGGAGCGATGGCCGTCGCCAATTGGCGGTACAGCGCAGCACGAAAAACCACAAATCCGTGCCGTCACGGCGTCCGGTGGCACGCCGGAGTGCACCGTCTCGACCCTAGACGTGCGCGCGTTGCCGAGCTTCGACTTCAGCCATCGCAGCCTGATGTGGTGGGCGACCGCAGGGTTGATGGCGATCGAAGGCACTGTGTTCGCGATCGCGGTCGCGATGTACTTCTATCTGCGCGGCGTGAACGCGGTGTGGCCGATGCACGCGCCGCCGCCCGCGCTGCTGTGGGGCACGCTGAACACGGCGATCCTGTTGCTGAGCCTCGCGCCGAACCAGCTCGTAAAGCGCGCAGCGGAGCGTGGCGAACGGGCTCGCGCATGCTTGTGGCTCAGCGTTTGTCTCGCATTCGCGCTGGCTTTCCTCGTGCTGCGCGGCTTCGAGTTCACGGCGCTGAACGTGATGTGGTACGCGAACGCTTACGGGTCGATCGTCTGGCTGCTGCTCGGGCTGCATACCACGCACCTGGTGACCGATACCGTCGATACAGCGGTGCTCGCGCTGTTGCTGAAGATCGGTCCATTTGAGGGCAAGCGGCTGCTCGACACCAGCGAGAACGCGATCTACTGGTACTTCGTCGTGTTGAGCTGGCTGCCGATCTATGCGGTGCTGTACCTGGCGCCGCGCATGCACGGCTGATTCGTGAGGTGCCGATGGATATCTGGCTAGGTTTGCTCGCGGCACCCACGGCGGTGCTCGCCACACAGAGCGTCGACTATGCGCTGATCCGGCTCGCCTGCGCGAGCGGCGCCGCGTGGCCGATGCATGCGGTCAGCGCGGCCGCGTTCGCGTTCTGCGCGTTTGCCACGTGGCTCGCCTACGGCCGCTGGCGTGCCGAACGATCGCGCGGCACGCCGGCGTATGCTGCGCGCGCCGCGCGCGCCGGCTTCTTCGCGCTGATGGCGATGATCGTCGGTGCGCTGTCCGCGCTCGTGCAACTCGCGATGTGGTTTCCGCAATGGCTGCTGCCCGCTTGCCGATGAGAAGGCACATTCGCTGGTTCGCATGCGCGGCCTGGCTGCCCGGCACGACGGCTGCCGCGCATGGGCTGTCGGCCGCCGATCGCGCGAGCCTGTCGTTCGGCTGGAGCTTCGAGCCGTGGATCGTCGCGTTGATGGCACTCAGCCTTGGCGGGTATCTGATCGGCGATGCGCGGCTGCAGCGCCGCTCGCGCGCGCAGCGGCGCGGCGCCGGCTCGCGCAGGCTGCATCTGCTGGCCTTCGCGGGCGGCTGGAGCGCGCTCGGGCTCGCGTTGATGTCGCCGCTCGATACGTTGTCCGGCGCGCTGTTTTCCGCGCATATGGTGCAGCACGAATCGATGATGCTGATCGCGGCGCCTCTGTGCGTGGCTGGGCGTCCGCTCGCCGTATGGATGTGGGCGCTGCCCCGGCGCGCGCGTCTGGCGCTCGGGCGGGCGGTGCGCGCTCGCCCGTTCGCGCGTGCATGGCGCTGCCTGAGCGCGCCGCTCGTCGCGTGGGCGCTGCACGCCGTCGCTTTGTGGGCGTGGCATGCGCCGACGTTGTTCGACGCCGCGCTTGCGCATCCATCCGTGCATACGTTGCAGCACGCCAGCTTTTTGCTGAGTGCGCTGCTCTTCTGGTGGACCGTGACGGGCGACGGCGCGCGCCGCGGCAACGGCGGACACGCGATGCTGTCGCTGTTCACGACGATGGTTCACACGAGTGCGCTCGGCGCGCTGATCACGCTGGCTCCGGGCCTCTGGTATCCGTCGTATGTCGAGCCGTGCGCGGTGTTGGGCATCGATCCTCTGCACGATCAGCAACTGGGCGGACTGATCATGTGGGTGCCGGGCGCGCTGGCCTATCTGATCGGCGGGCTGCTCGTCGCGGCGCGCTGGCTGAGCCGCGCGGACCGGCAACCGGCTTTCACGCAAGACGCGGCGCGGGCCCGCGGGGAGGGCGCGCGATGATGCGAAGGCGCACGGTGGTGCGATCGGCGGCGGCGGGTGCGTTGCTCTCGGTGTGCGTTGGGCTGCTGGCGATCGCGTTCAGCGGCGGGGCGACCGCGACGGATAGCGCGGCGGCGAGCACTGACGCGCAGGCTCCGGGCGGCGCGGCGAGCTTCGATCCGTCCCGGCTCGCGCGTGGCGAGTACCTGGCGAAAGCCGCCGATTGCGCCGGCTGCCACACCGCGCCGCGGGGCGGCGCGCCATACGCGGGCGGGCTTGGCATGGGTTCGCCGTTCGGCACGATCGTGTCGAGCAATATCACGCCGGACCCGCAGTACGGCATCGGCCGCTACACCTACGAAGAGTTCGGGCGCGCGCTGCGAGAGGGTGTCGCACGCGGCGGCAAGCGGCTCTATCCGGCGATGCCATACGTGTCATTCTCGAAGCTCAGCGACGAGGACGTGCACGCGCTCTATGAGTACATGCTGCACGGCGTCGCGCCGATCGCGAAACCGACGCCGCGCTCGGACGTCGCGTTTCCGTTCAACCAGCGCTGGGCGCTGCGCTTCTGGCAGATGGTGTTCGTGCCGTCGCAGCCATACGTGCCGCGCCCGCAAAGCGACGCGAAGTGGAATCGCGGCGCTTATCTGGTGCAAGGTGCAGGACATTGCGGCGCATGTCATACGCCGCGCGGAATGTTCTACCAGGAAAGCGGCCTTGACGAGTCCTCGAGCGACTATCTGGTGGGCGGCGTCAACGATCACTGGTTCGCGCCCAACCTGACCGGCGACATGGGTTCGGGACTGGGCCGTCTCACCGCCGCGGACATTGCCGCGTTTCTGAAGACCGGCCACGGCGCGGGCGTCGTCGCGTACGGCAGCATGGTCGAACAGGTCGAGGACAGCTCGCAATATCTGACTGACGAGGACCTGCACGCGATCGCGCATTACCTGAAATCGCTGCCCGCCCAGCGGCCGTCGGGCACCTATACGGGCGGCGCCGATCCCGCGCGTTCGAGCGTGAACGGCAACCGCGTGGCCGACTCGCTGAGCGTCGGCTTCAACGTCTACCAGTCGTTCTGCGCGAGCTGCCATCACGCGGACGGACGTGGCGTGCCGAACGCGTTTCCCGCGCTCGCCGGCAATCCTTCGGTGATCGCGGAAGATACGACTTCGCTGATCCGGCTGCTCATCGAAGGCGGCAACAGCCCGACAACGCAAAGCGGCCCGCCGCGTCAGTCGATGCCGGCGTTCGCGACGACCCTCGCCGACGTCGAGATCGCCCAGGTGTTGACGTACATCCGCGGCGCCTGGGGCAACAACGCGCAGCCCGTCACCGCCAACGACGTCGCGACGTTGCGCAGCGAGTTGCACAAATAGCGGGCGAGCCGCGCGCGGATCATCCATTAACCGACGCGCTGATATGCGCGATCAACGGATAGTGATCCGACGCGACTCGCGAAAGCGGCGTGCGATGCACATCGACAAGCAACAGCCGTTCGCCCGGATGCACCCAGATGCGATCCAGCGCGAACAACGGAAAGCGCGTAGGAAACGTACGCAGCGCGGTCGCGCGACGAAAATGCGTGACGAGCCGCCTGAGCGTACGGCCGTAAACGAACCACTCGTTCAGATCGCCGAGCAGGATGACGGGCAGCGCGGGCGTGTCGAAGCTCTGCAACACCTGTTCCACCTGCGCGCGCCGTTCGCTGGAGGCAAGGCCCAGATGCGTCGCTACGACGCGCCACAGTTCGCCGTTGCAATCGATATCGGCGTCCAGCGCGCCGCGTGGCTCGCGGCTCCTGAAAGACAGGTCCAGCGTGCGCACCGCGCGCACCGGATAGCGCGTCAGCACGGCGTTGCCAAAGCGTCGCGCGGGCGTGTCGAACGTTGGGCCCGCGACGGCGTCCAGGCCCGTCATGCGTTGCAACAGTGCAAGCACATCGGGCGAACTCGCGCCGCCCAATGGCACTTCCTGCAGCGCGAAAATATCCGCGTCTATCTCAGCCAGCACATCGCCAATGCGCTCCGGCGCGAACTTGCCGTCGATCCCCACCGCGCCATGCAGGTTGTAAGTCCCGATGCGCAGTTCGCGTTCGCGCGCAAAGGTCATGCGCGGCTGATCGATGCCGGGGTCGTGCATCAGTGTCATCAGCTGGCCTCGTCCTGACATTGCGTTGATGTTTTGCCCGAGGCATCGCGAGGCATCCCGCTGTGGTCGCGCAAACGCTGCGCGCGTTCGGCTTCATCGCTGGCGCGCGGCTTGTCATCATCGCTCGGCGCGCCTTCGTGCGGGTCGCTCCTGCCCGATCTGCCGAGAAAGCGCTGCAACAGCACCGACAACCCGATCAGCACCGCGCCAATGCCGATCAGCACGGCGAACGAGCCCGCCGTCGGGCGCCGCAACGAAGCAACCAACTGATGCGCGAATGCCACCGTCAGGAAGATGCCCGGACCCATGCCGAGCATCGTGCCGATGATGAAATCGCGCATGCGGACGTGTGATGCGCCTGCAACGAGATTGACGATGGCGAACGGCGCGACGGGCAGGAGTCGCAACACGACGACCGCGACGATTCCGCGCTTGGCGACACGCTCCGAGAGCCGGTTCACGCGTGCGCCCGCGAGTTTGCGCACCGCATCGCGCCCGAGCCGGTTGCCTATCCAGAACGACGTCGCGGCGGCCACCGTGGTGCCGATGAACGCATACAACCCGCCCCACGCCGCGCCAAAGACGACTCCCATCGTCGCGATCAGCCAGGTTACCGGCGCGCAGACAACGGCCGCCGCGATATAGGCGAGCACGATCCACAGCGGCGCGAGCGGCAGCGCCTCGATCTGGCGCGCCGCATTCGCGAGGGATTTGAGGTTGAGATAGCCGGCGAGCGGCGACCAGTGCCACGCCGCCGCGAACCCGACGACGAGCAGCGCGAGCACGCCGAGCAGCGCATATCGTCCAATCAGCGGCCGCGCCTTCTCGGCGGGCACGAACTGATCGATGAGTTCGTTCGCGGCGATGGGCGTTTCGGGATCGATGAGCGCATCGGGCGGAATAAGACGATCGAGCTCGGGTGAGACCTGCGGATCGAGATCGACGAGCGTTCGATGCTCGTCGCGATCGCGCTGCAAGGCACGAATCGCCGCTGTCACGCTGCCGCGCGCATCGCGCTCGCGCACGAAGTCCGCGACTTCGCAGCCGAGATGCTCGGCGAGCAAGGTATCGCGCATCTTCGCGATCGCGCGGCGGATGCGTGCATCGGCGCCGGCATCGATCGACACATTGCACTCGCTGTCGAGCACCATCGAGCGATTGTTCAGATTCGCGGAACCGACGATCAGCAATTCGTCGTCGACGATCATCAGCTTGCTGTGCACGTTGACGATGGATTCGCCCAGGCCGGGCACGTCGGGACTCAGCAGGCGATAACGGCCGTACTTGTCGGCCTCCTTGAGCATGCCGTGCAGGCGCGCACGGAGCACGCCCATCGTCACTTTCTGCAGCCAGCCGGTCTGATTGCGAGGCACGACGATCGTCGGCTCCGGACCATTCTCCCGCGCGAGCGATTCGCTCAGCGCCGCGCCAATCGGTGCCGACGTGAAGTACTGGTTCTCGATGTAAATGCTGCGGCGTGCCCGCGCGATGGCATCGAGGTACTGGGTGCGGATTTGCTGCTTACTGTCGCGGCCCATGTATGCGGGCTCGGTGAGCGAGATGGCAATGTCGACATTTTCCAGCTCGACGCCGCGCGACGGCGGCCACGGGTCCTGCGTCGGCGGCACGGGTTGCGCGCGGATTGCGGGCTTGCTCTTGCAAGCGCGTGCCCACCGCTCGCGCGCGAGTATGCCGATCTCACGTGCGGCCTCGCCATCGAACATCGAATGGACATCGTGACACGGCTGATACCGTGCGCCGTTTGCATCGCGGCGCAGGGGATCATCGGCCTGATGCTGTTGCGTGTCCCAACGCGAACGCGTGAGATCGAGACCGCCGACGAACGCGAGACAATCATCGATTACAACGATCTTCTGGTGGTGCGAGCCGCCCAACGGATGCTTGCCGTCCATCTGAAACGCGATGCGCCGGTGCGTGCGCCAACCCATCTTGAACACCGGTAGCCATTCGCGCTCGAACGCGTAGAGCATCGCGAAGTCCCACGCGAGAATGTAGACGCGCAGCAGGTGCTTTTTCGCGGCGACTGCGTGCAGAAAGTCGCCGAGCGCTTCAGGAAAGCCGTCGTTCGATCCTTCGGGCGTGAGCTTCATGCGGCTGTCGATATCCCAGCCGAGGATGAACACCGTGCGCTCAGCGCGCGTGATCGCCTCGCGCAGCACGCGGAAATAATCGGCCCCGTCGATCAGCAGCGTGAAGCGATTCGCATGGCGCACGCACTCGCAGTTGCGTCCCGGCTCGAAGAACGATTCATTGATGGGAACGATACGCGCAGCATCACTTGGGTATAGAGGGTCTTGCATGGCATGTTCGCGGTCACATTGCCGGAACGATGCGCAAGATGCGTGCCGCGCGCCTATCAGGTGGAAAGGGCAGGTAACGCTCGAGGCGAAAGCATCAGCCCACGCTGTTGCCACCGTCATGCAGGGACGCATGCCGATCAGCTTTCTATGACCTCGCCCGACCAGATGTGATCGAACGCAGCGCCGGCCTCCCGTTGCACCTTGCGGACGGTTTCCGCGTCGGGGGCGTCGTATTCGCAGATCATATGTCTGCGATCGACAGAAACGACACTGCGCTTCCAGACGACGCCGTACAGTTCACTGCACGGTGCGAGGCGGTCTTCCACCACGGACAGCTCCGCATCCGACTGTGGCGTCGGAAAGCTCCTTTCAACGACGACGTGCGACATGTCAATGCTCCGTTGGGCGACAGAAATTGCCTCTGCTGCAATTTAGTCCGCGGGCGTTTGAACGATCGTTGTAATCGAGGGGTAGCGCTGATGGAGCCGTTGTAGTGCTGCGTGACTCCTGGGCGAAATCGGCTCGCCTCCGAGCAACTCACGCAATGAAGCGAGAAGGGACTCGGCGGATTCCATCTCGCTTCGCGCGAGCGCTGCCTCGACCAGCACGGCTGTCGCAACGATTCTCCCGGTCGGCGAATTGAGGATTTCCGCTGCCTCGAGCGCTTCACGCGCGTGGACAATGGCATGCTCGCTTGCTCGACGGTCCAGACAGGTCAGCGCCACCTCGTTGAGGACATAGCAGAGATGCCGCTTGTCGTCCGCCTCGCGCAAGGTGTCGAGCCCTTCGAACCGACAGTCGCGCACGTCGCCGCCCGTCAGACGAAGCGACGCAATCGCGCTGAGGATATTCGCGTAAGGCGCGCCCGAGTAGCCCATGCGCCTCGCGGCCACGACGATCGCGCCGGCCAGCTGCGTGACTTGCAAGTAAGCGCCGCGCTCGAAATCGACGGTCGCGAGCCAGACGAGACACTGATACTCACGCCAGTGGTCCCCGATCGCCCGCGCCTGCCGCACCGCGTCGTTCAACTGTGCGGACCCGGTGTCCAGTGCTCCATCGGCTCGCGCAAGCAGCGCCGCGCCCCACATCAGTTCCACGACGCGCAGGTCCAGAAGTTCAGCCAGCGCTTGCGCTTCCTGCAAAAGGCTGCGTGCCCGCGGCAGTTCGCGCTCCAGTTCGAGCAGACACCGGCCTGTATTGGCAAGCTGCTTGCAGCGGGTCGTCGCATCGGCTTTGCGCGCCGCGGTTGCTGCGCGGATCGTGACTTCACGCGTCCGTTCGACGTCGTTCGCCTGTTGTGTGAGCCACGACAGGCTATGGAGACCTTGCACCACCTCGGCATGAAGCGCCAGCGCTTCGGCTTGCTGGATGGCGGCCTCGAATTCCTGTTCCATCGACGCGGGACATGCTCTGCCCGAACTCGCCAGAGCGACGAGCCGCGCAGTGAGCAACTGGATTTCGAGCCACACCCGCTCGCTCCCCCGCGGCAGTGAACGGGCATGGGCCAGACCGCGATCCGCGACAGCGCGAGCCTCGCTGGCCGCGAACACTGCCAGGCAGTGCTGGCTGGCTTCGACGCACGCTAGCGCCGTCATCCGCGAGTCTCCCGCTAACGTTGCGTGATGAACGACTTCACCGTGCAGTCGCGAGTCGTGGGTGCTCGACGCCAGCAGTTGCTGCGCGATCTGATGGTGAATCGCCCGCCGGTGGGGCTGCGAAAGCATCCGATAGACAGTCTGTCGCAGCAGATCATGGGTGAAATCGAACCCGGTTTGCGAGGCTGCGGTCAGGACGCCTCGACGTTCCAGTTCAGCCAGGCTCGATAGAACGTCAACGAGTGGTCGGTCGAGCAGTTGCGCGAACTGCTCGGGGGCAAATTCGCGCCCGATACAAGCCGCGAACGAAAGCAGGTCGCGTGTGCGCGCATCGAGCGGTGTGAGCCGATCGGCGATCAAGGCCTCGATCGTGAGGGTCGCGGTTTCGTCGGGCGCTTGCGTCGAGCGCGCTAATTCGAGCACATAGAGTGGATTGCCACCACTGCCTTTGACGGCCTGCTCGACCTGGAGATCGCTTCTCGATGCGCCCAGAAGTGCTGCCACTTCGTCGGCGGAAAGTGGCGCCAACTCGACGCGCGTCATCTTGGAGTCGTGCGCGAGCGACTGCAACAATTTCGCTGCAAACCGGTTGTCCTCGGTTTCGGCGGGCCGCGCGGCCGCGACGAAGACGACCGGCAGGCCGGGCGCGAGGCGTCGCAGCACGAAGTGCAGCAATGCCGCCGATGCTTCGTCGAGCCACTGCAGATCGTCGAGGACGAAAGCCAGTTGCTGTTCGACCGACAGACGGCCGAGCAGCGCGACGACCGCTTCGAAAAGCCGCTCGCGGCCACCCTCGTCGCGCTGAATGCCGGACGCGCTGTTGACCGTCGCACGCACGAGCGGGGCCAGGGCTTCGTCGACGGGCGGCGCTGCGTCGCTCGCGAGGTCGCGCAATGCATCTATCCAGATGCCGTATGGGCGGATTGCCTCGGCTTCGTAGCAGCGCGCGCGAAGCACGCGATACGCGGCATTCGATGCGCATTCGCTGAAATACTCGAGCAGACGCGTCTTGCCAATACCGGGCTCGCCCGTCAACAGCGTCAATGTTCCGGCGCCCGACGACGACGCCAACAGGTCGTCGAGTCGTGCGCGTTCCACTTCGCGCCCGACCAGAGGCAAACGCGAGACCGGTTGCTGGTCGCCGCCGCTCGCATGCGCGTTTTGCACGGCCGTCCGAAGACGATCTTCAGGCGTGCGGTGTTCATCGCGCGGCATACGATCGCCACCGTGATTCGCGCGACTTCGGCGTGTATCGTCTCGCATGCGCCGAACCGCGTCGTCGAGGCTCGCACAGGCGCGCGCCCCGACCTCGCGGTGGAGCAGCTCGCGCGCATACCGGTGATGCTCCTGCGCATCCGCATGACGGTCCGCGGCTTCCAGCAATGCGATGAGCGCTGCGTGGGCCGACTCATCGAGCGGATCGGCGTCGATCAGCTCGTGCCCGTACTGCAACGCGCGCGGCACGTCCGTCGCCAGCGTCGCGACCAGCGCACGCAGGACCGTGCCGCGAATGCGGCCGAATCGTTCACGCTGGCCAATACACCAGTTGTAGAAGCGGTAGCAGCCGGGCAGTTCGAGCCCGCCAAGAAAGTCACCACGCAGCAACTGCGCTGCTTCCTGCAGCGCGGCAACCGATGTCCGCTCCGCTCCCCCTGCGAGCAGCGCATCAAGCCTGGTTACATCGACAACTGCGCCGGCGGCTTCGAACGCGACGTGCGTGCGGCTCGCCACGATGCGCTCGTGCGATGCGTCGTCGAGCAGAGGGCGGAGCTTGGACAGGCTCCAGCGAAGGGCGGCGCGCGGATCGTCGGGACCCTCCCAGAGCATGTCGCACAGCGCCGGTCTCGATACCGGGGCGCCGGACAGAACGAGATAGCCCAGCAGCGCACGCGTGCGTCGGGAAGCGGGCAACGGAACCCGCGCGCCGCCGCGCGTCAGTTCGAGTTCGCCAAGCAGGCGAATGCACAGTGGTCCGCACGAAGCGTCAGCAATTTCGACGTTTCCCACGATGGCTCCAACGCTCAATACAACCTTCCAGGTGCACGCTGATCTCGTCAAATAGCAAAAAAACATCGGATCGCCGCTTACGCGCAGATTACTACCAGAGCTAAACGCGGTGCTACTGGAAATCAATGGAGGTCAACGTGGCTAACTATCAGGGCAAGCTCTTCGCATGCCTCGGCGCACTGGTGCATCGAGGCGGAGCCTCGAGATTGGAAACAACGTCGGCCGAAGTGGACGCGCTCCGGCTGTATGAAGCACTGGCTGACAATCCGCTCTGCGCGCAGCAACTCGCGAAGAGGACCGGAACCGATCGGCAGGCAGTGCTCGAGTGGTTGGGGCGGCAGGTGTTGCGCGGCAATGTTCAGTATGACGCGGCGCGGCAGCAATATTGGATCAGCGAACCACAGGCATCGGCAATCGGCTGCGAGCCGGGACTTTGTGTTGTGCCCGTTGCTTTCCTGGTCTCATCGCTCCATACCGGACCCTTCGCCCGATGATGCAGCATGCGATGGCAGCAACTGCTTCGCCCGGCGCTTGCGCTCCAGGGCCACGACACGCGAAATCCAGGCTAAGGCATCCTTTCCAACGCTTTCTTCAGTCGCGCGACTGCCTCCTCGGACTCCTGCTGGATTCGCGTGCGAACGAATAAGACATTGACCAGCGCAAACCATAGTGTCGGTGCGCGGTACACGAACTCACGCTCGAATCGTGTCCCGGACGCTACGGGTGTCAGCGCGTAGCTCACCGTGCCTGCGGGTTTCCCGTCTATCGCGCCGACAATCACCCATTTGTGAGGACGGTCTCGTACGGCAACCGTCCAGAGTACGCTTCCCCGACGACCCGCCACGCGAAATTCTTCCGTAACCTGTTCACCAACGTTTAACGAGTGGCCGATCGCCCCTGTTACCAATAGCGAAGACGGGTGCCACTCGGGCCAGTGAGCGGGCGTCGTTACGTAGTCGAAAACCACCGCAGCCGGTCGCTCGATCGAGATCACGGTGGCAATCTTCGTCGTCAGATTGACCGACGCAGGCAACGGGACTGCAAGCAGTGCAGCGACCGCGATGACTGCCAGGACCGCGCTCATCCATTTCGATGGCCATTTCATCTGGGACTCGCGAAGTATGCTCCGTGCGCCGATAGTATCGCATCGCGGCGCTCGTTCCGATCAAATCATGAACATCTGAGCGGTCTCAATACGCGGGGCGAGCGTAACGACAGTTGACCATGCGGATCGCTAGAAAATGACATAGACCTGGGCTTCGAAGAACAACGTGTCACCGCCTGTAAAGTGGATCGCGTCTTCGCCATCGGGCGTGAAGCGGCCACGGCCGCTTAGAAAGTGCATCACCTAAGCCTGCCCGACAGAGCGCCGATAGGTGCCGGGCGTGCATTCGAAGATGCCTTCGTCGATCCCTTCGCTGCCCGGAATTATCTTCCGCATCCCGGAAACTCTGATCTCGGGCGTCCCGACAGGACCGGCCGTGCCCCAGTTTCCCAGTCCCTGTAATGCGATGCTTTGTTTGATCTGCTGGACTTTCACGTTTCGTATCCGTCGATGAGTGAGATGAAAAAACGCTATTGAGGTCCTGCCAACCGCCGTTCCGGTCTGCCCAGTCGCACGACGGTCACACCCGCGCGCAACTGTCGCGGGTTCGACTGCAGCGTGTTCAGGAACGCGGCATGACCACCGTGCAGTTTCGGCTAGAATCCTCTGAGGAGGTGCCAGTCATGTCCGCTACCAGGCGCATCGATCCACGCCATCGCGGCTATCAGGCCGCACTGGACAAGACGACCCGCTACCCCGCGGAGCACGTCACGTTGACAGCCAGTTCCAGGAAAAGGTTGCGCCGCTGCGCGCCGCATCGCAAGGTCGGGCGCGGCAAGGTCGGCGTCGGGGGTAAGAGCAGCGACGGGTAGGTCCTCATTCCGTCGCAAACTTATACCAACGTATTATGCGACGCATCCTTAGTCATCCCGTGCATAAATCCACAATAGAATGGTTCGAATATTTCCATCCGATTAAGCACTACTCCCGCATTTGATGTCAGGGTCGTTTTCGATCCTCCGCGAGCCTTTCTCCGAGAATGATTTTGTGAATGTTGGATGGATACACCCAATCAAGTGCCTGGTGTTCGACAAGCTTCATGAAGGACGGCGGACCGCTACAGATTATTTGTGTGTTGGCCTGTGCGGGGCTCACGGCGTGAGATATAGCGTTCAAAATCTCTGCGTCGCTTAAACCAATTTTGTGGCAAACCCGAGCGTGTCCCAGGAAGTCGTCTAGCTCTTTCCTGAAGACGGCGCGCTGAAGTGTTCGAGCGAAATTGTAAATCTCGAGACATCTGCCAGATGAAGCAAGCCGCTTTGCAGTGCCAGCGATGGCAATCGATCCAACGCCCGCCGAGAACAATATATAACGGGGAGTGCTGTCCATCACGATAGCGGTACTTCTCGGCTTTCCGACGCGAATCTCATCTCCCTCGTTCCAGGAAAATCCCGATTGCGGGAACTCTGACTCTTTCGCGATCCGTTGCCTGACGCCAAGGATGAACGCGTCGTCACGAGCAGGAACGCGCCACAGGGGATGGGATCTGACAATGTTGCTACTGGTGTGCCGGACAAGGTCGACGATTGCACCGTCGTCAAATGGCGGCAGCTGGGTGGGGTATTTTGTCTCTATCTCGATCGCGAGGTACCCCTGCGCAAGTTGCCACTTTCGTGTCACAACGGCAGCAAGCATTTTTTCGTGCATGACTCCTCCGGTACGAACCTGATATGAGCGGGAAGCTACCGGTGCAACCCAACACAATGCAGATGGCCCGGGCATTTATCGTTGTGAGTCCGTGTCAGGGTAGGGCGCACCGATGAAGCCCGCAAGATGTGGTTCGCGCATGCCTCGTATACGCTAATCACGATATTCGTCCGAAACCGGCCACAGCTGTGGTTCGTGTGTTGACCTTGACTTGTCCGCTTACGGCTTGCGGATTCAACCGGTGGATGCAACACAATGAACGCCTCATGAGTGGCGGGAGTATTGCAAATAAAACAGCGGCCCCCAGGATCTATTGCAGCGAAAGCCAGAGAGCGTTGATTTGGGAGCGCTGGTGTAGAGGAGGGTTGTTGCAGCACATCGCCCAGCTATTTAACCACATGGAATTCTGGTGCAAACTGGAGGAATCCAACCCCACCTGCGCGACGCCGGCGATCGAGACGACAGGTGTCTAGATGCCAGCCGAAGGTGACCGGTGACACCAACAGACTGTCGTACAGGAGCGTCCGGCAGACCCAACATAAAGCAGCCTTGTTTAGTCACATACCGACAGTCATGAATCGGCTCATGCTATCTAATCCGACAATTGAACTACTCCTGCGCATGTCGCGCAGCGCCGCGCTTGTTGGCACGTGGCTGTTCTGCCCGACAATCCAGTCAGCAATGGCCACCGAAAAAGCGGAGGCCATGTACCAGCAATGTCGCAGCCAACAGTCGACTGCCCGACAGCGCGATTGCTATCCTGCCGTGCTCAGGCAGGCCGAAATCGAACTGGCGGCTGCCGGGAATGAGGCGCGGGCCGGCCTGGTGGAACTCGAAAGTGTCAGCGAGGGGAGCCGTGCTGTGCATCCCGTGCTTGCCTTTGACGAGGCTGCCCGCGCCTTCGGCGCGTTTCGGGATGCGGAGAGCAGACGTGTGCGAGCTTCGTATGGCTCAGGCAACGGCGGCGACCTTGCGGCGTACGCGACGTCCATCGAAATGACCATCGCGCGCGCGAGGCAACTGGCCGGCGAAGCGGGGGCGCGCAGAGCAACGGGATACTGACGTACAACGTTCCGAATATCATTTTGCGGCGGTAATTTCTCGATTCGCGGCGTGGGACGCGTGCCCGGATCGGCCGAGCACTGTCGTCGCGGAAACTGCCATGACAATGCCATGGCCGAGAGTTTCTTCAGTGCGTTGAAGAAGGAGCGAATCAAATGGCATATCTATCCGAGCCCGGGCAATGGCCACCTCGGACGTATTCGATCACATTGAGATGTTCTATAACCCGATTCGCCGACACGGTTTCGCCGGCGATTTATCGCCTGTAGGGTTTGAGCAAGTGCCGGAGTTCCTTAAATCACCTCGCCCCCCGTTGCCAAGGGGCACAGGCTCTGCGATATTGAGCACCATTTCAATCGAGGGAAGCATGGTCACTGCCAAGACAAAAGACAGGGGATTGCAGTTCCAGCACCTGGAGGCGCACATTGGTAACGTAGCCGCAGCCGTGAAGCAGCATGAGGCTGACCTGAAGGATGAATTGTCCAAAGTGGCGGCAGGAGGCGGGCAGCATGCCTATGCACGGCACGGCTGGCAGACGGGCTGGCAGGCGCAGATGGTGCGCGCGGTTGCGGGAAAAACTCCAGATCAAGCCTTTGATCCCTATGGCTGCAATCCCGAGATTCGTACCTGGGGTCGAGTCATGATCGCAGACCCCGCTGGTCTGGTGATCGGACACTACGGACTCGGTGCCGATGGTCGTCGCGTAGTGGCACCGGTTCAACCCACCTTCACGCCCCTGCCTGATACGGCAGCTCCCCCGAAGGGAGCATCCGCAGGTCACTTCATTTCGCCCATGGCCCAGCACCTGGCGATGACCTCCAGCAAGACCAAACTGAAGGCTTGGGGAGTTTGGACACGTGCGCAGCGGAAAAAGGGTACTTCGACAGCATTCCACGGCGTTCGGCGTGTTGCCTTGACAGTGAAAGGCCCCGGTCCCCTGCTTGGCTTGGGCTTCAATCTCCCTAAAACGGCAACGCCCCGATCCGAAGAAGAGGCCCGCTGGCTGCTGGAGGCATTCGAGCGACGCGCTACGTTCAAACAGGTGATGGATGGTTGTCCATTCAGCTCGGCGCAAGCGCGCAAATCTCTCCAGGTTGCCCTGGAAAGGCTGCACCACGGCTCTACGCAAGCGCTGCGATCGTCGAACCCCATCGCATTTCCCCAGCTATCCAGCTTGTTCGACGCTCTGGAACTCGAAGTCCAAGGCAGCTACGGTGTGCTCAGCGTCTGGGACCGCGTGGCATCTCCCAGTGGCTGGAGCCTCGTGACAGCTTATGCGACGGGCGGCCCAACGCTTACGGAACAGATTGAACTCAGCGTGGACGGGAGCAGCAAGCCTGACGGGGCCCTCACCGGCACGGTTTCCGACGGAGTGACGACGAAAACCGGCACCGTGAAAGACGGCAAAGTTATTTTGACCTGACTGACCCCCGATGGTTTGAAGAGTGCCTTACCTACATGTCGGCGGATTCAGGCAAGTGCGTCCGGATCTCGCGTGACAGATGTTCAGGCAGTGGCTTGCGCGGTGCCTGCTCCGCGGCTGGTTCTATCCTCAATGAGATGTTTCCAAGAAAAGCTGTTATGCGGCAGCCGGAAGAGACGCGGCCAGGACGGCTCAAAGGCCGCCCGAGCCTGCCGCCGGTCGGCACGATGGCCTCGATCAGCGGAACGAGTTGGGTGACATCGTTACGATTGGCACCCGTCTCTATTGTTGCGCTACAGGTCCCGCGAAGAATCTCGCGGGACCATTGCCGCCAGGGAGCGAGACTTACTTGATCGCCTGGATCTCGTCGACGATCTGCTTCATCTCCGGGGTCTTTTCGTATTTCGCCCACACCGGCTGGGTCGCCTTCACGAACGCTGCACGGTCGATCTGAGCTGCCGGGATGATCGTTGCGCCACCTGCGGTGACGGTTTTCTGCGCCTCGGCTTCACGTGCGGTCCACAACTGCTGATACACCGGCACCGAGTCGGCCGCGGCCTTCTTGATGATCTGCTGCTCCTGCGGCGTCAGCGTGTCCCACACCTTCTTCGAGAACACCAGCACTTCCGGCGTCATCGTATGCTGGGTTTCCGAGTAGACCGTGGCGACTTCGAAGTGCTTGCCTTCTTCATAAGTCGGGAAGTTGTTTTCTGCGCTGTCCACGATGCCGGTCTTCAGGCCCGTGTACACCTCCGCGGTCGGCATCGGCGTCGGGATGCCACCCATCGCCTTGATTTCGTCGACAACCAGCTCGGACGGCTGGACGCGGACCTTCAGGCCCTTCATGTCCGCCGGCGACTTGATCGCCTTCTTCGCATACATCGAGCGCGCGCCGCTTTCGTAGAACGTCAAAGCGATCATGCCCTTCGCCGTGAACGCGTCGAGGATCTTCTGGCCTTCCGGGCCGTACATGACCTTGCGGAAATGGTCGATGTCACGGAACAGGAACGGCAGCGACGGGATCATGATTTCCGGCACGATCTCGGTGAATGAAGCACCGTTGGCTCGCGTCATGTCGAGTGCGCCGATGCGGACCTGGTCGATCGTGTCTTTCTCCGAGCCGAGTGCGCTGTTGCCGAACACCTTCACGGTGTCCTTGCCGTTGGTCGCCTTGCTGATTTCTTCGCCCATATGCTTCACCGCCACATTGGTCGGGAAGGTGTCGCCGTGCACCTCGGCAACGCGGAACACGCGCGCTTCAGCCGACATCGTGCTGAAGGCCAGCGCCGCAGCTGCGACGATCATCGAAACACGGGAAAAGGCAAACTTATTGTTCATCGTGCGAAACTCCTCCGGTTGGGGGCTTGTAATTTGTCGGGTATTTTTCATGCGTCAACGCTAGACCGGTGCCGACCCGGCTGGAGCGGATTCGCCGCCCAGTTTGCGAAGCCCGATGACAGCGGGGCTGGACGGCGAAGTGGCGGGGCTGCAGCGCCGTGGGCCCAGGGCCAGGAGCCCGGCGCTAAACGTCCGGCGCATAGGGCGGCTAACATCAGGTAGCAGCTCAGCATTCATCGCTGCTGGCAATGCCGTGACCCGCTGCTTGCCGAGAGCGATCCAGCCCTAGGGCGGGTCTCCAACGAACGGCCCGGCCAGCAAACGCCCAGCCGTGCCGTCGCGCGGCTGAAGCGTCGCCCAAAACGACGCTCGCATAGCAAAGACACCGGTGCGGCTCCTGGAATCCGGGCGTCGTCTGTGGCTCAGAGCGATGGCCGTGTGGGTGCTCGAGGCGCCGCCCGCTCACTTTTTCCCATCAATCACGGCGACCACCTCGCCGCGCGTGTACTCCTTGTTCGCCAGCGCACCGGCCGGCGTCTTCGCGAGCACCGCATCGAGTTCTTCCGGCTTCACTTCGAGCACCGGCATCCGGATATCGTGCGGCACCTTCTTGCCGGCCAGAATCTGCTGCGTCACCCAGAACGCGAACGTCGACGCGCCGGGCGGAATCGTCACCGACATAGTCTCGTAGCCGCTCTTCTTCTGATCGGCCCACCACGCGAGTTCTTCCTGACGGTTGCCGAGGATGATGATCGGCGTCGGCCGTCCCGCCGTCTTGATCGCCTGCGCGGCGCCGAAGCCGTCGCCGCCTTGGGTCACGACGCCGTCGATCTGCGGCAAGGTCGGCAGAATGCCCGCGACCTGCTTTTGCGCGACCGTCTGCGTCCAGTCGCCGTGGACCGAGCCGACGATCTTCAGCCCGGGATACTTCTTCAACTGCTCGACGACGCCCTGGTGAATCTCGTCGTCTACCGACACGCCCGCGAGTCCGCGGATCTCCAGCAGATTGCCCTTGCCGTTCAAACGCTTCGCAAGGTAATCGACCTGCATGCGGCCCATGCCCTGGAAGTCGACCGCGATTCGGTACGCGCAGGGCTCGGTCGCGATTCCGTCGAACGACACGACCGTCACGCCCGCGCCGCAAGCCTGCTTGATCACGCCATTGAGCGCGGTCGGCGAAACGGCGTCGACGACGATCGCCTTGTAGCCCTGCAAAACCAGGTTCTGGATCTGCTGGACCTGCTCGGTCGCCTGGCTTTCGGCAGTCGTGAAGCTCGGCGCGGACGCGACGATCTTCTGCTTGACTGCGGGGTCCGCGACGTTGGCCCAGCTCTTGAGCATCTGCTGGCGCCAGCTGTTGCCCGCGTAGTTGTTCGACAGCGCGAGCTTCTGCGACGAGGTGTCGCCCGTCGCGACCTGAGCCGAGGCACCCGCCGATGCCGCGGCGATGCACAGCGCCACGGCGATTGTCGTCATCTTCATTTTTGTCTCCGGTTGTTTTGATGGTGTAACGCTTCAACGCTCCGCGCCGCGCACCCCGACGTAAAGCGAATAAATCGACGAGGTCGCCGCGATGAACAAGCAATTCCGGTTGATGCCGCCGAACGTGAGGTTTGCGACTACCTCGGGAATCAGGATCTTACCGAGCAGCGTGCCGTCCGGCGCATAGCAGTGCACGCCGTCCTCCGCGCTGGTCCACACGTTGCCGTGCTCGTCGACGCGCATGCCGTCCGGAACGCCGCTTTTCATCCCGACCAGCACCCGTCCGTTGCGCAAACGTCCGCCGCCCGCCAGGTCGAACACACGGATATGACGCGGCGCGTCGTCGTCGTGCGACGCGGCGGAATCCGCGATATAGATCCGCGATTCGTCCGGCGAGAATGCGAGACCGTTCGGCTTCACGAACTCGTCGCTGACCAGTTCCACTCGTGCGCTGTCCGCCGACACGCGATACACGTTGCACCGGCCGATCTCGCTCTCAGCGCGATACCCTTCGTAGTCGCTCAAGATTCCGTAGTCCGGATCTGTGAACCAGATGTTGCCGCTCGAATCGACGACGACATCGTTCGGTGAATTGAGCCGCTTGCCTTCGTAGTGCGACGCGAGCACGGTCACGCTGCCGTCGTGTTCGGTGCGCGTCACGCGCCGCGTGCCGTGCTCGCAGGTGACGAGCCGGCCTTCGCGGTCGCGCGTGTTGCCATTGCTGTAGTTCGACGGCGCGCGAAACACGCCGACGCCCATGCCCGGCGCCCAGCGCAGCATACGGTTGTTCGGTATGTCGCTCCAGACGAGCAGGTCGGTCGCCGGGAAATACACCGGTCCTTCGGCCCACAGGCTCTGATCGGTGACGCGCGTCAGGAACGCGTTGGGCTGAAGCAGCCGCCTGAAACGCGGGTCATGCACTTCGTAGTCGCTGGATTTCATGTCCCCTCTCGTTCTTTGTGTAGATTCGCAAAGCAGTTCATGCGGGTTCACGCGGCTTCACCGCGCGGTCTTTCCGCCGGCCGCGACCGTCACCGCGACGATCAGCACGCCGTAGACGATCGCGCGCACGCCGGCATCGGCGCCGAGCGCATTGAGCGCGGCGTTGGTGAGGTACAGGAACATCGACGCGCCCCACACGCCGACGATCGTCGCCTTGCCTCCGGCGACCAGCGTGCCGCCGATCACGACCACGGCGATCGAGATCAGCATGTACTCGACACCCATGTCGAGCGACGCGCCGCCCGAACTCGCCGCGAGCAGCAGCGCGGTGAGCGCCGCGATCATCGAGCACAACACGTACGCGACGCAGCGCGTGCGGTGCACGTCGACACCGGCGAGCCACGCGGCCCGCGCGTTCTGCCCGATCGCCGAAAGCCTGCGGCCATACACCGCGCGATGCAACAGCACCGCGAGCGCCGCCGACAACGCGAGCGCAAAAAGCGCGATGTACGGCACGCCGACGAACCGGCCGGTCGCGAACGCGCCGAGCGCGGGCGGCGGCGGTGGCAGCTGCCGGCCTTGCGTGATCGCGATCGACTGGATGATGAAGCTCGAGGACAGCGTCGCGATGATCGGCGGAATGCGCAGCAGCCGGATCAGCACATAATTCGTGAGGCCCACCGCGACGCCGACGCCGAGCGCGGCTGCGACGCCGAGCGCGACGCGCGCGTCCGATCCGCCCATCACGTGCATGCCGATCACGCCGGCGAGGGCGATCGTCGACGGCACCGAGAGGTCGATGTTGCCGACACCCGACGTGATCACGAGCATCTGCCCGAGACCGACCAACACCATGAACACGCCGTACGTGAGCGCCGTTTGCGCGACATTGCTGGCGATGCCGAAGCCGAACACGCCGACGATGCCGAACCACACCAGCACCGCGCCGGCGAACGACCACGCCCACGGCGCCTGAAGGTCCCTCAAGCGCGTGAAGACGCCGTCGCCGGCACCGATCCCACTGTCCGAAGTCTGCGATTTCATTGACGCTCCCCGCGTTGAAGCAGCACGCGCAGCGACAGCACGATGATCAGAATCGCTCCTTGCATGCCGACCTGCCAGTCAGCCGAAATGTTCAGGAAGGCGAGGAACGATGCCGCAAGCGTCAGCGTTATCGCGCCGAGCACCGCACCGATCACCGACACGCGTCCGCCGATGAATTCGCCGCCGCCCAGGATCACCGCCGCGATCGACAGCAGCGTGTAGCGCAGCGCGAGATTCGCGTCGGCGGAGGTCGTGAGGCCGAGCAACGACAGCCCTGACAGCACGCCGAAGATGCCCGCGATCCCATACAGCGTCGCCTTGCTGCGCACGAGCGACCAGCCGAAGCGGCGCATCGCGCGGGGATTGCCGCCGGCGCCGCGAATCCGCACGCCGGCCGAGGTACGCATAAGCAGCACATGGCCGATGATCGCGATCACCACCGACCAGACGATCGGCGCCGCGATCAACGGCGTCTGGTAGTTCATCGCGGTGCCGAGCCAGCCGGGGCTCGTGCCGCCAGGCGAAGGCAGCAGCACGATCGCGAGGCCGCTCCACACGAACGAAAGCCCGAGCGTCACGACGATCGACGGGATCTGCCGCAGCTCGATCAGCGCGCCGACGGCCGCATACGCCAGCACGCAGCCGACGAGCGCGAGCACGCCGAGCCATGGCTCTTTCGCGAGCAGCGTCGCGCCGATGCACGCGACCAGACTCACGAACGAACCGATCGACAGGTCGAGATCGTTGACGGTGATGATCGCGAGCTGCGCGAGCGTCGCGAGCACGATCGGCACCGCGAGATTGAGCAGCAGGCTGCTGCCGAAGTAGCTCATCACCGCAGGCTGCATGATCACGATCGGCACCAGCACCGCGATCAGCGAGATCGCCGGAAGCAGTGCGCGCAGGCGCGCCTGAGTGTTTTGGACAGTGAAGCGTTCGACTGTAAAGCGCGCGGGCGTCATGCGGCCTGCTCCTCGAAGCTCGCCGCAAGCAGCGCTTCTTCCGTGCATTGGTCGGCAGAGAGCACACGCGTGACCGCGGCGGAGCGGAATACATACGTGCGGTCGCAATGCGACAGCTCTTCGTTTTCGGTCGTGTACCAGATGAAGGTGCGGCCCTTGTGCGCTTCATCGTGCACGAGCTGATAGATATCGCGCTTCGTGCCGACGTCGACGCCGCGCGTGGGATCGTCCATCAGGATCAACTCCGCGTCCGACGCGAGCGCGCGCGCGAACAGCACCTTCTGCTGATTGCCGCCCGACAGCGACAGAATGCCCGCGTTCATCGGCGCGCCGCGTATGCCGATCTTCGTGCGCCACGCTTCGACGAGCGCGCGCGCCGCGGTGCGGTCGACCAGACCGCGCCGCGCTTTAGCGCCGCCGAGAAGCCACCGCAGATCCAGATTCTGCGCAATCGACCAGACCGGAAACACGCCGTCGCGGCCGCGGTCGCCCGCGACGAACGCGGCCTTCGCGCGGGCGGCGCCGTGACGCGTCGCGGCCTCGTAGATCGCGAGCAGCGCCTCCGTCTGCCCTTGTCCCGCGAGTCCCGCAAAGCCGACGATCTCGCCGCGCGATGCCTCTATCGACGTGCGCTTATGTGCGCCGACGTTCCAGCGGAACGCGCGCTCGCCGCCGCTTGCGTTGCTCGAGCGCGCGGCCGTGGGCGTCTTGTCCGCTTCGAGCTGCTGGCCCATCGCCTGAATGATCGCCGCGCGGCTCGACGCCTCGCGCGGCAACACGCCGACGATGCCGCCGTCGCGCATCACGGCCACGCGATCCGCGACACGCTCGATCTCGCCGAGCATGTGCGTGATCAGTACACACGTGATCCCGCGTTGCGCGGCGCGTCGCACGAACGCGAGCAATTGATCGGCGGTATGCGCGTCGAGCGATGAGGTCGGCTCGTCGAGAATCACGAGCCGCACCGGTGTGTCTGTCACCGTGAAGCCGCGCGCGATCTCCACCATCTGCTGTTGCGTGAGCGTCAGGTCGGAAACCAGCTCGTTGCCGTTCAGCCCGTTGCAGGGGAAAATTTCATCGAGTTTCTCGCGCATCAGCGCGGTCGCCTCGCGGCGCCAGCCGCGCCCGCGCAATTGCGGATGCACGATCGTCATGTTCTCGGCGACCGTCAGGTTCGCGCATAGCGACAACTCCTGGAACACGCAGCGCACGCCCGCATCGCGCGCGGCGTTCGCGTCGTAATGCGGCGCGGGCTGGCCGTCGACGACGATGCGCCCCTGCGTCGGCGGATAGACGCCGGCCAGCACGGCCATCAGCGTGGATTTGCCGGCGCCGTTGTGTCCCGCGATGCCTACGCATTCTCCGCGCTGGAACGCGAAGTCGATGTCGGCGAGCGCGCGTACCCGGCCGAAGACCTTGCCGATGCCTTCGAAGCGAATCAGCGCGCTGTGCTGCTCGCTGCTTGATGTTGCTCCCATTCACATGCCTCCATGCGTGGCCACGCGAACTGCTTGCTCGAATTGCTTGCTGGGATGTGACCGGACGCGCTTACTTCTTGTCGAGCAAGGCCACGGTCTGCGGTAACGTGTAGGTCACGTCGGCGAGCCCGCCGGGCGGCGTCGCCGCGAGCTTCGCCGGCAACTCCTGTTCGGAGATTGCGAGCAGCGGCACGTTGATCGTTACGTCCTTCGGAATGTGCTTGCCCGCGAGCACCTGCTGCGCGACCCAGAACGCGAACGACACAGCGCCCGGCGGGTTCGACAGCGAGCGCGACTGGTAACCGGTCTTCGCTTGCTCGTTCCACCACTGGAGTTCGGGGTAGGTGCTGCCGATGATCATCGGCGGCGTGGGTCGATTGGCCGCCTTGAACGCCTGCGCGATGCCGAACGACATCTCGCCTTCGGTCGCGACGCCATCGACTTCCGGCAGCGTCGGAAGAATGCCCGCGACGGTCTTCTGCGCGACCGATTGCGTCCAGTCGCCGTGCACCGAGCCGACGAGCTTCAGGCCCGGATGCTTCTTCAGCCCTTCGAGCACGCCTTCATGCATCAGATTGTCGACGGAAATGCCGGCCACGCCCCGCACTTCCAGGACGTTGCCTTTGCCGTTCAAGCGGGTCGCCAGGTAGTCGACGCCCTGTTCGGCCCAGCCCTTGAAATCAAAATTCACGCGATACGCGCACGGTTCGTCGACCACACCGTCGAACGATACGACGACGATGCCCGCCGCGCATGCTTTCTTGATCGTACCGTTGAGCGCGGTGGGCGACACAGCGTCGATCACGATCGCGTTGTAGCCTTGCAGGACCAGGTTTTGCACCTGCTGCGCCTGCTCGGTCACCTGGTTTTCAGCGGTCGTGAACGCGGGCGCGGCGGCGATCTTCTTGTCGCTCACCGCCTGTTGCGCGACCGTGTTCCAGCTCTTGAGCATCGACTGGCGCCACGCGTTGCCCGCGAAGCTGTTGGATAGCGCGATTTTCTTTTGCGACGTATCGCCGGCGGCGACCTGTGCGTGCGCCGCGCTGCCGAACATGCAGGCTGCGAGCACGAGCGCGGCCCTGACATCTATTCCTCTACGGAACACTGTCGTCTCCTATGGTTTTTCTTCGAGACACGACGCGGCTTTACTGACAGTGCGCCGCTATCGGTCTTTATTGATCTCTGCCGCGGTCAGGCCAATTATTCTGGTCAGGCCAATTGATCGCGGAGCCAGTATAGCGACTGGTTTTGGCGCGTGCAATGCGGTTGGTTACCGGTAACGAATTTAGGACCGAATCAGCGGGGAGACGACAAAGACACTATCGGGGATATGTGCTCGTCGCACGCGCGGCAGACGTCGGCGCGCGCTGCAGGGCTTGGAACGACAAGACATCGGTCCACAAGGCGGTCGCCGCTTCCACGACTTTGATCATGACGACGGCTTTCACCGGGGGTTCCACGGTCGCAGCGCTCAGTTCGAGCAGGGCGGGGGCCATAGCGGCGGTCATGGCGGACACAACCAGGCACCGGCACAGAAGAAAGAAATGGGAAGTGTGACCGGAAATGCCTACCACCATGGCCAGCCGATCCTCTCGAGCTGCGTCGAGTCGGCTGTCAACCAGGTGGTCAGCAAGCGTTTCGTGAAGCGGCAGCGGATGGCCACGCGACCGCTTCGCGCCTGATGTCCTGCAGCCGGTCAGGTACGAAACTCGGATTTCAATGCCTGATAAAGCCGCCGATACCGTGCGAACCGGTCTCCCAGCACGCTCCGAAGCGCCGGCTCCGGTTCATATCTTTCAACGACGGCCGGCGCTTTAACCACGGCAGCAAGTGTTTCCCGTTCACATGCAAGACGAGCGAGGCGACCTGCTCCAAGTGCCGCGCCGAGTTCGCTGCCTTCATTCCGATTGAGTTCGAAGCCCAGTGCGGAAGCGCAGAGTTTCCCCCAGAATGCGCTGCGCGAGCCACCGCCCACAAACGAGGCGGCGCTGAGCGTCGTTCCCGCAGCCTGCAACGCGGCGTACCCATCCGCCATCGCGAACGCGACACCTTCCATCACGCTGTAGGCGAGATGCTGAGCACCGTGCGCTGACGTCATGCCATAGAAGATGCCCTTTGCAGCGGCATCGTTGTGCGGTGTGCGTTCTCCGTTCAAATAGGGCAGAAAAATAGGCGCTGTGGCGCTTTGTCCCGAAGGTGCGATCTCGATCAGCTCGGCAACGTTGCTTTTAAGCAAACCGGACAGCCAGTGCAGGCTCGCCGCTGCGCTGAGGATCACGCTCATCTGATGCCATTGCTGCGGCACGCAATGGCAAAACGCATGGACCGCCTGCCCGGGGTTCGGTGCATAGCCCTCGGTCGCGGCGAAAAGCACGCCTGATGTCCCCAGCGACAGAAACGCATCGCCTGGCCGGGCAACACCAATGCCAATGGCGCTCGCGGCGTTGTCACCTGCGCCGCCACAAACCGTCACGCTGCCGTCGAGGCACCACTCGCGCTGAAGTTCTCCCCGCAGTTGGGCTGCAGGCTCACTGCCTTCAACCAGCCGAGGCATGTTCTCCCTCGACATACCGATCGCGGAGAGCATGCGGTCCGACCAGTCCCGCTTTGCGACGTCGAGCCAGAGTGTTCCCGAGGCGTCGGACATGTCGGAGGTAAACTCGCCAGTCAGGCGCCATGCAATGTAGTCTTTGGGAAGCAGCACCTTGTGCACGGCACGAAAGACAGCAGGCTCGTACTTCGAGAGCCAAAGCAGCTTGGGCGCCGTGAAGCCCGGCATGGCCTGATTCCCGGTGATACTGCGGGAATCGGGCACGAGCGCCTCGAGTTCCACGCACTCCGCATATGCGCGTGTGTCATTCCAGAGGATCGCCGGACGCAGAACGTTTCCACTGCGATCGAGTAGCGTTGCACCGTGCATCTGGCCGGAGAGGCCAATACCGCGCAGCGCCCCGAACACGCGAGGGTGTTCGGTGCGGATTGCCGCTATGGCGTCGAGCGTTGCGTTCCACCAGTCCTGAGGGCTTTGCTCCGACCACAGGGGGTGAGGATTGTCGACGCGCAGTCCAGCCCGGCTGCTGGCTATGACGTTCGATTCGGCATCGGTGAGCACTACCTTCACCTCGGACGTACCGAGGTCGATTCCCAGATAACTCAAGGTGTATTCCCAACGGTGAGTAGGCGGCCACGCCGCCTGGCATGGTCTCAGGCCGCAGCCTTGTGTTCGCGTGACGGAGCGTCGTTGAGTCGGTGCAACGCGCGAAACCGCGAAGGCGGAATCCCTTTTTGCGTGAGAAACTGCCGGTTGAAGTTTGATACGTTATTGAACCCAACGCGGTAGCAGATATCGGTCACACCGAGATCCGAACACATGAGCAGCTCACAGGCTTCATTCAAGCGCAGCCGATTCTGATACTGGATGAACGTGCAGCCGGTGTGACGTTTGAAGAAACGCGTAAAACTGCTGACGCTCATGCCCGCCATTTCTGCGACGTCGACTTCGCGCAGGTTTCCGGCGAGATTCTGCTGGATATAAGACAGCACCTGGTTGATGGTCGACGACATATAGCGCTGCGCACTGACGTTGTACGCCGGTCCGGCGAGCAGTTTCCTGCTGCTGCAGGCGATTAACTGATCGAAGATCGACATCAGCAGCATGACGCGGCGCGCACCGTGCGCACCGGAGAGTTCCTGCATGACAGGGGCGATGGCGAGGCCGAGTGCGTCCGGAAACTGCATGCCTTGCGACGCCTGGTCAATCAGCGCCATCACAGGACTGAGTTCGGCAAACGCCGCGACCATCCTGTCGACGGCATCGCGTGAGAACTGCAGCACGAGGTCGCGAGACGGCACGCTGGCACCGCCGTCGCTGTCCGTCACCCAGTTATGCGGCAGATTCGGGCCAGTCAACACGATATTGCCGGGTTGGAAGTCCCCTATGTGGTCCCCCACAAAGAACTTCCCCGAGGAGGCACGGATTACGTGCACTTCGTATTCCGGGTGGAAGTGCCATTTCGCGACCGTATGCGGATAGTCGTGCACCCAAGCCCGAAAGGACTCGTCCTGACGGGTATGGACCAACTCGAGATCCGGATTCATTGTTCTCGTCTCCACAGCAACTTTCACTTCGCGTGACAGGCGCGCGCTTGCACGCTAATGTACTCCGAGGCCGGACGCCGCGTGCAGGCGCGGGGCGGGTATGGGCGCCGCCGCCTCATCTGCCGCCTCGAGCGAAACATTTTCTCCGGTCGCGACGTCGAACACATGCAGATCGCGTTCGCTGAACGCGAGCTTGACGTGA
Source organism: Paraburkholderia atlantica (assembly GCF_009362785.1). Lineage (GTDB taxonomy): Bacteria > Pseudomonadota > Gammaproteobacteria > Burkholderiales > Burkholderiaceae > Paraburkholderia > Paraburkholderia atlantica. The sequence continues at coordinate 68,541 of NZ_WHNQ01000015.1, forward strand.
TCTCCCGTATGAGGCGCGGCACTCGCCGGAACCAGTGCGGTTACACGTTCACCCGAGCAGTCAACGGTAATGAGCGCTTCCGCGCCCAATACTTCAACCAGCTCCGCCGCACCGTTGAGCACGAGATCTCCGTCCGTTGTCCCGGATTCTGGAATCCGCACGAAATTAGGCCGGACTGCCAGTTTGATCGTCTGCCCGTCCTGCAAGCGCCGAAAGCGGTTCGCGCGTAGCTGCCAGTGACCGGCGGCCGACGAGACAGTCACTCGCTCGCCTGTGCATTGCACCGAGCCATCGAGAAAGTTCATCGCGGGCGTGCCGATAAAGCCCGCGCCAAAAATCGTGCGTGGATACCGATAAAGCTCGGTCGGCGTGCCTTCCTGCTCGATGTGACCGCCTCGCATCAGAATGACGCGGTCGGCTAGCGTCATCGCCTCGAGTTGGTCGTGCGTCACGTAGACGGTGGTCGTTTTAAGGCGCTGATGCAAGCGCTTGATGTCAGTGCGCAACTGGGCCCGCAGCTTGGCGTCGAGGTTCGACAACGGCTCGTCGAACAGGAAGACAGAGGGCGTCTTGATCATCGCGCGGGCGATGGCGGCGCGCTGCTGCTGGCCACCCGACATGGCGCGCGGCTTGCGTTCGAGCAGGGCGTCAAGATTGAGCATGGCGGCCACTTCGCGCACGCGGCGGTCGATCTCCGCCTTGGGCGTTTTGAGGCGCCGCAGGCCGAAGGCAATGTTCTCGTACACGCTCATGTGCGGATAAAGAGCATAGTTCTGAAACACCATTGCAACATTGCGCTCGCGTGCAGGCACATCATTCACTACCCGGCCGCCAATCGACAGGCTGCCTCCGGAGATTTCCTCCAGCCCCGCGATCATGCGCAGCATCGTCGATTTGCCGCATCCCGACGGCCCCAGCAGCACGACGAACTCGCCTTCGTCGATGTGCAGGTCGAGAGGATGCAACACCGGCTGCCCGCCGTCGTACTGCTTCGTCAGCCCTTCGCAGACAATATTCGCCATGATTCAGTCCATTTCGATCTGGATCTTCACGTCCTCGGGCCGACCGGCTGCGGCTTCCTCGAACGCCTTGATGCCTTCAGAAAAGGCGAATTTGCGGGAGATGAATGGATCGACGTCGATCATTCCCGAACTGATCAGGGCCAGCGCCCGCGGAAAAATATTCGCGTAGCGGAAGACGGATTCGAGCCGGATTTCCTTCGCTTGCATGGCTACCACGTCCAGCGCGACCGGCCCTGGCGGCATGCCCACCAGCACCGCGCAACCGCCTGGACACACCAGGTCCAGCAGTGTTTCGAAGACCTTCGCGTTGCCTGACGCTTCGAACACGACATCGGCGCCCCAGTCTTCGGTTACCCGGCGCACCACGTCGACGAGCGATTGCTCGGCGGCATTCACGGTGGTCACCGCAGGATTGCCCGCGAAATGGCGCAATTTCTCTTTCACGACGTCGGCCAGGATCACGCGCGACGCACCGCCCGCGAGCGTCGCCAGTGCCGTCATTGCGCCGATGGTGCCCGCACCGATCACGACCGCCACGTCACCGGGCTTCATGGCGGCCTTCGTGGCCGCTTGCAGTCCGATCGACAGCGGCTCGACGATCGCTCCTTGCGCGAACGAAACATTGTCGGGCAGACGGTAGGTGAACGCGGCTGGGTGAACCACGTAGGGTGTCAGACAGCCATGCACCGGCGGAGTGGCCCAGAATCGCACAGCAGGGTCCAGGTTATAGAGTCCGCGCATGGTCGCACGCGAGTCGAACTGCGGCACGCCGGGCTCCATGCAAACCCGGTCGCCTACCTTCAGGTGGCCCACCTCGCTGCCCACCTCGACGATCGTGCCCGATGCTTCATGACCGAGCACCATAGGTTGCTCGACCTTGAACGGCCCAATGCGTCCGTGCGTGAAGTAGTGCACGTCACTGCCGCACACGCCAACGGTATGAATGCGGACCTTGACGTCGCGCGGCCCGACGGCGAGCGGTAAATCGATGTCCCGCAGGCTCAGGCGTCGAGCTTCTTCCAGTACAAGTGCCTTCACAACATTCTCCTCATTTTCCTTTGAGCATTGAGTTCAGCAAGCGGATCAGCACGCCCACGAAGATGATCGGTGGCAGCGCGAGCAGGACCGTCGACGCATTGATCACGCCCCACGGCACTTCCTGTCCGAGCGACGTAAAGGCAGACGCCACGACGGGCAGGGTGGCGCTGCGCGAGGACGTCAATGCGAGGCCTATCATCAGTTCGTTCCAGACCAGCACGAAACTGAATATGATGCCGCCCAGCAGCGTGTTGCCACAGGTCGGCAACGCAATGCGCCAGAACACCGCGTAAGGTCCATAGCCGTCGAGCGTGGCGGCCTCTTCGATCTCGCGCGGCATACGCTGGAATACGGGTATCGACAGCCATGTGATGGTGGACAACGTCGTCAGCAGATAGGTGACGATCATCGAGAACCGCGTGTCATACAGACCCAGGTCTACCCAGATCGCAATGAGTGGAATCGCGATTGCCACGGGCGGCAGGAAACGGAGCGACAACAGAAAGAACTGGATGTCGCGTTTTGCGGGAACGTGAAAACGCGCGATGACATAGGCCGCCGGCACGCCGAGCAGCGTACCCAGCACGACCGCGGTGCCCACGATCACGGAACTGTTCTCCAGCGCGATCAGCACCTCCGGGCTTGAAATGACCTGCCGGTAATTGTCCAGAGTCGGCGTAAAGATGAAGCGCGGCGTAGGTGTGACGATATCGAGCAGGTTTTTCAGCGAATTGAGTACCGCCCAAAGGACGGGAAACACCGCCACCACGGCGAGCGCCACGCCAAGCAACAGGATCGTACTGCGGGAGATCAGTCTTCCCATTTGTTCACCCGCTTCCAGATAAGCGTGAAAATCAAGGTTGTTGCGGCCATCATCAACACCGCCATGCTCGATGCGTACGACACCTTTCCCGCGAGACCGATCCCCTGGGAGTACGCATACAGGTCCAGCGTTTCGGTGGAGACGCCCGGGCCACCTTTGGTCATTACGTAAATCAGGTCGAATGAGCGCAGCGATTCCACCATCTTGATGAACACGAGACTCATGATCGGCGCCTTGAGCATCGGCAGCGCGATGTACGCGTAGACCTGCCAGGTGCTCGCATAGTCGAGCCGTGCCGCCTCGAGCGGCTCGGGCGGCAGCGTTTCGAGCAGCTTTAGCACGACCACCGAGAAGAACAGCCCCCATTGCCAGACATCGACCAGTGCGACCGCATAGAGCGCGAGCCCAGGGTCCGAAAGAAAGGCTGTGTTCGTGAAACCGAACAGACCGGCCAGCCAGCTGAGGATGCCGTTGAGCGGCGAGTACATGAACTTCCAGATAAACGCCGCGGAAACGCGTGGCAACAGCACGGGAATGATCAACAAAACACTGATGGCATTGCGCAACCGGCCGTGCACGTGCTCGAACAGATAAATTGCAACGACGATGCCGAGCGCGACCGCACCGAGCACCGTGACGATCTCCCAGATCACTGACACTTCAATGGAGTTGATAAAGCGCCGGTCGGCGGCAAGGCGCACGAAATTGCGAAACCACACCAGCTCGCTATCCGGGTAGCGCAACACGCGATTCCTGAGCGCGAGGTTGATTGCCGCGACGGTCGGGACGAATCCCAGCACCGCCATCGCAACGAGAGGCGGTACAAGAAACACGAACGGAAGGCTAGTCTTTCCGCGATTGAACATTCAGCTCTCCAGCATCGAACCACTCAGTAGCGTATGCCGCCGCTCCCGTTTGCAGAGGGGATTCGCGCGCCTCGCGCTCATCCCCGTGCTGCTGCTCACTTGCGCGCGTGCTCCATGGCATCCTGCGCGTACTGGGTCGAATCGTTCAGCGCACCCTGAATGTCCTTCTGGGTGCCCGTAAAGATCTCCTCGAGCGCCACGCCGAGGTTGTCGCCGATATCCGGCCATTGCGGGCTTGGCCAGAACGTGACCTTCGACACGGGCGTCGTATCCTTCAACCCGGCGAGGATCTGCGGTTTGACGTGCTTCTGGAAGTAGTCGCTTTCGATCGTGCTGGTGCGGTTGTAGTCGCTGAATACGTTGTCGCGCAAACGCGCCTGCTCCTGTTCCTTGCTCGTCGCCCACGCGATGAACTTGCCGGCGGCCTGCCGGGTGCATTCGTCTTTCGCGCCGACCGCGGAAATGGCCAGACCATGCCCGTAAGCAGCGGAGGGCAGCGGTGCCGGCGGCCGGACGTAGCCTACTTTGTCAGCGACACTCGACTTGGTGGGGTCTTCCATCCAGTCGGCAAACGGAGTTGACTCGATCATGAACGCCACCTTGCCGGAGCGGAATGCCTCGAGTGCGTTGCTCCAGTCGTAGGTGGCCGAGCCGGGCGGTGCGTACTTGAAGAGGTCCGTGTAAAGCTGCGTGGCCTTGACGGCCGACGGCGAATTGAACGCGGGTTGCTGCGCCTTGTCGGTCCATGTTCCGCCTTCAGCCAGCATGAACGGCGCCCAGCGCCAGACGTTCATGCCAGAGCCGCGCTGGCCTCGCGCAACCCAGCCGTAGAGGCTCGGCGGCGCGTTCAGCTTCTTGATGTCGGCGACCAGTTCGTCGAGCGTGCGTGGCACGGGCATGTGTGCCTTGTCGAGGATATCCCGACGATAAAAGAGGAAGTCGGAGCCGCCAATCAGCGGCGCGAAATACGCGACGCCCTTGTAGCTCGCTACGGCGCGGCGACCGGGGAGGAAATCGTTGTAATCGGCATCCTTGGGGTAGTACTTCAGCAAGGGCACGATCCAGCCCGCCGTCGAGAACTCGGAGACGTTCGCTTCATCCACGTAGTAGATCTGGTAGGACCCAGCACCGGTTGATGCGTCGAGCCGTGATTTCGCGCGGCGGTCGTTCTCTCCGAAGTAGCTGATTTCGATCTTCGTGCCGGTCTTCTTCTGGTAGTCCGGCAAGGACTTTTCCATCACAGTGAGGCCGAGACTCTTCTGCGCGAGCACTTTGAGGACTGGTACGTCGCACGTTTGCGCGACCGACACGATCGGCACGGTCGCGCTCAGCAGCGCGCACAGTGTGCAATAGGGGAACCTTTTCACCGCTGTCTCCTTGTAGGTTTTCGTTCGAATCCGCGTTATCGGGCGGCGAGGTTTGCCTGCCGGCAGATAGCGAGCACAAGTTAGCACCTGGCCCGAGTGCCATCCACACCAAAACGGGGCAGTTTGTCTGTACTTTTTGCTCAGTTTTTGTGTGCAGCGCAAAATTTTGTGTCGGTCCGTTCAGCGGAAAGCCCGGTTGTATGGGTTCTGACTCGCCGAGAGGCCGATCTGACGCGTCTGCTGGAACTCGCGCCAGCGAATCGGAAAAGCTTTCAAGGGCGACATATCGCGTCAACCTGCGCACCGGCGGCTAATGTGCTCAGCCCTGTGTGGTCCCCTCGCAAGCGGCAAACGGGCGGACCGGGTGCGGCCGCCTGCCTCGAGCCGCTTGTGGAGCCATCAAAAGAACATCAGACGGGGCGGTTCAAAGACAACAGTTCGGTCCACCCCCATACCTGCCGTTGGATTGGCTGCATTACTCCGAAGCCTGATGGAAGCGCTGCGCACACAATTCGGCCGACGCCGACGGTGGCCGATCAGGAACGTGTGGCCGTTCTGGATCGCTTCACCGACATTCTCGACCCGGTGCCGGCGCGTGTCAGCTTTCCTTATTGGCGAGTCCTCTCGACCCGAAGTCGCCACTCGCACTTCATGAAAGCGGACGCTCACTGAGCCGGTTATCGCCAATGCCAAGCGTAGCGTCGTAGGTCAAAGAGACCTGACTCAATCCGGTGCCAACCTGAACTCGATTTTCACGAGCCCGCCGGCGATTGACATAGACTGTTTTTCGCCCGAACCGGGTTTTGACGTGCAAAAGAGTTCCTCCACGTGAGTTCCAGAATTCTCCCCGCGATGGCAAACCCAGGCATTCTCCGTCTCGCTCAGACCTATAGGTCCCCATGGGGTTAACTCTCTATGAGCTATTCCGACGATTCCGCTATTGACGGTAACGCGGATCGCCTGCAACGCGAACCAGCCCCGGATTGGTGCCCGACATCTGGCAACCACGACTATTGTGCGAACCCAATGGACGCGTTGCGGCACCAAAGTTCTTCTGGGGTGGCAGAGCCACCAGCGCGACAGGCACCGATGTACGCCGATCGCTAGCGATCGGCAGTGCGACCGCATGAAAGCTCTGATTCACCTGAACTGGCCCGCCTTCAACTGCCCATTGAACCTGGCCTTGTATGACGCGTTTTCGCCGCCCGCGAGAGCAGGCCGGGAACCGGTTGTCGCCGAGGTCTGTAGCGCGCTGCTCAGGTTGGCAAGATACTCATTGCGCGCTGAAACAGCCGGTGAGTAAATTCTGTTCGAAGCGAACCCTTCAGCCAGCAGTTGCAAGATCGAAGCATGATCGAGATTGCCCGAAAACACGCCGTCCGCCGACTCATAGGGCGACACCAGAATCGCGGGAACGCTGAGCCCTGTCGTTTCAAAAGCGAAGCTCGCGATGTTACTCGGGAGACGAAGGCAGCGAATCGCTAGCTGCGTAGTCAAAAGGCGGCTGTGTCGCGTCGACGTGAGCCTCTAGCGATGTTGACGCCACGTGCAACGCGCTGTATCGCTACTGGCCGTCTTGCCTTGGGCCGTTCCGTGGCCTGTTGACGTCGCTGTTCGCGCCGTCACGGGTACCCATATTCAGACCATTGGCCTTGCCGCGCCTGGAAGGTCCCGTCGAACGGCTACTACCCGCCTTGCCGACGCCACTGCCCGTGACATCCGGTGAATCGTTTCCCCTCCCACTCGGGGTCTTCGTCAAACCGGCGCCGGCACGGGGTGTTGTCGTCCTGTCAGCGCTGCCGCCGACCTGTGCGTATGTTATTGCCGACATTGCCATCACCAGAGCCGAGGCGAAAAACGTCTTAGTTAGATGTTTCATGGCTCACTCAAAAGAAGATAACTCATGCCAGCGTCTGCCGTTCACATGAATGAGCGTCGCAAGGGTCATGCCTGTGTTGCTGATTCGTCGCTGTTGCCAAGGCAAGTTGGCCATGAAATCGACAACAAACGGTGAGGCAGCGCGTAATGTCTCGAAAAATGCCACTATGATGGCCGTCCGTCGCAATGCCAGGCGCTACGCAGCGTTCTGTATTTCAGCGTGCCGATCGTGGGCTCTAGGCTCTTGCGGCTCTGCCTGTCTCATGAATTGGCAGTCTGAGTCTGCTGGCACGCCCAGAATTACATCTATTCCTCGCTGTTCGTGCCGGCCGCCCTGCGACCGCTTCTCCAGGTTGAAGAACAAATACCAACTCTCTGTTGGGCACGTGCCTTGCATGCTGATGGAACACCATTCCTTGATGGAGGTGAATGATGGGCTCAATTAACCCGCAAGGCGGCACTCGAAGCGGAGCTAACATCGTCGGCGGAGGCGTCGGCGAAGGCCCGGGACCTGAGGTCATGGCGGCAGCGACGCTCGACGGGACCAAGGTTATGTCTTCAGACGGCGAACACGTCGGGAAGATTTCAGACATCATGCTCGATGTCCGCAACGGTCGCATCGCCTACGCAGTGCTCTCCGAGGGCGGCTTCCTTGGCATGGGTTCCAACCTGCACGCCATCCCGTGGAGCGCGCTCACTCTCGATACGGACCAGAAATGCTTTTTTGTTGATATTGCGGCGCAGCGCCTCAAGGACGACCCGGGGTTCGACAAGGACCACTGGCCCGCGATGGCAGACGCGAAGTGGGGAGAGACAACGTACAGCTACTACAACAGGAAGCCGTACTGGTCCGCGACCCAGGAGGGAGTAGAAAGCGACCCGACGTTCCGGCCGAGCGAGCATTAAAACACTATCTGGTTAGCGGCCGCGGCGGATGCCTTATCTGCCGCTCAGCGCCTATGCCACCGTGACCTGCCTGGGTGACATAGGCGCAGTGCTTGACCCACCAGGCGCGCGGGAATACTCGCCACTGCAGGTGCATCGCGCCCACCGCGAAGACCGTAAAGACGCCATGGCGATACGAGCAGGCGTCGCCTCCATGAGGCACAACAGCCTGCGCACGCGATATCCGACGGGGTCGAGCGACTACGGGTCGCACCGGCGGAATTCACCCCTAGTAGGCCCTATTAATTCACTAGTACAGGAAGCCGACGAGTCCATTGCCCCTTTTTTCGGCATCTGATATTTGACTTGCTGCCAGGAGACCGACATGGCCACCACCCCGAAGGAGCCGAATCGCACAAGTGAAAAGTCCGAGAAGGATGTCGATAAGGTTGTTTAAGACACTTTGCCCGCCAGCGACCCGCCAGCAACGGGTAGAACCCCCCGCATTGAGTCCGAGGACGGCGAAGAATCTGACAAGCTTCGCCAGAGTAATGACTGGCGCAAGCAAGGCGGCGCAGATTGTTGTCAGAATAAATCACGATGTCGCCGCAGGAACACCGATGCGCCATTGAGGCGGTGGGAGGGTCCCGTTGACGGCATAGTCGCCGACAATGCGTTCCTTATAGATGCGCGGATTGTGCGACGACAGGGTACGCGCGTTGCGCCAGTGTCGATCGAGTGCGGCAGGCTTTTTCGTCGCCGATGCGCCCAGTGAATCGAACGCGCGAGTCGAGGCATCAAGAATGAGGTCGGTGATGATGACCTGCGCTTGCGCGGTTTCGATCTCAGTTTCCGCATTGATCTGTACCCGCTCTTCTTCGTTCGCGAATCTCGCGTCGAACGCGCGCTGCAACGCACGTGCCGACGCGATCGTGATGGCTGACGCGGCGTAGGCCGCGCTGCGCACTTTCCCAACGATTTGCAGCACCTGGGGATCGGCGCTGGAACGGCTTGCTGACGCATGATCGTAGGTACGCCGCCGCGCGGCAACGGCTCGCGCGACGTCGCCGGCGAGCGCCCGCCCGATGCCGGCGAGCGTCGCTAGATGGACCGTCTGATACAGGCCCGTTGCGTATTGAAAGCGCTCTTCGTCAAACACGATGTCCTCCGGGAACACCTCGACATCTGTGAACGTAGACGTGCCGCTCGCAGTGAGCGTTTGACCGATGCCGTCCCAATCGTCGACGATATTCAACCCCGGCGACTCGCGTCGCACCGACACGCACACCCCGCGCGCTTGTTGATCCGCCGCGCCTACGTCAAGCCAATCCGCGAACAGCGAGCCTGTCGTGTAGTACTTTTCACCGTTGAGCCAAAGCTTGCCGTCGCGTTCGGAGATGCGCGTGGAAAAGCCTTCGATCTGCGCGTTGCCGATTTCCGTCCACGCATTTCCCGCTAGCTCACCGCGGACCAGGCGTTCGATCCAGCGCGTGCGGTACTTGCCCGCAGGCTTGTTCAGCACGTCCTCGGCGAACGCGAAATGACCGCGCAGCGCCTGCGTGATATTCGAATCGGCCTCGGAGAGTTCCGTCAGCAGTGAAAAAAGCTCGGGCAAGTCAAGGCCGTAGCCGCCTTCGTCTTCAGGGACGCGCAGCGCTCCGAATTTCTCCGCTTTTAGCCACGCGATCTGCTCGAACGGCAGTTCGTGCGCAACCTCGCGCGTGACCGCCCCTGACGCGATGTCGGCGAAGATAGGCCGGAACCTCGCCAACACGGCATCGAACTTCGGATTCGAGATGCCACCCCAACCTGCATGCAGCACAGTCATGTTGTTTTCCTCTTTGCATTTGTTCCGCGATGGTGCGCCAGATTACGCGCCACCTAGATAGAAGCGCTGAATGTCGTCACGCGCGCGCAGCTCATCCGCGCGGCCTTCCAGTACATTCACGCCGTGCTCGACGACTGTCGCTCGATCGGCGCACTGAAGTGCGACGGCCGAGTTCTGTTCGGCAACGAGAATGGACAGGCCCTCGAGTTTGTTGAGCCGTTTGAGCGCGGTAAAGATCTCCTCGACGATGAGTGGCGCGAGACCCATTGAGGGCTCGTCGAGCACGAACAATTTCGGGCGTGCCATCAGACCGCGACCGATCGCGGTCATTTGCTGCTCGCCGCCCGACGTGAAACCGGCCAATGTCTTCCGTTTCGACTTGAGACGCGGAAACAGCGCATAGACCCGCTCAAGATCGTGACGGGTCTCGCGGCGCGGCAGAGCCGGGCCGAATCCTCCGCACAGCAGATTTTCCTCGACCGTTAGCGAAGCAAAGCAGCGACGTCCTTCGAGCACAGGGACAATCCCCATCCTGACGAGCTGCGCCGGGGTCTTGCCGCGAATCGACTTTCCTTCGTAGAGGATGTCGCCTCGTGTCATCATGCCGCGCTGCGCGGGCAGAAGGTTCGATACCGCGCGCAGTGCCGTGCTTTTTCCGGCGCCGTTAGAGCCAAGCAGGCCGACGATCTCGCCGTGGACGACCGAAAAGCTCAGACCATGCAGTGCGGCTGAATGGCCGTAGGCGGCGCGGACTTCTCGAAACGCCAAGAGCTCCGTTGCGTGCGGCGCAGCCATCAGTATTCCTGCAGGTGATGGCGCAAGGTCGTGCCGCTATAGCTCTTGCGGAAACGATCGCGGCGCTGTAACTCGGGTACGACCCAATCCACGAACTCCTCGTAGCAGCCCGGTGTGAACGTTGTCGCCAGCATGAAGCCGTCGGCGCCGCCCTCGTCGAGGTAGGTCTCCATTTGGTCGACGATGTCGCTTGCCGTACCCACCGCCACGGGCATACCCATTCCTTGCGCATAGATCAGCGCGGCTTCGCGCACCGTCACCGGCGCCCCGTTCTTCGCATAGACGATAGACTCGAAGAGTCCTTGGATTCCGGGGACTTCGATGTTCGAGACGTACTCGTCGAGCGAATAGTGCGAGAAGTCGAGACCGAAGTGCCCCGAAATCCACGCAAGCGCGCCTTCGAGCGGAATGCATTCCTTGATGCGTTCGAATTTCTCTTGCGCCTCGGCACGGCTCTCGCCGACGACTGTCTGCAAGCCAAAGATTCGCTTGACGCTGTTGGGCGCACGGCCGAATCGCCCGACGGCACGCTTCTCGAGGTCGCCCGAGTATTCCTTCATGCGGTCGAGCGTCGGCAATACGGCAAATACCGCTTCGGCGTGCTTCGCGGCAAAATCACGCCCGCGATCTGATGATCCAGCCTGCCACAGCACGGGCTGCCGTTGCGGGGAGGGCGGCACGAAATGGCGGCCTTTGCAGCGAAAGAACCGTCCTTCGTGCTCGACTTCGTGGATCTTCGCGGGGTCCGCGTAGATACCCGCCCGCTTGTCGGCGATGATCGCGTCGTCGTCCCACGAGCGCCACAGCTTGTAGCAGACCTCCATGTATTCCTCGAGCCGCTCGTAGCGGTCCGAGCGCTCGCGACCGTCCACGCCGTAGGCGTTCCATTCGCCGTGCGAGAACGACGAGACGATATTCCAGGCGATCCGGCCGCCCGACTGGTAGTCGAGACTGGACAGACGGCGGCTCATCGAATACGGATGTTCGAAGGCGGTGGAAAGCGTCACGCCGATCCCGAGGCGGCTTGTCGCGGTGGCGACCGCCGGCACGATCGTGGACGGCTCGTTACAAGGGAATTGCACGGCGTACTTGACGCTCGCGTCCGATGACCCCTGGAAAGTCGAATAGGGCGCAAGCTGGTCCGCGATGAAGAGTGCATCGAACAACCCGCGTTCGAGCACGCGCGCGATGTGTTGCCAATAGGCGTAGTCACCGTAGTCCCAGTTCACCTTGTCGCGCGGGTGTCGCCACATTCCCGTGCTGTGACTGTTGAAGCCATTCTGCATGAAGCCTAATAGATGAGCCTTCTTCTTTCGTGTCATTGCCTTTCTCCGTGACGCCGGGCGTCGTTCTTATTCCGCGCACGTACGCGGGGTCAGCCGTTTCTGTTGCGCGTATTTTTCCGCCGCCTGCTCGACGATCGGGCGCATCAGAGCGTGATCAGGTTGAATCCAGTCGGTCACGATCTTCCATTTCGTGCCGTCCCACTGTTGGAACTTCACAGAACCTGCGCCTTCATGATCGGCGCAGGTCACATGAATGGACTTGAGCAGCCCCGTCGCGCCCAGTGCCTCGATCCGCGCGCTGTCGAGTTGCAGATGCTCGAATCCCCAGCGAACTTCCTCACTCGTCAGCGGCCGCTTGCCGAACTTCGCCTGTGCGGTACGCACGGCTTCGACATTCAGGATGCCGTTGACGATACCGAGGTTGTAGTAGACGCTTCCGATGCGCGTCGGATCCTGGAGATTGCCTTTGCCGGCTTGATAGACATCTTTTTCGACTTCGCGAATTACGGCAAAGTCTTTTCCCGACGGCTGCGTTATCAGCGATACGTAACCCTTTGCGGCGTCGCCCGCCGGCCGCACGTCTTCTTCCGAATTGGCCCAGACGTTGCCGATCAGGTGATCGACCGGAAAACCGACTTTCTGAGCGCTGCGAATCGCGACGGAGTTCATGACCCCCCAGCCGCGCAGTACAACGTAGTCGGGGCGTGCGCGGCGAATGGTGAGCCATTGCGCCTGCTGGTCATTGCCCGGATGCGGAACCTCGATCTGCTGCACATCGAAGCCATATTTCTTCGCGAGCAGACCGTAGATGGGGATGGTCTCCTTGCCATACGGCGAACCGTGATAGAGCACGACGATCTTCTTGCCTCTGAGCTTCGTGACGCCGCCTTCCTTCTGCCCAATGTAGTTGATGATGGCCGATGTCTCGCTCGAGGGGTCCATCAGCAACGGAAAGAAATACGGAAAGTAGCGCCCGTCGGACGTGCCGGTCATGCCGTGATCAATCGTGATGACGGGAATCTTGTCGGCGGTCGCCCGATCGAGCAGCGCGATCTGAATACCGAGGCTCAGAGGGTTCACGGCGACGACGTTCTTACCGCTCTTTTGGCGTTCGTAACATTCGATCCCTTTCTCGACTTCGTACTGTGTTTCGCACTCGTCCCAACTGAGCTTCACACCATTCACGCCGCCATCGCGAAGGTTGACGAGGTTCATGTAGTCGATGAATCCACCGAAGAACCCCGTGCCACCCGCGGCGTATGGGCCAACCCGATAGCTTTGCAGCGGGAAGTACTGTGTGCCGTCCGCATGTGCGGCGGACATGCCCGTTGCGAGCAGCGCTGCGACCATCGCCGCCTTGATTGCTCCAAAAAACCTCATTTCTTTCTACTCCGTTTATTCGGTTGAGTGATGAATCGATGACCAAGGATCAGACCTCGGATCGCGAGCGCGATAGCTGCCGAACGAGCTTGTCGAGCCCATCCGGCTCCTTGATGAGCAAAACGATGATGAGCATTCCAATGATCATGCGTTCAGCCATCTCCAGCGTTCCCGAGTCGATCAGCGTGCCGAGCAGCAAACTGCTCGCGCGGGAGAGCATGAGCGGAAAGACGACCATGAATGCCGCCCCGACGAAGGCGCCTCGAATGGACGCGAGTCCGCCAATGATGATGATGAAAAGGATTTGAAACGAACGGTCGAGGTTGAAGCCGGCCGGCTCGACTGTGCGCAGATAGGTGAAGGCCCACAAGGCACCGGCGACGCCGATGACGAACGACGACAGTGCGAACGCGAACAGTTTGGTATGCAGCACGCGTACACCGATCACGCGCGCCGCCATCTCGTTATCCCGTACGGCGATGAAGTCGCTGCCGATAGGAGACGCAACCAGGCGCGTCGTGAGCAAGGTCAGTGCGCTCACGATTGTGAACGCGAATACGAAGCGTCCTTGCACGCTATCGAAGGTATACGGTCCCACGGTCAGCGACGGCGCCGAGATTACGCCCGACGGGTTGCCGTTCGAGAACCACGGAAAGTGCGTCAGCACCCACTGCACGAAGAACTGGACGGCGAGTGTCGATACCGCGAGGTAAAAGCCGCGCAAGCGCAGGCTCGGTAATCCGAACACGACACCGATCCCCGCTGCGCAGAGCCCGCCAAGTAAAATACTGCCCAACAGAGGCACCCCGGGCAGGCGCAGATTGATGTTGTATGCGGCAAACGCGCCGACGGCCATAAAGGCAGCCGAGCCGAGCGACAACTGCCCGCAATATCCGGTCAGTATGTTAAGGCCCAGGGCGGCGAGGCTAAGACTCAGAAAGGGCAACAGAATCGCTTCGAGAACGTAGCTCGATGCAAGGTACGGGACCAGGACATACCCGGTCACTAGCCAGGCGAACGCGAGAAACGCGATTTTTCTCCGGTCGCTGGAGACAACGCGGACCGCAAGGGTTTGCTCACTCATTTGTTTCACACTCGCTCAGTGCGCGGCATGCCGAACAATCCGTTCGGACGAATCAAAAGGAACACTAGCGCGGTCACGTAGGCAAACCACGCCTCGATACCGTCTCCGATCACCGCGCCGAGATAGACCTCGGCAAGCTTTTCGCTCATCCCGACGATGAGCCCGCCCACAATGGCGCCGACGATCGAATCGAAACCGCCGAGCACCAGCACGGGTAGCGCCTTGAGAACGACGAGCGAAAGCGAGAACTGGACCCCTAGGCGCGCGCCCCACAACACACCTGCGACGAGCGCCACAAGGCCGGCTGCGGCCCAGACCGCGAAGCCAATCCGTGCGAGCGGCAGGCCGATTGCCAGCGCGGCATAAGGGTCGTCGGCAGACGCGCGAAACGCCATCCCTGTGCGGGTAAAGTGAAAGAACACGCTGAGGGCGGCGACCATCGCGGCGACGATAGCGGCTGCCAGCAGGTCGAATCCGGACACCATCACGCCGTGAATTTCGAGCGGGATATCGCTGATACCGAGGTCGAGCGGATGAACAGCCGTACCCCATACCAGTTGCGCGCCTCCCTCGATCACGTAAGACAGCCCGAGCGTGGCCATGAAAAGCGTCATCGGGGGACGGTTGAGCAGCGGCTTGACGATCGTGCGTTCTATGGACCAGCCCAGTAACACCATGACGGCGAGCGTCGCGGCCGACGTCAGGACGAACGGCACGCCGCGCTCCAGGAGGCACACGAACGTAAGCGCGCCGAAGAGAATCATCGAGCCTTGCGCAAAATTCAGCGTGCGCGTCGTCTTGAAGATCAGCACGAAGCCGATTGCGACGAGCGAGTACATCACGCCGGAGAGCATGCCGCCGACACAGACCTCGATAAGGAAGTAAAGATCGGTCGCGGTCATCGTTCGGTCTCCCCGGTGTGCGCGACGCCGAGATAGGCATCGATGACGGCTTGGTCGTTGCGGACCTCGGCCGGTGTACCGTCCGCGATCTTTCTACCGTAGTCGAGGACCGCGACTCGGTCCGAGAGGTTCATGACAATGCCGATGTCGTGCTCGATGAGGACGATCGTCGTGCGATGGCGCTCATGGATAGCGCGCACGAAGCCGGCCATCTGCGCTTTTTCCGTCGCGGTCATGCCGGCCATCGGCTCGTCGAGTAACAGCAGGGTTGGCTCGGCCGCGAGCGCTCGCGCGAGTTCCACGCGCTTTTGCAGACCATAGGGCAGGTTCGCCGCAGGATGCTCGGCCACATCGTGCAAATCGAGCAAAGACAGGATTTCGTCGACATGCTGCCTGACGGCTATCGCCTCGACACTTGCGCGGCTCGACCAGAACATATGCTCGAGGAAGCCCGAACGCCGCCGATACGTGTGTCCGAGTTCGATATTTTCGCGTGCGGAGAGGCCCCCAAAAATGGCCAGGTTTTGAAACGTGCGCGCGATCCCGAGACGCGCCTGCTGCTCCGGGCGGATATGGCGCACCCGTGTGTCGCCCAAGGTGATGAAGCCTTCATCGGCACGGTAGAGGCCGCTAATGACATTGATCAACGAGGACTTCCCTGCGCCGTTCGGCCCGATGATCGAGCGTATCTCGCCCTTTGCGATGTCGAGGTCGATTTGACGGAGCGCCTGAACGCCGCCGAATGAGAGCGCGATGCTTCGCAACGAAATCGCGCTGCTGTGTGCTGCCATCTCAGGGGGCTGTCGATTCATCTGATTGCAATGGTATGAGGTGTACCACGTCGAGGCGAGTCACTCGGCCCCCGATGTTCCTGTGTTCCTACATCACGTCCCTGTTTCGACGGTCCGTTCCGACTCGATGCCACCGTGCCGCACAGCCCGCTCTGCAGCGGGTTGCCTTCGTCTGAAACCGGCGTGGCCGAATCATCCCATCGTCTCCGGCAATCATTAACAATTTTTATGGACTATAAATATTCGAAATGAAGAGAAGGGGGCGTCCGAGTATGGGTTACCATTTCATGCTCTTGAATGTTGGCTTGCCGAGCACCGTCAGGTCATTGCCGCCAGGAAACGTATCGACATGTCCACTCGGAAGCGCGCAGTACCCAGCCCAATTGGCTTTGGTATCTGGTTGCCTATTTACGGAAAGTGGCTGCGCACCCGGGAGTCCTCGGTTGCTCCGGACATACGGTCCTGCATCGAGGTCGGCCGGCTCGCTGACGGCTTGGGCTATGACTTTCTGTATGCGTCCGAGGATGTGCTGAACAGCGTGCATGGGCCGTGTGCCCCAGTCTTGGACGCGTGGAGTCTGCTTTCGTCGCTTGCAGCCGTAACCCGCCGCATTGGTCTATGCGGGGCGATCAAGCCTGGATTGCGCTCGCCGCTTCTTGCCGCGCGCATGATCGAAACCGTGTCCTTGATAGCGGGCCGGCGCGTAACGGTCAACATCACGAGCGGCTGGTGGAAGGACGAGTTCGACGCTGCGAACGTCGCATTGCTCGATCACAAGGGTCGATACGATCGCGCAGATACTTTCCTGCGCACGTTAAGCCGTTTCCGCGACCCCGGAATGGCGCATGACGCATCGTTGGAAATCGGATCGGGGGGGGCTCCAACCAATTATCGGATGCTGGGCTTCGACGCCGACAAGGCGCCGGATATCTGGGTCAGTGGCCATTCGGAACGGGCGACGGCGCTTGCCGCGGAGTGGGCGGGTTGTCTGTTTTTGAATGGGTTGCCCGACGTGCAGTTAACGAGGCATATCGTCGACGCGCGACAGGCTGCGTTGCGATGGGACCGTCGCGTTGCGATCGCGGTGAATGCATTCGTGATCGCCGCCGAGAGCGCCGCCACGGCGGCGGAGCGAAGAGAGCAGATCGTCGAAACGCGCAACGATGAAGCCATAGCCTTCTTTCGGGCGGCCATGCAAGCGTCGGGCGCGACCACCTGGACCGATTTGACCGATGAGCTAATGATCGACACCAATTCGGGCTTCAATGCCCACCTGATCGGCAGTTTCGCCGAGGTGCGAAATCGGGTCGAGCAGTTGTCGGCGCTTGGCGTCGACAAGATCGTCTGCCAGTTTGAAGATCCGCTGCGCGATATCGGTCCATTCATGCAGCAGGTCGTGCAGCCGCTTCGCGAAGGACGCGCCCTGTAGCCCATGAACCTCGAACAATTGAAGATGTTCGTCGAAGCGGCTCGCCACGGAAGTTTCACGTTGGCCGCGGGCAGCCTGGGTGTAACTCAGTCGGCGATCAGCATTTCTATGCGCAAGCTTGAGGAAACGCTCGATGTCGTGTTGTTCAATCGAGTTGGGAATGGACTCTCGTTGACAGATGCCGGTCGCGCACTGTTGAGAGAGGCGGAGCGGATCCTCGCCGATGTGCAACTGACGGTGCAACGGATCGAGACCTATCGGTACGCGCCCAAGCGGCGCCTGCTCGTTGCGTGTAGCCAGAATGCGCACGACCATTGGATGTCGGCCATTGTGACCAATCTCTTGTCCCGCAAGGATTTGCCGCAGATCGACATCGCAGTTGGCTCGTCCAGGGAAATTGCGTCGTGGGTCATGCGCGGCACCGTCGACTTCGGCTTGACCGAGTCGGAACCGGGGCATGGTGCCATCCACTATTGGGACGTCTTCGAGGATCGCCTGCGGCTTTATGCCAGTCAGGAGATCGCTAGCCGCCTTGGCCCGCAACCGTCGTGGAGCGCGCTGGAAAACATTGGTCCAATACTATGGGAGCACGGGGGAGACCTCGAACCGTTTGTCCTTCACGCGTTCGAGAAACACCGATTGCGTGAGCAGCGGATTCGCCATGATGGTCTTCGGCTACGTTCGCTGATTGCGGTTTATGCAGCGATAGCGACCGGCCGACACGCGGGCTATGTCACCGAGCGTTTGGCCGAAGGACTGACGGGCGGAAATCCCGGGTTCCGCCCGATACCCGCCTACGATATTCTGATCCGATATTGGTTTTTTGGTCCTCATCAAGGACTGGGACAATTACTTTCGGAGGCGATCAAAAGTGAGGCGGTAAAACTGGCGCGATCGCCGATCAAAGAAGAATCGAACGGCCGAGAGTCTTAAGACTATGGCTAGCGAGGTTTAGCGACTACGCTGAACCGCATCGTCAACGTCAGCAAAGGGACCTGCAGCAGCCACACGGCGTGCGACCGGTGACCGTCCGGTACCGCCGAGTCGAACGCATAGGCTGTCCGGCAGCTTTTCGGACTGAAGCGGTCTCGAGGATGGTGTCCTGCAGCGGCGACGCCGGCACAGGTCCGCCGGTTTTGTCCCAAGAAAACCGTGCTTGAGGGCACTTGCAGTATTTCGTTGAAGCGCCTCTCTTCGCGCGCCAACTTTTCCCTATGAAGGCTTCTGACCTCCACGCACCTGTAGCGCTGCAAAATCTGGCGCCGGTCTGTGTGTGCGATGCAATTGGCGGAGCGTCTTGTGGCAACAGTGCTAGGATTGCCATCAGCTAGAGTCTCTTCGAAGTGGTCGGACCAGTGAGATACGCCATGCAGGAAGTCAAACCAGAATACCCGTCCCAAATCGCGGATGTGGTCGCCGAACGCATAGAAAGCCTGATCGTCGACGGCGTTCTGAAACCGGGTCAAGCCTTACCGTCCGAGCGGCGTCTGATGGTCAAACTGGGTGTGTCGCGGTCCGCCTTGCGAGAAGGGTTGAAGGTGTTGCGGGCGCGCCGAATCATCGACACTGCGCACGGACGGGGGTCGTTCGTCGCGGCGCTTACCTCGCAACCGGCTCTCACGCCGATGATGCATCTTCTCGGCTCACAGCCGAGGACCCTCTACGACATTTTCGAAGTACGCGAGATGCTCGAGGCTGAATCGGCGCGTCTTGCCGCACTTCGGGGAACGCAGGCGGATTTCGCGCTGATCACCCGCCGCTACGAGGAGATGCTCGCCGCGAACCAAAGCGACGTGGACGAGTCGACGCGTGCGCGGCTCGACTATTCGTTTCATCTCGCGATCTGCGAGGCCTCGCACAACCCGGTGCTCGTGCACACGCTGAGTTCGCTCACCGATCTGTTGTTGAGTTCCGTCTTCGCCTCCGTCAATAACCTCTACCATCGCGAGGCGGAAAAGCGTGTAATCGACAGGCAGCATGCCCGTCTCTACAAGGCCGTCATCGGCAAACAGCCGGAGCCGGCCCGCAAGGCTGCCGCTACTCATATCGCCACCACTATCACCTGTCTGAGAGAAATCGAAGCGGAGGAGCAGCGTCTGGTGGGGGCCACGCTGCGTCTCAAGGGTTGGGAATGACGCGAGCCGCAAGCGGGAGCACGAGTGTGCGTCCGTCCGGACACCCGCGTCGGCATTGATTCGCGCGTGAAACCGCG
Source organism: Paraburkholderia atlantica (assembly GCF_009362785.1). Classification (GTDB taxonomy): domain Bacteria; phylum Pseudomonadota; class Gammaproteobacteria; order Burkholderiales; family Burkholderiaceae; genus Paraburkholderia; species Paraburkholderia atlantica. The sequence continues at coordinate 88,127 of NZ_WHNQ01000015.1, forward strand.
CCCGGCACGACGAAAATAACTGGTAGGACCAGTGCCAAAACGTCTCGACAGTCTCGTACTGGCGCGAAACAATGCGCGCTAGCAAACTCAGTTGCGGCGGCAAGCCGCACACGAATTGGAGACTCGCGATGCCCTCGCACAACCCGACAGGCGCGTCCCGCCGGCCCGCTACGGATCGATCCCGTACCCTCGCTTCAACCACAACGACCGAGTTCGAAAGCGCGACTTACGCGAAAGTGACCTGGCGTCTGCTGCCGTTTCTCTTCATCTGCTATGTCGCGGCCTATCTGGATCGCGTCAACGTGGGATTCGCCAAGCTGCAGATGCTCAGCGACCTGAAGTTCAGTGAGTCGGTGTACGGGCTTGGCGCAGGGATTTTCTTCATCGGCTATTTCGTGTTCGAAGTGCCGAGCAACATTCTGCTGCATCGTGTGGGTGCACGCGTGTGGATCAGCCGGATCATGGTGACATGGGCGCTGGTGTCGGCGGCGTCGTTGTTCGTGAAGACGCCCGCCATGTTCTATACGATGCGCTTTCTCCTCGGCGTCGCCGAGGCGGGGTTCTTTCCGGGTATCGTGCTCTATCTGACGTACTGGTATCCGTCGGTGCGTCGTGGCCGCATGAACGCGCTTTTCATGATCGGCATTCCGGTGGCTGGCGTGCTCGGCGGCCCGCTGTCGGGCGGGATCATGCAGGCGTTCAACGGCGTGCGTGGTTTGTCCAACTGGCAATGGCTATTCCTGATCGAAGCGCTTCCGTCACTGGTGCTCGGCATCGTCACGCTGTTCGTGCTGCCAAACGGTATCCGCGCCGCGTCCTGGCTCGACGAACGGCAGAAGCAGCTTCTCGAGGACAACCTTGCACGCGACGGACACGCAGGCGCTGAGGCGTCGCTGAGGAGCATCGTGTCGAATGGCCGTGTCTGGCGGCTCGCGGCGATTTACTTCTGTTGCATGATGGGTCTTTACGGCGTGAGCTTTTACTTGCCCACGCTCATCAAGGCGGCGGGCGTCAAGGAAGCGCTGGATGTCGGCATGCTGACTGCGGTGCCTTATGCGGTCGCGATCGTGTCGATGATTCTGGTCGCGCGCAGTTCCGACCGTCGCAACGAGCGCCGCTGGCATCTCGCGATGGCGGCCGTTGCCGCGGCAGCGGGCTTTTATGCAAGTACGCTCCATGCGGGCAATCTCGCGCTCGTATTGTTCACGCTGTCGCTCGGCACCGCTGGCGTGTTGTCGATGATGCCGGTCTTCTGGACGTATCCGAGCAGCGTGCTGACCGGCACGGCCGCTGCCGCCGGAATCGCGATGATCAATTCGATCGGCAATCTCGCCGGATTCGTCAGCCCGTCGATTATCGGATGGATGAAGGACGTGACGCACAGCACCAACGCCGGTCTGATGGTCGTCGCGGGGGCGCTGTTCGTCGGTGCGGTGCTGGCGCTGACTCAGCGCGCGCCGTCCGTAACGACACCGGCGGCGCAGCCGAGCCGGGCCTGATGCCACTCTTGCGTTGACATGTGATCGAAGGCCGTTATGTCCGATACAGCCTATTCCGCGATTTCCCCAGGGGATACGCGTAGAACATTGCTCGCGTCGCTCGGCGATATCGTCGGCGCGCGCAACGTGCTCACCAGTGATGCGCAAACGCGCCGTTACCGCACCGGCTACCGTTTTGGGAACGGCCGTGTGCTGGCGGTGGCGCGCCCCGGCACGCTGGTCGAACAATGGCAGGTGCTAGCCGCATGCGTCGCGGCGCGGGCGATCGTCATCACGCAGGCGTCGAATACCGGACTGACCGGGGGTTCGACGCCTGACGGCGACGACTACGACCGCGACGTTGTCATCGTCAGCACTGCGCGCATCCGCCGCGTGCATCTGATCGGGGGCGGGCGTCAGGTTGTCTGCATCGGCGGCACGACGCTCGATCAACTTGAACGCACACTGAAACCGCTCGGACGCGAGCCGCATTCGGTGATCGGCTCGTCGTGCATCGGCGCGTCGGTGCTCGGCGGCATCAGCAACAATTCGGGCGGCTCGCTGGTGCATCGCGGACCGGCATATACAGAGATGGCGGTGTTTGCCGCCGTCGATGCCTCGGGCAAGCTGCGGCTCGTCAACCATCTGGGTATCGAACTCGGCAACACGCCCGAAGAGATTCTGTCGCGCGTCGAAGACGGCACGTTCACCGACGCGGACATTCGCAACGATGCGGCGGCTTCGGATCATGAGTACGCCACCCATGTCCGCAATGTCGATGCGCCGACGCCTGCGCGCTTTAACGCCGATCCGCGACGCCTGTTCGAAGCTTCCGGTTGCGCCGGCAAGCTGATGGTATTCGCGGTGCGTCTCGACACGTTTGCGGCGGAGCAGGGCGCGAAGGTGTTCTATATCGGCACCAACGACACGAGCGTGCTGACCGACATCCGACGCCATGCGCTCGCGAATTTCGCGCACCTGCCGATTGCCGGCGAATATCTGCATCGTGATGCGTTCGATGTTGCGCGAAAGTACGGGAAGGATCTGTTCGTCATCATCGACAGGTTCGGCACGGAACGGTTGCCGATGTTCTTCAATCTGAAAACGCGCTGCGACGCGTTGTTCGAGCGCCTCGGTTTCGTACCGAAGCATCTGACCGATCGCGTGCTGCAATGGATCAGCGAACGTCTGCCGGATCATCTGCCTGCAAGGCTCAACGCATATCGCGAGCAGTATGAGCATCATCTGATGCTGAAGGTGCCGGCGGCGGGCATCGAGGAAGCGCGCGCCTTCTTGTCGAGACGCTTCGCGCAATCCGGCGGCGCGTATTTCGAATGTACCGAAGAAGAAGGCCGCAAGGCATTTCTGCATCGCTTCGCGGCGGCGAGCGCGGCGGTTCGATACCGTGCGGTTCATCATCGCGAGGTCGAGGATATCGTCGCGCTCGATATCGCGCTACGACGCAACGATCGGGATTGGTTCGAGCGGCTGCCGAATGAAACCGAGCGTGCGATTGTGCTGAAGCTCTATTACGGGCACTTCCTCTGTCACGTCTTTCACCAGGACTACATTGTCGCCAAAGGCAACGACTGTCTCGCACTCGAACACGAGATGCTCGAGTTGCTCGATATTCGTGGTGCCGAGTACCCCGCCGAGCACAACGTGGGCCACCTGTACGAGGCCAAGCCGCAACTTGCAGAGTTCTACAGGAAGCTCGACCCGTGCAATTGTTTGAATCCCGGCATCGGAAAGACTTCGAAGTTCGCTGCCTATCGCGATTGCACAGTTGAAGCTTGATGGCGGTCCTTCGGGATACTGTTGAACATTTATGGAGCGCGTTCCTCGGGTTGCCGATGCAGCTTCCAGCCAGCAAGACCATCATGCTGCGGCTCGTCCTGGGTAGCGCCGCCTTTGGTATCGGCTGGGGTCTGGCTGGTTTGCCCGGGACCTGCGCCGGTTGCGTTGGGCGCGGGATGCCGCAAGGCCGTTGGTTTTGTAGCTGCCATGGTTGCGGGCATGGCCGTCTACGAGCTTTTTGAGCGCGCCAAGTCAACGGTGCAGCAAGCTAACGATGCGCCACGGGACCCGCCGGGGAGTCTACGTTGTGCCGGGAAGCGGGCTGGAAACAAGGACCGCAGCGGCCAACAGCGCGCCTGCCAGAACAAATGACTCGACATGCAGGATAACGGCGAACCGCTTCAATGGCTTTGCTGTGAATTCGGTTCCCGTGTCTTTCAGAGACGAGAGTAGCCCGGGCATTTCGAAGAACCGGTTGTGCCCCCCAAGCGCGGCGGCAGTGACTACGAGAGCAAGCTTAACCAGCAGGACTTGTCCGTATATGGACGCCCACAGGTGCTCAAGTGCATTGACTCCGCGCCAGCCGCTGTACGCGCCAGTGATAATCAGGATGGCCAGCGCGAAAGTCGCGACGTCAGAAAGCGACTGAACGAACATCGCGGCTTTGGCACGGTCGGCGGTGGGCGCGATAAATATGCGGGGCACCACGATGTACGTTGTAACAAGGACGAGGCCCACCCACACGCTGATGGCAAGCAGATGCATCCAGTCCACCCACACCGGCAAACTAAAGACGCCCGCATCCACAGGGTGTCCGCCGTGACTGCGCGCCAGTGCAACGCCCGCGATGGCCAGCCAGATAGCGGGCTTGAAATGAATCGGGCGTCGACATTGTGCGAACGACAGAATCACCACCACGAGCATCAACCCTGCGCCTGCCAACCAGGCATGGCCGAAGTCGGTTTCCACCAGCATTGAACGGATAGCGGGACCTGCCTCGCCGAGCGTCGATTCGCTCATCAGCGCACAATGAATCCAGAATGCGAACGCACTGGACATCAGCGTGGTAAAGGAAGCGATGCGCACGGTGACAAGCAGGCGGCCACTGACGCTGCTCTGCCATCGCGAAGTGCTGCGGGACAGCCATCTGTCACTCAGCAGGGCACCGACAAGAACAGCGAAACCGATGTTCTGCAACGCTACCAGCACGAGCCGCAAAATGCCGAGGAAACCATCGTTCATCACTTCACCGCAAATGTGTAGGTGCCTTTGGTCTTGTGAGCATCATGCGTCATGACCGCCCATTGGACGGTGTACGAGCCGGAAGCCAGCTTCGGGACCGCGACGATGAGCACGCGTGGGTTCGACGAATCGACGTTGGCCTTCGCCTTTGTCGCAGGCGCCCCAGACGCATCGACCACCTTGATTGTGCTAAACGACGACTCGAGGTCTTCGTTGAAAGTCAGACGCAGCATTTCAGGCGATGTATCGATTGCGCTGCCGGCCGCTGGCGTGGCGCTCTCCAGCTTGCCGTGGGCAAACGCGAGAGCGGGTGAAAGCACGACAGTGGTCGCTGCTGCAGTGACCAGCAGTTTCCGTAAATTGGTATTCACGATTGTTTCCTCTCAAGACCAAATCGGGGCGTAGCCTGTATTGCGGCGCTGACAGCCCCGTTGAAATGTTCACTGTTTCTGCAGCTTCGTCACGGTGAGCGCGCCATCGATTTCTTCGGCCACGAAGTCAATCTTGTCGCCCACTTTCACCTGTGAAAGCAGGGCTGGGTCCTTGACCCTGAACACCATAGTCATGGCTTCCATATCCAGGTTTTTGAGCGGTCCGTGTTTGATGGTCAGCTTTCCGGCGGAGATATCCACTTTCTTCACTTCCCCATGCGACATGCTGCTCGTCGCTTCTGCGCCCTGTTGTGCGCCGCTCGTCGTGTTCGTGTTGCCCGCGTCATCTGCGGCAAACGCGGTCGCGGACACCGCGACGGCACAGCCCAGCAAAATCGAAGCAATTGCTTTCTTCATCATGTTCTCTCCCACAGTTGGATTAACAAATATCGGCCGGAGCCACGTCCGGCTCGCCAGGAAATCAGCTATCCGGCATTTCACCGGTGTACTCGTAGGCGACCGTCCCCTTCGGATGTTTGAACCAGCCAGGGTCGCGGTAGTCGTTCCGGCCGAGACCTTCGCGCACCTTGACGACGCTGAACATGCCGCCCATTTCCAGCGCGCCGAACGGTCCTGTTCCGGTCATCATTGGCAACGTGTTGTCGGGTAGCGGCATTTCCATGTCCCCCATTGAGCCGCCTGCGCTGCCCATCGCCATGTAGTCCGGCACGAGCTTGTTGATGCGCTTCGCGAGGTCTTTCTGCGGTACGCCAATGAGATTCGGTACCTGGTGGCCCATCGCATTCATCGTGTGATGCGACTTGTGACAGTGAAACGCCCAGTCACCGGGCCGGTTCGCCGTGAACTCGATGGCTCGCATCTGACCGACTGCGACGTCGGCCGTGACCTCCGGCCAGCGTGCAGACGGCGGAATCCACCCGCCGTCGGTTCCTGCGACCTCGAAGCTGTACCCATGAAGATGGATGGGATGATTGGTCATCGTCAGGTTGCCGAAGCGGATGCGTACGCGGTCTCCCGCGCGTACCGGCAGAGGGTCGATGCCGGGAAAGACGCGCGCGTTCCACGTCCACATGTTGAAGTCCGTCATTTCGTTGACGCGCGGCGTAAAGCTGCCCGGGTCGATGTCGTAGGCGGACATCAGGAACACGAAGTCGCGGTCTACCGGCATGACGCTGCGGTCCTTCGGGTGCACGATGAACGTGCCCATCATCCCCATCGCCATCTGCACCATCTCGTCGGCGTGGGGGTGATACATGAAGGTGCCGTGCTTCTCGAGCTGGAACTCATAGACGAACGTCTTGCCTGGGGGAATGTGCGGTTGAGTGAGCCCGCCGACACCGTCCATCCCGGAAGGCACCAGCATCCCGTGCCAGTGAACCGTGGTGTGTTCGGGCAGTTTGTTGGTCACGAAGATGCGGACCCTGTCGCCTTCGATCGCTTCGATGGTCGGGCCTGGCGCCTGGCCGTTGTATCCCCAAAGATTCGCCTTCATGCCGGGTGCCATTTCACGGACCACCGGCTCGGCAGTCAGGTGAAATTCCTTCCAGCCGTTCTTCATGCGCCACGGCAGCGTCCAGCCGTTCAGGGTCGCCACGGGTGTATAGGGGCGACCATTGGGCGGTACCAGCGGTGGCTGTGTGGCGGTCGTTTCCATCGTGGGCGCTTCTGGCAGTGACGCTGCGCCAGCCTTGCTGACCAACGCCGCGCCGAGGAGCGCTGCGCCCGAGCCGCCGAGAAAACTTCGACGTGAAACCATCTTCATTCACCTTTTGAATTCGTCGGCGACGCCGGTTGCATGGTTGCGGCCGACAATGGCGACTCCTGCGCCGGGGCCGATGGCGTTTGTGGGGCAGGGGCATCTGTTGCGTCGCTACGCGGGGCGTCCGGTGCCCGCGTCATGGCGAGCGGCGGAAGACGCCCCCCAAGCGACTGCTGCAGGTCCGTTTCCGCGAGCCAGAAGTCTTTCAGCGCGTCGATGTACCCGTTGACGGCGGCGACCTGTTCGCGTGAGTCGGCAAGCAGCTCGAACACGCTTGCGAGCATGCCGTTGTAACGCAGCAGCATTTCATCCGAGATGGTTTTGCGCACGGGCACCACCTCGTCGCGGTAGTGCCTGGCGACGTCATAGCTCGTCACGTAGGCGGAATACGACTCGCGTACTTCGGAGCGCGCATCAATCGCCGTCTGGGCGAGGCGGTTTGCGGACTGCATGTAGATGGCCTCAGCCCGCGCGACCTTTGCGCTGCCCCAATCGAAGATTGGAATCTCGACGCTGATTTCGTAGCCGCGCTCATGTCCCTTGTCGGTCTCGAAATTGTTGAGATAGCCGACGTCGAGCGCATTGATAAACCGGGTTGCCTTGCTGAGCCCCAGAGAGCTGGCGACGCTTTGCGTGCGCTGCTTCGCCGCCTGAATGTCCAGGCGGTTCCGCATCGCGAAGCCCTCGAGGTCGTTGAGTTGCGGCCTGTCGTTTGGCAGGTCGGGCAGGCGCTCGGGCAACTTGAACTGGGTTCCTGAACCCCAAAGGCCCATCATGCGGGTGAGCTTTTCGCGAGCACTGACTGACTGCTGCGTTGCCTTTGCCACCTCCGCGACCGACTCCGCGTAGAAGGCCTGCTCGCGCGCATAGTCGAGCTTGCTGAAGTTGCCAGCCTGGCGCATCCGTAGGGCGAGTTCTGCCCCAGCCTCGGCGGAGTCCTTGACCTGAGCGGCGTAAACGGCTGCCTGCTCCGCAGCCACAGCACTCACGTAGGCCTTTCGGGTGTCGGCGGCGACGGCGAGCATCGCGTTGGCAGTTTCGAGCCTGGTCTGTTCAAACCGTTGACTCTCGATGTGTGTCGCCACCGGCAGCGTGAGAATCGCTAAGACGCCCATGGAAAAGGTCCGGCTGATGCCGAAGCCATCGCTCCAGTGTGTCCGGCTGAACGTAAAGCCCGGGTTGGGCAGGCGGCCAGCCTGAACAAGGTCGGCCTCGGAAATGCCGAGCTCGCCGTACGATGCCTGAAGCCCCCGGTTGTTCAGCAACGCGACCTGGACGGCCTCATCCATCCCGAGCGGCTTCGACAGCAGTTCCTGTGTCCGCCTGAAGACCGCCTCGCGGTCTTCGTCGGTTTTCACGTAGACGACATCTTTGCCAAGGCGCTCCGACGCTGTCGACGATACGGTGTTAAAGCCACCGTCCTTCGAGAAGGTCGTGCAGCCGGCCATGAACAGCGTCGCGAGGGCGATAGAGGTCGCGCGGCGGTGCGCGAGTAGTCGCATCATTCCGACTCGCCCCCGTGTTCGTGTTTCTTCGCGGCGGAAGCATCGCCTGATTGGTGACCTTGCTGCATCCCGGCCCTGCTGTGACCGGGTGTAACTGCGCGGTTCAATGACTGCCAACTGGGTGCTTCGCCGTCCCGGTACGACCGGTAGCCGTCAAAGGCGGAGTGCACGGTGACGGTCGGCACCGATATCGCCGCATCAGTCGGGTCGGCAAGAGCCGTCGCGTGCGCGAGCAACGGCAGTACTGCGCTTGCGCTGAATAGCGCCGCAGAAATTGTTCGCATGAATTGCTCTCGTCATAAATCATCCGGTGTCTGTCAAAGACCCCAGAAGAGCTTGCTGGTCGCAGCGAATGGCCGCGAGTGCGAGGATTAGACGAGAATCAGGCGGGGAGGACGTTCAATGCCGCTGGTCAAGAACGACGCGACACGCGCAGCCGGAGACGGAGGGACGGGGAAGTGCGCCTGGTCAGCCCAGGCGGAGGCGGCAGGTACGACTGGTATGGCTGCACCGACGCAGCAGGAGGCACAGGTTAAACACCCGTGAGCATGGTGTACGCCGGTGTGGTCGTGCCCATGATGGCCATCATCGTCGGATACCAGCGCATGTCCGTCGACTGAGTCGCCTCGATGGACATGGTGGGCGGTCGTGTCATCACCGACCGCTTCAGAAGCAGCACAAATCATCGAGACGGCCGCAAACGACTGAACCGGAAGGCTCAGTGTCAGTAGCACGACGAGAATGATTTTGCGCCAGTAGGACATAGGCGCGAAGTTTAGCACGGGCTTACGACCTGGTTAAGCGTGCGAAGGCGTCATTTCGTAACTGAAGGCTGGCCTCGGGCGGACTCAACGCTCTCGGCTAGGGACATTTCCGGTGTGGCCGTTGCGACTCTACTTGACATTCCCACCGTGGGAATGTCCATGCTGTAAACGGACATCTATCACGTGGAGAGGAAAATGGAATTCAAGGTGGCGGACATGTCGTGCGGTGGATGTGCGAGCGCAATCAGCAAGGCAATTGCGGGCCTGGACCCGGCCGCGAAGGTACAAATTGACGTCGCAGCCAAAACAGTAAAGGTCGAGTCGTCATCGTTGGACCAGCGCCAGATTGCGTACGCAATCGAACAGGCCAACTTCCATCCAGTCGTCATCGCGCCTTAAGCGCAAATCGGAGGGTCGCATGTGCCTCCTGCTGTTAGTGTGACTTTGGCTATGTCTGTCCGTCGCGTGCCGGGGCCGAGAACGTCATCGTTCTCAACTCGGCAGACGCGAATGTGAGCTTGATAGAAGCGTTTTGCACTGGTCCCCCGACGGTGGGTGATCGAGCCGGAGCAGTTTCGATCAGATCGCGAGCGTGTGGTTCGGCTTTCTCGGCGTCAGCTACCGTCTTTGAGCGACCGGGCCTGAGCACCCGCAATACCAGCGCTAATATATTGGGAGCTCCGCAAGCCGAACAAAGGTCGCTCCATGAACGCGTCGGTTATATCCGCTCTCGCTGCACTCGTCGGCGCCGGAATAGGTGGGCTTACTTCGGTGTTCGCGTCGTGGCTGACCCAACGCACACAGGTGCGCGCGGAGTGGCGGGTGCATGAGCGCGCGCGGCTGCAGGACCTATACAGGGATTTCATCGAAGAAGCGACGAAGTGCTATGTCGATGCGCTGCAACATAACGAGCCGGATCTCGCAGGGCTGGGCAACCTCTATGCGAAGATCAGCCGCATGCGCTTGCAATCGTCCCGTCAAGTCGCGGATGAAGCGGATATGATCGGGCGCAAGATCGTCGACACCTACCTCGCGCCAGATAAAACCTTCTTCGAAATTCGCGAGATGCTTGAAAATGGATCGATCGACATTCTCGGGAAGTTTAGTGACGCGTGCCGGGCCGAATTCGAATCGCTGCGCGCCCAGCAGTTCTGAATGAGACGCTTGTAATGGCTTCAGCGCGGTCTGAGTTCGACAGGCGCTTGCGCGCGATTGCCGACACCGACCGCCTTCGTCAACGCGATTTCGTCACTGAGCGTCTGGGTTTCGTGCGTGGCGCGAGCTGTGCCGCGATCACCGGCTGACGAACCTCGAAGGCCGTGAGGCCGCTAGAAAGCGCATGCAACGCCTTGTAGCCGAAGAATGCACATGCGCAAGTAACCGGATGCCTATGCCGCCTCGAACAACGGCTTAACCCTTTTCAATATCACTTGTCCTGCCGTGAGTTTCCCTGTGCTTGCCGTGCGACATGCGCCAAACGCAGGGGACTTACTGTGGTAGCGCATAAGCGATTACGTAATCACCGAGCTTCGTCCCGAACGAGCCGTGCCCGCCCGCTGCGATAACGACGAACTGGCGGCCGTTGACCGAGTACGTCATGGGCGTGGCCTGTGCGCCAGCCGGCAGGCGGGCTTGCCAGAGCAGCTTGCCGTCGTTCACGTCGAACGCGCGGAGATAGTAGTCCGCGGTCGCACCGATGAAGATCACGCCGCCCGCCGTCACTATCGGGCCGCCCAGCATCGGCATGCCCATCCTGAACGGCAACGGAATCGGCGAGCTGTCACGCACGGTGCCAATGCGTTTCTTCCACACGATCTGGTTGGTCTTGAGATCGATCGCCGAGATGTAGCCCCATGCCGGCTGCTTGCACGGCAGCCTCAATGGCGACATGAACGCGTTGAGCGTCACGCCATAGGGCACGCCGTATTGTGGCTGGATGCCCACCTCCGTGCCGCTACCCTTCGCGCCCGCCTGCGGTTCCATCGGGTTGCCCGGCCCGCGTGCAATCAGGCGCGAGACGAACGGCAATGCGATCGGGTTCGCAACGGCGATCTGGCGGTCGGTGTCCAGCGCAAGACCGCCCCACTCGAACATGCCAAGGTTGCCCGGGAACACGAGCGTGCCTTGCAGCGAAGGCGGCGTGAACGTGCCTTCATAGCGCAGCCTGTGGAACATCACGCGGCACACGAGCTGGTCGTACATCGTGGCACCCCACATGTCGGCGTCGGTGAGGTTTTTCAGCGGGCGGAACGTGAGCTGCGAGAACGGCTGCGTTGGCGAAACATGGTCACCGGGCGCAGCGCCCTGCGGCACCGGCATTTCAGGTGCGGGCACGACGAGCGCGCCAGTGCGACGGTCGAGCACGAACAGATTGCCGGTTTTCGTAGGCGCGTACACCACGCCCACCGTCTTGCCATCCTTGTCGGTGATGTCCGCAAGGGTGGGCTGTGAGGGCTGGTCCATGTCCCAGAGGTCGTGGTGCACGGTCGGGTAGAACCAGGCGAGCTTGCCCGTCGACGCATGCAGCGCGAGCAGACCGGTCGCGTAACGCTCCATGTCCGGCGTGCGGTCGCCGCCCCAGATGTCCGGTGTCTTCACACCCATCGGCAGATAGACGATGTCGAGCTTCGCATCGTAGGCTGCCGGCGCCCACGAGTTCGGCGAGTTCCACGTATAGTGCTCGCCCGGACCCGGAATCTTGTTGGGGTCCGCCGCGCCCGGGTCGAACGCCCACACCAGTTGGCCCGTGCGCACGTCGAAACCGCGGATCACGCCCGAGGGCTCGCGGTTCGAGAAGTTGTCCTCGACCGCGCCCGCCACGACGATCAGCTTTTTCGTGACGACGGGGGGCGAGGTGGGTTCGTACATACCCGGCGTGGTCACCGGCATGGCGTGCTGCAGGTCGAGGTCGCCGTTGTTGCCGAAGCCCGCGCACCGCGCGCCCGTGAGCGCGTCGAGCGCGTAGAGGTGGCCGTCGTTGACGGGCAGCAGGATGCGGCGCGTGCAGGTGCCGTTGGGGGCGGATGATGTCGCGGCGGCCGTGGCGTCGCTCGCGGGCGCTGCCGCGGCTTGCGTCGCAGAAGCAGGGTCGCTCGAGGATGCAGCTGCCTCGGCGCCCGAAGCCGCCGCTGCGTCGGTCGCGCTCGCCGCGCTCGCCGAAAGATCGATATACGACACGCCCCGGCAAGTCACATGCTGGAATGACGGATCGGCCTTGAGCCCGGGATCGAACTTCCATTTTAGTTCACCCGTCTTGGCGTCGAGCGCGAACAGGATCTGGTGCGGTGAGCACAAGTAGACAAGATCACCGATCTTGATCGGTGTGACCTCGTTGGTGATCTCGACCGGATCGTTGGGCCCTTTCATGTCGCCCGTGCGGAAGGTCCAGGCAATCTGGAGGTTCTTCACGTTCGCAGGCGTGATTTGCTGCAGTGGCGAATAGCGCGTGCCTTGCTCGTCGCGGCCATAGGAGGGCCATTCGGAAGGCTGGATGCCGTCCGGATTCGGCGCGGGTGTGCCCCTGGAGCCAGCCAGTGTGCCGTTGATCTGCTGCGGATCGTTGAAGTGCGCATAGACGAGCACGCCGCCACTCACGACGAGCGCGATGACGAGCGAGACCACGGCGAATTGCGAGGGCCGTTGGAGATGCCAGCGCGTGAGCAACAGCAGCCACACGCCGAACACCACTAGCACGTCCACGCGCGGTGCGAGCGCCCAGAAGTCGGGCCCGGACTCCCAGAGCGCCCAGAACACCGTGCCGATCAGCACGAGCGCATACAGCACGAATGCCGAGGCGCTAGCGCGCCACAGCAGCCAGGCGAAGACTAGCAGCGCGACGCCGGTGACCACGTAATACGGCGAGCCGCCGAGCGAGAGCAGCCACGCGCCGCCGATCACCAGATAGACCGCCGTCAACAGCGCGAACAGCAATGAAATGACGCCGATGACGCCCGGCCGTTTCGATGGACTGGTCATGATCGCAATCCTCCTCGACGAATGCCGGCTGCGATGTCGCGAATGCGCACTCAGAACACATGCATCATGCCGATGTAGGCGCCAGTCTGCGATTCGCCAGGCAGCGGGCTCGTCGGCGTGCTTGAGTCGCCTGGCATGGCGAACACCGAGAAGGTGCCGTTCGCGCTGTCGTGCACGTCAGCCACCGCTCCGAAGAGAGAGGTTCGTTTGCTCACGTTGTAGGTTGTACCAACCGCGTAGAGCATCGCGTGACTCGCGGGATCATGCGACCCGTCGCCATCGCCCTCACCACGTGGATTATAGAAGCCCGCGGCGGTCATGGTGAATGTCGGCGTGGTCCGTCGGCATCGCGCAGCTCGTCGTGGATGCCGCGCACGTCGAAGAGCGGCGAGTGATAGTTGAGCATGATGCAGTCTGATCGGCCAAACTCGCCAGGAGTCCTCGGATCGTCGCTTTGCCGAGGCATTCGGCATCAGCTTCCGTGCCTGGTCATGGAAGGCTTGCATTGGTCTTTTGCGGAATCACCATGCGGGTGGGCGATTGCCCGCCCCGGGTCACCCTGACAGGCGAGTACGGTTTCTTGAATGAATCACTTACGTTCGTTGTCTCGCAGGGCAAGCACGTCTGTCGCGAGACGAGGGTTGGAGATGCGACGGCGCCGTTGCGCGATGCATTCGAAGGCGCGGGCGTCGTGTTTACCGGGCAGGCGCATCCGCACCGAGTTCTCTTCGGCGATCGTTGCCTACTTCGAGGCTTGTACCTATAACGTAAGAGTCCTGGCCCAAGACGGTATCTGGCCGACTCTGCCATGAATATCCTCGACGCCTTACATCTCGCCCGCCTGCAATTTGCGTTTACGATCTCCTTTCACATTGTCTTCCCGGCAATCAGTATCGGCATGGCCAGCTTCCTGGCCGTGCTCGAGTGGCGATGGCTCGTCACACGCGACAGCGTGTACAAGGAGCTTTACGTCTTCTGGTCGCGCTTCTTCGCGGTTGGGTTCGGCATGGGCGTTGTCTCCGGTGTCGTCATGGCTTATCAGTTCGGGACGAACTGGAGCGGCTTCGCAAGCATCGCCGGAAGTGTCACGGGTCCGTTGCTGACTTATGAAGTTTTGACTGCATTTTTCCTGGAGGCTGGTTTCCTCGGAGTAATGCTTTTCGGGTGGCGCAAAGTCAGTCCACGAGCCCACTTTTTTGCCACCTTGATGGTCGCACTCGGCACGCTTGTCTCGACATTCTGGATTCTCGCGTCCAACAGCTTCATGCAAACGCCGCAAGGCTTTGTCATCGCGAACGGCCGCATCGTTCCGGTCGACTGGTGGAAGGTCATATTCAATCCATCGTTTCCGTTCCGGCTCGCGCACATGACGATCGCGGCATTCATCGTCGCCGGATTTGTCGTTGCGGCGTGCGGAGCATGGCATCTGCTGCAGGGAAGACGAGACAAGGCCATCCTGACCAGCTTTTCGATGGCGCTTTGGATATTGCTTGTAATCACGCCGGTGCAGATCGCGGTGGGCGACGCTCATGGGCTCAATACGAGGAAGCATCAGCCAGCGAAAATCGCGGCCATCGAGGGACTATGGGAAACCGAAAGTGGCGGTACACCTCTTAATCTGATCGGTTTTCCGGATATGCAAGCCGAAGTCACGCGATTTACGGTGCAGGTGCCTCATCTGGGCAGTCTGATTCTCACGCACAGCTGGGATGGCGAAATTCTTGGACTCAAGGCATTTCCGCCACAAGACCGTCCGTACTCGCCGATCGTATTCTGGAGTTTCCGAATCATGGCGGGATTAGGCATGCTCATGTTGCTGACGGCGTTCCTCGGCCTCGTGCTTCGCATCAAGGGTCGTCTCTACGAAGCTCGATGGTATCAACGGGTGATGTTGCTGATGGGGCCGTCGGGAATCGTCGCGCTGCTGGCCGGTTGGGTCACGACCGAAGTAGGTCGTCAGCCATGGACTGTCTATGGTGTGCTTCGCACAGCCGATTCCGTCTCCCCGGTCAACGCGCAGCAAGTGGGCGTGTCGCTGCTGATTTTTCTTATGGTCTACACGCTCGTGTTCGGTACCGGAATCTATTACATGCTTCAGATGCTGAAGCGTGGACCGGCGGCGCACGTCGAACAGGAGGAAACACGCGAGCATCCCGTGTTGAACAATCGTGCCCTCGATGCGATGAAACCGGGAGAGTTGACGTGACGGTGATCGACCTTCCAATCGTCTGGGCGTGCATCATAGGCTTAGGTGTGTTTATCTATGTGCTGCTCGACGGCTTCGATCTTGGCATCGGGCTTCTTTTTCCTTTCTTCGATGCCGCACAGGACCGGCAAGTGATGATGAACACAGTCGCTCCCGTTTGGGATGGTAACGAGACCTTCCTGGTTCTGGGTGGAGCAGGGCTCTATGGGGCGTTCCCGATCGCCTATTCAACCTTGCTCCCCGCGAATTACATGCCACTCATTCTGATGGTCATTGGCCTGATCTTTCGCGGCGCCGCCTTTGAGATTCGGGGCAAGGCCACACGAACCCAGCACGCCTGGGATCTGGCGTTCATGGGTGGATCCGCTCTGGCGTCGTTCTGTCAGGGAATCGTATTGGGTTCATTGTTGCAAGGAACTGAGACCGTCAACGGTCAATTCGTCGGCGGCGCTTTCGCATGGCTGTCCCCCTTCAGTCTCTTCTGCGGAATCGGTGTCATCGTGACATACGCCACGTTGGCTTGTGGCTGGCTGATATTGAAGACCCAGGATGTTCTGCAGCGGAAGATGCGGTTCCTGATGATGCGCCTGATCTGGCTGCTGTCCGCGGCGATCGGCATCGTCAGCGTCTGGACGGTCATCGGTTTGCCCGCGGTGGCGCATCGGTGGTTCGCGAGCGGCAACCTGGTATGGTTCCTTCCAGTCCCTGTACTCGTCGCGGCGTGTGTTTTGGGCGTCCTGCGCTCTGTTCGCCTCGAGCATGAAGCAACGCCTTTCCTGCTGACTCTCGGTATTTGCTTCCTTGGCTACAGCGGACTGGTGATAAGTATCTGGCCGAATATCGTGCCTCCTTCGATTTCGATATGGGAAGCCTCGTCCAGCCATTCGAGCCAGCTCTTCATGCTCATTGGCACAGCCATCGTGCTTCCCGTTATTCTTGTCTATAACGCGATGCAGTATCGGGTGTTCAGAGGAAAGGTAACCGAGCGTGACCCGGGCTACCACTGACAATCTGTTCCTTCTTTGCCAGTGCGAATGCGCAGTGCTCATTGTCGCATTACAGCAGTAACCAGGAGGTGAAACGGCAGAACGAGCAAACCCGTGCCCACGACGCCTAGCATCCAAAGTGCGACGAACCAGAGAAGCTGTCTCTTTTTCATAGGTACCGACGTTTGCCAGGCCGAAGATATTGCTTTCGGAAGTATAGGCGTCGCTCATAGGGAGGAAGCGAGTCGATCATTACTTGAGCTTCTAGCGCTCTTGTCCCGGCGACATATATTACGTTGGAGCGATACATGCGATTCGACAGAGGCGCATGCCTGCCGTCCGCGCGCGGCGTCGCCGCGATCGCCACGATGCTCACATCGGGTTGCGTGAGTTCGCCATCCATCGCCGTGCTCGGCGCGTATTTTCCGGACTGGCTGTTTTGCATCGTCGCGGGGGTGATGCTGACGATCGTCGTCTATGTTGTCCTGAAGCGTCTGGGTGCCGACCGTGCAATCGGGCCTTCGGCGCTCGTGTATCCGACGCTCGTCGCTTTCCTTTCGTTCGCTGTCTGGCTCGCGATGTTCAGGTGATGCAATGGCGACCCCTCCCGACACGAAGAAAAAGAGAGTATGGCCGGCCATCGTCCTGATCGTGGCGACGCTGCTGTTGCTGCTGCTCGTGATTCGCCAGCTCGACCGCTCGCCGCGCACCGACGACGCTTATGTCTATGCAGACACCGTCGATATCGTGCCGGAGGTGAACGGGCGCATCGTCGAGCTGGCCGTGCGCGATAATCAGGCAGTGAAAGAGGGTGATCTGCTGTTTCGCATCGACCCGCGCCCGTATCAGCATGCGCTCACGCGAGGCAAGGCGTCGCTCGTCGCGCTCGATCGCCAGATCGGGCTGACGCAACGCACCGTCAACGCGCAGCAGTACAACGCACAGTCCGTGCGCGCGGCTGTCGAGCGCGCGCGCGCCGCGGCGAATCAGGCCGCCGATACGCTGCATCGCATCGAGCCGCTGCTGTCGCACGGTTATGTGTCGGCGGAGGACGTCGACCGCGCCCGCACGGCGCAACGCGCGACGCAGGCCGAGCTGAGCGCCGCGCAGTTGCAGGCGCAGCAGGCGGTGGCGGCCGTCAGCGGCGTCGATGCGCTCGTCGCGCAACGCGCCGTCATCGAGGCGGAGATCGCGATCGCCGAACTTAATCTCGAATACGCGACGGTGCGCGCGCCGTTCGACGGGCGCGTCGTCGGGTTGAAAACATCGACCGGCCAGTTCGCGACGGCGCTCAAACCGGTCTTCACGCTGATTGATACACGACGTTGGTACGTGGTCGCCAATTTCCGCGAGACGGAATTGAAGGGCATCAGAAAGGGAACGCCCGCCACTGTCTACCTGATGAGCGACGCGGGGCAGCGCTTCGCGGGCAGCGTCGATTCGATCGGCTATGGCGTCGCATCTGAGGAAGCCGGCTTCGCATTGCCAGGCGGATTGCCGCGCATACAACGCACGCTGAACTGGGTTCATGTCGCGCAGCGCTTTCCGGTCAGAATCCTCGTGGATCGTCCGAATCCGGAGCTGTTTCGCGTGGGCACGTCGGCGGTCGCCGTGTTGCATCCCGTGCACGGCAACGATCGCGAACGCCACTGAGGAGCGCACGTGGCCGCCGCCGATCATCTGCCCGATATGCTGCGCGATGCAGGCGGTTTCCTGGCGCGCGAGCTGGCGCCGTTTCCCGGCCGCATCAACGTGACGCTGCGCTGCCTGCTGACGAGCGCGATCGTGATCGTCGCGTCGATGGCGCTCGAAGTGCCAGAAGTCGCGCTTTCGCTGATCGTCGTGTTCTACGTCACGCAGTCGAACGTCGTGGTCACGCGGCTCGTCGGCATGCTGTTCATCGTCGGATCGACGCTCGCCATCGGGCTGTCGATCCTGCTCCTCATATTCACCTTCGACTATCCGCTGGTGCGCATCGTTGTCGCGAGCGTGCTGTTCTTCTGCAGCGTGTATCTGCTTCGCGTGACGAAGATCGGCCCCGTATTCTTCGTGGTCGCCATCGTTGTGATCTACGTGCAGAGCTTCGTGGACCGCATCGATCAGGCAGATCTGCTGATTCGCGCGGTGCTGTGGGTGTGGGTTGCCATCAACTATGCGATCGCGCTGACGCTGATCGTGAACACGCTTCTGCTGCCCGCAGAGCCGCGCGTGCAGTTGAACGCCGAGATGCATCGGCAACTGGCTGCGCTCGACGCGCGGCTCGCGCATTCTCTCGATGGCGGCGCACAGCCCGCCCCTGTCACACAGGAGATGGTCCAGCAGGGCGCGATCACGCTGCAAAAGCTGCTGCGCTTCACGACGATGCGAGACGCACACTATCGCGAGCACCAGGCGTTGCAGCTCGCGCGCATCGCGACGGTGTCGCGTCTTTATCGCAGCGCGAGCGATTGGCCCGATACGGCGGTGCGCACGCCGGCCGCGGATGCGCTGCTGCGCGAGTTGCGCGCGAACACACGGGCGCTCGACGAATCGCTCACGACCAACGCACCTTATCGCTACATCGAAACGGCGGTGCCCGACGAGCACGATCTCGCCGACGCGATGCCCGCCGCGGTCGAAGCGCGGCGCGCGCTGCATGCCTACGCCCATCTTGTCGCGCGCGGCGCAGAGCCGGGCAAAGCATCTTCGGGCGAGCCGATGATCGCGGCCGACGCGTGGAGCAATCCCGCATACCTGCGCTTCTCGTTCAAGACGCTGCTCGCCGTGCTGGTGTGTTATGTGTTCTACAACGCGGTCGACTGGCAGGGCATCCATACGATCATGCTGACGTGCGTGATCGTCGCGCTGCCGAGTCTCGGCGCATCGACGCAGCGCGCGCTGCTGCGGCTGGCGGGCGCGCTCGTTGGCAGCGCGTTGGCGCTCTTCATGACAGTGTTCGCCGTGCCGCATTTCGACGATATCGTCGGCCTGCTGCTGATTACGATGCCGGTCTTCGCAATCTCGGCGTGGATCGCGGCCGGGTCGGAGCGGATCAGCTATGCCGGCACGCAGATCATGTTCACGTTCTCGCTGGCCTTGCTCGCGCGCTTCGGGCCGATCACCGATCTCACCGAGATCCGCGACCGGATGGTGGGCATCCTGCTCGGCGTCGCCGTGGCGACGTTCGTGCAGATGTCGTTCTGGCGTGAAGGCGAGGGCGACGTGCTGCGGCACAAGCTCGCCACGATGCTGCGCGCGATCGCCGTGCAGCTGCGCGCGCCGCTCGCGGCCGAAGACGGGCATGACGCGCTGTTGCATGCGCAGCGCCAGCTGCAGGCGTGGGCCGTGCTCGCCGATTGCGAAGGGACGCTCTCGCGTGTGGCGCTCGAACCTGGCTGGCAGGAAGGCGAGCACGCCCAGCTGACGATGCGCGGCCAGACGGTGCTCGCGCAGGGGCGCGAGATCATGCTGGCAGGCGATGCGTTGGCTAGCGCGCTGTCGGCGCATGGCGCGTCGGCGCGCGTGCGCATGGCCAATGCCGCGCGCTCGGCGCGGGACCGGGCCGCCACCGATCTCGAGCGATACGCGGACGGCCTCGCCGCCGATCCGCCCGCCGCGCATCGTCCGTCGCGCGCGGCGATGGCTGGTCCCACCACCGGGCCCGCCGACGCGCCGCTCGCCGGCGCCGCCGACGAACTGTCGCGGCAGGTGGCGGGGCTGCCGGACTGGCACGTCGACGCTTCCGGGGCGGCTGTATCGACACAGCCGTTGCGAACATGAAATGGCTCCGATCCGCCTTGTGCTGCGTGTGGATGCCGTGCGTAGCGGCGGGCTGCGCGCTGATCCATCACGACAGCGCGCCGTATGCCGAGATCGCGCCCGAGCAGATCGCGCTCGCGGACGACATCCATCTCGCGCGCCAGGGCTGGCCCGCCGCGCGCTGGTGGACGCGCTTCAACGACCCGCAGCTCGACGCGCTGATCGATCAGGCGCTCGCCGGTTCACCGACGATGTTGATCGCGCGCACGCGTGTAGCGCAGGCCAAGTCGGACGTCGAGCTCGTCAGCACGGGATCGAGCCTTCAGGTGACCGCGCTCGCGCTGCTTAATCGCGAACATGTTTCGGCGCATGGCTTTCTCGGCCCGTTCGCGATGAACGAGCCGGCTCTGGGCCTCACGGGACCGTGGTACACGGAGGGCATCGTCGGGCTCGGAGCGAGCCTGAATGTCGACATATGGGGCAAGCAGCGCGCGCAGATCGCCGCGTCGCTTGGCGTGAGCAACGCGCGCCTCGCGGAGACGTCCGCCGTCGAACTCGAGCTTTCGGCGGATGTCGCGCAGCTTTACTACGGCATTCAGACGACGTACCGGCTCATCGATCTCCTGAACGAATCGCGGGACGTGGCGGCGTTCGCGGTGCAGGCGCACGAAGGGCGTGCCGCGCGCGGACTCGAAGCACGCACGTTCACCGAGGAAGCGCGCGCGCAGGAACTGGCGATCCGACGCCAGATCGTTGCGGCGCAAGCGCAGATCATGCAGTTTCGCGAATCGATGCGCGCGCTCGTCGGCGCGGGCCCCGATGGATTGCGCGTCATCGAGCCCGTTGCGCTCCCGCCGGTGGACGCGGCGCTGCCCGCGACGCTCTCCTACGAGCTGCTCGCCCGGCGCCCCGATCTTCAGGCGATGCGGTGGTACGTGCAGTCGTCGTTCGACCGGATCGACGCGGCGAGGGCGGCGTTCTATCCGAGTTTCGACATCAAGGCGTTCTTCGGCTTCAACGCGCTGCATCTGGGCGACCTGTTCACGCATGCGAGCCAGCAGATCAATCTGATTCCGGGCCTCTATCTGCCGATCTTCGACGGCGGCCGGCTTAACGCCAACCTGAGCGGCGCGCGCGAGGCCAGCAACCTGCTCATCGAGCAATACAATCAGGCGGTCCTCAACGCGGTGCGCGATGTCGCCCTGACGGGCACCCGTCTGCAGTCGCTCGACGCCGAAGCCGGGTTGCAGAAGCGCCGGATCGAATCGGTGGCGTTCGCGAGGGACAGCGCCGAAGCGCATTACCGACGAGGACTGGCGAGCCGGCTCACCGCGCTCGAAGCGCGCCAGCCGGTCATCGCCGAACGCGTCGCGCTGCTAACGCTCGACGGTCAGATGATCAGTCAGGAGATCGCCTTGACGAAGGCGCTCGGTGGCGGCTATCGCGCCGATCCGCCGGTCGAGCCGAGGCCGCGTTGAGCGGCGCTTACATGTGAGGTCAGGCCACGTGGACAACGACCCCGACCCGATCGGCGCGCTAATCTCGCCACGCGACGCCGTTACGGAAACCACGCGGGCTTCGATGGATGAGTACAGCCGGCCCCATGATGGGTCATTCCTGCGCTTTGCCGTGCGGACGCTCAGACGCGGGTTTGGCCCGGCAATCGGCCACTCGATTTAGCGAAATATCCGGAACCCGCTGGTCATCAGTCGAACGTGATCAAGTCCTTGAAGATCAGTCGTCCCCAGTTATTTCCGCGCGCGTGCACAAGCAGTCCACCCTCCGAAAGCCCGCCAAGTTGGATTGGCGCGAAACCGAGATTTTCCGCGAGCGCACCAATCTCCGCTGCGGCGCCGTCATCATCGCTCGCGAGGAACACGACTCGCCTGCCACCCTGTACGGCCGGGTCTTGGCCGAGGACGGCCGCAGCCAGGTGATTGAAGCCTTTCACCAGCCTGGCTCCGGTGAACGCGTTCGCGACGAAAGCCGAGGACGGGAGACCGTCCAGTTCCTCAGGCGGGGAGAACGTGTTCATCACGTCGACGATGGTCTTTCCGCTCCAATTGGGCAGCGCCTTCGCGACCTCCGCGTACGACTCGAAACGGACAGCCAAAAAGATGACGTCCGCCTTGACGGCTTCCGCCAGGGTTTTGGGAATGATCGTAGGTCCGATCGCTGCTGCATCGGACGCAAAGCTTGCCGGGTCGCGCGTGGTTGCAACGGATACTTCGATGTCGTTGCCGGCGAACGCCCTGGCAAGTGCGTGGCCGATCTTGCCGAAGCCAATGATTGCGTAACTCATATGTTTCTCCATCGTTTCCCGGCGTGCTCAGAGCTTGTAACCGCCGCTCGCTTCAATCGTTTGGCCGGTCACCCAATGGCCTTCATCGGAGGCCAGGAACGCCACCACGGCCGCGATTTCTGAAGGCTCGCCAAAGCGGCCCAGCGCGATTTGCGCCTCGACCGCCTTGACGAGTTCGGGATTCGCCCGAAAATCGGCGTTCGCATCCGTTCGCGTGAAGCCCGGCGCTACGGCGTTCGCTGTGATGCCACGCGGCCCGAGCTCGATTGCGAGCGTATGGGTCAGGGTGTTGATCGCCGCTTTCGCCATCGAGTAGACGGGCGCAGCCGTCACGGGCTTCGTAGCGGCTGCGGAAGAAATGTTGATGATGCGTCCACCATCGGCGAGACGATCGAGAGCGGCCTGAATGATGAAGAAGGGCGCACGGGCGTAGACCGCCATCAGGGTGTCCCAACTGTCCGGCGTCGCGTCCTTGAAGCCAACCCAGCCGGAATTGCCAGCGTTGTTGACCAGAATGTCGAGGGCCTTGCTTCCGTTCCGCTTGGTGAACTCGTCGTCGAGTCTGTCGAACAAGGCCGGCACGGTCGCCGGATCAACGAGATCCGCATGGATCGCGAACGCGCTGCCTTGCGCTTTCTCGATTGCCGCGATCGCCTCGTCCGCGCTGGATTTGCTGGCGTTGTAGGTTAGCGCGACTGTCGCACCATCTTTTGCAAGACGTTCGGCGATGGCACGGCCAATGCCTCGTGATGCCCCGGTAACGAGAGCTGTTTTGCCCTTTAGAGATTGTGTCATCTGATTTTTCTCCTCAGAGTTGTGCCAAGCCACCGTCAACGGCGACCTCGCTGGCAGTCATGAAGCTGCTGTCCGACGACGCGAGAAAGGCGGCGACCGCCCCGATCTCCACCGGATCGGCCATACGCTGGAGCGGCGTCATCGCACCGTAGGCCTTCTGGCCCTCTTCGCCTAGCGCCTCCTTCGCGAGTTCGGTCGCCGTCGCCCCGGGCGACAGCACGTTTACCCGGATGCCGGTGCCCTTCAGGTCCTCCGCCCAAGTCCGCGCGAGATTGCGCACCGCTGCCTTGCTCGCGCTGTAGGCCGTGAATCCCGGGGCTCCTGTGGTGCCGGCGCTCGATCCGGTCAGGATGATCGAACCGCCCGAGCCCATCAGCGGCAGCGCCTTCTGGACCGTAAAGATCGTCCCCTTCACATTGGTGTCGAAGGTGTCGTCAATGTGCTGGCCGGTGATCTGTCCGAGCGGAAGCGGGCTTCCCGTCCCGGCATTGGCGAAGACGATGTCCAGGGTTCCGCGTTCGGCCTTCACCGCAGCGTAGAGTCGGTCGAGGTCGGCCAGGTCGGAGACCGAGCCCTTCACCGCGCGCGCGTTGGGCCCGAGGGCGGCCACAGCGGCGTCGAGTGCATCCTGCCGGCGGCCGAACACGAAGACGAAGGCGCCCTCCTCGATGAAGCGCTTAGCCGCAGCGCGGCCGATACCGGTAGCGCCGCCGGTGATCACCGCGGTCTTTCCATGCAGTCTGTTGTTCATGTCACGCATCCTTCGAAACGAAAACGGGAAACAGGATTCTGCGACTCTTGATTCATGAAGCCAATTGACTAAATATGGATATTTCCCATCTACTATTTAGATATCTATGCTCGACAACGTCACGATCAATCAACTTCGGGCCTTCGTCGCCGTGTGTGATCAGGGAAGCTTTTCCGGGGCTGCACGGGAGCTGAGGCGTGCACAGTCGGCGATCAGTCACGCGATCAACGCGCTCGAGAGCGCTTTCGATGTGGTGCTGTTCGAGCGCAACACTCGCAAAGCGACGCTGACCGCTGCTGGCCGCAGCCTCCTGCCTGATGCTCGCGGTGTGATCTCGCGCACCGAGGAAATGAAGATGCGTGCGGTTGCGATTGCCGAAGCTGGGGTCCCCCAGGTCTCGGTTGCCGTGGATACCTACTTTCCACGTGCACACCTGATCGAATGCCTGCGCACCTTGCAGGCGGACTTTCCGACGGTTGCAATCAATCTGCGCATGACGACCATGCAGGACGGCGAGCGTTTGGTTCGCGAAGGCATGTGCGCGTTGGCGGTGACGATCACGGACGTGCCGGAGCTGAGCCCCGGCACCATAGAAAGGCAGCATCTATGTGACGCGCAAATGGTGACCGTCTGTGCGCCATCCCATCCGCTGGCCTCAATCGCGGGGCCGATCCCGCGGGAGGAATTTGGCCGGCACATCCAGCTCGTCGTGACCGACAATCAGCCCGATGCGGAAAAGACCCAACAGGGGGTCGCCAGTGAACGCCAGTGGCGGGTGAATGACCTCGGCGCGAAGCACGATCTGCTCAGGGGAAGCTTGTGCTGGGGGCACATGCCGCGCCATCTGGTCGAGGAAGACCTCGCGAAGGGAATACTTGTCGAACTCCAACGGCGCGCATGGCACATGCGTCCCCTCACGTTTATGATCTCGCAGCGGCGCGGGTACTCGTTTTCCGAATGCGAGACACGGCTGGTCGAACTCCTTGGCAACCGTCATTCGCCCGATTCTGCTCGAACCGCTTAGCCGAAACAATTTCAGTCCCACCACGTCGACGCGCATGAGTATGCATCCGGCTTTTCGTTCGTCTGGTTGATGGGATGCGGCAGGGGACCCGTTATCTGACACCCCTCGACAGACCAGTGAGAACAGATCCTCGGTACCACCGGCGCGTCGTTGGGACGAAAACTGATTAATCAAACCAATTTCTAACTCACAGCGCTATCCGCGCAGCGCCGCCTGACTCTTGGCAGCGGTCACTTAGTCATTCCGGGCGTGCGGATCAGTCTCGAAGAGCGTCTTAGCAGTGAGTTCGTCGAGGCAGTTGCCACTGGCAAAGCAGAACCATTCGCCACGCCTTTCACATGCGTCTTGTCAACGTTCCATGAGCGTCGAGTAGATTTCGTGCAGGGCGCTTTCTTTCTTATGGGCGGATTAGCAAATCCGCCCATATTAATTCCTGGAGGATCGCGGCTACAAGGCCATAGCTGCGGTCAAGATTTTAGCCTTTGGCAGGGTCTCCAGTCGTTGAATATCGGCTATCAGCGCTTGGGCTTGCGCACTACTCATTCCCGCCTTTTTCGTGCAATCGAGAAATTTTTGACGGAACTCGATGGGCGACATTGGATTCTTGGGTTCGCCTTTGGCAAATGCCACCGTTTTGGTAAACGTCCGGCCATCTTTCAGAGAAACGTCAAGGCGCGTAGCACCAGGTCCACCGCCCGGACGTGCCAGGCTCTTGTCTTCCGCCGTGTTAATGCGCTTGACCATAGCCAGCAGGTCAGGGCGCCTGATCGCCGTCGTAGTGAAATGTTCGAATCCAACTTTATGGTCCACCAACGCGCAGGCCACTACCCACGGATTGCTGAATTGTGCGTCCACGACAGATGTCAGGTTCTGCTTTTTGCCAAGCGGAAAATCGAGAAGCAGATACTCGCCCGGTCCATTGTAGATGGTGATGCTTTCCACATCGGGTGCTTCAATTTTGTTCTCTGCAAACAGAGTCAGTGCAGCATCCACCGCTGTATGGCTACCACGGCACGACGGCCATGGTTTGAACGAGACCTCAGTCGCGGCAAAAGTATTTCCAAGTCCTTCAAAGAGGAAATCGCGCGAATACTTGTTACCGTGAAACTGATAATAAAAGCCACGGGGGCCTTCCAGAATATTTTTGGCTCCCTGGACGCCCTGCTGAGATAGACGCGCAGCCATTACGCCGGCATAGGAAGCGAAGCCAGCGCCCATACGCTTGGTCAATGCACCGTCGAGATGTGCCTGGGAATTGCCGGAAGCTTGATGAAATGCAATACCCAGTGCAGATACCATCTGATCACGCGTCAAGCCCATCAGCTTGCCTGCGACAAAAGTCGAAGCAAAATATCCATAAAGGCTGGTGTTGTGCCAGCCAACAATGAATGCATCGACGCCAGGCTGTGCCGAATTGGCCAAGCGGCAGGCAAGGTCCACGCCCAAAGCCGTAGCCGTAATTAGATCCCTGCCGCTGACATTGCCGAGCATATCAGTTACGGCTAATGCGGCCGGAATCGTGATGACTGAGGGGTGCATGAAAGACCGCTCATAGGTATCGTCATAGTCGAGCGCGTCACCCATGATTGCATTGACGCGAGCGGCATCCTGGGCGGGAACCAGAATATTGGTACCCCAGATGGCGGCTTCGCGCTTACCGGCCATATCGATGGTGAACTCGCGTATCTCTTTGGCTCCGGGCTCATTGGCGCCCCCTAGAGCCGCGCCCACTGTATCCATAATCTGATTCTTGGTTATGGCAATCACTGCACTGGGCAGGTTGTCGTAAGTGGTCTGCAAACAATAATCCGCAAGTGCAACGATGTCATCCGGACCAGAGGATCTTTGTGCTGGAGGCTTCGGTGCTACCGTCGCATCAGCATAAGCGGACGCGGGAGTCAGCATCAATCCGCCTACCGATGCGATTGAGGTATGGATAAATGATCTGCGATTTAATTTGGTCATTTCGTTTCCTAAAACGGATTAGCGTCAACCATTGTTCTTGTATCTTCAGAGTCACTACCCGGCCCCGGCCCGGAAGAGCGGCAGATTGACAGTGCATCCGCCTCTTGATCATTGCGCATGACAAAACGGAGAGCCATTACCTCGGATTAAGCCAGCCGCGAGATGGCAGCAGCGCTGGTGTGGTCAGCAGCGTCACCCGCCGCCCGCAAGATCCTGCTTTGCGGATACGGGGCGGCTTGACGTTATCGGCGACATCCACTTTCTATGATCAAACAAGAGAGGCGGAAGCGTAGGTATCTACACTTCCGTAATTTGGATCAACGCGATAGCCAACCTATTTGGGCTGAGCGCACTCGGACCGATCACAACCTTCACTTTAGTTAATTTAGACGGCTGTTTGGTATACATGAATCGTATGCAATTCGATGCGATGTTGCACCTGTAGACCAAAGACGGAAATAGGGTAAATCCCCGACCTACTGTTTCATAGGCTAAAGATTGCAAATCGTGTTGGGGGACGCGCTGTGACCCAATGGGCCAGTCTTCACAGCGTTTTCAAGGAGGCGCGAGTAGCGAGTACAACGGGAAGTTCGGCGTTCCGCCTTGAGGACCGCCCGGGCCATTGCGCAAAGATCGCGAGCGTGTCCGGCGCACTGAAGTGCAGTTCAACCGTGTGGTGGCTTCGCGGTGCCGTCAACTCGCGCGTATGCTCTCCCCGGAAGCGATCGGACACGGCATTCGGATCAACGCGTTCGATTCCGGTGATGCCATTACCAACATCCAATGCACATTCAACCGGACGGCTAGCATGGCCGGAGAGCGCCTATCGCGCGCGCGGCGCGCCCTAAAGAGATCGCAGAGATCCTGGCATTCCTCGCATCGAAGCGGGCCAGCTACAAGTTCAAGCGCGCGAGGCGTATTAACATAACGGTGCCGCGATGGCGGAGAGAGACAATGGTCCTCCCACGCCAACCATATTTCATGCCCTGATCTGTGTTCCTGGCTGATTACGGTGCGCTCGGTCCGTTTCGTCCACTGCTAATCCGATTACGCCGTTCCATTTGATATGAATTCGCTCAACGCTTTCGCGAATTTAACAGGCTGCTCTTCCGGAACGTAGTGACCACAGTCGTCAAAGACAATTTCCGAAACGTTCGTCGCGACGCGTCTAAGGGTTTGAGCCGAGGCCGGACCATAACCCCATTGCGCGCCGATACTCAACGCAGGCATGGAAAGCGGCGTCTTGCCCCAAATCAGGTTGTCTTGACGATCGAGTGGCAAGGTTCTGTAATAGCTAAAAGAGCAGCGCAGCGCCCCTGGCCGCGCGAGCGCACGAGCGTAAACGTTCACGTCGTCATTACTGATTGAATCCGGATCAAATACGCCGACTGTCTCACGGCGCACGAAGTGATTCACGAAGAGAAACTCGCGGCCTTCGACGAGCGCTTCCGAAATGTCCCCGGCCATGTTGAAACCGAAGTGCCAGCTTCCACCGCGCGATACGTCCATTGCCTCTTCCTGTCCGAATGTGGGAAGACTGCTCTCGGCAAAGACGAAGTGGCTGACCGCTTCCGGCCATTGGGCGGCGTACGCATACGCGACGTGACCGCCCAGATCGTGACCGACAATCGCCACCTTCTCTATACCGAGCCCTTCGACCAGTTCATGAAGCTTGCGCGCGACGTTCTTCTTGTCGAAGCCGGATTCGGGCTTCGAGGAATCGCCGAAGCCGGGGAGGTCCGGCGCGATGACGTCGAACTGCTGGCTCAGCAAAGGTATGACACGCCGCCACGCCCAGGACGTTTGCGGCCAGCCATGCAGAAGCAGCACGGCCTGTTTCGCGCCGGCTGCGGTGCTGCGGCGATAGGCTAGTCGTCCATCGCGCAGACGATAAGAGCGAAAAGGAATGTTTTCGTGGGTCATCTTCATTCTCTTGCGAAAGTGGCGGCATCTTCGATGCTTGACGCTGGCACGTCGGCAGAAGGGCCATCGGCCGCGAAGATGCTCTTGATGGAAATGGCGACCGTGCCGACCGCCATCGGAACGCAAAGTGCGGCAAACACGGCATTGAAGCTCCAGCTGGTCGCAAGCAGAACGCCGCCCATAGCAGCGCCGCTGATTGCGCCGAACCGGCCTATACCCTGTTCCCAGCTCGTACCCGTCGCGCGCACCGAAGTGGGATAAAAGCGCGCGGCCATGGCGACATAGCCGACATTCAGACTGTTCATGCAATATCCCATCGCGCATACGAGCACACTCGTAGTGATGAACGTGCGCTCGGTGGCTGCGATGCACAGCGCGCACAGGCCGGCGGCTACATGCGTTGCACTGAGCACCTTGTGCGGTGAATAACGATCCATGCACCAGCCGACTGCCAGCGAACCCAGTGCGCCGCCGGCCTGGCCAAATGTTGCGATCAACGAGGCGTCGCTCAGGCTCATGCCTGCGTCCTTGATCATCAGCGGGAGCCAGCTGTTGATGAGGTACAGCGTAAAGAGCGTCGCGAACACGCCTATCCAGAGACTCACGGTTCCGACGAGATACCTGCGCCCGACGATGATCGCCACCTTGCCGCTTCCGCTATCCGCAACACCGTCCGAGACGTGGACGACCGTGCCGGCACGCAGGACACCAGGCGCGAGCTTCTGCATGATGCTATGAACCGCCAAGCTCTTGTCATCACGGGTCGCGAGAAATCGAATGGACTCCGGTAACGCGAAGATCATCAGGATGCCGAGTGCGATCGGCAGCACGCCGCCAGCGAACATAACGGCGCGCCAACCGGATAGCTCGATCAGGATGTTGCTGGCAACGCCGCCGATCGCGCCGCCGATCGCAAAGCCTGCATACACGAACGTGATCAGAAAATTGCGGTGCCTTGCGGGCGCGTACTCCGATACCAGTGTTGCGGTGTTGGGCATGGAGGCTCCCAGACCCAGTCCCGTCAGAAACCGCAGGAACGTCAGGGTCCACAGATCGTTCGCAAAGGACGACGCGAGACTGAAGAAGCCGAACAGAAAAACCGACGAGACGACGACCGCCTTCCTGCCAAGCCGGTCACCGATTGGACCAGCCGTGAGAGCGCCGACAGCAAGACCGAAAAGCCCGCTCATGAAAACTGGCGATAGTGCGACGCGCGCGATCTTCCAGTCGGCGACAAGCGCCGGCGCAATGAAGCCCACGGCGGTGGTATCCATTCCATCGAGCATCAGCACCAGCAAGCCCAACAGAACGACGCGAACCTGGAAGAGACTCAACGGCCGGTCATCCAGGAATGTCTTGATGTCGATTTTCGATTCGGCTTCCACGGTAATGTCTCCATTGTTTTTTGTGTATTCAGCGGCAAAACTGAATCATCGCCTCTATGAAGCGCTCCGGCTGCTCTTCGGCGATGAAGTGGGCGGCGTCTGGAATCGATACGCTTGTCACGTTCGATGACACCGTGGCAAGGCGTTCGCCAACGCGGCCGGCCCAGCGCTTTTCGCCGCCCATGGCGAGCACCGGGAGTGTTTCGGGAAGTCGTCCCGCACTTCGGTTGTCAATTACGTCCTGAGGGAACTGGCGGTACATCTCCATCGCGCAGCGAAATGCACCTGGGTGCTTGTACGCCTCGACATACTCGTTGATGTCTGCCAGCGAGATGGAACCCCGACGGAATGTTTGGTGGTTGATGAACGAGCTGATGTACGCGTGCTCACGTCCACCGACGATCAAGGCTTCAGGCAGGTCACGCTTTTGATGAAAGGCGAAGTGCCAGACATGCGGATCCGCGATCACCTGATCCCAATCACCGATCCCGGGAATGGTCACATCGATGATCGTCAGCGAACGCGCGTGATAACGGCTCGCGTAAGCGTAGGCAATCATCCCGCCGATATCGTGACCGACAATGTGCGCGGGTGCTCCATGCAGGCTCTCCACAAGAGCGTGGAGATCGGCGGCCATCTCGCGTTTCGAATATCCGGACGCGGGCTTGTCCGACAGGCCAACGCCTTTGAGGTCCGGTGCGACGACGGTATATCGCTCTCCCAGTCCGGCGATGACGCTATTCCAGCACCACCAGTTTTGGGGGAAACCGTGAATGAGGAGCATCAGCGGCGCGGAACCGAGCGCCTTGCCACCGATCACATAGTGCAGATTGACATCGTTCACGATCGCGGACCGATGCTCGAATGACGAAGGCAATTGAACAGCATCTTGAGAAAAACGCATGGCAGCAAGCTCCGTTAATTCGGGTAGTCGTTCACGCTGGGCTTTAGCGCATCGGCCGACGCGTTCAAATCTTCCAGT
The DNA here is from genome assembly GCF_009362785.1 of Paraburkholderia atlantica. GTDB lineage: Bacteria > Pseudomonadota > Gammaproteobacteria > Burkholderiales > Burkholderiaceae > Paraburkholderia > Paraburkholderia atlantica. Next base: position 119,096 of record NZ_WHNQ01000015.1, read on the forward strand.
GGTGAGGAGGAAATGATTTCGAGGATGGGCGTAGCGGAAATTCCCGTTTCCTTCACCGCACTCAGGATTTGATCGAAGCGCACCGTTCCAAGGCCGATACGGTCATGGCGCCACTGGCTTCGTGTGCCATCGGAAAGATGGAGTTGCCCGATGCGATTGGCCGATCGCCTGATCGCGTCGGGCTGATCTTCTCCAACGAATTCCGCGTTCGAGACGTCGTAGGCAATCAGAAGCCTTTCATCAGGCAGTCCGTCGATAAAGGCAATCATTGCGTCAGTAGTCGGAATCGGCGTTTGCGGATGAAGCTCCAGAAAGATTTTTTGATCGAGTCGCTCCGCGACGCGCAGAAGCTGCTCCAGGCTGTCGCGAAGCAAAAGCTCAGAATCGGTCCGGGACGGAGGAAACAGCGACGACACCCTGCCGGGGACCACAACCACGGCACCAGCGCCGAGATCCGACGCAAGTTGCATCGTGCTGGTGTAGACCTCAACCGAATAGCGCCGGAACGCCTCGACACGACTGACCAGATTCAGGTCGAGCGCCGGAAGATTGAGAGATTCGATGCGAAGACTTTCGCTTCTCAGGGTGCCGGCCAGACTCGACCTGTCGTTCGCGGAGAGTTCGTCTGGCCAAAGATGTCCGGGGACGACCAGGGCGTCGAAATCGTTCAAGCCGATCGCTTGCATTTTCCGCATGGCGGCGAGCGCTGTGTCTTGCCACATGAATGAGAAGGTGCTGCCTCCAAAACCTTGCGCGACGTTTTCCATGTGCTCCTCATGAGTATGCGTTGAGATGATCGAGGCGTTGTCCACATCTCGGCTGGTAAATCCAATTGTGAACTAGTTCCATGATGGGAACAAGAGAATTTTTGGTGGTCTTGTCTGGCACACCATGTCCCGTGCGGCGGGGTCGGTACCTTGACATTTGGAACACATCAGATAATATGTTCCCATATAGAAACATGAATCCTATCTTATGCGCGCAAACGAAATTGAGACGGCAAGCACGGTAAAGTCGGCTGACCGGACGCTTGATGTCCTGGAGCTTCTTGCCCAATGGGGCCGCGAGATGTCACATGCGGAGATAGCAGAGGCGCTCAATATTCCAAAAAGTAGCTTAACGAAGCTCATCCGGAACCTCACGGACCGCGGCTATCTTCGTTTCGTGGCCGAGACCAAGGGTTACCGGCTCGGAGACGCAATCGTCAAGCTGGCGCAGCAGTCGAACCAGGTGCGAAGCCTGATCGGATGTGCGGAGCCCGTGTTGCGTGACATCACGCAACAAACGGCGGAGTCTTGCGCGCTCAACCAACTGAAAGGCAATGAGGTAGAAGTCGTTGCAACCGTCACCAGTCAACAACGACTCCAATCTCACATGCGGCTTGGTGATCTTGCACCGCTTTATGCGGTGTCTGGAGGTAAGGCAATACTCGCTTACCTTCCTGACGTGATGCGCGAGGAGTACATTCGATCGGTGACATTCGAGCGCTTTACGAAAAACACCATAGCTACGAAGAAAGCCTTGCTTGCGACGCTCGAGGATGTACGCAAGAAAGGCTTCGCGACATCCATGGAAGAGTTCACGCCGGGCATCGTAGGGATTGGTGTGCCAATCCTGTCTGCCAGTGCCTTCCCACTCGGTTCGCTGAATCTTGCGATCCCCGCGGTACGTTATTCGAGCGAATTCGGGGATCGCGCAGTGGCGATTCTGACTGCGTCGGCGGCGCGCATTCAGCGTCAGTACTTTGGGGGATGACGCTTTCAGGCCAGAAAGCGTTGCATCCGCTCCATGATCGTGCGCGCCTGCCGATCGAAAGATTGACCTCGCAATTCGAGGGTGGGAGCTTCGACGGCAAGTGTCAGATCGGCGGGCAGTGCGCTCAGCAGTTCGCGCAACGGCAACTCGCCTTCGCCGGGCAGACGACGCGCGGTGCGCGCTTCGGTCCGCCGTTCGTCGACCGAAGTCGGCGATACGCGGGGGCCGTCGCTAATCTGTATATATTCGATGAGGCGCGGTTCGATTGCGGTGATATCGTCGACGGTGGCGCCGGAGCGAAATACTTGCAGTGTGTCAATCAGGATTCTCGCGTTGGGCTGGCGGCTTTCGCCGATCAGCGAGAGCGCGCTGTCTAGCGTGCCAATCGGGCAGTAGGTGATCAATTCAAGGCCGACTGTCATGTCAAAGCGAGCGGCGGCTTCGCACAGGGCGCAGAAGTTGTCGAGGAGGCGAGCCTGATCGTCATCGTAGCCGACTGCAAGCGCATGCCTCGCGCCCAGACGACGGCCTGCCTCGAGCGCCGGAAGCAGTTCGGCGATGCGTGTGCCGGCCTGCAACCAGATCGCTTCGATATCGAGCAGCCCCACACCAGTCGCTTCAATTCTTGCCGCGAGTTCACGAATGACAGCGGGATTGTGTGCTACGTCGACGATCGTGTCGGCGCTCGTGGGCGCGACGACGCGCAAGCCGTAATAGTCGAATCCGCCGGCAATGGCGGCATCGGCGAGTTGAAGAGGATGCGCATCGAGCATCGTCAGGTGATGAAGAGAAAGTCTGTGCACGAGTCTCTCCGGCAGATCTACGATTTACTGGAAAGCACGAATCGGTACGTGAGCAGCATTGTGTTCGGGGCGACTTCGTGGCCACCGGGGCTGACGTCTCCATCTATCTTCAGAAGTTTCGTTACGAGAGCGTCTTTGACGCCGAACACGACATCCGAATCCAGATACGGGTCGCCGTCGATGAAGACATGAGTCACGATGGTCTCGTAACCCGGTGCACTCAACTTGAAATGTACGTGCGCAGGCCGAAACGGATGACGTCCCTGTACGTCGAGCATCTTGCCGACCGGGCCATCGTCAGGAATAGGGTAGGCGGACGGCACGACGGATCGATACCAGAAGCGACCGTTTGCATCAGTACGAAAGCGAGCGCGCATGTCCAGCACAGACTTGCCGGTGACTCGCTGGACGTCATACACGCCGCTCCCGTCGGCATGCCACGTCTCGATCATCGCATTTGCGATGCCCTTGCCATGTGCATCTTCAATCGTGCCTTCGACGATTAGCGGTATTCCTCCGGGCTCGCTCGCGATGTTTGCGCCTTGCTCGAGATCGGCCGCCTCTTCTACGTAAAACGGACCGAGCACGGTGGTTTGTGTCGCCTCACCATCGAAGCGATGATTGATAGCATCGACAAGCATCGAGACGCCAAGCGTGTCCGACAACAGGATGAACTCCTGGCGCGTGTCCGAGCACATGTGTCCGGTGTCGGTGAGGAACGCAATGGCGCGGGACCATTCGGCTTCCGTCGGTTCTATTTCTTTCACGAAAGCATGCAGATGACGCACGAGCGCCTCGCTGATCTGGCGCGTGCGCGGCTCCGTGCAGCCAGTCAGTCTATCGAGCACAGCCTGTGTGATGTTGTCTTCGTTGAAGTTTCGCATAGGGGGCATCCTCATTCGATCGGCTGGGGCGGCAACCCTTTCCATGCCCGCCGAAGCATGCTTCTGAGCGCGGCAGCGTCGGGCGCTCGCGGGTTCGAGTAAATGTTCTGCATGATCAACTGCACGGCAAGATCGATTCCCGTCTCGGGCATGCCAAGAGCCTCGAGGGAAACGGGCAAATCCAGATTGGTGGCCAGATCGTAAAGGCCGGTCCAGGCGTCGCGTGCCTTCAGCGCACGTGCGATTCGGGCCATTGAAGACGGCGTGGAAAAGGCGTTATAGGCGGTGACATGGGAAATCATCACCGCATGCGTCGGCGCATGCGCGAGGTCGAACGTTCCGCCGAGGACATGGCAAATCTTGTGATGCAAGCCCATCCCGACGGTTCCGAGACACGTCCCGCAAAGCCATGCGCCGTATTGAGCGACGCCTCGCGCCTGGATGGAATCGGGTGCTTGCACGATGTGCGGCAACGAGTTGGCCAGTGCCGCGATGCCTTCTTCGGCCATTAACGAGGTAATTGGATTCGCGTCCGCCGCGTACAGGGCTTCGACTGCATGTGCAATTGCATTGAGACCGCTGGCGCTGCTCAGGGCGACGGGTAGGCTAAGCGTCAGCTCGACATCGTAGATGACGACTTCCGGCAGTACGTCGAGCGTGCGCTGAGTGTGCTTTTCCCCATCACGGGTCTCACCAATGATGGGGGTGACTTCGGAGCCGGCATAGGTCGTCGGTAGCACTATTTGCGGCAAACCAGTGCGCAATGCAATCGCCTTCGAGAGGCCGATGGACGAACCGCCGCCGATTGCAATCACGCAATCGATCCGCGAGTCTTGCACGACCTCGAGCGCTCGCTGCGTCACAGGCCACGGGGTGTGCATCGTGGCGTCGGCGAAGCGGCTGACTTGTTGAGCGTCGAATCGCCGCGCGATGTCTTCGCCGAGCGCGGCCTGATCGCGCGTCGTGATGATCAAGGGGCGTGCACAGTTCAGCCTTCCGACTTCGGCGGCCACTTCCTCACGCTTTCCGGCTCCCATAATGACGCGAGCCGGGAGCGCGTTGTACGTGAAAGCGTCGAGCTGAGCACTCATTACAGCCGTCCCGTTTCGAGCCATGCGCGGCCGCGCTCATAAAGCGCTTCGACGGCGGGGCCGGTAAGTCCAGGCATGTCACGTTTGACGGCGTAGCCGATCTTCGTCTGGATATAGGCAAGATGGCGATACCCTTCGGGAAAGCGGCCGAGTATTTCAGGATCGAGATCTAGCTTCACCCCGGTTTCAACCGGGTCCAGACGGTCCTTTTCGTAAATCGGCTGACGCAAGCGCAGTAGCCACGCTCCGTCAACTTTTTCGTAGAAGTCGTAGAAGCGGCCGGTGCAGACGACATCGCAGAGGTGACCTTCTATGTTTCCGCGCTGCGAAATTGTCATTTTTGTCTGCGCAATTGCCCGGGTGCCAGCGAGGTCGATCGACGTCCCGCCAAGAAAATGCAGGATGCTCACCCCGCGCTCCCACCCCTCTTGCGTCACGCGGATGAATTCGGCGCCCGTGCCCTGAAACCAGGTTGCCATCATCACACCCTCCGGGTGCCAAAGCCTTGCAAAGCGATGCCAGTCTCCGGCATCGCGCCAGATGGCCCAGTTTTCAATCGCTTCGCGAATGGCCAGGCGCTCAAGCATCAAATCGTTCATCATGATTTCGGTGTTCACAAGTGGGAATGAGTTCGCATAGTGGTTTCTTTCGTCGATGGAGTCAAGGCTAATTTTTCGGGCCTTAGGGATAAACCCCTATTTGTTCCAGCATGGAAACTCGGTGACAAAAAGCGTTGACTTTCGATGCAGCCGATTTCTACAATTTTGGAAAGTTCATGTATAGAAATTGGTTTTCATGTATGGTCTATAAAGAGGCGAGTCGAATGCGGCAGGTCAATCTTGCGGTAGTCGGTGCGGGCGTCATCGGCAAACGTCACATCCGGGAGATCGCAAACAGCGATCAGTGCCGGCTCGCGGCCATTGTCGATCCGTCGACGGAAGCTGCGGCTTGTGCCGCCTCCTTCGGTGTGCCCCTTCGCAGGGACTATCGCGAACTGCTGGAGGAAGATCGCATCGACGACGGTCGTCGTGTGCACGCCAAATGGCACGCATGTAGAGATCGGTAGTGCTTGCATCAACCGGGGCATTCCAGTTCTAGTCGAAAAGCCTATCGCCGATGATCTGGCGCGCGCACGCGCTTTCGCCGACGCCTCACGCGTTGCGCGTGTCCCGGTGCTTGTCGGACATCATCGGCGGCACAACCCGGCGGTGCGCGCTGCAAAGAAAGCGATCGTCGAGGGGCGTATCGGCAACGTGGTGGCCGCCAACGTCATGTGCCTCGCTTATAAGCCTGAGGCCTATTTCTCGGAACCATGGCGCCGCCGCGCCGGCGGTGGTCCGATCCTGATCAACATGATCCATGAGATCGATCTGATCAGGCATCTTTGCGGTGAGGTCGTTACCGTGCAGGCGGCCTCAACGAACCGGACCCGCGGGTACGAAGTCGAGGACTCTGCGGCGTGCACCCTGGAGCTCGAGAGCGGGACAGTCGTCAACATCAGCCTTTCCGATACCGCCGCGTCCCCTTGGAATTGGGATACGGCTGCGGGGGAGGATCGGCAGCTCTTTGATTATCGGCCGGTGCCAACGCATTTCTTCGCAGGTACGGACGGTGCGCTTTCGTTGCCTGATTGTGCGCTCTGGTCATATGTCGGCGAAAAAGGCCGCGACCGTCCCATTCATGATCAGCGCATATCAATGGAAGAGGGGAATGTGTATGCAAACCAATTGCGCCATTTCGTCGACGTAGTTCGCGGCACGGCCGAGCCGCTTACCAGTGCGCAGGATGCCACGCAGACGCTTGCGGTGACTCTTGCGGTGATGGCGGCCGCGCAGACCGGGCAAAAGATTGATTTGCGCACCGATGCGCGGTTCAAAGCAGCAGGAGGCGCTACTTAGAACGGTTGGAAGCATGAAAGAGGTCGCTTTGAGCCCAATCGCGAGCGTACCAATTGATATTGCAATCGTCGCCGCATACCTCGGCTGTCGCCCTGGCGACAGGATGATGCTGCTGCTGCGAATTGCACGGTCCAGATAAAAGACATATCACTGCGGTCGTGGAATGCGGCCGCGCCAAGGAGTAGACAATGGTCGAAAGTTCGAAGCTGGCAGACGAAAAGCGCTTGCTTGACGCACCCGTTGATGCGTTGACGCGTCTCTTTTACATCTTGGGCTCTCCCATCGCACATGTCCGCGCGCCGGTGGTCTGGAGCACGCTGATGCGGCGGTATGGGGTGAACGCGCTGATGCTGCCTGCGGATGTGTCCGCTTCAAACTTCGATACGGTTATGAAAGGCTTGAAGCTCACCGAAAATGTCGACGGAGCGATCTTCACCATGCCGCACAAGGTCGCTGCGATGAATCACGCCGACGTTTTGACGGAGCGTGCGCGACGCGTCGGTTCTCTGAATCTTCTTCGCCGACGCGCCGACGGTGCCTGGGAGGGCGACAATGTCGATGGGGCCGGTTTTCTCGCGGGTTTGCGGGCGGATGGCGTTAGCCTGAACGGTGCCAACGTCTATCTGCATGGCTGCGGCGGCGTGGGCGGGTGCATTGGATGGACGCTCGCAATGGAAAATATCGCTAGCCTCACTGTCTATGATGTCGATGAACGCCGCGCGCGTGGTTTGGCGCGTTCCATTGCAGCTGTATCCAGCGCGCGCGTGACATCCGGCTCGCCTTCGATGGCGGAAATCGATATCGCCATTAATGCGTCGCCCGTCGGTCTGGATGCCGGCGATCCCTTGCCTTTCCCTGTCGAAGCTCTGCCAGGGCATGCAAGCGTTGCTGACGTCATCATGGAGCCTTCGATAACCGCGCTGCTCGGGGCCGCGCGTCGCCGCGGACTCCACGTTCATCAAGGACGAAATATGATGAACCACGCCATGCCGATAGCGGCGGATTTTTTCGGCTTGCCGGCGTCGTTCGACTGGAATGGAGAGACCCTGTAACGTGGTCTCGACGCTCAACGTCGGTGTATCCGCCACGGGCTGCAATCGAGTACATCAACCCAATGTCGCTCGCTCGGGTCGCAAGCATCATTCCCGAGACCGTTGTAAGTCGATAGGCGCGCTGACGCTCAACTTGCCGCGAAGCGTCGACGCATCGCCAGCTACGTCGTCGCGCGCCGCTTAGGTGGCATGCGGAATTTCGCGAGCTGACTCGTAAAAGCGGCGCCCCGCTTCGGTCACGTTGAGCCGCCGCGTCATGCGCGCAAGCGGGCTCGCGCCAATTTCGACCTCGCGCCGCTGCATGTGCGTGCTTACCATGGTCTTGCCAAGCCGCAAGCGTTCGGCCGCCGCCGTCAACGATCCGGCCTCGACAGCTTCGACGAATACGGCCAGCCGTTTTCAGATTCACATTGCGTAGATCAGCCATGACATTGTCCACCTTCGAAGGACACTGAAATCATGATTGTCCGTCTTCCGCGGCCCGAACACGCGCGCTACGCTGTGATTCCTGTCGCCGTCGTGCAGCGAGTTTTTTCGAACCTGGACCTGATGCCATGCCCATTGCCCCTAAGCCGACCCGGCCGATCCGCCTCTACACCACACCCTTATCCGGTCACGGCCACCGGGTTTGGCTGTTCCTCGAAATGCTGCAAATTCCTTACGAGACCGCGCTTGTCGATATGGCCGCGGGGGAGAACCGCAAACCAGAGTTTCTTGCGATCAGTCCGTTCGGGCAGGTGCCAGTCATCGCAGACGGCGAGGTCGTACTGTTCGATTCGAACGCGATTCTCGTCTATCTCGCGAAGCGCTACGGCGATACCACGTGGCTACCCGACGATCCGCTGGGTGCGGCGGCCGTGCAGCGCTGGCTGTCGCTCGCAGCGGGGCAGATCGCTCACGGTCCGTGTTCCGCGCGACTTGTCACGGTGTTCGGAGCGCCTCTCGATCATCAGACGGCCAAAGCGATTGCCGTCAAGTTGTTCGATGTGATCGAGCCGGAGTTCGCAGCGAAGGCTTTCGCGATCGGCGACCAGCCAACGATCGCAGACGTAGCGGCATACGCGTATATCGCGCATGCGCCGGAGGGCGGCGTCTCGCTCGAACCTTATCCGAATCTGCGCGCGTGGCTGCGCCGCGTCGAGGCGCTGCCGCATTTCGTGCCGATGCCGGCGACAAAGGCCGGATTGCTGGCTGAGTAGGCGCGCTTACTTGTACGAGACCTAGACCACGATGAACGCGCCCATACCCTTCGCCGCTGGTTGGCCCGGACCGTCGACGCCGTTTCACGCGAGTGAACTGGAAGCCCAGGCACTCGCGGGCTACACGGAGGTTGCCGACGCGGCCGGCCGTCGCGGCATTCGTGACTATATGCCGGACCAGCACCGACAGTTCTACGCGCAACTGCCGTTCATGATCGTCGGAGGCATCGACGCAGACGGGCAACCATGGCCGACCTGGCGCGTGGGCGAGACGGGCTTCGTCGCATCGCCGGACAACCGGACGCTGCGCATCGCGGGCGGCGAGTTGCCTGGTGATCCGCTCGCGGGCACGTGGCGGGAGGGTGCCCTGTTCGGCGGTCTCGGGATCGAACTGCCGACGCGGCGTCGCAACCGCGTCAACGGCGTGGTGACGTCGGTCGACAGCGAAGTGGTGACGATCCGCGTGAGCCAGGCCTTCGGCAACTGCGCGCAATACATTCAGAGCCGAACACCTGAGCGGACCCCTCGCGACGGAACGGACGCGCTGTCCAGGCAACGGCGTGCCACGCGGCTGTCCGATGAAGACCGTGCGCTGCTCGAGCGCGCTGATACGTTCTTCATCGCCACGGCTAATGTCTCGGACGACGCCGGTGTCGCGCGCGGTGTGGACGTGTCGCACCGAGGTGGCCTTCCCGGTTTCGTGCGCGTCGACGATGATGTCACGCTGACCACGCCCGACTTCGCGGGCAACAAGTTTCTCAACACAATTGGAAATCTGCTGGCCGACCCGCGCGCGGGCCTCGTATTCGCAGACTTCGAGCACGGCGACCTACTCTACGTCGCCACCGAGGCGGAGGTCGTCTGGGACGGGCCCGAACTGACGATGTTCGAGGGTGCCCAGCGGCTGGTGCGCTTTCATGTTCGCGAGGTGCGGCGTAGTGAGGGGGTACTGCCGTTTCGCTGGACGTCCGCGCAATTTGCGCGCGAACTGGCACCTGCGTCCGAGACATGGTTTCGCTTGCGCGTGGCGGCGATTGAGCAGGAGACCGCTCGTATCCGCTCGTTCCTGCTGGAGCGCGAGGACGGGGGCGCGCTGCCGGAATTTGAGCCAGGCCAGTTTCTGCCGGTCCGGCTCGCCGTGCCGGGCCACGCCGCGCCGGTGGTGCGGAGCTATACATTGTCGGGGCGCGATGGCCGCCGCCGCTACCGTATCAGCGTGAAGCGGCACGGCGCGGCATCGTCGTGGCTGCACGACACGGTGGTGAGCGGCGATAGCATCGAGGCAATGGCGCCGCGCGGCACATTCACGTTCGATGCATCGAGCCCGCGGCCCGCCGTGTTCCTTTCGGCGGGCATCGGCATCACGCCGATGATCGCGATGCTCGAACAGGCGCTTGGCGGCGTGGGTGCGTCGTCGCGGCATCGGCTGGTTTATTTTTTTCACGGCGCTCGCACGGAAAGCGAGCGGCCGTTTGGCGATTTCCTGCGTCGGGCAGTCGCGCGGCATCCCGAACTGTCTGTGCACCTGCTGAACAGCGAGCGAGGCGAGATAGCTCACGGAAGGATCGACGTGGAGCGGCTCAAGCAGGTGCTGCCGTTCGACGACTACGATTTTTATCTGTGTGGACCGGCCTCGTTCATGCGTGATCTCTACGAAGGTCTGCGCGCGCTGAACGTCGCCGATGAGCGTATCCGCTTCGAGGCATTCGGACCATCGACCGTTACTCGAACACGCACGAAAGGCGTCGCGCCTCCCGTAGTCGAAACGGCGGTAGCTGCGGGCGCCACGGTGACGTTCCGCCGGTCGGACCGCACGGTCAACTGGTCGGCGGAACAGGGCAGCGTTCTGGAACTGGCCGAGGCGAATGGGATAGCTGCACCTTCGTCGTGCCGCGCCGGTACCTGCGGCACATGTGCTGCGCGCGTACTGGAGGGCAGTGTGGTTTATACCGCCGAGCCTGTCGCCGAGCCGGGGCCGGGTTGCGCGTTACTCTGCATCGCGAAGCCAGTAGTCAGTGTGGAGGGCGGGCAGCGGAGCCTTGTGATAGACCTTTAGTCGCGGCTGTCAGATGTCCATTGCGGGCTCGCATGTTGTGCATCGCGGCACAAGGTCTGGTTGTTTCTGCTGCGCGGCGTGAAGATCGACCGCGCCAATCAGGTGTTCGTACGGGACACTACGTACATTCCGATGGTGCGCAGCTTCGTGTACCTGACAGCGGTAGGGCGCATCGCGTTGCGCACACCCTGGAAGCCGCGGATGCCGTCTTGGCGCTGAGAGAAGCTTTTGTCCGCTCGGACTGCCGGACATCGTGAACACGGATCAGGGCAGCCCGTTCACTGCGGCTGCGTTCACCGGGGCGCTGCTAGGTTAGGGGTATTCGCCTGTCGATGGGCGGTAAGGGGGCCTGGCGCGATATTGGGTTCGTCGAGCGGATGTGCTGCAGCATTCAGTACGAGAAGTGCTATGTGAAGCGTGACGAGTCGTTCACTCCCGCCCGACGCTCCATCGGCGGATACATTGAGCCGCAACCGGAAAACGGCCTCATTCGAGCTTGGCGAATTGCACGCCTGATCAGGCATACTTCGCGACGCTGCCTGCGATCAAATCCGCAGCATGATTGTCTCGGCCGTTGCACTCAAAATCTCGAAATCCTGATTGTACGAGCGAGGCCACCTCTGGTAGCCGGCTAGCAAATCAGAAATAAGCAATTTGCCCTCTCAGTTGCGTGGGCGACGCGCCCCCCTTCGCGGCACCGATTGCTCAGCCATTCAATGTGTTCGTTATACCGCCCAATCTATTAATGCTGTTCGGGGTCAAGGGAATGGCTCTCGGCCGAAATCGCGAGTCGATAGCATGGCCTACGACTATAGCGCCCGGAGCAAAACGTTCGGTTCATTTGCTGATTGATCTCTTCCGGCTGTCATGCGATTTCGGTGTCGACGCACTTAAACACCAGGAAGCTGGGGACCATAGCGGCGCATCCAGTCTGCGATGCCTTCTAGCGAGAAGATCAGCTTCCGCGCGACGGGGGTAACCGCGTATTCCACCCTCGGTGGCACCTCGGCGTAGACGGTGCGTATTACAAGGCCACGAGCCTCTAACAGCCGCAGTTGCTTTGTCAACTCCTTTTGAGTAATGGGTCGCGCCGCACGTTGAAGCTCACGGAAGCGAATCGGCCCGTCTGTGACTATCAGCCGATATAGGATCGGAATCGCCCATTTACCCGATACGACATTTACAAAGGCTGACAGGGGGCAGCCGTCTTCTTCTGCGATGAAAGCGCTTCTTTTCTTGATCTCCATACGTGTGGTATCCAAAAGGTGCGTACTTTACAAACGATACCATGGGATTAAGATCCGAAGGACCGAAGAGAAATAGGAGTTCCCAATTGAATAGTTTGGCAAGTGACGACGTACTGGATCGAGTGTTTCGCAAGGCGCGGACATACAACAGCTTCATTGACCGTCCTGTTACGCGTGAGACACTGGAGACGCTATACGGTCTTTATAAATGGGGACCAACATCGACCAATCAACAACCTCTGCGCGTCGTCTGGTGCGTTACCAGCGACGCCAAGGAACGACTGGCCGCGCTATGCTATGCGGGCAACGGGGCAAAGGTGCGCGCCGCTCCAGTGGCTGGGATCTTAGGTATGGATGAGGAGTTCGTGCGACACCTGCCGCGGCTGTTTCCTCATGCCGACGCCCGCAGTTGGTATGGTGACGATCAGGCGCTTATCCGGGAGTCAGCTTTCCGCAATTCGACGCTCCAAGCCGCTTATCTGATCATAGCCGCGCGACTGCTCGGACTAGACACAAATCCGATGTCCGGATTTGATGAGGCAGGTGTGAACGCGGAATTTTTCAAGGAGGATGGTGTACGGGTGAACTTCATCACGACGCTGGGCTACGGAGATCCGCAAACTCTCTATCCTCGCGCCCCGCGGTTCGAGTTTGACGAGGTAAACAAACTGATTTAGATATATAACTATCCGAGACCCGCAGCCTGGGGTACAGACTGGCTGCGATTTGGGGTGATCCGGGCCTATGAGATTTGATTGGCTCTCGATCCGCTGGATATGGACGTTCGCTTCTGCCCAGCGTTAGCGTGTGCGCCCAGGGCGTTCGACCCGGCGCACCCGCACCACGAATATCTCATGTCTGTTTGCCAATCGACACAGCAGTCGAACCCAGGTGCGAAGAACTCCGGGCGAATCTCACTTCCGGCGCTTGCCTTGAACCTTAGGCCATGCCGACAACGCAATATCCGCCAGGTGATTCAACATTGCCTTGCTCGCCCCGTCACAGGACTGTGCGGACATGCCTTGCACAACGGCGCCGTAAAAGCGTGCGAGCGCTTCGGTGTCGGTCTCACTACCTAGCTCACCCTCTACGACGGCGCGGTCCAGGCGTGCCTTGACGGTCTCTATCGCAAGGGACCGTCGTGCGGCGGCTACCTGCGCGGCAGACTCGCACTTTTCGCCACGCTGAAGACCAGCATTCGAAATCATGCAGCCGCGCGGCCTTTTCGGGTCGGTAAAGCGTGATGCCGCGTCGTGCAGGTAAAACGATATAGCATCGTAGGCCGTCATCTTCCCCTGCAGAGCTTCCATGAACTGCTTGCTCTCACGTGCGCTCACGTAATCGACTGCCAGTCTGTACAGGTCCTCCTTCGAGCCGAATGTCGCATACAGGGATGGCGGCGGAACACCCATAGCCTCGGTCAAATCGGCAATCGAGGTGCCCTCGTATCCACGCTCCCAGAACATCCGCGCGGCTATATCAAGCCCTACATCGCGATCCAGCAACCGTGGTCTGCCACGTTTACGAACAGGCCCGTTCATTTTTTAGCAAGTCCTATAAAAAACCGTTGACGGGAATCTTCCACGATTATTATTATAGCAGTCACTACACAACGTAATCGAAAAGGAGAGTTTCATGTCTGCAAAACTGTCGGGCAAAACCGTCCTCGTGACGGGAGCCTCGCGTGGTATTGGTCGTGCTGTGGCTCTGACCCTGGCGAAAGAAGGTCCAGCACTGATCGGTGTGCACTACAGCAGCAACGCTGATGCTGCTCACGCTACGATCCACGAGATCGAGGCTCTGGGCGTGAAAGCCGTGCCCATCGCTGCGAACCTGACTCGCGGGAAAGCAGCTACTGACAGTATCTGGCAACAGTTCAAGGCCGCAGCCATCGAAGTCACTGGCGAGCCCAAACTCGATATCCTCGTCAACAACGCTGGGATCGCACCGGCGGCGCTGCTGGAACAGACCTCGGAGGAAGCTTTTGACGAGGTCGTGACGATCAATTACAAGGCACCGTTCTTCCTGACCCAGGCTGTTTCAGATCACCTCCGTGATGGCGGCCGTATCATCAACATCTCGACGGGCTTCACCCGCGTCGCAGCTCCGACGCACCCGGCCTATGCCTCAACGAAAGGTGCGATTGAAACGCTGACGCTGGCGTTGGCCCCGCACTTCGGTCCTCGCGGCATCACGGTCAATGCAGTGGTGCCGGGCGTGACGGACACGGATATGAACGCCGACTGGCTGAAGATCCCGGAGGCCAAGGCCGGTGCTGAAGCCATGTCCGTGTTCAAGCGCGTGGGTCAAGCGCAGGACGTGGCTGACGTCATCGCTTTCCTCGCATCTCCTGAGGCACGGTGGATTACCGGACAAATGATCGATGCCACGGGTGGCGCTCGGCTTTGATCACTGCGTCGACCGCGTTTCGTTCCCAGTAGTGGGCGAGTAGGGGGTGCAGTCGAAAAAGCGCCGTAGGCCAAAATCGCTACGGCGTTTCTTTCTTTGGACGCTTATGTTCGCATCACCGCTGGTTCAGCGCGACAGGGACTGGGCAGACAGGGAAAGGGCAACAGCGAGACAATCGAATAGTGTGGCTTTCCGGGGTAGCGAATAAGGCTATCTTCGCGATAACGATTTATCGTCCGAAGAGGAGCAGAAAACTTCGTGGCATTACTCGCGAATAGGGCTGCTACGAGGAAGAATATGGATAGGTTTACTGAACTTGCCCAACTGGGGCCGATTGAACAGCTACGCGCTGGGAAATTGGGGCGACGACTTCTGCAACTGATGGTTGGATTGTCCTTTTATGGCATCTCGATGGCGATGATGATTCGTGGCAACCTGGGGCTGGCGCCTTGGGACGCACTTCACATCGGGCTGACCAAACATCTCCATCTGAGTTTCGGCTCGATCGTCATCGGTGTTTCGCTTGCGGTGCTATTGCTGTGGATTCCTTTGCGTGAGATGCCGGGCCTCGGCACCATAGCCAATTCTGTGACCATTGGAGCTGTAGCCGATCTCACACTGCAGGTGCTGGGAACGCCCCAGCATTTCGGTCAACGCGTCGCGTTCACCATCGGTGGAGTTCTTTTATGTGGGCTGGGTTCGGCGCTTTACATCGGGGCACAGTTGGGTCGGGGACCCCGTGATGGCCTGATGACGGGTTTTCACCGTATAACAGGATTGTCGTTAAGGCTCGTGCGTACCGTGCTCGAGGTGACGGTCTTGATCGGGGGGCTACTACTGGCAGGTATGGGGCTTTTCAATATCGGCACGGTGTTGTTTGCACTGTGTATTGGTCCGCTGACGCAAACGTTCTTGCCGTGGGTAATGGTTACCCTTGACCCCAAGAGTTGACGGGTATGGAATGAGTTCAAAACCGGGCGCTCGATTTTCTCGATCGGACCTCAGCGCCGACGCGAGGCTACCCCTACGCGGACTTACCGCAACTGGTCCGAAAGCCGTGCCCGCATGACGTAGGCTTACATCATCGGAATATGCAAATGATGCGGATCGTTCAAGGTCTGCGCCACACATTGCAACGCGTAGCGACAATCGTCCCTATCTTGCGGGCCCCCGAGACAAAGCCGGATTGCATTCGGCGGATTGCCGTCCGTGGAGAAAGCGGGGCCCCCAACCGCGCCTACGCCCTGGTTGCGCAATTGCAGCGCGAGTTCGGGCGCGTTCCAGTCGCAATGCGGCGGAATCCGCAGCCATAAATGGAAGCCATCGTCGTGCGCGTCGTAGTGCCAGTCGGCGAGTTCCTGTGCCGCGATCGCCTGGCGCGCATTGGCTTCCTTGCGGATCGCATCGAGCATTTCATGCGCGGTTCCGTCATTGACCCATTGCGTTGCCAACATCACGGTAAAAGGACTCGGCATCACCGTCGTGGCACGCAACGCGCCTGCCACACGTTGTGTCTGCCGCGCAGTCGGCGCGCGCAGATAGGCGACACGCAACCCCGCACCCAGCGTTTTAGAAAAGCCGGTGACGTACCACGTCAGTTCCGGGGCGAGCGTGGCAAGTGCCACAGGCTTGTTCGATGGCAGCCATCCGTATGCATCGTCTTCGATGATGGGGACGCTGTAGCGCAGCGCGACATCCGCGAGCGCCTCGCGCCGCTGTAACGACAGCGAGAGCGTGCTCGGGTTCTGCAGCGTAGGGTTGCAGTAGAACGCGCCCGGTTTTTCGCTCCTGCAGAGTGCTTCGAATGCATGCGGCAGCGGACCTTCATCGTCGCGCGGCAGTGGCTGCAGGCGCACACCCATTTGCGATGCGATCGCCTTGATGCCCGGATAGGCAAGGGTATCGAGGCAGATCGTCTCGCCCGGTCGCGCAAGCTGTGATACGAGTGCGACGAGCGCACTGTGAATGCCGGGGCACACCAGCACATTAGCTTCTTCGCAATCGGGCAAGCGTTGCTTGAGCCACGCTCGGCCCGCCGCGCGATCGTCGGGCGTTCCGCCGAAATCCTGATAGCGCAGCAGGCGATAGGGATCGGTATGCGCGAGCAGGCTCGCCGACGATTCCCGCAATCGTGCCGCGAGTTCGGGGGGCTCGGGCGGCATGTTCATCGACATTTCGACACTGCTTCCGCCGGCAAGCGGCAAGGTCTGCGTACGTCCACGCACGAAGGTGCCGCTGCCCGCGCGAGCATCGAGCAGGCCGCGCTTGCGCGCCTCCGCATAGGCACGCGCGATGGTCGTGTAGTTCAGATGCAAGGCACCCGCAAGATCGCGCAAGCCGGGCAAGCGGTCGCGCGGACGCAGACGTCCGCTCGCCAGATCCTCTTCGATCAGATCCGGTATCACGAGATACGCCGGTTTGCGGCTTTCAGTCAGCCGTTTGAGCCAGTGATGCGTGAGACTGTCCATGCCAGTAATTTCCAATATGGATTCCAGATTGCCTTATTCAAAAGTAGCACAGCGGTCGCCCGAAAAAATAATCGGTATTCGTTCACTTCAAGACTTGATCGCATTGATCGGACGAGTGCCCGCTTACGGGGTATTGCGCACCATGCAGACGCGAACAATGCCTTTTCGCTGCCCAAAGACGGTGCGCGAGCAAATTTGAAAAAGTCTGAAAAGCCCCGTCGAACAAGGCCCGTAAAGAAATTTTTCGGATCGCTCGAACCATCCTGTTCTGATTGATTGGAAGTTGATTGCATGAACCGGGCCGGCAATTGGCACATGCGTTGCAATAAACGATTCGCCATCCGGTTCCTTCCGGTTGAGCAATCCGATCAATGACACGACTTATTGGAGAGCGAAATGCCCGCCGTCAATCAACCCCTGCATCAGAAAGGCGACTACCTGGTCGACTACGAAGAGAAGGTCTTTCCCGACGTCAAGGCCGAGCCCGGTGAAAAAGCACTGGTTACGTTTCACACGGTCGCATTCGAAGGATCGATCGGCTTCGTCAATCTACTGCAGGCGACGCGCCTTCAGCGCAAGGGCTTCGATACGTCGGTGCTGCTCTATGGTCCGGGCGTGACGCTGGGCTTGCAACGCGGTTTCCCGACACTCGGCGACGAAGCGTTTCCCGGTCATCTGAATTTCAACAACCAACTGGTCAAGTTCATGGCAGAGGGCGGCAAGGTCTACGCGTGCCGCTTTGCATTGCAGGCACTGTACGGTCACGGCGAGGCGTCGCTGATCGAAGGCATCCGGCCGATCAATCCGCTCGATGTGCTCGATCTCCAGTTGCTTCATCGCAAGGAAGACGCGCTGATCATCCACACGTGGACCGTTTGAGCGCGCCGGGTGCCGATCATGTCCGAGCAACGAATCATCCGTGCAGCGGCGGTGCAGATTGCGCCGGAGTTCGAGCGTCCCGGCGGCACGCTCGAGAAAGTGTGCGCCGCCATCGACGAAGCCGCGCAACAGGGCGTACAGCTGATCGTCTTTCCCGAGACGTTCGTGCCGTACTACCCGTACTTCTCTTTCGTACGTCCGCCGGTGGCGTCGGGCGCCGATCACATGCGTCTTTATGAACAGGCGGTCGTTGTGCCGGGGCCCGTCACTCAGGCTGTGTCGGAACGGGCGCGGCGCCATGCGATGGTCGTCGTGCTCGGCGTCAACGAGCGCGATCACGGCAGCCTGTACAACACGCAACTCGTGTTCGACGTCGACGGCCGCCTCGTGCTCAAGCGCCGCAAGATCACGCCGACGTTCCATGAACGGATGATCTGGGGACAAGGCGACGCCGCGGGCCTCAAGGTTGCGCACACGGGCATCGCACGGGTCGGCGCGCTCGCGTGCTGGGAGCACTACAACCCGCTGGCGCGCTATGCGCTGATGACGCAGCACGAAGAGATCCATTGCAGCCAGTTTCCCGGCTCGCTCGTTGGTCCGATTTTCGCCGAGCAGATCGAGGTCACGATCCGCCATCACGCGCTCGAATCGGGCTGCTTCGTCGTCAATTCGACGGGCTGGCTCAGCGAAGCGCAAATCGAGTCGGTGACGACCGATCCGAAGCTGCAAAAGGCGCTGCGCGGCGGTTGCATGACCGCCATCGTTTCGCCCGAAGGTCAGCACCTTGCCGAGCCGTTGCGCGAAGGCGAAGGGATGGTCGTCGCCGATCTCGACATGGCGCTGATCACCAAGCGCAAACGCATGATGGATTCGGTCGGCCACTATGCGCGCCCTGAATTGCTCAGTCTAGCCATCAACGATCGCCCCGCGACGCCCGTCGCGCCGATGTCAGCGGCGTTGGTGGCCGCGAGTGCGGACATTGGGTTCGAAACCACGAGTGGAGGTCAGGATGAATGCCAGCATGAATCTGTCGTCTGAGAGCGCAAGTGCGCGCGAGATGATGGAATTGCGCACGGAGTTGCAGTCGGCGGGCCTGCGGCTCGTCGATCCGAACGCGGGCGCCGCCAGCCGGCGCGGTGGCGCGGGACCTTCCGACCACAAGGCCGTGACGGTCGATGGCGTGACGATCATGGTGCCGGTGCACACGAGCTCGGCGTGGAATTCGCCGTTCGTCGCGGGCGTGCCCGACGAAGCGGGCGAAAGCGCGCTGATGCGCGGCACGATTCCGATTGCGAACATCACTTTCCCGAAAGCGCCACGCTTCACGCGGCTGCAAACGCTCGACGGCGTGCCGTATTCGCACATCGCGACGCTGCACGGAACGGATGTGCTCGCCACGACGGTGCTGCAAACCTGTATCCGCTACGAAAGCCGCAAGAAGACATGCAAGTTCTGCGCGATCGGCCAGTCGCTCGCGGCGGGTCGCACGATCGCGCGCAAGACCCCGGAGCAGCTGGCCGAGGTCGCGCGCGCCGCAGTCCTGCTCGATGGCGTCAGGCACATGGTGCTCACGACGGGCACGCCACCCACGCCCGATCGCGGCGCGCGGATTTTGTGCGAGAGCGCGTTCGCGATCAAGGCGGCCGTCGATCTGCCCATCCAGGCGCAATGCGAGCCGCCCGACGACGACGTCTGGTTCGAGCGAATGAGGGCGAGTGGCATCGATACGCTGGGTATGCATCTCGAAGTGGTGAGCCCCGAAGTGCGCGCCCGCGTGATGCCGGGCAAGGCGAGCGTGCCCATTTCGCGTTACATGGAAGCGTTCAGGGCGGCTGTCGCGGTGTTCGGCAGGGGGCAGGTCAGCACATACATACTCGCGGGTCTCGGCGATACGGCCGAGGCGATCCTGTCGATCTCGCGCGAGCTGATCGACATCGGCGTGTATCCGTTCGTGGTGCCGTTCGTGCCGATCAGCGGCACGCCGCTCGAAGATCATCCCGCGCCCACGCCCGAGTTCATGAAGTCGATACTCGCGCCGCTCGGCGCGATGCTGCGCGATGCGAAGATGCGCTCCGCCGACATCAAGGCCGGTTGCGGAAAATGCGGCGCGTGCTCGTCGCTGGCATCGTACGAGGCTTAGCCATGTACTGCGAAACCTTCGACGAATCCGACGCGTTGCCGCTCGCGTTCACGCCCGCCGAATACCGCGTGAAATGGGCCACGCTGCCATGGGAAAGCAACGAAGCGTACGCACTGCGGCGCGCGGTGTTCTGCGTCGAACAGGGCATCTTCGTCGGCGACGACCGCGATGACATCGACCGTCACGCGAAGCTGCTCGTCGCGCTCAGCTGCATTGCCGGCGTGCCCGAACAGGTGGTGGGGACGGTGCGGATTCACGAGACGCAGCCGCGTACGTGGCTCGGCTCGCGCCTCGCGGTGCACGCCGCGTTCCGTTCGCACGGCAAGCTCGGCTCGACGCTGATCAGGCTGGCCGTCAGCAGCGCGCATGCGCTTGGATGCGAGACCTTTCTCGCGCATGTGCAGAGCCAGAACGTGCCGTTGTTCCGGCGGCTGCACTGGCAGACGGTCGCGGAAGAAATGCTGTTCGGCCGGCAGCATCACCTGATGGAGGCGGACCTCGCGCATTACCCGGCGTGCCATACGCCGGAGAGCGGTTTCGTCACGTCGTCGCGGGGGCGATCATGAGCTTGCGCGATCTCGTCGAACGCCTGCGTGAAAGCCGCGGCTTTCGCCACAAGACCGATATAGCGGGCGTGGTTGCATCGCTGGCGGCGCATTTGCCGCATGGCGCGCGCGATCTCGCCCAGGCCGTCGCAGTTGGCGACGACTGCGCGGCGATCGCCGATGGCGACGGTTATCTGCTCTTTGCGATCGAAGGGCTGGTGTCCGATTTCGTCGCGTCGATGCCCTGGTTCGCGGGCTATAGCAGCGTGATGGTCAACGTCAGTGACGTCTATGCCATGGGCGGCCGGCCGCTCGCGGTCGTCGATGCGCTGTGGAGCGACGGGCTCGGCGCCGCCGAAGAGATTCTCGCGGGTATGGCGGCGGCATCGAGAGCGTATGGCGTCCCGGTGGTCGGCGGGCATAGCAATGCGCGCAGCGCTCAGCCGCAACTGGCGGTATCGATTGTCGGCCGCGCACGCAGACTGTTGTCGAGTTTCAACGCGCGGCCCGGCGACTGTCTGATCATGGCCGTCGATCTGCGAGGCCGTTTTGAAGATCCCTATCCGTTCTGGAACGCATCGGTGGGCGCACCGGCGCAACGCTTGCGCGACGATCTGGAACTGTTGCCGCTGCTCGCAGAAAGCGGTCTTTGCGATGCGGCGAAAGACATCAGCATGGCGGGTGTGCTCGGCACGTCGTTGATGCTGCTCGAATGCTCGGGTGTCGGTGCGCGTATCGATCTCGACGCGATTCCGCGGCCAGCGGGCGTCGATTTCGAACGTTGGCTCAACGCGTTTCCGAGCTTCGGCTTCCTGCTATCGGTGCGCGAAGAACATCTCGAAGCAGTGCTTGCGCGCTTCCGGCAGCGCGATCTGGCTTGCGCAATGATCGGGCGCGTGGACGCATCGCGCGAAGTCGTCGTCAAGCAAGAAAAGGATGCGGCGCTGCTATGGAGTTTCGCCGATGGGCCTTTTATCGGTGCGCCAGCCCAGGTGTCAGCATGAGCGCCACGCCATTGCGAATTGCGCTCTTCACGCACTCGGTGAATCCGCGTGGCGGCGTCGTGCACACGCTCGAACTCGGGCGCGCGCTGCAAGACGCGGGGCACGAAGTGACGATCTTCGCGCCTTCGGTCAATGGCGCGCGAATGTTTCGGGATTCGCCGTGCCGGATCGTGCTCGCTCCGGTCGATGCGCACGGCAACGATACGGTATCGATGGTGCAGATGCGCATCGACGCGCTCAAGGCCGCATTGCGCGACGATGCCCCATCGGACTATGACATCCTTCACGCGCAAGACGGGATCGGCGGCAATGCGCTCGCCGAGCTTCGTCAGGAAGGAGCGATACGCGGCTTCGTGCGTACCGTCCATCATCTCGATGCGTTCAGCGACCCTCGGTTGATCGAATGGCAGCGGCGCGCGTATGCGGATGCCGACGCGGTCTTCTGCGTCAGCGACACATGGACGCGCAGGATGCTGAAGGATTACGGCACCGCGGCATCGACTGTCAGCAACGGCGTCGATATCGAGCGTTTCCGGCCCGAGTACGCGGGGAACGATACGAAAGCGCTCGCGAAGTTCGGTATCGATGGTGCGCCGGTCGTACTGGCGGTGGGCGGTATCGAGGCGCGCAAGAACACACTGCAACTTCTCGACGCGTTTGCTTTGTTCCGGCGCACGCACACCGATGCGCAACTGATCATCGCAGGCGGCGCAAGTCTGCTCGATCACGACGCTTACACACGGCGATTCGTCGCACGGGCCACGGAATTGAACCTCGCGATTGGACGAGGCGAGCCGATCGTCGTCACGGGCGCGCTGCATGACGACGAGATTCCCGCACTGATGCGGCGTGCCGATGTCGTTTCGATGGTGTCGCTGTGCGAGGGTTTCGGGCTTGTCGTGCTGGAAGCGCTGGCCGTGGGGACGCCCGTCGTCGTCTCGCGGATCGAGCCGTTTACGGAGTATCTGAACGATCGGGTCTGCTGCTGGGCGCAACCTGATGACGCGGGAAGCATCGCGCAAGCGCTGCAACACGCGCTGGACCGGCGCGGTGGCATCGACTTCGAGTACGCGGTGCCCGACCTGCTGGATCGCTTCAGTTGGCGCGAGAGCGCCCGCTGCCATATCGGTTTGTACCGGCGTTATGCACAGCCGGCCGCCGCCTGAATCTCTCTTTCAAAGGAAACGCGATGCCTGTCATGCATTTCAGGGTCCAGTGGCCGGACGGCACCGAGGCCAACTGCTATTCGCCCTCAACGGTTGTCGGCGAATACTTCGTCGCCGGGCAGCGCTATGCGCTCGACGACTTCGTCGAACGGGCGCGCGAAGCGCTCCATATCGGCTCGGAACGTGTACGCGAGAAGTACGGTTTCGCGTGCTCGGCTGCGATGGACCAGCTTGCGCAGATCGAGGCGCAGGCGGAGCGCTTCGCGTCGGATGCGCAGGCCAAGGTGAGTATCGTCGAACTTTTGTGAAACCCGGATGCGGCGCACGTCACGAGCAGGACGGCGCGCCGGCCCATCCAATGAACAGCAGGAACGAATCATGTCGAACTCGAATGTGATGACGCAAACCGGATCGAACCAGGCTCCGCACTATACGGTTATCGTCGTGGGCGGCGGTCAGGCTGGTCTGTCGATCAGTTTCTATCTGAAAGAAGCGGGCATCGATCATCTCGTCATCGAGAAACACACGGTCACCCATACGTGGCGCTCGCAGCGCTGGGACGCGTTCTGTCTCGTCACGCCGAACTGGCAATGCGCGCTGCCGGGCTATCCGTATCGCGGCGACGATCCACACGGCTTCATGAAGAAGGACGAGATCATCGCGTATCTGGATGGTTTCATCGAAATGGTCGATGCGCCCGTGGTCGATCATACGGAGGTCAGGCGTGTCAGGCGCCAGCATGACGGCAGCTATGTGGTGTCGACGTCGAACGGCGAATTCACGGCCGATCATGTGGTCGTCGCATCGGGTGGCTATCACACGCCGATCGTGCCGCGGATGGCGGAACGCTTGCCGCACGGCATCGTGCAGTTGCAGTCGTCGCACTACCGCAGTCCGCAGAGCTTGCCCGAAGGCGCGGTGCTGGTCGTCGGATCGGGGCAATCCGGCGCGCAGATCGCGGAGGACCTGCAGATCGCGGGTCGCAAGGTGTATCTGGCGGTCGGCGAGGCGCCACGTTGCGCGCGCTTCTATCGCGGCCGGGATGTGGTGGATTGGCTCGCCGACATGGGCTACTACGAGATGCCCGTCGATCAGCATCCGTTGCGCGAAGGCGTGCGGGACAACACGAATCACTATGTCACGGGCCGCGACGGTGGCCGCGATATCGACTTGCGGCGTTTTGCGCTCGAAGGAATGGAACTGTACGGACGGCTCGACGATCTGCGCGACGGCGTTCTTTATTTCGCGCCGAACCTGACCAGCAATCTGGAAAGCGCCGACGACACGTACAACCGCATCAATGCGAGCATCGATGCCTTCATCGACAGAGAGGGCATCGACGCGCCACCGGGCGTGCCGTATGAACCCGTGTGGAAGCCCGAAGGCGAACGCACGTCGCTCGATCTGGCGGCGAGCGGCATCACGTCGATTATCTGGTGCATCGGGTTCACGCCAGACTTCAGTTGGATCGACGCCCCCGTGTTCAACGGACGAGGCTATCCTGCCCACGTACGCGGCGTGACGTCGCAAGCCGGGTTGTATTTCATCGGCTTGCCGTGGCTGCATACCTGGGGGTCGGGCCGCTTCTCCGGCATTGCGCGCGATGCGGCGCATGTCGTCGATGCGATCCGCGCGGCCATCGATGTATCGCGTACCGCATCGGCGAGTCTCGCTGCATGAAGCTGATTCATCGCTATCGCGCGGGCATGCCGCAACTCGGTTTCACCGGGCTGTCGGAGAACTGGTTGCTCAAGGAGTGCGGGCATCTACATTGGCAGGCGCTGGCGGCCCACGCGGGCCGCGAGCATCCCGACTTTCACGACGATCATGGCGGCCGTTCGTATGCGGCCTTCACCGCCATACGCTTGCAGGCGTATGGCTTCGACGCGGTCGAGGAAAACGACGAGTTCGAGATTTGCAGCGGCCTGTGCAGAACGGGGGCCGTGCGCCATTTCAGCACGCATTGCGTCGGTCGGGGCGATGCGCGGCTTGCGCAGGTGTCGATGTCGTCGACCTTCGTGACGCGCGGCGAGGCCCGCAACAATCGGTCGGTCGCGCGCGCGGCGCTTGCGGCGCTGCCCGGTGAAGTGAGCCCGATGCCCGCGGATGCCGCGCAGATGCTACAGATGGGCAAACGCATCCGTGCCGGCGATAGCGCGATGATGCAAAGTCTCACGGCCGCGGACAGCGAAGCCATCGAGTTTCTCCCGTGCCCGAACGGTGACTTCAACGGCGCGGACTTTCTGTATTTCGCGAGCTTCCAGGCTTTTGTCGATCGCGCCGAATGGCAGAGGTGTCGGTTCGACGAGCCACCCGTCGTCGCGAGCCGCTCGTTGTTCTACTACGGCAACGTCGATCTCGGCGATGCGGTGCGGATTCGCGTCATAGGCGAGAGCGAGAACGAGCAGGGCATCAGGCACTGGACGGAAGTCACGCGCAATAGCGACGGTGAAAAGATCGCGGACGTGATTACGGAAAAGCACTGGAGGCGCCGATGAACGCGAACCGTACGACGCGCAGCCGCCCGGTGTCGCTCAAGCCCGTCTATACACGTGCCGATCTCGAAGGCCTCGCTCACCTGGACAGCATGCCTGGCGAGGCACCCTTCGTCCGCGGGCCGTTTGCGTCGATGTACACCGAAAGGCCGTGGACGATACGTCAGTACGGAGGATATGCGCAAGCCGCCGACTCGAACCCCGCGTTCCGCACGGCTCTGACGGAAGGCGCGCAAGGGCTGTCCGTCGCATTCGATCTGCCGACACAGCGCGGTTACGATTCCGACGACCCGCGCGTGAGTGCCGATGTCGGCATGACGGGTGTGGCCATCGACACCGTCGAGGATATGGCGCGCCTCTTCGAAGGCATCGCGCTCGACAGGATATCCGTTTCCATGACGATGAACGGTGCAGTGCTGCCGGTGCTCGCCGCTTTCATCGTCGCGGCCGAGGAGAGCGGCGTGCGCCCGTCGCAACTGACGGGCACGATACAAAACGACATCCTCAAGGAGTTCATCGTACGCAACACCTGCATCTTCGCGCCTGAACCTTCGCTGCGGATCGTGACCGATGTCGTTGCTTATCTCGCGACGGCGGTCCCTCGCTTCAATGCGTTGTCGGTGTCCGGCTATCACTTTCAGGAAGCGGGGGCGGACGCCGTCCTCGAACTCGCGCTGACGATGGCCAATGCGCGCACCTATGTCGATGCGCTGATCCGGCAAGGCATGGAGGCCGATCACGTCTGCGAACGCATGAGCTTCTTCTTCGGCGTGGGGACCGATTTTTACGTCGAGATTGCGAAACTGAGAGCGGCACGTCTCGTGTGGTCGACACTCGCACGGGAAAGCGGCGCACGCTCCAACAGGGCGTGTGCGCTGCGGATGCACTGTCAGACTTCAGGCTGGTCGCTGACCGCGCATAAGCCGATGAACAATGTCGTGCGCACGGCTATCGAAGCGCTCGCGGCGATCTTCGGTGGCACCCAGTCGCTGCACACCAATGCTTACGACGAAGCATTGGCGCTGCCGGGTGCGTCATCGTCGCGTCTCGCGCGCGACACGCAATTGGTGCTTCAGCATGAAACAGGCGTGTGCGATGTCGTCGATCCTTGGGCGGGTTCGTACATGATGGAGTCGTTGACGGCGGACATCGCGAACCGCGTGCGACTACAACTCGATGAGATCGAAGCGCGTGGCGGCGTGATGGAGGCGATACATTCCGGCTGGATTCGCGAGCGCATCCGTCACTCGGCGCTTGGCGTGCAGGCGGAAATTGAAAGTGGGGAGCGCGCGATTTTAGGCGTCAACTGCTTTGAGCGAGATGATGACGACGCGCCCATTGCGATCTCTCAAGTGGACGTGCAGCAGATTCGCAGGCATCAGGCTCGGCGGATTGCGGAAGTTAAAGCCGCACGCGATTCCGCGCCCGTGCGCGCGGCACTGGGCGCACTCGAACGGGCCGCTCGCGATGGCGCGGGCAATCTGCTCGAACTGACAATCGAATGCATGCGTGCACGAGCGACTGTCGGCGAATGCACGCAAGCACTCGAAGCGGTATGGCCGCGCCACCCGATACAGATTCAGGCAGCGGCAGGGCAATTCGGCGAGAGGCTTTCGGCAGATCCAGGATGGAGCGCTGCTCTAAAGACCGTGAGGGGCGTCGCGTCGCGGTTGGGGCGCGCACCGCGCGTTCTAATTGCCAAGCTGGGGCAGGACGGACATGATCGCGGTGTGAGCGTCGTCGCGGCCGCGTTGGCGGATGCCGGCTTCGACGTCGTGACGGGTGAGATGTTCGCGTCGGCCGCCGAAACAGGCATAAAGGCGTTGAAGCATGATGTAGATGTGATCGGCATTTCGTCGCTGGCAGGTGCGCATGTTGAACTGGCATCGCTGCTGATAGACGAATTGCGGACGCGAAACGCGACTATCCCCATCGTCGTGGGAGGCAACATCGACGACAGCAGTCAGGCAGTGCTGAAAAGACTCGGTGTGACTGAGTGTTTTCCGACAGGTACCAGCGTAGCGCATATCGTAGCGAAATTGGCCGGCCTGTCTTGCCGGGGTCTTGTCGAGCGTCCGAACGCATTCATGAGCTAAGTCGTAAATGGGTTCAACCAGAGCGGCTCCGTTCGGCCTTCATGCTCGAGGCACATCAGACATGCGAAAAGTACAAGCATGTCGCCACTGCAAGGATGCTAGAGATTTGATCGCGGGATAACAACCGTTAGACCCCGCTCCGACGAGGAACCCAGGCCGTCGCAATGTCACTGGTATGCCGGTCCTCGATGGAGCGACGACAAAGGGCGCGGAGGGTCCCTGCGAAATCCAAAATTGCGCTCAGGCGCTCAACACCGTCAAGTTACGGGTGGCTGTACATCGCGTCCCAGTCGGACTTCGACACCGCCGCGCGACCTGCGTTCGACGAACCATTTGCGGCACCGCCGTAACCACCGTTTGTTGCAACTTGCTGCGCGGCGACCTTCGCTTCCGCGGCTTGGATCGCGTCTGGATAGTGCGCTTGATCGCCATCACCACCGCGATAGCCGGCCTTCTGAAGCTGAACAAGTTCCGCGCGCACCTGGGCGCGGGTAATCGGGCCATTCGACTGGGCGGACGAGGCAACTGGCACTACGACTGCAACGGCAACTGCAACTGCTTGGATGAGGGACTTCATGATTCTCCACCGACTTTTGTTAGCGGTGCGACAACGCGTCTGCACCGACAGCGAAAGTCTAGGAGCCTTCCGCCCGAGGGTTAACCCCTAGTATTCGAAGGCATTGTTCCAACTGGCAGCAGAATGCTGGCATCTTGTCGCCAATGGCACTTGTCCCCAATAAGTTCAAACGTCGTCGTGCCGGCTAAATCGAAACGTCGGGTTTATCTCGCTCTTTCCTGTCTTTTTCCAAGGTTTTGGAGACCCGAATGAAAAAAGACTGCAGAGATTTCTCTGCAGCCCTTTGAATTTCCAGGCGTCTATGCTTCGCGCGTTCGGAAACTTTGCTGCGGTGTGGCGTCCGTCAACGCATCATCGCTGCCTTCCTCCAGCGAAATATTCCGGGTTTCGCGTCCCTTGACCCACCAGATCGCGGCGGCAATCGGACCGGGCAGTGCGAGCGCCAGCAGCACGAGCAACGGTGCGGAAGGTGTGCCCGTCGTGCTGAAGGCGCTGGTCAACAGTAGCGGCGTAATCATTGCACCCACTCGACCGAATGCAACGGACACGCCCAAACCCGAGGCGCGCAACCGAGTCGGCAGGATTTCAGACGAAACCACATAAGCCGAGATGTAGCCCCACGTCACGCCAAACTGGATCAGGCAGTAACCAAACACCATGGAAGGCAGCGTTTGCGCAAAGTACACTGCCAGAATCGCGAGCACGGTGAACGTGTAGCTCGTGAACAGCGATGCGCGACGTCCCCACGATTCGAGCACACACGATGCCAGCAGGCCGCCGAGCAAAGCCGCTACGTTGCCGTAAATGTAGTAGATCGGCATAGCAGCAGCAGGCACTTTCATGTACGGCAGGATGACGAGCGCCATCAACGACAGTACGCCATACACAACGACTGCCTGCGAGAAGTTCAGCGCACTGGCAAGGCCGCACGGTCCGCGATAGCGGCCAACCAGCTCACTCACGTTGCGCCAGAACGTCGGGTGTGCGGGCACGATCGCGGTGGGCTGATAGCGTTTCTGCGCCTCGGTTGCCGCGCTGATCCCAGCGCCCTTCGCATACGCGGCAATTTCATCGACGATTGCTTCGGCTTCGGTGACACGCCCTTGCTGCAGAAGCCAGCGCGGAGATTCGGGGATCACGCGGCGAATCCAGAAGAAAATCAGCGCCATCGTGGTACCCAGGCCAAAACCCACGCGCCACGCGATGTCGGGCGGCAGGAGATTCAGAGCATAGTACGAAACAATGGCCGACAACACGGCACCGAGCGGAAAACCCGACAGGATCAGCGCGTCGGTACGTCCGCGATTGCGGCGCGGAATAAATTCACCCATGGTGGCCGTCACGGCCGAGTACTCGCCGCCGACGGCGAGCGCAGTCAGTGCGCGGAACACGAGGAACGAGTGGTAATCCCACGCGAAGATGGTTGCCACACTGAACGCGGCATACCAGAGGAGCGTAGCCAGGAACAGGCGCTTGCGGCCGAAGCGATCCGCCAGGTAGCCGAACGCCACCGCGCCGACCAGAATGCCGAGCACCCACACGCTCACTGCTAGCGAGCTCTGGGCCGCAT
The DNA here is from genome assembly GCF_009362785.1 of Paraburkholderia atlantica. Taxonomy (GTDB): domain Bacteria; phylum Pseudomonadota; class Gammaproteobacteria; order Burkholderiales; family Burkholderiaceae; genus Paraburkholderia; species Paraburkholderia atlantica. Next base: position 148,430 of record NZ_WHNQ01000015.1, read on the forward strand.
CGAGGTGCCAGAGCGCCTTGATCGTGCCGAACACGCTACCGATGATATTGGTTTCAAACGAGTCAAGCGTCCAGCCCACTCCTAGCGCGACCGTCAGCAGGGTGTGGAAACGAGTCCACGGCATGTGATCGAGCCGGGCTAAGGCGTCGGTCTTGATGGTGGTTCGGGAAGTCATGTCGATATGTTCCTTTCCTGATTTGTTGCGATATTCGCCATACTAAGTAAAGTGAAATGTTGAAGACACATGCGAGTGATATCCCGCCGATTACTTAGCCATGCGGTCCCCCTCGCACATCGGTCCAGTCCGCGAATCAGCGGGAAGGATGTGAGCCATGCCATCGTGAGCAATCAAAACGCCTTCGGGCATGTCGTTTTCTGATTGCTGAAGTAGCCACGTATCGAACGTATGGGATGCATGAGTCATCCATGTACGCACTGGCCGCAGCTGCTTGACCAGCGCACAAGCGGTATTCCAGTCGTTGTGGTTGGCCGGCTGAGCCCTTGGCGGGAACGAGCAGTCGAGAGCCATAGAAAACGCCCCCCATCTCTGCAGCCACTCCAGCGTGGAAGGCGGCAAGCCGATCGTGTCGGTCAGATAGGCGAAGCGTTCTCCGTCCGGCCCCTCGATCGCATAGCCGAACGTTGGTTTGGAATGAATCAGCGGCAGCGCCGTGAAACGCAGGTCACCGACATCGAACGTGCCGAATTTCTCAGCCTGATTGAATGCGAGCAGGCCCGGGTTGCGATACAGATCGGCGCAACCATTGCTGTCTGGCGGGCCCCAGGTCGGGATGGATTTCCCGACGCCCCAGCGCAGATGGAACAACCCCTGCACGTGATCAGGATGGAAGTGCGTGAGTACGATCGCATCGAGACTTCCAGCCGGAAAACGCTCGGATAGGTCCACTAGCCCTGCATCGAGCAGAACGCAGGTCGTGTCCGTTTCGATCAGCGCGCTGCAGGGACGACGAACGCAAGCGGGCAAAGCTCGCGCTCGTGTACATGCGGGGCAGTTGCAGCCGTAAAGCGGTACGCCGCCTGCCGCGCCGGTGCCGAGGAAGGTAACGCGCATCATGATGGCTCCGCACAACGGAGAATCAGCGAAACCAGTGCCTCTCCCGCCTGTTCGAGATCGCCGTCGTTGCGGATGATTTCCACTTTGCCGGCGCGCTGTTCGAGCAAGTGATTGCGCTGCAGGCGCTGCTCCACCTGCTCGACCGTTTCGCGACCGCGCGCCAGAAGGCGTTCACGCAGTACCGCTTGCGGCACTGCGATTTCGACCGGCACGAGGGACGGGTAGAGCGTGCGTGCCTGCGGCAGGTATTCGCGCGAACCGTTCATCACGACGGTCATCCCCTTGTCCAGCCAGTGGTCGATCTCGGCCCCGATGCCGTATTGCAGCCCGTTGCTCGCCCAATTCAGTGCGAACAGATCCGAGTTGCTGCGCGCCGCGAATTCTTCCGGACTCAGGGCGACGTGATTTTCGCCACCTGCGTCTGCCGGCCGCGTGATGTAGCGATGAGCAAAGCAGATCTCCGCGTGGCCAGAGAGCTGTTCGCGCGCATAGCGCAGCAGGCTGTCCTTGCCGCTGCCTGAAGGACCGCTTACGTAAATCAAATTGCCTGGCATGGAAGCGGCCTCAGTGATGCACGCGGCTCGCGCCGAGCACGAGCTTGCCGCGAGACCACACCTGGTCGGCATGCGGCAGGCCGCCTATCCGCTGGACTGCGACCAGATCGGCGCGCTGTCCCACCGCGATCTCGCCGCGGTCGCTTAACCCGGCTGCTCGTGCGGGATTGCGGGTCACGAGCGCTACCGCGTGCGCGAGCGAAATATCCGCGACTTCGGGCAGCTTGAACGTAGCTGGCAACAACGAGGCAGGCGAGTAATCGCCGCACAGGCAATCCGCGACGCCTGCCAGCACGGCATCGAGCGCACGCATGTTGCCCGACTGCGATTTGCCGCGCAGGATGTTCGGTGCACCGAACAGCGTGGCAATGCCGTTAGCGCGCGCGGCCTGGGCCGTTTCGAGGTTGATCGGGAACTCCGAGATCGTCGCACCGAGATCGCGTACCACGTCGATCTTGGCGGCCGAATCGTCGTCGTGGCTTGCAATTGCGACGCCCTTGGCGCGTGCCAGCGCAGCCAGCTGTTGCATGCGTTCGATCGCGCCTTTGGCTGCCTCTGCCTTCTGCCTCATGATCTCGTCGAGCGTGGCAGCGTCGGCCTTGTAGGCGTTCGCAAGATATTTGCGGAACGACTCCACGTCGCGAAACTGACCCTGGCCCGGGCTGTGGTCCATGAACGAGATCAGGTCGATCACGCCTTCGTCCATCAGCGACGACAGAACCGGAGGGGCGGTGACATCGGTAACCTCGAAGCGTGCATGAAATCTGTTGTCGATCAGCGCATGCGCTTGCCAGGCGTGGATCGAGCGGCCGAGCTCGGCTGCCGTTTCGTTGTTGCGCACGCCGAACTCGCGGTTCGCGAAAGACAGCGCATGAAATACCGTGGTGATGCCCGCGGACGCATTGCGCTTGTCTGCCTGCGCGCAGGCGAAGTCGATCGGAAAATACACGCCCGGACGCGGCTCGACCTCTTTTTCAAGCGAGTCGCAGTGCAGGTCGATCATGCCTGGGATCAGCGTATGTTCTTCCAGGTCGACCACGGTCGCTCCGGCGGTGTGCTCCGGGTCGAGTGCCGCGATTTTGCCGTCCTCGATCAGCACGGCGAGTTTTTCACGCACTTCGTCGGCGAGAACGACGGTTGCGTTCGTCAGGAGTTGGCGGCTCATTGCGTGATCGCTTCCGAAAGAGGGGAGTGGACAACCGGCGGTGCCAGTTCGATCACCTGGTCGGCAAGGCGCTCTACCAGGTCCGGGTGGTGGAAGATGGCGAGCATCGCCACACCTTCCGCTTTGATTCCTTGCAGGATCTCCACGACCTTGTCGGTGGTGCGAGGGTCGAGGCTCGCGGTCGGTTCGTCGAGCAGTAACAGGCGCGGACGAGCGACGAGGCCCCGCGCCAGGTTGACGCGCTGCTTTTCACCACCCGAAAAGGTCGCAGGGGGCACTTCCCAAAGACGCTCGGGCACGTTCAGCGCATCGAGCATTGCACGCGCGTTGTCGCGCGCTTCGGCACGCGCGGCGCCGCGTACGAGCGGCGGCTCGGCCACGACATCGACGGCGGCCTTGCGCGGCAGGCAGTGCAGGAACTGCGTGACGAAACCAATCTCGTGCTTGCGCAGCGCGAGCACTTCGTGCTCGGACGCCTGCGCGAGATCGACTGTCTCACCGGCTTCAGTACGGAACAGCAGGCTTCCGGCGCTCGCCAGGTAAGTACGGTAGATGCATTTGAGCACCGACGATTTGCCGGCACCGGTCGGGCCGATCAGCGCGGACAGGCGGCCCGGCTCGACGGCAAACGAGACGTTTGCGCAGGACGGGATGGTCTTGCGCTGATCGTGCAGCGCAAAGTGCTTGCTCAGATTTTTAACGGTCAGGATCGCGGACATTGGTTTACCTCAGAGCGCGGAGGCCACAAGCCGCTGCGTGTACGCATGCTGCGGGTCTTCGAGAATCTGGTCGGTCAGGCCCGACTCGATGATGCGGCCGTACTTCATCACGATCGTGCGGCCCGCTAGTAGGCGGATCACGCCGAGATCGTGCGTGACGGCGATCATCGCCGTGCCGAGTTCCTGCTGGATCTCGAGGATCAGATCGAGGATGCGCGCCTGCACCGAGAGGTCTAGACCGGTCGTCACTTCATCGAGGAACAGCAGCGGCGGACGGGTTGCGAGTGCCTTGGCGATCTGCACACGCTGTTGCATGCCGCCCGAGAACTTCTTCGGCGACTCGTCCATACGTTCGGGCAGTACCTCGGTGCGCGAGAGCAGGTCGCGTGCGCGTTCCCGGATCTCGCCGAACAGCGTCACGTCGTTCATCAACAGGCGCTCGGCGATATTGCCGCCTGCCGACACGTTGAAGTTCAAGCCGAGGTGCGGGTTCTGGTACACCATGCCGAAGCGATGATTGCGCAGCCAGCGCTGTGCGGCGGCATTCGCTGCGAACAGGTCCCAGTCATCGTCTCCATCGAAGAAGCGCGCGGTGCCCGCGGTCGGCTTTTCATCGAAGTACAGCGTTTTGACGACGGTCGACTTGCCCGACCCCGACTCACCCATGATCCCGAGAATCTCGCCGGGTCGCAGCTCGAAGCTGACGTCGTGGGCAGCCACCACCGAACCGCAATGCGGGCAGATGTTGGTGTCCTGTTCCGGTCCGGTGCTTTCGATGCAGCGCTCGCAGCCTGCGCCGTGAATCTTGGTCAAGCCGCGCACTTGAAGAATGGGGCTCACTGGACTGCTCCTTCGTTCGTTGCATTGGCCTTCTGATGAGTGTGGCCGTTGCGGTAGTCGTTGCAGTAGTCCGAATCCGAGCACTGGTACGACTTGTCGCCGTCCTCGCCGATGATCTCGTCGAGAAAACTGTCGATCGAGCCGCAGCGCACGCAGGCGCGGCGTTTGCCGTGCTCGTCGTGGAAGTCTTCCGTGCGGAACGGCACGTCGTCGAATGCGAGCGGGTCTGCGCGCGTATAGGGCGGCACCGCATAAATCTTCTTTTCGCGTCCCGCACCGAGCAGCACGAGCGCGGCGGACATATGCAGCTGCGGCACGTCGTAGCGTGGAATCGGACTCGGGTCGATCACGTAATGACCGTTGATCCGCGTCGGATAGCGGTGCGAGATAGTGATTTCATCGAACTGCACGATGTCTTCGTACAGCTTGGTCAGCAGACGCGAGTAGTCACCTTCGCCATGCATGGTCTTGCGGCGCGCCTCTGACGGTTCCACGACGACCAGCGGATCGGGGTACGGCACCTGCAGGACGAGAATCTGCTCTTCGGTCAACGCGACTTCGGGAATCCGGTGGCGCGACTGGATCAGCGTGGCTTCACTGGTGTGCTCGGTAGTCTGAACACCCTCGCAGGTGAGTTCGACGAAGTGACGCAGATTGACCGCGTTGACCGAGTCGTCTGAACCTTGGTCGATCACCTTGAGGGTGTCGTCCGGACCGACGAGGGACAAGGTGAGCTGCAGACCGCCCGTACCGAATCCACGGCCCATCGGCATTTCACGAGAGGCATACGGCGTCTGGTAGCCGGGGACGCAAATCGCTTTGATCACCGCGCGGCGGATCTCGCGCTTCGCGTACTCATCGAGAAAGCCAAAGTTGTAACCCGCTTCGTCCAGCGGCAGTTCGTAGAGGTCGTTCATAGCTCGACTCCTTGTGCATTCTGTTCGGTCTGCTTGTCCGCAGCCTTTTGCTGGGTCGTGCGCAGCCGGTCCATGTCCGACTGGAACGTGACGTAATGCGGCATCTTGTAGTGGCTCGCGAATCCCATCGAATCCACGCCATCGATATGCAGCAACACGAACTCCGGGTCCTCCGACGGATTGGTCGGACCGTTTCGCATGCCGTTCTGCAGCGAGCGGTCAAGCACGGCCATCGAGATCGCCTTGACTTCGTTGTGGCCGAAACACGCGCCATAGCCGAGCGTGAAGACGGGTGGGCCGCCGCTGTCGTCGTCTTCGTACATCGCCACCATCTCGCACTCGGTCATCAGCACCTCGCCGGCCTCGACCGGTTCGCCCGTGACCGGATGGGGAAGCAGAACCGGCACATAGCCGACACGCAGTTCGGCCACAGTCGGGTGGACATCGCCATAGCCGCGCATGTTCGAGTAAGCGATCGCGAGCAGCGAGCCGGTTTCGGCGCGTGCCATCGTCGCGAGGGCGGCGGAACGCGGCACCGGGAAGATCAGCGGATCGCGCGTGACATCGAATGGCTCGCTGCGCGACGGCTGCAACGCCGGGAGCAGCCCTTCGGCGCGCAGCGCATCCACGACCTTCGGGAAGGTGTCGGGCAGGTCGCTTTCGTCGATCGAGTCGAGGAACGCGCGTGCAACCGAACGGAACGCTTCCGGTGATTCGTCGGCGAGGTCGAGGCGCATCAGGCGCAGCGCGTAGTCGTTGGTCGGACCGAGCATCTGACCGCCAGGAATGTCCTTGAACGCGCTGGAGATGCGGCGGATCACGCGCATCTCGCCCGTGTGCTGTACGGGCGCCTCGAGCAGTCGAGGCTTGGTCGAACGATAGGCTCGCAGTGCGAACGCTGCTTCCAGCGTATCGCCTTGCATCTGCTTGATAGCAAGCGCGGCGAGGCGCGGGTGATACAACCCGCCTTCCGAAACCACTCGCGAGGTCAGCGAACGAAGCTGATGTTCGATTGTCTGCAGGGTCAGCGGCGTGCCGTGCTCGCCCTCGGCCGTACGCAACGCGTCGACGACACGCTCCGCGCCCTCGATTGCGCGGCCGCCGCCCTTGATAGCCACATAGCCCATTACCTGCCTCCTTCGATGGCAACTTCGATCGTGCGGGGCAGTGCGACTACGCTGCGCTCGTCCAGCAATACCAGATCGACGCCGAGCGGGAAGCCGCTGTTCCATTGCTTGCGCAACTTCCACCACTGCGGGTCGACCCCCGACAACTGCAGCGAAACGCTGCTTTGAATGCCTGGACCGCTGAGGACGAGCTCACCACCTTGCTTGATCTCATCGACCACCAGTACGAGTGTTGCGCCCCTTTCAGGGCTGTCGAGCGTGCCGGATGCGGGCTCGACAGCGGGTAGTTGACTGCCCGGCATCACGACGAATTGGGCCTGATCCGCGCTGGCGGACTTCGCGCCGAGGCGCTGACGGTCCGCCGCAGCCACCAGCTCGCAGGGATCGGCCAGCGTAGTTGCGGGATCGGCCAGCGTCGCAAGCACGAGAGGCAGCACATGCGTGGCCTGCGTCTCGAGTTCGTTAATTCGGCCGGGATAGGAAAAAGCATCCAGGATGCGGCGAAATGCGCGCTGCTGAACCAGTGGTGTCCAGTCGGACGGATGTGAGGCGATACGCGTCTACAGCTTATTCATCATCGTCCTCCTGCGCGGCGAGCAGAGCGAAGTCCACGCGCGTTGCCGCCAGTAGCTTCTTGCGATCGGCTGCGGTTGCTTCGACGATCTGTCTGCCTTCGCGAAGAAGTTTCACGGCCGCATCATGTCCAGGCCAGGCGGCAGCCGTTACCGCATCCAGAATCGCGAGCGCGCGAATCAGGCTCGTGCGGTCATCCATCACGATTGCGGCGCCTTCGGCGGTGCCGCCTTCTGGGTCGGTCAGGCGCACATGCGCCTTTGCGACCGGAATCTCGCCGAGGTAATAAGTCTCGCCCATGGCAGCGTCGGTGAGCGGCACCAAGGCGAGGCCGGATTGCGGGATTTCCAGGTCTTCCACCTGAAATTGCTCACCGAGGTGACGCGCGAGTTCGCGAATGCGCTGCGCCGGCACGTTCGTCCAGTAGCGCATCCATTCTCCGCGAGCGGGCCGCGACGCTATCTCGTCCATGAGTAGTCCTTCTGAATGTACATATAGCTGTGGAAACTTGATGAAGCAGTTAGATTTCTTAGCCGATTCATGCGGCCCTAAGGCCGCATCCTTTGACTCAGGGATGACCCGACCCAGTTACAGCAGCGGAATGCGCAACTGGACGCGGTCTGCGCGGAACCGGGTAATCACATACTCGACCGGCTTGTCGTCGCGCTCATCCACGTTCACGCTCTTGACCCGCAACACAGGCCGGTTTTGCGGCATGCCAAGGATTCGCGCGTCGTCTCCCTGGGGGAGCACTGCCGTTACGGCGCTATCGACGCGACGCAGCCGGCAGCCATACTCTGCGCTCAGCAAAGCGTGAAGCGAGTCGCCTTGATAGCGCGCCAGCAGATCGGGGAAGGGTTGTACTGGCAAAAAATGCGAAATCAGGCACATTGGCTTGTCGTCCACGCTTCGTAACGTTTCCAGCCAATGCACGGGCTCGCCTTCCAATATGGCAAGACGTTCGGCAATACGCACACTGGCAGGCAGGGTCTGCTTGCGCAGGATGCGGTTTCCGGCCAGCAAACCTTGAGCGTTCAGGTTTTCGGTAAAGCGCGTGCTCTTGCCAATCTGGTAGTCGATCTGGTTATCGAGTACGAGGATGCCGCGGCCGTGGCGGCGCTCCACCAGACCGGCCTCGACCAACTCGTCGATGGCACGACGGAGCGTGTGTCGGTTCACCCCAAAACGTGACGCGAGATCGCCCTCGGATGGCAGGTAGTCGCCAGGTGCATAGACGTTGGCGATTTCCTGTTCCAGTTGCCGTGCGATCTGGGCATACAAGGATTCGCCTTGCTCTCGACTGACAGCGTACAAGCTCATATGCGGTTATCTAGATAAGTGGACAACCGAATACTACAAACAGTCTGTGACAGATATGTGATCAGGGAGGGCAGGTTGTCGGAGATCGACTGACGGCTCAAATTCAGCGTCATCTGTGGCGCGGCGTCGCCCGGCGCGGACAAGTCTTTTGCGAAGAGAGTTCGATCGTATGCATGTTCGCGCGCCACTTCGATTATCGCGTCCGCAAACGCCTGCGGTGCCCGACTGTAAGCTGTTCTCCGGGCGACCGTCTCTTGCCAGCTGCGCAAGCGGGAGCCTCAGCCGCCTTTGCGGCTTGGCTCGGCTTCGAAATTCTTCACGCCACGCGAAGACCGGCTTCGATATTCACTCGGGGACAATCCGGTCTTGCGCTTGAACAATTGTCGAAATGTGCTGATATCGCCATAACCGACACGTTGACTCACCGCCTCGAGCGCGATCGGCCGCGTTTCCAGCAAGCGTTTCGCGACCTCGATGCGCAGATTTTGCAGATACGCTAACGGTGCTAGCCCGACAGCTTCCTTAAAACGGCGGTTGAGCGTGCGTTCGCTGACAGCAAGCGATGCTGCCAGATCGCTCAACCGGAATCCCTGCTGCAACGTAGCTTCCATCTGCTGCTGAGCGCGCGCGACGAGTGTATCGGTATGCCCATGTTCGTCGAGAAGCGTTGCAAAGGAAGCCTGCGACGTCCGGTTCATGTCGATCAACAGCGCCTTCGCGGTCAACGTAGCGAGTTCTTCGCTGGCGAATGTTTCGACGAGCCGCACCGCGAGATTCAGATACGACGTCACGGACCCGCCCGAAATGATGCCGTCTTGGGCAATCAGCAGTTCGTGTGCGCGAACTTCGACACGCGGATAGCGGCGCCCGAAGTCTGCAGCTCTCGCCCAGTGCGTCGTCGCGGCGCGGCCATCCAGCAGGCCGGCCTCGGCGAGCAGGTAATTGGCCGTGCAATAAGCCGCCAGCACGGCGCCTGCCTTGCGTTGGCGCCGCAGCGCGGAAGACAGCTCGTTCAACTGTTGGCGGCGCCCGATGAACTCGTCGATGTTCGAGAAAAACGGGGCTGTCAGCAGAACGGCGTCCGCGCGTTTGCGTGGGTCGATCTTTCCGTCGACCTGAATGGTCTGACCCGATGCAGCCGTAACGGGACACCCGTCGAGCGATTCCACGCGCCACACGAACATGGGTGCGGACGTCGTGCCCGTTGCAGCCCTGCGCGCATAAAACTGATTGGCCGCGCTGAAGACGTCGACAGGGCCCGCGACGCCGGACGCGAGGATTCCGTCATAGACCCAGATGCGGACGATAGCCATAAGTGTGTCTGAAATTCCTCGAATAATGGCGATCGTGCCACTTCTAGCCACACGAGTAAACCCCGATCATGGCCACATCCAATTAACTGAACGCAGGAGAAACACCATGCCGATGATCGACGCACTGTGGCCCGAGGACGCCTTGACGCCTGAGGCCGAAGCCCGTCTCGTCAAGGAACTGAGCGACATCCTCATCAAGGCGGAAGGGTACGATCCCGCCAGTCAGATCGCACAGCGTGCCACGGTGTTCCATCTTCATCGGCCTGCTGCGATCTATGTCGGCGGCGAACGCACGGACACGGTCCGCTATCGCGTCATCCCGTCAGTACCCGAGGGGCAATACACCGACGAATCGCGTCGCTCGCTCGTCAGAGAGGTCACGGAAGCGGTGGCGCGCGCGGAGAACCGGCCGTTCGATGATGTCGCGCCGCGCGTCTGGGTCTTTCCGACCGAGATACCGGATGGCGCCTGGGGGACGCGCGGCGCGATCTGGATGCTGCCCGATATTCATGCGCTGCTGGCGGGCGAGTCCGAGCGCGGCGCAGGCGTTAGACGGCTTGCACGACGCCGCCTCGAAAAGGCGCGCATCACGCTCGAAGCAGCGCTCGATGCCGCCAGCGCAGGCATCGCGAGCAAACCATAACTGGAGCGCCCAGCATGAAATTCAACGACACAGCCCCCGTGATGGAACCCGCTGGCGGTCCGCCGCTCTGGCTGACGAACCTCACTGAAAGCGCGACCCTTGAGGCCACCGTTCTGAAGCGTCCGATCGAAGGACGAGCCGACATTCTCTCCGTGATCAAACACGCGGTTTCGCTGTACGAATTCCAGCATCACAGCTATAAGGCCGCGATTGGTAATGGTTTGTATATCGAGTCCTATCGCTCGCAGATCCAGGGCGTGCCTATCGAGACGGTGGTCGTCGCACACATGAACGAACAGGGCGAGACGGAGTCCGTGGTCATCAATCATCGTCCGCTCAATGCGATGCTGCTGTTTTCGAAACTGATGTGGGAGCGGGTCGACGAGCGCTTCCGCGATCGCTATCTGACAGGACCGGAAGCAACGGCTTTGAATACCGTATCTGAGGACTGCACTCGCAGCGGATGTTCAAGGCCGCATGATGAAACGGCTTCTTCTTGATTTGACGACAGCCTCTGTGCTGGTCGCTTCTGCAGGAGTTTCCATGGCGCACACCACTCCGATGCCAAGCACGCCAACCACGAAGATATTGGCGATTGGTACCTTTCCACCGGGCACGGACATGAAGCTTGTCCAACACATTCTTCCGGGCGAAGTCCGCGAGACGGCGCAACTCTACCTCGATGGCAAGGTTGATCAGTGGTATTCACTGCAAGATCGGGCCGGGGTGGCCTTCATCCTGAACGTTACCGACGTAGGTCAAGCGCATGAGATGCTCGAGGCACTTCCATTGGGGAAAGCGCACTTGATGACATTCTCGCTGCTCCCAATCGGCCCACTGAAGCCGTTGGGTAAGCTTTTGAATCCGATTTCCCCTCAATAGAACGCGCTGAAGCACACTGGTTAGCAGGTGCAATTTCGCACTAAACGAGAGCCACGATCATGTTCAAACCTGTAATGAACGCGACAGTCTTCCCCGCATTAGCTGCGGGCGTTTCCTCATGCAAGATTGTGCCGACCTCATCGTCGTCGGCGCCGAAGCTTGAAGTCGGCGAGGTGCAGGTCAATCCTGACATCAAGCTGCGTTATATGGTCTACCGGCCCGCGCATCCAAAGGGTACGGTACTGTTCCTGCATGGCTTCCCGGAGACCATGTATGCGTGGAAGCCGATTGCCGAATCCCTGTCCAGCGATTACGAGGTGCACGCGTTCGACTGGCCGGGCTATGGACAGTCTTCGCGTCCAGGCGCCGATCGCTTCTCCTATGCGCCGAAGGATTATGCGCGTGTGCTGGCAGACTATGTCCGCACGTCTGGCATCGACAGTTCGAAGCTGGTGATTTATGCGACCGATATCGGGGCGTTGCCTGCGCTGCTGGCAGCATTGGAGCAACCGGATATCGCCAGAAAGATCATCGTTGGCGACTTTGCTCCATTCAACCGCCCGCAGTACATGTACGAAAGCCTGCAGGGCCTGAAGTCAAAGCCTTCGTCCGAAGTCGTGCGGGCCGCGATGAACAAGAACCGCGACGATATCCTGGCAAACACTTTCTTCCGCGGCATGTCGGCGCAGGAGCGCTACGCGTTGCCCCAGGCGTTCAGGGACGATATCGCGAAAGGTTGGGCCGGCGATGTCACGTCGGCAGACGCCTTCTTCCATTACTACTCCTCCTTCACCCGCGACCAGGACTACTTCGAAGCCAATATGGCAAAGCTGAAGGTCCCCGTAAAGGTGGTGTGGGGCGAACAGGATATCTACATCAAGAAGGAAATGGGCGTTGAGTACGCGAACCGTACCGGCGTGGAGCTTTCAATTCTCCCGAAGCTCGGCCACTATCCGCATCTGCAAGCGCCTGAACAGACGGTGCATGAAGTTCACACCGCGTTTAGCGCGGGGAGCCATCCTGTCAGTGACTAGAGCGGGTGCGTCGGCGAGGCGCAGATGGTCCGATCTCCGACACTGCGGTCCATTATTTGCCGTGAATCAGGCCTGTTCGTTCATGGTGGCCCCGGTGCCGCCGGGTGCGGACAAGTCCCTGGCGAAACGAGTTCGAACTGGTGCATGTTCGCGCTGCGCATACTGCGGTGGACGAACATGCACATTGGCGTCGAAGCTAGTATCGCGCCACTTCGATGACCGCATCCGCAAACGCCTGCGGTGCCTCTTGCGGCAAATTGTGGCCGATACCGCCTGCGATAGTACGTAGCGTGTATCTCCCGACGAATTTCCTCGCATACGACGCGGGCTCCGGATGCGGGGCGCCGTTCGCGTCGCCTTCCAGCGCGATCGTCGGCACGGCGATGACAGGCGCTGCCGCCAGACGCTTTTCCAGCTTGTCGTATTGCGGCTCTCCGTTCGACAGCCCCAAACGCCAGCGGTAATTGTCGATCACGATAGCGACGTGGTCCGGGTTCTCGAACGCGCTCGCCGATCGCTCGAACGTCGCATCGTCGAAGGTCCATTTCGGTGATGCGAGTTGCCAGATCAGCTTTGCAAAGTCGTTCCGGTTTGCTTCATAGCCCTGCCTGCCGCGCTCGGTGGCGAAGTAGAACTGATACCACCACGCGAGTTCCGCCTTCGGCGGCAACGGCTTGGCGCCGACGCCCTGGCTGCCGATCAGATACCCGCTCACCGACACCAGCGCCTTGCACCGTTGAGGCCACAGCGCGGCGACGATATTTGCCGTGCGCGCTCCCCAGTCGAAGCCGCCGAGAATCGCCCGCTGGATCTTTAACGCGTCCATCAGCGCAATGACGTCGACAGCGAGCACCGATTGCTGACCATTGCGGATCGTCGCAGGCGAAAGAAAACGTGTCGTGCCAAAACCGCGCAGGTGTGGAACGATCACCCGGTAGCCCGCCGACGCGATCCGCAGCGAAGCGTCGGCGAAACTGTGGATGTCGTATGGCCAGCCATGAAGCAGTATCACCACGGGACCGTCGGCGGGTCCGACTTCGGCGTATCCGACGTTCAGAACGCCGGCGTCGATCTGCCTGATCATCGGAAACGATGCGCGTCGCGGCGCACCGTCACCCTTCGTGGCTCCTGAAAAAGACTGTGCATCCGCCCAGCCATGCAAACCGAGGTTGAGCGCGCCGACACCAATGGCCGCGCTGCCGAGAAGGCGTCGACGACGCCTGTTGATTTCATCCGACATCACGAAACTCCTTCAAACGTAACGCTGTGCCAGACACCGTTCAACGCAGCGATCTGAAGGCAGCGCGAAGTTCTTCCGAGAAAAGTTGCGGCTGTTCCCATGCGGCGAAGTGGCCGCCCTTGTTCACTTCGTTGAAGTAGATGAGCTTGTGATAGCTGCGCTCTGTCCAACTGCGGGGCGCCTGATAAATCTCGCCGGGAAACACCGTCACCGCGGCTGGGATCGCGATGTTCACGCTATTGAAGTTGTTCGCATTGTTGGTCCAGTACAGCTGCGCCGCCGACGTAGAGGTATTGGTCAGCCAATACAACGTGATGTCGTCGAGCATCTCGTCTTTGGTCAACGACCGCTCAGGATCGCCGCCGCTGTAGGTCCAGTCCGCGAATTTGTCGTACATCCACGCGGCCTGCCCGACCGGGGAATCCGCGAGTGCATAGCCGATCGTCTGCGGACGGGTGACCATCATCGCCGCATAGCCGCCGCCGCGCGTGTACAGATTGTTCAGCGACTGGTAAGCGGCTTTCTCCTTATCGGACAGTCCGCGGGGCGGCGGGTCACCTGCCTTCAGCCGTTTGGCGATTTGGGGCGGCACCGTCGCCGGCATGTTGACGTGAATGCCGAGCAAGCCCGGCGGTTGTTGCGCGGCCATCTTGTCCGCGATCACCGAGCCCCAGTCTCCGCCCTGTGCCACGTAGTGCTGATAGCCCAAGCGTCGCATCAGTTCTTCCCATGCTCGTGCGATGTGGTCAGGCGTCCAGTTGGCCGTCGACGGCTTGCCAGAAAAGCCATATCCGGGCATCGACGGCAGAACCACATCGAACGAATCCTCCGCGCGACCTCCGTACGCTACCGGGTCAGTCAACGGTCCGATCACCTTCAGCTCTTCGAAGACCGAGCCGGGCCAGCCATGCGTCATGATCAGCGGCAACGCAGCGGGATTTTTCGAGCGCACCCAGATGAAATGAATATCGACGCCGTCGATCGTGGTGACGTACTGCGGTAGCGCGTTGAGTTTCGCCTCAGCGTTGCGCCAGTCGTAGTCAGTGCCCCAGTACTGCACCAGCGCCTGCAGCTTCGCGAGCTGCGCACCCTGCGACCGGTCCGTCACCGTCTCCGGGTCAGGCCAGCGCGTTTGCGCGATGCGCTTTTTCAGGTCGGCTAGTTGCGAGTCGGAAAAGTGCGCGGTGAACGGGCGGATTGCCGTGTCGTCCGCCGACGCAGCCGACGTAGTGGACGCGTCCGCCGCAAGCGCCGTCGCCGGCGTGTTGGCGATGACGGGCGCCGCGATCAGCGCGGTGACAAGTAGCGATTTGAGGCCTTTCATGAAGAGTTCTCCTGACCTGCGATAAGGAAACGGTGACTAGAATGGAAAGGGAAAGAGTCGGTCCACCGCTGGTGCGAAAGGATCGTTGAGTCCCGCTCGGTGTGGGTTCAATCAAATCCGCGCATCCATAGCGCATTTATATGAGCGGCCGCCGATATCGCAAAGGACGTAGAAACTACGGTTTCAGGACGCCATTCCAAGGAATTGCCGTGCCGTCAGTCGCGTTCGTCGTGTTCGATGGGTTTCACGCCATGTCGCTGGCGGCACAGCCGGTGTTTTCGTTTGCGAATCAAAAATTTGGTGAATCGTTCTACGAAATCGTCACGCTGTCGGAACATGGCGAACCAGTCCGACCGATCGGTGGCCCCACGGTGATGACCGAACCCTTCGGAAAGCGAACGTTCGACACAGTCCTGTTCACGGGCGGCGATCCCGGCGCGGCGCGGCCATCCCTAGGGCTGCTCGCCTACGCACGCCACAGCGCGATCACGGCGCGGCGCGTCGCCGCTATTTGCACGGGTGCCTTCGTGCTGGCGGAAGCGGGGCTGCTCGACGGCAAGCGAGCCACCACGCACTGGGTCTATGCATCCGCATTGCGCACCCATTTCCCTCGCATCCGCGTGGAGGAAGACCGGATCTACGCGGTCGACGGCTCGGTCTGGACGTCGGCGGGCATGACGGCGGGAATCGATCTCGCGCTGGCGCTGGTCGAGGCCGATCTGGGCGTGGACATTGCGAGATCGGTCGCGCAGACGCTCGTGGTTTCTCATCGTCGCGCCGGTGGTCAATCCCAGCATTCGGCGCTGCTGGAACTGGATGCGAAGTCCGATCGCATTCAGTCCGCGCTGACGTACGCGCGGAAGAATCTCGCGCAGCCGCTGCTGGTGGAACAACTGGCTGAAGTGGCACGGCTCAGCCCGCGACAGTTCAGCCGCGCGTTCCGGGCGGAGACGGGGCAATCGCCTGCCAAGGCCGTCGAGAGACTGCGTCTCGAAGCAGCGCGGCTCATGCTGGAACGCAGCCGCCATACGGTCGAACAGATCGCGCAGCAGACCGGATTTGCCGACCCGCGCCGCATGCGCGATGCGTTCACTCGCGCGTTCGGGCAACCGCCACAGGCAATACGTCGCAATGCGCGCTCTGCCGCGCTGGGGTGACGGACTCGGCGTCGCACCGTCTTCGCTCAGTAGGTCTGGTCGGCAATGACGCGTGCAACCGTTTGCAGCGACTGTTCGAGCGTCGTCAGGCCGACCGAGCCAAGTGCAAGCCGGATCGCGTGCGGCACGTGCGCGGACGCGGCGAACGGCCGCGCGGTCGAAACCGCGATCTTCTCCCGCCTCAAGGCCATGGCGATCGCGTCTGCGCGCACTTCCTGGGCGAGCGGAAGCCACAGAAAGTACGAGACCGGGTGGCCGATTCGCTTCACGCCGCCCAGCAAACGACCGGCGATTGCCTGGCGCACCGCTGCGTCGCGGCGTTTATCGGCTGCGAACAGGTCGACCGTGCCATCTTCGATCCAGCCGCATGCGATCGCTGTGAGGGTTGCCGGCGTGTTCCAGGTGGTTGCCCGGATGGTTCGTTCGAGCGTCGGAATGAAGCTTGCCGGCGCATGAATGAAGCCGACGCGAAGCCCGGTCGCGACGCTCTTCGACAGGCTCGACACGTAGACTGTTAGCTCCGGCGCGAGCGACGCCAGCGGCGGCGGTGCGTTTTCGACGAGGAATGCATAAGCGGCATCCTCGATGATCATCAACCCATGCCGCCGCACAATCGCGACCAGTTCACGCCGGCGCGTCGCGCTGATTACCCAGCCGAGCGGGTTGTGCAGCGTCGGCATCGTGTAGACGGCCCGTACGCGCCGCCGCTTGCATAATGCCGCCAGCGCGTCGAGGTCCGGACCGTTTCCCGCCGCTGGGACCGCGACGAGTTCCAGCCGGTTGATCTCGGCGGCAAGCTTGAATCCGGGATAGGTCAGCGCGTCCACGGCCACTACATCGCCTGGTTCGAACAGCGCCAGCGTCGTCGTCGCCAGTCCGTGCTGTGCGCCGCTCACGAGCAAAACGGTTTCGGGCGCCGCGCTCAGGCCCACGCCAGCCAGATGGCGCGCGACGGTCGCGCGTTCGTGCTCCCGCCCGCCGTGGGGCTGGTAGCGCAGCAGCGCCGCCAGATCGCCAGCGCCCGCGAGCTCGCGCAGGGCCGTCCTGAACAAAGCGACCTGATCGGCACTCGACGGATAGTTGAAGCTCAGATCGACCGTGTCTGCGTCCCACGCGTGCAAGTCGATACCCTCGCCACGCGGCAGCGGTTCTTTGACGAACGTACCGCGCCCGGTTTCGCCACTCACGAGGCCCATCGACTGAAGCTCGGCGTAGACGCGTGTGGCCGTCACCAGCGCGAGGCCTTCGCGGGCAGCCAGTTCGCGGTGCGTCGGCAAACGCGTTCCCGGCCGCAAACGGCCCGCGCGGATATCGTCGGCGAAACGGTCGACCAGATGTTTGTAGCGCAGCTCGGGCATGGCAATGTATCCATGACAATAATTTGATTGTATTGATACCCGGTCCTAGGATGAAAGTACATCTCTACACAGCGGGCAAGCCATGCATATCGCCATTCTCACATTCGATGGGTTCAACGAACTCGACTCGCTGATAGCGCTGAACATCCTGAACCGGGTCAAGAAGCCCGGTTGGCGCGTGTCGATAGCGAGCCCCTCGTCGCACGTGCGATCGATGAACGGTGTGGTTGTCGAGGCGCAAGCATCGCTGGAGGAGGCCAAAGGCGCACAGGCCGTGCTGGTGGGCAGCGGGGTCCGGACGCGGGACGTGGTCGCGGACACGGCGCTGATGTCGCGGCTTAAGTTCGACCCGCAACACCAACTGCTGGGCGCGCAATGCTCAGGCACGCTGATACTCGCGAAGCTTGGGCTGCTTGATGGCGTTCCCGCCTGTACGGACTCAACCACGAAACCGTGGGTCGAGGAGGCCGGTGTCGCGGTGCTCGACCGTCCGTTCGCAGCGAACCGGAACATCGCAACTGCGGGAGGATGCCTGTCGTCGCAATACCTCGCGGCGTGGGTGATCGCGCGCCTCGAGGGCGTCGAGGCTGCACGCAGCGCGATTCACTATGTGGCGCCCGTGGGCGAGAAGGAAGTCTACGTCGAGCGTGCGATGACGAACATCGCACCGTTTCTTTCAAACGCCGCTGACCGACAGCGCCAATCTTGACCGTGCTGATCAGGGTTTGCTGATCGATACGCCACTCGCTTCGTGGCCCGCGTCCCGTGCGAGCCTCGCGTAGCCATAGATCGATACGATGACCAGCGCACCCGCGCACAGAAACGCAAAGCGGAAGTCCTGAAGCGTGAACGCATGCGCGCTCGACACGCCATTGCCGTTGATCGCAGAGGCCGCGCGAAGCGCCGGTAGTGCGCACGACGACCAGGCGTCCGACCGGTACCATCAGCGCGCTGGTAAATGTCACGATCGCGGAAACGCAAACCGTGCGAGACCCGAACCGATCGGCGACCCAGCCACTCGCCGGAATGAAGATCGCGAGCGCGATCATATAGGCGCTCATACCAAGACTGAGCGTATTGAGATCCGCCCCGAACGAGCGAGCCATCTGCGGCAGCGCGGTCGCGATCACCGTGGCGTCAAGATACTCCATGAAGAAGGTCGCGGCCACGACATAAGGGAGCGGCCCGATTGAACCGAAGCTCGATGACGATGATTCGCTATAGTAGGAGGCGGCTTTCAAAACGGCGATTTGCGCATTTCTGAATCCGACGTTGATCTTTAGTCAACGTCAGATCGATCCGCCTCTGACACCGGCGGATTCATGCGATCGAGACGACGGGACGAGGAGGCGCGATGAGCGGATTTAATATCCATTCCCTGACGAGACGGATCGACCTGTTCACGCTGAGTTTGTTTCTGACCGTGGTCGAGGAGCAGCAGGTCCGTCGCGCTGCGTTGCGGGAGAACGTCACGCCGTCTGCGGCGACGAGGCGGATTCTGGATCTGGAGGACGTAGCCGGTCTTCCTCTGTTCGGCCGTTTGCCGGGCGGCATGGTCCCGAGCGCTGCGGGCGAAGTGCTGGCGCGGCACGTGCGCCTGCGGTTTGCGAATCGCGATGTGATGCGCCGCGAAGTCAGCGAATTTACCGAGGGCGCGCGTGGCCATATCCGCGTGAGCTCCACCAGCACCATCATTGTCCATTTTCTTGCACGGGAAATCGGCGGATTCATGCGGGATTTTCCGCTGGCCGACATCGAGCAATTGCGAAACGCGGCGACGGCGCTCGGTCGGGACTTGCGCATCAAGTACAGCGTCAGCACGATGGAAGCTGCCCGCGCCCTGGTCAAGGCGGAACTTGGCGTGACGATTCAGCCGGAAAGCATGCTGTCCAACGAGGATCTGGATAAGGTGATGGCGGTGCCGCTGGACGAATCCTGGGTGCATTGGCAAATCTGTGTCGGCACCACGCGCGGCGAAATCCTGACAGCGGCCACCAAGGCGCTAGTCATGCAACTGACCGATCGCTAGCATCATGGACCTGAACCTCATCGGCCTGTTCGTCGAGATCGTCGAGGCTCGCAGTTTGAGCGGCGCCGCGCGCAAGCTAGGCATGACGCGAGCGAACATCAGCCAGCGACTCAAGCTGCTGGAACGCGAAACGGGCGCGCAATTGCTGCGCCGCTCGACGCGCAGCTTCGAGCTCACGCAAGCGGGGCACATGCTGTACGACTGCGGCAAGCGCATGATGGAAGACCTGTGTACGGCGCGCGCTTCGATCGACAGTCTCGGGCAAACGCTGAGCGGCCGCGTGCGCATCAGCGTGCCGACCGGTTTCGGCCGTATGTTCATCGGCTCGAAGCTGCTCGAGTTTGCATGCGCGCATCCTGGCATCAGACTCGATGTCACGTTCAACAATCGCGTCGAAGACCTGATCGCCGCCGAAGTCGATGTCGCGCTGAGAATCACGCGGACGCCGCCGCTCGATTGCGTGGCGCGCAACATCTGTCCGATCGACTGGCATCTGTACGCTTCGGCGGAGTATATGCAGGCGCATGGTCCGATCGAATCTCCCACTGATCTGCAGCAGCAGACGTTCGTCGCGTCGCCGCATCCAGACCGGCGCGTGACGATGACGCTCACGCACCGGCAGAACGAAACCGATTGGCACGACATCACGATTCAGCCCGCGCTGCAATCGTCCGACTACCCGTTTCTGACGGAAGCGGTGGCTCAAGGCCTTGGTATCGGGCTGCTGCCGGCGTACATCGAATACGCGCCCGAGAGCCGCGGACTCACGCGCATCCTGCCGCAGTATCGCGTCGCGGGGCCGCAAAACACGCTCTATATCGTGACGCTACCCAATCGCTATCCGTCGGCGGCAACGCAGGCGTTGATCGATTATCTGCGCGCTGAAGTCGTGGCGCTCGCGCAAACCTGGGATTGAAGCGGGCCCGCTGCGTCAAGTTTCAGTTAACAGTTCGTCAATTGCCAGTTGGATTGTCAATGCGATAGCTGCCTTCCACAATCGCCCTACACCCAAGACATGGAGACAAGGGCGATGCCAGAAGCTTCTACGGCTGCCGTGAGGCACGAACTGCGCGACGGCATTCTCGTCGTCAGCGTCGACCATCCGCCGGTCAACGCGCTCGGCGCAAAGGTGCGCTATGAACTGCGCGCCGCCATCGAAGCCGCGCAGGACAATCCTGACGTCAAGGCCATTCTGCTGATCGGTGCGGGCCACAACTTCATCGGCGGCGCGGATATCCGCGAATTCGGCAAGCCGCCCGTGCCACCGTCGCTGCCGGAGGTGTGCAACCGGATCGAAGCCAGTTCGAAGCTCGTCGTCGCCGCGATCGACGGCGCCGCGCTCGGCGGCGGCCTCGAAGTCGCGCTGGCGGCGCACTATCGAATCGCGTTGTCCGATGCGAAGCTCGGCTTGCCCGAAGTAACGCTGGGCCTGTTGCCAGGCGCAGGCGGCACGCAGCGCGTGCCGCGTCTGCTCGGTGCCAAGGCTGCGCTCGATCTGATGTTGAGCGGCCGTCACGTCGGCGCGAACGAAGCGCACGCCTTCGGCCTGATCGATCGTATCGGCGCAAGCGCTGACGTGTTGGCCGAAGGTCTCGCGTATGCGCGTTCATTAGTGACGGCACGGGCCCCGGTGCGCCGTACCTGCGATGCACGAGGACTCACGGATCGTGCGGCCAGCCGCGCGGCGATCGAAGCCGCACGCGTCGAAGTATCGAACCGGTCGCGGCATCTTTTCTCCCCACTGAAGATCGTCGATGCAGTGCAAGCCGCGCTCGAAATGTCCTTCGACGATGGCCTGCGCCACGAACGTCAACTGTTTCTGCAATGCCTCGATAGTCCGCAGCGGGCGGGGTTGGTTCATGCGTTCTTCGCCGAGCGCGCCGCACAGAAGGCGCCGGAAACCCGCAAGGCGAAGCCGCGCGCGATCGCGAGCGTCGGCGTGATCGGCGGCGGCACGATGGGCGCGGGCATCGCGGTGGCGCTGCTCGACGCGGGCCTGTCGGTGACGATGATCGAACGCGACGATGCATCGTTGGCATATGGCCGCGCGAACGTCGAGAAGGTGTACAAAGCGCTGATCGCGAAAGGCCGCATGACATCGCAGGCCAAAGCCGCGCTGCTGACGCGCTTCGACGGAAGCACTTCCTACGATGCCTTGGGCACCGTCGATCTCGTCATCGAAGCGGTGTTCGAAGACATGGCCGTGAAGCAGGCCGTGTTCGCCGAACTCGATCGCGTCTGCAAGCCGGGCGCCGTGCTCGCGACCAACACGTCGTATCTCGACATCGATGCGATCGCCGCGAGCATTTCGCGGCCCGCCGACGTGATCGGCCTGCACTTCTTCTCTCCGGCGAACCTGATGAAACTGCTGGAAGTCGTCGTGCCTGCGCAGGTGGGCGCCGATGTCGTCGCCACGGCGTTCGATCTTGCGAAGAAGCTGCGCAAGGTGCCGGTGCGCGCAGGCGTATGCGATGGCTTCATCGGCAATCGCGTGCTGGCGATCTATCGCGCGGCCGCGGATCACATGATGGAAGACGGCGCGTCGCCGTATCAGATCGACCGCGCGGTGCGCGAATTCGGTTTTCCGATGGGACCGTTCCAGGTGTCGGACCTCGCGGGCGGCGACATCGGCTGGGCCACGCGCAAGCGCCGCGCCGCCACGCGCGATCCGAAGTTGCGCTACGTGCAGATCGCCGACCGTATCTGCGAGCGCGGCTGGTTCGGGCAGAAGACCGGGCGCGGCTATTACCTGTATGCCGACGGCGCGCGCACCGGTCAACCCGATCCCGACGTCGAAGCGATCATCGACGCCGAACGCGAGCGCGCCAACATCACGCCGCGCACCTTCACCGATGACGAGATCATGCGGCGCTACATGGCGGCAATGATCAACGAAGGCGCGAACGTCGTGCATGAGGGCATCGCGTTGCGGCCGCTCGACGTGGACGTCACGTTTCTTCACGGCTATGGCTTCCCGCGTCATCGCGGCGGGCCGATGAAATATGCCGATAGCGTCGGCCTTGCCAACGTGCTCGCCGACATCCGCGAGTTCGCGGAAGAAGATCCGGTTTTCTGGAAGCCGTCGCCGCTGATCGTCGATCTGGTCGAACGCGGCGACACGCTCGCGAGCCTCAATCAATCCGCTTGAACCCCGCTTGAACCAAGCTCGTACCCGACACACAGGAGGTAGACCATGCGCGAAGCTGTGATCGTTTCCACCGCTCGCACGCCGCTCACCAAGGCACATCGCGGCGAATTCAATATCACGCCCGGCCCGACGCTCGCGTCGTTCGCGGTGCGCGCCGCGGTCGAGCGCTCCGGCGTCGATCCGGAAACCATCGAAGACGCGATTCTCGGCTGCGGTTATCCCGAAGGCACGACCGGCCGCAACGTCGCGCGCCAGAGCGTGATTCGCGCGGGGTTGCCGCTGTCGATCGCAGGCACGACCGTCAACCGCTTCTGCGCGTCCGGCCTGCAGGCGATCGCGATGGCGGCGGGGCGCATCGTCGTCGATGGTGCGCCCGCAATGATCGCGGGC
This sequence comes from Paraburkholderia atlantica, assembly GCF_009362785.1. Taxonomy (GTDB): domain Bacteria; phylum Pseudomonadota; class Gammaproteobacteria; order Burkholderiales; family Burkholderiaceae; genus Paraburkholderia; species Paraburkholderia atlantica. Next base: position 171,238 of record NZ_WHNQ01000015.1, read on the forward strand.
GGTGTCGAAAGCATTTCCAACATCCAGACGCGTGAAGATGGCGTGAGCGGGCTCGATCCGTGGATCGTCGAGCACAAGCCGTCGCTCTACATGGCGATGATCGATACCGCCGACATCGTCGCGCGGCGCTACGGGATCAGCCGCGACGCGCAGGATCAGTTCTCGGTGGAAAGCCAGCGCCGAACCGCGGAAGCGCAAAAGGCCGGGCGCTACGCCGACGAAATCATTCCCGTCACGACGACGATGGCCGTGACGGACAAGGAAACGCACGCTGTCAGCTACCGCGAAGTGACGGTGTCCGCCGACAACTGCAATCGCCCCGGCACGACCTACGAAGCGCTCGCGAAGCTCGCGCCGGTCAAGGGCCCGGACCAGTTCATCACCGCGGGCAACGCATCGCAGAACGCCGATGGCGCATCCGCCTGCGTGCTGATGGAAGCGAAGGCCGCCGGGCGCGCGAACCTCGCACCGCTCGGCGCGTTTCGCGGTCTTGCGCTCGCGGGCTGCGAGCCCGACGAAATGGGCATCGGTCCGGTGCTCGCGGTGCCGAAGCTGCTCGCGCGTCATGGCCTGACGGTCGACGACATCGGCCTGTGGGAGCTCAACGAAGCGTTCGCGTCGCAGGCGGTGTACTGCCAGAAGCGGCTCGAGATTCCATCTGAACGTCTGAACGTGAACGGCGGCGCGATTTCCATCGGGCATCCGTTCGGGATGACGGGCTCGCGTCTCGTCGGGCACGTCCTCATCGAGGGGCGGCGGCGCGGCGTGAAGTATGCCGTCGTCACGATGTGCATGGCCGGGGGCATGGGCGCCGCCGGGCTCTTCGAAATCTACTGAGAGTAGCGCAGTCATGAATCTGAATTTCACACCCGAGGACGAAGCGTTTCGCGCGAGCGTCGTGCGTTTTCTCGACGAGAAGCTGCCCGCGCGGCTATCCACCAAGGTTCGCAACGGTCTGCGCCTCACGCGCCGCGACATGGCTGAATGGCACGCTATTCTGAATGCGCAAGGCTGGCTGGCCAATCACTGGCCGAAGGAATACGGCGGCCCAGGCTGGAACACCGCGCAGAAGTTCATCTTCGAAAACGAATGCGCGTTGGCCGGCGCGCCGCGCATCGTGCCGTTCGGCGTGAACATGCTCGGACCGGTGCTGATCAAGTACGGCAGCGAGGCGCAGAAGCGCTACTGGCTGCCGCGCATTCTCGATGGCTCGGACTGGTGGTGCCAGGGTTATTCAGAGCCGGGCTCGGGTTCCGATCTCGCGTCGGTGAAGACGACGGCTGTCCCAAGCGTCGACGCTCAGGGCGCGCATTACATCGTCAATGGCCAGAAGACATGGACCACGCTCGGGCAGCACGCGAACATGATCTTCTGCCTCGTGCGCACCGCCAATGACGTGCGCAAGCAGGAAGGCATCAGCTTTCTGCTCGTCGATATGAACGCGCCGGGCGTCGAAGTGAGGCCGATCATCACGCTCGACGGCGAGCATGAAATCAACGAAGTGTTCTTCACGGACGTACGCGTGCCGGTCGCCAATCTCGTCGGTGAGGAAAACAAGGGCTGGACCTACGCGAAGTATCTGCTGACCTACGAGCGCACCAATATCGCGGGCCTGGGATTTTCGATGGCGGCGCTAGCGCGCCTGCGCCACGTCGCGGCGAAGCTCACGAGAAACGGCCGCCCGCTCGCTGATGATCCGCTGTTCGCCGCGCGCCTCGCTCGTGTCGAAATCGATCTGAACAACATGAAGACGACCAACCTGCGCGTGATCGCGGCAGTCGCGGGCGGCGGCGTGCCCGGCGCGGAAAGTTCGATGCTCAAGATTCGCGGCACCGAGATCCGGCAGGAGATCTCCTCGCTGATGCGCCGCGCGATGGGCCCGTACGCGCAGCCGTTCATCGATGCGCTCGTCGACGGCTACGGCGAATCGCACGTCGGCCCTGAAGAAGCCGCGAGCGCCGCGACGCAGTACTTCAACAACCGCAAGCTGTCGATCTTCGGCGGCTCCAATGAAATCCAGAAGAACATCATCTCGAAGATGATTCTCGGACTGTGAGGCGAGACACGATGAATTTCCAGCACACCGAAGACCGCCGCATGCTGGCGGACACGCTGAACCGTTTTGTCGCCGAACAATACGGCTTCCCGACGCGCGATTCGCTCGCGCGCAGCGACACCGGTTTCAGCCTCGAGATGTGGCAGCGCTTTGCCGAACTAGGCATCGTCGGCGCGCTATTCAACGAAGCCGATGGAGGCTTCGGCGGCGACGGTTTCGATATCGCGGTCGTGTTCGAGAGCCTGGGGCGCGGTCTCGTCGTCGAACCTTTCCTCGGTGCGCTCGTGGTCGGACATGCGCTTGCGCAAGCCGGCAACAGTGCGCAGAAGGCGCTGGTCGCGAGCCTGGTCGAAGGACGTGCAGTCGCCGCGCTCGCGCATGACGAACCCGCATCGCATTACGAACTGGCGAACGTGACGACGCGCGCCGTGCGCAGTTCGAACGGCTGGGTGCTGACCGGTGCGAAGGCCGTCGTGCAGCAGGGCGAACAGACCGACTTCTTCCTCGTCTCGGCGCGCACGAGCGGCGCGCCCGACGCCGAAGCCGGCATTTCGCTTTTCCTGATCGAGCGTGACACGGCCGGTGTCGAGTTGCGCGGCTATCCGAAGATCGACGGCGGACGGGCCGCTGAACTGCGTCTGAGCGAAGTCTGCATTTCGGATCACGCATTGCTCGGCGAACGCGATGCGGGCTTCGCGACGCTCGAAGCCGCGATCGGCGCAGGCGTGCTGGCGCTGTGCGCCGAAGCGCTCGGCGCGATGGATGTCGCGAAGGAACATACGCTCGAGTATCTGCGCACGCGCAAGCAGTTCGGCGTGGCGATCGGCAGCTTTCAGGCGCTGCAGCATCGCATGGCCGACATGCTGCTCGAAATCGAACAGGCGCGCTCGGCGGTCATCAACGCGGCCGCCGCGCTCGGCGCGCAACGTCTCGAACGCGAGCGCGCGCTGTCGGCGGCGAAACACACGATCGGGCGCATCGGCGCGCTCGTCGCCGAAGAGTGCATCCAGATGCATGGCGGCATCGGCATGACATGGGAATTGCCGCTCGCGCACTACGCCAAGCGTCTCGTGATGATCGACCATCAGTTCGGTGACGAAGATCACCATCTCGAACGCTATATCGCCTTGAACAGGAGCTGACTTCATGAACGAATCGATTCTTTCGCGCCGCGAAGGCGCGGTGCTGGTGCTGTCACTGAACAACCCGGCCGCGCGCAACGCGCTGACGACGGAAATGTACGAGGGGCTGCCGGTGGCGCTCGCAGAAGCGCAGCGTGACGCCGATATCGGCGCGATCGTGCTTAGCGGTGTTGGCAGTGCCTTCTGCGCAGGCGGCGATCTGAACCGGCTCGCGCAACGTCGCGCGATGACGCCGTCCGACAGGCGCGCAGGCATCGAAGTGCTGCACCACATGATTCGCGCCATCCGCGATTGCAGCAAGCCGGTGATCGCGGCGGTGGAGGGGGCGGCGGC
>NZ_WHNQ01000141.1 GCF_009362785.1 Paraburkholderia atlantica
GTTCAATCGCCTTCTCGAAGTAGCGGCGCGCCGCGGCCTTGTCCCGACGGGCGCGCAGCAGGAAATCCACCGTGTTGCCCGCCTTGTCCACGGCACGGTACAAGTATTTCCAATGGCCTTTGACCTTGACATAGGTCTCATCGACGCGCCAGCTCTTGCCGACAGGCCGTTTGCGTTTGCGCAATGCTTTTTCAAACACCGGCAGCAGCTTGATAACCCACCGGTGCACGCTCGAATGGTCCACCTCGATACCCCGCTCGGCCATCATTTCTTCGAGGTTTCGTAGGCTCAGTGAGTACGCCACGTACCACCGGACGCACAGCAGGATCACGTCCAGCGGGTAGTGCAGCCGCTTCAGTACCTTGCCAATGCCAGCGGGCAGTCTCTTGCATGACGTCTTCGTCTTTGTCATCATGCTTGTCATGCGTTGTCGTCGGCGGATTTTACTTGACCGCGTTATTGCGACAAAACCCGATCATCCAGGAATCGGACGGCCGGTCGGGCGAAAGCAGCACCTACGAGGCACGCGATACGCTCAAGGACGCACACGATGTTGCGCTCTTCGACTACTACGCCACATCCCAACTCGCAGTCGTCCGTATTCGCGATATGAGCGTCGCGCTGGTTGGCTCGCCCGGTCGCTACTATGGGGTCCATCCAGCACCGGATGGACAGCATCTGCTGGTGTCGACGATACAGAAGCCGTACTCGTACCTTACGACTGTTGCGCGCTTCCCACGCGACATTGCCGTGTGGGACATTTCGGACCAAGCCCATGTCGTTGCGCATAAAATCGCATCGCGTCCTCTGATGGAGCGCGTACCGATTCACGGTGTGCCAACCGGACCGCGCCAATTTTCGTGGCGCACCACCGAACCGGCGACCCTTGTTTGGGCAGAAGCTCTAGACGGAGGCGACTGGAACGTCAATGCTCCGCAGCGCGACCGGCTCATGACGTCGACGGCGCCGTTTGACCAGCCGCCGCGAGAAGTGATGCGACTCGCGCAGCGCTACTGCGGGATCGACTGGACGGCGCAGTCGGATCTGGCATTGCTGGCCGAATACGACAGCAATCGTCAATGGTGGAGCGCCTACCTCATCAACTTCGACGCGCGCATTCCCGCGCCGCGCCTGCTGTGGGATATGTCGTCTCACGAACAGTATGCAGATCCCGGAAACCCGGTAATGCGCACGCTGCCGAATGGCTTTTCGGTCATCCGTCAGGAGGGCGATTCAATCTTTCTCGCGGGTGCCGGCGCGTCGCCGCATGGCGACCGGCCGTTTCTCGACCGGCTCGACCTTGCGACGTTCAAGACGCAGCGACTGTTTCGCAGCGATAGGTCGAGTCTGGAGTCCTTCTTCGCGTTCACCGAAGATGACAGCCGCTCGTTTCTCACTTCGCATCAGTCGCCGACTGATCCGCCCAACGTCTACGTGCGCAGACTCCGTGCGGCAATCGACGCGCCGGCAGGCGAGGCAACGTTCACGTCGTCAAGTGCGGCGGTTACGCACACCACGGACCCGACGCCCGCCGTCCGGCAGATCAGGAAGCGCCTGGTGAGATACCAGCGGGCGGACGGGGTGGAGCTGTCTTTTACGCTCTATACGCCGCCCGGCTACCAGGAAGGCACGCGCATACCAGCGATCCTGTATGCGTATCCTCGTGACTATGCCGACGAATCGAAGGCCGGCCAGACCAGCGGCTCGCAGGAGACCTTCACGCAGCTCAGCAGGCACCGCCTGCTGCTGCTGGCCGGCTACGCAATTATCGACAACGCATCATTCCCGATCATTGGCGACCCGAAGCGGGCGTACGACACCTACATTGAGCAGATCGTCGCCGACGCACAGGCCGCGGTGGACGAGGCGGTTCGACTCGGCGTCGCAGACCCGAACCGCATTGTCGTAACCGGCCACAGCCACGGCGCACTGATGACCGCGAACCTGCTCGCGCATTCAAACCTGTTTCGTGCGGGCGTCGCGACGAGCGGTGCGTACAACAAGACGCTCACTCCACGTGGGTTTCAGAATGAACGGCGCACCGTCTGGCAAGCGCAAGACGTCTACCTCAAGACGTCGCCGTTCTTCTATGCAGACAGATTAAAGGCTCCACTGCTGATCGTGCACGGCGCCGACGACCCGAACCCTGGAACGACGCCGCAGCAGGCCAGCCTCCTTTACGAGGCGATCCGCGGTAACGGCGGTATTACCCGACTCGTGATGCTGCCGCATGAGACACACGGGTACGCCGCGTGCGAATCGAATGAACAACTGGTTTATGAGATGCTGCGGTGGTTCGACCGCTACCTGAAGAGCGCACCGCCGGGCAACGCAACGCATTGTCGCGTTGCTGCCTGAGTCCGGTAGGGCCCTGTCAACTTGGCTGACTTCGTCGATGACGATCCACAACGCACAGGGGCTCAGAAGCCAGTCGACGGAGCTTGGATGACGTTGGTAAATTCGCGCCACGCGAAAAACCGGGCCCCGAGGTGTTTGCGATAGAGAGAAGCGCGCAGCAAAAGTCGTTCCAGCGCAAAGTGCTGCCGGATCGGACTGAAGCGTGAAGCATGTGTTCGTCAAGGCGGCGGCCCGTGTCAACACCGGGCGGAAAATAGCCATCAGCCCACAAGGGAGCGGCGCATGCGAGGCTTTCGTGCCCCGGGCCTTCCTGTCGAGCGTTCAGCCGTTCCCGGATGTTTGCTTTCGCCGCCGGATAGCTGTGCAATTGATCGGTGACGATCTTGCGGGACACCGGCGTCGAATGCAGCACCCGCTTGAAGCACAAGCGTCCGGTTGGGAAAAGCTGGCGAATGGACGAGAGCTATATCAAGATCAAAGGCGAGTGGAAATATCTTTACCGGGCAGTGGACAAGGCGGGCGACACGGTCGAATTCCTGCTCAGGGCCAGGCGGGACAAGGTCGCTGCCCGGCGGTTCTTTGAAAAGGCGATCGCCCATAATGGTACGCCAGAGACCGTGACCATCGACAAAAGCGGCTCCAATCTGGCCGCACTGGATGCGGTGAATGCCGATCGCGAGACGCCGATCAAGGTCCGTCAGATCAAGTACCTGAACAACATTGTCGAACAGGACCATCGGGCTATCAAACGCCGGA
>NZ_WHNQ01000142.1 GCF_009362785.1 Paraburkholderia atlantica
AATGCCGATTGCGAGACGCCGATCAAGGTCCGTCAGATCAAGTACCTGAACAACATTGTCGAACAGGACCATCGGGCTATCAAACGCCGGACCCGGCCGATGCTGGGATTCAAGAACTTCCACCGTGCGAGGGTCATTCTCGGCGGCATCGAGGTAATGCACATGATCAGGAAAGGACAGATGAAATGTGCGGGCAAAGACCCGTCGCCTGCTTCCCAGCAGTTTTACTCCCTTGTGTCATAAGCAATACTTATCATATCGACATTTCTCGTCCCGACACCCTTACTGCAACAGAACCCGCTTCAGGACCTTGGCCCGGCCCGGCGTGAGTGTGGTTCGCGGTGTCTTCGTCTTCTTCATCGCACAGCTCAAAAATTCGCTACCCAATTTTAACGTGGGCCTTACTGCAACAGAACCCCGGCTTGCGCCGCGCGGCCTTGGCGCACTGGGCGAATCTGGCGCCGAACTTCTCGCACCAGCAACGGATCGTCTCATACGTGACTACAACACCACGCTCGAGCAGCAACTCCTCAACGTCGCGCAGGCTCAGGCTGAACCGGAAATACCCCGGCGTCGTGCAGTCTGATGCTGATCGCCTCACCGAGTCCTCCCGTTCCGCCTGTGACCAGGGCAACCTGCTTCGTCATTTCACTTGTCTCCGGTAAAAGGGAGGCGATCCTCGCTCATGCAGAACTGCGAAGTCCGCCCGATTGCCGTTCAGACATGCCGCTATCAACAGGAATCCTTTGTATGCTGCAACTGACCGACGGGGGCGTCAGGCCCGCGTCGGCGGTTATCGCCTGGCGCTCGCCGACGCTTGCTCGGCAGTGCGCCGGGCAGTCTTCGATGCGGCGGTCGCGGCGGCGTTAAGGCTGCTTTCGGCAACCTGCACCGCCTGCTGGCTGGTTTTCTGCAGGGTTTCGATCAGCGTATGGGTGGCGTCAATCGCCGACTTCCATCCGGCGATGGCGGCTTCGGAACCCGCTGGTGAGCTTCTGGCAAAGTCCTCGACGAGCGTTTGTACCCGGAGGTTGTACGCTTCGTATTGCGCCTGCGCGACCTGCGCGAATCTGCCCTGGGTGGCTGACACAATCTCGAACAGCTGACGGCTGTACAACTGCACTTTTTCTGCCGTCGGCGCAACGAAAGCGGCTTGTAGCGCGAGCCATGCTTGCGGATCCTGGATGGAGAAGGCCTTCAGTGCGTTTTGGTGGGCTTCCGCCAACGTCGACTGGATCGTTTTCAGATTCAGTTCGGTCAGCCGTTCCGCCCCTTCAACTACCTTGGTGGCCAGCCCGTAAGCGGTGTCAAGGTGGGCCTTCTGGGCTGCAGCAAGCTGTTCCGGGGTTGATGGATTCATTGCGAACCTCCCAAAAATTGGCCGGCGCCTTTCCGATCAATCGGATAGAAATGGGGCGCGCGGTGGTCGTGTAGATGGGCTGGTGGGTGCAATGCGAACCGCGTATTGCACCCATCAGTATGATTCCTAGTAGTGCCGATTGTATTCCCGGCTCACTTATTCCGATGATAAGGAACTTCATTGCTTGCCGGGCGCAGAGGTGTTCGAGCAAAATATCACAGATCTGCACGATCCAGCCCGAGTTGATCGGGCGCGTCCTTGACCAGCATCAAGGTTGCGAACTCATGAGGACTCAGCATCATTGTCTCCTGTTGATAGGTGTCAATTTGCTGGAAAGCTCAACCGTTCTCGCGTGACCACCGTGACCCGCGAAAGGTGCCGGTGCGCGTGTCACGCTACCCGGATGCCGGCTGCGCGCCAGGGAATTCATCTTAAGGTGTCACCCTCCGCACAATCCAAATGCGGGATTTAACATTTTTCTTTCGATTGTATTCGAACGGTGGTCTTCCACCTGCACACATACGGGCGCGCCCCTCGCCAGTAAAGGCGTCTGAAGATTTTCAGAGGGACGGTTCGCCAGTTTTCCGCACGATCGTTCAGAAGGGTAAACGACAACTCAGTTTGTCTGATAATAGTAGGCGCCCCCGATCTGGAGCGCAACATCTGTTCGCATAAAGTGTACGTCCCGCCAAGGACCGCGCGCTCTTTGGGGGACAGGTGGTGAAACACCTCAGGCCTCATCGGTTGCCGGTCCGAAGCATCCGGACTTACGTCAAGAATTCGATCTGATGCATGCGCAGGTCCCCCTCCTTGCGCACGCACATAGGCTTTACCTCGTCGAAGGGACATCATTTACAGTCAGCGAACGCGTTTATGGATAGGGGCGTTTGAATCCAAAATGATGGTTCGGGCACGTGATGCACAGGACCAGTCAGGTTGCGTGACACAAAAACTACGGCGCCCGTAGTCGAGGTTCTGCCGCAAGCATGATCTTCGCCCCGACTGGCGATGGATGTATCATTTGCTTAAAACTTGTTTGCGGGATGAAATGAGCGCGAACCCGCTGATCGCGGGTTCCCCTTTTGCGCGTCGGCTCTGTCAGGCTGACGCTTTTTTTTGTCAGCTGCGCGTATTCCTCTATGCCAAACGGCGCCCGCTCAAGGTTCGAATTTCTGAATTCAGGGAGCACCGTGCGTCTGAACGACCTGCATTACGTCCAGGCTGGGTCCCGTCGACGGAAGTTCGCAATCGGCGTAGGTACGGCCACTGGCCGACGAACTTACGGGAGTGGCAACTCAGACGGATGACGACCGTTTCCGACTGTTGTTGACGGCGTGACCCGCAACAGCCTTTCGGCTATTTTGAGCGACAGACCGTGCGATCGCGACGCACCCACCGCGCGCCGCTCATGAGTGCACCGCAAGGGGGGCTCTTTCCGCGGTTCTGTTGCAGTAAGGGTGTCGGGACGAGAAATGTCGATATGATAAGTATTGCTTATGACACAAGGGAGTAAAACTGCTGGGAAGCAGGCGACGGGTCTTTGCCCGCACATTTCATCTGTCCTTTCCTGATCATGTGCATTACCTCGATGCCGCCGAGAATGACCCTCGCACGGTGGAAGTTCTTGAATCCCAGCATCGGCCGGGTCCGGCGTTTGATAGCCCGATGGTCCTGTTCGACAATGTTGTTCAGGTACTTGATCTGACGGACCTTGATCGGCGTCTCGCAATCGGCATT
>NZ_WHNQ01000143.1 GCF_009362785.1 Paraburkholderia atlantica
GCCTGTGGCGGAGCGCATTACTGGGCTCGTCGGTTCTCGGCGATGGGCCATCATGTGCAGATCATTGCGCCGCGATTCGTCAAACCGTTCGTCAAATCCCAGAAGAATGATCGCAACGATGCGGAGGCGATCGTCGAAGCGGCGTCCCGTCCGACGATGCGCTACGTCGCCGTCAACAGCGTTGAACAGCAGGACATCCAGTCCATGCATCGCATCCGCAGCCTGCTGATGCGGGACCGCATCGCACAGATCAATCAGATTCGAGGCCTGCTGGCTGAATACGGTGTGGTTATTGCCCAAACACCTCTGAATGTAAGGACGCACTCCCCGCGATAATCGATGACGAGCGCAATGAGCTGACAGGACTTATCCGAGCAATGATGCGCGACATGTACGACCGACTTGCACTGCTCGACAAGCAGATCGCCCGATATGACGGTCTTATCAAGCAAGTGCACAAGGCATCGCCCACAAGCCAGCGCCTAGAGAAGATCCGTGGGGTCGGACCGATGATCGCAACCGGCGTCATCGCGGCGGCCGCAAGCGCCTCGGAGTTCTCAAACGGTCGGCAATTTGCGGCGTGGCTTGGCTTGACGCCACGTCAGCACTCCTCAGGCGGCAAAGATCGTCTCTGTTCGGTATTACGAAGCGCGGTAACGGGTATCTGCGAATGCTGCTGGTGCACGGCGCCCGATCGGTCGTCCAGCAAGCCGTAAGGCATACGGACAACCTATCCCGATGGATACTCGAGGTTCAGGCGCGACGCGGAACAACCGTGGCCGTCGTAGCACTTGCGAATAAGATAGCCAGAACGATATGGGTGTTGCTCGCACGCGGTCAAGAGTATGCGCCGCTGGTATGAACGGACGCCCGGCCGCATCATGGGCGCAGCTTCACCTCTTCTTTGGTTGCACAAGTGATCTGATTCAATGGCAAAACAGGTTGGACCGTCGACGACAAAACCTGCGCAGACTTAGGGCTCTCGAAGCCGTGGATATATGAAGGAGTCGTCGGGCGAAATCCATTGGGGCCAGGCACAGCGGTGCCATCAACAGGCCGAATCTATATATGCAATCGAGCACCTGCTCGCTGTAGATCAGATCATTTGGCAAACGGTACGAGGCCATGTATAAGTCTGTAGCCCGATCAGTTACGCTGACCACGCAAACATCACCTGGCAAACCGGGAGGCGTCCATATAAGAACACGATGGATCGTATCAGCGGGCATACCTTTTTCAAGCGGTTTTTGCAGCGAGATAGCACTGTTATCGATCTAGGCGCGAACAGCGGTACGTTTTGCCGGCTGATGTCGCAGAAATGCGAATGCATCTGTTACGAGGTCGAGCGGAATCCCGACCGTTTTGCTCGGCTCGACGGCATGGCGCGCGTGAAGCCCTCCAATCTCGCGATTGCCGATCGTGCAGGGACGATGAGCTTCTTCGTGGCGGCGAATCGGGAGGCATCGTCGTTCGTTCGTACCAGCGAGAGCAATCACGAGATCCAGGTGGCCGCTGTGCGGCTCGACGTGTTCACGCAGCAGTAGGGAATCCCGCAAATCGACTTGGTGAAGGTCGACATCCAAGGCGCCGAGGTGCCGCTGCTTGATTGACTGCCGGACACGTTTCTGCGTATTCCACGCCAAACCGAACGCTGGTTCCACGGCAAACCGAGCACGGATTCCACGGCTGCCCGAGCGCGAATTCCACGCGTAACCGAGCAGTAAGCTGGGGAGACGGCGATGCGGATAACCATGGCACGCTCGACGATTTTGTCGGGCGGCCGAATGTCGAATAAAAGGTTATCCATGCGTCAAATCAGGGAAGTGCTGCGCCTGCGCTTCGTGTGTGAACGCAGCCAGCGCGAGATCGCGACGACGCTCGGCGCGTCGAGCGCGACGGTCTGGGACTACCTGGACCGGGCGCGGCGTGCGCAACTGGACTTCGGGAAGGCGATGTCGCTGGATGACGCGGCGCTTGAGGCGCTGCTGTTTCCGCCGCCGCCGTCGTTGAGCCGGACACGCCCGCTGCCCAACTGGCCGCTCGTGCATCGCGAGCTTGGCAGGCGAGGCGTAACGCTCGACCTGCTCTGGAACGAGTACAAGGCCCAGGAGCCCGAGGGTTACGGCTACAGCTGGTTCTGCAAGCACTACGAGCGCTGGGCAGCGGCTTTGCCGGTTACGCTGCGCCAGACGCACACGCCCGGCGAGAAGCTGTTCATCGACTACTCGGGTAACAGGCTCGGTATCGTTGATCCGCACACGGGCGAGATCCGCGAGGCGGAGCTGTTCGTCGCGACGCTCGGCGCATCGAACTACAGCTATGCCGAGGTCACCTGGACCCAGCAGCTTGAGGACTGGATCGGCTCGCATGTGCGCGCGTTGAACTTCATCGGCGGTTGTGTCGAGATCCTGGTGCCCGACAACCTGAAGTCCGGCGTACACAAGGCCGACTTCTACGATCCGGTTCTGAACCGGACCTACGGCGAGATGGCTGCCCATTACTCGATGGCGATCATCCCGGCACGCAAACGTCGGCCCCGCGACAAGGCGAAGGTCGAGCAGTCGGTACTCCTGGCACAGCGCTGGATTCTGGCCCGGCTGCGCAACCAGCGGCTGTTCAGCCTCGACGAAGCCAATCGGGCAATCGCCGCGCTGCTCGTCGAACTGAACAACAGGCCGTTCAAGAAGCTGCCCGGCTGCCGCCGCAGCGCCTTCGAGGAACTTGATCGCCCGGCACTTCGCCCGCTGCCAGAACGGCCTTACCAGTACGCGCAGTGGAAGGTTGCCCGCGTCGGCATCTTGTGTGGCGAAGCGATTTCTGTGGCCTTGGCGCCGATGAGCTGCTTCCGGCGGAGATCCTCGCAGTCTGAAGGCCACAGAAATCCAGTTACAGTGAGCGCAGGAATCGCAGCAGGTCGGATTCCATTCGGCGCCGCGGCGCCTCGCCGGATGGCTGCAGTTGCGCCAAGGCACGCGACTTCATCTCCAGGTTGATCTGTGCGTAAATGTTGGTGGTGTTGAGCGACACATGGCCGAGCCACGCGCGGATGGTGTTGATGTCGACACCCGAGCGCAGGAGGTAGGTGGCCGTTG
>NZ_WHNQ01000144.1 GCF_009362785.1 Paraburkholderia atlantica
CGTACAGGATTCTCCAGCTTACTACGGCGAACAACGCGGTGGCGCGTACGAATCGTTCGACATTGCCAAATTGGCGGGTTTCAATGCGACAGCCGCTTTTAAGCACACGATGCCACGATTCAATTGTCCATCGACGTGCATACCATGCCAGACGCTCGAGGGCCTGTGCTTGCGTATACGTAGGCACTGAGGTCAGCAATAGCCATTCCAATGGCTCGGCTCCTTCGTCTACGTTCGTTTCCAACGCATGAATCGCAAATACATCAATTTCGGGAAGCTTCTCGCGACGACGATTTTGCGGCGGACGAAGGCGTACGGGCATGCATCGCACAACCAGCCGTGCGGTGCGCGCCTGTCGGTTTTCGCGCGCAGGCACCTGCAGTTGCGTTTCTCCAATCACTGGCGAGGCTAGCGCGGTTTCCCACAAATATCGATCAGGGTGTGCAACGCGTCGATTCCACGACGCGCGCACCAGCCAGTCGACACCGGCAGGCCGCCGTGCCAGGAACACATCGTAGACATTGCCTTCGCGATCGCTCACGCCGATGACTTGCGTATGCGGACAGTGTGTCTTGAGTATGCACAGCTGCTCGATTCCTTCGAGCCATTTCGCGCTCTCTTTCTCTTGTACGCTTCGTTGTCCGCGCAGATGTTTCTTGCCCAACTCCTCCAGCCTACGTATCCACGTCTTCAGGCCGATCACGCCGAGTGGCAGCCCCTCAGGCGTGAGCGCAAGCAGACTGTGTATCAGGAAACCACGAACGTGTGGATCGGAGCCATATCCCAGACCTTCGGTTGCCCGCAAATGAGACAAATTGAACTCAGTGGTGTCCTAAACCGCAAGTACGATCGGCACCTGCTGCATGCGACAAAGCGTTTGGCCGATGTGTGCGCCCAGCACGCCATCGACATCCACCTGTGGGTTATCGAAAAACCGATAAGCCGCCTTCAGCTCAGAAGCATTGAACGATTGCGGAAAAGAGCAATGCGGACTCGTCGAAAGCCTACGCGCCAGCATCACGAGCCGTCTGGTCAGGCGAGCGTCGCCAAGTTCGGCAGCACCAAACTCTTCACTTGCCCAGTCATCGAGGTCAGGGGTGTGCGACAACGCCCGGCATCACAGATCATGAACGGCTCCAAAGTTAACATCCGCTGTCTTCGTTTACAAGCCATCCCATCGCAGAATTACGAACAATTTGTGGGTAATCCTGAGGGAAATCCCGGGGCGGTTCAGTAATGCACATGGTCGACGTATTGTGAAGGTATGGACTGCTCACGCTGCCGCGTCGTCGCGGCGCGCATCGGTACGACGTCCTCAGTCCACAAGTGGGGCGACAACTGACGCTCGACGGGCGCCGCGCCTTCGAAAGCTGGCTGATGTTCGAAGCGGATCCAGTAACGAAGAATCTCTGCGACGACCTTGATCCATGCCAACGACTTCGTGGGCAACGTCCGCGCAACGCTAGAACATCATGAATGTTTGTTAGTATGATTCGAAATCGAGTCATGACGAATTGTCCGCGGAATCAAGTGGAATGTTGATCGGAGGGGATCGACGCGCGGCGCATTGGGACAGGACGATGGAAGGTCATCCTCGTTTGACATGGAAACGAACGCCGCTCGATGCCTGTACTTGTCGCGCATGCCATTTCCCGAAGTTCTATGTGCGATAGGATCAAACATATCGGATGGTTCTGTTGCAGTAAGGCCCACGTTAAAATTGGGTAGCAAATTTTTGAGCTGTGCGATGAAGAAGACGAAGACACCGCGAACCACACTCGCGCCGGGCCTGGCCAAGGTCCTGAAGCGCCTTCACTACCCGCTTGAAGTGATTTTGCTGTGCGTGCGATGGTACGTGGCCTATTCGCTGAGTTTGCGCAATCTTGCGGAAATGATGGACGAGCGTGGTACCGCGGTGGATCATTCGACGGTGTACCGCTGGGTCATCAAGCTGCTGCCGCTCTTCGAAAGGCGCTTCCGCAAGCACAAGCGTCCGGTTGGGAAAAGCTGGCGAATGGACGAGAGCTATATCAAGATCAAAGGCGAGTGGAAATATCTTTACCGGGCAGTGGACAAGGCGGGCGACACGGTCGAATTCCTGCTCAGGGCCAGGCGGGACAAGGTCGCTGCCCGGCGGTTCTTTGAAAAGGCGATCGCCCATAATGGTACGCCAGAGACCGTGACCATCGACAAAAGCGGCTCCAATCTGGCCGCACTGGATGCGGTGAATGCCGATCGCGAGACGCCGATCAAGGTCCGTCAGTCGAAGTATCTGAATAACATCATCGAACAGGATCGCCGCGCGATCAAGCGCCGGACCCGCCAGATGCTCGGGTTCAAGAAATTTCGTTGCGCCCGCATTCTCCTGGGGGGCATCGAAGTCATGCACATGATCGTCAAGGGCCAATTGAACGATGGCGGCGTTGGCCAAACTCCCGCACAGCAGTTCTATTCGCTGGCTGGATAAGGAATCCATACCAATCGGTCTTGCCCGACCTCTCGCTCTTACTGCGACAGAACCCGGTGGAATCGAGGGGCCTGCTCATGGCCGAACTGAGCCAGCCAGACTTCGTCTGCCGGATCAAGCCCACAACTTTAAAAGAGGTCACTACCACTCTGCCGCTCGAAGGCCCGCTCCATGATCAAATGTTATCTTCGAGATGGCGCCACGAAAGGTCGACGGTTCGGTGAATCTCGATGCTGCGCCTCGCATAAACGCATCGATTTGCATAGCTGCTCTCCAGCGGCGTGCTGATCGGCGGACGCACGCCCGTGCTATCTGTATGTCCTCACATCAGCGATGTAGTCAGAAGGGCTTGTACCATTCCTTGCATGTCGAGAATCCGTCATTCCAGCCCTGCGCGTACATCGAGTCTTGCGCGAAGCGGGTCGGGTCTTTGGTCGCCTGGACGTACGGGTTGCCTGCTGCGCTCAGTCCACTACGGCATCCATCAGCGTGCCCGTCGATGTAGGCGGGCGGCTCGCCTTCCCTCTGGAACTGCGCGGTGTAGCTGTCCGGCATCGTCTGGCACGCTGTCACGAGCAGCGACGACAGCACGAGTGCAATGCGGCATC
>NZ_WHNQ01000145.1 GCF_009362785.1 Paraburkholderia atlantica
GAGACACACCCGTTATAGGGTCAAGCGAACAAGTGCATGTGGTGGATGCCTTGGCGATCACAGGCGATGAAGGACGCGGTAGCCTGCGAAAAGCTCCGGGGAGCTGGCAAACAAGCTTTGATCCGGAGATGTCCGAATGGGGAAACCCACTCCTAATGGAGTATCCGTAGCTGAATCCATAGGCTACGTGAAGCGAACGCGGTGAACTGAAACATCTAAGTAACCGCAGGAAAAGAAATCAACCGAGATTCCCAAAGTAGTGGCGAGCGAAATGGGATCAGCCTGTACTCTTTATTCTCATTGTTAGTCGAACGCTCTGGAAAGTGCGGCCATAGCAGGTGATAGCCCTGTAGACGAAAACAGCGGGAAAGAACTGGGTGTACGAGAAGTAGGGCGGGACACGTGAAATCCTGTCTGAAGATGGGGGGACCATCCTCCAAGGCTAAATACTCGTGATCGACCGATAGTGAACCAGTACCGTGAGGGAAAGGCGAAAAGAACCCCGGGAGGGGAGTGAAACAGATCCTGAAACCGCATGCATACAAACAGTCGGAGCCTCGCAAGGGGTGACGGCGTACCTTTTGTATAATGGGTCAGCGACTTACATTCAGTGGCGAGCTTAACCGATTAGGGCAGGCGTAGCGAAAGCGAGTCCGAACAGGGCGTCCAGTCGCTGGGTGTAGACCCGAAACCAGGTGATCTATCCATGGCCAGGTTGAAGGCACGGTAACACGTGCTGGAGGACCGAACCCACTAACGTTGAAAAGTTAGGGGATGAGCTGTGGATAGGGGTGAAAGGCTAAACAAACCTGGAAATAGCTGGTTCTCTCCGAAAACTATTTAGGTAGTGCCTCGTGTATCACCTTCGGGGGTAGAGCACTGTCATGGTTGTGGGGTCCATTGCGGATTACTTCGCCATAGCAAACTCCGAATACCGAAGAGTGCAATCACGGGAGACAGACATCGGGTGCTAACGTCCGGTGTCAAGAGGGAAACAACCCAGACCGCCAGCTAAGGTCCCCAAATATGGCTAAGTGGGAAACGAAGTGGGAAGGCTAAAACAGTCAGGAGGTTGGCTTAGAAGCAGCCACCCTTTAAAGAAAGCGTAATAGCTCACTGATCGAGTCGTCCTGCGCGGAAGATGTAACGGGGCTAAGCCATATACCGAAGCTGCGGATGCATATTTATATGCATGGTAGGAGAGCGTTCCGTAAGCCTGCGAAGGTGCACTGGAAAGTGTGCTGGAGGTATCGGAAGTGCGAATGCTGACATGAGTAGCGATAAAGGGGGTGAAAGGCCCCCTCGCCGTAAGCCCAAGGTTTCCTACGCAACGTTCATCGGCGTAGGGTGAGTCGGCCCCTAAGGCGAGGCAGAAATGCGTAGCTGATGGGAAGCAGATTAATATTTCTGCACCATTGTGAAATGCGATGGGGGGACGGATCGCGGAAGGTTGTCCGGGTGTTGGAAGTCCCGGTCGCTGCATTGGAGAAGGCGCTTTGGCAAATCCGGGCGCGCAATTCAAGGGTGTGGCGCGAGCTTCTTCGGAAGCGAAGCAACTGGAAGGGGTTCCAGGAAAAGCCTCTAAGCTTCAGTTTCACAGTGACCGTACCGCAAACCGACACAGGTGGGCGAGATGAGTATTCTAAGGCGCTTGAGAGAACTCGGGAGAAGGAACTCGGCAAATTGGTACCGTAACTTCGGGATAAGGTACGCCCTGGTAGCTTGACTGGCCTGCGCCAGAAGGGTGAAGGGGTTGCAATAAACTGGTGGCTGCGACTGTTTAATAAAAACACAGCACTCTGCAAACACGAAAGTGGACGTATAGGGTGTGACGCCTGCCCGGTGCCGGAAGATTAAATGATGGGGTGCAAGCTCCTGATTGAAGTCCCGGTAAACGGCGGCCGTAACTATAACGGTCCTAAGGTAGCGAAATTCCTTGTCGGGTAAGTTCCGACCTGCACGAATGGCGTAACGATGGCCACACTGTCTCCTCCCGAGACTCAGCGAAGTTGAAGTGTTTGTGATGATGCAATCTCCCCGCGGCTAGACGGAAAGACCCCATGAACCTTTACTGTAGCTTTGCATTGGACTTTGAACCGGTCTGTGTAGGATAGGTGGGAGGCTATGAAGCGTGAACGCCAGTTTGCGTGGAGCCGTCCTTGAAATACCACCCTGATCTGTTTGAGGTTCTAACCTTGGTCCGTGATCCGGATCGGGGACAGTGCATGGTAGGCAGTTTGACTGGGGCGGTCTCCTCCCAAAGTGTAACGGAGGAGTACGAAGGTACGCTAGGTACGGTCGGAAATCGTGCTGATAGTGCAATGGCATAAGCGTGCTTGACTGTGAGACTGACAAGTCGAACAGGTGCGAAAGCAGGTCATAGTGATCCGGTGGTTCTGTATGGAAGGGCCATCGCTCAACGGATAAAAGGTACTCTGGGGATAACAGGCTGATACCGCCCAAGAGTTCATATCGACGGCGGTGTTTGGCACCTCGATGTCGGCTCATCTCATCCTGGGGCTGTAGCCGGTCCCAAGGGTATGGCTGTTCGCCATTTAAAGAGGTACGTGAGCTGGGTTTAAAACGTCGTGAGACAGTTTGGTCCCTATCTGCCGTGGGCGCTGGATATTTGAAGGGGGCTGCTCCTAGTACGAGAGGACCGGAGTGGACGAACCTCTGGTGTACCGGTTGTCACGCCAGTGGCATCGCCGGGTAGCTATGTTCGGAAGAGATAACCGCTGAAAGCATCTAAGCGGGAAACTCGCCTTAAGATGAGATATCCCCGGGGCTTCGAGCCCCTTGAAGGGTCGTTCAAGACCAGGACGTTGATAGGTCAGGTGTGCACGTACAGTAATGTACTGAGCTAACTGATACTAATTGCCCGTAAGGCTTGATCCTATAACAGGTGTGTCTCGACACCCGTCAGCGCTTTGGCGCTGACGGGTGTGCGATCCCCGAAGGGGATGAAGACATGCCGGTTGAGATCGGTGTTGTGCCAGAAACAACACAGCCCCACACACGAATCCTTTACGCTTCTTCCCGATTGGCTGTGGCGCCCGGTTGACCCCAACCT
>NZ_WHNQ01000146.1 GCF_009362785.1 Paraburkholderia atlantica
CGTGCGCACTTCGAGGTAGCAGTCATGCTGGAAAAAGTTCAGGTGCCGGTAACGCTTGACGATAGTGTCATGCACGGGATGCGCGCCGGCCACCTCAGGATGCGCGAAGCGGCTTCCGGCAGTGAAGTCGATCTGGATCGTCAGCAGCTTGGTGGCCGCGTCGAAATCGACGCCGCTCACGAACCACGGATCACTTACACCCAATGCGGCTTCGAACAGCTTGCTGTGCATGACCTGCCTTCGTCTTGATTATGCAGAAACCGGGACGATACCACCCACTGGAAATTCAACAGAGGCAGAAAGTTAAATGATTTAATGACAAATGGATTTAATGTCCAACCATCCCTGAAGGCTACTATTTTTCATGTAAAATATTGCAATACACTGCCGCATTACTTGCTTTCGTTAACTGGCCGATCACTTTGTGCAGCACATCGCTGCTCGCTGCCCCGCATTGATATGCTCGCCGCTAGCAGCTGTCGCCCCGTCAATCGCCTAATGAAAGCGACAATATCTCTCTGGAGGGTCGCGATGTAGGGGGATAGAGTTCCCTAGATCCTATGTGCAGGGGGCCATAGGCTGATCGGTAGAATCAGCCTGTCGGGATGGAGCTGCTTATGGGAGAGCGTCATCCGTACACACGGAACGGATTGGGTCAACGCGACGGACGCGGTGGTGGCTGTATCGGTTGAACTGGCGGCGGCCAAGTGGAAGGTCGCGCTGCATGACGGATGTCGCGAGAGTCCGTCGATTCACACGGTCGCGCAAACGGACCCGGCTGCCCGCCTGCAGGCGGTGCTGACGCTGATTGCAACACAAAGGCAGGCATGGTCACTGCCGCACAATACACGGGTCGTCGTGAGCTACGAAGCCGGCCAGGACGCATTCTGGATCTGCCGGGCCCTGCAGACCCACGGCATTGAATGTTACGTCGTGGATCCCGCGAGCATCCCGGTGGAGCGCCACAGGCGGCGCGCGAAGACCGACCGGCTCGACGGCACGAAGCTGGTCATCAACCTGCGTGCCTGGCTGCGCGGCGAACGCGACCGCATGCACGTGGTCCACGTACCATCACCGCAGGACGAAGCGTCACGCCACCTGATGCGTGAGCGCGGCCAGCTGCAGAAGGAAGTGCTGCAGCACCGTGACCGGATGCGCAAGCTGCTGGCCACACTGGGCTGCTGGGATGACGTCGACAGCAGGAAATTCGCCACCAGGCTCGCGCGCCGTGAAGTGCGCTGTCACGATGGTGCGCCGCTGCCCGAAGAGCTCCACCAACGGCTGCTGCGCGAGTGCGAGCGGCTGGCGCTGGCCGAGCAGCAGCTGGCCGCGCTGGAGAAGGCGTACCGTGCCCAGTTGCCCGAACCTGCGCGCGATCGTATCGATCAGCTCACACGCTTGAGCGGCATTGGACCGGTCAGCGGCTCGAGACTCGCGCTGGAGCTCTTCTGGAGGCAGTTCGCCAACCGCCGTCAGGTCGGCGCCTGTACGGGACTGGTCCCGCAGCCCTATGACAGCGGCGAGAGTCAGGTGGACCAGGGCATCAGTAAACAGGGCAACCGCCGCGTACGCGCGTTACTGATCGAAACGGCGTGGACGTGGATCCGCTACCAGCCCCGCAGTGCGCTCACCCGCTGGTTCAACGAGCGCACGCAGGGCACTGGCCCGAACCGGCGCGCCCGACGCATTGCGATCGTCGCGGTGGCACGGCGCCTGGTCGTTGCACTGTGGCGCTACCTGACGGACGCCGTGATTCCTGAGGGTGCACAACTGAAAACACCATGAGGAAACCTATTGAGTAGCAACACAACCGTTGGATGAGGAAAACATTCCACTTGGTCGAAGTGAACATGCCCGTACAGCCTGCGGGTTGCCCACGCAACCGATTCTCTAGATGGGGCATGTTCTTGGCAAGCCTTCCAGCGTTACGCGCATAGGATGAGGCCGGCGATGCCCGTCGGCGGATAGAAGGAAGTGAGACGTTGATGTCTCACGTGCGCGACCATCGGCTTCAGACCAGAGGAGGATGCAGTTCCGATGCCAACAGCAGCCACCCCATGTGCCTGCATGGTGGGGGGCGCGATACCCCCGCGCCCTCCACCATGAGGCAGCATATTGGCCCGGTGGGCGTCAAGGGTTCGGGCCTGACCGGCCCCGAGGCTTTGCCTAGCCCTTGACGCACATGTGTGGAGGGGAAAGAAACGGTTCAGTGAAAAATAGTCCTTGAAAATTTACTGCTCATAGAAGCAGGCTGTTGAATTTGGGTCCCGTGTAAACGGGGTTTGAGGGACGGGCGTTATTGATATCGTGTTCATGATCTTTGGCAGCGGCTGCGATGGCGGAATGGATGAGATGCAGGAACCCCTGTTCACGACGGTCAAGCTCGAGGAGTTCGTCCCGGCAGATCACCCGTTGCGACCGATCCGGTTGCTGGTGTCAAACGCAATCTCAAGTTGATACAGCTTCGGACGCGAACGCAATCGTAGTTTGATACACCCCGTCCTGCGGTTATTGGGTGGCGCTGACCTCCTTCGAATTGCGTTTGCGTTTGACGTCGTTCTCGTCGCTTAGGTATGGCGGCGGGACACGGTTGATCATGCCGGCCTGACGTTTCTCCTTCAGTCTGTACGGTTCTGTTGCAGTAAGGGTGTCGGGACGAGAAATGTCGATCTGGTAAGTATTGCTTATGACGCAAGGAAGTAAAACTGCTGGGAAGCAGACGACGGGTATTTGCCGGCACATTTCATCTGTCCTTTCCTGATCATGTGCATTACCTCGATGCCGCCGAGAATGACCCTCGCACGGTGGAAGTTCTTGAATCCCTGCATCGGCCGGGTCCGGCGTTTGATAGCCCGATGGTCCTGTTCGACAATGTTGTTCAGGTACTTGATCTGACGGACCTTGATCGGCGTCTCGCGATCGGCATTCACCGCATCCAGTGCGGCCAGATTGGAGCCGCTTTTGTCGATGGTCACGGTCTCTGGCGTACCATTATG
>NZ_WHNQ01000147.1 GCF_009362785.1 Paraburkholderia atlantica
CGCAGCTATCCGGCCGCGAAAGCGGAGATCCCCGAACTGGCGAACGTCACGCATGTGTTCGTCAAAGCCAGCGCCCGCGTCAACAACCGCGCCGAGAATAGTCATCAGCCAACCCGGGAACGCGAACGGCGTATGCGGGGCTTCCGCCTGCCCGAGCGCACTCAAGCTTTCCTGTCGAACTTCGGCCCGATCCGACAGCACTTTGCCCTCAAGCGACATCGGCTACGGGCTTCACGCTATCGCTAACAACTCGCCTTGCGATTTGCTGCGTGGCATCGCTTCACCGAACTCACCCAAACTCCGTCTATCGCTTTTTGAGCACCTGATCGCCCCTGCCAGCATTGCCTTCTCTCCCCTCTAACGTGACAAAGCCGGACTGCTACTGCGCTACTTCTGTATAACGAGATGCCTATAACGAGGCGCGTCCCCACTCCACGGAGCCGGAAAGAATCACAATTCAAGACGGCCCTGATTCCGGGTCAGCCTCAGCGATAGCGTTTGACTTACTCTCCGCGGAAGCCTGCGAAGGGGAAAGTGCATTAAGGTAAGTTTCTCTCCACCAGCGAAGGTCTTCAGTTTTTACATTGCGCATCAGCTTGACGTGCCGATCTTGACGTTGATACCGGGGCATCTCCAAAGCACGTACGTATGCTTTTGCAATGGCAGTTCGGTCCTTAGGCGGCACCAGAAGCGAATCACTGAGTTGAGAGGCCGAACCCGCGCCGGTTGATAGCACAAGAACGCCTGGGTTTTCTGGATTCTGCGCCGCGATGTATTCTTTAGCTACCAGATTCATGCCATCCGCCACGGGGGTAACCACACCTACTCGACTCATTCGATATATTTCAGGCAGTGCATTGCGATCCACCGACTCGTTGAAATACATCACCGGCTTCCAATCAATAGCGCCAAACTGGTCGTTGATCTCGTCCACCAGTTTCCTAGTCTTATCGCTTAACTTGGCATACGCAGGAACCGTTTGTCGTGTGGGGGCTGCGATTTGAACGAGTGTGACGTTGTTTCGTAAGTCAGGGCGAGTTTCCAGCAATTCACGGAAGGCCATTAGGCGTTTCGGTATCCCCTTACTGTAGTCCAGTCGATCAACGCCGACCATTAGCTTTCGTCGACCTGACTCATTACGTATGTCATCAAGGATTGCTTCTGATTCACTGCTTGGCTGAAGCGCCCTCAGACTCTCGACATCAATGCCGATCGGAAAGGCTTGAATACTGGGTTTCCTGCGAAAAGCCCCGGAATCACGTTCGTTCAACCGTTGAACAAGGCCTTCCTTTTCCGCGTACGAGCGGAAGTTCTCGACGTCTTCGGGGCGCTGCATCCCTACGAGATCGTATGACATCAAGCCCTCCATCAATTTCCGATGTTCGGGAATTTGTTTGATGACATCGGGAGGCGGGAGCGGGATGTGATTAAAAAAACCTATTCTATGTTGGCATCCGTGCGCACGTAACTGTTGCGCAAAAGGAATGAGATGGTAGTCGTGAACCCATACGATGTCATTTTCCCTGAGCATGGGTCCCAGTTTTGAGGCGAGCAAGTTATTGACGGTCTCATAATCTTTGAAGTATTCGGGGTTCAGGTCGGCAAATTTCAATTTTTCGTGAAAAACAGGCCAAAGCACAGAGTTAGAAAAGCCCTCATAGTAACCATGATGAAGCTTCTTGCTTAAATCAATTTGTGCCAATGTCGTTCGGCCGAAGGATTCGGTTCGAACGCTAGACACCTGGGAGGCGTCGGTTGTTTTACCGCTCCAGCCAAACCATAGTCCATCGGTGTTATGCATCATTTCGCCAAGCGCAACTGCAAGCCCGCCTGCAGCAGGTTTGTTCGGGTCTATAAGCCGATTCGATACCACTACTAGGCGGCGATCTGAACTCGAGAGTGCTGATGCATCAGATATTGATCGACACAACTCAGAGCCCTTTTCACTCGCGATGTACCGTCGCGGCAATCCCGGTAGTTCGTCAAATTGCGCAGGTCTGGACCGGGGAAGATCTGACTTTCGTACTACCTTGCTCTCCGTGATTGCGACCGTGTCGGAGGGGTCTTGAGTACTTGTGGGAGAATAAATCGAGGGGATGGTATTGTTGAACATGAATCGAGCAGTTGGGGTGACTTAAATGATTCAAAAAGCGCTATTGCCACGAGTTAAGGAGGATCTGCAGAAGTCGTTTTCGTAGCGGTGATCTTCCACGCTGTCGCGGTCTGAACGGCGACGACATTCTTTGTGCGGAGATCGCCCCGTACGGTTACCTTTCAGGCGCTGTGCCGGTGAAACATATGGCCGCACCAGCCCGATCTTAAGCGTTTCGCAAAGCTCTACGCGCCATCCACAAATTGCTCAAAGCGAACAACGTGGTGATCTGGGCGGTATTTTTCATCAAACCGCGATAGCGGGTCTCGCATAGCCGAATTGGCGCTTAGTGAGGCGAAATGGGTGCTCAACCTTGGCACGGATTCCGGCCTTGAGTCGCTCGATCTGATCGTGGATCGCGTCGATCACATCAGAACCGTTCTGCCCGTTTTCTGAACAGGCGGGTTGGCTTTGTCACGTTAGAGAGGAGAGAAGGCAATGCTGGCAGGGGCGATCAGTTGCTCAAAAAGCGATAGACGGATTTTGGGTGAGTTCGGTGAAGCGATGCCACGCAGCAAATCGCAAGGCGAGTTGTTAGCGATAGCGTGAAGCCCGTAGCCGATGTCGCTTGAGGGCAAAGTGCTGTCGGATCGGGCCGAAGTTCGACAGGAAAGCTTGAGTGCGCTCGGGCAGGCGGAAGCCCCGCATACGCCGTTCGCGTTCCCGGGTTGGCTGATGACTATTCTCGGCGCGGTTGTTGACGCGGGCGCTGGCTTTGACGAACACATGCGTGACGTTCGCCAGTTCGGGGATCTCCGCTTTCGCGGCCGGATAGCTGCG
>NZ_WHNQ01000148.1 GCF_009362785.1 Paraburkholderia atlantica
ACTGGCTTGCGTCAAGCACGTCTTTGTCAAAGCCAGCGCGCGGGTCAATAACCGGGCCGAAAACAGTCATCAGCCGACCCGCGAACGCGAGCGACGCATGCGTGGCTTTCGCGATCCAGAGCGCACGCAGGCTTTCCTATCGAGCTTCGGTCCGATCCGGCAGCACTTCGCGCTGAAGCGACACCTGCTACGCGCCTCGCTCTATCGCAAACAGCTTGCCACACGCATCGCCGCCTGGCATCGCTTCACAGAGATCACCCAAGTTCCGCCGGTTTTCTGAGCAAGCGCGTTGCCCCCCCACTATTACGTCGCGAGCAAATTAACGTGACAGTGCCTGCGAATGCTCTCGATCGCGCAAAGGATGCGTCATGACCAAGTTTGAGGTCGCTGTTGCCGCACACCGGGCAGGCCGACTGGTCGAGGCAGAAGCTGCCTACCGGCAGCTTCTGTCGATCAATACGGCGCACGCTGACGCCATGCATCTGCTAGGCGTTATTGAATTGCAAAGAGGCAGGCCGGGCGAAGCGGAGGTGCTGATCCTTGCGGCGCTGACACACCGCAAAGACGCTGTTTTCATGACAGATCTGGGTGTGGCATTGGGTTGCCAGGGTAAGCTTTCCGCCGCAGAAGCCGCGTTCCGGAAGGCATTGGAGTTGAACCCCGATCTGGCGGAAGCACACAATCATCTGGGTATTCTCCTTGTCCAGACGCAGCGAACGGTGGAAGCGGAGATTGCCTTTCGACGTGTAGTCGGCCTCAGGCCTGATTCTGCCGAGGCATGGAACAACCTGGGACAGGTTCTTTGTGAAACCGTGCAGCTCGTAGAAGCAGAGGCAACCCTTCGCCATGCGCTGCTGTTGAAGCCCGACTACGCAGAGGGGCACAACAATTTCGGAATCCTACTGAGTAAAACCGGACGTTACGCCCATGCGGAAGTTGCTTTTAAAAAAGCACTCGCGCTCAACGTAAACTATCCAGCAGCCCACAACAATCTGGGTCATTTACTGTCTGGCATCGGCCGGTTTGCCGAAGCAGAACCGGCCTTCATCCGGGCACTGGAACTGACTTCTGACTATGTTGATGCCCGTTTCAATCTGAGCCTGCTGCTCCTTGCGACAGGAAGATATGCCGAAGCATGGCCGAACTATGAGACCCGTTACAGTCCGAACATGAGCGACCGGAAAATGGTGGTGCCGGGATTTTCATATCCGCAGTGGCAGGGCGAGCCTCTGGGCGGCAAATCCCTCGTGCTCCTGCCGGAACAGGGATTCGGCGATTGCATACAGTTCGCCCGCTACATTCCCTTGCTTAAGGGACGCGGCCCGTCGCGAATCAGTGTGGTTTGCGACCCGGTCCTCGGCGCCCTGCTGGAGACGGTCGACGGGGTTGACGAAGTGATAACGGATTCGGGATCCGTACCGGAGCATGACTACTGGACGTTTCCGTTAAGTCTGCCGATGCATTTCGGGACAACCGTTGACACGATACCTGGTTCTCTGCCATATGTGCATGCGATGCCCGAGCGGCTGGAGTACTGGCGTAACGAACTGCCCGCTGAGGGATTAAGAATCGGGCTGGTCTGGAAAGGCAGGGGCACGCACGGAAACGATCACAACCGTTCCTTGCGTGACATATCGGATCTGGCTCCGCTGTGGTCGGTACCGGGGCTCACATTCGTCAGTCTGCAGCATGGGCTACGCGATGAATCCCGGCAAGCGTCCGCAGAACAGCCTCTCATCGAACTGGGCGGGAAAATCAGGGATTTGGCCGACACAGCCGCCATCGTCGCCCAGTTGGACCTGACAATCTGTGTTGACACGGCGATCGCGCACGTTGCTGGCGCGCTCGGCAAACCATGCTGGGTACTACTCCCTGCCTTTGGGTGCGACTGGCGCTGGCTGCAGGACCGGATGGATTCGCCGTGGTACCCAGGAGCTGTAAGCCTGTTCAGGCAAAGCAGGTTTGGCGAATGGCGTGAAACGATTGAGGACGTTACCACTGCGCTGAGGATCTGGGCGGCAACGGAAGTTATCGTTGAAACTGGGGGCGCTTCAGGAAACGGAAAATAATCTATGATCGCCCCCGTTTTTGCAACGCTGAATGGATGCATGGTTGGCTTGCGTAAATCTATTCGGCGTCGTTGTGGGGATCGCTCCCCGCGCCACGATGAATTCGCGCCTGACAGTCCTAAAAAGCACGTCGGCTTTGCGGTAAGCCGATATTTTCCACAGGGTGTCCGTCAGGCCGGTGTGCCGTTCATGTCATCAGCTTCAACAGCCGCAAAACCAGGTGGGACGGTTCAAATTGAGGTCTCAGGCCTCAACATGGTGGTGTTTAGAGTGAACGAGGCATGGTGCGCCGACAATGCCCACGCGATACGCGCGAATTTGTTGGCCAGTGCACAAGCGACCACGTTGGAATGCCGCCTAGCAAGCATCGAACGGACCCACTCGGCCAGTGGACCAGCCTTGTTGGAAACCCTGTGCATGTAGGTCCGTGCGCATTGAACGAGGAGTCTGCGAATATTCGCGTCCCCCCTCTGATACCCAGCAGGTTCGTGCGGCCGCCCGTGCTGTATTGTCGGGGCACGAGTCCAATGGGCGCTGCGAAGTCCCGACTGCTCGCATACTGCTTGCCGTCGCCGATCTCGGCGGCAAGCACGCTTGCGGTGACAGGACCGACACCCGGAATGGAGAGAAGACGTTGACCTAGATCGTTGTCGGCCAGCTGCATCGCCAGTTCGCGGTCAATCTCTCCGATTTGTTCGCTGAGATATTTGAAATGAGCATGCAGGCGCTCGAGCGTTGTGATCAGTCGCGGTGGCAACGGGTGCTCGGATAGCACAGCAGGCAAGCGTCTGATTACCGCATTGCCCACGGGCAGACTGATCCCGAGTTCG
>NZ_WHNQ01000149.1 GCF_009362785.1 Paraburkholderia atlantica
CCGAGCTGGACGATGGACCACAGCAGCAGCCGTTCGGCTTCCTTGCGGTAGTTCTCGAAGGTGGTTTTCGTGTCGGCGACGCGCGCCAGCCATGCGCGCACGGCCGCGAGGTCGTCATCGGCGGCGATCTGGCGGCGGCCGGTGGCGCGATTGACACCGGTGCGGCCGTCGAGATCATCGGGCAGTTCGAGGACGTCGAGCGGGCGCGGCGCGATGAGGGCGGTTTTCATGGGATCCGGTGGTCTTGGGGTGTCACGCGTTCAGTGTCGCACCTCTCGCAGTAAATTTCAACATTATAAAGGTAATGTCAAAATTTAATGCTGAATTGGTAGATATCAGGCTAATTGCGCAGTAATATTATGCAATTCAAAAATCCGCGGAACGCCCATGTCCGACGCCGTCCCTGATGAAAGCCGCCTCCAGGCCGAGGTCGAGCGCCTGAAAGCCGAATTTCCGCATACGCGCGATCTCTATCGGGAGGCCTGCGCGCTGCTGTTTTTCCGCTTCGGCGTCACGCCGACGGCGAACCGCCTCTACCAGCTCGTGCGTCGCGGCAGCATGAGTACTCCTGTCGCGGTGCTCAACGCGTTCTGGGCCGAGCTTCGGGAGAAAAGCCGCGTGCGGATCGAGCACGCCGACCTGCCCGCAGAACTGCGCGACGCGGCGGGCGAACTGGTGGCCACACTCTGGAAACGTGCTGCCGGCGCGGCCGAGGACGCCCTGCAGACGCTGCGGACCGAAGTCGAAGCCGTGCGGCTCGCCGCTGAAGCGTCAGTCGCTGCCGTGCAGACTGATCTGGCGCGCACCGAAACGGCACTGGAGCAGCGTACGACCACGCTGCTCACCGTGCAGGTGCGCATCAAGGAACTCGAACAGGCGCAGGCGGCGGCCGCGGCGACCCGTAACGCGCTCGAAGGCGAGCTCGCGCGTGCGCAGCAGGCGCTACGCGAACGGGACGCCGCTCTTGCGCAGGCCCGCGCCGATTTCACCGCCGAACTCGACAGGCAGCGGACCAGCACGGAGCTGGCCGAGACCTGCTTGCAGGCCGCGGAGAAGCGCGCGCTGCTCGAGATCGAGCGCGAACGAGCTGCCCATACGCGCGTGCAGCGGGAACTGGAAGTCGTACAGCAACGCACAGCGCGCGACGGCGAGCGCGCGCAGGCCGAGATCCAGGCGCTGCAGTCGCAGCTGGGCGACTTGCGCCATCAGGCGGGTATGCTGGAAGGTCGATTTGAAGCGATGCGGGCGAGCCACGTGGCCCAGGCGCAGGAGCTTGAATTCCTGCGGCAGAAAACGTCCGCTCCGGGCAGTGCCACAAGCCGGGCTCCGCGACGCGCGGCCCGACGGTCCGCCGGCCCTGTTAAAGCTGTTCCCAAGTCCGGCGTGAAGTCATGAGTCGCGCAGGACGCGGTCGACGGAAGGACGTCTGCCCGGAAATCGGCGTACTGATGCGCTACGAAGAACGTGTGGTGCGCGTAGTGGCAGAAGCGCGCGGTCAGCGGGTGATCATCGAATCACTTGACGATGATGGCTGCACCTTCCGGAGCACGGTGAAGTGGAAGAATCTGGCGCCGCTTCTAGCGCAGCTGTTCTGACCGGAGCCGCTCGGCGCGTTTTTGCGTGGCTGGTACAAGTCTTACTTCCGCAATGGACCAAGTTTCACTTCGTCGGACGCCTGCGGTTGGAGTCAGCGCGCGCCCCAGCGCCGGTGCAACTCGCAGCCCGCCTCGCGACCCTTTACAGGCGGGCTTCCGGGCAAGATGAACCAGAAATGTACCGGTTTGTACACGAAAAGTGAAGGGTCGGATAGTTGGGGCTATCCGCCCCTTCATTTCTGGACAGATCAACCGAATTGCAACGAACATTCGCAACGGGCGTACTAAGGAAGGTCTGCACAACTCGTTTTCAGAGAGTTGGCCGTTTGCCACTTGCGTCGTATCCGCCATGAGAGTCTGCTGGCAGGTTGGTCGTCTGGCTTTTGAAGCGTGACGACCACTGTTTGCCGAGATTCGCGGCCTGAATCTGCGAGCGTTTCAAGCCTTCCACAAAGCCTTGCGTGCCATCCACAGGTTGCCCAGAGCAAATAGTGTCGTGATCTGGGCGGTGTTCTTCATCAACCCTCGGTACCGGGTCTTTGTATAGCCAAACTGCTGTTTGAGCACGCGGAACGGATGTTCAACCTTGGCGCGGATGCCGGCCTTCAGGCGTTCAATCTGATCGAATATCGCGTCCAGCCGATCGGTTAGGTCCAATTGTCTGCGCCTGCCTGGTCGCATCGCGACATGCCAGCGAACCGCGCTTACCTGGCAGCGCTTTTCGATACCCTGATATCCGGCGTCAGCGTACACATCCATTTCCTGGCCGTGCAACAGCGCTTCGGCTGCATTGATGTCATGAACGTTGGCGGCTGTGCCGATGACCGTGTGGACCAGGCCCGACTCTGCGTCCACGCCGACGTGCGCTTTCATCCCGAAGTACCATTGATTTCCCTTCTTCGTCTGGTGCATTTCCGGGTCCCGTGTACCAGAGCCGTTCTTCGTCGAAGTGGGTGCGGAAATCAAGGTAGCGTCGACCGCCGACCCCACCTTCAGCATCAAGCCTTTCTCGTAAGGCTGATGATGTTTGGCCTGGCACCTTTTCTTTTCATCCCTAGCCCAATTCGGAACAGCTCCGGCACTTCAAAGCTGCCCTCGTCGGCGTACGCCACACCATACTTCTCCAAAATATCTAGTTCGTTCGGTTCAATTCCTTGTGCGGCCGCTTCGGCCCGGTCGAATGGCGTGGTCAAATCGGAGATAGCACGCAGCTTCGAGAAAATCGGAGTCAATTCGCGAACCTCTTTTGGATACTCGTCGACCTTAAGGCCACTGGTGTATTCGACCGCCTTTCGCATTG
>NZ_WHNQ01000150.1 GCF_009362785.1 Paraburkholderia atlantica
TGGAGCTGGCCAGTGCCGGAGATCACGCCGGGCTCGGTCATCGTCGTGCCGGAGGCGGGGTCGAAGGCGAGAGTGGCGTTGTCCGTGACGTTGCCCGTGATCGAGCCGTTCGTGGTGCCGTCGCCGAGTTGCAGCGTGCCGGTGCTGATCGTCGTGCCACCGGTATAGGTGTCCGTGCCGGTCAACACGAGCGTGCCGGTATCGGTCTTTGTCAACGCACCGGCGCCGGAGATCACGCCGCTCATCGTCAGCGCGGTGCCGGTATTGACACCGAATGTGCCACCTGAGGCACCCAGCGTCGCCGAACGCAATGATGCGAAGCTTGCCGTCGTGTTCAGCGTGCCGCCATTGAGCGTGAGCGCGCCGCTTGCAGCGCCGAGATTGCTGTCGGCAGAAACCTGCAACGTGCCCGCATTGATCGTCGTGCCCCCGGTATAGGTGTTAGTGCCAGACAGCACTGTTATGCCGGGGCCAATTTGCTGAACCTGACCGGAGCCGGAGATCACGCCGGACTCGGTCATCGTCGTGCCGGAGGCCGGATCGAACGCGAAGATCGAATTGTCGGTGACGTTGCCGGTGATCGAACCGTTGGTGGTGCCATTGCCTAACTGCAGCGTGCCGGCCGTGATCGTGGTGCCACCGGTGTAGGTGTTCGCGCCTGTGAGTATGGTTGTGCCCGTGCCGTTTTGCTGGACCTGGCCAACACCGGAAATCGCACCGGACTCGTTCATCGTCGTGCCGGAAGCAGGATCGAACACGAGCGTGGCGTTGTCGGTCACATTGCCGGTGATCGAGCCATTGATGGTGCCGTTGCCGAGTTGCAGCGTGCCTGCACTGATCGTGGTGCCGCCGGTGTAGGTGTTCGTGCCCGTCAATACCGTTGTGCCGGTGCCAACCTGCTGGAGCTGGCCGGTGCCGGAGATCACGCCGGGCTCCGTCATCGTTGTTCCGGAGGCAGGGTCGAACACAAGCGTAGCGTTGTCGGTGACATTGCCCGTGATCGAGCCGTTGGTGGTGCCGTTGCCGAGTTGCAGCGTGCCGCCACTGATCGTGGTGCCGCCCGTGTACGTGTTGGTCCCGGTCAGGATTTCCGTTCCGCTGGCCTGCACCAGACTGCCGCTGCCCCCGATCACACCGGCAAACGTACCAGGGCCCCCGCTGCCGTTCAGCGTCAGCTGGTCGCCGCCTGATAGCAGGATTCTTGCGCCGGCTTCTCCGGTCAGGTTATTCAGCGATTGGGAGAAGCCGTTCGTATCGAACGTGCTTGTGACATTGACCGCGCTCGACGATCCGATCACGTTAGCGGCATTGGCCTGTAGCGTGCCGCTTTGCACCAGGGTCGTTCCACTGAAGGTGTTGTTCGCATTCGACAGCGACACCACATTGTTCGCGGCGATGACCAGATTGCCGGTGCCGGTCAGTTGAGCCGCCAGATCGGCGTTCGCGCCAGTGGCGCCGGAGTCGTCGGTCAGGGTCAGGCTTTGCCCCCCCTGCAGCGCAAGCTGCTTGAGCGTGTAGCCAACGTATAGGCCGTTGTTGGCGGAGCCGGTGCCGAGCGAGTAGCCGTAGCTGCCGATCGCGACCAGATTGCCGTTTTGCTGCACGTTGATCGCCTGGGTCGCGCCGAGCGGATTGCCATTTGCGTCCTGCAGCGTCAGGCCGCTGCCAGTGCCGGCGACGCTGGTGGCCGAAATCAATTGGAGACCAGTGTTCACGTGACTCTGCTGGAACAGCGACAGGTCACCCGCCGGCGTCGCCACGGGCGGCGTGTACGGGTTGGGCACGTTGATGCGTACCGTGCCGGTGCCGCTGACGTCGAGCGCCCCCGTGGTGATGAAGCTGGTGGCGATCTGCTGAGCGGGCGCGGTGCCGTCGAATACGGCGGTGCCGCCGTTGAACGTCACGGCTCCGATGGCCTGGCGGCCGTCGCCGACCGTGGTCAGGTTGCCCGCGCCGAGCACGAGCGTCGCATTGGTCAGCGCCGTGGTGTCGTTGCCCGATAGCGCGAAGGTGTCGTTCGACAGCGCGACCGTGCCATGGAAGGCACTGCCAGCGCCGGGCCCGAACGAGAACGCTTGTCCGCCGTTGGACGCCGACAGTGTTCCCGATCCGGTCAGTGCATTGCCGAAACTGAATGCGCCACCGGTGGTGGCCGCAAGGCTGCCACCCGGCAGGATGTTGACCGTGCCGGTGCCGAGGCTTGCAGTAGAGGTCGCGCTTGCCGGCGCGACGGCCGCGCTTCCGGCGATCTGCCAGGCGCCGCTATATCCGGAGTTGCTGCCGGTGATGGTGGCGAGAGCGGCTCCCGCGGCGACGCTGGTTACGCCTGCTCCGGAAAGGTTGTTGGCGAAACTGCCCGCGCTCGTGAAAGCGAGATTCAGGCCTTGAGCGGTATCGGCGGCGGAAGTGGCGATGGTTACTGGTCCAGCGCCGGCGGCGTTTGCGCCGGTAAGTTGCAGCGTGCCGGTGCTGATCGCGGTGCCGCCGGTGTAGGTGTTCGTGCCTGTCAGTACCGTTGTGCCCGTGCCGTTTTGCTGGACCTGGCCGGTGCCGGAGATTACGCCGGACTCCGTCATCGTCGTGCCGGAGGCGGGGTCGAAGGCGAGGGTGGCGTTGTCGGTGATGTTGCCGATGATCGAGCCGTTGGTGGTGCCGTTGCCGAGT
Source organism: Paraburkholderia atlantica (assembly GCF_009362785.1). Taxonomy (GTDB): domain Bacteria; phylum Pseudomonadota; class Gammaproteobacteria; order Burkholderiales; family Burkholderiaceae; genus Paraburkholderia; species Paraburkholderia atlantica. The sequence goes on from NZ_WHNQ01000150.1 coordinate 2,665, forward strand.
TGCAGTGTGCCGGTGGTGATCGTGGTGCCGCCGGTGTAGGAGTTCGTGCCCGTCAATACTGTTGTGCCGGTGCCGATCTGCTGGAGCTGGCCAGTGCCGGAGATCACGCCGGGCTCGGTCATCGTCGTGCCGGAGGCGGGGTCGAAGGCGAGAGTGGCGTTGTCCGTGACGTTGCCCGTGATCGAGCCGTTCGTGGTGCCGTCGCCGAGTTGCA
>NZ_WHNQ01000016.1 GCF_009362785.1 Paraburkholderia atlantica
ATCCGCTGGGCAATGTCCCGGCCGCGATCCTTGCGACCAATGGGCCAACCTCGGACGGTAACTCGGTCTATATCCGTCGCGACGGCGCGCTGACCTGGACGGGAGACCAGAACGTCAATCACGTGAGCCTCCACAACGTTCACGACCTGGATGCAGAGGGGACGGTAAGCGCGGCGAATGTTGGAGCCACGGGCGCTGTAGCCGCAAGCGGCGCGGTAGCTGCGGGCACGACCGTCACCGCTGGTACGACAGTCACCGCGGGCACCACTGTCGGAATGGGCAGCGTTGGCTGGCCACGAACCGCTTGCCCGGCGGTGAATGCCATGGCCGGGGCAAGCGACGGGTCGGGACTGATTCTGTCGTGCCAGAAGCTGTCGGGCGTTCTGCAATGGATGCCGGTTGGAGGACCGAAGCTTTGGTACGGCTATTACCCGATCGAGACGGGTTCGGGAGTGGAGATTCCAATGCCGAGTTGTCCTGCAGGCGGTACACCCGGCATCTTCGTGTCAGGCAAGAGCTTCCAGGTCGATCCGACGGCAGCCGTCAAATTTCCGGTCTACGGTGCGGGCCCGTGGACGGTGTACATCACGGACGGCAACGATACGCCCGTTGCAGGAACTGCGGTCGCCTCGACGTATTGCTACTACTAAGGAAAAGGAATGAAGCTTTTAAGAAGGATCGGACTCTTGCTGTGCCTGGCTTTTGCGTCCGGCACGTCGATCGCAGGGCCGGCAAGGTGCTCGCCAGGCAACCAGGACTCGAGCTGCGTCGGAATGATCACGACAGCCTGGCAGGCGCCGCCGACGTGTCCGACAGACGCCGGATGGACGACCGTAGCGGCGGCGCAGTGGATCGGCTCACAGTACTCGGCGCCGCAATGCAACTACCAGGCACCGCTGACGTGCCCGAGCGACTACGCTCAGACATCAGCGGCGTATTGGACCGGATCAGCGTGGGTTCCCCCGGTTTGCGTCCCTCGGGCTCCGGTGCCCCCCCAACCAACGCTTCCCCAACTTTCAGGGGTCTGCTCAAGCGCGCTTAATGAATTTGGCGTCTATTCAACGTTTTCGACAGCGTTGTTAGACGGATTACCGCAGCCTGTGCGCTATGGCGGGTATCAGCCAAGTCAGGGCACCACCTTCGTCAAAAACTATACTGGTGCTTTTGATACGATCTGGGCGTACGACGCGAATGGCAGTGGGAACGTTGGCGAATGCGACTTTCAGGCGGGAACTGCGACACTCATCGACGTTGTCTATTGGTTCCCCTGGCAATATGACGGAGGTTAAAGAAAGTCCACCGTTGCCCAATTAAAAAAGGGGTGCAGTCCGCAAAGACTGCACCCCTTTCTTGTTGAGACACGTCAGCAAAGATATGCCGGTTAGCTTCCTGTCGTGAACGAGCCGGTTCGGCTGAAAGGCGTGCCGTTGATGGTCCCCGAGAGCGACACGGAATACTTCGTGTTTGCAGTCAGCGGCGTTGCCGAGTAGGCGCGGGCTTCAAACGTTTGAATCAGCTTGTTCGGGTCGGTCGAAGCATTGAGAACTTGCAGGCTGACGACATTACCCAAGGTATCGGTCAGGGTTCCGGACGTCAGTACAACGGTATCGCCAGGATTTGATGCCACAGCCAACGCGGGTCCCACCGTACCGTTCGAGTTTGGCGGGGTGGGCGATTCACCGACATCCTTATACGGAACGCCCGTTGCGCCATCGCAGGGGAACATCAGCGGAACACTGCCGCTCATCTTTTGCAGATTTGCGGTCGTGATAACACCATGCGCTTCGGGGAAGTTGCTGTAGGTAGTCTCGTTCCAGCCAATGCCGATTTGAGTAACCGGCCACACGAAAGCCCCTATGTGATAAACACCGCTAGCCCATGCGTTTGCGATGTTTGTTCCGTAGGCCGCTTCGCTCAGCGTGGCGCCCGTCCAGTATCCAGCGCTTTCACCTCCAATGGACACCGTGCTTGCCGGATAGCCCACCTTCGTGGCGCGATCCGCATACGTGACACCCGTGTAGCCCGCATTGGTCGAGACTTCAGAATCGGTGATAGTGCCGCCGTTATTGCCGATGTAGTCGGCGTGCGCTTGCGAGGCGCTATCGAGCTGCGTGTTTTCCGTCAACGCAGGGAAGCCGCACCGCTGCCGTTGCTGGTTGATCGTGTTGAAAATAGCGAGTTGCGCGCTATCAGCAGCGTACTGCGGCGTGGTTACGTTTGCGCTGGTCGCCGTAGAAGCTGGCGGGGTGCTGCTGCTTCCGTTGTTGTTGCTGCTGTCGCCGTTGCTGCTACCGCCGCTGTCACCGCCGCCGCCGCCGCATGCAGCGAGAGTAAGCGCCGCCGCGAAAGAAATGGCTGTCAGAGTGGAAATGTTCTTGTTCATTATTGAATCCTTGGATTTGTTGTTGGCCATGCCCCTTGCACGACTTTGATTCCATGTTATCGAGCTAAGCGCAAAGTCAAGTCGCGTCCGGTCGCTCTCCCGAAATCGTCGGACGATCGCACCGTGGCCGGATTGCGCATTCTATTGATAACGGACATTCCTCGTAAGAATTGAGCAAGTCGCCCAGTATGTGGTCCCGAGATGCCCGCCGGAGAGGCGGTGAACGCTCAGGTGCGCCGTCGGCGACGCCGCCAGTGAAACACGCGAAGGCCCGCGAAGGCCGCGATGAGCAGGCCGCCGGTCGCAACAGGCTGGAGTTTTGCCACGACCGGGATGAGGCGCGAAGCCATATAGAGGCAGAAAAAGACGACGGCAACCCGGCCAAACCACGGTGCGCTCAGCATCGAGAGAAGGCGCGAAGGTTGGCGACCGGCCCATTCCTGGTATCCCTCGTTGACCGTTTTCAGGTCGAACCCTTCGGCCAGTCGGGCCCGCTCGTCGCGATAGAACTGCTCATACTGCTCGAACCGCCCGTCACCGCGGCCGTCGAGCCACGCGGCGTTGCTCTCGGGCGCGAGATAGTCGAAGTCTTCCATCGTCTTCATGAACTCTCCCACCGCTAAGCGCCTGACGGCGTTGTAGCGGGGGTTTCGCGGGTCACAGACTTCGACTTGCCGCGTTTCCGTGGCAGAGGTTTCCGTCTCGCCGCCACGCCTGTCCCAGGCGTGAGCGCATCGATCAGCACGACCGACGCTGCGTTCCTGTCGCGGGGCGCTGTATGCCCGCAGGAGCATACGTGCGTGCGTTGCGCGAGCGTCTTGGGAACAATTCCCCAGCACGCCGCGCAGCGCTGCGACGGTTTGAGTTGGCGCGTATTGGACAGATGCAGCGTCGAACCAGTGTCGATAACTTTGTAGGAGAGCATCTGATGCGCCATGCTCAGGCCCGCCGAGAGGATTTCCCGGTTAAGGCCTGCTTTCTGTTTGACCCTCCGGCCAGGCGCGTCTTTCGTGCCTCTGGCCGAGCGGGTCATATTCTGCGTGCGAAGCTCTTCGGTCGCGATCACCGCACAGGTCATCGCCATGCGCGTCGTTTCTTTGTGCAGGAAGTCGCGCCGCAGGTTTGCGATGCGCTCATGCAGCGTGCTGATCTGCACGCTCAGGCGCTTGTATCGCGCCGAGCCTTTCTTCTTGCAAGCGCGCTCGCGCTGCAGTTGCGCGAGCTTCGGCAGTTCGTTCTGAACGAAACGGGGATTGGCGATCGTCTCGCCGTTATCGAACGTTGCCCAGTCCGTGACACCGAAATCGACGCCGCGATGATCGTCGCCGGTGCGCTGACGCGCGCAGGCTTCGGCGGAAACGCGCAGCGTGATCGATGCGAACCACTGCCCGTTGCGCCGCGTGATCGTCAGGTCGTTCGGCTTCACGCCCTCGCCGAAGCGATGCTTGCCGCGCGCGCGGAGCGACAGGGCACTCTTGCCACTGCCGATGCGCAACGTTGCGCCACGCCCGCCCAGTTGCATGACCTTCCAGCCCGCCGGATCGGGGTAGCAGAAGCCGGTGAATCGCCTGTGCGACTTGAAGCGCGGGAAGCCCGGCGCCTGGCCCGCCTTGACGCGCCGAAAGAATGCCTGAAACGCGAGATCGAGCTTACGCAAGGTCTGTTGCAGCGCGTGCGAACCCAGCTCGACGAACTCGGCGCGTACCGCCTTGATTTCGGGCAGTGTGTTCTGCTGGTCGAAATAGCTGAGGGATATACCGTGTTTGCGGTACGCGTCGATACGCTCCTCCAGCGCCGCGTTATACAGCTCGCAATGCAGGCGTACCCATGCCGTGAGTCGCTCGGCCTCACGCACATCTGGATACAGCTTGAAGGTGACTTTTCGACGTTCCATGGTTCTATCGTAACGGGAAAAACGGGAAGTCAAGTTCGCCCGCTAGACCCCCTCCTGTCCGGTCGGCTCACGCCTGGAGGTTCGCTAGCGAATCGGCCGTACTAGCAGGGGGAATGCGCTGGCTTTTGTTCAGTCAGTGCACCCGTCCCGCAAGCCATGCGACGACGCCGACCGCGTCCACAATCACGTTACCGTCTGCCTCCGCATGGAATGCACCGGTCTCGGGGTTCTGCCAGCCGAACTGAGCCTTGCCGTCTGCGCTGAAGACGACCAGCCCGGCGGGCAATTCCGATTGTTGCGCGATGTCAGGCGTCACGCGTTTTTCCTCCGCGGCTTTTTCGCATTGAGCTGCTGCAGGCACGCAGGACATGCAAAGCGGTTATGTACCTCGATCTTCGTGTCGTTGTTCGAGACCACATAGTGCGTGGTACAGGAACGGCAGGGAGCAACGGTCAGTCGGGTGTCGGCAGCCATCGAACGGGTCAGGTTCCAGCCGCGATCGGCAGAGATGAGCCGGCTTTCGAACAGGCGCGCATAGATATCGTTCGTCGCAATGAGCGCCTCGGGTGCGTTGGCGTCCATCGCGATCGCCGACCGGTACAGCCACATATAGGTTGTCGCGTGCAGGCGGTGAAACGGGCTCTCGACGAACCACGGCAGGGACGTGGCGACGTTGCCGCACGGCGAGCTTCTGCCATGGATCTTCTGATAAAGCGTTCGCATCTGGTGCTGGTTCAACTGGAAGAGCGTGGAGGCTGTCGAGGCGCGCAAGCCATGCGCCATCATGGCGGCCGCGAAAATTTCATTGGTCGCCCGTCCCAGCCGCAGCCCACTCCAGTCGGCCCGGATCGGCAGCTCGCCCGCGCGCGCCGGCGATGTGCGCATGATCAGATGCGCAATCATTTCATCGGTCAGGCTGCTTGCGGCAAACTCGTACCAGAAGGTGGGACTGTTAAAGCGCCAGCGGAACAGCGGCAGTCCTTGCATGCCACCCAATGCGAGATTGAGCTTGTACTGCGGCACGGACCGTAGATAGTTCGCCAGTTCCGTCGTGATTCCGAGCAGGGGCGCACACAGCACGCTCATGTTCAGCACCTGCGTGACCAGATTCAGAAAGGCGACGTTCTGATGGTTGACGGCATACAGGGACAGGTGATCGAGCGGCGGAGTTTTGCGACGCAGGATGTCGACGGCCACGGTGGTCGGCGTCTGGTCGACAAAACAGCGCCAGTCTTCGACGGTTTGCAGCGTGGGCTCGACCATCAGGAAAGGCGTGCGCAGCAGGTTGCGCAATGAGGCCTGATTCAGCTTGAGCTGGTCGATCTCCTCGCGGGATATGTTCAGCACCTCGCTGAAGCCGCTGTCGTGCCGCAACATCAGCTTCAGGTGGTCGACCAGGTTGAAGTTCGTCACCTGAATCACTTCATTGAGCCAGTCCGGGACGTAGAGCCGCTCGACCGCGCGGTAGTTATCTTTGTTTTCCATCATTTATTTTTTTCTCTCTTATATCCAGCGGCCGGCAATCAGGCGGCGCGTGCAGCAGCTTGCAACTCCCCGTGAAACTTGCCGACGAGATCGGCCAGCGCCGTGAACAGACCGGCGAAGGCCTTATGTGCGCCCTCTGCGGTAACCAGAAGCTGTGCGCTGTGGTAGTCCTGCATGAAATCGCCGAATTTCTGGAGCAGCCCCTTGATCTTCTTCTCCAGCACCTCCTGCGCTTCGATCCTTGCGGCCTCCGCGTTCCGTCGTTGCTCGAGCGCGGCAACCTCCGCCCGCATTGCCTCGGCCTTCTCGCTGGCTTTCTTGAAATCGTCCATCGCGCTCTGCGTCGCTTCCTGGAGATTCTTGATGTGTTCAGGCAGCGTCGGCACGGGGACTTCCTTGGTCTGCACCTTTTCCGATGCTGCGCGCAGTTCGTTCGTCCGGGTGGTCAGTTCGCGCTCGGTATTGGCAAGCTGGTTCTGCAGCACACTCAGCATCCGCTGCGCTTCGGCGAGCTCAACGAGCGTGCCATTCGCGTTTTTCTTCTCCCGCTCGATCTGCTGTTGCAGGCGTTTGGCTTCCTCAGTCAGGCGATCACGATCAGATTTCGTGTCGTCAAGCTCTCCCGCGACATCCGATAGCTGATTGGTCACGACGTCAAGGCGTGTGTCCTTTTCCGCAAGCTGCTCACGAAAATCGCTGATGAGCTTCTTGATTTCCCGCTTGCTTAACTCAGGGTTCTCCTTCTTGGCATCGACGACCATATCGATGATGTCGTCCCCGATGTCGTTGCTGGTCAGCAACTGCATGTCGCTGAGGGAAAGGATCTGCACTGCGCCGACGTTCGAGCTGAACTTTTCGTAAACCTTGATATAGAGCTTCACCCACGAACGTGAGCGCCGGAAAACCTGCTCAAGGAAGCGGTAGACGAGTTCCGTAGCCGCGCTTCGGGACTTGGGCGTATCTCCGAGGCGGCTGACAAAATCGTTCTGCACGGAAATCATGATATGGGCGAAATTGCCGCCGATCCGCATATGCTCCTGCAGGATCTTGCGGGTCGAGTGCGCGACTTCTTCGCTTTCGGCCACGATCGCGGCGACAAGTGAGTTATCCAGCTGGCCGGCAAAGAACTGCCGCGCGGCCTGACTGATTTCGCTCTGGTTGGGGATGTGCACGAAGGTGGGGGGCAACGACTCTTCCAGCGCATCAGATCCGTCTGCACCGCCTGCGTCGAGACGGGTCGGGTCGAACTCGTCGTTGTTGGCTTTCTTCGGGTCCTTGCTGTTGCTCATGATGGTGTGTGTCCTTACTCGTTTGGGGGGAAGCCGGTTCGCAGGTGTTGCGCAAAGCGAAGCCGATGGAAAGTCTGTCGGTGACGCTATGCGTGCGAGGCCGCGTGGTAGTTGCCCGGCCTGCGATAGGCGTCGATCAGCCTTTTGACTTCCCGGGGCGGAAGGCGCGGGTCAGCTTTTCTGGCTTCCACGATGAAGGAGACGAGTTCATCGCTCGCTCGGAAAAGCAGGCACATATCGGCCAGGCGAAGGTGCCGGATGGCTTCCGGATTGGTCCCGAATTGCTGGTGGCACCGGAGGTGGAGCCTGGCGCTGAAGCGGGAGAGCTTCAATTCGCGCTCGACGAAGCTCAATGCCCAGTTGGTGGCGTGCTGCCGTACCAGAGGCGTGTCGCCGAGGTTCTGCGTCCGGTCCTGCTGGACAAGATGCACGATGTCGGCAATCGCCTTCGCGATCATCATGTGTAAGCCGGCCGCGGAGCGGTCTTCTGAAGAGTCTTTAACGTTTTTCATTTCTTTTCTTTTCTGTTCTGTTTCCGTGTGGCGTGACGCTGCACTCTGACCTTTCTGATGCGCGTAGCACTCATCCCTTGGCCAGAATACGCTTCGTTTTTCGCCCGTTTCGGCTGAAAGGCGCACGATTACATGCAGCTTTCCGGTGAATCGGCACTTATTGCTCGAAGCAAACGTTGAATCGGCAAGCATTCGGCAACCTTTAGAAATTCGGTGTCATTTATTTAGGGTTTTCCCTCGGTTCATGCGGATTGCATGACGTGTATGCGATGCACATGAATTGCCGCGTCACCGGTGACAGCCAACGCCTGAATTGCGCGCCAGGCGTGGTGCACGTTCACCGGGAGATCGCCCCTCGCGTCGTGGCGTGCCTGGCGGGCTCGCAGCCATTGATGCAGGTCGGTGCGACGAATGAGATTGGCGGGGAGGGCGGCCGAAATCTCGCAGCGGGCACTCGCGAACACACCCAGACCTTCAACCGGCCAGGTGCCGGGCAACACACCCCGCAGGAAACCAACCTTGGACCGGTTCTGGCGAAGCGGCGAGCGGCGTGTTTCGCGTTGGCCGTCGGCGCCGATGCGCACAACGGTTTGCGCGTCAGGGCCTGGCAGGATGCTGCCCGCCCAGTTCTTGGTTTCGATGACGAAGATGCCGAAGGGCGTGATCGCGAGATGATCCAGTTCTGCCGTCGGAAACTCGGTCCCCGGCGCGTGGTTCAGCAGCAGGGCGCCCGGGTGGAGATAGAAGTTCTCGCCGCACAGCCATTGCAGCGCGGAGCGAAGTTCCGCCTGCACGAGCGCCTCGCCTTCGTCGCCGCTTTTCTGGTTGCGCGTCGCGGGTGCGGTGGTGGAGTCTGGCTTGCGTTGGCGGGTGAGTGCGCGCCAGGCGAATACGCAACCGGACACGACAAGGATGGTCGTCAGCATCGTGGGAACCTCGTTGAGTGGAGATGAGTTCCAGTCTGCCGCGTAATTTTCGAAGTCAAGTCGTCGCGGAATCGACGCAGAAACCTGGAAGCTTTCTTTCCGGCTTCATGCAATCCCGAAAAGCTATATGGTTTAGTCGAGCTTTCTGGGTTAAGGCCGTCAGCCGGCTGACGCAATGGCGCGAGCAGCCGCCAGGTGCGAGACCCGCCTGCCTTTTAAGCTGCACGACTTTCGCGAGCATTCACATCTGCTGCGAGGTTCGCGCGCGGTAATCTAGGCTCATCTCCGCGTCGTCCCCGACGCATCGACATGCGTGACGGTAGTCGCGCGTCTGCACTGCATTCCCTTCATCTTTGCTTCAGCGCTGGTGTTCCCGTATGGGCCCTTTCCGGGTTCCTACGAAAGCGCCTCGCGCCGAGTTTCCTTGCTCGTCCCGAGCATCGAAACCACCGGACGTTGTCCGGACATTCCCTTGTGCGTGAATTTTTCTGGAGAGAAAAATGCTGAAAGTTCTGTTCAACGGTGCCCTGAAGACACCGGGCAAGCTGGTCGCCCTTTGTCTGGTCGCCTATCTCGCGACCATTTCGTTTGTGGTCTCCGGCCTGCTCATGCTGCTCGCTGCTCGCTGGGTGTACAAGGCGATGATGAAGAAGGCCAAGGAAATTGAAACTGCCGAAGCCGAAGCGCAAGCCGCACGCATCGAGACTGAAAAACTCGCTGCTGCTGCCAGAGCTGCTGACGCCGCGAAAGCTCGCACCGCTGCCGTTGCACACGCAACTGCGGCTGCGAACGACCCGGCTGCTCAACCGGCACCGATGAAGCAATATGCAAAATCGGCTGTCGTTGTTCCGTTCAAAACCGGTACCCAATAACCGGGGTACTGTCACCATCTACCGTCACCAGGGCTTATGCCCTCGGTGACGGCACCTCAACCCATGCCGGGAATCCATTCCCGGTTAGGGTCATTGGATTGCCGGCCAGACACCGGAGCAATCCATGGAAACGCATGTGGCTGCCTGGCAGCTGGACATGTTCGGCGATTCCTCGCCGGTTCTCGTCACTACCCCCCGGCCTGACCCTCTTCCCGATCCACAGTTCTGGAGCGCTACGGTTCGCGACAGGATGATCGACGTCCTGATCTCCTTTGCGAGTGACAGCCGTCGCGGCGACCGCATGCCTGAGTCGCTGATGGACTGCGCGGAACTGCTCTCCGAGCGTCTGCGTAACCGCAAGATCGACGTCGACGACTACCGCGCGACGCTGGGCTGGATCATGGGTTACTGGAATGGCGCGCTGCCTTATGTCTACGTCTGCAAGGTCAACGGCATTGATCCCGAGACGATGCAGGACGTCATCATGAGCACGCCCCTGCTGGCGCGCGATCTGCGTGAGCTGCAACGCATGTGCTTCGGCACGTTGTTGTAGGAGGCAGCATGGCAAACGCTGGATCACTCCTCACCCGCGTACTCGCGGACCTCTTCCCCGGCAAATCCGCCGCACAACCCACCTCACCATTACCCCAGGCCAGCGCACCGGCCGCACCCGTCCAGACGCCCGCGCCTCACACGACCGGTAGCGTCGGTGTGCCGCACGAGATAGGGCAGGGAGCGGCAAACGAAACGGTGGTGACGATCGGTGACACGCCGCACCTGTTCGTCGACGAGGGCGATCACATTGTTGAGTTCATCCCCGCCTTCGATGACCACACCGAGGAAACCGAGTTCGGCCTGAAGATCGTGCCCGATCTCGCTCCCCACTGGTCACAGGTGGCTTCCCATCGTTGCACGCTCAAGGATGCGATCGTGACCGCGATTCGTGGGGGCAGCACATCGGGGGGCGGCACATCGCTCAACATCCCGAAGTCGGAACCACTTGACACGAATGAAGCGCCGACCCCTGAAGCTGGGCTTGCTGCTTCGCACGTGAGTGGCGATGAGGACCGGCCCGCACGCGGCAGCGCCACGCGCGCCCGAACGCGAGGGGAGTCGAATGACGCCGCGGTGACGGGTCGCATCCTGTCCTGGGGAGAAGAGCGGTTCCCGGATCGCAACAGGCCCGGGCGCTTTTACAAGTCATTCGCCATGCACATCGACACGACGACCGGCGAGCGCACGCTTCAGGGTGAAGGCCTGAAGGACGCAATCGCGGAATGTCACTGCGTCGTCGGTGATGTTGTTTCGGTGCGGCGCCTGCGCAAGATCAAGGTCCCGGCATTCCGTAGCGATGGCAGTCCGGTCATGGTCGAAGGCAAACAGGTCATGTGGGACAAGTGGCTATGGTCAATTACTAAATAGAGGAATCAAGAATGGCATCAGTCAATAAGGTAATTCTCGTCGGCAACCTCGGCGCAGACCCTGAAGTTCGCTATCTTCCAAGCGGCGACGCTGTGGCAAACATCCGTCTTGCGACGACCGATCGCTACAAGGACAAGGCCTCAGGCGAGATGAAGGAAGCGACCGAGTGGCACCGCGTCTCGTTCTTCGGGCGCCTTGCCGAAATCGTGTCCGAGTATCTGAAGAAGGGCTCGTCCGTGTACCTCGAAGGGCGCATCCGCACGCGCAAGTGGCAGGCGCAGGACGGCACCGATCGTTACTCGACCGAAATCGTCGCGGAACAGATGCAGATGCTCGGCGGCCGCAGTAGTGGCGACAGCGGCGGTGACTTCGAACAGCGTGGTGGCTCGCGTGCCAGCCGGCCCGCGCCGGCCTCGCGTTCCAGTGAATCGCGTGCGCCGGACAATATTGGCACCCGCGCGCAACCTCCGCAGCCGTCTCATGGCGGTGGTGGTGCTCCGCGTGGCGGTGGCTTCGATGAAATCGACGACGACATACCCTTTTTTGGTTTTCACACGCGTTCAGCGTGGTCGATCATCTGATCCCGGAAAGGCTCACCGTTCCTCCAGTTCTTCTCCCGTAACACCTCACCTTCGCAACGACACGCCTTCGGGCGTGTCGTGCGACGGATCTTCTGCAACGGCCGTTCGCGCCTGTCTTCTATTGCAATCCAGCCAGCACGTCTGCTGAAAAAAGCCGCCCGCCAATGCGCGGACCGCTTTTTTGAGCGCGCGTTCTTACGCCTGTCTCAGGCACCGACCTAACCCACTTCCGCACAGGAGAGTGACTATGAGTTTGAATGGAAGGGAACTCACGCCCGAGCAGTACACGTGGCTACAGCGCAAGCTGAAGGAGTTCACGCGCTCCCCGGAGCAATGGATTTCGCTTCTCGTGAGCTATGGCGTGCCTGCTGACCGATTGACCGGCAAGGCATGTGCGTGTCCCGTTTGCGGCGGCGACGATCGCTTCACCTACGACAACAGGCGTGGGCGAGGCGACTGGGTATGCCGCCATTGCAACAACGGCGATGTGATGGCGGGCGACGGCCTTCAGCTGATCACACGTGTTAACCGGATGGGGCTGTACCGGCTGATGCGCGAGATCGACGGTGGTTCTGCGCCGCGGGCGATCCGTTTGGCTGGCACTGCTGAACCGCCAAAGCCGAAGCGTAAGGCAAGTCCGGAGTTCACCGCGAGGCGTCTGAGCTCGATGTGGGATGCTGCAAAACCACTGTCGGCGGGCGACCTTGTGATGCGCTACCTGGGCGCCCGCGTGCCCGGCCTGTGTGTCGCACCGTCGCCGGCGCTGCGGCTCGGCATGCTCAAGTACCGGCACGAGAAGAAGGTGATCGGCAGCTGGCCAGGCATTCTCGCGCGGTTCGAAGTGCCCGATGGACGTCTGGGTACGCTGCACCGGACGTTTCTGGAACGATCGACGCCCGCAAAGGCGCTGATCGTGTCGGCCGAGGGCGAAATCCTTGACCCGAAACTCAACGACATGACGCTCAATCCGCTTGCGGGCGGAGCAGTGCGTCTGATGGAGCCAGTCAATGGCGAAATCGGTGTCGCCGAGGGGCTCGAGACGGCCTGTGCTGCGCACATGCTGTTCGACGTGCCGACGTGGTACTGCCTGAACATCGGTCTACTGCGTCAGTTCGTTGTGCCGGAAGGTCTGGGTATTCGCGTCGTGCACATTTTTGTCGACTTCGACGCTGTCGATCCAAAGACCGGCAAGTCTGTCGGTGTTGCAGGTGGCGTCGAGCTCGCGAAGCGTCTGACAGCCGAAGGGTTCACGGCCATCGTTCACCGGCCGCGTGTACGCGGAACCGACTTCGCTGACGAGTGGGTTGCACGGTGCGCGAATGCTGTGCCGTCGATGGAGAACTGTCGCGGCGGTGTGAAGGCTGCTCAACTCGCAGCGCTCGCCTGAAGCATTGCAGTAAGCGCGGCTTTCGCCGCACGTCTTTTATCTTGCCCGGTGGGGATATTCCCCGCCGGGGAATATCTCGTCGGGCTATTTTTCTGGAGAAGAAAATGCGCTCGTTCCAGGTTCTCGTGGGTGGGTTCGCGATCGTTGCTACGAACGGTGCCGAAGGCGGCCGTCAGCCGGTCGTCAAGTCCGAAGCAGTGGCGTACGATGTGATTGACCGAAAGGCAACGGGCAATACCCAGTACGCCAGCCGTGACCAGAGTTTCGATGAAGCGTGGGACTTTTGCGCCCGCCGTCTACTTGTTACCGCGGCTCCCCGGCCGCACTGATCGGTATAGAGAAACGGCTCCCCCAAGGATATTGGGGGAGCCGTTTTTTTTCGTCTGCGCGTTTCGCCAATTTCAGGATTTGAGCACCGCCAGGCATATCACCACAACGACGGCGAAGACCTTCCACAGCCGCCAGATTTCGCTGGACCACAGGGCACCCGCACAACCCGCCAGCAAGATGGGCACAGTCAATTGTTCGTTGACGTGCATGCTGGCGAGCTTCGCGCCGAAGATCCATATCACGACCGAAGCGACGAAGATGATCGCGCGGCGGGCGAAGAACGGCAGCGCCATAAACTTCCTGTAGAACGGGACCATCCGGTCGATGAGTTCCATTTTTAACTTTCCTTGTTCCTGTTCGCGTACCAGGCGAGCACATCGTAGCTGTACCAGCCTGCGATGCCGGTGGCCGCGGCCGTCGCAAAAAACACCCACGTGCGCAGCTCACCGAGCGGCAGGCCGCCGCGGACGATTTCGATCAGTTCCAGCATACAACCTCCAGTTGATGTTGCACCGGTGCAAGGCGCGGCGCGCCATGAACACACCGATGCGATAACCCATCTTCGCATCACCAAAGAGAAGTCAAGTCGCCACGCTCAGACGAATGAGCCGAACGCATCGGCTATTTCGTTGACGTCGTAACTCCTGGCCGGGTCGCCGTCGTTGGAAACAACGGGACTCCGTTCGACGCTGGCAGTAGCTTCTGGCACAACGCGCGGGGCCTCTTCCGGTTGACGCAACTGGGCGGCTGCCGGTTGCGTTCTCGACGAGAACGGAGAGTCGCCTGCAAAGGAAGCCGCTGCGTTCATGCCTGCCGATCCTTGCCCGCGGAGGGCGGACTCGGCAAGCGAACGCAGCAGAGCGGCCCGCTCCCTGTATGACGATGCCTGGCTCAGTCGCGCATGGAGAAGCGGCGTGGTCACCGCGTCGATGACCAGCTTCATGTCGAACTTCTCGCTCATGCTTTCGCAGTGGCACGCTCGCGCGTGAGGCCAGCTTCGCCGACGATCAGAAAGCCCTTTGCGTTCGCCATGCAGGGCGACTCGATGACTTCCAGCGTGACGCGCGGGAATGCCTTCCGGATGGCGGGCGCATACAGGGCTCCGCCGCCCCCCGACAGGATGATCGATCGCACATTCGTGAGTTGCCCGACGTTGTTCTGCATTTCCTTCACCACACCGGCGATGACCGGTTGTGACTGTTCAAGGTATGGGTCAAGGTCGATGTCGTTGCCATAGAAAAAGAATGGCTTGCGCTCGCGCAACGCCTTGTCAATGCGTTCGATATCCTCGACCTGTTCGTCCTGGTCGCGCGATATGAGTGCCGCGATCCGTTGATAGATCTGCGATGCACCGCCCGGGATGCCGTCGCTGCGCTTGTCGTCCATCGTGAAGCCATTCGCATAAACCCAGTCGGTCGTGAAATAGCCAACGTCGATGACAAGATGCGCACTGTCCCGACCGAACTCGCTCTGGCGGTTGGCCGACGCAGCGACGAGAGAGCCAAGCGGCTGGGGGATGACTACCACCTTGTCTACGGTAACGCGTCCTGCACCGAAATCGAAGGCGCCTGTGAAGCGGTCACGCAAGGCGCTCGAATACTTCTTCATGTTGTGCACGGGTAGGCCGAGCACCAGACGTTCGATATGTGTCACGCCGGCGAAATGAACCGCGCCGGCGAGCAGGGCCGCGTAGTTGTCGGAGAGGACGAAGTCATTCGAGAGGGCGCGGCCGGTATTGCCGTAAGCGGCAGTCAGGGATACATCGGGACCGACCTCATACTCGATCTGGTCGACGACGATGGTCACGACTTTGCGTGACGCGAGCACGCTGTCGCCATAGCCGGAGAGTGCACGGCTCGCCGCAAGCGGGGCGAGCGACGGAAACATACCGGTGGCGATGCTGCCGCTGGCTGCGCGATGTGCATACTTGGTGTTGCCGTAGCCGACGTCGACTGCGAAGACGGAAGTTTTCAAGATGACTCCATTCGATTTGAGGGATCGCGATGAAGTGACAGAAAACTGACAGATAAGTATCAGTTTGTTCCGCCACATATCGCGTGAACCGGCGAACTATCAGATAACTGACACTTAAGTGTCAGTTTGCGAATCTCGCCGGGGCTTGCTGGTGCAACTGACACTTTTCTGTCAGTTCTGCCTGATTTCGAGTCTATCGAGCGTCCAGCGAAGTCAAGTCAGCAAAGCCAACCGGTTCTGCCCAGCTTTCGGGCGGTGCGTGTGTTCAATTCGCCTCTATCCTTGGGTCACCTACCGCGTCCATGACGCATCGAACCAGAGTGCAAGGCACTCGCACGTCCATATCCCCAGGCCCGCAACGGGCCAGAAACAGGCAAATGACCGGGCCGCACAATGAAGCGGCCTTCTTATGAAGTAAATCAAGTCCACGATGGTCCACCATGAGGACCCCCGGACACTGCGATATCCATACGATTGGCGGCGGTTTGCCGCGATGTGACGCAATGAGGACATGTGGAGAGACCGGACACCGGACACTTTTCGCATGCTCATCTGCGTTTGCACACGCCCTTTCAGCGATGGCTGGGTGCGTTCACGAAGCCCGATACACCGCGGCGGAGATGAACGTGCTTGGGGGCGGGGGAACTCCTGCGGACCGGAAAAGACCGGAACACCGCGATTCCCTGACGGAAGAGGACACGGCGCGCGCGGCCGTACACAAACGCGTATCAGGTTTTGCCCGGCCCATAGCGAGGGGGCGTCACCGCGAAGCGGCGAACGAACCCGACGCGCAAAGCGCCACGCTGGCAGGGTAGCCACGAAGCTGCATCGAGGCGGGATTTACCCGCGCAGCGCGACGGCAGGGATGCCTCGCGAATACGTCGGTGGTGTTTTGCGCGAAGCGCGATGCACGCCGGCAGGCAGCAGGTTGGACAGTCGGACCGCATGCTCTTCCCATGCATCTGGCTGATCGGATGGAATCGCTAAAGGAACGGAAGGCAGGACCCTCGCGCCGGGGAAACGGCGAAGCCGCATGGGCGGCGAAGAAAAGACAAGCCCGCTGATTCGGGTCACGGCATCAGGTAGGGATGCTGCGAACCAGCGGGCACCGGGCAACGATACTGCGGCGAGCTCGCCGCGCGGAGCGTCAACGATGGCCGCCATTCTCAACGTGCGCGCAGTGGTGAACAAATACAGATTCGCTCCCGAGTTCAGGGATGCGCTGCTCGCTCTATTCGATACGCACGTCACGCAGATCCACAGCACCACCCGGATCAGTCACAAGGCGCTGTCGATCAAGACGCAGGAACGTCGGGCGACGGCACTGTGCAAGTCGTTCAAGGAGTTGCGGAAACACGGCTATGCGTTACAGACGCCATGGTCTCTCAAGCACAAGCACGTCGAATGTCTTGTCAAACACTGGGTCGCGGATGGCCAGAGCGGGGGGACGATCGAGAACAAGCTGACGTACCTGCGGGCGATCGCACAATGGATGGGCAAGCCGAAACTGGTGCGAACGCTGGCCGACTATGTTGACCGCCGTGAGCATGGTCTTGTGCGTAGCTGTGTCGCGACAGAGGACAAGTCATGGGAGGCGCACGGCATTGACGCTGCAGCCAAGATCGAAGAGATCGCGCTGACGTGTCCCTATACGGCGGTGCAACTGAAATTGCAGGCGGCGTTCGGTGTGCGCGTCCAGGAGAGTTTCATGTTGCGGCCGGTTGAGGCCGTGCGCGATCCCCAGACGCTCGCCGTCGTACGCGGCACGAAGGGCGGTTTGCCGCGCGAGGTGCCGATCGAGGCGAAGATAGCGATTCTTGAAGAAGCGGCGAGCCTGAGCAACGGCGTGACGGGCTCGACGGTGCCGGCTGACCGGACGCTGAAGCAATGGCGTGACTGGTATTACTACGTGCTGGAAAAGCACGGCGTGACGAAGGCGGGTCTGGGTATCACGAGTCACGGCTTGCGCCACGGCTACCTGCAATCGCTCTATGAGCGGACAGCAGGAACGCCGGCGCCGATCAAGCGGGCCGGTGAGCGTCCAGATCCGCAGGTGCACCAGGAGGCGATGCGCCGCGTCGTTCAGGCGGCAGGCCACAGCCGTGTGACCAAGGCGAATGCTTACCTGTCGACGTTTGCGAAACAGGAGCGGCTACAGAGGAAGTTGCCGACGGTCGATGAGGTTCGCGAGGCGCTCAGGATTGCCGAAGGCAACAAGAGCCATGCCGCGACGGCCCTTGGTATCTCGCGTCAGGCGCTCTATCGGATACTCGGGGCGGCAGGGGGGAAGGAACCGTAAATTGAGACGCCATATCCCTGATTCCGCTCAGTCGGCGTGCCGCAGAATGGAATCTCTCTCAGGTTCTGGCGGCGGCCGTCAGACCGTTCAAGCCGGCTTTCACAGCCGGCTTCTTTTTTTTACATTTCCGCCGTTCAGCAGTTGTCATACGCCAGCATGGAAACGCCGGCACTCCTGACTCCTATACTGCTTGGGGGCAGTTCCCCGCCAACAGGAGTGCGATCATGATTCTTGTCGACTCAGGTGGAATTCAAGAGGTACAGCTGGCGAAGCTGCTGTTCGAGGACGGGCATTATCGGTACTTCAATACCTCCGAGCAGTTGATCTCCTATCTCAAGTTGAAACCGGACCAGAAGTTTCAGCTCTATGCTGTGGATTCGGGCATGACCCTGTACGACAGGGGCGATCCGAATCAGTCACTTTACGGATACGACGCGGGTGACGTGTTCTGCGGAGAGGAGGTCTGGTATGACTCGAATACCGGAAAGGTCAAGACAATCAGTCCAGGTGATCGGACATGGGGAGGCTGATCGGGTGACCTCGACCACGAGCGCGTACAGAGGGCAACCACCGACGCGGCGGATGGCCGGTCACGACAGTCTGATGACTCTCTCTTACTCACCAACGATCACGGTCGGGCATTGCGTCGACAGCCAGTGCGATGCGATCTTCAAACAGACACTGGTCATGCTCGCTGGGCGACGGGATCTTCGGAAACTGTACGTAGCGTTCGCCGTCGATATCGACCCACTTGGCCAGTTGCACGAGCTTGCGATAGCGTGCGGCGTCTTTCAGGACTGGATCGATCGGCCAGCTGTCGATCGTTGACACTGTAGCGTCGACGAGCCTCTGGGCGAGCATGGCGAATAGCGGGCCGCGCGTTTCCCAGTCTTCATCGTTGCGCGCGAGCATGTCGATGACCATCTGTGAATCACACGCCCCGAGCTCTTTCTCGATCAGGTCACGCAGGTCGCCCTCGGTGATTTTCGGGCGACTCAGCCGGCGGTTCCAGATATGAGCACATCGGGTCATTGCAGATTTCTCGTCCTTGCCTACGGGCAGCCACGGCGTTGACATGCCGCAGTCCGAGCAGTAGATGCAGACCAGTTTTTCGGTTTGGGGAGCAAATGCGGGGCGGGGCATGACGTCGCCGATGACAGGCGGGCCGGCGTGACGGCCATATTTGCCGTAGTCAAAAGGAGACGAACCGGTTTCCGCGACGACCCGTTGGGAAAACCCAAGGGTGCCGCGGCCGCCGCAGTGGTCGCAGGGATAGAGCTGTTCGTACATTGTCCGGGTCTTCGCCGTGCATTTATTGGGAGATATTGGCAGGCATTATCGTTGGACATTGGACGCGAGAAAAGCCGATTTACAACCGGAAAAGCGCCGCTTTATGTATGAAGAATAGTTTCAGGAAAATCGTCATGAACGCGGCCGTCCAGTTCGCGACCGGCGGCTTTCTTGCCGACGCGGTCCATCGGCTGTCTGGAGGGGTTTGAGCCGGGCGCCCATTCGCCCCATTGCTTGAAGAAGAACGGCACCTCTGCGGAAGCGCATTGGTCGCGCAGCGAGCGTGCCCAATCGGGATGCATTGGCCGGGCGCCGTGTCCGCTTTCGCCGCCGACAATCATCCAGTCGAGCGCCTCGAGGGCGTTGGTGTGGTCGCGCCAGTCACTGCCCGCGAACATGCCTTCGAAGCTCACCGGGCCCAGCAGCGGCTCCATGGAGAGGAAGCGCACCCGCGCTGGCACCGCAAGCAGCTTCGGGATGTCGCGATCGGCCTCGGCCTGATTGACGACCGTTGCGCCGAGCCAGACGTTGTCGCGGCCCGCGAGCCAATCGCGCGATCGCGCGCGAGCGACCATGTCGGACACATTGCCAATGCGCTTCGTGAGCAACAGCCAGTTCAGGTTCGGCGTGCGCTCGATCAGCTCGAACAGATCGCGGCGCCATAGCGGATCGACCTCGTTGTCGAAAACGTCGGCGAGCGATGCGCAGAACACGCGTTGGCGGCGACCGTGCGTCGCAAAGAACTCATCATGCTGCGCATTCCACAGCAGCGGCTTGCGCCAGTTCGCGGCGGAGGTGCGGCGACGTGGCGCGCCCGGGCCCCAGTTGATGGGCGTGCCGCCGGCGAAGCGCGCGTTGCGCGTTTCCGCATAACAGTGATCGCAACCGGGGCCGACCTTCTGGCAGCACTCCCACGAATTGAAGGTGTGGTCGGTCCATTCGATCTTGCTGTTCTCGCTCATGCCGGCTCCCGCTCAGACAGTTTCGACATCGTGAGACTGTACCGCCAGCGTGCCGCACTGGCGGGCGCGCTTTTCGATCGCGTCCAGCCACGGAAGAAACGCCGCGTCGGCGAGATCGGACGGCGCGCAGATCGGGACGATCAGATGGCCGATCTGATCGCCCGTCGAATTGATCGCGTCGATCGTCTTCGCGTCTGGCACGACCCAGAAATACCAGCGCTGCACGAAGTACCACCAGGTTTTCGCGCGCTCGAGTTCGGCCCATGTCGCACTGAAATCGAGGACCGACCCGACTGCACTGAAAAACACGCAGCGCACGCCATTGGACGTTGTCGCTGCGACGACTATCTGGCGACCCGAGGAAAGTGACTGCGGATCGTGACAGGCGCAGCCCAAGGCGGGGTAGCGGCCCAGCCAGTCGAGCGAGCGCGAGGTAGCGCGTTCAAGAAAAAAGCTTTTGCCGAGCATGGAGGACTCCGTTAGATAGCCCGATCGGGAACCGGGCACGCAATTCCATCGTGCCGATTCGACCGGAAAGTCAAGCTTTCTGGTTTGTCGCAGGAGAGGCCATCTGTGACTTGTAGGGTAGTCGTTGTCCGGCGCGCCACGCTTTACGCAACGCCGTCCTGATGTTTTCAGACTCGTTGGGATAGTGACGAAGCACCCATTCGTTGCTCAGGATGCGTTCCTCGTCAGTCCAATCGCCGAGCTCACCTACTTTCGATTCATCGAGGGACGCGAGTGCGTTGTCGATCCGGAGTCTGACGGCGTTCAAATGCTCCTGCAGCGCGAGAAGCCATTGGCGCACAGAATCGGGTCGACCGTTAAGAACGAAGGGTGATGTCGCATAGCGTGTCAGGTTGAGGATGTCCTGGAGGATCTGGGATATCTGTTGCACGGTGACTCCTGTTCGTTGGGTTGCGGCGGGCCGAACTGCCACCCGGCGCCGTGTGTGGTCGCGGTGCGTCTGCCTCCGTCAGTCTGTGTAGCCGTACCGATACCGCTGAAGCAGTGCGCCGTACTGGCGATATGCCACTATCCAATCCGTCGCAAATGCGCGGCGTGCATCGTGAAGGCTGACTTCGCCGTTGCACACGCCCTTGTAAAGCGCGAATTCCAACTCGTCCTTGCGATCCGCGTTCCATTCGGACTTGCGCGGCTGCGGCCACAGATTGCGAGGATCGGTCGGATTGCCGCCGACGCTGAGCGGAATGAGGTGGTCCTCCTCGAAGTCGCGTGGGTTGGTATCCGTGTATCCGTATTGCCGGATCTGGAGCTTCTTGAGCCTGTTTGTATAGAAGGCGGGCGGTCGCACGGTTTTTGGCCAGCCTCTCACACAGATGGTGCTGCCGATGTTTGCCTGCGTCACGTCCGGATTGATCGCGCCCGGAGTGAGCCTGGGATCGGGCAGATCGGCAGCAAAACAACTCGCCGACGATAAGAGCACTGCAGTCGCGAAAATTGATTTCAGCTTCATGTAGCCGTCCGATTTACGGTTGTCGCGGTGGCTTGCCCTTGTCAATTGCATGGTCGGATTCCTGTTTCTGTGTGTGTTGTTGATGCGCGCGCCGGGGTCGGTGTGCCGCCGCGGCAATGTATTTCCAGGTTACCGGGCCTATCGTGGAGTCAAGTCGCCCGCGCATCGCCAGGCGGCGGGATCTGCACGTGCGCGAGCGGCTCGCGATCGACCTCCCATTCGACGGCCGGAATGCCGCGCGCGAGCTGAAGCACCCGCTTTTCCTCCTTGCGCGTCTCGTAGGCTGGGACGCCGTTCATGCCGTAGACCTCGACGTGCGTCTGCGCGCCGGCGTCGCGCAACACGAAATCGGGCAGCATGTCGTCCTGTGGGGACATGCGTTGCACACGCCCCAGTGGCGTGTCGTGCTCAGTCCTGTCCACTCATTGAGGCGGGCTTCACACCAGAGGGTCTGCAGGAAGGCGAGCAGGGTAGCGGAGCGTCGGCCTGGGCGGTTTGACGTTTGTGCCGGTGATGCGCGGGAACCTGAGTTCGTCTCGCGCAGGGTGAGCGATGCGTCCAGCTTGACATTCAAGCCGGCGGGCGTTGCGATGATCGCTGCCTTGCTGTCGCCGCCACCTGCGGGCTTCGCGGCGCTCGGGTCCTTGTGGAAGGCGCATCCTCGCGCGTGCCGATGTCCATCGTCCGGCCACCCTGCGAGATGTAGCAGCGAACCGTACCGCCGGATAACGAGTTGCAGTGGGGTGTCGTGCCTCGCACACAGACACACGGCATGTCCGGGCGCAATCTTGGCGCGTTCCAGGCGCTTCACATAACGGGCCGGGTTCTCCTGCACATCGGCAAGCGGGAATCTGCCGCCATCAAAAGCTACGTCTGACATGGTTTCGGTCCACCATAGAAAATGGCCGCACAGGGGCGGCCATGAAAGCGGGTTGGTAGGAAACGGGTATTGCTACCTTCGGGCTGATATTCGCGCGGGATGCGGTTCTCACGTCACGCGAGTGAGAGCGAGGCGCCCGGCGCGCGCAGCGTCATTTCGCCGTCAGTCGCGCAATCGATGGCGAGGCGGATCTCACGGTGCGCCGCACGGCGGAAGACGTTCTCGAGCCCAAGGTCGAGGCCGAAGGCGAACGACAGTCCAACGGCAATCACAAAGGCGATCTGGGCTAGGAGGATGAGCGTGGTCGCAAAATTCGCCAGATCGCCCGGTTGCAGGTGGACCATTGCCGAGATGGCAGTCTGGAAAGTTTCCGGTGCTGTCCACGCGCAGAAAAGCGCCAGCCAGAACAACAGCAGCGGCGTGAGGACGAGAGACGCTGCCGCGCCGCGGCACATGAACGCGATGATGTTGGCGAACTGGGCGACATAGTTGCGCGGATCGCGCAGCGCTTCGAGTTTGATGGCAATAGCGTCGGCTTCGCGGATTTCGCCAACCCGAACGCCGTTAATGAAGACGGCCTGGCGGGCTGACGTGCCCGTCTTGCGGCTGGCACGCTTAACCAGTCCGCCAATGATGCTTCGCCGGTTCATCTCGACGATCAGGGCACCAACCACTGCCAGGCACACCGGCTTCAGGACGCCGTCCGCATGAAAGACCGGCAGGAGAAAGGCGAACAGGCAGGCGGCGACGGCGGTGGTGAAGGCGACACTCCCTGTGGTGTTGCCGTTGAATCGGGCGATCAATGCTGCTCCTCAGACGATGATTTCGACTTGCGACTCGGACCTGCGCCAGAACGATCCGTCCTCCATGTCCATCACGATCACGGTGCCTGAGTCTTTGTCGTGTGCCGTGATGAGCCCTTCGCCGTAGCGTTGGGGGCCGGTCTGATAGATTACGCGCCGGCGCCTCAGCGACGAGGGTTGGTGCGTGTTGTCGGTCGGCTCGGACATAAGGCGTGGTTCCGGGGCGCCCGCGCGCGGGCATTTCTCATTGTCGGGCGCGGGTAGGAACCGGGGTGGCGCAAAAGCTCAAGCGTTTGCGCGAGCTTTCCAGCAGATCAATTTCCGGCGAAAGCTATATGGTTTAGTCGAGCTTTCCGGGTTAGGGCCGTTAGCCGGCTGACGGCAGCGCGACGTGATGGGGTGCGTGCCTTCCAATTGATCACGGGTCTGCCCGCCTTGCCAGGTGGCACGCGCGCACAGATATCCACAGGTTTATTAAGCGAAACGGTGGATATCTTGCCGCGATGGACACGTGAGTCTTCTCCGAAAGCCGCATCGATTTCGCCGTCATTCCGGTCGCAGTGCCGTGCCGTTGGCGATACGATCGACTCACCTACCGCGTCACTGACGCATCGACAGAATGCCCGCAGCACGCGGGCTCTCTTCATTCACCCCGACGGGTTTCACACCCGTTGCGGGCGTGCTCCCGTCAATCGAAACGACCGGGAGCATCATGAACCTCAATCGGCTGCTTCGCATCGGCATGCAGATGCATTGCCTATCGTACGAAACACACGATCGCCTGCTGCGGATCGTGAAGTCGAAGAAGCGGTATTCGACCCATTGCCGCGCAGCGGCCCTGCGCCTTCTGGTGGTGGCAGCACCCGAATCGGTGACTGGCGGACTGGCATTCGCCGAGCGTCGGCGTCGGGTACGCAACCACTACGGCATCTAGGACATCCATTAACCCCGTGGGGCACGCCCCTCGGGGCATGCCTCGTCTATTTTTCGGACCTTGGGCATGAGCAATGAGCAAAAACGCCGCACAACGTAAGCACGATCTGACCGCGGATTCGTGCCAGAAAGAGCTGGTGAAACTGATCCAGTCGTTCTCATACGGGCATCATCTTCATACGGTGTTTTCCGACTTCGTCGAGTTGAGTGCGCTGGCGATCAGCAACAGTGTGGATCGTGCGCAGTTCGATGCCCGCGAGAAGCGCTACCTTGATATCGTCGGCAAGTACAAAAAGGAGGAAGTCGCGAAATTCCCGCAAATGCTTGGCCTTCTCGTTGAGTCGTTCGAGCTGCGTGTGGCGATGATCGGCAAGCCAACGTCAGGCGCTCAATTGATTGGCGGTGGCCTGACGGACGTTCTCGGCGAGACCTACATGATGCTGGGGCTCGGAAACGACAGGGCAGGCCAGTTCTTCACGTTATGCGAACCTGTGCATAAGGTGAATTATGCGAAGTCGAAGATTATGCGAAGCCCCCACAGGGCGCTCGGTCCAGAGGGCATCACGGGGCAACGAAGCACTGGATGGACATTGCATAAGAAACGGCGTCTTCTTTGGGTTCAACCCCCGTAAGGAGTTCGCCATGAATGTCTTCGAAGCTCTTCCCGAACCTGCGGCGTCGCGACTGCGTGACGGGAAATTGGCGCCGCTCGCACAGATTTACTATGATCGGTTGTCGGCGCTGAAGTACGCGCCAGCCACGATCCGGTCGAGTTTGTTTTCCCTTGCGCACTTTTCTCTCTGGCTAAAGGGGCGAGCATTCGATCTAGCCAGCTTGGATCGCCACATCATCTGCTTTCTTGATCGTCATCTTCCCCGTTGTACCTGTGCTGCCCCGGTTCTCAGAAGCCGACGTCACCTCAGTGCCGCGCTCGGGCACTTGACGGAAGTCGTGCGCGCAAGCGGAGTTGGGGACGAGGGCCCGTGTGACGAAAGGGACGAAGTCGTGCTACGTCGCTTTGACGACTACATGTCGCGGGCAAAAGGTCTCGCAGCAAGTACGAGGCTGCGGCGAGTCGCAATAGTCCGAAGTCTGCTGTGCATGCCAACGAGCGCGATCAGTCCGACGGCCGCGGAGCTGCGCGCGTTCCTGACGAGGGAGTTCTCTCGCATTTCTACCGCTAGTGCAGGAGTGACGGCTTCCACCATACGGAGCTATCTCCTGTTCCGAGCAAGTGAAGGTGATCCCGTCACCCATCTGCTGCCCGTCGTCGCCAAGCCCGCGCATTGGCGCAATTCTGCACTGCCCAAGACTCTTGCTCCCGACGAGATCGAGCGATTGCTCCGGGCCTTTCCATCTGATCTGCCCTCACGCCTACGGTGCTACGCGATCGTGCGCTGCTTGGTCGACCTGGGCCTTCGAGGATGCGAGGTGATTGCCCTGAATCTCGACAACATAGATTGGCGAGCTGGCACTGTCTCCATCCAAAGGGGCAAGACCCAGCGGTCCGATGTCCTGCCGTTGCCTCATGCGACTGGCGCCGCCATCGCCGACTACATGCGTTTAGAGCGTCCGCTCACGACGAGTCGGCGTATCTTCGTTCGACATATCGCGCCGGTGGACAAGCCAGTGAGCACAGCTGTTGTTAGAAAGGCCGTTCGAGAGGCATATCGTCGCGCCGGCCTGCCGTACACCGGCGTGCATGTTTTGCGTCATACGCTGGCTCGGCGGATGCTCAATAGCGGCAGCACATTGAAGGAGGTCGCCGATGTGCTGCGCCATCGCGAGTTGGATGCCTCGCGTGTGTACGCAAAGGTCGACTTCGACCATCTAGCCCTCGTCGCCATGCCGTGGCCCGGGAGCGCATCATGAACGCCGCAACATCGATGCAAGACGCCGTGCGCCACTACGTCGAAGAACGCCGACGGCTGGGCTTCACGCTGAGGGTGGAGGCATACGCGCTCCAGCGATTCGCGCGCTTCGCAGATGCGCGAGCCCACCGCGGTCCGCTTACCGCAGCCCTGATGCTGGCATGGGCGCAAGAGCATGTGAGACGAACCAGCTCGGTGACAGCCGCCCGTCGACTGGAGGTGGTGCGTCCGTTCGCCGCGTACTACAGGCAGTTCGAACCAGACACGGAGGTCCCGACACTGAGAGTACTGGGACGCGGTCATCGGCGGCTGACTCCCCATATCTTCACTGACGCCGAGCTTGTCGATTTGCTGGACGCAGCAGGGCGGCTGTCACCCAGCTGGGCTCTGCGACCCCAGACCTACCGCGCGATCTTTGGTCTGCTCGCAGCGGCAGGGCTCCGGCTTTCCGAGGCGAGGCTTCTCACCCTCGGTGACGTCGACCTCCAAGTGGGATCGATCACCGTGCGCAACGGGAAGTTCCACAAGTCTCGCTGCCTGCCCCTTCATCAGAGCACGGTCAGCGAGCTGCAGTCATACCGCAACGCTCGTGATCGATGTCACAGCACGGAGATAGACTCTCCATTCTTCGCTTCGCGCAACGGCGGCTATCTCCGAAGGGAGGCCGTGGAGTACGTCTTTCGACGGCTGCAACAACAACTCGGCTGGGTAGCACGCGGGGACCACCCGCTTCCTCGCGTGCACGATCTCCGTCATACGTTCGTTGTACGACGCGTACAACGCTGGCGCGAGACGGGCCAGTCGATCGAGCACGCGATGTTCTGGATGTGCACGTACTTAGGTCACGCTAGGATCTCCCATACCTACTGGTATCTCACAGGGATTCCGGAGTTGATGAGCGCCGTCGGAGACCGGCTAGAGGACTTCGTTGAGAAGGGTACGATCGGGGGTGCACGATGAGCCGTCAGACTGCTACATCCTCTCCGGGACTCGTGCAAGAGTTCTTCACAGACTACATGGTGCAGCAGCGAGCCCTGAGCCCGCGCACCGTTGCCTCCTATCGCGATACGTTCGTGCTCCTCTTGCGATTTGCTGAAGCCAGGCTTGGTCTGGCGGCTCATGAGTTGGCCATCGTCGATCTGAACGCCAAGCTTCTGAGCGAGTTCTTGGATCATCTCGAAGTTCAGCGGCACAACTCGGTACGAAGTCGAAACGTCCGGCTCGCAGCGATACGGGCGTTCTTGAAGTTTGCTGCCAGGCGCGAGCCGGCGAGTCTCGGCGCGATCCAAAGTGCACTTGCCGTTCCGATGAAACGATATGACCGCAAGCTGGTCGGGTTCCTGACGCGCGAGCAGATGACGGGGGTGATCAATGTGGCGACGGACACCTGGATCGGCCAGCGCGACCGACTGATGCTCACCATCCTGTTCAACACTGGTGCCCGCGTCTCTGAGATCATCGGCGTGCGCGTTGGCGACGTCGTGCTCGGTCCGTGTAGCAGCATCAAGCTACGGGGCAAGGGCCGCAAACAGCGGTCGTTGCCCTTGTGGAAGAGCGCTGCAAAGGGGGTACGCGAGTGGTTGTATCTGAATCCGCAGTTGGTTGAAGACTCGCCATTGCTGCCCACGCGTGATGGCCGCCACATGACGAGGGCCAATGTCGCGCAGCGCCTGCAGCTTGCTGTAGAGGCAGCGTCAGTCCGATACCCTGAACTGAGGTCGATGAAGGTCTCCCCGCACGTCGTGCGTCACACGACCGCGATGAGCCTGCTACAGGCCGGTACTGATGCCTGCGAGATTGCGCTCTGGCTCGGACATGAGAGCCCATCTACGACGCACATGTATGTGGAAGCGGACTTGGCGATGAAGCAGCGTACCTTGGCTCGGCTGAAGCAGCCTGAGGCAAGGCCAGCTGTCTATCGCCCACCGAAGGCACTGCTGGCCTTCCTGCAAAGTCTTTGATTATGTGAAGCTTGATTTACTCGGAAAGGCCCGTCACGAGGGGCACTTCTTCGTGATGGGCCTAGCTTCGCATAATCCTCGACTTCGCATTATTCACGCCTTACACCGTCTCCCGGATGATGTCGATGATGCTGATGGGCGATTGCGGTGCCGAAGTTCAACGGCGCGGCTTCATCCGGCTTCAGGAGCCCGCATGTGGCGCTGGTGGCATGGTGATCGCTGCGGCGGAATCGTTGCATGCTGCCGGCCACAACTATCAGCAGGTGATGCACGCGACCTGTATCGACATTGATCCGTGTTGCGTCCACATGGCCTATGTGCAACTCTCGCTGCTGCACATCCCCGCCACCGTGGTACATGGCAACGCGCTGTCGATGGAAGTATGGGGCACGTGGTACACGCCTGCGCACGTGCTGGGCGGCTGGACCTTCAGGCTGCGACGGAGGGTCGAGGCAGAACTGCTTCGGGATGCTGTCGCGCTCGAGCACGACGAGCCAGTCGAAGAGATCGCAGTAGCTGCCCGCCACGATGCGGGTGGCGATGCGGTCGCAACCGGAATGGATGAACCCGATGTCGCTGTACTGGAACGGGCAAACGGCAACGCCGCAGACATTTCTCCTGTTCGTGAGGCAACGTCTCTGGCGGAACTGTTCGAGCAGTCGCTTGCGAGCGGTACGCGCGAGCCATCGGTGTTCGACACGATCGACCAGTTGACGCTCTTTTGAAACCAAGGCCCACCCGAGAACGGTGGGCCTTGGTTCTTAGCGATATGGAATTGTGAAGCTTTCCGCTGAAACGCCGGCGGATCGTGACGGTATCTTTGATGAACCTACCGCGTCGCTGACGCATCGACCCCGCCGGCTCGCCCGGCATCCATCTTGACCCCATCGGGAACCACTCCCGATAGGGAGCAGGTTCCCCTCTCTGGAGAACCTGCAATGCAACAACTTACTGCACCCCTGAAGCGCATCAAGCTCGGCCGCAATCCCCGGACGTATTTTGATCCGAAGGCGATGGCGGAACTGACCGAGTCGATTCGCGCGCATGGCGTCGACACGCCGATCATCGTTCGCCCTGTTGTCGAAGACGACTTCGACTTCGAGGTGATCGCAGGTGGTCGTCGCTATCGCGGCGCCATGGACGCTCACGGTGAAGACTTCCCGATGCCCATCGTTGTAAAGGACGTCGATGAAGTCGAAGCGCGCCGTATTGCGCTCACCGAAAACATCCAGCGCGACAATCTCTCTCCTGCCGAAGAAGCCGTCGATGCCGCCGAGCTGCTCGGGCTGCACGGCGGCGACCGCGACGTGACTGCCAAAATCCTTGGCTGGTCACGCTCGACACTGGACAGCCGCCTTGCGCTGCTGAACTGTTCGAAGGCGGTGCTCGACGCGCTGAGCGAGCGGAAAATCAATATCGCTCACGCCGAACTGCTGGCGGCGCTCTCGAAAGAGAATCAGGACAAGGTCCTGCCTGTCGTTGTCGCTGAGAGGCGGTCGGCCGCTGATGTGCGCAAGCTGGTGGAATCGGCGTCGTGCGCGTTGGCTCCTGCCATCTTCGACAGGACGGACTGTGCGGGCTGCCCGCACAATTCGTCGACGCAGGCGCAGATGTTTGGCGAAGCGATCGGCACGGGAAACTGTACCAACCGGACCTGCTTCAACGAGAAGACGGAGAAGCAGCTTGAAGTGACAGCGGCAGGCCTGCGTGACGAGTTCCAGACCGTGCGTATCGTGCGTGCCGGGGACAACAACACGCGCGTGCAACTGGCTGTGGAAGGCGCGAACGGCGTTGGTCTCGAACAGGCGAAAGCCTGTCACGGTTGCGCAAATTACGGCGCAGCAGTGAGTGGCCTTCCTGATTCGTTTGGTAAGGTCTATCGCGGCCAGTGCTTCGACACCATCTGCAACATGAAGAAGGTGGCGGCTCGCATCCAGGCGGAGAAGGCTGCATCGCAGCCGGCAAAGCCCGACAGTGCAAAGTCCGCACCAGCAGCCAAAAGCGCAAGTGCGGGCAGCAAGTCAGCCACTGCTCCGGCGTCCACGAACCCCTCGGTGACGGTCATTGCCGAGTCCGAGAAGGTGAAGGCCTATCGCGTGAAGCTGTGGCGCAAGGCCTTGCGTGCTGATATCGGCATGAATCATGAACTGGCCCGCCAGTATCTGATTGCAGTCGTGCTGAGCGGTCATGCACGTCAGGTCGACGATGCTGCGTTCCGCAAGTTCTTCGAGCGGATTGTTGGCAGCGAGGCACCCGTGTCCAACCTGCCCAAGGCGATCGACGCCGTGCAGGCAGCGAAGGAAAGCTCACAGGCGGACCTGATGATTGCAATGCTGTTCGCCGCAATCGAAGGTCTGGATGTGACGTATCTGACGCAACTGTGCAAGTCGCACAAGCTGGATCTGAAAAAGCACTGGAAACTCGACAAGGAGTTTCTGGAGCTGATCACGAAGTCCGAGATGATGGTGCTGGCCGACGAGATCGGCATCCGCGCCGCGCTGGGCGACAACTTCAAGAAGGTCTTCGCGAAATCGAAGCCGGAAGTCATCGAGGCGCTCCTCAAGGTCGAAGGTTTCGACTACGAGGGCAAGCTGCCGAAGGTGCTGAAGTTCTGAAATCGCGGGGCGCGTTCTGCGTCCCGTCTCCCCTCTATATGTATACGCCGCCATCGCGCGGCGTCTCTCCTCTTTCGAGGTATTCAATGTTTCAACAACTTGAAGCGCTGGTGCGAGCCAGCGGCAAGCTACAACTTACGCTGAAGATGGACAACGACCGCATGGCGGTAGTGGTGGTGCCGCAAGGCGAGGGCAAGGACGCTGCGCTGCGCCAGCCGCTGGTGCTTACTGGTACGGCGGCCGAGCTCGACGAGGGCTTTGCTGCGGCGATCGGTTCGTACTCGACGGCTCATGCGTCGCTGTCCGAACAGGTCGCGGCAACCACCGCGATCCTGCAGGAAGCGGAAAAGAGCCAGGCGTCCAAAGCGCAGAAGTCTCTCGCAAAGGGCGGTAAGACGGCACCGGCGAAAGCCGGTCAGTCGAACGCCAGCAGTGAGGGCGATGAGGACGATGAAGCCGACAACGATGATGACGAACAGTCAGCGTCTGCGTCGGCCGCGCCGGCTTCTGCAACGCCAGTGGATGCCGGGAAGTCCTCCGGCACCGATCTTCTTTCCCTGCTCAGCTGAGGTTCGCCATGTCCATTTCCGTCGCCCGTCTGGTTCGCGAGTTCGTCTACAACGGCGTGAACTTCGTCGATCCCGGTCCGACCTTTTCTGCCGAAGAGGTGCGCGATCTGTATTCCGCCCAGTATCCGGAGCTGACCACGGCCGCAATCGAGGGTCCGGTCTACAACGGGGAAACCGCCCGCTACACGTTCATGCGTGCAGCAGGTGCCAAGGGTAGCGATGCGTAAGCAAGCGCTCATGCAATGCATCGCCGATGAGGCAATGCCATCGTCCAATGAACCGCTCGAAAGGGCGGTTTTTTTTCATGACAAGGAGATCGAGCAATGTTCTTCGATCCTCGGCCGGCTGATGCGCACGTCGCTCTTGACGGCGTCAGCTGGCAACCGCAGCGGCGTGCCGTTGCCCGACGTCGAACTGCCCATGATTTTCTGACGCTTCCGGATGTGTCGTGCGACGTTGTTGCGCGGCCGTCGATGAAGTGGCCGCATGACGCAGGAGTAGCACGGCTCGTCGCGACTCATTTCGAGTCCGGCGCGCTCCGGGCGTCCGATGTGGGCAGTTACGAAGGCGCCGGCCACGCGATGGCGCAGGCGCTGTTCGCCTGGATCAGACGCCAGTGCGGCACGCTCAAGCGGCTGACATTCAGGCCGGTACTGCTCGATGTGGCGTCTGTCCAGGACCAGATCATGTATCAGGACAACGCGTCGGAGTTCGAGGTGAGCTCGCCGCTGTATCTGGGCATCGACACCGTCGAGGACTACGTCTACATGATCGAAGACCGGGCGGCGCCATTGATCCAGGCGCATCCGCGGCTGCTCGCCACCGCGCTGATCCTGATCAACCGCGCAGCCTTTCGCACGCTGTGGATGCGAACTCCCGATGACTTCCTTGGGATGTTTTCGCAATGGCATTGGGATGGCGATCCGTGGTGTACCGATGACGAGGCGATCGAGATGCTGAAAGACCGCTTTGGCGACGACCCACAGGAGTACGAGCAGTACCTGCCGTCCGTTGTTCGCGACGAGCTTTGTCCGGACAGCATGGAGATCGGCCGGTACGACCTGCGGGCTCACCGGTGGCGCTCATTTCCTGCACTCGGCATCGAGTCACTGCGGCGTCTGGGCTATACCCAGCGTGGCTGGATACGCGAGCTGTGCGCGGAACTGGAGCATCTGACGGTTCTGCTCACGAAGGCTGGTCGCCGGAACCTGTTTGACTGGGCGTTCAGACCTGAGGCGATCTATGCCGCCACGTCCATCGCGGCGTGCGACGGACCGTATGTCGGCGATGTGCTCGATACGCATTACGAGTATTTCAGCAACGGCGGCGACGGATCGTGCTTCCACGGTTTCATCGCGCTTGCCACCACCCCTGATGACATCCGCAAGCAGTACGCGGACCTGTCGTTGGGCTTTTCCATTCTTCGTCAGGTTGACCGCGTGGTTTCACTGATCACGCGCGATCCGCAGGGGACAAGTTAATGAAAGACGTTTTTCTGTCGACGGGGCATTCGGTCCCGCTGTCTGTGACGGGAGCGATCCTGTTGTATTCGGGTGTCGCGAGCACGGACAGCCCGGTCTATGCCACGGCGCATCCCGTCACGATCAAGGGCAAGCGCCCCGTGATCGGTGCGGGACGACCGGTGGACCGCGGCGCGCTGTTCACGGCGCTCGATTCACTTGCCGAACGCTGTGCGGCGAAGGCCGAGTTTCTGCCGGAGAGTGTCCTCGCGATCGACCGCACCGCTGTGACCTGGTGGTGCCGGCCGACGATGCAGCGGGTCTTCTTCGACTGCCCCGAGCTTGGCAACATCACCGCGGTGGTGCCTCATCCGGGCCTGGTCTTTCAGGCGCGCAATAGCGGGTTATACGTGTACGCCGTTGACGGCGCCGCACGGCCAACACCTGACACCGCATTGTACGAACCGCCGTATTTCAACACCTGGGACCACGGTTCCATCTGCATTGGCTCCGCACGTGTTCCCGATCGCATCGACATCGCATCGATAAGCGGCTGGGAAAGCGGGTTCTTCGAATCGGCGTTCACGCACCCCAATGCGGGTGGCAAACGTGTCAATCACCCACGAGGCGAATTTGCATTCTGGAAGGAAATGCTGGCCGGCAAGTACGGCGAGCAGTTCCCCCTGCAATGTCTCGTGCCCATGAAACGGACTCTCGGCGATCTGATCGCGCAGGGTCCCAAAGGCTAAAACAACATGAATATTCTCGATATGACGCTGCAACGGTCGTTTCCGACCGTCATGGTCCCGCGCAACGAAACCATCGCAGAGATGCTGACGGCGGGTGAGCGGTTGCTGATTGCGGAGAATGGTGTGTTCCTTGAAGTCCGGCGTCCGTGGCTATCGCTGGTGCGCCAGGTCGCGGAATTCAACGTCCGCACGGCCATACCGTATGGACGGGTCACGCCGTCCACGCGGCTGCTGTGCGAAACCATTCCGGCTGACCTGGTGGGTGCGTTTGCCGAGATGGCCCGTAAGGCGCATCCCATGGAAACCGGGGCGTGGATTGTGTGGAGTCCGTCGACGCAGGCCTTCCGGCTCGCGCCGGTGGGCATCGTGACCCATACCGGCGGTTCGCTGAAGTATCAGCCTCCGGCTCTCGCCGGCGACGAAGTGCTGGTGATGGACTGCCATTCGCATGGCAGGCATCCCGCGTACTTTTCGTCGACCGACAACGACGATGACCGGCATGACGTGAAGATGGCGCTTGTCATCGGCAACTGTGACCGTTCGACCCCGAGCATCGCCGTGCGCCTGTGCGCGAAGGGGATCTTTGAGGAGACGGAGCGCGCGCCGGCGTCGTGGTATCAGGCGGTGCGCGTGCGGGAGGCGGCATGACGGATGCGATCAGACATCAAAGTCCGGCGCACATGGCGCAGCGCCCCTGGAGAGTCATCGTCGTTGGAGCGGGCGGGACGGGCAGTGCTGTTCTGCCAGCCCTCGCGCGGTTGCACCACGCCATGATCGAACTGGGACACCCCGGCGGGATCGAGTGCACGGTGTACGACGACGATACGGTGAGCCCGACTAACGTTGGACGGCAGGGGTTCTATCCGAACGACGTGGGCAGTTACAAGGCCTCGCTGATCGTGAACCGGCTCAACATGCTGATGGGCACCAACTGGCGGGCGGTCACGCAACGCCTGAATGGTCGCACGGCACTGTTCAATGTCGATCTGGTGATTGGTTGTGTTGATACGCGTGCTGCCCGCAAGGCAATTCTCGACACAGTCGGGGAAACGCACGCGTATTACCTCGACTGCGGCAATGACACGGATCGCGGGCAGGTGGTGCTTGGACAGACCATGCCCAGGTGTCAGAGGAAAGCCAGTCCGGACCGGTTGCCGCATGTGGGCGACCTGTTCCCGGACTTGGTCGACCCGTCGAAAGATGCTGACGACGACACGCCGTCCTGCTCGATGGCCGACGCGCTGCGCAAGCAGTCGCTGGTCATCAACTCGGCCATTGCGGTTCAGGCGTTCAATCTGCTCTGGACGCTGTTCCGTACCGGCTCGCTGAAATATTCGGGCGTGTTCGTGAACCTGGCAACCGGGCGTACGAACCCAATCCCGATTGACCCTGCTGCGTGGGCACGCTTCGGATACGAGGCACCCAAACCCAAGGAAAAGAAGGCTCGAAAGAGCCGGAAATCCGCCGCAGCAGACTGAACAGCCGCTTCCTTCGGGAAGCGGCTTTTTTATGGAGGTTGCAAATCGCTATACCTGAGAGCAGCGCATGTCGTTGCATCCCTGAGCTTCATTCCTCAAACACTTTTACGGGCACACACAATGCCGAAAAACTTTTTCTCTAAAACCGCGCTCGCTCGCACTGCCAGCGCTCCGTATGCGCATGCAAATGCGCTCGTCATCACTCTGCTTGCACTCTTTCTGGCGGCGTTTCACCGCTACGAAGGCTTCGCCGAGCCGTATCAGGTGTGGTTCCGTCTCGACGAAATCCAGTATCCCTCGCGTAACCGCGTGCTGGTCGCCGGTACGTTTGCCGTCGTGTACTTCGTCGCTTCGACGCTGATGCACGATGGACGCCAATACCTGGCCAGCCACGATGCGGACCAGTTGATGCAGATGCTGGCGGACGTGCTCGGTCTCGGGCTCGCGCTGGTCTGGCTGTCGTGGCCTGCACTGGAGGACGGCGAGCCCAGTTTCGCCTGATGCCGTCTGAACCCGCTCTCGCGAGCAGCATTCCTTAGAAACCTTCCCGCGCGGACCGACAACCCGTGCGGGTTGCTCCGCGCGGCTATTTCACGAGGAGCAACAATGAACGAAACGGCCGCACGTATCAAAGCCGCCGCACAACGCATGCAAGGCGTGATCATTGAAGTCGATGGCGACGAATCTCTTTCGATCGACGCACGCGCGCTTGACGGCATAACCGACGAGGGCCTGTTCGATCTTGAAGGCGAACACGCGGCGAACCTGATTTCCGAGGCTCGCGCGTACGTCCTCATCGTCGACAACGAAGTGACCTTCGAAGATGCCCTGTCATCTGCCGTTGAAGGCTATCTCTCGAACTATCGTGAGACGACTGTCGCACAGGCGATCGACCTTGCGTTCTGGGACGCCTTCAAGGTCGACGGTAGCCATATGGCGACCATTGGCGCTATCGAGGCCAGGTCGTGCGTCGGCGAAGCCGTCGTCACGCTGTTAAACGACGTTCAACGCATCTGCGTGCGCCCGACCGCCGACGGAGGCGGCATGGAACCCGACATGATCGGCGTCTTCAAGGCGGGCGCGTATCGACAGGCGCGCGTCTGGTATTTTGGCTAACCCAACGTTGTTCTGAATTGCGCGGCCCGCGGGCCGCGCGCGAAGTCTGACATCAGCGCTGGTCCTTCGGGATCAGCGCTTTTTTTTGCGCTGCCGCTCGCGTGAAGCAGGGAGAACTTTAAAAGCGGGGCGGTTTTCTCGATGTTTCCAGGCTGGCCGCGCTTCGGACTGGCCTAGACTGGCCGTATCACCCGCGCTCTTGCGCATCGAAAGAACACTCTGGCTTGCCGGAGTGCGTCCACCTCGGACCGACGAATGTCGGTCATCCACGACGGGTTTCCGCCTGTCTTTGACCCTGCTGGGAGCCATTCCCAACAGGGAGTCGGCTCCCTTTTTCTTAGGAGCCGCACCATGCTGCTGCAAGTCCCTGTTTCGCATGATCACGTCGCGACATCCCCAAAGGCGTTGGTCTCTCAGGCCGAGGCATATGGCAAGTCTCGGGAACTCCTGAGTCTCGTGTACGGCCAGGGTTTCCGTCAGGCGACAACCGCCTACACCTACGACATGTTTTCCCTGAACCTCGTTCGTGAGTTCCCCGATGCTGTTCCTGCAAAAGGACGCATCGCAGGAAGCGACGAGAACGTGTCGTGGTTGGTCGGTAGTCAGACAGTGGCGATCTGGAACCCGGAGAAGGCTGTCGGCGTCACCGGATATTCGAACCACGTTCGCACCAGTTAATCCTTCATCAAACCGCTTGTGTTACCGCGGTTGAATTCTTCCCGTCAGGGCAACCTCCCTGATGGGACGGTTGCCCTTCAATTCTTTGAGGCAACCATGTTCAAGATCATCATCAGTCTCGTTCTCGCATCCATGCTGTCCGCCTGCGCCAGTACCGATTTCGGCTCGCCGAATACGTATCAGCGTTACGACGTCCAGCGCTCAGGCACGGTTGAAGAAGCGATGGTAATTCGCACTCGCGCCATCACGATTGAAGCGGGCTCGGATAACTCTGGGCTTACTTCGCTGATCAGCGCAGGCGTCGGCGCGTTCCTCGGTAGCCAGACCATCGGCAACGGCACAGGACGCTACATCGCGGGGGCCTTGTCGGGCGCTGCATCGGGCTTTGTCGCACAGAAGGTTTCACAGGCCATGTCGCAGCGGTCAGGGCTCGAGATC
Organism: Paraburkholderia atlantica; assembly: GCF_009362785.1. Lineage (GTDB taxonomy): Bacteria > Pseudomonadota > Gammaproteobacteria > Burkholderiales > Burkholderiaceae > Paraburkholderia > Paraburkholderia atlantica. The sequence goes on from NZ_WHNQ01000016.1 coordinate 36,635, forward strand.
ATTGTCCGCAAGAATTCAGGCGCCACTGTTGTCGTCGCTCAACCCGACGACCAGCGCTTTGTCGCGGGCGAGCACGTGCTTCTCGTTTCGACCAATTCGGGTCTTCGCGTCACTCACTGACCAGCTCTTCAGATGCCGGCACCAGCGCCGGCGCATTCCTTCATCGCGAGGTGTTCCCTAAAGGGCACCTCGCTTTTTCTTTTTCTGAGGCTGAAATGCTCAAGATTCCAAAGGTGTTCCATGCCGACCGGCGTAGCGCCGGCGCGGCAACGGACGCCGCCATCACACACCACGCGACGCAGATGCTGCGTCGTGTCGCCCGCGATCTGCGTTTGCGTTCCGGCGAGCACGAAATTGTCACCGAACCGGCTCGCCGCAATCGCGGTTGCCGCGTCACCCTGCGAACCCCGGCCCTCATGCTGGAGGTTGCAGACTCCCCGACGGGGCGTAAGGTCGCCGTTTCGTTTCGCACGCGTCGCGGCCGCTCCGATCTGTCGGGCGGTGGTGACAACGCGGTTTCGCTCGAGCAACTGTCGTCCCGTGAGGGCTACGATGCGTTGCTCGGCGGCTTGCGGCTTGCCGCAGGCCTCGACAGCGAACGACGTTAGGAGGCGCGATGGAAATCGTCGAGATCCAGGTCGAGTATCCGTCGGGAATGACAATTTCCGATCGGGCGAGCTACCTGCGCGAGATGGAGCAGGTCTACCCGTCGGAGCGCCTGCTGGGCATACTCCGCGAAGTCTGTGTCACGGAAGCGCCGCCCGCTGTATCGGCCCTCATCGACGGCGCTACCGTACGTCTGGATGCCAGAACCGATGGCAGTTTTGGCATCAGTGAGACGCTTCGGCGCAGCGGGGCGGAAGGAGTCGTCGTCCGCCTGTTGCAACCGTTCACCGATCCGACGAAGGATCAGCAGCAGCAGTTTGGCCGCTTCTGCCACACGATCGCAGCCGCAGCCTTTCTCGGCGCGGTCGGGGTGTGGCATTCGACTCAGGAATGGACGCTCGAGAGTATCAAGCTCGAGGCCAGTATCATCCTGGGTTTGATGATAACGTTTGTTCGTGGCATGCATTCCATGAAAGGAGAATGAGCATGGACATCAGCTATCTGATTGTCGGCGCTGCGTTGGCGCTTTACGGTCTCGGCGCGCTGATGGACCGCAATGCCCATAGGGCACAGCGCGAACGTCGGTATCCCCGCATTCCCCGCTAGACGCTACTGTCAACGGCTCGCCAGGGCGAGCTGCATTTCATCAAAGGCCGCACCTTCACAGGTGTGGCTTTTTTATTTTCCGATCCGATTCCCATGTCCGAACTTCTCGAACCACCGGTCGTGCATGCCAGCACGGCGTTTGATCCTGCTGGAAAAACCATTAGCCAGGTTGTGAATCACATTGCCCGGACCCTGCGCCAATCCGAGATAGAACCGGAATGGATCGTGGCGGCCAACTTCATCAACGATCCGAACGAAGACTGCTACGGCCTGTCGGCTTCACGAGACTGGCCGGACAGCGGGACCGCGCGCCGACGGCTGGCGCTATCGGTTGCCCGCGGAAGCTCCGAAGGCTGGATCATCCAGATTGATTTTGTCCAGTTCGTCGCTCTCGGCGAAGCTGGGCACTGGAAGAGCCAGCCGGTCCTGCGCATCAAGACGCTTTCGCGCACGCAGGCGTGGGCGATCGCCGCGGTTGTCTCGCGGATGCTCGACCTCGACTGATTCGATTTTCTTCACTTTTTTTGCAATCCCGGACGGGGCCACCTCCCCTGATGGGGTGTTGGCCCCGTTCCTTTTTTTGCGGAGCCAACATGTACCAACTCTCGATTCCCGGCCAGGTCTTCACGACCCCGACGCTCTCCGGGGTGTTCGCGCTGTTCGCCAACGAGGCGGTCCAGGCAACTGAGACCACTTTGATCAACCTGGAGGGCGGTGCGGCCGCAGTACGCGTGACGCGATACAACGGCACGCTCGGCATCCGTCGTGACGGCACGGTGGCAGAAATCGTCGCGGCACTGTTCGACGAAGTCCGTTCGCTGTGGCTATCGGCCTATGGCCCTGAGCCGAAGCCCTGGCAGATCCGCGCTTCGCACTGGGAACTGCTGTTCGCACTTTTCGATCTTGCGCGTAACCCAACGCGGTTTCTCTCGACCGACCAGATCGCTGCGCAAAAATCGGCCGCGCGTGAAGCGCGCCAGTTCTTCAATCTGATGTCGCTATTCAATGACGTGGCCATTGAACGCTTCGGATTTGCCAGCGGCGGTCCTTGTGTGCCGGGAGGCAGCACGAACGGACGACATGAGGTGCACCTCGCCTATGCGCTTCTGCGCAACGAGCAAATTCCCGAAGCGGTGCTCTCGGAATACCGTGCGATGGAAAGGGCATTCCGCTATGACCTCGAGTGGGCGTCGACGTTGCTCGACGTTCCGACGCTGCGCGGGCGGCTACCGGCGGCGAAACTGCATCAACTGGTGTCCGTGATGCGAGCGGCGAAGCAGCCGGTCACGGCAGAAACGGTCGACGCTCTGGTGGCCGCTGCCGCCGGCGTATCCAATGCACCGGACTTCATCGAGGTCGATGACGCCCTGTTCGCGGCGGGCCTCCTGCAGGTTGACCCATTGCCGGAGATGTTCGACAAGCCGGTATCGGTCGGACAGCCGGTCAATGCGCTGGCCGCGCGGCTTCGTGACCTGATCGCCGACTGGCGCCGGGAGAAGAAGCTGGACCATGCGGACATGCAGCGCACGCAGGGGCGGCTCAGTGCCCGTCGGCACGCGCTGGAACGTTCGATGGCGTTGCTCGCACACGGGCGCGAAACGTTCGAATGGCCGAACCGTGTAGCCGTTGCACTGGAGTCGAGCGATGTGGCAAGTCTGCTGAACATCCTCGACACGCCAGACGATCACAACCTGAGCAGCAAGCAGGTCGTGCTCGAGTTCCATGGCGTGAAGCTACGAGGCCTGAAGGCGAAAGCCCGGCGCCGTGCGATCTTCCAATTGTGCGGCCTCGACGGGACTGCGCAGGCCGGATGGGAAGCGAACGAGCTGGCGCGCAGGCAGGCGGAGCGCAAGGAGCAGGATGCGCGGCGTGCGAAGGAGGCGGCGCAGAATGCCCGATATCAGCGCGCCGACGGCGTCGTGATCGATGGCGCCCAGCATGTCGAGGACGCGATCGCATCGGGGTTCCGGGAGATTCGGGACTGGCGCAAGGGGGCGAGCAGGCAGTACGCGCTCGTCAACACCGAGCTTAACGAGGCGCGTCGTCTGCAGGCTAAGGATGGCACGCTGGATTACGCCCGCGCGATGCTCGAGCGGCTTGCTGCCTGAGGGAGGGTACCATGCGATTCGATCGTACTCCCAGGGTAGAGGGTCTTCGCTGGACGCCGCGGATGGAAGCGTTGCATCTGAGCCGTCAGGATCGGGCTCGTGAGAAGATCGAGCGTGCCTACCCACTTTTCAGCGATCAGATCGAGGTGCCCCAGGCGCTTTCGGTCGATGAAGAGCGGGAACGTCGCGAACGGTTGCTGTACCAGAGCGAGCAACGCATGCGCGATCTGTACGCCCAGCAATGGCGTCGCCTGCGTCGCGAGTTCTTCGCATGCACGCCCGAGGTGCGCGCGCGGATCATGGAGGCCTGGAAGGTGTGGCGCGGTCCGGCCAACCCTGTCTGTTTCGCCTACGTGCTCGAGCAGCACAACGGCGTGGGCGAAGAGAAGTCCCGGCGGCACCGCGAGCGGGAAGCGGCGATGATCGCCCGGATCGATGCAGCACGGGCCGCTCAGACAGCGTTAGTCTGACGGCAATTTTCCTGAACCACAGCCGGCGCTTATGCGCCGGCTTTTTTTTCGCCCTGGCGTCACGCGAGAAGTCTAAGCGGGGTCAATCTGCTCATCATTCGGGCAAACCGTCGCGCAGCGGCCGCGCATACTGGGCTCTGTTACCCGCGTCCACGACGCATCGACCCGCCGGAGATCCGGCAACAATGCTGCCCTTGGGGATCACGTCCCTTGGGGCGTTGTTCAGGGGCACTTCCTTCGAGGACACCCCATGAAACATCCGAACGCTGTTTCAGGCAACCGGGACGTTTCAATCGCCCAGATCGAAAACGCGATCAACGTGTGGCGCAACCGCAATCCGGCTACCTCCGACGAGGAGGTGACGGTGCTGTGCGCTGAAGCACGCTGTCTCGCCAATCTCTACGGCAGCATGATCTTCAACCGCGCGACCGCCGTGCCGCGCGAAACCCTTACCGAAGCTCAACTGGCCGCTCTGGCTGGCGCGCAGGCGTAAGGCGCAACTTTTTCGCGTCTCCAGGACGCATCGACGCGCCGCATCCGCGGCACATCCAGCTCGCCCCTCAGGGACCACGTCCCCCCGGGGCGTTGTTTCGTGGGGCTTTTCCTTTTCAGGTACCCCATGAAAGTCTCTGCCTCGCAACTTCGCGAACTGCTCATCACCTACATTCCGGCCCGCCTTCCGGTGCTTATCACTGGGGCTCCAGGCATTGGCAAGAGCGACATCGTCGCTCAGGCGGCTCAGGAAACCGGGCATGACCTGCTCATCAGCCATCCCGTCGTTGAAGACCCGACGGACTCGAAGGGTCTGCCATTCCCTGACGGGAACGTCGCCCGCTTCCTGCCGTTCGGGGATCTCGAGCGCGCATTGAGAGCGACAACGCCGCTGCTCTGGTTCCTTGACGATCTGGGCCAGGCATCGCCGGCAGTGCAGGCGGCAAAGATGCAACTGCTGCTGGCACGCCGCATCGGCGAGCACGCGCTGCCCGACTGTGTCACGTTCGTTGCGGCCACCAACCGGCGCAACGACAACGCGGGTGTCTCGGGCATTCTCGATCCCGTCATCTCGCGTTTCGCGACGGTGGTGGAGCTTGAGCCTTCGATCGCCGACTGGACGGACTGGGCGGCTCGCAGCGGTGTTCCTGCCGAACTGATCGCGTTTCTGCGATTCCGGCCGGACCTGCTGTCCGTGAAGAAGACCGCGCGCGATATCGAAAACGCACCGAGCCCCCGAACATGGGGATTCGTCGCGAAGACGATGCCGGTCGTGCCGAAGTCGCTCGAGCTCGTCTCCTACGCGGGTTCGGTGGGCGAGGCTGCAGCGAGCGAACTGATGAGCTTTCTTGCCATCTACCGCGAGCTGCCCTCGCCGGACGCCATCATCCTGTCGCCGGACACGGCGCCGATCCCTGAGACCCCGGCCGCGCTGTATGCGGTCAGTTCGGCGCTGGCGGCGCACTCGACCGAAGGCAACTTCGAGCGGGTGCTGACCTACAACCAGCGGCTGATCGACGTAGGCCACCGTGAATTCGGTGCGCTTCTCGCGCGTGATGCCGTGCGTCGCAAGCCTGAACTGGCGAGCACCCATGCGTTCATCCGCGCGCAGGGTGGCGAAATCGGAAAAATCATCCGCGGCGAGTAAGCCGCTGCCTGTTGCTTCATCCGTTGTTCGTTCTGCCACGGCCCGCCTCGCGCGCCGTGGCTTTTTTCTTTCTGCTCAATCCAATCCCTTTCTATTCTGGAGTTTTCCATGAACATCACTGAACTGAAATCCCGCGTCATGCTGTCGGCCGTCACGGTATCCGCCTGGCAGGCGCGCTGCTTCGACGTGAAAGCGACCGAAGAAGTCGAGAAGAACCATCAGGCCAAGGACATCGGCCGCTTCAACAAGCGCCTGCTGCCCGAGCATGCGCCGAGCTACAAGGAGGTGGTTTCGATCGGCAATCGCATTCGCCGCTATCACTACGACCACTCGCTGAAGTACGAACAGCTGGGCGTGCGTCTGCTGCCGACGGCGATCTACATGGACTTCGCCGACCAGATGCGCAAGATGAAGGATGAGTTCGATCTCGCCGTTTCCGTCTTCCTGACCGACTACCTGAATCTGAAGGAACAGGCACGGGTGGAACTGAACGGGCTGTTCAACGAGTCGGACTATCCCACGCTTGCCCGCATGTCCGAGAAGTTCGGCGTCAAGCTCGCGGTGTTGCCGTTTCCTGACGCGAGCCAGTTCGGCGTCGATCTGCCGGCCGACGTGCTGACGGATCTTCGTTCGGAAATCGACCAGCACGTGCTTGCCTCGATCACGACGGCGAACAACGATCTGGTCGGGCGTCTGTATGAGGCCGTCTCGAAGCTGGCCGACAAGCTGTACGGTGCCACCGATGTTCGCCTGGGCGTCACCAACCAGGTGCGCGAACTGTGCGAACTGCTGCCGAAGCTGAACTTCACGAACGATCCGAAGCTCAACCACATCCTCGAACAGGCGAAGACGCATCTCGCGGTTCACAGGGGTGCGGATCTGAAGGAGTCGAGCGTGCTGCGTTCGCAGGTCGCGGCCAAGGCCTCTGAAATCGAGGGGCTGATGGCAGCGTTCATGGGCGGGGCACCGGAGCCGGTAGCGAATCAGCTTTCGACGTTCGCACCGCTGGAGCAGGTTGTCCAGCCGGAGCCGACGCCGCTTCTGCGACTCGTCGCCTGAGGTGGCCATGGACCCGCGCATCTCGAAGCAACGCACGGCGCTGGTCCTCGACCAGCCGTTTTTCGGCGCACTCGCTTTGCGTCTGAAGGTGGTCGAAGATCCGTCGTGCAGGACGTTCTGGACTGACGGGGAATCGCTGGGATACAACCCGGCGTACCTCGGCGGTCTGAACGATCTGGAAACGCGCGGCGTGCTGGCGCATGAGGTTCTGCATGTGGCCAATGGCCACTGCTGGCGCCAGGGCGATCGCGATCCGAAACTCTGGAACGACGCATGTGACTATGCGATCAATCCGATCGTGTACGACGCAGGCATGCAGTTGCCGAAGGGCGTGCTCGTCGATGCCCGCTTCAAGGGCAAGTCGGCCGAGGAGATTTACGGCATCCTCGCGCAGGAGAAGCGGCAGAAGGAAAAGCAGCAGGGCAACGGTAAGAAGGATGGTGGCAAACCGGATGCGCAGCCTGGCCAGCAGTCGACTCCACAGTCGGCCCAACAGCCAGGCGGCACACCCGGTGGCAACAGCCCGCCGCAATCCGCGAACGGCGCGACCACACCGTGCGCAACACCCGAGTCCGGCACTTCTCCCGAGGCTGCTCCCTCCTGTGGCGAGGTCCGTCAATACAGAGGGGACGACAAGGCGCAGAAGGAAGCTGACTGGAAGGTCGCCGTCCTGCAGGCCGCGAAAGCGGCGAAGATGCGGGGCGGGATGGGCGGCGCTCTGGAAGGCGTGGTCCAGGTGGCGGTGGAACCTGTGGTTGACTGGCGCGCGATCCTGCAACGCTTTGCGCAGGAATCGTCGCCGACTGACTACACTTTCGCGATGCCCAATCGCCGGTACCTGCACATGGGGCTGTATCTGCCGTCGCTCAACGAACCGGCGGTTGGCGATGCGGTGTTCGTGCGCGATTCCAGCGGTTCGGTGTTTGACGAGACGCAGGCACAGTTCGACGCGGAAATCCTTGTTGTGAATGAGACTGTGCGGCCGCGGCGGCTGATCGTGATGGATTGCGATACGCGTGTAAAGCAGGTGCAGATCTTCGAGCGCGGCGACGCGGTCGAACTGCTACCGGTGCGTGGCGGGGGAGGCACTTCGTTTGTCGATCCGTTCAAACGGCTGGCCGACGAAGGCATTCAACCCACGTTTCTGGTCTATCTCACCGACATGGATGGAGCATTTCCGATCGATGAACCGTCCTATCCCGTCCTGTGGGCATCGACCGTGCCGCTCCGGCGCGCGAAGAAGGCACCGTTTGGGGAAATGATGGAAGTGATCTGCTGACAGGCGATGTCTGCCACGTGTTCTGAACCCAAGCCCGGCAATTTTGCCGGGCTATTTTTTTGCCCGCGGACTCTCCCCGCGGTCGCGCTGCTCTCGGCCAACTCCAGTCGTTCTCTTGCGCCCGCGGATGGACACGCGAATGTCGGCTCCAGAGACAGTAGCTGCACTTCACACATCCAGCTGCTCAGTCGCAGCATCGCTCATTGGCTCGCTAGCGAGGATGGCCGTGCGCGATTGGTCCGAACGCAAAGCTTCCTGACTGCTGAGGTGCGCGGCAGGCCTTGCCGATAGCCTCCGCTCACCGGAGCGCTCGGGCTCGCAGGTCCTGACGACTTCACGCCGTCTAGCCAGCTAGCCCGTCCTCTGTCTTTGTAGTGCGTCCTCATGCGCGACAAAGATTCTATGATGACCGGATGTGTATCGCGGCGCACGTGACAGCAAGAACGGGAGATCAGAAGGGGACAGCGTACATCCTCTGTCCAGGCCTGAACGTTTGTAAGCGTTGCTCCAGTACCGTCTAGACCTGTTTCGCGGCAAACGCGGGAGTCTCGTGACATAGTGCATCCTTTGGTTAGAAGCCCGGCAACTTGAGTGACTTCTCTGCTTCCTGTCGGGCCTTGAAGTGAGGCGGTCGCCTTTCCTTGATAGCCCGTACACCCTCCCTGACGGCTTCGGACTCAAGCTCAGCAACAGGGACCTGCCAGGGCGCCGAGGGCATGAGTTGAGTCGCAGGCAGTATTCCTTCACGGATCAGGCGGTGAATCGAGCTGCCGTAGATTCCCAGTCGCCGTGAGGCCTCTTCCACGCTGATCGTCTCCGCATGCGATGCCACCGGATCGAATGGCGCAATGCCCAGCCGTTCACGCAGTTCGGTAACACGAACCGTGGTCCAGGTCTTGCCGTCTGGCGATTTGCATCGCATGCGGTTCATGGTCACCGCAAGCTCCCTGTCCGGCCACTGCCCGCCAAGCTTGCGCATAACCTCAACAGCACTGAAGTGTTGGCCAGATGGATATCGACCAACATTCACGCGTGCGACGCGCAGCTCCGTGTGCCGACCGCCGGTCCAGTGAACCGTTGCGACTGCTTCATTCGTATTGTCGTCCAGATCAATCACGACTTCCTGAATGAGAATACGGGTCAGCCGCTGCTTTGTTCGCATATCGGTGCCCGGCGCATTCCACGCCGCCGGGAGATCGCGTGCGAGCGTCATCAACTGCGTCTGGTCGATCGCGGGCCGGCTTGCAACCTCGCGGTCCAGAAGCGCAGCGCGCTCTTCGAGGTGAGCGACACGTTCGAGGGCTGCATTCCAGCGCGCTTCAAGCTCGCGTGCAACCAATCGTTTCGTCGGATCGACAACCTCATACCGGCGTGCGGCAAGAGAGGCATCGTAGCGCGCTTCCTCGAGCTCGCAGGCTAACGCGCGACGCGCATCATTGCCTGCGCGCGATGTTTGCTGTGCAGCGCGAACGGCCGCTTCCACCGCATGCTCCGAAACCGCTTCGAGAATTGCGGCCGCCACTGCTTTGTCGATACGTATTCCGCCGATTCCGATACAGCGGAATGCTCCGACATGTGCTTCGTCGCCACGGCAGTAATAGCGATGCGCGTGGCCGGCTCTCATGCCGTAGTTGACTCGCATCATTCGGCCGCACCGGCCACATCGCGCCAGGCCAGTAAGCAATGCCCGCCCACCACGAGCAGATCGACGGGAAGCCCGCTTCTTCATGTGTGTGTTCTCGGCAATCATCCTCTGATGCTCCTCGAACTGATCCCACGTTATGTACCCTGGGTGATGGTCGCGCAACAGGACGCTCCAGTCCTTCATTGGTTGGAGTGGCCTTCAGTCTTACGAGCCCGTCCGTCGACGACCGCGGTGCGCTGGGTCGTCCTTCCAAACACATACGCCCCAGCATAAACCGGATGCTCCAGGATCTGGACGACCGTGTGATATGCAGGCCTGCTCCATTCGATCCGGATGCCCGCGGGGCCGTGCCGTGTCACCGGCAGCTTCACGTCGGATTGTATGGCCCATAGCAGCACCTGACGGGCACTGCCGAGTTCGCGAAACTTACGGAAGAGCACCCGGATGGACTCGGCAACCCGTTCGTCTGGATCCATCTCGATCTGCCCAAGCTCGTTCCAGCAGTAGCCCGGAGGTAGCGCAAAGCGCAATTCGCCACGCTGGGCCTTCGAATCACGCGCGGCAATGCCACGCTGCCGCAGCAGACTGAGTTCGTACTCCGACATCGTGCCTTTGAGTCCAAGCAGGAGCCGATCGTTGACCAGCCTGGGGTCATAAATACCGTCGTGATCAACGACGACCGTGCCGACCAGCGCGCAAAGATCAATGAGATGGTGCCAATCGCGGCCGTTGCGCGCAAGTCGTGAAGCCTCGAGACAGAACACGGCGCCGACGGATCCTGCACACACTGACGCGACCAGCTTCTGGAACCCGGGACGTTCGATACTGCCGGAGCCCGAACGTCCAAGGTCATCGTCGATCGTCGTCACTGAAGCAAAGCCCATGGTTCGTGCAGATTCAGCGAGCGCGTACTGACGATTCTGGCTCTCCGTGTGCTCCACCACCTGGCTCATGGTTGATTGACGGACGTAGACCACCGCGCCTCGGCAAAGATGTTCAGCGGAGATCTTCTGGTTCATCGCGATCTCCTGGGTCGGTTATGTTCGCCGGCTTGCCCAGCGCTTCCAGCAGAAGTGCCGCGAGCGCGTCGATCACTTCCTCCCGTCGATTCCCCACTATGGCTGCGTCGAAGGTGGGATCTAGGTGCAGTTCCAGCGGAAGCTGTACGCCGGGTTCTCTTTGCAGTCGTCTCATCGGAATGGCCCTCCGTTGACAGAGGCTTCGATGATCCTCCTTCGGCGGAGTGGCGCTTCCGATCAGACAGGACGCGGCACAAGAAGGCCAGCGCTTCGGCGCTCACTTGCGGTTCGCCAAGCGACATTGCCGAGCATATCGACGCATCGAGCATCCAGGCTGGCAGTTCGCGGGAGATCTGTTGCGGGACGTCGAGGTGAACCATCTGATTCCCGCGGCGCCCAGTGCGGCGGACCAGCCTGTATTCCTGGCCGTAGGCGGGGTGCCAGCGGTATGCGATCACCACGATTTGCGATCGGTATGTTGAATGTCGTGCGGCTTGGCGATCTGCTCAAGGTGCTGTGGTGGAGTGGCGACGGCATGTGCCTGCTGATGAAGCGACTCGGGAAGGGGCGTTTCGTATGGCCTCAAGCCGACGGTGGCGTTATCTGCCTGAGCCCGGCGTAACTGTCGATGCTGCTGGAAGGCATCGACTGGCGGCAACCGACGAGAACGGCACGACCGACCTCGGCGTTGTAAACGTCGCTGCCCGCGCGCAAACTGCCTGCATGACGCGCGCGAGCCCACTTCCCGACGATGTCGAAACGCTGAAGGCGATGCTGCTCAGCCAGGAGGTGGCGCTGCGCGAGCGCGACGCGCAGGTGCTCAAACTGCAGGAAACGGTCGACTCGCAACAAGCTGCGTTGGCTTCGCGCGAAGCTGAAGTCGAACACCTTAAGCTGCTCATTGCCAAGCTGCGTCGTATGCAGTTCGGTCGCAAGTCCGAGAAGCTGGACCATCAGATCGAGCAACTCAAACTCCGCCTCGAAGACCTTGAGGCCGACGAGGGCGCGGCACCGGTCGAAATCCCGAAGACACCGCGCAAGGCTGTGGAGCAGACACCGCGCAAACCACTGCCTGACATCTGCCGCGCGAGATCCGTGCGCACTTGCCCGAATCTCCCGGGAAGTGCTCGCAGTGCGATGGCAAGATGAAGCCGCTGGGCGAAGACGTCGCCGAACAGCTTGAGTGTGTGCCGGCAAGCTTCCGGGTCATCCGTCATGTGCGCCCGAAGTTTGCGTGCGTGTGTTGCGACCACATCTCTCAGGCGCCTGCGCCGAGTCGCCCCATCGAACGCGGTCTCGCCGGCCTTGGGCTGCCGGCACACGTTCTGGTCTCGAAGTTCGCAGACCACGTGCCGCTTTACCGGCAATCGGTCATGTACGCGCGAGAAGGCGTCGAGATTGATCGCTGGCTGCTGGCGAAGTGGGTCGGTCACGGGGCGACGCTGCTGCAGCCACTCGTTGAAACACTACGTCGTCATGTGATGTCAGCGACGAAACTGCACGCCGACGACACGCCGGTTCCAGTGCTTGCACCGGGCAGCGGCAAGACGAAGACTGGGCGCCTGTGGGTGTACGTGCGCGATGATCGTGCATCGGCCGACATGACGCCGCCAGCGGTGTGGTTCGCCTATACGCCGGATCGCAAGGGCATCCATCCGCAGCAGCACCTCGGGTCGTTCAACGGCACACTGCAAGCCGACGCATACGGTGGCTACCAGGCCATTTACGAAACGCGGCGCGTCACGGAGGCGGCTTGCTGGGCGCACGCTCGACGGCAGTTCTAAGAATTGCACGCAGCGCTCCCCAATGCGTTGAATACCGAAGCGCTCGAGCGTATCGGCGCGCTATACAGGATTGAGGAGACGATCAGGGGCAAGCCGCCCGACGAGCGCAGTGCGCACCGCCAGGAGCATGCGCGGCCGCTACTCGATCAATTCCACGCGTGGCTCGCAACGATGCTGGAAACGCTCTCGCGCAAATCGGACACGAGTCGTGCGATTCTCTATGCGTTGAACCGGTGGGAAGCACTCACACGCTATTGCGATGATGGCCAGCTCGAAATCGACAACCTTCCAGTCGAACGGGCGCTTCGCGGAGTGGCCATCGGTCGACGCAACTATCTGTTCTGTGGAGCAGACTCCGGTGGTGAACGTGCCGCCGCAATCTACAGTTTCGTTGGCACCGCAAAATTAAACGGCGTCGATCCTGAGGCGTATCTGCGGCACGTCCTCGCACGCATCGCCGAGCATCCAATCAACCGTATCGAAGAATTGTTGCCGTGGTGCTTGCCAGAATGGCTTCTCCTGAAGAATGACTCTCCGGCATAGGCCGGCAGTCGCCTACAATACAACTGCGCCGGCATCACCGCCGATCTCCAGCCCGCCTAGCTCCTGTCCTGCCGCGCGACCTCTTGGGGGACAGAAGGCTGCCCCTCATATGACTTGTATCGCGCCCGACGCTTCCCTGCGCTCGTAGACGCGGGGAGCAACTATGAGTGCTCTGTCAGATGAAGAGCTTGTCCTTGCAAGCGCCAATCGCCATGTGCATGAAGCGCGGCGACGCATCGCGATACTAGCTTCCCAACTGCAATGTCAACGTACAAAAGGGATAAATAGGCCCGAGGCAGAGCAGTTGCTCCACATCATGCGGGACGTCCTCGACACAATGATCGACCACCGCAGAGTCGTTGATATGGAAGTGCGACTGCTGCGCCGATCGCAGCACAAGAGACTGTCCCGGTCGCATCGAGGAGATGCCTAACGCCCCTCTGAAATCCGCTTGCTATGGCGCCATCCTCATGTCAAGACGACCGGCGCGACACGCTTACGAACGTTTCGTTACCGGGCGAGATAGACTAACCGCGTAAAATCTGGACCGGTGCGCTTGAATTCGAACATTGGCAGTCCTTGGTTCACCCGACCACCATTGTCGTGGTGTCACGCACTGAGCTTATTTCTGCTCCCCCGTCGCTCACCAAGTGTAGCGAAAGCCGATGTCTCCCCAGACACCTTTTCGGCTCCCGCTCACGGCATCATTGATCGAGAACTGGTAGCCGAACTGCCCGTACAAGCTCATACGCATGTCGAGCTTCGCCGTCACGCCAGCGGCGACGTCCATACGCGTGAATTGCTGCCTCAGCGGTACCTGCTGGGCTCCGGCGTATGTCGTCGCTGCCTTTGCGCCCCAGTCCCGCCAGATATTTGTGCGAAGGTACGGCTGCCACAGCTCGCCGTTGGCGCGCTCAATGCTCCACTGACCCCGCACCCCGAGCCGCCCGCTCACGCCTGACGTCGAGCCTGGATCGACAGGACCCAGTCCGTCATTGGCTTCGTTCAGCCCGACGTGCTGCCAGATGAGCTGTGCCTCCGGTTCTAGCACGAAGCCCGGTCCAAGCGGCAAGGGAATCGGATAGCCTGCCTCCAGCGAAGTGGCGAACCCCGACCCCGAGATCGGCAACCGGGCGTACTGTGTCGTCGCATCGCCGTCGTAATAGGTGCCTTGCAGTATCGCGTCGATATACCAGCCTCCCGGGCCGTAGTGTGTCCAGTACGCGCCGCCGGAATACCCATTGAGATTAACCGAGCCGGTGTGGTTCAGCACATAGCCAGTCGCAGCCGCATTCGTGACGAGGCCGTCCACGTCGGCATTACTGTTGCCGTAGGCGAAGTACACGCCCGCGGCGTCGTGATGGCCAGACATCAAACTGCCGCGCCAGAGATCGAGGCCCGCCTGCACGCCGAGCACATGGCCGTTGGCGCGCGCATCGGTGAAGGTCTCGTAGCGATTGTCGATCTGCTGGCCGAACAGCCGCGCCCACGCCGAACGGGCCACCCCTTCGGCGTCGGTACCGCCCGCGGCCTGTGTCAGCGTATCGCCGATACGCTCGTGCATCGTACCGAGCATGGTGAGGCCCAGTTGTCTCGTGAGCGGCTGCACCACCGAGTAGGTGGCAAGTTCCGGCCCGATGATCGGGTACTCGCCAGGGGGCAGCACGGAAGGCGGCGGGTCGTTGGGAAAGGTTACCTCGGGCGGAGGTTCCTCGCCCGGGCCGGGCGGCACCTCGCCCGTTCCGACGACGAATTCCGAGCGCAGGAACCAGTCGTTCGCAAACGACGCGCGGCTGGGAGCGCCCCGATCCAGACGGTAGTCGTAGGCGCCGCCGCGGACTTCGCCGGCCAGCGCGAAGCTGCCTGGGTCCGTGGTGCCGCCGTTGGTCGCGACCACCACCGGGATGCCGTTGCCGTGCGTCAGCGCGCCAGGGCCGCCGGCGTTGGTGACGGCGATGATGGTCTTGCCGGTTGCCGAACCCCCGTCGATGACAAGCTGGTCTGAAGGTGAATTGTCGCCGCCGAGGTAAGTGTCGATGGCGATGGTGCCGTTGTGGCCGGCATAACTGGTCGTTGTCAACACGGCTCCTGGATCGCTGGCGATGCGGACCAGCCCGGCATTGACGACGCTCGCCACACGCTGGTCCAACCCGCGCAGATCGAGTGTGCCGGCAGACTGCACCGCATAGTCAGAATTTGGGCTGAAGACATTGGGAGCGCCAGCCGCTAGCGTACCGCCTTGCACGGTGGTCGGACCGGCATAGGTGCTGACGCCGGTCATGACGGTTTTGCCGCTATAGACGTTGACAGCGCCCGAGCCTGCGATGGCCGCGGGGAACTGGTAGTTGCCGCTGGAGTCCGTGTGATTAAACACGAGATCGCCCGTGCCGCTGCCGAAAGTCAGCGTCCTGGCATCTAGCGTGCCGGGCGGGGCCGGCGCCGTGCCGGCGGGCGCACCAATGTTGAGCGTCCCCGTAGAGCCAGCATTCTGTGCAACAGACACGGCATTCGCGTGCACCGACGCGCCACTCTCAATGGTCAGGGCACCGGCGCCAAAGTGACCGACACCGAGCGACGCGCCAGAATTCAGTACCGAACCGGCATCGGTGACGGTGACGGTGCCGGCACCTCCGGTTGGCGTCGTGCTACAGAAAGATGAGGAGAGTCCGGTGCACTGACCAGCGATGAACGTGGCGCCACTGCCTGTCACGTTAACGGCGCCCTGGTTGGCGATCGTCATCGTGCCATTTCCCTGCGCCCCCACGACCAGGTCATCGTTGACCACGTTAAGCGTGGCACCTGGCCCGCGGATCTCGACCGAACTCGTGCCCGCAATGGAGCCGACGATCGTCTTCCCGCCGATCGTCACGGTGCCGTTCGATTGGATCTGCAAATCGCCTGGACCGCGCGTACCGACAACGAGAAACGGTGACGTGAGTAACCCCCCGTTCGACACCACGACCGACCCAGTCGAAGCAGGCGACGTCTCAAAGGCCGCGTTGAAGGCGAGATAAGTTCCTCTGGCGCTCGTCGCCATGCCGCCGTCGGTAATAGTCAGGACACCGTCGGCGCCGGGCAAGACACCCACGCCGAGAAAGCCAGTCGCGGACAGACTACTACCTGCGCCGCTGACAACCGCTTGCGCACTTGAGGTGGCCCCGATCTGCACCGTATCCTGGCTCGAGACTGCGCCGCCGTTCGTCGCATTCAACTGCGCGGAACCGGAGTTCCCGACGTAAATAAAACCCGTAGCCGCATATCTCGACCCTTGACCATCGACCGTGAGCGCACCGCTGCTGCCGGGATTGGTTCCCAGGTAGGTCTGCGTGAACCCGGTCACGGAACCGCCGTTGCTGATCGTCAGCACACCGGATCCATTAAAGCCAATGTAGTTTTGGGATTGCGGATTGACGGCGGTAATCGTTCCACCAGTCACGGATATCAGTCCGCTACTGCCGGCTTGCTGGGCCATTTCTATATGGTTCAGTGCGACGTCGGCCCCGGCCGGCACAATGAACGTTCCCCCGGGGACCCCATTCACCGTCCCGCTACTGGATCCGGGAACGAGTGTGCCAATCACCGTCGATCCGACGGCGGCAGTCTGAGTCGTATTGCCGTTGATGACAAGAGTCTGGGCAAAACTGATGCTGGCGAAGAGCATTGTCGAGCAGACAAGCAGCCCACTTGCCGGATGCATGAGACAGCGTTTCATCTTTTCACCTCCCGGACTCTATCCTGGTGGATAAAAGAGCACTGCACGTAATGAATGTTTGCAAACAAACATTAAAAAGAGCCATTCAGCAGGAACAGGAGGAAATGACTCTCCCATATGCGATGCTCTTAATTCCTGCCCGATAAGTGCTTTCTAAATGTCCAGATAATTGTTCGGGAAAAGCTGAGGGTGACGGAGTACGACAACCACCGGGATTTAATGCCCATCGAAAATGGAAATTCACGCCTGCTTGAATTATCAGGCGAGGCGGACTCTCATAGCTGAGGGGAGGCTGCGGTAAAGCTACGCATTAACCGGTCGCACGCGGTGCTGTCAAGATAGAGCCGTTGCTGCTGCTTCATGCGGCGTAGATCGTGATCGCGACAATGACGGCAGCTGACGAGGTATCCTCCTTAAACGATTGCTCATCCGCGGCGTTGCCTGAGAGCCGGCTTTCGACATACAGATGGAGGAGCCCCAACGTGCCTGCCCGCTAACGCTAGATCTTTATCCTTTTGTATAACCTTTGCGAGGAATGTTCAAGTCATTTACTAGCGACTGCTCGAAATCGCCACAGCTAATCGCGGCGCGATTGAACCGCTTCCCGACGAAAAGCAGACAGTGTTTTCGGTATCAAGCGAGCGACCGTGGGATCTTGGAGCGGTCATTGCCGGCGATGCTGGGTGCGTGACCGCTCAGGGTCCGAAACGGGCCGTTTCCGCGAAGCACGCACGCGCGGATTGCCCGTGCTATCAGGCGGTTGGTTTCATCGAAAAAAGGTCCAGCTGCCGCGGATCGGTCTCCGAGGCGGCGACCATGGGCTTGGGCGCCGGCTTCGGCTCGATGCGGAAGAATTCCGGGCTCACACCGGCGTTGCTGGCAGCGCGTAGCCAGTCGGGCATGTCGCCCAGCCCGTTCCATTCGTTGCCGCGCGCGTCGCGATAAAGAGGCGGGTGATCGACGTCATGCTGGATCGACTCTGCCAGTGCTTCAAGCGTGATACCGAACTCTTCCATGCGCCGGCGAAGCCAGATGATCAGCCTGTCGCGCGCCTCGCCGTCAGCGATTTTTCCCTTCATGTCCTGTTGCCCGAATTCTGATTGTCGCGGTTTATCCCGGTTGATGCCCAGGTCGCTAGGCGCGCCTGCGGGCCGTCTGCTCGAATGTCTCGCCCGCGCGAAAACGATCCAGCCTGTCGCTCGCGTCAGCGATTGCGGCGACTGGCGCGCGCCGAAGCTGATGGTCATAGGTGCTCACGATCGTTGCGAACTGCGCAAATCCGTCATCGTCGAGCATCCACACGCCGGTGTCCCGGCCGCGGTCGAATGCCGACCCGATCACCTCTTCTGCGTCCTGCATCTGGTCGACCGTCGCCGAGCTGTATCCGGCTTCCGCGAGCAGCCCCACAACGATCATGGCCTGGCACAGCGTCTGGGCAGCGTTCAGATTGCCCTGGACTCGTCGCATCGCGTCGAGGGCTATGTGCACCTGTAAGGAAAGTTCGTCCGCCTGGGCGCGCGGCATCGGCAACAGCAGAGTTTTCGAGCGGCGGGCGCGAACGGCCTGCGGGCTTGTGTAAAACGGAATTGTTCTTGCCATCGATGATTGATGATTGGAAACGCAATTGCGCCGCAGACATGTACCACAATTTCCCGCTGCGGTTAATCCGAAAGCTATACGTTTTTCTTGAGCTTTCCGGGTTAAACCCGTTAGCCGGCTGACGGGAACGAGCAACGCGCGATGCAGCGCCGCGTGGTTCAAGGCATCCATCGTCTGCGACATCGAGCACGACACTTTCCCCGAAAGCTCGCGGATTTGATCGTTCTTTCAGTCTGCTTCAGGTTCCGGCCGGACGGAACAATAGCAGGCATGTCCGAGGCTACCGACAATCCCCTGCTCAAACTGCGCCCGCTCGAGGAGAGCGCGGTCCGCATGTTTTTCGAGTCGCTGCGTCCGTTGCGCGAGTGCTTTGAGGCGCCCGACGTTGCTGAAATCATGATTAACGATTTCAACAACATCTGGATCGAGCGCCGCGGCAAGATGCATCGGCTTGACCTCACGCTCAACGAGGCGGTGCTTGACGGCGCGATCAGCGCGCTGGCGGCATCGGTCGACAAGTCGGCGGTCGCCGGCACCGCACAGGGGATCATCAACGCAGGCCACAAGAATCTGCGTATCGCATCAGTGATGCGGCCAACCGCGATCGACGGCAATGCGCTTTCGATCCGCAAGCACCGCGACAAGCACCTGTCGCTGCGCGACTACGTGAACATGGGCGCGTTCTCGCTCACGAACGCCCGCAAGGAAAAGGAACTCGATCTCTTCCCTCCGGGCATCCAGGATGATGCCTTGCGCGAAGCCCTGAGCGCGATGGTTCGGGCACGCCGCAACGTCCTCGTCGCCGGCGGCACCTCGTCCGGCAAAACCACGCTGCTCAACGCGCTCAATGCCGAGATTCCTGAAGACGAACGCGTCATCACGGTCGAGGACACGATGGAACTGAAGCTGACCGCGCCCAATCGCGTGCGGCTGCTCTCAAACCCCGACAAGGGTGTCACGACCCAGCTGCTCGTCGCCCTGTGTCTGCGCTTCCGGCCCGACCGGATCATCGTCGGCGAAGTGCGAAGCGGCGAGGCCTATGACTTCATCCAGGCGCTGAGCACCGGCCACGACGGTGGCATGGGCTCGATCCACGCCAACGACGCGCGTGGCGGTCTGAGCCGACTCGAAAGTCTCGCGATGCTCGGCGTGCCGCCGGGCAGCCGGTGGGAACTGGCAGATATGCGCAAGGCGGTGGCCGACTGCTTCCACTACGTCATTCATCTTCGCCGCACCGGCGAGCTGCGTCACGTTTCTGAAATCCTCGAAATCAAGGGTTTCAGGGACGGCGACTACGTTCTCAACCGCGTTTTCTAACCCATCGGAGTGACATTAAATGAAGAAGTATCTGTCTGAGTTTCTCGCTACCGCGCGCGAGCGCACGGGAGCGTTGAGCCGCTTTATCTGGACGCGCTTCCTCACCCGCCGTGAGCTGCGTTCGACCGTCGTTGCTGCTTCGCTCGCCGCATTCGCGCCGTTCGCCTCGGCCGTCGACCTGACTGACCTCGGCTCCGCGACGGACGTCATCTGTCTGATCTCGTCCTACATCAGTGGCCCGTGGCTTTACGGCATCGGCATCGTGCTGATCATCGTCGGTGCGGTCGCAATCGGTAACTCGGAAAGTACGATCGGCAAGATCATTTCGACGGTCTTCGTCGGCCTCGGGCTCGCGGCGTGTGCGATCCCGATCGTGAAGAACCATCTGCACATCAACTACACCTGTACCTGAGCTCACATGCGTAAGCCCACACGCGTGAGCCGTTCGCTTTCGCTGCCGCGCCAGATGGGTGGGGCAGATCGTGGTCTCGCGATCGCCAACGGCACGATGACCATGCTGCTCTGCTACACCAGCATGACGCCAACCTTCCTCGTCGTTGGCATCGCTGTTCACTGGCTGCTGCGCTGGAAAAGCTCGAAAGATCCGTGGTGGAAGCAGGTCATGCTCGTCTACAACCGCTACGCGGACGTGTATGAGCCCCTGCCGACCGCGAAGTTTTCGGCCCGGTTCAAACGTCCCTATGGATTTGATCAGGACCTGCCATGCTGAAGAAGAGCCTGAAGCGCCGCTCGATCCAGGAGATCGCCCCGTGGGCGACGATGGTCACGCCCGAACTGATCCTCGACAAGGACGGGTCGCTCCTGACCGTCTATACGTTCGAAGGCGTGGACGCCGACAGCCCGAACGCCTCCGATATTTCGGCCGCGCGCGACAACCTGGATCATGCCTGCAAGAATTTCGACCACCGGATCACGGCGTGGTGGAAGCTCTCGCACCGGCGCGTCAAGGGGGACATCGGTGGGACATTCGGTTCCTCGATGGACGCGCGTGTCGACGAAATCAACCGCGCTCATGTCGCGAGCGGCCGGTACTTCCGCAACACGCATTCGCTCGCACTCGCCTTCACGCCCGAGACCGGCGTCAACAAGATCTTCGAGAAGGTCGCGTATCACATGACGGTGGGCGGCAAATCGATGCCGCTCGCGATCTTCGAGACGATCAAGGACTCGGTGCTTGCGCGCAGTGCCTTCGCCTTTGATATCGAGCGGCTGACGTCTGACATCAAGCGGTTCGAAGGCGTGATCGATGCGTTCAACGGTGGTGTCACGCGACTGAGGATGAAGCGCCTGCAGTTGCAGCACGCGCTCGCGTTCCTTCATCAGGCGGCCAATCCGTCGGTGCCGCCTCGGCGCGTGCGGTATCCCGTCACGATGCTCGATACGCACCTGACGGAAAGCGAAGTCACGATCGGTGCCGACACGCTGATGTTCGAATCGGCGCACGGCAAACGGTACGCGAAGATCATCGCGGTCAAGGAGTGGATGGGCTTTCAGGAGGCGGCGCTCGACGTGCTCGCGGAAGTCGACGCCGAACTGGACGTGTGCGTGATGTTCCGCTTTCTGGACACAACGAAGGCAAGCGCGTACATCGAGAAGATTCGCAAGTTTTACAAGGTCGCAGCGTTCAACCCCTGGTCGATCCTCAAGGCCTATTTCTCGAAAGAGGAGCAGAAAAACGACGAAGGCCGAGAGCGTCTCGCTGATGAAGCGGAAAAGGCGCTGGCGAAGCTCGTCGCGGACGGGCAGCAGTATGGCTTTGCGAACGTCTCGGTGATCGTCTATGGCGATACCATCGAGGAATGCGACGACGCCACGCGCGAAGTGATCGGCCGCATCGGCAACGCAGGCTTCGGCGTGATCCTCGAGCGCGACAATCTGTTTGCCGCATGGCAGACGACCCTGCCGGGCCGGTGGGACCAGCAGAGGCGATTGCAGTTTGTCGAAACGCCGGCCGTGTCCGACATCGCCCCGGTGCGCAGCGTCTCGGAAGGCGACACGGTCAATGCGTGGCTCACGCAGCAGTCCGGCGAGAAGACCGGGCCGCTCACGATGCTGCCGACGCGTCACAAGACGCTGCAGCGTGTGAGTCTGCACCATCCGGGCGGCAAGTCGCACGCGCTCGTGATTGGCCCGATCGGCGCGGGCAAGTCGATCTTCCTGAATTTCCTGGTGTCCCAGACCGGGCGCCACAAGGCGCGGCGAATCCGGTTCGACAAGGACCGCTCGACCCGCATCCCGACCCTGCTCGCGGGCGGACGGTTCGTCGACGCAACGGGGCGCTTTGAGGCCGGGACCTCGGTCAATCCGCTTTCGCTGCTGCACGATCCAAAGCACTTCCCGTACATCGCCGAGTGGCTGCAGATTGCGATCGAGGACGATGACTTCCGATGCTCGCCGCAACAGCAGCGCACGATCTTCGAGAAGGTCACAGTCATGGGAACAGGCTACCCGCGCGACCTCTGGACACTGTCCAACCTGAACGTGCTTCTGCCGATCGAGCTGCGCGAGCGGCTCGCCGTCTGGACCCAGGGCGAAAAGAATGGCCGGTTTTTCGACCACGTCGACGATGCCTTCTCGCTGTCCGACGACATCTCGATCGAAATGGGCGACCTGTTCCAGAACTATCCGGTGGCCGCGGCGCTGTTCATGGATTACGCGTTCTACCGTATCGCGCAGTGGCTCGATGGCAAGCGCTATACGGTCATCGAGGTGGAGGAGGCGGGCTTCTTCTTCCAGTATCCGCGCTTCTATCAGCGGCTGGAAATCTGGGCGGTCACGATCCGCAAGCTGAATGCGACGCTACTGCTCGCGACGCAGTCGCTCTCCCAGGTGGCGCGGATTCCGAACTTCGAAATTCTCAAGGAAAACATTCCGAACATTTTCTATCTGCCCAACAAGGATGCGAAGAACAACCTGCATCTGTATCGCGACCTGTTCGGGCTGACGGAACACCAGATCGACATGCTGGCCAACGCCGTGCCGAACCGCGATTACCTGTGGGTGACGCCGGACCAGACCCGCATGCTGCAGGCGAGCTTCCCGAAGGAAACGCTCGCGGTGCTGCGCTCGGACGGCCGCGCGCAGGCGGTGCTCGACAGGCACTACACGTCCGGCGCACCGGACTGGCGCGAGGCCTACGTGCGCGAAATGCTGACTCTCGACTAGGAAACCCACGATGAAAATGATCCTTGGCCGCCTGACGCTTGCCGCAGGCCTGATGCTCGGTATGTCGCACGCTGCGTACGCCCAGTTCGCGGTCATTGACGCGGCTAACCTCGCGCAGAACATCATCACTGCGGCGAAGGCCGTCAAGACCGAGATCTATCAGGACAGCAACATCGTCTACCAGTACCAGATGATGGCAAACCAGCTGCTGCAGGCGACGAACCTCGACCCGTCTGCCATGAAGGCGCAATATGACCAGATCACGGGCGACATCAGCAAGTACACGCAGCTTAAAAGCACCCTGACTGACATGTACGGTGATCTCAACGAGGGCAGTCAGTGGATCAACCACGTCCAGACACTGATTTCCCGCTCGGGCAAGTCGAATTCGCAGTGGTTCTCCGACATGGCAACGCTCTACAACCAGCGTGATAACGAGGCCACGCGTCTGTTCCAGACAGGCAATGATGTCATGGTGCACGCCCAGACGCTGGCCAAACGCCGCCAGGAACTGCAGTCGCAGATGTCGCTCACGCCGACGCAACAGGCAACCGCTGAGATGACGACGCATTACCTGGACATTGTGTCGAGCCAGATGAGTGATCTGCTGCAGATGACGGCTGGCAAGCAGCAGCAGGATGCGCAGAAACAGTCGGTTGCCAACGAGGATGACCGGAACCGCTCGGCGGCCGCGAAAAGCTTCCTGGATCAACAGGACGCAGAACGCGCGTCCTATGGCTTCTGATGCGGGCAGGGCTGAACATGCTTCGCTATCTGAACCGGCTTTTTCTGACGGTGCTGGTGCCGCTGTGTGTGTTCGCGTGTCCAGGGTTTGCGCTTGCAGACGAACCTACGACCCTGCCGGACGGCACCGTGGTGCCAGCGTCCAATACACCCAGTCCGTCGAGCTCGGGCGCCACGGCTGCCTCGCTGGTCAAGCCGGGAGAACTTGGGCAGGCCAATGCGAATGCGATGGCGAAGCTCAACGCGATGTTTGCGGCGGTGGTCAGTGCCGCCGCTGATGCAAGCCAGAGCATCAGCCAGGAATCGGACAAGTTCGCCAGTGGCCTTGCCGTCATCACGATCGTGCTGGCCGCGATCCGCTTCGCCGCGACGAAAGACCCCGTCATGGCGTGGGTCGCGCTGTTCGAGGAACTCGGGATGCTCGGCATTTTTGCATCGTTCTACATCGGGTACGCGACCTGGGTGCCATCCTTCTACAAGTGGTTCGTGACACTGTCGTCAGAGATTGCCGGTGGCACGAACATGGGCAGTTCGGTCAGCATCATCGGCAATGCCGCCAGCCAGCTTTTCGACTCGGTCATCAAGGCTTTCAAGGGTGCCGCATGGACCGAGTACATCTCGGTGCTGATCGGCGTCATTCCGCTCCTTCTTGCGTGGCTCGTCCTGTCGATCACGGCCGTCGTCTTCGTGTTCTACATCAACGTGGGGCAGTTGCAGTTCGCGTGCGGCGCGGTGATGGGCCAGATCGCCTTTGCGCTCGGATTCTCATCGTTCACGCGCAGCTACTTCAAGTCGTGGCTCGACTTCATGATCACCGCGGGCATGTATATGGTCGTGGCCGCCATCATGATGAAACTCGTCACGGGCAGTCTGGTCAATGCGGTCCAGCTTGCGACCACGGCGGGGTTGACCACGTCACTCTCTGCCGGCTACGTCTTCGACCTTGCGTTTTTCGTGTTCCTGGTGTCGTTCGAGATTCCAAAAATCGCCGGAATGTTCGGGGGCGGCACCGGAGCAACCGGCGGGGCGCTGGCCAAACTGGCGAAGCCGCTGCTATGACCGCGCATACGCCTATGACCGAGGACGCGCTGATCGGCGAGTATCAGCGTCGCGTGGACCTGATTGCGCAGTGTGCGAACGAAGCCAGCCAGAGCGAGCTGGAGCGCAAGTGGCTCGCCGTGCTGCGCGCCTGCGCGTCGTGGTTCTCGTCGTTGCCACTGAGCCCGGATCTGTACCGCGAACCGGGCGGCGCCTTTCGCGCCACGATCGAGACCGCGTTCTACGCCATGCGGCTCGCTGGCGGCCAGAAGTTCGGCACCAATCTGCCTTCGGAAAAGCGCCGCCGCATCGAGCCGCAGTACAACCATGCGGTGTTTCTGGCCGCCGTGTGCTCGCGGCTTGACGAACCGTACCGCCATTTCGCCATCGAGCGGGACAGCGACCGTGCGCTGTGGAATCCACCGGTTCACGGTCAGTTCGGCCCGTGGCTGGCCGGATCGTCATATCGCCTCACCCGGCGCGACACCCCGCTGCCGGTCGAACGGATGCGCACCGGCATGCTGGCCCAGCTGCTGGTGGGCTCCGGGCTGCTCGCCGGTCTCGACGCCGAGGTGCTCGCCGAACTCTTTGGCGCGATCAATCCGAACATGCGGCCGATCGAGGCCGAATCGCTGCTGCACAAGGTGGTCCGCCAGGGCGTGAGCACGGCCGACGAGTTTGACCGCAAGGCGCAGCGTGGTGTGTTCGCACCGGTGCAGTTTGCTGTGCCATCGGCCGTCCACGTCGCGGCCGAGCTGGAGCCAGTGTCATCGCCGGGAGCACCGGTACCAGGTGCGAGCGCGGCAGCACCACACAATCCGCCCCCAACGTCGGCTTCCCCCGGTCCGACGGAAGCGCAGGCGGCGGCTGTTGTGACACCGGCAGGCATGACCGTCGAACCGTCGACGGGCGAAATTCTGTCCGCCACGCCTGCGGATACGCCAGTTGTGCCGTCGCGGGCACCAGTGTCCGCCGCGGTCGATCCGACCGCCATGCGCCCACTATCAACGACGGCGAGTCAACCGAAGGCGTCGAACGCGCCGGCGTTCGATGAAGTCCTCAAGGGCGTGCCCGGGTCCGTGCGCGAATTTTTTCAGGCACTCAGTGAAGACGTCGCCAGTGGCAAGGCGGCCGTGCAATGGACCGAAAAGGGGCTGGTCGTGCCCAAGCGGCTGATCGGCAGCTACGGCATCGCCGCCAGCACCCTTGTTGAACACATGCGCAAGCGCAGCCTGATGGTCGCCGATGCGCCAACCGAAGTCACCCTCGCGCCGCGCGCGGGACAACTCATACTCGCGAGCCCAGCGTGACCAGCTACATCAACCATTTCAGGCCAATCTACGAAGTTCGCGCAGCGGTGTTCTGGCTGGCGGCGATCGTGCTGTTGCCCATCTCGGGCATGCCCTATGGCTGGGCGTTCGCACTGGTCGCAATTGCGTTTCTGGCGCTGCGTTCCATGCAGATCTGGCGCGCACTGACTTTCCGCATGGCTATCTCGACCAAATGGCTGACGACGCTCGAGGTGCCAAAGCTCCTTCAGATCCAGAAGCGGATGCGCACCGAAGCGAACTCGATGTATCTCGGCATCGGCTACGAGTGGACGCAGAAGCATTGCCAGATCGCACATGACATCCTGCGCATGCCGACGACCGATATTCCCGGTCTGCCGCGCTGGCTCAACAGGACGAAAACCGGCCGCCGGATCGAAGAAGCCATCGAGGGCATGTTCGCGCCGAAAGACAGCATCCGCGATCGCATGCCGCAGGGCTCCTCATGGATTCACGGCATGGAGCCGAAAAAGGCGCTGGTGCCGTTTCACTACAAGGCGATGGGCGGTCACACCCTGGTTGGCGGCACGACGGGCGCCGGCAAGACCCGCACCTATGAGGTTATCTCCACCCAGGTCATTCACCTCGGCGACGTGCTCATCATCGTCGACCCGAAGAACGACGCCGAGTGGAAGCGGCGCGTCGAGAAGGAATGCCAGCGCGCAGGCCGGAAGTTCCTGTACTTCAACCAGGCGAAGCCGTCCGAGTCGATCCGGCTGAACCCGATCGAAAACTGGTCGCAGCCGTCGGAAATCCCGAGCCGGATCGCCCAGCTGATGGAGGAGGGGCCGTTCCGGGACTTCGCTTTCCTGTTCATCGACCGTGCCGTGAAGGGCGAGCTCTACATCGGCGACAAGCCGACCCTGCGCTCGATCCTCAAGTATGCGCAGTCGGGCATCACGTCGCTGCTCGAAAAGGCGTTAAAGCGCTTCTTCGTTGAACAGAATCTGCTCGACTGGGAGCAACAGGTCGCCACCGAAACGACCCGGCAGGGTCAGCGCAACAATGCCGCCACGCTCGTCGACGGGATGATCGGGCTTTACAACGCCCAGTTCGCGTCGCAGGAGCGAGGCAACGAAGCGATCGACGGGCTGATAGCCACGCACGTGCACGACCGCGAGCACTACATGCGCATCATCGCCTCGGCGCTGCCGCTGCTGCAGATGCTCGCCACGGGCGAGACGGGCCTGATGCTCGCGCCCAAGGCGGATGACTTCGACGACGAGCGCGAAATCTGGGATATCGACAAGGTCATCAAGCAGAAGGCCGTCCTGTACATGGGCCTCGATTCGTTGTCGAACAACATCGTGCAGAAAGCGATCGCGTCGATGATCCTGTCGGACGTGGCCGCGGTGTGCGGGTCCATCTATAACTTCTACGATTCGCCGCCCGAAGTGGTGCTGATCATCGACGAGATTGCAGAAGCGATCAACGAGCAGGTGATCCAGATTCTCAACAAGGGGCGCGGCGCTGGCTTCAAGGCGTTCGTCGCATTCCAGGCGCGAGCGGACCTGGAAGCGCGGCTCGGAAACGCCGCCAAAATGCTGCAGGTTTTGGGCAATCTGAACAACCAGATCATCCTAAGATTGGAAGACAGCGATACCGCGCAGTGGTTTTCCGACAAGGTCGGCGAGACCGCGATTCGCAACCTGACGCTCACAGGCAGTACGAGCACGGGCAGCGAAGCGCATATCGGTGAATTTACCGGGTCCGTTTCACGTTCGCTTCAACTGGAGAAGGTTCCGCTGATCCCAACCCGTCTGATTCACGGCCTGCCCAACCTGCAGTACTTCATGCGCATTTCGGGTGCCGCCGTCTATCAGGGCCGTATTCCCATCCTTCAAGGCTGAAAACCTACGCATGTCTGCCGTATTCAAAAAAATCATCCGCGAACACAAGCTGTCCTCCCGCCTGATTCCCGTCTTCACGGTGGCGCCGGAGCTTGAACTCGCCTGCGCCCGCGTGGCCGATTTCATCGGGGAAAAGTTCATGGGCGAGAGTGAGCCGCTCGTCAAGGAGATGCTGGACTGCGGGATCGCCGCCTACAAGCGTACCCGCAAGACGGGCAACCCGCACATCGCATTCATGCAGGGGCTATTCTCCCGCGCTCACCTGCTGTACGCGCGCCGTTACGTGGCGATTGACGGCGAGCGCTATCACGTCTGGCCGCCGATGTTCGAGCCGGTGACCACGTTCGAGGCACGCTACGGCAAGCTTGAAACAGGCATGTTCGACGAGCGCTGCCCCGAATCGGTCACGCAGCGCTCGGCCGCCTTCCAGCTGGCCGCGCGCGCGCTGACGGGCGAAAACTTCCGACTCTATTTCGAGGACTACGATGTCGCTCACGCCTTTTCTGATAGCGAAGCTATCGAGGGTTGAACCGGGCGTCGTGCGCCGTGCGATGTCGACGGCCAGCGCGATCGACGAGATCGAAGGCGGGCGACCGGCCGAGTTCTCGCGCGGTCCGAACGCGACCGCGTTCGCACTGGCGCTCTTTGTGGCGCGGCGGCCTGTGCATTTCTATCTTGGCCTCGCGGGGCTCGTTGGCTTTCCGGTCTATCTTCTGGTGCGGATCGGCTCATTCCTGATCGGGTGGGGGATGCACATCCATGGCCAGTAGCCGGTTCGTCTCCCACGTCAAGTGGTGGTTCTTCTTCGTGCCGTTGCTTGCCGTGTTCATCATGCCGGCCATTCCTGAGCCGTCGCTTTTCTCGGTGCCGGCCGAGGAAGCGGAGTCGGTCGCAGCAATTCTCGGTGTGGACAGGGCCGACGAAGTGGTCGAGAAGACCAACCAACGGTTCAAGGCGTGGTTCGTGCAAACGGGTCTGGTCCGCGCAACCATCGACGCGACGGGAGGCGGTGATATGGGCGATGGGGGAGTGTCCGAGTTCGCCCACACCTGGGTCCACAACTTCTGGCGCGAGCTGTACCGGGTCGTGTATCGGGCGACCGTCATGAAGCTCTGGATTTTCGGCACGCTGGTCTTCTGTCTTGCGGCGTTCTTCGACGGTGCGATGCGTCGCAAGATCAAGGCATCAGCGGCGGGCTTCGCCAGTCCGCTGTCGTTTCACCTGGCCGGACACGGCATCCTGCTGGTGTTCGGTGTTGCCTTTGCGGTCCTCGTCGCCCCGATTCCGGTGCTCGCGCCGTGCTGGATCGCTATCGCCGCGGTCCTCGGTGCGCTGTTGTGGCACGCGGCGTCGTCCTACCAGTGATCGGCTAGCCCGAAAGCTATATGGAAGACCGCATCATTCCGGGTTAAGGCCGTCAGCCGGCTGACGGCACCCTGATTGTCCGTTTCATCTGGAGGGGCAGAGATTTTTCAGTGCCCCATACAGCCACGGTTCCTTGACCCGACCCCAGCTAGCCCCGTCAAACCGCTGTCTGGCTACCACCTCGCCCGATTCATCGAGCAACGTCGTTTCCGTGCGAATGACTGTCAGACGCTCGCAATTCACGATCTGTTGAGACACCGCCTGACTGAAGAAGACCTGTTGCTGATATGTAGGCGGGAGCCGGGTGTTGACCCGGTTAGGAAAGGTTTCCTTCTCCAGGAAGCTTGTGAGCCCGTCCTCATGACGTATTGAATCGAAATCAATGTAGACGCGATGAGGCCTGTCGATCTGCTGAACCCAGTTCTCAGCATGGGCGGCGCCGGCACTGAAAAGCAGGCACAAACTAACGACTGTTCTTTTCATCATCTCGCTCTTTCCCCGTCCTCAAATTCCCCAGGTCAAAACACGCCATAGTTTACCCGACGGTGGATTGACGTTGAAATCGCTGGCGCTTCAGGCGCTCGCAGCCGGTTCCCGAGACCAGCGGGATTGACTGGGCTCGCGGCTGCGAGCATGAACGGTGAGTGGCACTCTGCCCGGGTACGATCATCAACTGGTCGGAAAGATGCTTCAAATCACGCATGTTTTGACGGCCCGGGCGGGATGAGGCTCGCAACAATAGGGACATGCCGCGCGCGTGCGCGTGCACCTTTCCAAAGGACACCCCTACATGAGCACCATCTCCGAAGAGACGAATCCTGAAGCCCTGAGCCAGCCGTCGGCGACCGACATTCCTGTAGCAGCGGAAAACCCGGCTACCGGTGCTGATGCCGCAAGTGATTCGGCGGCGAATCAGAGTGCGACGACGGATGGCGCGGACGGCGGCGAGATTGAACTCGAGCTGCAACAGATGGAAGACGCGGCAAACACCCTTCAGAAGGAAGGGATGATCAGCGAGTCCGAAGCCGAGGAAAAGCGTGAGCAGGTTGCCCGTACGCGCAAGCTGTTCCGCGAGCTGTCTCCGGCCGAGCGCGCAGCGATCGTGCGACGCCGTCGGGAAATCGGCCGTGAGCTGATGGCGCGCCAGCTTTCCGGCGCGGCAGTAGTGGCCGCGACAGTGCGGCTGAATCACACCCGCCTGAAGCCGCTGTTCGAACAGTGGTGGCCGTACCTGAACCGCATGAGCATCAACATGCAGCGCTTCGGCCGCTCGACGTTCGGCGCTGAGGATCAGGACACGGTCACTTCGTGGCTCGAGAAGCAGGTTGCCGAGCTCGAGGCGTATGTCGATGAACAGCTTGGCGTGGCGAAGGACTTCCGCGAGAAGTCCGAGCGGAAACTGCGCGACCAGGGCGATATCGTGTTCGCCCCGACCGTGACCAAGCCGTCGCTCGCCATCGAGGTCGAGGCGTATTCGCGTTTCTCGATGCGTCTGTTGTCGCTGCTGATGAAGTTCGACAAGGTGATGGACAACTTCGATTTTCTCGTCTGGAACGGCATTCGCGACCAGTCGGACGTCGACGAGGAATCGGCGCGTTTTCTGCGCAAGTTCCATCCGATTGGCGTGCGTGGGTACATGACCCACCTGCGCCTGATGACGACGGTGCGCGGCCGCTAGGCGCGACGCAATCATGCTTGACGGCCTGAATCCCCAGCAGCGCGAGGTTGCCGAGCACCGCCGGCACTGCGTCGCGATCGCATGTCCGGGCGCGGGCAAGACCAAGACGATTGCCGCCAAGGCGGCGCTCCTCCTGTCGCAGCCTGGCGCGATCGTCGGTGCCGTCACGTTCAGCAAGGACGCTGCGGTGGAACTGCGCGATCGCATCCTGGCGCTCTCGGGCGTCCAGGCAAAGAATCGGCTCATCGCCGGCACCTTCCACTCGCTGGCGTTCCGGCAGTTGGGCCAGCCCGGCGGAAAACGGCGGGACATCGCATCCGATGGCGATCGCATGGGCCTGATTACCCGCGTCATCGCCGAACTCGGCCTCGAATGGAAGCCTGAAGAAGTCGTGCCCGTGATCGAGCGGATCAAGACCAATTTTGGTCGTGTCGAGGCCGGCACCGCCGATGCGCAACTCTATGAGGCCTATCAGGCAGCGCTAGAGCGCAACGGCAAGATCGACTTCCAGGACATGCTGCGCCTCGCGGTTGCAGGCATGGAGGCGGGCGATATCAAACCGTACCGCTTCACGGATCTGCTCGTTGACGAGTTTCAGGACACTGATCCGTTGCAGTACCGGTGGGTCGAGCTTCATGCGAAATCGGGGGCACAGGTGACGGTCGTGGGTGACGATGACCAGAGCATCTATGGCTTCCGTGCCGCGCTCGGCTTTCGCGGGATGGAGAGCTTCGCCGCGTCGTTCAATGCGCAACGGGTGGTGCTGGGCAGCAACTACCGGTGCCGCAGCGAAATCCTCTCGGCCGCCGACCGGGTGATCCGCAATAATGCCGATCGCATTCCAAAGGTGCTGCGGGCCGAACGCGGCGCCGGCGGCTCGGTCGCGACGAAGCGGTCCGACGACGAATATGCAGACGCCGTTGCCGCGGTCGAATTCCTGCAACCGCTGCTCGCGTCCGGCAAGTCGTGCGCCATTCTTGCACGCACGAACCGTATCCTTGATCCGATCGAGGCGGTTTGCCGGTCGCACGGCGTTCCCTATTTCCGCGCCTCCGGCAGCTCGGTACTGAACCGGCCGCAGGGCGCGCTCATGTGCAATCTGCTCGAAATCGTCGAAGGCCGCAAGCAGAACGGGCTTGATGCGGTCCTGGGCTACATGGGGATGAATTCTGCGCACCTGGGCTCACTGCACCGCGACATGGGCTCGGCGCTTGTACAACGACAGAAAAAGGATCTGGTCGCGCTAGGTCTGCCCGAAGAGACGGCCACCGCGTACCGCGCGTTCATGAAGCGCCTGGGCGAATGGCAACTGATGTGTGAGCGCCAGTTCTATTCGCTTGCGCTCGATGGCGTGCTGGAACTGATGATGACCTATGCGAAGGCCGATCCGGCGATTCGCGCAATCCAGGGCACATACGACGTGCTGTCGCGACTGAACAGCACGTTCGCCGAGCGGATCGAATATCTCAAACGGGACAACAACAAGCCCGCAGACGGCGCGCTCGTGCTAACCACGATGCACAGTTCGAAAGGGCTGGAGTGGGACCACGTCTGGATCACGCGCGCCGAAGAGGGTGTCGTACCGGACGAGAAAAGCACCGAATCGGAGGAGCGGCGCCTGTTCTACGTCGCGATGACGCGGGCGCGTGACAGTCTTGTCATCGCCACGATCAAGAAAAATCCCGTGTCGCGATTCGTCATCGAATCGGAAGCACGCTGATCAATATCTGGAGTTTCCATGCTCGATCGACTGCTCCGCAGGCTTGGCTATGTGCCTGTCTCATCCCTCATGCCTGTTGACGCCGCCTCGCAGGTCGTCGTCGTCGTGCCAGCGGTTGCGCCGCATCGACACCGGGCATCGGCCTTTGAGTTCGACAGGGCAAGTCTCGATGCCCTCTGCTATTCGTACAGCGACGGCAACTTCTCCTACCTCGCCGTCGGACGCGATGACTGGGCGCCGCTCGCCGTCGCAGGCTTTTCGCTCGTGAGCCAGCCGCAATGCCGTACATGGCTGAACGAGAACCTGCGCTCACGAGTCTGGGTCGGAACGGACGCGCTGGAATCCTGGCACGCGGAGAACAGGCCGGTGTTCGCAGAGGTTGGCGCGCGACCCGACCGGCAGTTCGTGTCGCCGGTGAATCTGGCGATGGTGACGGACATCGGGGAGGATCAGGTCCCGTTACTGGAGGCCAGCGAGATCGCGGAGCTGTTCGCGTTGGCGTGGCAGCGTGCCCGTGTCGCGTCGCCGTTTTTCTTTCTGGCCAATTCGGCGCAGTATGCCGCGTTGCTGGGTCACCACGCACTTCGCTTCGCCTCTGAGGCGAACGAGCACGCACTCGAAAGAGCCATCGACTGGCTCGCGACCTGGTTTGAGGCACGCGGCCTGGCGGTTGATCGGGAGCGGTCTCTCACCAACCTGCCGGGCTATCGTGCGCTTTTCCATAGGGCTCCTGCACCGCTATGACGTGGACGCGGACGTGGTCCGGCGCACATGCAAAAAATAGGGCGCTTCCCTGACGGGAGCGCCCTTTGTTCTATCGTGGCCCGGTTATTACAGGTCCGCGTGGTGTAGCTTTAGCGCGAGGCGATAATGTGCGTCGCCGAGCGGCACGTCGATAGTCTGGCCATCTGCGACCACCACGTTGCGTTTTTCGACTACCAGGCCCTTCTTGTTCACGACCTGGGAACGACAGTCGGCTGGACCGTCTTCCGACTTGCCCATAAATTCCGTGTCATGAACGGTCACGGAAACCGTTGCCTTGTTCCCGTCGACCATGGCCGGTGCGATAAACAGGCCGCGCCCGACAAACGTGCTCTCGCTTCGGAGAGTGATCGTGTTGCCCGCCTTCGTGCAATGACCATAGCCGATGTTCTCTCCGTTCGAAATAATGAACGGCGCTTTGCCATCGTCGCCAATGATCGACGAGCCAGTCACGATCGGAACGCCGTCCTTGTAGAGCGCTGCGTCCAGCTGTTCACGAACGGGTGCTGTTTCGGCTTGTGCACTGGCCATGAATGCGCCGGCAATGAGGAAAGGGCCGAAGACCTTGCTGAGACTGTGCATCCTTGATTCTCCTGGTTGAAAATAGATATACGCGCTCGCCTCAGGCATTTGATGCGGCGCGCGCCAACTGCTGAACGTTGCTTGCCGCGTTCTCTATCGTCAGATCTCTCTTGCGCTTGACCTGCCCTTCGAGAGACGCACGCGGGCCGAGACGGATCGTCCCGTAGTAGTAGACGTTGCCTATCACGCGGCCGTTGATTTCGAGGATGCCGCGTGCGTGCACGTCCCCCTCAACCGTGCCGTCGATCCGGACGTGCTCACCCTGTACCTGCCCCTTGACCATGCCGCCCTGACCAACATGCAACAGGCCGGTATTGGAGACCACGTCACCATCGACGATGCCGAAAAGGCTCAGACCGTGATCGAGAATCACGCTGCCGTGAACCGACAGGCCTGCGCAAAGCAGGGTGACGTTGGGACCTTGTGTTTTCATCGGGGGCTCCTAGAACAGTTGAACGTCGCCGGATTTCGCGGCGGGCGCTTTCGACGGCGCGGGCGTTGTGGTCGACGGCGCAGCGGGCTCGTCGTTCGCCGTCGGCTGATGACGGGTGAGGTGATGCAAGGCTCCCAAGGCTGGCCTGACCGGTCCATGCGGCTGTTCCGCGGGGACAGCGGCCGCCGTCGTGGTCGGGGCCGCAGTGGTGCCTGTCGGCGCAGTGTTCTTCGATTGCGCTGGTGCCTGAACCTGCTGTGTGATTGCCTGCTGGGCTGTCTGTGCAGCGGCACCGGGGCGTTGCGCGTGGATCGGAGAGGCCGCGGCGCGCTGTTCCGGATTGGTGGATTGGGTGGCCGCTCGAAGATCGGTTCTGGCGGTCGCGGCCGGCATCGCGAGCGAGCGTGCGTCGACGCTCGCGAGGCCGGACGGTCCGGTCGCCTTCTGCACTTCGAAGTCACTCTCGGTCAATGGCTTCGCGGGCGCCGCATTGATCGGCATCGTGCCATCGTCCACGGATTGCGCGTGGGTGGGAAGGTGCGCTGATGCGGGCGCCGCGGCGATCGGTGCCGGATGAATATTCTCGCGCGTCGCGTGCCACACTCGCGCTGCACTCATCCCCCCCAGACCAGCAAGCGCGGCAATAGCCACTGCGATCAGGGCAGGGCGTCTTGCCGTGCGCAGTGCCGCAGTCAGTGCGGCACCTTGGGAGCATAGCGATTTGCCGCCTTCGGGTGCCGGTAGCGCCGGCATCGCGGCAGTGTGGCGGGTTATGTCGATGACGACGGGTTGCCCCGAATACTGGGCGTGCAGTGCCTGAATTTGCCGTAGATCCATATGTTCCTCACAGGGTGACAAGTCGAGCGTACCCATGCGGCCACGAAGTCAAGTGGGCCGCGATCTGAAGTAGGCGTGAGAGGTCGAAGCAGTCAGCTTTCGTGGCGCTGGCCGTCGAAGTCGTACTGGTCGTTGTCGGGCATGCACACCTGAACGATGTGTTTGAGCCGGCGCTCCGCGTTCGCGAGAATGTTCGCGCGATCCTGGTCCGTGATCTTTCGCTCGATCATGCGCTCGGTGGATCGCACGAAGATCCGGTCATACTGCGTCAGGCATCGCACCAGCAGACCCGCGAGTGGACGGGTGATCGTCAGTTCGATCAGTTCGTGCGGCATTTCGAGTCGACGCGCTTCGTGGCGGGCCAGCCATTCATCGGTCTTGCCGAGCCAGTTCGCGGTGTCGCGCAACGCCTTCTCCAGCGCCTTGACCTTGCCCCCGCGCGCGACAGCAATCTTCGACGCGCAGAAGTTGTAGTCTGACCGGATGTAGTTGCGGGCGAACTGCGAGCTGTACCGAAGCACCGTTTTCGCATCGGTCTCCGGATTGATCCGCTCAATCCGGCCGTCGCTCGTGAGGCGTTCGATGGGCTTCAGCCCGCTACCGGATGCTGAAGGGACACTGAGCGCGGGGCGTCCGGCGGTGCCCTGCGGCTGCCGTTCGGGCTCGGGAGGGAAATCAAGGACTGCGGCCATGGTTATATTCAGGTGTGGTCTCTCTCACCGTCCATTTTCAACGCGAGTCCTCTGACGAATTCAGGCAAAAGCTATGCCGTTTTCGTGATCTTTCGGGGGATTTGCGGCAGCGTTTTGGGCAATACTGACTCTACTTCTCGCGTCCCTGATGCATCGACCTGACCCCGGCTAGCCCGGAGTCCATCTTCTGTCCAAGTCGTGCCCTGCGCATGCTCCGACCAGCCGGCAACTGGTGTGGAATCTTCTGCTGATGAGCGCCCAGCCCGCGCTCCCCATTCATTCAGTCATAAAACTCGTCGCCGGCCGCATTCATTTGCGCCGCGACATCGTTCGGACCCGGATCATTCGGGTGTTCTCTCTCCAGAGCCCGTCTGGGTAGAACGGTCGTAGTCGACTGATCCGTGATCCTGCGGCGGAATGAATTTTCCGAAAATGGGCTGTTGCGCAGCGTGACCATGCTGCGCGGGAACGACCTAACGTTCCCGACTGTGAGCCTCCCGGCTCCCTGAGCGCCACGACCCCAGAAGGGTTGTGGCGCTCGGGTCATTTCATCCGAATCCCGAAGCGCGCTCCTCTGACCGAGGAACGCGCTTTTTTTTCGTCCTTCAGTTCCTGTCCCGTACGGAGGTCTTCCATGCTTCCAGACCGTCTCGACCAGCGCATTGCCCAGGCGATCAGCGACACGATCGCCCAGGAACGCGCATCTGCAGATACCGCATCGCCAGCATGGCGCAAGCGGTGCGAGGTAGCACGGTTCGCGACGTTCAGCGATCCCGAGCGCCGCGTTTTTCTTTCACATGTTGCTGAACGCCGCGGCGAGGCGGCGGCGCACGAACTGGAGCAGTCGGCCAGCGAGTTGCGCACCACAGCGATCTTTTTCCTTGCGAGAAAACCCTCATGAATGCAGTTCCCAGCATGCTCAACGGCCCTGTGCGCAGTGTCGTTGAAGAACGGGCCTTGCGCCCGCCAGTGATCGGACACATCCGGCCCGGCATCAAGGTGCTCACGTCCAGAGCCCGAGCGAATGCGTGTGCCGTCGAGATCTACAACGGCATGGTCGCGGCCGGGGATTCGTTCGACACGATCGGCAAGGTGCTCGAATCGCAGTGCAACCTGAAAAACGCACTCGCGCCGAAAAACACACCGTATTTCACGTGTCGCCGCTCGGACTTCACCAATCCGGACGTCGCCGACGAAATCCTCAGGCTGTATGGCGAGGATCGTGGCGATGGACTCAAGCTCTATCGCTTTCCAGTGCTGTTCGCGTTCAACGACTGGATGCAGAACCTGCCCAACCAGATGGCCGTGTACGGCGCCAATGGTCGCAAGTTCTTCTCGCAGTATGAACGCGATGGCATCCGCTATTGCATGACATACGCGAAGATGGAGCGGGATCAGCGGGCGCAACGCGCGGTTCGCCACTTCGGCGGCCGCACCGTGATCCGGCGACAGGATGAAGCGATTCCTGATGGCATCTGTGACCCCGAACAGTGTCCGCAGTATCAGGCGCGACATTGCAACCTGTCCGCGAGTTTCATCTTCGCTGTGCCGGACATCAAGGGGCTGGGCCTCATCGAGCTGCCGACGAATTCGATCTACGTGCTTCAGAAGGCGTATTCGGCCATGCAGACCGTGCAGCTTGCCAGAGGCAAACTGACCGGGACGCGATTCTGGATCACGAAGCGCGAGTTCGACATCACGCGCATCAACGAAAACGGCGAAGCAGTTCGGGCAAAGCAGCTGCTCACGGTGCTCGACGCCGACATCGACATCGGGGCGCTGCTTGACGGCGCCGATGATGCCGTGCCGGCAATCGAAGCGGCTGGCCAGGCTGTCGCACTGCTCGAGGCCGGTGGCAACGTTGTTCCCCTTGGCGGTGGCTTTCCAGTCGCCCTTGCGGATGAGGGAACGCACGGTGAGAGCTCTGTCGACGACAGCGACCCGATGGCAGACCAACAGGCATCCGGGCAGCAACAGCCGGTACAGGCTGCAGGCGGTGCCGAACCGGGTCATGCATCGAACCCGCCTTCATCGCAAATCGACGTCAGCGCGGACGGTGTTGTCGAAACGCTCGCCGACAAGCTGGACCGTATGTCGGACCTGCTGAAGCGTCTCGGGTTAAGCGCGCAAAACCGGAAGGATGATTTCCGGCTCTTTGCGCACACCACCTATGGACGCGGATGGGTCGAGCGGCCACAGGATGTCGACAGCATGAACGAGCGTCTGGAGACGGCACTGACTGATCCCGCAGCACTCGATCGCGAGATCGCGGCGACCAGGCAGACGAAATTCTTCGACTGACCGGTCAACACTTTCCATCAGCCCTTCGGGGCTGGCTTTTTCCCTTCCTGTTCCTGCGTCCTCCCGGGCGCGTATTCCAACAATGGCTGCCCTGGGGCGGCCGTTTTCATTTCTGGAGGCGAAAGTGAAATTCGCACATTTTTCTGATCTGCATTACGCGCCCGACAATCTGGCCGAGTCCGATCGTTGCTTCAGTTTTGCTGTTGCCAACGCGATCCACAGCGGCGCTCAGGTTGGCGTGATTTCCGGCGACTCGACCGATCACCGGCTCGATGCGCATGCGCCGTCGTTGCACGCGCTCGCGACCCAGATTCACCGGCTTGCCAACGCGATGCCTGTGCTCTTGTTGCAGGGCACGTTCTCGCATGAGCCACCTGGCACGCTAGATAACTTCGCCCTCATGGGCGGCGTTCATCAGATCCATGTTGCGGATCGCGTGTCTCAGGTCGCGCTCGTCGATGGGCGTTTCTGGGCATCGAAGGGACCAGTCTTCTCGGAAGACGAACTGCGTCAGTTCAGCGGCGTCATGCCCGAAGTAGTGTTCACCTGCCTGCCCACGGTCAACAAGGGCCAACTGGCTGCGAGCGTTGGCGCGCTCGAGGCCGGTACGGGACTGGGCGATGTGCTCGCCGCATATCTGGCGGCGGCGGGCCGGGTGAACAGGCAGCTTCGCGCAGCGGGGATTCGCACGGTCGGTGTCTCGCACGGTACGGTCAACGGCTGCACGACAGAGCACGGCGTAACGATGGCGGGATTCGATCACGAGTTCTCGCTCACGGCGTTGTTCGAAGCCGAATGCGATGGCTTCATGCTGGGCCATATTCACAAGGAGCAGCAGTGGGAACGTGACGGCAGGCTGGTCGCGTATCCGGGCTCAATTGGCCGCTTCCATTATGGAGAAGAGGGCGAGAAGGGCTATCTATCGTGGGACGTTGAACCGGGCAGTGCGTCAGCAACGCTCGTCGCAACGCCTTCACGACAGATGATCTGCATGGACTTCGACGGGCCGCCGGACATGGCAAAGCTTCGGGAGCTCGCTGCGGACGCGGCCGACAAGTTCGTGCGTGTGCGCTGGCAGGTCGACGAGGAGCATCGTCAGGTAGTCGATCGGGAAGCGATCAAGGCGCTGTTTTCTGGCGCTGCGGGTCTGAAGGTCGAGTCGCGCGTACTGCCGGTGGTTCGCAGCCGTGCCCAGGGTATCAGTCTGGAGACGACCGTCGAGGGGAAGCTCGCACGCTGGTGCGAACTGGCCAGCGTTGACGCCAGCCCGCTTCAGGACCGGTTGCAACTGCTCGCCTCCGGCGACGTGGAAGCGGTCGCGGCCGGTGTGCTCGCCAGTCTTGCTTCCGGGCCTGGATTGCAGCCCGAATCGCAGCCTGCATCGCCGCCTGAAGTGACGGCGCTCGCCAAGGTGCTCACGCATCCCGCCGCATCGCTGGAGACGACGGACGAAGTCACCGCCGCTCCGGTCGGGACTGATATGAAGGCGACCGCTACACCCGCGTCGCTCGACTGGCTCAACGACGATCTGTTTGCGGCCTAGCCGCCATGGTGAGAGTGGCCGGTACGGCACTCTCACGCGGAACACAGCCGTGTTCCGGAAGCCCGCTCTCTACCAGAGGACCGCGGGCTTCCGGAACAAGGTTCACCCGCGTCCCTGACGCATCGATCGCAGTCTGCTGCATCCATCTTTGTCTATTAACCCTGGCGGGGATTCATCCCCTCAGGGATGCACTCCGCCCATCTGCTGTGGAGTGTCATCATGTTTGGTCTTTATCCCGCCGGCTCCCAATGGGTCCGGCATTTCACTGCAAACCGCTCGCCACGCGAGATCCAGAAGGTCCTCACCGACCACGCGGGCTATCGCGCGAGCATCTTTCATCTTCCCTTTGGTGAACATCGCGGCGCGGTGATCGCCCAGTCGGACCGCTTCCTGATCCTGACTGCCGCCGTCAATGCGGCAACGGCGGATCTGGCTGTTGTGCCCGACGTGCAGCTGCAGAACCTGCTGTGGTCGTTCAACACGGGCTATGCAAACCAGTGGGGCTCACGCGAGCTGCTCGCGCTCACCGGTGTCGACAACTGGGACGCGCTGATCCGGCGTACCAGCGCGGCCTATGCCGCCGTCTGCAGGACCGTTGGCGAAGTCATCGACGGGTCGCTGGAAAAGAAGGCGGCGGAAGAGGTCGCTCGAGTGGCCGCTCAGGCCGCTGCGAACGCTGCTCAACCGCCTGCCCACGTGCCTGATCCGATCGTGGGAAGGATGTTGTCCAACGACGATGATGCGCCGTGGTTGCCATCGGACTATCTGTACGATGCGCCGCTTCAGGAGGTTCAGACATGCGCCCACTGAAACTGACGCTGACGGGCTTTATTGGTGTTCGTGACGGCATGAAGCGCGACACCGTCACGCTCGATCTCGAATCGCTTCCGGCAGGCCTCATCGCGTTGACCGGCCCGAACGGTGCGGGAAAGTCCACGATTATGGACAATCTGCATCCGTACCGGATCATGCCGTCGCGCGCCGCGAAGGTGTCGGTGGATGCGTTCTCTTACTGGGACCACGTCTACGGCGCGCACGCGCTCAAGGAGTTCGAATGGGAGCATGGCGGTGTGCGGTACCGCTCGTCATTCGCATTCCGCAAGCCCGGCAAGACGGGCAAGGCTGAGTACTACCTGGCCTGGCGCAACGCGGACGGAAACTGGCAGCCCATGCAGACAGGTGACGGTACTGTCTCTGACGGCAAGGCGGAGACCTATGACCTGTGTGTCGAGTCGGTGTGTGGCTCGCTGGAGTCGTTCTTTACCAGCGTCTTTTCTGCGCAGAACCGGCGTCCGCTCGCCTCCTATGGCGCGACCGAGATCAAGGCACTGCTCGCGGAACTGCTGCATATCGATGACCTGCGCACGCTGTCGGCGAAAGCCGCCGATGTCGCCAAGGTGCTCGGTCGCGCGCTTGACACTACGCAACAGCAACTCGTTGCGCTTGGATCGAAGCGCGATCGCGTCGCCCAGATCGATCAGGCCATCGCTTCCGATGCACAGTCCGTCACCGCAACTCGCGAGAGCCGGGAGACGCTGAATGCAAAGGTAGCAACCCTGACCGACCAGCGCGCCGTTCTTGCTGCAAGGCAGACTGCCAATGCCGGTGCGCAGGCCCGCCTGCGGGAACTCGGTACGCGGCGAAGCCAGATTTCGTCGGCCATGCAGGTCCTTGTGACAGACGCGAGCGCCGACGAACGGCGCCTGAACCAGCGGCGCGCTTCGTTGCGCACGTCCATCGCGGAACACAACGCAGTGATTTCGCAACGTGACGCGATTCTGGGTGCCGCCGCGGCACGTGATACCGCCCAGGCACGTATCGCGAGCGAGGAGGCGCGTGTCGAGCCGATCCAGAGGGAGATTTCTGCCCTCGAGGAGAAGCAGCTTGCGCTGACCGTGGCAACTTCCCGTCTGAACGGTCTGGAGTCGGAAGGCACGTCGAAGATGACGCTTCTGAAGTCGCTGGAACAGCAGGCGAGTGTGATCAGTACCGTGCCCTGTGCCGGTCATGAGATGCACAACACCTGTCCCTTGCTTGCGCAGGCCCGTCAGGCGGACGTACAGGTTCAGGAGCACCGCATTTCGCTCACGAATCTGCGTGCGACGTTTCGTGCCAAACGCGATGAGGTCGCGCTGCTGACGCCTCAGGTGCAGCATCTTGAGGGCAGGCGGGCGGAGCTGAAGGCGGTCAATGATGCGATCGCGGCCGCGCGCCGTGACCTTCAGAAAGCTGTCGATCTCGCCGCACGCAAGCCGCTGCTCGATGCCGCAACCGGGGGTCTAGGCAAAGCCAGTGAAGAACTGGCCGCGCTCGAGACCGAGGAAGCCACGCTGCGTGCACGCCGCGAGGCGCAGCAGGCCCGTCTGTCGGAGGAAGCGAAGGAACTGGACGCGGAAGTCGCACGCCTCGGCGTCGACGACGTGACCGGTGCCATCGCCGATATCGACCGGCAGCTAACGCAGTGCCGTGAAGCCATCACCGCGGCCGATGCCCGGATCGAATCACTGATCCGCTCGCAGACGACGCGTGAGGTCGAGCGACAGGCGATCGCAAAGGAGCTTGCGGGATTCGACGCGACACAGTCGCGTGCGAACCGCATCTCCGATGAGATTGCCCAGTGGAAGCTGCTCGCGAGAGGCCTCGGCAACGAAGGCGTGATTGCATTGACGATCGACGATGCGGGCCCCGCCCTCACGAAGATGGTGAACGACCTGTTGCTCGCATGCTACGGCATGCGCTTCACGGTCGAGATCCAGACGCAGCGGGCGCTGGCGAGCGGTGAACTGCGCGAGGGGTTTGAAATCCTCGTGCATGACGCCGATCACGACAGCACCAAGGCAGTCACGGTGATGTCCGGCGGCCAGAAGGTCTGGATCAACGAGTGCCTGACGCGCGGCATCGCCCTGTATCTGGCAAGCAATGCTGGCCAGCCCTACCAGACCCTGTTCAGCGACGAGTCCGATGGTCCGCTCGATCCGCAGCGCAAGCTGCAGTTCATGCGGATGAAGCGGGAAGTGCTGCGACAAGGCGGGTACGAGCGGGAGTTTTTCATCTCGCAGACACCTGATCTGGTTGCGGAAGCGGATGCAGTCATTGACGTCGAGGCGCTCGCTGCCTGAGAGCTGTCATTTCCTTTCATTTCTTCACCCTGTGGGGAACGTCCCCATAGGGGCGTTCCCTCGTCTTTTTTACAACGAGGAATCCCATGCAAAACCTGTTGTTGCTGCTCATCGCAGCGAGCAGTTCGTCGCTGTGCGCGTGCACGGCTCAACCTGTGGCACACGTTGAGCCGGCCAGGCCAGCACCGACGATCGTTGTCCGCAAGCCGCGAGGCGAGCCGGGCGACTTTGTTCTCTGCAAGGATGGTCGCGTCCTGGTCTTCCCGGCCGCGCATCCGCAAACCTGTTCCTGATCGCGCGAAGCCCCGGCCTCGAAAGAGCGTCGGGGCTTCGTGCGCAAACATGGAGGTGACCATGAAGAAGCAGATCGCAGCCGCAACTGTGATCGGGGCAATGCTTGCACTTGTATGCCTGCTCTGGGAACAGCAGTCGTTTGCTGCGCTTCACAGACATCCGACGCGCGTACCAGCCAATAGTCTGTCGCCATTCGACCGGCAACTTCGTCGCGCCTGACTGCCGCAATCAAATTTTCTTTACCCCGACCGGGCAGACCTCCCGGTTGGGGAGCTCTGCCCGGCATCCCCTCAAGGAGCCGAAATTGACCTTCTCATGCAGTGATTTTCTAGATGATTTGACATCCTCCTCCCCCTCGACCTTCGGTCGCCGCTTTCGCGGGAAGGGGGAGGATTCCTACGGCGCTACGCATGAGAAACTGTATGCATAGTCACTTCGGCGGGTTCCTGCTTCACAGAGCGGCCCGACTGCACCGGCTCTCCACAGGCGATCCGGGCTGTGCATGCGCACCCGGGCGAAGCGTCGCCCGTGTCCTGCCCTTCGTCCCGCAATGCAGCCGATCCGCGGGAAAGAATGTTGATTGCACCGACCACGTCGGCATGATTTTCGTATCCGCACGCGGCGCACAGAAACTTCGCCTGAGACGTGCGGTTCTCAGCCGAGACGTGGCCGCAGCACGGGCAGGTTCTGCTCGTGTTGCGCGGGTGTACCACAACAAAGAATCCGCCGCACCACGCCGTCTTGTACTCCAGTTGCCGACGAAACTCTCCCCAACCCTGATCGAGAATCGCCTTGTTGAGTCCCGACTTTGCACGCACGTTGCGTCCCGGTGCTTCGAGCGTTCCCGATGCGGACTTCGACATGTTGCGCACTTTCAGGTCTTCGACGGCGATCATCGCGTGGTTTTTGCTGATCGTGGCCGAGGCCTTGTGCAGGAAGTCCGAACGGACATTGGCGATACGCGCGTGGATGCGCTGGATACGGGCCTTCGCTTTCTTCCAGTTGGCCGAACCCTTGACCTTGCGCCCCATGCGGCGCTGGTACTTTGCGAGACGCTGTTCGTGCTTTCTGAAACTGTTGAGCGGTGCGATGAACGTGCTGTCGCTCAGCGTG
This sequence comes from Paraburkholderia atlantica, assembly GCF_009362785.1. GTDB lineage: Bacteria > Pseudomonadota > Gammaproteobacteria > Burkholderiales > Burkholderiaceae > Paraburkholderia > Paraburkholderia atlantica. The sequence goes on from NZ_WHNQ01000016.1 coordinate 80,606, forward strand.
GCGAAGCGCGTGATGCCGACATCAATCCCGACGGCCGGACCGTGAGGCACAGACGCCTCGACTTCACGCGTCGTGAGGATAGAGACGTACCACTTGCCGGCGTGCAGCGACACGGTTGCGCTGCGGACCTCGCCAGGCACCGCACGGCTATTGCGATAGCGCAGCCAGCCGAGTTTCGGAAGCCTGACGCAGCCGTTCGCACAATCGACCTCGACACGCTGCGGAAACCGGAAGCTATCGCGTTCTCCCTTGCGCCTGAAGCGCGGAAAACTGGCGCGACCATCGAAGAAGTTGGTATAGGCGCGCTCCAGATCCTTGAGCGCCTGCTGGCCGACTTGCGAATGCAGGTCGGCCAGCCACGGCGTATCTGTGCTGTTGCGCCATTCGGTGAGCTGTTTGCACAGCCCGGAGTATCCGAGCTTCTTCTCGCCGCCTTTGTAGCGCTCAACCTGCAACGCCAGCGCCCTGTTGAAGACGAACCGGCACGCGCCCGCGAACTGGCACATCTTGCGCACCTGTTCACCGGTCGGCATCAGTTCGAATTTGAAGGCTTGAAGTCGTTGCATATGCACAGGATATCAGCATGCTGACGTTGTCAAGGACGCCTGCGGCGTCCGCGCTTTCCATCCCCGCCGTGAACGACGGGGCTTTCCGCGCTTTTGGTAATGCGCAGTCTCGTCCATTCACAGGCGATCACAGAGGCCGAAATTCCTGCCGATGATCCCGGCAAAGCCGCAGACGTTGCGACCGCGGCAATCGTGGCGATGCATCGTGCAGGCCTGTTCGCACGCTTCATGCGCGAGCTGCTGAACGCAGTGGAAACGTTAGGAGCGGTCGCTGAGGCCCACGGTGTCGACGCGCTGGTCTTCCTGTTCGATCTGCAGGCGGCGATTCTCAACGATACCTCTGTCGATGCGCACGCAGGCATCGACGGTCGCATCGTCGAACTCGTATCTCAACTGCCGTCGGCCGCCGAATGGATGAAGCATATCCGGAAGGAAGGGCATGAGATCGACACTCGCTTTGGGGCTACCGCTCTGCTGGAGAGCCGCAGAGTGCTGGAAAGCGGAGATTGTCGATCGCCGGACCATGAGTTCAAAAACTTCCACCGGCTGCTTTGCGAGCGCTTCGAGTACCCTCACGATGAGATTGACTGGAAACGCGATCAGCTTTCGCTGATCGAATGGATCGCGAATCGCCAGTCGACCCCGGTCAGTGCGCAGCCTGTTCCGACCATCCGGGTTAGAGCGGACGGCGACGCGAATTTATATCATCTTCTGGACGGCGAGGACTGGGTTGCCGCCGTGCAGATGAATGGCAGGTTCACGGTGCCGATGCAGGAAGCCATGCTGCAGAAGTTTGCCGAGCTGTTGCGCAATCCATGCGGTCCTCACTCGTCGGACATGAACAACGCGGTTCCTCATCATGTCCGGGACCAGGTGAAATGGGCGCTGAACCGGTTACGTGAACATGAAGCCGCGCTTCACTAGGTTCAGCTGGCACGTGGGAATGGCCACATCCTGGCACTGGAACTGAAGGACAGGGAAGAGGCGATCAGGCACGCAATGAAAAGGATTAACGAATTCCGGGGCATGGCTACGAAAAATGGTGTGGATGCTGAAGCGTTCATCCATTCCATTGGCGGTCTTCCCGATCTGGAGAGGTTCGGATACCGGACCAGCTAACCGGTACTACCATGAAACCGCCCGTCGAGCGTCCCCTTCCCGGGGTCGCCCGACGGCATTTTTTTTGGTGCTCGCGCAGTCGGCGCCGGATTAGCGGCTCGTCTTCGGTCGAAAGAGACCACTATTTCCGCATCTTTCCCCGTGGCCACGCCCGCGCACTGGACTTACCCTTTGTGAATCTTCTGCGCGACTGGCGCATCGACCGGCCCGCCTCGCGGGCTTCTTTTTCCCCTTGGGAGCTTCTCCCACAGGGGAAGGCTCCCGTCCTACTGGAGCCTTCATGAAAAGCACTCAACGCAGCGCCAATCGTTACCGTTCTGCTTCCTGGGAGCGGGTCTGCACAGCATCCACCCGGGTTCCTGCGGATTTCGGGCGTCACTTGCGTGACATCGCCCGCCCGCTGCAGATCGCCTACCAACGTCTCATGTTCTCGTATGACGGTCATCCGGCCGGAATCGAGTGCCGTATGGAAGATCGCGAGTCCTGGGCATTCGTGCTTCCGGATGCATCAGGCTCAAAGGCCTGGCGCATTCAGCAGTTCGACCTGGACGGGTTCATCGGTCATCTCTGCTTCGACTCCCTCAACGAGGCGATCGAAGAAATGCTCCGCATGGGCTACTGGGTGACCGATCCCGGAGCACTCGATCGCGTCGGAGCGACCGACCGATGGGCACGGGGCGTACGCCGCGCAGCGCTCATGCAGAAGCATCAGGAAGGCCTCATCACCTACCGTCAGATGATCGACGAGATGTCTGCACTGCCTCACTGACCTTTCAACTCATTGACCCCTGTGGGAGCCGCTCCCGTAGGGGGCGGGCTCCATTAACCCGGAGCAATCATGTTTGACGAGATTCTTCAAAAGATGGAGGCGGCAATCGGCGTCCTCATGGGCCTGATCCGTGCCGGCCATCCGTTGTGCGGCACGGCCAGCGGCAAGGATTCGACGTGCGCGACGATTCTCATGCTAGAAGCCGTGCGCCGCGTCGCGGGAGAAGGCCACGTGCAACCCGCGCACTACATCTCTTCGGCCAATACAACGATCGAAAACAGCAGTCTTGCGCGGCATATCGAGACCATGCTGGAGGAGGTCGACGATCACGCGGCCGCACTTGGGCTCGGCGTGACGACACACATTGCCACGCCGTCGCTGGCGATGCAGTTTGTCGTTTCCACCATCGGCCGCGGCACACTGGTGCGCACCGTCGAAAACGGCGTGCATGCCGGCAAACGCATCAGGGCATGCGCGACTGACTGGAAGCTCATCCCTCAGGGGCGGTTGCGCGCGGCGCTCGAGCGCGATGCGACGGCCCGTGGCGATCGCGAGATCGTTACAGTTCTCGGCAATCGCATCGCCGAAAGCGCTTCGCGCGGCGTTGCGATGCTGGTGCGGGCGGAAAGCGCGATTGCGCCTACGCGTGACGCGAATAACGCGCTCGCTATCTCACCCCTGCGGGACTGGTCGGTGGATGATGTCTGGCTGATGCTGATGCTGACGCTGTTCGCCGACGAAGCGAAGCGTCCGTTTCCCTGCGCCTTTTCAGTGCGGTCGATCGAACGTCTGTCAGACCTGTACCGCGCCGGCAACGACGGCATGTGCGGGGTCGTCCTCGGCGAAAGTGGGCAGCGTTCGGCCTGCGGTTCGCGATTCGGATGCGTGTTCTGCTGTGTCGTTGGCGATCGGGACAAGTCGCTCGAATCGATGATCCGTGAGCCGGAGCATGCGTACATGGCGGGCCTCAATGATTTTCGCAATTACCTCCTCGCGACGCAGTGGGATCTGAAGCGTCGCGAGCTGGTGGGTCGGTCGCTGAGCTCTGCCGGATATGTGCGTGTGCAGCCCGATGTGCTGTCGTATTGGGAGCGCATGAACCTGTTGCGCTACCTGCTCACGCTCGACGCGCTCGAAATTGAGCGCGCCGAGCAGCACGACGCCGATCTCGCGGCTGGTCTCATTCCTGACACACCAGAAAATCGTGATCTCTGCGACGTGCAGTTCGAGATGATCACGCCCTCACAACTGGTCGCGATCGACTTCATGCTGTCCATGCACCACTACGCACCGCATGCGTTTCCAGCGGTATCAGCCTGGTACGAAGTCCACAGACTGGGGCGCCGATACCGCATCCCGAAAGTCGACACGTTTCCGAACGTACCCATCACGAATCACGGATGGTTCCGCGTCGGACAGTTCGACGCGGAGGCGCCGGCCGAAGGTCTTCGGGATTTTGGCGCCGAGCAGTGGAATCGGTACCGACATCCGGGTCGCGTGTCCACCTATGCGCAAACGACTGCTGGCGAACGCGTCGTGTATTTCGAACAAAGCGACCACCTCGACGTCGATGCCGAAAGAGCCTGTGAGTTCGTAACCTGTTCGTTTGACTACGACTGGTATGCGCGCGTGCAGGCCCATGCAGGGATCGAATCGGCGCGTTTCTGGCTCAACGAAACGATCCTGACACTGCCTACCGGGAAGTCCCAGCGATATCAGGAGATGGAAGTGCGCGGGCAGTATTTCGCGCGCCTCGCCGAGCGTCTGAACCTCACGCCGGCGAAAATGGATCAGTACCTGATCAGCAATGCGGTAAAGGAAGTGCAACAGCTCGATCTCTTCTCGATGGCCGCGTAGCGGTCTCATCTCATTCACCCTTGCGGGGCACGCCCTCGCAAGGGGCTGCTCCGCGCATCCATCTGGAGTAGCTTATGTACCTTGAAGCAGCTGAACCCGGCATGCCGGTTCGCCAGCGCAACGCCAATGTAGACGGAGGCTTGCTTGTCCGTGTCGGCATCCCGCACAGCGGTGGCCGACTCGCATACCACGCGTTTAACCAAGGCTACGCGGGATGGTTTCCGCTTCTGCCTTCTGGAATCCAAAAACCGGTCGCTTTCGCATCCCTGAAGCGACGGACCTCACGGAGATCGATTTCGCGCTGGATAGCGCGGGATTTACCGCTATGCGGCTCTTTCAATCGAAAGGCCGACAGCGCGGCATCGCTGGCGTCTATCCTTGGACGATGGAGCAATTCGTGGAACTCGCCTCGTTTTCCGGGGCCACGTGGGTCTCTCAGCCCGATTTATGCTTATGTGTTGTTGGTTTTGTCTGTCCGGGGTTGAATAATATATCTCCCGAGAAAGGAGGGGGTGCGGGGGAGGAATGTTGTCCTCGGGGCTTGAGCTAGCCAGTCGCATTCGTAGTTGCCAATACGTGTCCGTATCGCGAGGCTTTGTCCGTGTGCGGCCACAAGCCGTCGTTCGCCGACGGCGCTCAATTCTCTGGATTGCGGACGTTCACGGCGTGAGTAGAACCGGCAAAAACCAATCTCCAGCACTCCGTTCGGCCTTAGGCGAATTCCGGCGGGTGGAAACACGCTCGTCTCACCGCAGTTATTGCACCCTCTCGGCTGCTGAGTCGTGCGCATAACGGCGGGCTTAGCCTCGGTGGTGCCGGTCAAGGCCGCTACGAACCAAATCTCGAATCGCGCGCGTAAATAGCGCCTACGGACCAAGGACGCCATCCGTGCCCCCCCCGACCGCGTTCAATCGCGGCCACCTCCACTGATAGCGGCTCCCTCAAGCGCCAAGGCGTTGGCGCACCCACCCAAAGAAAGCGCCCGCGAAGAACGCCCAGACTGACATGACCAGCAGCGCCTCTATGAAGCCGCCCCATGAGAATGATGCTGGCCGCAGGAGCGGCGAGAAGTTCATGCCATGGAACAGGCTGTTCATGAACCCTACGAAGGGTCCGGGTGCAGCAAGCCAGACGAGAGTGCACAGGGCGTAGAACAATGCCACCGTGACCGCGAGCGCAATGCCAGTGCGTAAGGCCGGGTGTGTTAAATCCGGATTCCGAGAAGCGCTTCCGAGCGTGCTCATCGCAGTCTCCCTTCAATCCTCAACTGCCATGACAACAATTTAGTCGCCTTGTCTGCGCGCACCTTGATATGAATCAATCCCTTGGCGGCCTCGCAGAGTCATGCTGAACCTTGCATAGCTTGGAGGTCCCAATGAAGCTGGCGTTGCAGTTGATTTGCATCAATAGCCGGCATGCAAATGCGTTGACCTTCCAATGGGGGGAGGGTTCAGAGTTGAGGCATCCATCCATAGCGAAAGGAACTCGCAATGCTCACCTATCGAGTCGAAGACATGACCTGCGGCCACTGGGCCAGCACAATCACGAAGGCCGTTCGCTCGGTTGATTCCGGCGCGAAGGTGGACGTGGACCTGTCACAACACCTTGTTCGAATCGAGCCGGCCGGGGTCGCGGCCGATGAACTGCTGAACGTCATCACCGAAGCGGGCTACACCCCCGTGCAGGTTGCGGCTGACGCAGCGCCGACAAGTGGGCCAGCCACTCGCCGCGGCGGGTGCTGTGGCTGCTGCGGCTGACGCGTTGACTGGCTCGACTCCATTACTCATTTCAATTCAGAAAGACCATGCGTACCCTTCTTGCAATCGCCACTGCCGCCCTTCTCAGCGCCAGTGCGCTCGCCCAGACCGCTCCAGCCGACCAGGACCACGCAGCACACCACCCTGCAGGCGCTTCCGCCTCTGCGCCGTCGACGCCACCGACGAAAGCTGGCCCGAAGGCAGCTTCGAAGAGCTCCAAGGCGGCCAGTGCGCCGTCCACGGCTCAAACGGACGCCATGCTGAAGTCGATGCAGGAGATGCACGACAAGATGATGGCTGCCAAGACTCCAGAGGAGCGCCAAGCCCTGATGACCGAACACATGAAGACTATGCAGGAGGGCATGTCCATGATGGGCCAGATGCACGGCGGCAAGGGCACCATGGGCCCGGACGCCATGAGCAAACGCATGGACATGATGGAAATGATGATGCAGATGATGATGGACCGCGAAGTGGCCCGGTCCTCCCCCGCGAAGTGACACAAGGGCGGATGTCATGGACCACGATCATCACGAGACGCCATCGTTCTGGCGTTCACGCGCTGGACTGGCGCTGCTGGTCGCTTGCGCCGTTATCGGCTTCTACCTGCTGACCGAGCACACGGCGCACTTGCTGGGCGCGCTGCCGTTCATGCTCGTCCTTGCCTGCCCGTTGATGCATGTGTTCATGCATCGCGGCGGCGGCCATCATCACGGCTCGACGAGGAGTAGCAACGATGAACAACGCCGGCAATGACTACGGGCTCTGGGGTCTCGTCGTCGTCAATTCGCTGATTTTCATTGGGTTCGCCTATAGCTTCTTCAAGCCGGTGAACCTCCGCGACTGGCGCAGTTTCGGCGCCTACAGCGCCTTCATCGTGGCGCTGTTCGCCGAGATGTACGGATTCCCGCTCACGATCTACCTGTTGTCCGGCTGGTTGGGTTCGAAGTTCCCCGGCGTGAACCTCTTCGGTCACGAGGCTGGACACCTCTGGTGGCTGTTGACCGGCCGTCAGGGCAACCCGCACTTCGGTGTCCTGCACCTGCTGAGCTTCGTATTCATCTTCGCAGGCTTCACGCTGCTATCGAAGTCTTGGCACGTCCTCTACCACGCTCAGCGGCGTCATCACCTTGCGACGGCGGGCCCCTACCGATGGGTTCGTCATCCGCAATACATTGGCTTCGTCGCCATCATGTTCGGCTTCCTGCTGCAGTGGCCGACACTGCTCACGCTGGCGATTTTTCCGGTGCTGGTCGCGATGTACGTGCGTCTGTCCATCACGGAGGAACGTGAATCCGAGCAGGCATTCGGGCAAGCCTGGCTCGACTATGCTGCCGTGACACCACGGTTCACTCCCAAGTTCGGCCGGAATGGTGCCCGTCCCGTCAACAGTCACTGATTTGCAAACCGGCTCAGACCATGAACCAGAACCCCCCCCTCCATCGCGCTGGCGCTCGCCGCTCGGCATCTTCATGCTCGCGCCGGGTGCCATCGGCATCTACTACCTGCTCACCGAGCACCTTACGCACGTCGGCCAAGCGATTCCGTACCTCATTCTTCTGGCATGCCCGCTGATGCATCTGTTCGGTCATCACCATGGCGGTGACGGCAGTCATGGCGGCGGGCACGACAGTCACCAGCAGGCCGGCGAGAAAGACAAGCAGGGTTGAGATGCGCCGGGGTGGTCGCGAGACCGGCGTAGCCAAGGCGGCGGAACTGACTTCCGGCGTTGGCGCCATCGTCCTGGGTGCCGGCCTGGCGTTGATATTGCCTCCATGGCTGGGCGAATACGCGGTGCCGCTTCTGGCTGTCGGCCTCATCGTCAATGGCTTCGGCATGAGCCTGAACTACAGGCTTGAGAGTCGAGATGGGCCACCGCTTTGGTGGGAGCGGGCATTGTTCTGGGCCTGCTGGGCTTGCCTGGTCGGACTAGGCTTCCGGATTGCGCCTCTGTCATCAGCACCCACTAAAATTGAGTGCACTTGACCTTCCCATGCGTCGGGGAATGCGAAACTGCGAACAGGAATAGGAGTCCCTCATGCCCTCATCGAGCTCGGAGCGCCACAACCATTCGGGGCACGAGCACGCCCGCCCGACCTCCGTGGCTGGCACCAACCCAAGAGCAAAGATTTCCACGGCACATCTCGAACACTCGGCGCATGCTACCCACGTGATGCCGGACGGCACGGTGATGCAGGGTGCAGGACACGCGCATCACGAGCACCATGCGCAGGCGCTGGCGTCGATGAAGCCGGCGCCTGCGGGCGACCAAAGCCAGGTCGAGTACACGTGCCCGATGCATCCGCAGGTGCGGCAGATGGGACCTGGCAACTGCCCCATCTGCGGCATGGCGCTGGAGCCGGTGCTGGCTACGGCAGAGACGGGTGAGAGCCCCGAACTGCGCGATATGACGCGCCGATTCTGGATTGGCACAACACTGACGCTGCCAGTCTTCGCGCTCGAGATGGGCGGGCACCTTTTCAATATCCACCATCTCATTGCGCAGCAAACGTCGAACTGGGTCCAATTGCTGCTCGGAACACCGGTCGTCCTCTGGGCAGGCTGGCCGTTCTTCACTCGCGCGGTCGCCTCCGTGAGGAACCGCAGCCTCAACATGTTCACCCTCATCGCGCTGGGCACCGGCACGGCGTGGCTCTACAGCATCGTCGCGACGCTGGCGCCTGGACAGTTTCCTGCGGCGCTGCGGAGCGAAGACGGCGCCGTCGCGGTGTACTTCGAAGCCGCCGCCGTCATCACGGTGCTGGTACTTGTGGGGCAGGTTCTGGAACTCAGGGCGCGCGAGAAGACTTCCGGGGCCATCAAGGCCCTGCTTGGACTCGCACCCAAGACAGCCGTGAAGGTGAATGCCGACGGCAGCGACGCGACCGTCGAGGTCGAAGCCATCCAGGTCGGAGACTTGCTGCGCGTGCGGCCCGGCGAGAAGGTGCCGGTCGACGGCCAACTGACGGACGGCAAGACCAATCTCGACGAATCGATGGTGACGGGCGAGCCGATTCCGATCGCCAAGACGGTCGGGTCCACGGTGACGGCCGGCACGCTGAACCAGACCGGCAGCTTCGTCATGCGTGCAGAAAAGGTCGGCGCCGACACGCTGCTGTCGCAAATCGTGTACATGGTGGCTGCGGCGCAGCGCAGCCGGGCGCCCATTCAGCGGACGGCCGACCACGTGGCCGGCTGGTTCGTGCCGGTCGTCATCCTGGTGGCGCTTCTCACATTTGCAGCGTGGCTCGTCTGGGGGCCATCCCCAGCGTTCAGCTACGCGCTCATCACCGCGGTGGCGGTCCTCATCATCGCGTGCCCGTGTGCGCTCGGTCTGGCGACGCCGATGTCCATCATGGTTGCCGTCGGCAAAGGGGCGCAACACGGCGTTCTCATTCGCGACGCCGAAGCGCTGGAGAAGATGGAGAAGATCGACACGCTGGTGGTCGACAAGACGGGGACCTTGACCGAAGGCCGGCCCAAGGTGGTTCACGTGGAGCCGGCCGGCGGGTTCGTCGCGGACGATGTGCTCCAGAAGCTGGCGAGCGTCGAGCGTGCCAGCGAGCATCCGTTGGCAATGGCCATTGTGATGGACGCCCAGGAACGCAAGCTTCCTCTGTCGCTGGTGACTGACTTCGATTCGCCCGTCGGCAAGGGCGTCATCGGCGTGGTGGACGGTCGAGAGGTCGTCTCGGGCAGCGCCAAATTCCTGTCAGAGCAGGGCATCGAGACTTCAAGCCTCGCTGCATCCGCCGAGGCCCAGCGCCAGCGGGCGGCGACCGTCATCTTCGTCGGCGTGAGCGGGCAATTGGCTGGATTCGTGGCCATTGCCGACCCCATCAAGGCGACGACGCCGCAGGCGCTGAAGGCCCTGCAGAGTGCTGGCGTCCGCGTGGTGATGCTGACGGGTGACGGCAAGACCACGGCGGAGGCCGTTGGACGTCAGCTCGGCATCGATGAGGTGGTGGCGGAGGTATTCCCCGAAGACAAGGCGGCCGTCGTCAAGCGCCTGCAGTCCGAGGGCCGAATCGTCGCGATGGCCGGCGACGGGGTGAACGATGCACCGGCCCTGGCGCAGGCCACGGTCGGCGTCGCGATGGGCACGGGAACGGATGTCGCGATGGAGAGCGCTGGTATCACGCTGCTCAAGGGCGACCTGATGGGCATTGTGCGCGCGAGGACGCTCTCCCTGGCAACGATGCGGAACATCCGCCAGAACCTGTTCCTGTCCTTTGCCTACAACGTAGCCGGCATCCCGCTGGCGGCCGGCGTGCTCTACCCGTTCTTCGGTTTGCTGCTGTCGCCGGTCGTCGCCGCGGCAGCGATGGCGCTCTCGTCGGTGAGCGTCATTACGAACGCGCTGCGTTTGCGGGCGGTAAAGGTGGATTGATGTCAAGGCTTGTCCGTCGCCGTCTGGCCGAATGGCTCGTCGTTTCGTGCGGTCTGTGGCACATTGGCTTGGGCCTGTACTTCATCTTCGTCCGTCCGGCACTGCTGCCAGAGGACCTGCGCTACATGGGAGTCGATGCGCAGGTTCTGTATGGGGCGGCGCCCCGACTGGCGGCATGGCTTGCCAAGGTCTTCACCGTCATGGGCGGCTTCATGGCCGGTACGGGAGTGCTCATCGCCTACCTGGGATGGAAGGTGATGCCTCTGCGTACCCGGGGGATGACAGCTGCGCTCGCGCTGACCGGCGCACTCACGTTGGTATTGATGAGCGCCGTGAATTTTGCGTTGCAGTCGGATTTCCGTTGGCTCCTGGCGCTGCCACCCATCGGGTGGTTTATAGCGCTGGGGCTCTACGTTCGCGCCGCGTAGGAGCAGTGCAGCTACGTATGCGCGGCCACGTTCCAACGCCGCGCCGTCACCTCTGAATGACCGTTCCGGAGCAAGTTTGTTCGACTGCTCGCGACACACTCCGGAACGACCTGGCGAACGACCGCTTTCGCGAGACCGCTACTGCCGCCCGATGGGGTCGGCTGTAGCCGACCCCATCGGGCGGCAGTCGGCCAGGTCCGGTCACTCGGGTGGGATCTGCGAACGTCGGCTTCCTGGCCCGCACGAGACGTAGAACGCATTGAAAGTATCACAGTTGCGACGGCAAATTTGTCACTTCGCGATCATGCAGCCGACCACGCGAATGCACTGGATTGAGCGGAATCCTTGCCTCAGACCGCCGCTGTCGCACTCGTTAAAGCGCGTTGCAAAGCTGATTCTGGTTATCGACGGGGTTGGGGCTATGTTCTCATCTGTTCGGGCGCGGCCCCGCAGTCGCCTGCGCGCCGGCCCGCGATCATCTCCGATAACCAGTTCACGACGAGCGTCGTATACGCCCGTTGGCTGGAATCGTCCGATAGCCCATGATCCGCGCCCTCGATGATCCGGTACGTAAGCGAGTGCGCGCACAGAAAGGCCTGCAGATAGCTGGCGATCGCGGGGTGCGGCACGATCTCGTCATGTTCCGATTCGACGAGCAGAACATCGCCGCCAAAGCGGGCAGCCGCGCGCAACGCGCGGTTATCCGACGATGGCACGATGCGTTTGCGATACGTGACGAGATCATGTTCGACATGCAGGGCGCGCTTCGGCGTATGCCAGCCTTCATCGAGGTAAAGTGCCGGCACGCGCAGACCCAGCCAGCGCACGGGGCGCAGTTCCGTCAGGATCGCCGCGAGATAGCCTCCGTAGCTGCTGCCAATCACGGCAACCGCATCGCGGTCGATCAATGGATGCGCAACGAGCGCGTCGTATGCGGCAAGCAGGTCCTGCAGATTGGTTTCCCGGGTCACGTTTCGCTGTTCGTCCGCCGTGCGCCCATGTCCCGTCAGATCGAAGGTCAGGCAGACGCAGCCGAATGCCGACGCCTGCCGGGCGCGTTCGAGATACTGCTCCTGATTGCCGCCCCAGCCGTGCACGAAAAGAACGCCCGGCACCGTTGTCTTCGGTGCGAGCAGGGTCCCGTCGAGGTAGCCGTGCTCGACCTTGATCTGCACACCATAACGCTCAGCCGTCATATGCCACTGCTCCGTTTCAAGGTATGGCGATCCACCGTGTAGTACTTCGTGATGGCGCCCGCCTGCGCATCGACACCCCGATAGATGAGGCACGCGCCTTCCGGCACCTGCACGTCGTCTCCGTAAAACTCACGTGTCGAGGCGCGCACCGCATACACCTGAGGGTCCGCCCTGAACATGCGCAACGCGCCAATCTCGGCGCCCGTTGCGCCGCCGACCCGCCACGACTGCTCGAGCACACCGCAATGCCGCACCCCTTGCGCATCGATGCCCCAGGCGACGTCATAATTGCGTCTCGATGCGAAAAACCCGGCATAGTCGTTTTGCACGGCGGCATCGAATGCGCGCGCCTTGATGATCGCCTCATGGATATCGCTTGTCACATCAAGCCCCGCAAGCATTTCGAACCCGCCATGCACGACGACCAGGTCTGTGCCGCCGTAGACGTGGTGGCCATGGTTGTTGACAGTCAGATGCTGCACGCCATAGTAACTCGCTACCAGATCGTCGAGCGTCACCTGACCGACGCTCAACGTTTCAATGCTGTCCAGATGCCGTTCCACGACGATGCCTTCAGCTCGCAGCGCCGCGTCGCCCAGCGCGTCGAGTTCCGCTTCCAGTTCGTCCATATCGGCGACCAGTGCCTGTCCCGCTCCGCCGATTCCGTAAGGGCGCTTGATCCGCACACGGCCCTCCGGCCAGAGCATGCGCGCCGCGCTGCAGGCAGTGTCGCGTGAAAACGCGGAATAACCCGGCAGAACCAGCGAAGCAGTGCGCTTGCCGAAGAGGCGCGACCAGCCAGGGGGCGAAGCCTCTGCGTCGTCGGGCACCGCGTGTGCGATCAGCTTCGTCGCGACGAACGGAAACGGCACGACGCCGCCGAACAGATCGCGCTCGGATCGCACGCCGAGCTTGCGCGCTTCCGCCAGCGTCAGCGTATCGTCCGGAACCAGGTAGCGATGCGCGGGATATGCTTCATCCGTATTGAACTCGCCAGCAAGCGTCGTGCCCTTGAGTTCAGCGATCTGCCTGGCGAGTGCCCACAGCGTGTCGACCTCGTGGCCGGCTTGAGCGGCCTTGCGTTGCCCACGATATGCGAGGACGACGGGCAGCGCTGGCTTCGCCGGAGATAAACGCACCTTCAAGTTGTCCTCCCCGCGCCGGGGCGCAATAGTCGCGCGGTATTCGTGGTCATGCGCGGGCATCATCGGTCGACGCGGATCTTTGCGAGTCAGCCACGCCTGTCTCTTCGCATCTCCAAAAGACCTCATCCGGATGCCATTACGCGCAACACCGGGTGTCCGTCAACGTTTTTCAGCGGGAAATACGAGTGATGTGTGGTGGGGTCGATGGCGACCACGTGCGCGTTTGGACCGAGCCGCCCTTCGTTGATTTTGGCAACGTTCGGGCCGGCGCCGAGGCGTTATTTTCACTTTGGAATCCAACCAAAGCAGAGCTATTTGATTAATTTTCCGGAAACGAAATGAGTTTCTCCACAGCAGTGCCTATGTGGAGCTCATCAATTGATGTCGTTTACGACAGGAACTGATTGTTTTTGAACGGACCCGGTTTTTCCGCAGGGGGCTTCTCTCGAACGTCCTCGTTATGTCTAACGCTCGATAGGTTTGCACGTGCCAATGCTTTCGTGTGTAGCTTGCTAAATCCAGAAGTGGGCTTGATTCCGATACGCTGAAATTGCCGCGCTGGACGATTTCGCTCGGCGTCTCGCTGTAATAGAGGAGCGAACCCGAACAATCCCGTAGCATTCGCTAGACTTTGGCGAGGCTATCGATCCGCACTCTTCACAGATCGGGCGCCAGGAGAGCATGAAGGACACGGCGCGCGTGCTGGGCCGCATGTACGACGCGATCGAATATAGCGGCTTCAGTCAGGAGATCGTCGAAGAGCTGGCTAGATTCGAGGGCGTGCCCGTGTTCAACGGCCTGACCGACGAATACCACCCCACGCAGATGCTCGCCGACGTGCTCACCATGCGCGAGCATTCCGACAAGCCGCTCAGGCAGATCAGCTACGCGTATCTCGGCGATGCCCGCAACAACATGGGCACTCGCTCTTGCTCGTGGGCGCCAAGCTCGGCATGGACGTGCGCATTGACTCTTGAGAAGCGGGATTGGGCCATTTGACCTTGCGAGGCGAATGCGCGCTTCGGGTCGGGAGAGGCGAACTCGAACTCCGATGTCTGAGAAATAGTTCGAGGAGGTGGCTAACGTGGCGGTGTCCACATCAACCTGTATTGGCGACGTTATCGCAAATATGTATCAGCGGCGCTTTAAGCGAGACCAGGAATCGAGGTAGTCGGTGTTGGAATATTCCTGATGACAGGAGGTCGCTCTGTGAGCACGTAGGAGTAAGGTTGCTACAGGTCGGTTCCGTCGTCGAACAGCTTATGGCGGATCGCATAGCGAACCAGCCCGTTCTCGTTCGGCATCTGCATTTTTTCGAGGATGCGCGTCTTGTGTGTGCTGATCGTCTTAACGCTGACGCAGAGTTCGTTGGCGATCTCGCTGATGCTCTGGCCTTCGACGAGGCGCCGGAACACGTCAAATTCGCGATCGGACAACCGCTGGTGCGGCAGCGTGTCGACAGGCTCGTTCAGATTCTGCGCGAAGCGTTCGGCCATCGCGAGACTCACATAGACGCCCCCTGACGCAGCTTTCGTCACCGCGCCGACCAGTTCCGCGCTCGCGCTTTCCTTGGTCACATAGCCGGACGCGCCCGCCTTGAACGCGCGCACCGCGTATTGCTGCTCGGCGTGCATCGTCAGTACCAGAATCCGCAGATCGGGTTTTTCCTCCTTGATCTGCTTGATCAGTTCGATGCCATTGCGCCCGGGCATCGACAGATCGAGCACGAGCACGTGCGCATGCGTCGCGCGGATCAGCGCGATCGTCGTGGCGCTGTCGCACGCTTCGCCGGCTACTTCAAAGCCGTTTGCCTGCTGGAGGATATGGCGCAGCCCCTCGCGCACGAGCGTGTGGTCGTCGGCTAGCAACACTTTGATCATGAGGCGATCTCTTTCTGTTGCATCGATTGCAAGGGAAACATATCCGCCGTTGCCTTCGACTGTCTACCGATTGGGAACACGACTATTATCCGCCTTCCACAGCAAGCAGTACGCGCCATTTGTGCACGGCGTCGGTCCAAGCGTGCTCGCCATCGCAGGGCGCGCAGTGTTATTCAGCGTCTCCTGAAGGACGTGGCCTCGCGCCATCGCCCCATGCCGTGAATAATCCGTAGTAAGCGGTTCGCGGGGACGGCGCCCGCATTGGCCCGGTTGCCCTTTATCCTCCACACCTGCGCCGTCCCGCAGCGCTCATTTAGCTCAGGCGCCGCTCAATGCGCCATCAACACCGGCACCGTCATCGATTCGAGCATCGTCCGCGTGACGCCGCCCCACACGCGTTCACGCGCACGCGAATGGCCATACGCACCCATCACCAGCAGATCGGCGTGCAGGTCCGAGACCCGGTTGAGCAGCGTCGCGCCCGTGCCCGCGACGCCAAGGCGCGGCGTCGTCGAGAACGACGCGCGCACGCCGTGCGCTTCGAGCCATGCTGCGACGTCGATCGCGCTGGGTCCGCTTTCACGGTCATGCGTGGGCCCGACGACGTCGACGCTGACAAAGCGCGCGCGTTGAAGTAGCGGCATCGCGTCGGCGATCGCTCGTGAGGCTTCGCGGCTGCCGTCCCACGCGATCAACACGTTCTCGCCAAGCGTCGGCACCGCACCCGCGTGCGGGATCACGAGCGCGGGTCGCCCCGCGCCCAGCACGACCTCGCCGACGAAATGCCGATCGACGTAAGTCGCGGGATCGTGCGGGTCGGGTTGGCCGAGCACCAGCAGGTCGGCGTGCCGCGCATGAAGTGTGGTCACATCGACCGGCGAGCCATCCGGCGTGCGCCATTCCGCTGTGCGGCCGGCGCGCTCGGCCGCGGCTAGAAATGCCTGCTGAGCCGTCTCACGGCGATCGGCCGACAGTGCGGCGAGCTGGGCGACGAAACCATCGTCGTTGCCGAACAGCGGTTTCGCGAAGTCCTCGCACACGACATACAAACCGATCAGGTGTGCGTCCCAACGCTGCGCAAGATCGAGCGCGAGCGCGACGCGCGCGTCGCAGCGACGGCTGTCGTCGATATGAACGAGCAGGGTCTTGTAGCTCATGTCAGCTCCTTTTCGGCGGACGCGGTGACGGACTGATCGTCGGGTTCAACGACCGCACGGGCCTGAATCAACAGGACCGGGCAGCGGGCGCTGCGCAGCACGCGCTCGGCGACGCTGCCGAGCATGACGCGCCGAAAGCCGCGGCGGCCGTGCGTGCCCATCACGATGGCATCGGCGTTCCACTCGAGCGCCGCCGCGACGATGCGCTTCGCGACGTCTTCGCCGCGGATCGAGGCTTCCACGGTGCGTGGCGTGCCCTTGACGCCGTGCGCTGCCAGCCTGCTCTTCGCGTCGGTCGCGATCCGCTGGCCTTCTTCGATGAAGGCGTCCTCGATCACGGACGGATCGAAACCGGGCGTTTCGTACGCCATGATGGGCATATCGATCACATACAGCGGCATCAGTTCGGCGTCGGACTCGGCGGCGAGGGTCAATGCGGCATCGAAGGCTCGAGAGGCGGTATCGCTGCCGTCGAGCGCGACCAGTAGGCGGTGAAACATAATGGTCTCCAGAAGCGCGATCTTCAGTGCGACAACAGCACTGGCACGGTCATCGACTCGAGCATCGTGCGCGTTGTGCCTCCCAGCACGACCTCGTGCAGGCGGGAGTGTGCGTACGCGCCCATCACGATGAGGTCGCAGCCGAGCTCCGACGCCTGCGACAGCAAAGCATCGCCGACCGGCGTGTCGTTTTCGATGGTCAGCTCTCGCACGTCGATCTTCACGCCGTGACGCGCAATGGTCAGCCCGATGTTCGCGCCGGGAATCCGATCGCGCGGCGGTTGATCGCTGGGCGAATGGACCGTCAGCAGCGACACCTTCGCGGCATGCGTGAGGAAAGGCAGCGCGTCGTGGATCGCGCGGGTGGCTTCACGGCTGCCGTCCCACGCGATCAGCACGTGCCGACCCGGCGGCGTGACGCGCCCGCTCGACGGCACCAGCAATACCGGCCGTCCCGTCGACAGCACGACGTGCTCGACGAACTGTTCTGCGACGAACGCCTCGGGGTCGACCGGATCAGTCTGTCCGAGTACGATCAGGTCGGCGAGACGGGCGTATGGCGGCACAATGTCGTTCGCATAGCCGTCTGCGGTGATCCACTGACCTTCGACCTTTGCGCGCGCGAGCTCGGCATGAAAGAGCCGCTCGAGCGAGCCAGCCCTTTCGTGGCGCTGGCGCTCGTGCTCCGCGTAGTACTCGGCAGTGCCGGCCATGACGAAGAACGCGTGGCGCGGTGGCACATAGGTCGAAAACAGACCGATCAGCCGCGCGTGAAACCGGTGTGCCAGCTGCAATGCGATCTCGAGACGCGGATGCGCGCGAACGCTCGTGTCGAGGTGAACGAGAATGCTTTTGTAGCTCATCGTCAAGGCTCCCTGACAGACCGTGTGGAAACGGGCGCAACCCGTGGTGATATTTAGTCTATGGTCCAGCCCGGCGCGACTGTTGACTCAGATCAAGCACGCGGATGCCGCACGCCAGTTGACGTGGGTCAATCGCTGCCGGCCGAGCTCAATTACTCTGACACCACCGCCCGCAAGTCGAATCTTGATCGAGCGTCATCGCATCGCGAGCCGGCACGTTCGCAGCGCATGACGCTCAATTGGCGGATGAGGTGCCCAATGTCCGCTGTCGGAGAAAGCATATGTCCGAGCGTTGCAGGATTCTCATCGTCTATTACTCGCGAACCGGCACAACGCGGCGTGATGCCGAGCTGCTCGCGTCCGGGCTGGACGCCGACATCGAACCGATCCGCGAACGCGGCGGTCCGCAGCCGCGTAACGGTGCACGCGGTTTCGTCAGATCGTTGATGGATGCGCTGTGTCATCGACACGCCGAGGTCATGCCGGCGTTGCTCGACGTCGCAGCGTATGACCTCGTCGTCGTTGGCGCGCCCGTCTGGGCACGCGGCGCGTGCGCGCCAGCTCGGGCGTGGCTGGAATTGCACGGCCCGCAGGTTCGCCGGCTCGCGCTGTTTTGCTGCGAGGGCGCGTTCGGCGGCAAAGAGGCGCTGAAGCAGATGTCTGAGGCGGCGGGCAAGGTGCCGCTTGCGACCTGCGTGTTTACCGGCAGCGACCTGTATCGATGCAAAGACGGCGTCAAGCGCGACGCGTTCGCGCAGAAGATCAGATCGAGAATGGCGGCGCGCCGCGAGATGGAGTGGCTGGTGTAGCACGGAGTTCAGGCTCGCGGTCGAAAGCGTTGCGACTCGACGCGCAGCGACCCGCGCAACGCGTCGAAGTCGGTGCGCGGATGACGATGCACAGGCGTTCCGTCCGGAGCCGCGAAAGCGGGCCTATCCTGGGTGGGATGAAGCATGTCCGCGAGGGCGAACGGAAAACGGTGACGCGCTGCGTTGTAGCGCCGGGCCGCTTCATCGTAGCGCTCGCGCGCGAAGGCGATCCGCCCCGCGGACGAGGCGAGCCGCGACTGCAGCGCGCGGAACGCCGGGCTCGCTTTCAGACGGCGGATGCCCTCGCATGCGATCAGCAGTTGCGAGAACGCGTCGGTCAGATCGCGTTGCGCGACATCGAAGCGTTCGAACGAAGCGGGCGAGTCGAGCAGGGCTGACGACGCATGCAGATCCGCGACCGCCGTGCGCGACCTACCTATCTGCGCGAGCGCCGGCGCATCCGGCGACAGATGCTTGCGCGCGAGCAAGACGGCTTGCTCCGTCAGTTCGAGTCGTTCGTTGTAGAGATCCAGCACGTCGGCAAAGGCCACAGCGACTTCGCGATCGGCAGCCGGCACCATGTCGCCCCCGCATCCTGACATGCAGAGCAGCGCGAACAGAATCGAAACGATCAGGGCGGGTCTCAAGGTCGTCCTCGCCGGGTAGTGTGGATGTGGCCGGGGCCGTATTCATCGCAAGCGTAGACGCGTGGTAGTGGCATCGCTTGATCGCCGTCAATGGCATGTTTGATCAGGATCAGTCTTCATGCGCGACGACCCGCTATGTTTGGAGACACCCGGGAAGCGATCGTCACGGGACGCGACGCGGTCGTCGATGTCGAGTTCGCTGCACACGAGTTGCGGTTGGCCGGGTTCAGACGCGACAAAGACTGGAAACCCGATGAGCAGCAAACTCAGAGAGATCGATAAATGCATTGGTTCGGCGGCCACACCGACACCGGCGCGGTCATGAAGCGCGCCGCGTGCTGGATCTTGGTGTCGATCCTATGTCTGGTGCTCGTTGCCGGATGCGCGAGCACCGCGCGCGAGGCGGCCTTCCGCCGCGAGGAAGTCGCGCTGTTCGAGGCGCGTCAACAGGCCTCTGTGCGTTGCGAACCGACGGTCGATTGCGAGTCGGCATGGGTACGCACGCGCGCGTTCGTCGCCACGCATTCCGCGAGCCGCATCGTCCGCGCTGACGATACGCTGATCGAAACCGCGTTGCCTCATTCGTTCGGCTTCGTGTATCTCGCGGCGCTGAAGGGACGGCTCGACGAAGATCACGCGCTGATTCAGCTGAAAGCGATGTGCCGCGGCATGTACCGCATCGACGGCAACGCGAGCGTGATGTATTGGACCTGTGCGAACGCGATCGTCGCGGTCGAGGACCAGTTTCGCGCGTTTATGAGCGAAGCGAAATGACGAAATTCAACGAGATCGAATGCGTATCAGCTGCACGGGATCACTCCGCCGAATCAGTCCACAAAGCGCGTGACCACACAACGTTGACCTGCATCAAATTCGTGGCCGGTCATATGCGTATCTTGAGCTTGAGGTCCCAGCGGTATAAGGGCGCATCGCGTCTTTCCGGAGAGATCATGGATAAAGCCGTGTCACGCAAATCAGCAAACGGAAAACGCGCACCGGCGGCTGGGTATCTAACGCCGGAACAGAGGTCCGCGCAAGGCCGGGCGATACGCGATTCGATTTCCCGATCGTCCCAGGCCGGCTGGAAATCACCTGAGCAACGCAGGGATCCAGTCGAGCTGCTGGAGATCTCCAATGAGGGCCGCCTGCCGAACTTGATCCCGCTTCGCTTCGGTCGAATGGCGGCATCGCCGTTTGCGTTCTATCGTGGTGCAGCCGCCGTGATGGCGGCGGATCTGGCGACGACGCCCACCAGCGGTCTGCGCGTGCAGGCATGTGGCGACGCACACCTGATGAACTTCGGCGGCTTTGCGACGCCGGAGCGTAACGTCATCTTCGACATCAACGACCTGGACGAGACGCTGCCGGCCCCATTCGAATGGGATCTGAAACGGCTCGCGGGAAGCGTCGTGATTGCGGCGGAGCATCTGGAATTGCCGCACAGCGAAACGGCGCGCATCGTCGTCGATCTCGTGCGCGAATACCGGGAGCGGATGCATGACTACGCGTTCATGCGGGTTCTCGATGTCTGGTACGACAAAATCGATTTGCAAAAGTATCAGGATCGATCGGGCGATCCCGCCGTCGTCGAAGCCGCGCGCAAGCGGATCGAGCAGAGAATCGAAGTGGAGCGGCGCAAGACCGTTCCCGATCATCTGTATCCGAAGCTGGTCTCGGAGGAGGGCGCTCAGCCCCGGATCAAGGATGAGCCGCCGCTGATCTTTCATCCAACCGAAGAAATGGCTCCCGGTCTCGCGAAGGGGTATTCGGAAGCGATCGCGTCATACCGCGAGAGTCTCGCCGAACATGTGCGCGTCGTGTTCGAGCGGTTTCATTTCGTCGATATGGCAATCAAGGTGGTCGGGGTCGGCAGTGTCGGCACGATGTGCGGCGTCGGGTTGTTCATGGCGAGCGACAACGATCCGTTGTTCCTGCAGGTGAAGGAAGCCAAAGCGTCGGTGCTCGAGCCCTATGCTGGCAAGAGCCTACACCCTAATCACGGTCAGCGCGTGATTGCCGGACAGCGCATTATGCAGTCCGCCAGCGATGTCTTTCTCGGCTGGACTCGTGGGCAGAACGGCCGCGATTTTTATGTCCGTCAGCTTCGCGACATGAAAATTTCCGTGCTGATCGAAGCGCTCGATCCGGGCATGCTCCGGCAGTACGCGCGCATGTGCGCACACGCGCTGGCGCGCGCGCACGCGCGTTCCGGTGACGCGGCGATGATCGCCGGCTACATGGGCTCGGGACAGACCTTCGACGATGCAATCACCGAGTTCGCGACGGATTACAGCTCGCAGAACAGGCAGGACTATCGCGATTTCGTTCGCGCGATTCGCGAGGGCCGCATACAGGCGACGACCCAGGAATAGACGCCCCAGCGACGCATGCGTCACGCCGATTGGCGTTGGCGGCTCTGCGTCGTCGTTGAACGCGGTGCGGAAACAACTTTGCTCGCGAGTTGCGCGGGCTGGGTCGCCGTATCTTTTGTTGGAGAATCGAAGTGATCCGTAGATACTTCCGAGCCGCGCAGAGGAACGCGCTGCGGTTCTCAGGATCGCTTGCGCTGCTTGTTTCGCTGGCCGCGGGCGCGGCCATTCATCAGAATCTTGATAATCCGTTGCCAGACGATGCGCCAACCGTGTTCGCTCCATCATGGTTGGGCGGCCCGGATCTAAGCGACGCGCTGGACCAATACGGAAGTGCGCGTGGCTCGGCGAAAGCGCGCATCGTTGCTGCATGGCTGCAGAAGGTCGAGAACGACCCAGTCATTGAACGGCGCATCCCCGGTGGCGTCCATGCGCTCGAACAGATGTTTGTCGACGAGGGCAAACGTGAAGCGGTGATGTCGAGCGGGCTCGCGCGTTTGACACCTGAAGACCGGCTGACCTACCTGCAATTGTTCACCCACCTGCTCGACGAATTCGTTCCGGTCAACTGCTTTGGCCTCGTCGATATCAATGCTGCGATGAATCGGATCACGCTTGCCCAGATGTCGGACGCGGATGCGGAACTCTATCTGCGGCTTGTTTATCAGGTTCTCGTGAGTAGTGCGTCTGGCGTGCCGGTGAGGTTGCCAACCCCGCAACAATATTCGGCGGCAGTCGACGTACTGTCGAGCGAGATCGTCATTGAGCTGGATGCCGATCCAGTCAATCTCGACCGGTATCAGTCGTATTCGGCGCACCCGGAGTCGTCCACCCCGTCCGACGTGTGCTGGACCACGAGGGTGACGCTGCACGCGATCGAAAGAATGCCCGAGCCGGAACGGGACTTCATTCTGATGCCGGCCATCGTGAATACAGACGCGGCATCACTCGCGAGCCCTGACGGGACAAATCCGGCCATGACGCCGCTTCCTTCGGGGGGCGGACGGGCAAGCCCGGCACTACCTTGAAGACCTACGCACGGTGGCGTTGGATCCGCTCGATGTGAGATCGCCGCGGGCCTGGGGCCGATGTGTTTCACCACTGCCGAACAAGGAGAGGGCGATGGCGGATGAACAGGTTTCCATCGTCGAAGTCGACGACAGGGCGTCCAGCCGAGGCTGGCGCGCGCTTTTTCCACCGGCGCAGTGGCTGCCCGCCTATCAGTTGCAGTGGCTTTCTTCGGACGTCGTCGCGGGCGTGACGCTGGCGGCGTATGGTATCCCGGTATCTCTCGCCTATGCGACGCTGGCCGGCTTGCCACCGCAGTACGGTATCTATTGCTATCTGGTGGGCGGCTTCTTCTACGCGCTGTTCGGCTCGTCGCGTCAGTTGGCCATTGGTCCGACATCGGCCATTTCGATGCTGGTTGGGGTGACGGTCGCGGACATGGCCGGAGGCGACCCCGTCCGGTTCGCATCGATCGCGGCGTTGACCGCAATACTGATCGCGCTGATGTGCGTGATCGCGTGGCTTCTGCGGCTAAGCTCGCTCGTCAACTTCATCAGCGAGACGATCCTGCTGGGTTTCAAGGCCGGCGCCGCGCTCACCATCGCACTTACGCAACTGCCCAAACTGTTCGGCGTCAAGGGAGGCGGCGAACAGTTTTTCGAGCGGATCGCGGTTCTTGCCGGGCAACTGCCCGACACGCATCTCGTCGTGCTTGCCTTTGGCGTCGGCGCACTGGCCCTGCTGGTCCTGGGCGAGGAGTTCTTGCCAGGTCGGCCGGTCGCACTGTTCGTCGTAGTGTTGTCGATCGTCCTGCTTTCGCTGACACCACTCGGCCAGATGGGCTTCAAGGTCGTTGGCGCATTGCCGCGTGGATTGCCAGACTTTCAGTTTCCTCCGCTGCGGGTGCGCGATGTGGACGGAATCGTGCCGCTGGCGTTCGCCTGTTTGCTGCTCTCGTATGTGGAAAGCGTATCGGCGGCGCGGGCCATCGCGCAGAAGAACGGCTATGAAATCGATGCGCGCCAGGAGCTGTTGGGTATCGGCGCGGCCAACCTCGCCGCAGGCCTGTTTCGCGGTTATCCGGTGGCGGGCGGGTTGTCGCAGTCGTCGGTGAACGACAAGGCCGGCGCGAAAACGCCGCTTGCGCTGGTGTTCGCATCAATTGCGATCGGCCTGTGC
The DNA here is from genome assembly GCF_009362785.1 of Paraburkholderia atlantica. Lineage (GTDB taxonomy): Bacteria > Pseudomonadota > Gammaproteobacteria > Burkholderiales > Burkholderiaceae > Paraburkholderia > Paraburkholderia atlantica. Next base: position 104,245 of record NZ_WHNQ01000016.1, read on the forward strand.
CTGATGTTCCTGACTGGCCTGCTCACCAACCTGCCCAACGTCGTACTGGCCGCCATCGTGCTCGTGGCGGTCAAGGGCCTTATCGACATTCGCGAATTGCGGCATGTGTGGCGCGTGAGTCGTTACGAGTTCCCGGTGTCGATGGTCGCGTTTGCCGCTGTGTTGATGCTGGGCATCCTCAAGGGGGTGATTTTCGCGGTGCTCGCGTCGATGTTGCTGCTGATCAGACGCGCCGCGCATCCGCACGTGGCCATGCTCGGACGCATCCCGGGCACGACCCGGTACTCGGATATCGAGCGTCATCCTGAGAACGAAGCCGTGCCGGGTGTGCTGATCTTCCGTGTCGAAGCGTCGCTGCTTTACTTCAACAGTGAACATGTGCGCGCATCGGTGTGGGACAGGATCCGCTCGAGTACGGCGCCGATCAGACTCGTGATATGCGACCTGTCGAGTTCTCCCGCAGTGGATATCGCCGGCGCGCGCATGCTGGCGACGATGCACGCCGATCTGGCCAAACGCGGGATGCGCCTGCGGATTCTCGCCGCCCACGGCAGTGCGCGGGACATTCTGCGCGCGGAGGGACTGGAGCAGCAGGTCGGCGAATTGGGACGCCACGTCGGCGTCGATGACGTGATCGAGGCGTTCTTGCATGAAGCCGAGCCGGGCGCCGTGAGTTCGAGCGCGACGGCACTGGGACGTTTCTCCGCTGCGGGCACGTCCACCTGAAAAGTCGGATGACGATGCCGCGGCGATGTCTGCCGGCGGCACGCCAATACGTCCGGGATGCAATTGATCTGCATCAATCGGAGCTTGCCTTCTGATGCTTTAATCAAATTGCGTAGAGGAGACTGATCATGATCCCGCGTTCCGTGAAGGCTCCGACCGTACCGATTCCGTTTCATAAGATGCTGAAGGTGGTCGCGGTCGTTGATCCGGGTAACGAGGCAACGAAAGAACTGCTCGATCACATCGCCCGCGCGGGCATCCATGTCGAAATGACGGACAATCCGGTTCGCGATCTGAACGAGGATGCCGACGTTGGCGCGTATATCGTCGGCGTTGATGGGAAGCAAATGGAGGACGCGCGCAATCTCGCGGTTGGCGTTCGCTCGCTAGGCTTTCATACCCCGCTGTGGGCGCTGGCCAACAAGCATCGCGTCTCCGACCTTGTCGTTGCCGGCGGCCTCGGCGAAGTCGACGGCTATATTTACCTCGGCCAGCAGACCCCGGCCTTTTACGCGAAGCAGGTCGTGGCCAGCTTCGTCAAGTACGGCATGAGCCTTCTGCCGCCTTTCTTCGGTGGACTCGTCGCCTACGATGGCGAAGCCAATATCGCATTCGACTGCCCGGGACACCAGGGTGGACAGTTTTATCGGAAGTCGCCCGCGGGACAGCTATTCTTCAAGTATTTCGGCGAAAGCATCTTCCGTAACGACCTGTGCAACGCCGATGTGGATCTCGGCGACCTGCTGATTCACGAAGGCCCGGCGGCCGATGCCGAGCGCCACGCAGCCGAAGTGTTCGGCGCGGACCAGACCTATTTCGTTCTCAACGGCACCAGCACCTCGAACAAGATCGTCACCGGTGCGGTGCTTCGGCGGGGCGACCTCGTGCTGTTCGACCGGAACAACCACAAGTCGGTGCATCAGGGCGCGCTTCTGCAGGCGGGCGCCATTCCGGTGTTTCTGCCGACCGCGCGCAATCCGTTCGGGATGATCGGCGCCGTGGACTGGGAAGCATGGGACGAAGACTGGCTGCGCAGACAGATCCGCTCAAACCCGCTCGTGAAGGATCCCGAGCGCAGCAGGGCGGAGCGGCCGTTCCGTCTCGCCTGTATCCAGCTCGCGACCTATGACGGCACGATCTACAACGTGCAAAAGGTGCTGGACAAAATTGGCCACCTGTGCGACTACGTGCTGTGGGACGAGGCATGGATCGGCTACAACGCATTTCACCCGCTGTTCGAAGATCACAGCCCGATGCGGATCAAGCAACTGACACCGCAGATGCCGGGACTGTTCTCGACGCAATCCGTGCACAAGCAAGGCGCTGGCTTTTCACAAGCGTCGCAGATTCACAAGCGCGACGAACATATTCGCGGCCAGAAGCGCTTCATCGAGCACAGGCGGTTCAATGAGTCATTCCTGATTCACGCCAGTACTTCTCCGTTCTATCCGCTGTTTGCCTCCATCGATGTCAATGCGAAGGTCCATGAAGGGAAGGCGGGAGAGATGCTGTGGGACGGTTGCATCGCACTGGGGATCGAGGCTCGCAAGAAGATTCGTGAGTTCGTTCATTACTATGCGGCAACCGGCAAGAGCAAGGAAGAGCAGTGGTTCTTCGATCCTTTCGTGCCCGATGCCGTCACGATTCGCAATTCGCGTTTTACGACGGACGTCGAGAACGCTGCATGGGAGTCGTTGCCGACCGACGTGATCACGCGCGAGCAGCAATGCTGGGCGTTCCACCCCGAAGCGCGATGGCACGGCTATGCAGGCTATGCCGATGGCTATGCGATGGTCGACCCGAACAAGCTCACGCTGCTGACGCCGGGCATCGACCGGACGACGGGAGAGTATCTCGACTTCGGCGTACCGGCGGCCGTGGTTGCGAACTATCTGCGCGAGGAAGGCATCGTTCCGGAGAAATGCGACCTGAACAGCGTGCTGTTCCTGATGACGCCGGCGGAGGACGAAAGCAAGCTGAATTCGCTGATCGCGAGACTCGTCAGGTTCAAGAATCTTTGGGACCGCGATGCCCCGCTGGCCGAAGTGCTGCCGTCCTTGTGCTCGGCGCACGGCGCGCGCTATGCCGACTACTCGCTGCGCCAGGTATGCAACGAAATGCACGGCTTTTACCGTGAAGCCAACGTGAAGGAACTGCAGCGGCTCTGCTTTCGCGCGTCGAGTTTCCCCGAACTGGCGATGCCGCCTGAGGCCGCTTACGAGTCTCTGGTCGCGAACGACGTCGAGTATGTGCCGCTCGATCAGGCGCGTGGCCGCATCTCCGCCACGCACGCGCTGATCTATCCACCGGGTATCGGTGTCGTGCTGCCCGGTGAACGGTGGGATGAACGCGCGCAACCGATGCTGGACTATTTCATGGCTTTCCAGGAATCGTTCAATCGTTTCCCGGGGTTCAACTATGAAGTACAGGGCGTTTTCCAGGAGCGGGAAAACGGCCGTACTCGCTTTTACACGTACGTAGTCCGCGAGTAAGCGGACGTGAACGGTCCACCGTAGGGGAGGAGATCATGGCGGATCAACCGAGGAAGATGAATGTCGTCCAACTGACGTTCATCGTGACGGTCAACATGATGGGCTCGGGCATCATCATGCTACCGACCAATATGGCAAAGGTGGGGGCGATCTCCCTGCTGTCGTGGCTGATAACGGCAGTCGGATCGCTGGCGATCGCTTACGGTTTCGCGGAAGCGGGGCTGCTCAATCAGCGCCCGGGCGGCATGGCCGCCTATGCCGAAGATGGTTACGGCAAGGATGGATACTTCCAGGTGTTCTTTCTGTATTTTCTGTCGATTGCGATCGCGAATGTGGCGGTGGCGAGTTCGGCGCTCGGCTATCTCGCGGCGTTCTTTCCTGTGCTCACGTCATCGCCGATCGCGACCTGTAGCGGCGTGATAGCGCTGCTGTGGCTCACTACCGTCGCCAACTTCGGCGGCCCGAAAGTGACGGGGCGCATCGGCAGCGTCACCGTTTGGGGGGTGATCCTGCCCGTCGGCTTCATCTCGATCGCGGGCTGGTTCTGGTTTCACGGCGGAACCTTTGCCGCTGCCTGGAACCCCAAGGGAATCAGCCTCGCCGAGGGCATGGGCTCGAGCATTTCGCTTACGCTGTGGGCGTTTCTCGGGATGGAATCGGCCGTCCAGAACTCGTCGGCCGTAGAGAATCCGAAGCGCGACGTCCCGCTCGCCTGCATGTTCGGTACGCTGGGTGCCGCAGTGATCTATATCTTGTCCACCGCGGCGATCCAGGGCATCGTGCCCAATGCCGACCTCGCCGCATCGACGGGGCCGTTTGGTCTGGCGTTTGCGCGGATGTTCAACCCGACGATCGGTTCGATCGTGATGGCGCTGGCGGCGCTGGCCTGCGTGGGTTCGCTGCTTGGCTGGCAGTTCACCTTGGCGCAGACAGCCAAGGATGCCGCCGACACAAGGATGTTCCCGGGCATTTTCGGCAAGGCGAACCGGATGGGCGCGCCGATCGCGGGCATGGTCATCATGGGCATCGTGCAATCGCTGATGGCGATGTCGACGATCTCGCCGAACCTGAGTGAGCAATTCGCCGCGCTCGTCAATCTGGCGGTAGTCACCAATGTACTGCCGTACATCATTTCGCTGTCTGCGCTGTTCGTAATGATGCGAAACGCCGGTACGCCGCCCGCGAAATACCGCGTCAATGCGGCCGTCACCGTCGTCGCGCTGGCTTACTCCGTCTACGCGATCTACGCTTCCGGCAAGGACGCCGTGCTCGGCGGCATGCTGGTCATGGCGATCGGCTACGTGATCTACGGTTTCATGGCCTTCCGGTTTGCCGCGGTGACTTCCGCTGGGCGCACGGCCGCGGCCTCCGCGGCGGCTGTGCTGGCGCTCGCGTTGATGGTGCTCGCGGGTCTGCTGCCGCCGCCCGCCCACGCGGATGAGCCCACGCCCACCGGTTCGCTGGCCAGAATCAAACAGTCCGGCGCGATCAATGTGGGCTATTTCAACGACGCGCAGCCGTTTTCGTACAAGGACGCGAATGGCCAGGTTACTGGCTACACCATCGCCCTATGCCAGAAGATCGCCGACGAGATCAAGACCGATCTCGGGCTCGCCGCGCTGCGCGTCAACTGGGTAGCGATTTCCTTCGAGGAGCGGATGCGCGCGATGCAGGAGCACCGGATCGACCTGCTGTGCGGCAACGCCGAAACGCTCACGGCCAGGCAGGCGATGTCGTTCTCGATTCCTGTCTATCCCGGTGGTATTGGCGCGATGCTGCGCTCGGACGCGCCGGCCGGACTCAAGGAGGTCCTCTCAGGGGTAAGCCCATCGCACCCGATCTGGCGTGCGGCGCCCGCGCAACTGCTGTCGCGGCAAACCATCTCCGTGGTCGCGGATTCGCCCGCACAACGCTGGCTCGGCGACAAGCTCGGCCAGTTGCAGATCGCGGCTGCCGTGGTCCCCGTCGCCGATGTCGAGTCAGGCTTGCGCAAGGTTCTCGACCGGCAGTCGAACGTTCTGTTCGCCGAACGCTCGCTGCTGCTCGCAGTCGCAAGCAGCAGCCCTGCGTCGGGCAAGCTGACGGTGCTGGATCGCCGCTTCACCTATTTGCCCGTCGCAATCGGCGTCCCGCGCGGAGACGACGATATGCGGCTGCTCGCCGATCGAACGTTGAGCCGGCTCTTTTCATCAGCAGAGTTCTCCGCCATGTACACGAAGTGGTTTGGCGAGCCCGACGCGGAGACACGCAACTTCTTCCGCCTTAGCGCGTTGCCAGATTGACGCGAGGCAAGTGGAGGAGGGAATGGCCCTGACAGCACACATGGGCACCCTCCTCCTTCCACGCATCGGTATAGACAACGCACTGCTCGTGCGTCACGAGATCGAAGAAAGAGAAGAGAAGAAAGACACACGCAGCGAGACACAGACAGCGAGACGTTACCGGCAAGCGGCTAGCGGTAGCGGATGCCAGGCGCCGACATGCTCACGCAGGTGCCACCCCGGTGCTCTGCAATGGCCTGGATGTCGGCGAGCGAGCCGATGACGGCATCCTTGCCCGTTTCACGCGCGAATTCGATTGCCGCCTGGACTTTGGGACCCATGGAGCCGCTGGCGAAGCCAAGCTTTTCCAACTCATCCGGATGAGCCTGTGCGATGGCTTTCTGGTCCGGCTTTCCCCAATTGACATACGCCGCATCGACATCGGTCGCCACGATCAACAGGTCCGCACCCAGTTCCCACGCAAGCAGAGCCGAGCACAGATCCTTGTCGATGACCGCTTCGATGCCGCTCAGCTTCCGATTCTCGTCGTAGGAGGTGGGAATGCCACCGCCGCCCGCGCAGATGACGATCGTGCCGTGTTCGAGCAGCCACCGGATAGGACGGATTTCAAAGATGCGGCCAGGCCGCGGGCTTGCGACGACCCGCCGGAAATGCTCGCCGTCGGGCGCGATGCTCCAGCCTCGCTCTTTGGCGAGACGCTCGGCCTCTTCCTTGGAATACACCGGACCGATCGGTTTGCTGGGCCGCGCGAAAGCGGGGTCGTGTGGATCGACCTCGACCTGGGTCAGAATCGTTGCGAACGGGACTTCGAAAGGCAACAGGTTGCCGAGTTCCTGCTCGATCAGATAGCCAATCATGCCTTCCGTCTGCGCACCGAGCACATCGAGCGGATAGGCCTCGACTTCTTTGTAGGCCGCGCTCTGGAGCGCCAGCAGCCCGACCTGTGGACCATTGCCGTGCGCAATCACAATTTCATTGCCCGGCACGATCAGCGCGATCTGGGCAACGGCGAGCCGGACGTTTTCACGCTGGCATTCTGCCGTCATGGGCTGACCGCGACGCAGCAGCGCATTACCGCCCAACGCAATGACGATACGCATGGTGCTTATCTCCCGATGCACGTCAGATGAAAGGTGGCGCCGGCGTCGGACCCGGGCTGTACCCGGTCGCACCGGCGCCGCGGCCGCCTACGCCTCACTACTCAGATGTCGGCAAGAGTCGAGACGAGGATCGCCTTGATCGTGTGCATACGATTTTCCGCCTGCTCGAATGCAATACACAAAGGCGACTCGAAAACTTCGTCGGTCACTTCGATTCCATTCGCAAGCGCCGGATATTTCTCGGCGATCTGCTTACCGACCACCGTTTCGCTGTTATGAAACGCGGGCAGGCAGTGCATGAACTTGGCGTTCTTGTTGTGCGTGGCATTCATCAAGTCCTTGTTGACCTGATACGGCAGAAGCTGTTGAATGCGCTCGACCCAGGCTTCCACCGGTTCGCCCATCGAGACCCACACGTCCGTATGCACGAAGTCGACGCCGTCGACGGCTGCTTTCGGGTCTTCGGTCAGCACGATCCGCGCACCGGTTTCGGCGCCAATCCGCTGGCACGTCTCGATGTATTCCGCGCTCGGCCACAGCGACTTCGGTGCGCCGATCCGCACGTCCATGCCGAGCTTTGCGCCGATAAGAAGCAGCGAGTTGCCCATGTTGTTGCGAGCATCGCCGAGATACGCATAGCGGATTTCGGTCAGAGGCTTGTCGCTGTACTCGCGCATGGTCAACACATCGGCGAGCATCTGGGTCGGGTGGTATTCGTCGGTCAAGCCGTTGAAGACGGGGACGCCCGCGAATTTCGCCAGTTCCTCGACGATTTCCTGATGAAAGCCCCGGTACTCGATCGCGTCGTACATGCGTCCCAGCACGCGCGCCGTGTCTTTCATGCTTTCCTTGTGCCCTATCTGTGAGGAATGGGGATCGATATACGTGACGTTGGCGCCCTGATCGTATGCCGCGACTTCGAATGCGCAGCGCGTGCGGGTCGACGTCTTCTCGAAGATCAGAGCAATGTTGACGCCTTTGAGATGCTGCTGTTCAGTCCCTGTGTACTTCGCACGCTTCAGATCCCGCGACAGGTCGAGCAGGTAACGAAGCTCGCGATTGGTGTGATGCATCAGGCTCAGGAGGCTTCGGTTGCGCAGATTGAAAGCCATGGTTTTCTCCGTCTCGTTCGGTTCGACGACGGCGCGCCTGCGGCGGCCGCGGTTGCAAATCAATACTCGATGGGATCGCGCACGATCGGGCAGGTCATGCAATGGCCGCCGCCGCGCCCGCGCCCCAGCTCGCTCGCGGTGATCGTGATGACTTCGACGCCCGCCTTGCGTAGCAGCGTGTTCGTGTAGGTGTTCCGGTCATAGCCTACGACCACCCCGGGCTCGATGCAGACGAGGTTGTTGCCGTCGTCCCACTGCTCGCGCTCGGCAGCGAAGCTGTTGCCGCCCGTTTCCACGACACGCAGTTTCGGCAGGCGCAGTGCCTCGCCCACGACCTCCACAAACGGCTTGTCCTCGCGCCGGATGTTCAGTTTCATCGCCGTGGAGTCGTCGGGTCGCAGTGAGAATGCGACGATTTCCTTGACGACCTCCGGGAATACCGTGACGAGGTCCCGGTCGCAGAACGTGAAGACCGTGTCGAGATGCATCGCCGCGCGCGACTTCGGCATACCAGCAACGATGATGCGCTCGACTGCGCCTTTGGCGAAAAGGCTTTGAGCCAACTCGCCGATAGCCTGCCTCGAAGTGCGTTCGCCCATGCCGATCAGCAACACGCCGTTGCCGATGGGCATCACGTCGCCTCCTTCGAGGGTGGCGAAGCCATGATCGCGGTCGGGGTCGCCGTACCAGACTTCGAACTGCTGCGTTTCGAAGTCAGGATGGAATCTGTAGATCGCCGCGGCCAGCAAGGTTTCCTGGCGGCGGGCCGGCCAGTACATCGGATTCAGGCTGACGCCGCCGTAGATCCAGCAGGTGGTATCGCGGGTGAACAGCGTATTCGGCAGCGGCGGCAGTACGAAACTGGAATGGCCGAGATACTCGCGGAACATCTTGAGGGTATGGGTCTCTTCGGTATCGGGAATGTCCTCCGCGACGACCCCGCCGATCAGAAATTCAGCCTGTTGGCGAGGCTCGAGACCTTCGATCCAGGACCGAACCTCGCCGGCGAGGCCGACACCAACGGTATCCTGACGAATCTTGCGATCCAGAATCCACTTCAGTGCTTCCGGATCACGTACCGTTTCGGTTAGCAGGTTGTGCATTTCCAGCACATCGACGTCGCGCTCGCGCATCTTCGAGACGAAGTCGAAATGGTCTCGTTTGGCCTGGCTCAGCCAGATGACGTCATCGAACAGGAGTTCGTCGCAGTTGCTGGGCGTCAGACGCTGATGCGCGAGGCCTGGCGAGCACACCATCACCTTGCGCAGCTTGCCCGCTTCCGAATGGACCCCGAGCCTTGAAGTTTTCGCGTTCATCATCGGTCTCCTCGAATCGCTACGCCGGATAGCCTTCGCGGCGCGATTTCAGCATATGTCAGGCCGTGCGCCGCCGATTGACCTGAATCAACGTCTCGCCGTCTGGCAAAAGCGCTGTGTGTGGGCGGGCGCTGAACGCACAGAAGCGACCGAGTCGATGCTTTGTTCGCCTCTCTTCAGTTGAACCAGCGATACTGAAGCGCCAGCGAAATCGCCTTGTAGTTGCCGCCTGCCCTGACGAGGAGTCCATTCGATACGGCCAGTTTTGCCGACCAGCCGCGGGTGACGGGTATTGCGAGCGTGATGCCATAACGGCTGTTGTTCTGCCGGTCGTCGTTGCCAACGCCATTGACGGTGGTTGTGCCACCAGCATAGAACCCTGCGTCGAAGGCTAGCCACAAACCCGGATGGAACGTGTATCCCGCATGAAGCTGCAGCGCGGCTAGCGGCGCCTGGCTACGTCGTTTGTTGCCGAGAAAAGAGTCGTTGTCCGTGAAGAGCCATACGCCGGCGGTGGCTTCGAGAAACCAGTTGCCTAGCGGCTGCGAGATGCCGAACTCGGGTTTGAACGCCCAGCGATTGGTCCCGACGTTGACCAAGTGAGCGGGCTCGTATTGCCCGGTAGGTGCCACAACCGTCAGACTCACGCCGACGATCGTCCCTGGCACGCGGCGCGCGAACTCTTCCGGTGTCAGCGCCCGGCCGCCCAGAAGATCGACCGCCAGCCTGAAGCGCACGTCACCGAGTCCGGCGCGATGCACCTGAGTGGGCGAATCCAGCACGTCCCCTGAGACATTGCCGCTGACGAACGGCGCCAGCACTCCGAGCTGTGCCGTATATCCAGCGAGATCGAAAACGCGGACATATCCCAGCGATACCGCATTGATATCCGCGTGGATGTTGCTGACGGGAAGCGAGGGGTCGGTGAGAACCTGTCCGCTCAGCCGTGAATACGTTAGACCGATGAAGTTCGTGCCTACCGGTGCGGGCGAATAGGCGCGCGGCTCCAACTCCTGGGCCGACGCTCGCAGCACGCACAGCAGAAGCATTGCGCCGACAACTGGCGAGCCACACGTTCGGATGTGCGCCGAATCTCGCAGCGGGCGCGCGAGTCGCGCACAGAATGGCGCGGAGGAGGGATGCACAGTTAACCGGTATCGGACACTGCGTTGGAAGTTGACTGTTCCGCTTTGGTGGCCGTACTGCTTCTGTACCACGTGCCGCCGAGCCCCTGGGTGTCCGGGATGCCTGCGAGTTGTCTGTCACTTTCGTAGTCTTGACTGTCGACGATCTGCGCATTCAGCAAATCGAGTTCGCACGTCAGTGCATCATGACGGGACGCCGGCAGCGTCCGGATCAGATTTTCGATCATTGCCCGCAAGCGCCTTTCGATCTGGAGGCTGCCCGCGCCACAACGGCGTATTTCCCTGAAGCTGATATGCACGTAGTCCTCCCAGTCTGGTGTGCGGAACAGCACGCGCGTGTTGCCCGCAGCGTCCTTTACTTCGCGATTTGCCAGCGACTGCTTGCCAACCAGACGAAGGAGTCGATGCAATTGGTCCAATGCGAGCACCGCGGTCGTCGGATCGTTGATGGCCGGAGAGAGCGCTTTCAACGCGATATCGGCCTCGATGCGAAAAGCGAACATCGGGTCCTGTTCCATCGTTCGCTCGGTGCCGAGCGCGACGAAATTCTGCAGTCGCCGGGCATCGACCGTTTGATGATTCCGATGTATGTAGAAAAGCGGCTCGTCGGTCGCGAGGAAGTCGCCTATCTGCACGGCAAACTCAATGACGCAGCCGGCGATCGTTGCCTCGCGCACGAGCGCTTTGAGGTTGGCCGCCAGGACGACACCGGACTTTCCATCGTAGTACACGACGGAAGTGCCGCTGGAGACACACGTCTGCGACGTGTGCAAGGCGCTCGGAATGCTTGCGGACCGACTGGCGGCTCGTTCATCCAGCTCGGAATTCGGGTAAATGCTCTCTATGACGGCAAAACCATGTTCCGCGATGCGCCCGACAAGAGCGACGGGGCGCAGCAAACGCGCGGAATAATCGATTAGCACGATGAAGGCCATCAGTGAGCCGAGCCCGACGATCGTGGTAACCAATACCTGCAATTGCGGCACGAGGTGTGTCTGCCCGATTTCGGTCATCGTTCGATGCGTCCAGAGCAATGAAAAGACGAATAGCCCGACGATCCAGCGAATCACGTTGTCTCGAAGCAGGGTGGTCGCAATGATGCGTGGAGTGTATTGTCCGCCTGCGACCTGAATTGCGACGAGCAACGAGCCGAAGGTAAAGACCAGACACGAAAGATTGAGAGTGAAGACCCGGTCCAGGATGGCGTGCGCCTCTTCCATGCTGACATCCAGGAAGCCATGCCGTAGATCGTATCCACCGCGCATGGCAACCCACTGGACCACGAATTCCGACGCCCGATTCAACGCGAGCGCCGCCAGCAGAGCAAGGATAGGCACGACCCACAGCGCCGACCTGACATAGCTGTTCAGACTGTATCGCCGATTCCAGGCCATGGGCTTCTCCGGTCATAGGCTGGCAGGATCGACGGGATGCGGACCGATCCGGATGTCGGCAGAGGAACAAACAGCGCGTATCCCCGGCTGGTCTGATATCGATCGAACCTCGGGACCGAAGGAACCTTTATGCGGGCCTTGCCATGTGTCTTTGTCGAGCCACAGAGCGAACGCGCCGCGCAAGGTGAGCGACTGACGGGGTGATCGCCGCGATCGTATGTCGCTGGCCGGCTCGACGAGTCCTCATTGGCTAAGCACCCACTGCACTAAGGTGTGCGCGTCCTGCGCCGACAGCGGGCCACCGCGTTCGGCCGCGGGCGGCATCGGCGTATCGCCCCAGTGCGCCTTGCCGCCGAGCCGCAGCTTGTGCTCAAGCATCGGCTGCGCATCGGGCATGTTGCGATAGTGGTCGGCGATCTGCTGGAACGACGGTGCGAGAAATGGCGCATCGCGCGTGTGGCAGAACATGCAGTGCTGCTGATCGACGAGCGCGGTCGGCTCGGATTCGCCGTAGGCGATGCCGGCCGTCAGCGCAGACGCCGCGCACACCAGCAGACAGTTTCGAATTCGCGCAATCACGGCAGTACTCCCGCATCAGGAATAAGACCAGTGTATGGGCGGCGAAACCGCCCTTATTGACCTCGGTCAAATGATCTGCGGTGCGAGCCGGCGGGTTCACGGTTCGCCCGTGCGCAGTGGCATTGGGTAAAGCTTTCGCCCCCAGTCAGCCGCAAGTTTCGCGCGTCGATGAGCGTATCCAGATGACGAAGGCCGCCGCGCATCTGATATGCGCGGCGGCCCGAGTGCAGCGGCGGATGAGCGCAATCAATCCGCAAAACGCGTCACCACCGCGGCGCTGAGCGATTCCACTTCGACAAGAGAAGGTTTCGCGCCGATCGGCAGGACCGTGCGCCCCAGCGACTCGTTGATGATCTCCGCCGCGGACAGATAGAACGCGAGCAGCGCCGTCAGCAGGCCGCCATAGCCACCCGCGTGCCGAAGTGCCGCCGAACCGAGCCATTCGCCAGCCGCAAGCAGAAAGAAGGTCGCCCACAGCGCGACGAACACGCACTGCAGCGCGCGCGACGAGCGGAACGTCGCGATCCACATGTAGAACGTGAAGACGCCCCACAACAGCAAATACCAGCCGACGAACGCGGCCGGCACCTGTTCGTGCAGGAACAGCCCAAACAGCGCGAACGACCACCAGAACGCGCCATAGCTCAGGAACGCGGTGGCGCCAAATGTGTTGCCGCGCGGAATCTCCATGAGTCCGGCGACGATCTGCATGCTGCCGCCGAACGCAAACGCAACGGCGAGCACGAGACCGAGCGAGCCGCCGCTGAACCAGCCGGCGTTGATCATGCTGAGGAGCCACGTGGTCAGCGCGAAGGCGGCAAGGCCGAGCGATGCGGGGTTGGGAGCGGTGGGTTTCATGGTGAAGTCTCCTGAATGGAACTGGGGGGCTTACTCGTGATGTCCGAACTGCCGCAGCACGGCGGGGTTTTCCACGGTGGACATGTCCTGCTCGACCGTCTCACCCTTCGCGACCGAGCGCAGCAGACGCCGCACGACCTTGCCGGAGCGCGTCTTCGGCATGCTGTCGCCGAAGCGGATTTCCTTCGGCTTGGCGATCGGCCCGATTTCCTTGCCCACCCACGCACGCAACTGCTCGGCGACCTTCTTCGCTTCGGCGCCTTCTGGGCGCGGGCCCTTGAGCACGACGAATGCGACGATCGCTTCGCCGATCGTCTCGTCGGGCCGGCCGACGACCGCGGCCTCCGCCACCAGCGAATGCGCGGCGAGCGCCGATTCGATTTCCATCGTGCCCATGCGGTGGCCCGAAACGTTCAGCACATCGTCGATGCGGCCGGTGATCGTGAAGTAGCCGGTCTGCGGATCGCGGATCGCGCCGTCGCCCGCCAGATAAAGCTTGCCGCCCAGGTCCGCGGGGTAGTAGCCACTGCGGAAGCGCTGCGGATTGCCCCAGATGGTGCGTAGCATCGACGGCCATGGCTCCTTGATGACCAGCAGGCCGCCCTGACCGTTCGGCAGTTCGCAGCCGGTTTCGTCGACGATCGCGGCCTCGATGCCGGGCAGCGGCAACGTGCACGATCCGGCGACGAGCGGTGTCGCGCCCGGCAGCGGCGTGATCATGTGGCCGCCCGTTTCAGTTTGCCAGAAGGTGTCGAGCACCGGACAGCGTCCGCCGCCGACTTCGCGCGCAAACCACTCCCACGCGCTCGGATTGATCGGCTCGCCGACGGTGCCGAGCAGGCGCAACGAGCCGAGGTCGAAGCGGCGCGGATGCACGCTGCTGTTCGTCTCGGCGGCCTTGATCAGCGAGCGGATCGCAGTGGGCGCCGTATAGAAGATGCTGACCTTGTGCCGCGCGATCATCTCCCAGAACCGTCCCGCGTCGGGCCACGTCGGCACGCCCTCGAAAATCACCTGGGTCGCGCCGACCGCGGTCGGGCCATAGCAGATGTAGCTGTGCCCCGTGATCCAGCCGATGTCGGCCGTGCACCAGTACACGTCGTCGGCGCGCAGGTCGAACGTCCACTTCATCGTGACGGCGGCCCACAGCAGATAGCCCGCCGTGCTGTGCTGCACGCCCTTGGGCGTGCCGGTCGAGCCGGACGTGTACAGAACGAACAGCGGATGTTCGGCACCGACCCATTCAGGCTCGCAGGTGTCGGGCTGGGCCGCTTCGAGTTCGTGCAGCCAGCAATCGCGCGGTTCGTCCCACAGGATCGAGCCGCCCGTGCGCCGATAGACGATCACGGTATGGATCGCGTCGGTGCCTGCCATGTTCAGCGCTTCGTCGACGACGGATTTCAAGGGCAGATTCTTGCCGCCGCGCATCTGCTCGTCGGCGGTAATGATGGCGACGGCGCCGACATCGACCATCCGTTCGTGCAGCGACTTCGCCGAGAAGCCGCCGAACACGACCGAATGCAGCGCGCCAATGCGCGCGCAGGCCTGCATCGCGACGACACCTTCGATCGACATCGGCAGATAGATCATCACGCGGTCTCCACACGCGATGCCGCGCGCGCGCAACCCATTCGCCAGGCGGCACACGCGCGCATGCAGTTGCCGGTACGTGATGGTCGTCACGATGCCGTCGTCGGCCTCGAAAATGATCGCGGTCTTGTTGGCATTGCCGTCGTGCAGATGGCGATCCAGGCAGTTGTACGACGCGTTCAGCAGACCGTCGTCGAACCATTTGAAGAACGGTGCGTTCGCTTCGTCGAGCACCTTCGTGAAGGGCCGGTGCCAGCTCAGATGCTCGCGCGCGAGCCGTGCCCAGAAACCGCTCCGGTCGGTGCGGGCTTCCTTGACGAGCGCTTCGTAGGCGGCCATGCCGTCGATGACGGTGTCTTTAAGAAGCGGCGGGGCGGCCGTTTCCGGCGCTTGATCGTTGATGGCGACAGTGGACATAGTCTTCTCGCTGACTTGAATGAGTGAACTCGGACAGGTACACCGCGACTGCCAATATCCGACGATCGGCGGCGCGGCGGCGTGCATGACTCGAACAGTGCTTCGGCTGTCGCGACCAGTGTGTTGCGCAAAGCAAGGGGCACGATTGACTCAGATCAATCGCGGGTGCGTGACGCGAATTTGTGCGTCTGCGAAGGTGGACGAATCGTGTCGTCCGATCGTCCGACGAGAGTCAGCCGATTCCTACGAGCGGTCTCTGGACTACCCGCGTTTCCGCCGTCGCTGATTTAGATAACGCGCACGGTTGCCAATAATAGATTCGACGGCACGCCGTTTCCACGGCGTCAGAGTCGGCGAAATCGAGGAGGCGGTCATGAAAGACACCATCATTCCCCTGCGGGCACTCGTCGAAAAATGGCTTGCGCCCACCAGCGCGACCCCCGCGCATGTGGTGCGCACCGGCCGCATGGCGATCACTCGCGCGCGTTACGTCAGGCTTGAAGGCGCGATTTCTTCGCGGCCCCTGACGATAGTGTTTTTCCGGCACGGCAATGGTTCGTGGGACGTGTTTCCGCCCGTTGAACGCGTGCCGGCGATGAGCGCGGGGTTTGTTTAAGCGCTGAGCCGTCTCACAGCGGCACCGCTGGCTACGGGAGCGGCGTCGCGTCGCGAGATGCTTGGGTACATCAAGGAAATGACCGTTATCCCCCGCCTTTCGTCGCGGTTGACTCAGGTCAATGACTCCGCTTCACGGAGGAACACGATAAGCCTGCGGCAAGCGAGGCTGTCCACGGACGGGGCCGCGCTCGGTGTCCGGACAATACTCGCAGCGGGAGAGGGAGGATGGGCATCGGGATGCAGATTGTCTATCTCGGCTTCGCAGGCGCCGCGCAGCTCGAAGCAGAGGCGGGTGTGCAGCTGGTGCGTCTTGCGCGGTTCGGGGCGTTCGTGTCGAACTGCCATCTGGCGATTGAGGCGTTGCGCCCGGATCGCGCCAGTCCGCATTACGACGTGCGGCTCGATCTGATCACTCCCGCGCACGAATTCAGGTCCATCGCTCATTGCGTCGGTGACAACGCCGAGGCGGCGATCCGCGACGCGTTCGATCTCGCGGAACAAGAACTCGAAGCGATCGCAGCGCGAGCGCGCAACCACTGACCGACGATGCCTCGACACACGATGTTTCGCGCGACATGCGCTTGACGACGGACGGTGCTGGATCACGAACTGCTGCGAAGGCGATCGAAGGCCCGCCGGTGCACTGGACCGGGCTTGACGTGGATCAACGACACAAAGCAGCGCGCGACTACGCTGAAGGTGCTGTTTCACGGTGCGCACCATCGTGAATGCTCGAGATAGTGGCGGCATCTGATTCAACCGGCGCCATGCGCAATCCGGCGACACTGCAGGCCGGATTGCAGTCGGTCAATTGGGCCATTTGATGGCCTGCTTATCTGAAGGAGAGGGGCAATGAGCAATCTGACGCGTTTTGATCCGTTTTCGGCGGATCCTGTTTCGGAGCTGTTCCAGGGTTTCTTCCGGCCGATGCGCTCGATGCTGACGACACAGGACACCGAGCTGGCATCGATGAAGATCGACGTGACGGAAAACAACGGAGCCTATTCGGTGAAAGCCGAACTGCCGGGCGTCGACAAGAAGGATATCGACGTTCAGATCGACGGGCGCGTCGTTTCGATCAACGCGAAGGTCGAGCGCAACAAGGAGGAAAAGGAAGGCGAACGCGTGATCCGTCGCGAGCGTTACTGCGGCACGTTCAGCCGCTCGTTCTCGCTCGGCGGCGAGGTCGACGAGGCCAATGCGAAAGCCGAATACAAGGACGGTGTGCTGTCGTTGAGCCTGCCGAAAAAAGCCTCGAGCGAGCACAAGCGCCTGACGGTCAACTAGAAGCCAGCAACCTGGCCTGGACGATGAAGTATGGCGCGCCGTCACTGGCGCGCCTTTTGTTTGTGCGCCCAGCATGGGCGCACTCCTGCGGGTGCAAGTCCCGCCATAAGCTGGTCACAGCGAATGAAGCGAAGCGCAACTGCACGAGGACGACCGGGTGTGGGGAGGAAGCGTGGAGCGTAAATCGTGAGCCGATGAACAAGAACTGCATAGAAGGCGCTGCTGAGCAGGGCGAGCGGGCAAACGGCCGCGAAGCTCTCGTGACCAAGGCGACGTGGCGTAAATGCGGCGGTTGTGCGATGAAGGAGTGCGTTCTTACCTGGGGAGATCTCGCCTCACGCCTGAAAGGGCGACGGCGTCGAGCCGGAGCGAGAAGTCAGCAGAGGCCGTAGTAGTCACAGGACAGGTCGATGAGACCGAAGCTGGTGATGAAGGGCCGAACGGGAGGGAGTGTCCAGCGTCATGTCGATGCGACAGGTATTGCGTCAGATGGGCAGACGCCGGCTTCGTGTATCACAGCGGGCGTCGGGGATTCCTTTGCGCTTGCCATTTGCATCTCCATACCGCCAATGGCTTTACCTTACGGTCGAGGGCGGCCGTCGCGTTGATCCACATCAAGCTGGGCGGAACCGGCAGCTACGCTGCGATATGAAATGGAGCGGGCACCACCGATCGACCCCGGTCGAGCCGCGCACGATAGTCGTGGAGCATCTGCATGAGCGCCGCCACTGCCGGCTTGACGCAAATCAACAATGGTCCCGCTTCACGCAGCGATCATGGGGTTCTATTCGAACCGAAGGCTAATCATGAGCGGCCGGATCTTTGTGATAGGCGCATCGCACGGCGGAATCGACGCGTTGCAACAACTGGTGAGACAGTTACCCGCCAGCTTCCCGGCGCCAGTGTTCATCGTCCAGCACATCGGCGCGGCCAGCCCGAGCATGCTGCCGGTCATTCTGGGCAAGGCAGCACGCTTGCCGGTGACCCAGCCGCACAATCTCGAAATCTTTGAGAAGGGGCGCATTTATGTCGCTCCTCCCGATCACCATATGCTTGTCCGGCAAGGCTATCTTCGCCTGTCGCAAGGCCCCCGGGAAAATCACTGCCGCCCGGCGATCGACCCGCTGTTTCGCTCCGCCTCCAACGCGTATGGGCCGGCCGTCGTCGGCGTGGTGTTGACCGGACATCTCGACGATGGCACGGACGGATTGATGGCCATCAAGGATCGGGGTGGAATCGCGGTCGTGCAGGAGCCATCGGAGGCGCTTGCGCCGTCGATGCCGCGAAGCGGGCTCGCACATGTCTGCATCGATCACTGCTGCAAGCTCGGGGAGATGGGAGAGCTGTTCGTGAGTCTCGCCAACGACGATCCGGACACGCCCGTGTCGGGCGACTATGACGAGCTCATCCGGATCGAGACTCGCATCGCGGAGGGCATCCTCGACACCGCGGACTGGGCGCTCTTCGAGCGCATGAGCGCGCCGTCCGGCCTGAACTGTCCTGAGTGCACGAGCGCGCTATTCGAATTGCGCGATCGACGGATGATGCGGTTCAGGTGCCGTGCGGGCCACGCATTTTCCGCGCTTTGTCTTCTTGGCGAACAGCAGCGATCGCGCGACAACCATCTGGCCGCGCTGTTCGGTTTGCTCAACGAAGAAGCCGCGCTCGCACGACGCCTGCTGAACGCTCGGTTGGCGCAACGCATTGACACCGACGTAGCGCTGCACGAAAGAATCGGCGGAGCGGAACGGGAAGCCACGCAGGTGTGGCAATGGCTTTGCGCATCTGAGCGCGGCGCTTCTCCGCCTGACGGCCAACCCGGGTCCGCGTCGGCACGCTAACGCAAGACCGTCCAGAGCGCTGCTCAACGCACGGTCGCTTGATTTCGGTCAACTCCTGCAAGCCGAATCGGACCAAACATTGTCCCGTCTTGCCCCAACTCGCCACTCGATATGGAGATCACCATGCAAGCCTCCGACATCATGACGACCCAGGTCGTTTCAATTGCACCGGACAGCTCGGTCTATGACGCGGCCAAGCTGCTTGCCGACAACAGGATCAGCGGCCTGCCGGTCGTCGATGACGCGGGCAGCGTGATTGGCATCGTCAGCGAGGGCGATCTGCTCCGGCGTGTCGAAATGGGCACCGAAACGCCGCGTCGGTCATGGCTCGCGGAGTTCCTCGCGCCCACGCGTCAGCTTGCGGTCGAGTATCTGAAAGAGCGCTCGATTCAGGTGAGCGACGTCATGAGCGCGCCCGCTGTCACAGTCGAAGAATCCGCGCCGCTTACCGAGGTCGCCGCATTGCTCGGGCGCAAGCACATCAAGCGGCTACCGGTGTTACGCAAAGGTAAGCTCGTCGGCATCGTCAGCAGGGCCGGTCTGGTGCGCGCGCTAGCGAGCTGTGCGCCCGCGCAGCTCGATGCACAACCGTCGGACGAGCAGATCCGCGGCGCGATTACGAAAGAACTCGATGGGCACCGCTGGGCGATCGCAGCCGACAACCTGATAGTCATGGAAGGGGTCGCTCATTGCTGGGGAGTGGTGCGATCCGAGGAAGAGCGTCAGGCGATTCTCGCCGCCGCAGCCCGCGCGCCAGGCGTGAAAGCCGTGAAGGATCATCTGGAGTATCCGGACGCCTTCGCGCCGATGTGACAGGGGCGGTGCAAAAAACCGTTGCGCACCGTATCTCGAGCCGATGCGCCGCATGCGTGTGTCGGCAAGAGCGCCCGGTTCTTCTGACGCTGGAGCGTCGCTGGCGCGCCGATCGCCGGGACGGGCAGGGCGGCCGAGACAGAAGTCCGCCGTCGCATGCAGGTAGCCGACGTATGAGCTGCTGCTGTCGGCGATGGCGGGCTGGCCCGCTCAACCGATCCGCTCGCGACGCTGCAAGCGGGCGCCGCGGCCCATGCCGCGCAACGGATAATGGGCCAGGGCGTGCGCTTGTAGCTCACCGGACGGACTGTTTTGGAGCGAGGAGGCCATCATCCGCGTGCACCTGCCCCGTACCGGGCCGAGCGTCGTGTTACGCCGCGGGCCGCGCACCGGCAGCGCCGGCGCGTTGACGCGGAGCTTCGCGGCAGCAGGGTGCCACGGTAGCTGCAGATGAGCGTCGCAAAGCAGGCGACCCGGTTCCGACCGGGCGTCGTCGCGAGCGGTGATCCGCTCTACGAGTCCGATCAGGTCGAGCGCGCGCATCAGGCGCGCAGCATTGAGGCGTCCTGGCGTGAGCGGCAGAGTGTCCACGCCGCAGGGCAGTGCCTCGCGAATTTCGATTCGACAGGCTCCGCCCGGATCGCCGAGCGTCATCAGCACGTCGTAGAGGCGGGCATGTCGTCGACCGCCGCGGTAGCGAAAGCAGATCTTCGTGGTGTCGTCACAGCTGGCAGCCGATGTGGGCTTCGGCATCAAGAGTAGGTTGGGCACGATGGGTACTCCAGCAGGGTTGAAGGGCGCGGCGCATCGGAACCCGTGTGCCGGTGATTCCAATTCGAACGCATGTTGTGCGAGGAATGTTTGACGGCTGTCAATTCGCAATCGGTGGCAGGTCGGCAAGCAACGAAATTCAGTCACATCACCGGGCAATAACGAACCCTCCCTCTTTGCGGAGCAGACGATGCAACACCAGCGGCTGGAACAGGCAGGATCGACGAGCTAGTGCATCGGGTCCGGACGATCGGAGGCCGCTCGCTCGATCCGCGCTTCGACGGTGTCGAGCGGCAACGAGACCGTGATCGCAAAGCCCTCCCACTTTCACGGGGCGCCGATTTTTTCGAGCGGCCTGGTAAACCACGTGCCCATGAACAAGGACGGCAAGGCGACTGGCATCGTCAGCCACGCGAACCTGGTTCGCGCGCGAGTACATTCTGTTGAGCGATGGTGTCGGTCGCCTGTGTGCGTGATTACCCGCGATGAACAAGGCGCCGTGCTTCGCGTCGCCGCGGAAAGTGTGCCTGGCTGGCGCGAAGCAGGTGATCGCGCCACCACCTGAAAGGAGTACGTTCCGAAGTGCCGTGAGCATTCTGCACTTCGCAAGTCGTCAGATTGACGACGTCACTACGTCAGCGAGGCGCTGCGGGCTGCAACACGCACCCTTGACCCAGGTCAATGCGGATCGACAGGCGGCGACTACCCTGCCGGATAACGGGTGCAGGGGCCCCATGCAGGCGCCTCCGCCCTTCGTTGCCATGAGGCATATTCGCGAGAAGGGAGACGCGCGATGAAGACCGATATGGAAGTGAAGAACGACGTCGAACGCGAACTGGCGTGGGATCCGGTCATCAACTCCGCCGGTATAGGCGTCGAGGTCCGCGACCGCGTCGTGACCTTGGCCGGACATCTCGACAGTTATGTGGAAAAGCTCGCCGCGCGCAAAGCGGCACAGCGGTTCGAAGGCGTCAAAGGTGTCGTCGTCGAACTGGACGTGCGGCTGCCGGACAAGGACAAGCGTACCGATGAGGAAATCGCCGAGGCGGCGCGCGAGATGCTGCAATGGCATACCGGTCTGGACGAAAACGCAGTCAAGCTGAGCGTCGAAAAGGGTTGTTTGACGTTGTGCGGCGAAGTGGGCTGGGGTTTCCAGATGAAGGCCGCGGAAAAGGCGGTGACTTCGTTGCGCGGTGTGATGGCGGTTGTTAATCAGATAACCGTACGCGGTCGCCCCACGCCAATCGATATCGCCGACAGGATCGCCGAGGCGCTCGAGCGCCACGCGCTAAAAGAGGCGAGGCGAATCGTGGTGAGCATCGATGACGGAACGGTCACGCTGCGCGGCAAGATGGGCTCCTTCGCGGAAAAGTCGATTTCTTGCAACAGCGCATGGTCCGCGCCGGGCGTGCGCATGGTCATTGATCAACTGTCAGTCGGCGACTGACGCGCGCATTGAGGCTTGTGTCTCACCGATTTCGCTCGCCTCGTGTGCGTCTCGTCGGTGGTTGCGAGGCGCTCAGGCGAGGTCTCACGGTTGAAAACAGATGGGCCCCGCATCCGGCTCGCCGCAGTGCTCGAGGACCGAGGCCGGCACCGCTCGCGCAATCGCGCGGTCGCGGCAAAATCAGCGCCACGCGGCGCGACAGGCGCCAGAATAGACGTGCTTACGCAGCGTAGGCCGATGTCTCACCTAAAGTGCAGCGTCGTCGACGTTCTCCGCAACTGATGCGCATGTACGCGCGGTGTGCACGTCCGTTGCGGGAGCGCATGACCATCCTACCGGAGATTCACCATGTACCAGAACATCCTCGTTGCGCTCGACGGCAGTAGTTCCTCGAAGCGCGCACTGAAGGAAGCTGTGGGTCTTGCTGCCCTGATGAAAGGTGTCGTGCATCCGCTCTATGTCGTAGACAAGACACCGCTCTTCTCCTACGCAGGTTATTACGATCCGATCACCTTCATCGATGCGGTGCGCAAAACCGGACGCTCAGCGCTGGCAGAGGCGGAGCGGGCCTGCGCTGGCGCCGGCGTGAAATGTCGCGCCGAACTGGTCGAAACGAACAACCTGTCTGACGATGTGGCCAGCGCCGTGCTGCGCCATGCGAATCAAGCTCATGCCGAACTGCTCGTGATGGGCACGCATGGACGCCGTGGCGTACGGCGCCTAGTGATCGGCAGCGTGGCGGAGCAGGTTATGCGCTTCGCGCGGTGTCCGGTGTTGCTGATTCGCGAAGAGGACAAGCACGAATCCGTCGCCGGATAGTTTGCCAGGGCGGGCGCGCATCAGCAACCGGCGCCACGCGCACGACGATCACGTTGCGTCCTGCCGGGGGCAGCCGTGATCTTTTCGGATTCGGCAAGCGCGTTGACGCCGTTGGTCAGGCCGGACCAGGCGCATCGAGTAGGAAGGCCGGCGCGTTCAGTGCGATCAATAGGAGCGTCATGCTTCGGCGACCTTGCAGGAAACGAGCAAAGCGGTGGAGCGGTTTCGGATCAGATTTCAACGACGAACTCGCGCACCGTTGATCTGCGTCAGAATCCTTAGGCTGCCGCTGGACGAATGTGTGTCATGCCAACGTGAGCCACGTTGCGTCGAAGACTATGCACCCCGAGGAGACTCGTGATGAAAACCGACAGCCAACTGAAGCGTGAAGTCGAGGACGAACTCGATTGGGATCCAGCCGTCACTTCCGCAGATATCGGTGTCGAAGTGACAAACCGTGTCGTGACGCTTTCCGGTCATCCACCGAGCTTCGCAGAGAAACTCGCGGCCGAGAAAGCCGCGCAACGCGTCGCCGGTGTCAAGGCCGTGGTCGTCGAAATGCAGGTCCGGTTGCCGAAGCACCACGAACACGGCGACGAAGAACTGGCCAACGCAGTCCGCGCGATTCTGCATTGGAGCGTCGTCGTACCTGACGATTCGGTAAAGGTCCAGGTGGAAAAGGGCTGGGTCACGTTGACTGGCTCGGTGGATTGGGCCTATCAGCGCCAAATCGTCGCGCGTGCGGTTGGTCATATGCGTGGCCTGCGCGGCATGACCAACGCTATCGAAGTGCGCAGCCGGGCCGTGTCCGAGGACATCGTCGGCAAGATCGCCGCAGCGATGCAGCGTCACGCGCAGCGCGAAGTCAAGCACATCGGCATCCACGTCAAGGATGGTACGGTCACGCTGACGGGCAGAGTTGGCTCGTGCGCGGAACGCGCGGTCGCGCGTGGTGTGGCACGGAGCGCGCCCGGCGTGCGCGCAGTCGTCGACGATCTGGTTGTCGAATGACCTGTGGCCAGTCGCGGCGCTCTCGCGTGATCAGGATTCGCTCGTCAAAACTCAAGGAGTCTTCGATGACCCTCTCGGCAAACGTGCAGCACGGCACTTGGTCCGTGAGCGTCCAGACGGATGCGGCGCACGACGGCGGCTTCCAATCGACCATCCATGTACGGCATGCGTCGCCGGACGGCGACTTCGAACATAGCTTCCACCACGCGAAAATCTTCGCCAGCGAGCGCGAAGCGGTGCTCGAAGGGCTGCGCGAAGGCATGACCTGGATCGCGTTGAAGACCACGCGGACGATCGCCGTGTAGCGCATGGGTCGACGGCCAGACCGGTGCGACGCGCGCCGCGCAAAGCGTTTATGCATATCAACCGCAAACGCGGTTCACGAGTGATGTGGGTACGGTTCGCGCTGAATTTCTTCCTCGTCCGTGCGCTGTTCATCCTGTCCGGCTTTGCAGTGATTTCCTTCCCGATGAGATTGCCAAAATGAAATACAAAGACTATTACGCGATCCTGGGCGTGGAGCGCACGGCGGCTCAGGACGACATCAAGCGCGCGTATCGTAAGCTCGCGCGCAAATACCACCCGGACATCAGCAAGCATGCCGACGCGGAGGATCGTTTCAAGGAGTTGGGCGAGGCCTATGAGGTGCTGAAGGATCCGGAAAAGCGCGCAGCCTACGATCGGATGGGCACAGGCTGGCGCGCCGGGCAGGACTTCCAGCCGCCGCCGAACTGGGACGAAGGTTTCGAATTCAGCGGTGCGGGTGAGCAAGCCGGCACAGATGCGGGCCTCAACGATTTCTTCGAAGCAATGTTTCGCGGTGAACGAACCGCGCATGCGCGGCCCTCTCATACGACGAGCCAGGATCACCACGCCAGGGTGGCCATCGATATCGAAGACGCCTATCGGGGAGCACAGCGCACCATCCTCTTGCAATTGCCTACCGTCGATGCGCATGGCCATGTATCGTTGCAGTCACGTACGTTGAACGTTTCCATTCCGAAGGGCGTGCGGGCCGGGCAGCACCTGCGGCTCGTGGGCCAGGGAGGGACCGGCGTGGGAGGCGGCCCGGCGGGCGATCTCTATTTAGAAATTTCGTTTCGCGAACATCCGCACTTTCGTGTCGATGGCTCCGACGTCCTTCTCGACTTGCCGGTTGCACCCTGGGAAGCGGCGCTTGGCGGGCAGGTAACGGTGCCGACACCCGATGGCAAGGTCGACATGACGGTACCAATGGGCTCCGCCGGTGGCAGGCGATTGCGGCTCAAGGGTAAGGGAATTCCTGGCAAGCCCCCCGGGGACCTGTACGTGATCTTGAACATCGTGTTGCCGCCGGCAGACAGCGAGCGAGCCAAAGCTGCCTACGACACGATGCGGCAAGCGTTTGACTTTGACCCGCGTGCGCGACTTTATGGGTAGCTCATGATGAAGAACTCCGGGACCACCTATCTTGCAGGACAGATCATCAACGAAGACGTTGAATTCACGCTCATCGACATGAGTCGGATAACTGGCGCATCGGCAGCAGAAATAATCCTTTGGGTTGCTGAAGGCGTTTTCGAGCCGAAAGGCGCCGGCCCACGGGATTGGCGGTTCAGCGGCGCTTCGCTGTGTCGTGCGCGAACGGCTTTCCGGCTGGCTCGAGATCTTCAGATCAACGCTCCGGGCATCGCGCTCGCGCTCGATCTGCTCGACGAAATCAAGGCGCTGAAGACAAACCCTAAACGTTCGACAAGCGATTGAACGGGGTCTGTCAGTCAGCGCTGTCCGCAATCTGCCTCGATGCGCGCTGCGCTGATATCGGTAATGCTCGCAAGTTTCTCGATTTCCCATCATTGGCCGGAACGGCAGCGCGCCTACCCTGATCAAGTGCGGACTGGAGTCCGACGAGTTAAATCAGCGCCTGAAGGAGCGAGCCATGATGCGCTATAAGATTCTCGTGGTCTTCTATTCCCGCTCGGGGCCGACCCGCAAAATCGCGTCCGTCCTCGCAAGGATGGTCGGGGCGGACGTCAGGCCGATCCGTCCGCTGCCTTGTCCTTCATCTTCGATCAAGGCGGAAGTGCCAAAGTGTGCCCGCATGGATGAGAAATCTGATGAGCGAATCTGTGAAAGAGCACGCTTCAGCACCGTCCGGTACGGTCGATGCACTTCGTGGACGGCCCTAAGCATTGTCTTCGCTGGGAAACACGCCGTTTGGGGATTGCGTCCGCTCAGTGTCGATGCACGTCACACGCCAGTGCCCGGTCATCGGGTAGCGAGCGCCCTCCGTGCACCACTGAAGCCGGCCAACTTTGCCTTCGACCGGATCATTCGCGTCGTTCAAATCGAGCCCTTCGAGCACACACATGGGTACCATGCTGTGCCGAGCGCATACAAGTGTATTGCCGCAATCGATTTGCAACGAACCCGATTCGGGCAGTTCGAGTCCGAAGTGGCCTTCGCGCGACCATTGCCGAGTGACCCTGTCGAGCCACAGAATTGCGAAAGCCATCGGGTGGATTCGATCGAACGTATCGAGATGAACGGTAAGCCGCATGAATCTTCTCCGGCACAAAGCAATTCATGGTGGTGACCCCGGCAACCACGAGCCGGAGTCATCGACGCCTCATTGACTCAATACGCATTTCACCAGGGTATGCGCGTCTCCGCCGAAAGCGGTCCGCCGAGCTCGACTGGGCGGCATCGACATATCACCGAGTGCGCCTTGCCGCCCAGCCGGAGCTTGTGCTCGAGCAACATCTGCCCGTCCGGCAGGTTGCGATACCGTTCCGCGATTTGCTGGAACGACGACGTGAGAAACGGCGCGTCACGCGTATGGCGAAACATGCAACTGTTGATCGATGAGGGCGGTAGGATCCGAATCGCTTTGTGCGATACCGGCGGTCAGCGCAAACTTCGCGCATGCGTGCGGGCAGTTCGTGACGGTGTAATCACGACAGGCGCTCTCTACGATAAAGGTCAGTCTACGAGTTGCGAAACGAGATTTGTTGACCTCGATCAATTGGGTCACGATGTGCAGCTCGACCGGACGTGCGGCCCTCCTGTGCTACTGGGAGGCATGCCGCGCGTTCATCACGTCGCGGATGCTGTCCGACGCGAATTGTTCTGTCGTCGTCTGACAACGCAACGCGCCACAATTGCGTCCCTGAGCCAATAGGATGCCGAGTCCGGTGACCCGAGACCGGATACGGATCATGCCATTTAGTCTTTTGCAGAGACTCTGTTCGAACACGACGTCCGTCAACTTCTTCCACTGCGGGCTTCAATGGTGTCGAGCGGCAACGAGACCGTGATCGCAAAGCCCTGATCCGGCGCCGTGCGGATCTGCAGGTCACCGCGAAGGGCCCACGCGCGCTCGCGGATTCCCA
Organism: Paraburkholderia atlantica; assembly: GCF_009362785.1. Lineage (GTDB taxonomy): Bacteria > Pseudomonadota > Gammaproteobacteria > Burkholderiales > Burkholderiaceae > Paraburkholderia > Paraburkholderia atlantica. Next base: position 131,234 of record NZ_WHNQ01000016.1, read on the forward strand.
GCAGGCCGAACGAGTCCGCTGCGGGCCGTTGGTCCGGCGCGCTGCCGCAGCCGTTGTCTGTAATGTGAACGACGCAATGCGGTTCCTTTCGCAGTATTTCAAGCACCACTTCGGTCGCTCGCGCATGCCGGGCGACGTTGGTCAGCGCTTCCTGAACGATCCGGAACACAGCTGTGGCGCTGTCGTCGTTGAAAGCGATGTTGTCGGCAATGCGACGCGAGACGCGCACGCCATGTCGCTCCGAAAACCGGTTGACGAGCCATTCGAGGGCTGGGATCAGGCCCAGATCGTCGAGCATCGCCGGCCGCAGATCGGTGGCGATGCGCCTTACTGACACGACCAGCTGATCGATGAGTTTGTAGACGTTGGCGAGGTCGGCCGCCCCTGCCGGGCTATCGCTACGCTTGATCGACGCATCGAGCCTCGCGCACGCAATCTTCAGCGCGACCAGCTGCTGGCCGAAATCGTCATGCAATTCCCGCGCGATCCGGGCTTTTTCGTCCTCGCGCGCCTGCTGGATGCCTGCCGACAGTCGCTGGAGCTCCTCGCGGGAGGCTCGTAAGGCCTCCTCGGCGAGCCTGCGTTCTGTGACATCGATGATCCAGCCCAGCATGCGATAGGGTTGCCCGAACTGATTCCACAGCGCCTGCCCGCGCGCATGGACCCAGCAGTATTCGCCGGATTTTGTCCGCATGCGGTATTCGACGTCGTAGGGGCGCATCTGTTCGAGATGCGCGGCGAGGCAGGTGTTGACGCGTCCACGGTCGGCCGGATGAATGGCGTCGAGAACCGTCCCGGAATCGTCGGGAAACTCATCGGGCTCATAGCCGAGGATTTTCTTGAAATAAGGGGAAAGCCAGGTTGCACCGGATTGCGGATCCCAGTCCCACAACCCCGCGCTTGCACCGCTGACGGCCAACTGAAAGCGCTCTTCGCTTTCCTCGAGCGCATGCGCGATGCGATGGCGCTCGATCGCATAGCGGATCGCGCGGCTCAGTGCCGACGGGTCGATGTCACGCTTGACCAGATAGTCCTGCGCGCCGTACTGGATCGCCAGAAGGCCAACCGACTTGTCGTCGAGGCCGGTGAATACCAGCACGGGTAGCTCCGGTACCCGATCGCGAAAGGTCCTGAACGTGGAGATTCCGTGCGCGTCGGGCAAACCCAGATCGAGAAGAACGATGTCGAAACGAATGGCCACGCAGCGAGAAATGGCGTCCGCAAGACGTTCCACATGCACGAGGGCGTGCTGGAAATCGTCCACATCGGCAAGCGCCTCCCGGATCAACAGGGCATCGGTCGGACTATCTTCGACAAGGAGAATTCGCAGATGCTGGGGCGTGTTCATGGCTTGGCCGGCGGCAATGTCACGACGCTGAACCAGAAGTCGTTGATTCTGCGCAGGACATCGACGAACATCGTAAAGTCGACTGGCTTGGTGACGCAGCAATTGGCATGTAATCCGTACGTTTTTGCAACGTCTTCCTCTGATCTCGACGTGGTGAGCACGATGACGGGAATACTCAGCAGATCGGGATCGGCTTTCAGTTCCTCAAGGACTTCCCGGCCGCTCTTTTTCGGCAGATTGAGATCGAGAATGATCAGGCCGGGACGGGGCGCGTCGTGATGCCGACCGCTGCGGTGCAGGAAATCCATGGCTTCAGCGCCGTCCTGCACGACGTGCAACGGATTGAGCACCTCCTGGTCCTCGAGCGCTTCGCGCGTCATCAACACGTCGGTAGGACTGTCTTCGACCAGAAGGATGTGTACGGGATTGCTCGTAACCTGTGACTGCATTGGCGTCTCCTCGGGCGGACATTACGTTCGAGCGCTGCCATCCAACTTCGCATTCAGCGTGAAAAAGAAGGTCGATCCGCCATCTGGCCCGGATTCCACCCAGATGCGGCCGCCATGCTGTTCGACGATACGCTTGCAGAGCGCGAGGCCGATTCCCGTGCCGGGGTATTCGGCACGCGAATGCAGGCGCTGGAAAATCATGAAAATGCGCTCGAAGTATTGCGGCTCGATACCGATTCCGTTGTCCTTGACTGAAACGATCCATTCGTCTCGTTCACGGCGGGCGCCGATGTCGATCCGCACCGGTTGATCGAGTCGCCGGAATTTGATCGCGTTGCCGATGAGGTTCTGGAACAGCAGAGCGAGTTGCGTCGGAATGCCCATGACCACGGGGAGCGCATCGCGATTGATCTGCGCGTGAGATTCCTGCAGCACGACGCTCAGACTTTTGAGCGCCTGGTCGAGAGCCGTCGTGCAGCTGGCCAGTTCCTGCGTGGCGCCCGACCTTCCGACGCGCGAGTACGCAAGCAGATCCTCGATGAGCTTCTGCATGCGCGTCGCACCATCTACCGCATGTGCGATGAATTCGTCCGCGCGGGCATCCAGTTGCCCGTGATAGCGGCGCTGTAGCAGCTGAAGGGGCCCGGCGACGGCGCGCAACGGCTCCTGAAGGTCGTGCGACGCGACGTAGGCGAATTGCTCGAGATCGTGGTTGGAACGCGCGAGTTCTTCGGTACGCCTGATAAGTTCCTGCTCGGCGCGCTTGCGTTCCGTGATATCGACGATCGCGGCCAGCACGAAGACTTCCTCCGAGGTCGTGACCGGATTGAGTCCGATCTCCACAAGGACTTCGGAGCCGTCTTTTCTGAGCGCGAAAAGATCGCGTCCGGTACCCATCGGCCTGCTGCTGAGGTTGCCGTAGAACATGCGGCGATACTGAGGATGCGCCGAACGAAAACGCTCGGGCACGAGCATATCGACGCTATGGCCGACCAGATCGTCTCGCAGATAACCAAACATCTTCTCCGCCTGCGCGTTGACGAGCACAATCCGGCCGTCCCGGTCCGCCATCACCATCGCGTTGGGGGCCGCTTCGACGACCTGGCGGAATAGCTCGTGCGTGGGGCTGTTCAAGTGCTTGGACGATTCCATTCGATCTCCGGCTGCGCGAAAGTACCGCCGACGAGCAACAAGGCTCATTCACTTTATAGCATCTATTACCCGCCTGGACGGGCAGGGAACGCAATTCTTGCGCCCGAATAGCAGCATTGAATTAACCGTTGAGGTAGTACTGGCAAAGCACCAATGAGCTTGCACGAAAGCACCGGCTCGTCGACGTGATCCGGTTGACATGCGTCAACGGGGCCCGGAGCGAGACGTCTAAATTGCTTCATATCGCGACACACTTTATGTGCGCCCTGCGCTCTTTGCGCGGAAAGGGGATTTGTTGCGACGAGCCGCAAAAAGATGGGGGAGCACTGCCATGGCGAAGAAACTTGAACGACGTGACAAGCGCCAGCTTGCCGGTTGTGATTCGAACTGCGAGGCCGAGTCGGCGCGTAGCGGCATGAACAGGCGCTGTCATCGTATCAACACCCGCTCGCGCAACGCGTCGCTCGCGCGGAGCGGCGCCGCGCGAGCGGATGTGCCCCGCGTCGAAGTCGTGTTCTACAAGGAGATCCTCGACCACCGCGGCTTCCCACATCACTGCGAGGTCATGCGCGTCTGCTTTGACGGCGCCGCGCAGGAGGCTGCGATTTCCGGCGCCATTCATCGTTTCGAAAGACTGCAGCGCGTGACGACGTGGAAGGTCGCGGCCGACGGCTATGAAGTCGTTACACACTGACACGTTGCGGTTTGCCGGAATGGACTTCTGCAGTCTTGATCTCGCGCGGGGTTCGAAATCAGGCAGCAGTCAGTGGCATCGGAGGAGTCCTGCTCGAATCTCTGATGTGCGGGTACGCCGCGTCGAGTTGTGTAGCGTGCGTCAACACAATGGCTCGTTGCGCGTCGTTCTACCGTGGGCGATTGACCCACATCAATGAGCTATGCGCGGGGCCGCCTACAGTGAGCCTGAATGGATGCAGCGATGCGACCGATAGCTGCATGACATAGCTTCCGATTGTCGGAGATCGATACAAGGTCGCGGTGGAGAATCGCATGAACTGGCTTGCAGAGTTTTTTTCGCAGAAAACAGCATCGTTGGCTCTGTCGATGTGGGCCTACCCGCCACTGATTCTCGGACCGGAAGGGCCGGCCCCTCAGCAGATACACACTCTTCCGTATCCCGGCGCGACGCTCGTGTTCACGCCAGGTGAGCGGGTCGAACGGGGCGGTCTCGAGTACGAGATTCCCGCGCGGTTCGATTTGGGCCGCGCCTCCGGAACGCGTGGGATCGACGTCGACCCCCCGTTCCAGACGTCGCAGTTCTTTCGCTCGGTGACGATCTTCGCGCCATCTCGCTACAACCGCGATTTTCTGATCACGGTGAACGATGAGTTCGCTTTCGTGCCGGTCTTCTCGTCGGATGGCGCCCCGGGTTTCTCAGGCACGTGCTTCGAGTTCGGCGGCGAATCGGCGAGGCAGGCGCAAATGCAGCTGCCGTGGACTTTCCAGGGCTATATCAGCATCTAGTAAGCGCCCTGCCGCAGGCGGGACGTCGCGCCGCGCACACGGCGCGGCAAATGGTCGGGGCAAGGAGCACAACATGGATCAAGCTGTCGCGCAGGTGATCTGGTTCGAGGACTTGCGACGCGAGGACGTCGCAAGCGTCGGAGGCAAGAACGCGTCGCTTGGGGAACTATTGTCCCAACTCGACGGGCATGGCGTTCGGGTTCCGCCGGGATTCGCGACCACGGCGCAGGCCTATTGGCGCTATATCGACGCCAATCGTCTGCGCGACCAAATTTCGGCGCGTCTCGAGGACCTCGCGCAAGGGCGCCTCACGCTGGCCGAAGCCGGGGAGGCGATCCGCGCGGCCATCGTGCATGGCGACTGGCCGACCGAACTCGCGCAGGCCGTCTGCGCCGCATATCGAACGCTCGGAGAGCGCAGCGGCGGCGCCGACGCTGACGTCGCGGTTCGTTCGAGCGCCACAGCCGAGGATCTTCCCGACGCGAGCTTTGCCGGCCAGCAGGAAACTTTCCTCAACGTGCGCGGCGAGCGGGCGCTGCTCGATGCCTGCCGGCGCTGCTACGCGTCGCTGTTTACCGACCGGGCCATCGCGTATCGAACGGCCAAGGGCTTCGACCATTTGCAGGTTGCACTGTCGATCGGCGTCCAACGGATGGTGCGCTCGGATCTCGGCGGCGCGGGCGTGATGTTTACGATCGACACAGAGACCGGGTTCGACAAGATTGTGCTGATCAATGCAGCATGGGGCCTTGGCGAGAACGTCGTGCAGGGCGCGGTCGATCCGGACGAGTACGAAGTGTTCAAGCCGCTGCTGGCTGAACGCGGGTATTCACCGATCGTCGGTAAGAAGCGCGGGGAGAAGGCCCGCAAGATGATCTACGCGAAAAACGGGCCTCATTCGACGAAGAACGTGCCGACTTCCAAAGCCGAACGCGCCGCATTCGTGCTTGACGATGCCGAGATCCTGTCCCTGTCGCGCTCGGCCTGCGCGATCGAGGCTCACTACGGGCAGCCGATGGACATCGAATGGGCGAAAGACGGCGCGACCGGTGAGATGTTCATCGTGCAGGCGCGTCCCGAAACGGTGCAGTCGCGCCGGGAAGCGAGTTCGGTGAGGAACTACCGGCTGCGCGACGCGGGGCGCCGTCTTTTGCGCGGCGTCAGCGTGGGTGAAGCGATTGCGGCCGGCGCGGTTTGCGTGATCGAGCATCCGAGCGACATGCACCGTTTCGTCGACGGCGCGGTTCTGGTGACGCCCACCACCGACCCCGACTGGGTGCCGGTGATGCGTCGCGCCGCCGCGATCATCACGGACCACGGCGGGCGCACTTCGCACGCGGCTATCGTGAGCCGGGAACTGGGGCTGCCCGCGATCGTCGGTACCGGCAATGCCACGCATCTGCTGCACGACGAACAGGAGGTGACGGTGTCGTGCGCGGAAGGCGACGAAGGTTTCGTATACGAGGGCACGGCCGCGTTCGACGTCGAGGAGATCGATTTCCGATCGATCCCGCAAACGCGCACCCATGTGATGCTCAATCTGGCCAATCCCGCGGCCGCCTCCCGTTGGTGGCGCTTACCGGCTGACGGCGTCGGTCTCGTGCGCATGGAGTTCGTCGTAAGCAACGACATCAAGATTCATCCGATGGCGCTCGTGCGATTTGATGAACTCGCGGACGCGACCGCGAAGCAGCGCATCGAGGAACTGACGGCAGGGTACCCGGACAAGGCGGAGTATTTCGTGGATCGGCTTGCGAGAGGACTCGGCCGCATTGCCGCGGTCCAGTACCCGCGGCCCGCGATCATACGCATGAGCGACTTCAAGACCAACGAATACGCGCATCTGATCGGCGGCCAGGCGTTCGAGCCGCACGAGGAGAATCCGATGCTGGGGTTCCGTGGCGCTTCGCGCTACTACTCGCCGCGCTATCGCGAAGGTTTTGCGCTGGAGTGCAGAGCGATCCGGCGGCTGCGCGAAGAAATGGGGCTGCGCAACGTCGTGGTCATGATCCCGTTCTGTCGCACGGTTTGCGAAGCCGATCAGGTGCTCGAAGTCATGGCGCAGAATGGCTTGCGGCGCGGGCAGGACGGACTACAGGTATACGTGATGTGCGAGATTCCGTCGAACGTGATTCTTGCGCGCCAATTCGCGCAGCGTTTCGACGGCTTTTCGATCGGAAGCAACGATCTCACGCAATTGACGCTCGGCGTCGATCGTGACTCGGCGGAGCTGGCGCCACTGTTCGACGAGCAGGACGAAGCCGTCGAATGGATGATCCGTCGCGTGATCGACGACGCGCATCGGGCAGGCGCGAAGGTTGGGCTCTGCGGTCAGGCGCCGAGCGATCACCCGGAATTCGCGGTGTTTCTCGTCGACTGTGCGATCGATTCGATGTCGGTGAGCCCGGACAGCTTCATTGCGGTCAAGCGCGCAGTGGCAAGCGCGGAAGCTCGCGTGGCTTCGCCGGCGGCGACAGCCTGAACGGGTTGCAGACGCCCCGGCGCGCCCGGAGATGCCAGATGCACGAGATCCTCACTCTGACACTGAACCCAGCGGTCGACGTCGCGACCTCGGTCGATAGAATCGTCGACACGCGCAAGCTTCGTTGCAGCGCGGCGCGGCGAGATCCTGGCGGCGGTGGGATCAACGTCGCGCGCGTGATACATCGGCTAGGTGGCGACTGCGAGGCGCTCTATATGGCGGGCGGTGCGCCTGGCCTGACGCTGAGCGCGATGATCGAAGCGGAAGGGGTACACGCCACCTGTATCGGCATCGCTGGCGAGACCCGTGAAAACTTCTCCGTTCGGGAGACCTCGTCCGGACGCGAGTACCGCTTCGTGTTACCAGGGCCCGTGCTCGCCGAAGCGGAATGGCAGACCTGCCTGCGGCACATCGGCGAGGTCGCCGTCGTGCCACGCTACCTCGTACTGAGCGGCAGCGTGCCGCCGGGTGTCCCCGACGACATCTACGCTCGCGTCGCAAGGATTGCACGGGAACACGACACCCGCGTCGTACTTGATACCTCCGGCGCGCCGCTAGCCGCGGCGCTCGCGGCTGGGGTTTTCCTGGTCAAACCGAGCCTGTCTGAACTTTGCGCGTTGGCAGGCCGCGAGCTGGAAGACGACGCGCAGCGGCTCGCCGCCGCACGCGACGTCGTGCGTGCCGGCGGCGCGGCGATCGTCGCGCTCACGCTCGGCGAACACGGGGCACTCGTCGTCACTGCGGATCGTGCGCTGCGCGTGCCTGGAGTTGCGGTACCGGTTTCGAGTTCGATCGGCGCGGGAGATAGCTTCCTCGCCGCGATGGTTTGGTCGCTCAATCGCGGCATGACGTTTGACGAAACCTTGCGCTATGCGGTGGCGGCCGCTTCGGCGTCGTTGCTCACTGAGGGAACCCGCCTGTGCGAGCGGGAGCAGATAGAGCGGATTTACCGCGAGCTCGAGCTCGCGGGTGCAGATTTCGTCTCCTTGGCTTGACGCCCGATTCCCGCGGACGAACGACGGACGCTTGGACCGCGATTCGTTTGACGCGAATCGATCAGACTGCTTGGCGACTCCCGCGTTTGCAGTTGGCTCTGCAGGATCTTTGGCGGCCATTGCGCAAAGCAGGGCAACTCCTAGAACACCAGGCCGAACAGTCTTTTCACCAGATCTTCCAGCGACATCATCGTCAGGGCCAACGGCACGATCGGCACAAGTACCGCGGCTGCAAGGCGAACGATGGCTTCCTTGGTAATGGGAGCGATACGCATGGTTCGGACCACGTCGAAACTGTTGGCGAGATCCGCAAGCGATTGAATGTCACCGCTGCCCACCAACGCCTCACCGCCAGACGAGCCGCCCCGCAGCCACTTGGCGTCGAATTCACGCACGTACTGTTCGGCCAGAGCGCCGTATTCACTCAGGCCTGTTCGCTTCGCCTGGGCCAGTTGAGGCGCGAACACCAGTAAAGGACCAAAGACCAGACACAACAGGAAGAGAACCATCGATGCAGTCTCGACCTTGAATTCCGTGAGGGCGGCCCCGGCGAAGAAAATGCGGTTCGCGAACTGGGCCGCAAGCATCGCGCCGTGCGCGGCCAGGAGGGCCATGAACGCGTAGACGGTATTGGCGAGAAATCCCAGACCGCCGACGCGATCAGGATGAGTGGGAACAAGGCTCAGTTCGATGCGCGACACCTGCCAGAGAAACCGCGTCCAGATAAAGATCCGGAAATACCAGCGGATCAACAGGAACTGAAACAGCGGGACGCTCACAAAGGCGTACCAGAATCCAGCGAGCGAAAGGGTCAAGCCACTGGCAGTGGGTACTGCGTACCACGTCGACGTCGTTTGCAATGCGATGTATTGGCGCCACACCACAAGGACACCCACACCGTACACAAGAGCGATCAGCATCAGCTCGGCGGCCACAGAATTACGCAGACGGAATGCTGACCTGACAGCTTCATCGAACCGCGCAACGGACGCTTCCGGAATGATCTTGCGCTCGAGGAAGGCCTGCGCGATCGGACGCAGCCGCCGATGCACAACCAGCTCGGCGATGATCAAAAGGGGCACGGCCACGAGGAAGCGGATGTGAACTTCCAGGTCCAGCAGGAACGGTAGCGCCACACGGTTGCCTAGCAAATGCCCGTCCACAGCAGCGAGCACCAGTAGCGGCAGCCAGGCCAACAGCGAGATGACGAGAACCCGCTGGCGCACCAATGCCAGCGCATCGTCGGCCATGTGCGTCCGGCGCAGAAGCTGATAGAGTGGACCGCCCAGAACCAGTGAGAAACTCTGCGTGTCCTGCAGAATTTCCTCGGCGGTCGGCGCATTACGTTCTGTTCTTTCAGGCCCAAGATGCAGGTAACGATTCATGATTTGGCGCCTCATCCAAGCTGTCGCGTACTCTCTCTCGACTTGGGATTCATCGTAGAACCGGACGGGCCGCGCATATTGATCCAGGTCATGCTTGCATGTTCGCGGGCCGGTGCCAGCTGGGCGCACTGAAATTCATTCCCGTCTGAGAGAGAGTACGCGACAGCTTGTATGACCCAGATCAAATGACGACGGGACGCGTGGCGTACGGTAGGCGACAGACCACCGGAGCGCATGATGTATTCGATCAAACCTTTCTTCGTTGAGATTTTTCCCGAACGTGTGGATGGATGGACGGCCGAGGCGCGCTTTTCTCGTCAAGGCGACTACGCGAAACCAATCAAAGTGCCCAAGGTCCGTTTCTTTCTCCGGGCGGTCAAGCCCACTAAGGCAATGGCTGAAGGTGATGCCATTGAGTGGGCGCGTCGCTATATAGCGTCGTCTGCCGAAGTTTTGGAAACGTCGCTAAAACAGGAGGAGATGCGCGGGAATCCGCGTCCTCGTTCATAGAGCTCATTGACATGGTCCGTGACCTGGTTCTCGAAATCTGACAGCGACAGGACCTCCACGATCAACGCGCAACGTTTATCGACATCTGAAAAGACGCTCGCAAAAGACGCCCTGTCGCTTGAACCGGGGTGTTTGATGGGGCGAACAGCGCGACTTGTGATCCCGGCGGGCATCAGGCCATGCTGAAGACGGCTTTCTGTCGGGTCTGAAGTGAGGAGGCGGACGGCCGGCTTTCATAGAAGCCTTTTGATGGAGGACGGCGCTACAGCACGATGCCTGTTGCTCGCGCACCCCCCCGTTGCGGCGCGCGACAGCCGGCCTAACGGCGACGGTCGCCCAGCAGGCGCAGCAGCATCAGGAAAATGCTGAGGAAGTCGAGATAGAGCGCGAGCGCGCCGATGACCGCCTTCTTGCCGGCAACGACATCATCCTCGCCCGCGATATAGAGGTTGCGGATGCGCTGCGTGTCGTAGGCGGTGAGGCCCGTGAATACCAGCACGCCAATTACGGAAACGACGAACTGCAACGCCGTCGAGGCGAGGAACAGATTGACGAGACTGGCGATCACGATGCCCGCAAGCCCCATGAACAGGAAAGAGCCGAAGCGCGACAGGTCGGCGCGTGTCGTGTATCCATAGAGGCTCGTGGCACCGAAGGTGGCCGCGCTGATGAGAAATACGCGCGCGATGCTGTCGCCCGTGTACACGAGGAAGATGCCGGACAGCGACAGGCCGACCAGTGCCGCATAGGACCAGAAGCAGATCCGTGCCGCGCCGAGGCTGATTCGCTCGATGCGCAAGCTCAGCAAAAAGACGAGGGCGAGCGGGGCGAGCAGCACGATCCAGAACAGAGGCGTGGCGGCGATCGATGCATACAATCCGCTCGCCGCTCCGACGTATGCAACGACGCCCGTCAGCACGAGGCCCGCTGCCATATAGTTGTAGACGCGCAGCACATATTGCGCGAGACCCGGGTCGCTAGTTTCGAGTCCGCGCTGCGCCGCTGCTGGCCGGTCGCCGCCGATGAATCTGTGTGCCATGATCGCTCCTGTTACTGCATTTGCGGGACGCGTTTAGCGTACCGGAGCGCCGTCTCGTGTGATCTGAACCGCAGTCGCCTCGACGTAGTCGACGTGTACGCTGTCGCCCGCTTCGAGCCCGTCGAGCAACCCGTCTGACGACGCCTGCAGCACAACGGTGCGCGTCGGTCCGCGCAACGTCAACTGACGCTTGCCGCGATCGATCTGCACGACGGTGACCACTGCCTCGACCCGGTGTAGGGCAAGGGACGCGCCGAGCGATGCGCCGGTCGTAAACCCTTTATCGACGCGCTCGCGGATACCACTCGAGTTGGACTTGTCGGCCCGCAGCAATAGCGCGCGGTTGAACGTGACGGCGACGGTGTCGCCCAGCCGCAGTTTTCGCACATCTCCGATACTCGGGTCGACCACCACGTCGACGGGTTCACCGTTGTCTTCGAGGAGTGTCATGCTGTTTCTTCCGGCGTCTATCGCGAACACGACCGCGTTCGCATGCGTGACGCTGGTGCCCGAGAAGGGCTTGTCGGGGGCCGCCCGGGTTGTGGTTTCTTCCGCCGTTGCCGCGCGCGGAAGCGCTGCGGCGAATATAAGTCCTGCCGTGGCCGCCAGAAGTCCGCCTTGCCATCTGTGTTTCATCCTGTAACCTCCGCGCCGTGCAACTCAAATGCGTTTGTTCACGCCGCCACGTTCGAAGAATGTGGACGGCGCAATATGTCTGTTCACACGAGCGAGCAACTGCGGCGCGTATGCGAGTTCGGCCAACCTTGCGCGGACGCGAGGATGAACGCACGCGAGCGACACGACGACGAATGACCCCGGCAGTGCCAGAAATCCTATTAGCAAGATCCGTTTAAGCATGCTGAACCCCGTCTGCGCTTCACGCACGGTTTCATCGTAGGGCCTCGCGCGCCAGCGCGGTTGATGCATGTCAACGGCGATAGGGATCTGATGCGAACGCGTGCTGTGCGAGGCACCGCGCGGCAAGATGCACACCTGACGCAGGTCAATCCGAAAGGCGTTCGACCGTTGACGCACGCATTGCGCCGTATCGCGGAATCCGAGACTGAGCGCGCGAAGCGGGTCCAGAGCGAACGACGGTATTCGCGAACATGACGTACCTCACGCAAACTGCGCGGATTCAGTTCGACATCAGAACCGGGACAGTCATCAATTGCAGCAGGGCGCGCGTAACACCGCCCCACACGGCTTCGTGCCAGCGCGCGTGACCGTATCCACCCATCACGATCAGGTCGCTGCCATGAGCCTGCGCGCACGACAGCAACTTGCTTCCCACGCGCTCTCCGGTGGCGCCTTCGAGTTCGAGCACGTCGATGACCGCGTCGTGACGGGCGAGCGTACGTGCCATGTCCGCGCCCGGAATGCGCGCGCCAAGCGGCGCGTTCGCCGGTCCGTGCACCGTCACGAGGATGTTCTGTCGCGCGCGGGAAATGAACGGCAGAGCGTCGTGAATGGCGCGGGTCGCCTCGCGGCTTCCATCCCAGGCAATCAGGATGCGGTTGCCGACGCTCGGGAATACGCCCGTGTACGGCACGAAGAGCACGGGTCGCCCTGCTGTCATCATCAGCTGTTCGCCAACGTGATCGTGGATGTATGTTTCGGGGGCGTTCGAGTTCGACTGGCCGGCGATGATAAGGTCAGCCAGACGCGCGTACCGCACGATGCTACGCATGTCGCTCCCGTCGCGGCATCGGAATTGGCCGGCGACCTCTGCGTGCCGGCACGCAGCGTCGAATAGATCACGCAAAGCCGCTCGCTGCTGATCGCTCTGCCGCATTACTTCCGCGTACATGCTGGCCGCGCCCGGTATCGCGGACAATATGTGAGGATCTGGAATGGGGGTGGCGTCCAGCCCCACCAATTGCGCATCAAACTGCCGGGCGACGCGCAACGCGATCTCGAGGCGCTGCCGTGCGGCCTGACTGTTGTCCAGATGGACCAGCAAGTTGCGGTAGTTCATCGCATTGACTCCATCGGCATGCAAAAGATGTCTTAGCGCATGACTGAATCCAGTCCAGGTAGGCGGGAGACCGCAGCGGTGACGCAAGTCAACCGGATTGTGGGCCTGGCGGGCTTTACAGCACAAAGGGCTTTGACCGGCAGCAGGAGCGCCACCATCGGGCGGATCAGCGGCGCGCTATCCACTCATTGCCGTCCTTGACGTAACGCCGCTTGACTGCCGCCCATGCCACGCGATGCGCGATTTCTTCGTGACGCGCATCGGCCGCGTATTCCTCGTATGCAGCGTTAAATGCAGCCCGATAGATCTCCTGCGCGTGCTGCGGCAGATGATCCCGAACCGATTCGGGCAGGTCGGCATTGCTGAAATAGGGCACTACGTTCTCCGCTCGAAGAGTCGGCATATGCGTCGCGTGCAGGGCGGCAGCTTCGGACTGGGTCAACATCAATGCCTCCCGTGGTGGCAATCGCGAGAGCGCCGCCAGTCTGCCGGCATCCGGCAGTGCCGGACAAGCTGGGATCACGCCCAGTTGCAGATGACCGCTGGGATGAAAAAGCGTGACGCTCGAATAAGAGGATGAGCGCCTGCGAGGCGCAGGCGTTGACGTGTATCAATGATGGAGCATCGGGACATCCGACCAAAGCGTGAGGCCCGTTGAAACGACGCCGATTGTGGTTTTAAGCCACCGGTTTCGAATCCCGTTCCCACGGATTTCATTCAGATCCCGCTGGGCTGGTTTGTCCCGCATCTTGTGGAACCTGCCGTATTCTCTGAACGTTGAAGCCCATACCGGCGAGTCGGGCAATCAGATCGAGGTAAGTCTCTTCGTCCATCGTTGGACTGCGCGAGAGCACCCACACCATGTTGCTGTCGACCATGCAGCGAATCGTGTGGTGATACTCAGGATCCACGTACGCGGTCACAACCCGGACTTCGAATGGCCAGATGAGTCCGACTCGCCACGTCGTGTTCCCCGTTCCACCCACAACCTTCGCCACGAAGTGGCTTCCTGTGACCGGCTGGTCGAATGAGTGTCGTCGGCCGCGATAGTCGTCTGTGATTTGTCCATCGGCACGCAATGTCCATTCGTCGTAGCTGCCGACATAGTCGTTATCGCCGAGATATGGCGTTTCCGCAATGACGAACCACTTTCCCATGTAGCGTTGCAGATCGATCGGCGGACCCGCGACACAGGCTGTGGGTTGGCCGGGGGTCTGCGGCGACGCTGCCGGGATGTGCGCGCAGCCGGTCAGGCAAGCGGCGATGGCCGTCAAGCACGCTATCGAATTTTGCATTGGCGCAGTGTATGTTGAGCCCTCGTCACCAATACACGATTTCGCGAAACCAGCGATGCGGCGACGGTTGATCGGAGCGTTTAGCGCATGTCGCCATTGCACTCGCGCTGACGGCTGGCTCCGTTGACCTGCATCAATTCGAGCGCATCTCGATTGCGCAGGGCGATTCCTGTCGGGAACGAAGCTATTAACGATCACTCGCGCGACGATAACTGCCCGACCGAGACGTCCCCGGAAGCGAGTCACTTACCAGTCTTGACATGGATCAATTGACATGTCGCCGCCCGGCAGTCTGATAGACGCGTGGCCCTTTAGCCTGACTGACGCGTAGGCGGGCAGGTACATCGTAGCCGTCGCCTGTGACAGGGGACACCCCGTTCGGCAGAAGAGCACACGCGTGGTCGCCATGACATTTGCTAGCACGGAGCTGTCAGGGCAACTACTATTGCGGTTGTGGATTCGCCGCGGTTCACGTGACCACGCACGCAATGTGAGATTCTCGTAAGAGGTGAATTATGGGATTGCTTGCCAGTCTGTTTCATCCCATGCGAGCACGAACTGCACATGCCGAAAGCGCGCGTGTGGCCGAGATGATCGATCGCGTCATTGCGATGAACCCGCGCCTGCGCCTGTCACGACATTACAGGGAACGTCTCGGGAAAGCCGTTTCCGTCTCGCTGACCTACATCGACGATCTGATAGGTTCGCTCCCCGCGCCGCACGAAGCCAATGCGGCCGCCTGGTCGACCGATCCATTGATTCGCGTTTTCTTCGCAACGCCCGATGATCTCGTGAAGGCGTTCAGCCGCTCCGAAGAACTGCGCACATATTTCGGCCGGAACTCTTTGCTGACAGAAGCCTACGCGACGCTTGGGATGGCGATGTTCGAACGCCACGTGCTGGGCGTTGCATCCGAGGGCGGCGAGGTGCGGCATGACGTCCCCCAAACCACGCTTTGCTTCAGTGACCATCGTGTCCGCGTCTGTGGCAAATCAGACGCCGACCTCCGCGAGGAGATTGCGCGCCGCCTGGTAGATCAATTGGCGCTGGAGGGGCTCGCCAGACTGGCCGCTGATCGTCACGCGCTTGTAGCAAAAGGCAGAGAGCTTATCGCGGCGCGCGTGGCGCTACTGGAACGCCGCGGCGTGGGCATGCGCTCGGTGGTCGGGGGCAGTCAGGACGCTGATTCGGATGAACTGGCGCGGCTGGAGAACCAGATCGCTGAGAACACCCGCAACCTGGCTGCCCTTCGCGTCCCGACCGAACTTATTGACCTTCAACTGGACCGGGTTTGCGAGGTATTTTCCACTCCTGCCGAGCATATCTATGTCGAGAAGCGTCGCCTGCGTCTGGATTTGATGAATGTGATCCGCAACGACGATACCGAGGCCAGCCGCGAAATCGAGCTACGCCTTGCGCGCATTCCGGGCGATCCACCCCGCATGCGCGCATTCATACTCGTACGTTTCGCTCGTGACGAACTATTGCCTGCGGGGTTGCATGTCGACGCAGCAACGCGCGCGATGTGACGCTTCGGACCTTGGCGTATGCGTGTCGTGGCCCCGTTCAAACAATGGAGTCCGAGCACAATGCGGTGTGCCGTATTATCTCCGTTGAAGACTTCGACAACTTCCGGCGGGCGACCATGACCACAACAGTGGATTTACCCGCAATGGACTCGAGCGCGCCGCTCGACGTGAAGCGGGACGCCGGTGAACCGGGTTGGGGACTGCTGATCAAACTTCCTGATACTGCCGCAGCACCGGGCATCGGTCTTTGATGGCCGACCCGGATAAGGGTGTCTTCTTCAAGCGCAAGGGCCTGACGTCGTCGGTGGTGGAGCAACGCCGGCCTTCATCAGGAGAACGGGGAAAATATCGTGTCTGGAAAAATCGTGGTCAGTCTGACTCGAGCCAGGGACGACATAGACCGTGCGACGGTCGCCTTCGAAGTCCCCAACGCCAGCTTCGTCGAAGCGTGGGGCAAAAACTACACCGGCTCACGGTGCATTAACAAACGCGCGCTCGACGAAGAGGATCTCATCGCCGTAGCGAAGATCGCCGGCGGCGCCGCGGCCGCCCCATTCATGGGTGACGCCTGCCCCAGTCTCAACTACCTAGGGTGATCATGACAACTCGCAGACCGTTCATTGCCGGCGCGGCCGGCTTCGCCTCGTCATGGGCGCTCGCTCCACTCGCGCACGCCCAGTCCTCCAAGTCGTTGCGCTTCGGCGTCGGTCCGCTGCAGCCCACCGCTGAAGATACCAAAAAGAGCTTTGGCCCATTCGTTGCATGGCTCGCGAAGCAGCTTGGCGTCGATTATGAACTGTCGGCTACGACCGACTGGGCCCGGATGGCTGTCGCAATGGGCTCGAGTCAACTCGACCTCGCATGGATGGGGCCATGAGGCTACATGATCGCGAACAATTCGACCGGCTGTCAGGCGCTCGCGACGCTCAAGTAAGACGACAAACCGTTTTATCACGGCATCATCGTCGGCCGTCCCGATCTGACGGTAGTCCGCTTCCCGGATGACACGAAGGACATGTCGATCTCATTCGCGGACGTCGGCTCCACCTCGGGCTGGCTGATTCCGACTTGGTATGCGAAGGAAGTGTGGAAGATCGATCCGAAAAGATTCTGGAAGTCCACGGAAGGCGCGACGCATGCGGCGAAGGAGGTCGCTGTGCAGTCGAGTCAGGTCGATCTGGCCACGGACTTCGACCGCAATCGCAACCCGATGATCGCAAACCGTGTGATCAAGCCGGAAGGCACGAAGATCGTCTGGACCTCGGAGCCGCTGCCGAACGATGCGCTTGTGGTGCCGCACGGCACGTCACCGGACATGCCGCCCAGTTGCAGCACATTCTGACCGCGCTCACGCCGCAACAGGCGTCGGCGGTGCTGCCGGCTCGCTACACGGGCTTCGTGCCGGCCACGCACGCGTCCTATTCAATCCAGCGTCTACTCCACCCAACGAAGCGGAGACGCGAAATGTGACTGTGTCGGCCTATAATCGGCCGTTAACGGCGCGAGACGGCAAGACTGATGTTCGACGCGCGCGTGCAATTCGGCACGGAGTTGGACGGGCGTGGACTTGGCGTCATCATCGATTTTCCTGCGAAGCCGGGACCACAAGGTGGTATGTCTGCAGCAGAGCCACTGGGTCTGGCGACGTCACGCGACAGCCCGCGCACCCGTCTTAAGATTTCGTTAACGGCTTCTGCGTAGAGTCATCGGCTCTTTCCAGTGCAAAACCAACGGAGGTCTACATGGCGACTACAGCACGTTATGACGGTGTTTCACGCTTTCTCCACTGGCTGATCGTCGCGCTCGTCGCGGCGCAATTCGTATTGGGCTGGACGATGCCGGAGGTGCATCGCGACACCAAGCCGGTCGGCCTGATTGCCTGGCACATTGTGGCCGGCACGTCTTTACTGGCAGTGATGCTGTGCCGGATTCTCTGGCGCCTCACACATCCCGCGCCCATGATCGAGATAGCGCGGCCGCTGCGCGTCCTCTCGGCGCTCACACAGCTTGCGCTCTATGGCCTGTTGCTTATCGTACCGCTGCTAGGCTGGATCAATGCCTCGTCACGCGGCTGGCCCGTTACCCTCGCTTACGCGATCCCTTTGCCCGCGCTCGCCGCCAGCGGCTCTTCATTTGGGCACGCCATGGGCGATGTGCATGGCGTGCTGGCGTGGGTCCTGTTCGCGTTGATCTGCCTGCATGTGGCCGGCGCGTTGACGCATCTTTTCGTTTTTCGGGATCGCGTCGTGCAGCGAATGGCACCTTGGTCTTGAACAGGCAGTACTGCGGCGGTTGAGGCGTAAGATCCAGAATCTTGAGAAGTATGGTCGGGAGGGAGACCTCAACTCAGGCGCGGTGCCAAAGCCGGTGCTCCGCAATCGCTAGCCGTGCTGTTACAGCGGCGCCCCAATTCTGCGAGTCGGCCTTTGACCGTTGGCGCAGGCAGTCCGGGAGATTGTGGACACGCTGCCGAATCTCCGAACGCAATGGTAGCAAGGCGTTCAGCGTAACGCGCAGCTAGAGGTTCGAACATCCGCACGATCCGATAAGCCGATTCGGTATCGGGGGTTGGGTATTGCAAACTGAAACGGGGGCTTCACCTATTCTCCGGCTTACCTTCCCCGTACCGGTAACTGAATCACGTCAACATGGCCGGGTAAGTCTCCTGCCAGTTCACTTTCTGTGTAACTGAAATACAGGATCGATTGCCGGCTCGGATCGAGTATCCGGAACACGTGAAGGACCCTGAAGATCGGGTCCACGGATTCGTCGAATACCTGCGCCTGTTTGGGGACACGATTTGAGGCCGTTAGCTTGCCCACTTGATGACAGGAAACTTCCGCATCAGGTGCCCGCGTCGGCTGAGATGTGCCACCCAGAGCATTTTCGTCGTGTGATTTGGAAACATAACAGGTGACGCCCCTCAGGAATGGATCGTCATACGCGGAGATTTCGATTTGCCCACCATAGCGCTGGGAATGCGTCGCGATTCTCGCCAATTGCTCGCCGTGAGCGGGGGTCGATAGGGAAATGGCCAGCGCAGCTGCCGTACTCGAAACAAAGACGAGGCATCGTGTCATCACACATCTCCTTGATTCGCTGGACGGTATCGAGGAAGCGTTCGGGCGGTCGTATGGGTTGTTTCGGACAGACTATGGCCTCATACGTGCGGAGGCTTGACGCACGTCAAAAGATGGCGGAAAGGGAGACATCGTGCGGGATCAGATCAGCGCGCCATCGGAACCGCGTGAAACTTTTGCACGCCTGTAAAGGCGTGCAAAAACGCGCCTGGCTGGTCGAACAGCCGTGTTCAATCCTTCGGGGGTTGGCCGCGCTCAGCGACGGGGGGAAGGCTGACTGAGCGCCGCCACCTCAGCTTGCGTTGCTCCATCAGCATCTTCCAGTCAAGTTTCATCAGGATGTACACAAAACCTAGCAGGGCCAGCTGGGAGATGACAAAGTAGCCGCTGAGATATCCGCCTTCGAAGTCGGACTCCGGATCGATAAATGCGGAAGCGAACCGCCCAAGGTGAGCCCAGACGGAATAACTGATCGTACGACCCGCGAAGAATGCGGCACCGATGACGCGCAGGGGCAATCCCGACAGTCCATATGCGATGAACAGGAAGTTTGAAGGCAACGGTCCCAGCGCATATAAAAAGAACGCGCCCACGGTGAGCTTCCTGCGCTTCTTGAGCCATTCTTCAACAACAGCAATGTTTTCCCGGTCGGACTCGCGCATCAGCCGCCCGCGCATCAAGGACCGTGAAAACCTGGCCAGCACCAGCCGGCCAATGGTTGCGGCGCTGGCGGCTACGACGGCAAATACGAACGGATTGCCCTCGGAGATATTGAAGCCGACCCAGGACATGGCCATCCACGTAGGCGGCGCAAACGCAGGCGCGAGATTGAGCAGCAGCACGACAACGAACAGCGTTGCCAACGTCGACATGTCAGGGCCTCCTGACCGATTGACCACCTTTTCGAACTTGCCATGCGACGGGAAGCGCGAATCGACACGGTTCGACCGGCGAACGGCAAGTATCGGATTGGCGGGGAAACGTCCGGTTTGACGCAAGTCAAGCAAATGTAAAAGATGGATCCCTACACTGATTATGATTCGGATCTCGCGTGATGCGCGCTCGTAGCGCTTCCTGGTCGACTGGACTCCTCTTCACCTGCCCGCCATGTCACGTCCGTTACCCGCAGTCGATCTGGCTCTCCTGCTCGTCTCGGGAGGGAGCCTGGTAGCCGGGGCTGCTTTCGCCGTGATCGGCAGGGGCGCGGTCGCACATGCGCTGTGGATAGCCGGTGCATTACCGATCCTGGTGGCGCTATCGATATCCATCGTCACGGCGCTGCGGCGCCACGAAGCGGGCGTCGATGTGCTCGCGCTGCTTGCCATTGGTTTCGCACTGGGCCTCAGCGAATATCTGACAGCGGCGGTGATCTCCTTGATGCTCGCGAGTGGGAGGGCGCTCGAACAGTACGCCCAGCAGCGGGCGCGTCGCGAAATGACCTTGTTACTAACCCGTACTCCGCGTCACGCCAACCGCTTCGAGGCTGGCGAGTGGCGCCAGATCGAGCTGGACACGGTGCGTCCCGGCGATCGTCTGCTCGTTCGCAATGGCGAGTTCGTACCGGTCGATGGCTCGCTCATGGGCCACGCGCAGCTCGACGAGTCCACACTGACCGGGGAATCCGCGATTCAGCAGCGATCGTCCGGTGAATCGGTGTGCAGCGGCGTAGTCAACATGGGTGCGGCGTTCGAGATGGTCGCCGCGGCGAGCGCCGCAGATAGCACGTTTGCCGGAATCGTCCGCATGGTGGAGTCCGCGCAGCAGGAGCGCAGCCCCGCAACGCGTCTTGCCGACCGTTACGCGCTGCTGTTCGTCGCTGTCGCGCTGTTGCTGGCCGGTGGCAGCTGGCTTGTCACCGGCGAGGTAGTTCGGGCGCTGGCGGTGCTCGTCGTGGCAACGCCTTGCCCGCTGATTCTTGCTGTGCCGGTGGCGGTCGTCTCCGGCATGTCACGGTGCGCCCGACGTGGCGTGTTGGTCAAGGGCGGCGGCGCGCTGGAAACGCTCGCGCGGGCCAGTGTGCTGTTCTTCGACAAGACGGGAACCCTGACGAGCGGACGCGCGCGCCTCGTCTCGATCGAAACCGGTCCGGCTATTTCACCCGAGACCGTATTGCGCTTTGCGGCCTCTCTCGGCCAGGCGTCTGCGCACGTGATTTCCGAAGCAGTGACGACGGCCGCACGCGAGCGCAATCTCGTGCTGCCAGCGCCCCGAAGGGTCGTGGAGCAGGCTGGCGCCGGCGTGCAGGGCGAAGTGGAAGACCGTGCCGTCGCAATCGGTTCGTTTGCCTACGTGTCGTCGCTAGCGACGCCAGCGCTGTGGAGCGCGGCATTCCTTCAGCGCGTGGGCTATGGGGGAGCTTCCGCCGTGTTCGTTAGCGTGGACGGCGTGATGATAGGCGCCCTCCAGATGGCCGATCAGATCCGTCTCGAGACGCCCCGGGCGCTGCGGCTGTTGCGGCAGGAAGGCATCCGGCGCTTGATCATGCTCACGGGCGACAGGCGCGACGTGGCAGAGACGATCGGCGCGACGCTCGGCCTGACTGAAGTGCGGCCAGAACAGACGCCATCGGACAAGCTCGAAGCCATTCGGGCAGCGCGCCGGGAAGGCACGGTCATCATGATCGGCGACGGCGTCAACGACGCGCCTGCGCTTGCGGCCGCCGACGTCGGCGTAGCAATGGGGGCGCGCGGAGCAGCGGCGTCGTCGGAGGCGGCCGACGTGGTGCTTCTGGTTGACCGGCTGGATCGGCTCGTCGAGGGACTACGGGTAGCACGCCAGACAAGGCGAATCGCCTTGGAGAGCGTGATTGCAGGCATGGCGCTCTCGTTTGCCGCAATGGTCGCCGCCGCGTTCGGGTTTCTGCCTCCTTTGCTGGGCGCGGTGATCCAGGAGGTCATCGATGTGGCTGTCATCGCGAACGCGTTGCGCGCGTTGCGGATACGTTCGACGGCGACTGCCGGCTCCCTGTCCCGTGGCGACGCGGAGCGCCTCAAAAGTGAACATGTCGAGCTCGGTCCGGTTATGGAGCAAATCAGGGAACTGGCAGACAAGCTGCCCCGTTTGCCGCGAACGTCAGTGGTGGGCGCGCTCGCCGGCATGAACGAACTGCTGGAGCGTCATCTCGTGCCGCATGAACAGCGCGACGATCTGGAGGTGTATCCGGGTCTCGCACGTATGGTTGGCGGGGAAGACCCGATGGCGGCCATGAGCGCTACGCACCGCGAAATATTTCGGATTACCAGGTTGCTCGGGCAAATGACGGAAGACATACGACCCGAGGGGCCCGATGCCGCTAGCCTGCGCGAATTCCAGCGCCTGCTGTACGGGCTCGATGCGATCGTACGTCTGCATTGCGCGCAGGAAGACGAACTGTTCCACGCCCTTGGAGACGGGGCATAAGGCCCAAGCTGCAGCCTGAATCCGTCAAGCCCCGGTCGCTTGAACGAGCAGGAGCGGCGTTTGCGTGATCTGAGCGACGCGCCCAGCAACGCTGCCGAGTATCCAGCGTGCCATGCCGCGCCTGCCGTGAGTGCCCATCACGATCAGCTGCGCGTCCCAGCCGCTCGCTTCGCGCACGATAGCGTGCGCGACGTCGTCGCTGGTCGGGCCTGTCCTGACGAGCGCGGTAGTGGTCTGCGTCGACACGTCGGCAAGAACCGGCTCGGCGGCGGCTAGCGCCTGATTGCCTTCTTCGACGAACGCGTCCTGGAGCGTATCGATGGGGAAGAAGTCGGAGAAACGCACGGCGCGATCGATCACGTAGACCGCGCGCAGGTGCGTGTCGGGCGTGGCGAACCTTACGCCATGCCGCAATGCCGACATCGACTGAGGGCTTCCGTCGACCGCAAACAGGATGCGCTCCGGCAAGTGGCCCCCCGTCCTGCTGTGGTTTTCAGGGACGACGAGTATCGGGCATCGCAGACGTCTCGTCAGCGGTTCCGACACGGTACCCTCGACCCAACGCTGCAAGCCCTGGTGTTGACGGGCACCGACAACCATCAGGTCGGCTCGCCACGAGTCGGCTGCCTCGAGCAGGGCACCCGCGACGTCGCCGCCGCGCTTCGAGAGATCGATCACTTCGGCTTCGATACGCACGTCGCACTCGGACATCAATTCCCTCGCGCGGTCGAGCGCTTCGGCCGCATCGTGCAGCAATTCTTCGCGAGCCAGGTCAAGTGCGCGGGCAACATGCCGGCCCGTCGGAAAGAGCGTATGTGGATTCTCGGCCACGCTCACGAGCCGTACCTCGGCACCGAAGGGAAGGATGTTTCGGGCGTAGGTGAGTGCCTGTCGCGAGGCCATCGACGAATCGACTGCGATCAGGACCCTGCACGGCAGCGTCGACATGGCGTCGCCTGAACGAGGGGAATTCATGATTTGCTCCGTACACACGGATTTAGTGTGCGTTCATGGGCATCCTACCGTCGAACATGCAATGGCGGTTGACCAGAGTCAACTCTTCGGCCCGGGTCATTGATCGGGTCCGGATCGCCCGGGACAGGTTCGAGCCAAGTGCTGGCATCGCGAGGAGGTCGATCAGTTCCCGGCCGGGCGCCACCTGACCTGGACCTGGAGCCCCCTGAGGGCACTGGAGCGCCGCACGTCGACCGACGCCGCGTGAAGGTCGACGATCCGTTGCACGATCGACCAGCCGAGTCCACTGCCGCTTTCCGCCGTGCCTGGCACGCGAAAGAAACGCTCCCCCAGTCGCGGGCGGTCCGAGTCCGCGAGCCCGGGACCGCTGTCCTCGACCGACAGGACTGCTCCGTCTTTGCCGTTTTCGGTTTTGATCAGGACCGATGCGCCGGGCGGGCTATAGCGGATGGCATTGTCCACGAGATTGCGCACCAGAGCCGCGAGCAGCATTTCGTCGCCCGTGACGCGGCACAGTTTCGCACCGTCGAATTCCAGCGACTGACGCTTCGTGATCGCCGTCGGCGCCAGTTCCGCGACCACGCGTTGCACCAGCGCGCTCAGATCAACCACGGTCAGTTCGAGAGTCGCCCCAGACTCGAGCCGTGATAGAACCAGCAACTGGTTCACCAGCCGCGTTGCCCGGTCACACCCTTCCAGCGTAGCGCGCAATGCATGCTGGCGAAGCGCATCATCTGTTTCGGCCAGCGCAACCTGGGCCTGGGTTCGAATCGCCGCGATCGGCGTGCGCAACTCATGAGCCGCATCCGCAGTGAACCGGCGCTCTGCTTCCCAGACTGTCTGAATGCGGATGAAGAGATGGTTGAGGGCGTCGAGCACCGGGGACATTTCGGCGGGCGTTTGCGTCATCACGACAGGCGCAAGGTCATCGGGACCACGCAGGGCGATCGTACGACCCAGCCGTTTGAGCGGCGCTACGCCTCGCCGCACGGCCCACCAGGTGACCAACCCGAAAAGCGGTAACGCAACTGCCATAGGCCACAACGTGCCGCGCAATACTGCAAGCAGTATCGAAGTACGCGAATCGACACGCTCACCAACATACACGCGTGTGTCTTCATGCGGCCCGCCGGTGGAAAACACCCGCCACGCTTCACCGTTGATTTGCACGGTTGCGAAACCCTGGTCGATCTGTCGATCCACGGGAATCATGGGGGCTGTTGGAGCGTTGGCGGAACGCAGGACCGCCTGCCCCTCATGAAAGATCTGAAACGCAACCTTGGGCGCGTACGGGTGGGGCACACGCGAATCGATCGTGTCATCGTCGTCGATCGATTGAGTTTGCTGGATGACCAGTAGCGCCGCTGCCTGGGCGAGATGACTGTCGAGCAGTTCGTCGAGTTCGCCGCGTGCGTCGCGCCAGATGAACAGCGCGGTAATCAGCCAGACGCCGACCACGACCCCGATCACGAGTACGAGCAGACGGCCCTGCAGTGAGCGCGGCCGGATCATCACGTGGTGGCAGCCTCCCGCATCAGCACGTAGCCGACGCCACGAACTGTTTTGATCAGGTCGCTGCCGAGCTTGGCCCGCAGGCGATGGATGTGCACTTCCACCGCGTTGCTTTCCACTTCCTGCCCCCAACCGTAGATGGCCTGTTCAAGCTGCTCACGAGACAGCACACGGTCCGCGTTCAGCATCAGGATCTGCAACAGGTCGAATTCGCGTGCGGAGAGGGTTACCGGCTCCTGATTCCGATAGACGCATCGCGTGGCGAGTTCGAGCGTGACGTTTTGCACCTTCAAAGTTTCCCGCGCCTGGCCGTGTGCACGACGCACCAATGCCCGCAGCCGGGCTGCGAGTTCCTGCAGGTCGACGGGTTTGACCACATAGTCGTCGGCGCCGATGTCGAGTCCACGGACACGGTCGGAAACGGTGTCGCGCGCGGTCAGCACAAGTACGGGCAAGGTCACGCCCGCGCGACGCACCGACGATAGCACTTCGATGCCATCCTTACGAGGCAGCCCGAGATCGAGGACTGCTGCCGCGTATGACCGGGTACGCAATTCAGTTTCCGCAGCGTTGCCATCGCGCACCCAGTCGACCTGGAACCCGGCCTGCCGCAGGCCGGCACGAACGCCATCGCCAAGCAATGGATCGTCTTCGATGAGCAGTATGCGCATTTTCCGGGTCACTCACGGGTGATGTCAGTCATCGCTGTCACTGTGACGGGTTTGCTGCGCGGAAGTTGCATCGCGTGCGGACAGAAGCGATGCCGGCGCTTCGTGCCATTGCCACCACCAGAATGCGAGCACAACGGCCAGCATCAGCGCGGCAACGCCTCGCCGGGCATACCGGATCGCTTCGTCAGGTTTCCCGGTCTTGCGTCCGCGGAACATCGCGCCAATCAGGTTCTCCCGATGCAGCCAGCTACTCACGACAACGCCCGCTATATGCACCCCGACCAGGATCAGCATCACGTTCGCCAAGCCCTCGTGGAGCTCACCGAGCCACGTTCCGCCCGTATCGTTATAGGACGCCCAACCGGTGATGGTCAACGCACATGCCGATGCAAGGATGGCGACGATGGCGACGGCGCCCGCCGGATTGTGGCCAATATAACGTTGCGGGTGGCCGTGCAACAGGCCAAGCATGTAACGCGACACGCGAGCGGGTCCGCGAACGAAGCTGGAGAAACGGGCGTACCTCGTGCCAATCACTCCCCACGCGAGTCGAAAAATCACGAGACCACCTGCGGTGTAGCCTAACGTGACATGAACCAGCCGCCAATGCTCGCTTTCCGCGGTCAGCCATGCTCCGGCAAAGCAGACTGTGAACAGCCAATGGAACACACGTACAGGTGCATCCCAAACCAGGATGCCGCGGTCTGCGGCTCGCTCTGCGTCGCTGTCATTGCGGCAGGTGGATGAAGTGTTCATCGAAGTTTCCTTGGTCGGCACGGGTATGGCAGGCGGCACAATTCGATGCGCTCTTGACCGCCGGCCGTTTCCATACGGAGGCGGGCACCTCCGCATGGTCATGTTGGAACCACGTCGAGCGGGTAATACGGTCCTCAGGCGGCGCGGCGCGCGCGTCCGCATTGCCTGACGAATGTGCCGTAAGCCACGTCGAAATCTGGTGGACGGAGTCGGCGTCGAGCGAGGCATCGGAGCCGAAATGGTGGGACAGATTGCCCAGAATGCGCTGCCACGATGCCGGCGGCAGCATGACAGGCGGGTAGGCGATATGACAGGTCGCGCATTCCTGCCGATAC
Organism: Paraburkholderia atlantica; assembly: GCF_009362785.1. Taxonomy (GTDB): domain Bacteria; phylum Pseudomonadota; class Gammaproteobacteria; order Burkholderiales; family Burkholderiaceae; genus Paraburkholderia; species Paraburkholderia atlantica. The sequence continues at coordinate 157,606 of NZ_WHNQ01000016.1, forward strand.
TTCGGCAGCAGATTGATTTGGGTACGCGTGTCGTCAGCTTCGGCCACTACGTCGGAAACCGCCAGTGAAGCCAGCAAAGCGACAACGGACACTGCCGCAAAACGGGGCACGAGATCAAACGGCATGGGAAACGGTCCTGTGGCGGAAAGGCTTTCGTTGCAGAAGCGAGAGTTGGCCTATGGCTTGAGCGTCAAGAGCCAGGCTAGCAGGTCTGCTTTCTCGGCTGCCGTGCACTCCCGTCCGACGACGTCGTTGCAATTGCGTCGAAACCATTTCTCGGTCTTCGTTGCGTCCGTAAATCGCTCCGGGTTGAACGCGGGAGCCAGAGGCGCGATTGCCTTGCCCGTGGCGGCATGTTTCCCCGTTTGTGTGGGCACTGCGCCGTGGCAGGCAGCGCAAGTCCACTCGCGACCATGCAATGCGTTAAAGAACTGCTGTCCGCGCGAAGCGAGTGGCGTTGCGCCGCCCGATTGCGCCTGGTACGCGCCCAGAAGCTCCGACGGCGTGGCAGCATTGGATGTAGCCGCTGCAGTAGCGGTCGGAATCAGCAGGAGCGCTACGCGCAATCCCCGCGCCGAAAAAAGCAATGTGCTCAAGAGTTTCTCCGGTAGATATCGACCATCTTGTGGGGCCTTCCTTACCGGATTCTTAAGCGCTGCATCATCGCTGCTCCCCGTGCCGCGTCGGCTGCGGTGGCAAGTTTGCTCCTCCTTATCGCCGAACTTCGCAACGGTGGACACGCTGGTTGCGACGGGCGAGTGCTTTGACGCGCATCAATGAACGGTGCCGAACGGTGTGTAGTGTTGAAGCTGAGAACAGATCTGCACCAGCTGCCATCGCCTTACCCGGAGATTTCCTATGAGAGCCTTCCTACTTGCTCTAGCCCTCTTCGGCGCGCTGACTTCACCAGCGCTGCTGGCCGCGTCCAAGGACACAGCTGCGCCGCAAAGCGCGTCAAAGTCTCCGAATCCCGATACGGCTGCGTTCGACAAGAGCCTGACCCAGTTCAATGAACTGATGAAGACGATGGAGTCCCAGATGAATCAGATCCGTCAGACCACGGATCCATAGGTACGCCAGAAGCTTCTGCAGAAACACTGGGCCACCATGCAGACGGCAATGGCCATGATGCGAAGGATGTGGGGGCCAGGAACGAGGGGAGAGGGTGGAATGGGTTCCGGCATGATGGCTCCAGGAATGATGGGAGGCGGTTGGGGGCACATGGGCGGGTACTACTCACATCTCACTCCGGAGCAATTGCGGCAGAGGCAGTATATGACCGACCAGTACCTCCAAATGCAACAGGAAATGATCAACAACATGATGTGGCAACAGGAATACAGGATGGGTCATCCCGCCTCGCCACAGTAGGTTGCACGAGAGCCGATGAAGGAAATCGGTTGCCGGATTCAAGCGGTAGATGCAGTAGTCAGTGGAATCGTTCGGCTGGCGTTTCTTAGTGCAGGGTCTTCCTGGAGCGCAGACGGCGAAAGCCGTGCAGCCACGCTTGAGTGCGCTCGAGGTACCCACGCGTTTTTCCGGATCAGCCTCTCAAACTGCGAATCCTCGGGCCGCTATCGCCAGATCAGCGCGCGTCGGCTGCCGTCGCGCGATGTTCATTCCCGATTTCCCTGCAGAAGCGTGTTGTCCACGACACGTAGCGGTTAGGGCGCCTTCAGTAAACCTTCAGCTTCCACCATTAGAGTTTTTGTTCAGAAAACCGGACTCGGTGACCTTGTATCCGCGTAACCTGTCGTGAGGCCATCTTGAAACGACGTGCCATTGGCGTTGCTCGAACATACCTTAAAACTGCGGCCGCTGGAGCGATGCTTATTCAGGTTGTCGTGCTTATCTGCATCGAGATATTCGGCGCGGACGAGGCAGTATTTGAGACGCCCCGATTTCAATTGTGGGCCGCCGCAGCAATCCTCGCGTTCGTGGCATCGGTGCGCCTCGCAGGTTGCGCGGCATACGCATACACGCTAGCAACGCGTTCCGCCTGTGAGCATCGAAACCACAACATACCAGGTCAGCGAACGTCGGGCGCGGCATTACGCTTCCCGCTCCGTCTCCATCTTGGTTTTGCCGGCAGAACAGCGGACGGTGGGAGTGCCCTCGGGACAAAAACCTGACCGTTTTCACAGCGACTGCTCGACTGCAAATCATGCAACGCGCCGAGTTCTCGTCAACGGGCACGCGGATCGCAGCCGACGATGGCAGAAATAGAAATGAATAGATTTGATGCGTTGATCGAAACATATCTTTCCAATATCCATTTCAGTCATTTCTCGACCCAATCCATACAAGCCATCGCAGGCCTGTACACCTGGAAAGGCCTCGTTCTTATTCCCGTGCTGTGGTGGATGTGGTTCCAGCAAGACGAGCACCGAGAATGGCGGCGCGAAATGGTTGTCGCGACGGTTCTCAGTGGAGTCGTGGCGCTGTTCGTCGCAAGACTGCTGACTCACTGGTTGCCCTTCAGAGTGCGCCCCCTTTACAACACCGACCTTCATCTGCAGTTCGCAAGCCGCTCGGCCATGGGCACGGGGTTGGCAGACTGGAGTTCGTTCCCAAGCGATCACGCAATGTTATGGATGGCCATCGCGACCGGCATCTTTCTCGTGTGGCGGCGCATTGGTGTGCTGGCGATTCTCTATACTGCGCTGTTCATTTGTCTCCCGCGCGCCTATCTCGGCTTGCACTACCCGACCGATTTGCTGGGGGGCACGGCTCTCGGAATCGCGATCACCTTGATCATGACGCGAGGTGCGATCCGCGTGCGCTATGCGACTCTGCTGCTGCGATGGATCGAACGCTACCCATCGCCTTCGGCGATGCTGGGCTTTATTCTCTGCATTCAACTCGTCACGCAGTTCGACGAACTGCGTAGTTTGGCGAGCGCAGTGTTCCGACATCTGTAAGCCGGGCGTTGCGTCGAAGGTCTGAGCCGGAAGCTATCGGACTCAGTACGGCTATCACGGTTCGACGGTGTTTGCCGCTGTCGCATGTGCCGAGGATTGCCCCGGCTCGCAGCCGATGCGCCCAAAAGAGACGATGCCTTGGGGCGGGGTCCTTGCCGATAAGGGAGTGAAACATCAGCGGATCGGACCATTGGTACTTTGCATTTCCATTGCTCGAGTGGCGACTGGCCGATAGGGGATCGCGGCCAGGAACGTCAAGGTGCGACGCAAAGTGTCGATTCGCACTACGGCCTGACGGTGTCTTCCGTCGACGCGACAGACGCGTCAATGCCTGTGGTTCGTCGCATGTCCGGTGTCCGGTCTTCAGGACCAGCTGGCGGGAAGCGCAGATGGACCTGCAGCCCACGGCCGTTCGCTCCCCTGCCGAGCGAGAGGACGGCGCCGTGCTGCTCCGCGATGCGCCTGACGATCGACAGGCCCAGACCACTGCCGGGCGCGGCATGTCCATTGCCGCGATAGAAGCGTTCCCAGACACGCTCGCGATCATTTTCGGGAATCCCCGGGCCCGTGTCGCAAACTTCCAAGGTCCCACAGCCGCCTTCCATTTCGACATGGACATCGACGCGCGCATGCTCGCCGGCATAACGGATCGCGTTATCGACGAGGTTATTGAGCAGGATGCGAAGGCCGTCTGTGTTGCCGCGAATCTTGACGGCGGTTGGAGCAACGAGACCAAGGTCGAGACGGGCTGCCTCGGCGAGACGCGCGCGCTCGCCAACGACCGCGCGCGCAAGCGAAGTTAGATCTACCACGTCAAAGGCTGGCGGGTTCGACTCTGGTGCGAGTCTCGCCAGTGTCAGTAACTGTTCGGCGAGATGAGCGAGGCGTGCCGTGCCCACGCCGATCTGCCGGATGATGGCTTCGCGTTCGTCGCGATTTGTCGCTTTTGGCAATAAGTCGACCTGCAGGCCCAGCCCCATGATCGGTGTGCGAAGCTCATGCGCAGCGTCGGCGATGAAGTCGCGCTGCGCGGTAAACGCACGATCGAGCCGAACCAGCAGATCGTTGAGCGCGTCAACGAGCGGCTTGACCTCCCCGGGCATCGCAGCGGTGTCGATTTCCTGCATGTTGTGCGCATCGCGCCGCTTCAGATTCGCGGCGATATCGCGCAGTGGCCTCAAACCATTGCCGATACCGAACCACAGAAAGAGCGCGAGTACCGGCAGCAGCGACAGTACCGGCCAGAACAGATGCATCGCGATCTCGGCCAACGCTTCCCAGCGTGCCCGCTTGACCTGCGCGACGCGCACGAGCATATCGCCATTACGCGAAACATACGTATGCCACAAGTGGCCGTTGACGGTCAGGTCGGCGAGGCCCGCACCCGTGGGCGGCGGCAACGGCGAATCGAGGTCGCTGCTGAACACGCGTGTCGTACCTTGCCAGACCTGCAGCAACACCGCATGCGACTGCTCGCCTGACAGTCGGTCTTCGTTGGCGCCCTGCATGCCACGCAGCGAAAGACGCCCATCGGGCTCGACGACGACATGTTGCGCGACAGCTTTTAGCTGATCGTAGAGCAGTTCGTCGAGTTCCGCTAGCGCGCCCCAATACGTTGCAGCGCTCGCAAGCAGGCCCATCAGCAGGGTGGCCGGCAGCAGCCACATCAGCAGACGTCGGCGCAGCGATCTCATGCGATCTCTCCAATCTGGTATCCGACGCCGCGTACGGTGCGAATCGCGCCTGCGCCCAGCTTGCGACGCAGGTTATGAACATGCACCTGGATCGCGTTGCTCTCGATCTCTTCGTTCCAGCCGTATAGCCGTTCCTCCAGCTGTTCACGCGACACGATGACGGCCGGGTAGTGCATCAGTTCGACCAATAGCGCGAATTCGCGGCTCGTCACCGATATTTCATCGTCGTGGAGCCATAGCCGGTGCTGCGCGGGTTCGAGCCGCAGCGCACCAACCTGTAACGTGGACTTTGCCCGGCCAGCCTGGCGGCGATGCACGACGCGCATGCGAGCGAGCAACTCGTCCAGCGCGAACGGCTTGACGATGTAGTCGTCGGCGCCGCCGTCGAGTCCCGCGACGCGCTCCGGAACGGCATCGCGCGCGGTAATGATGATGACGGGCGTATCGACGTTGCGAGCACGTAGCCTCGCGAGCAACGTCAGGCCGTCCTGCTTTGGCAGGCCCAGGTCGAGCAGGACGAGCCCGTATGAGGTGGTGTTCAGCGCGAGCGCGGCCGCGTCGCCGTCGGTGGTCCAGTCGACGGCAAAGCCTGCCGTCTGCAGGCCTTGCTGCAAGCCGTTACCGATCAGCGGATCGTCTTCTGCCAGCAATATGCGCATCCAATTGTGCCGCGAGGAGGGCAATCAGGGGTGGTTGTAAGACTGTTGCATTCTGGCATTCGATGCATGATTTCCAGACTGCGACGAGCCCGCGGCCGGGGTGCCGTAGCCTGCATTACCGTTTGCTGCTGGCTGAGTCCGGGCTCCGATTCGGGCTTCGGCCGCCTGGATGTCCGCGGGGTAGTGCAGCTTGGTGGGCTTGTAGCCGGCGTGTTCGAGCTGGACGAGTTGGGCCCTGACCTGGGCGCGCGTCGTCGGATCGTTCGACGTTTGAGCGAACGATACAGCCGGTACAGAAACGCAAACGATAAGGGCGATTGCCTTGGGGATCGTGTTCATGACGCTTACCTCATTTTACTGCTGTCGAAGCCGTGTTTTGCCTGAGCGGATGGCTGAACGCAACGGAAGTCTCGCGTTTGAGCCGCAGAGCAACGCGTGCGCCGGGACGTTTTGTCAGTCGGTGTTGGCTCGCCCCTTGAGACCCGCTCAATGATGTTCGTACAGCGTCGACGTGGTGCCTCGCATCGCTCGATGTCCGCCGGATTCCGCAGTGCTGCCAGTAGTCGTGCCCATGCCCGATGTCGAATAGTCGTTGGCCGTCCCACGTGTAGCAACTCGTGCTTCAGCTTTCTGGATATCGGCTGGGTAGGTGGCCTCGTCGCGTTTTGCCGGGTTATAGCCTGCGTTTTCAAGCTGGATCAGCTGGGCGTGAACTTCAGCGCGCGTCGGAGATTGCGCTGGCTGAGCTCAACACAGAAGTGGTGCGAGCAGGATGCCAACAGCGCCGATTGCGGAGAAAGTCGATTTCATGGATGCCTCCAGTTCGGTTGGTCAGTGAGAAGAACTTGAGAGAAGTCTGTAACGCGAAATTTATCTCGTGCTTAGCAAGGTCACGCTTTGGACGAGAGCCGCGGAATCTTCATGTGGTCAGCGTACTCCTGGGTAACTTAAGGCCAGGTTAACGAGGCGCATGTGCTTCGCAGAAATTGCGGTCTGTCAGATCCCATGGTCCACCTTCGAAGGCATTGCGGTAGATTGCCCTTTTTGGGTGTGGGACGGCGTATGCAGGCAATGAAGATGACGAGACAGTAATACTGGTCATGGATACAAGACCTGGTCCGGATCAGTCAGGGTGTTCCATAGACCACTTGTATTAGCGTGACTCAGACAAGCTGACTAGTATTCTGCTTGTGGAGTAGTCACGGCTTACACGACCCCAGTGGGACTGCGGGCCGATGGCGCCCAACTTCTGTCGAAGGGGGCCATATGGCACCTTTGTCATCTGGCGAGCCGCTACGTCGTGCCCTGACTCGTCGGCAACCGTCTCAACACATCACGCCTGTCATTGCTGCCTCTCTCGTCGGCTTGTCGTTGGCGCACGCGGCCTTTGCCGGTGGTGTGCTTCCGCAAGGCGGCCATTATGTTGCCGGTGCGGGAACCATCGGAAGTCAGTGCGGCTCGCTCACCATCACGCAACCTGGTTCGACCCGTGGCGTGATCGACTGGACCAGTTTCTCGATCGGTAAGGGAACATCGTCACGTTCAACAACGGTTCGGGCGCAACGCTCAATCGCGTGACGGCCAGTACGCCGTCTGTGCTTCTGGGCAGTCTGAATGCAACGGGCAGCGTGTATCTGATGTCGTGGTCAACGCGGGCTCGGTCAGCGCATCGAATGGCACCGTCGAGTACGTGGTTGGACAACAGGTGATGCTGTCCGATTCGTCGAGCGGCAGGCAGCTATTCGTGCAGACCGGCAACAAGGGCACCGTGATCGATCGGGGTGCGACGCTGGCCGCCCAGATCAATCTCGAAGCGGCCGATGGCAACATTTATGCCCTCGCAGGTGGTGGCTCGCATATTCGCGCAACCGGCACCGCGACGCGCGACGGTCACGTCTGGCTGGTAGCCAATGGCGGCCAGGTCACACAGCGCGGAACCGTCGCTGCCATGAACCTGGATGGTGGAGGAGGCACCGTCGATACGCTCGCCGCCACCCTGAATTTCGCACACGACGCAGCGATCCGGGCAGGGCGATGGAACGTTCTCGACCGGACATCTTCAGGTTGAATGGCGTTTTCGGCGAACTCCGCGATCACTTGCTCATGCTGCCCCGTCAGCATGTATGGGCTGATGGCCATCAGCCACTTTCTGTGGTTCAAGATGGCTTTAGGGGCATCGCGAAAGTTGCAAGCCCGGAGTTCTGGTTCGCTATGCAGCTCGCCCATGCTTGCAGGCTTTGTAACAGCTATCTCGTTAACTGGTGGCTACTTCGTTCAGGCGTGAAGAAAAAATGTAGTCTCGGTTGCAAATGCGCTGTTCCACACGGACCTCGACGCCAATCCGCATGGGTTTGCGGGCCTGCGACATGCGCACGACGCTCAGCGAGCCGGCAAATGACCGCCGTATCAACTTTCGGAGGATCAGTTGGCACAACAGCAATACGAATCGTGCATACAGGCCTGTGACGCATGCGCAGCCGCTTGCGCCCATTGCGCAATGGCCTGCCTTACCGAACAGAACGTGGCTGAGATGGCGGCATGCATCAAGTCGGATATGGACTGCGCGGACATTTGCCGGTTCGCGTCTGCTGTCATGGCTCGTGGTAGCAGTCGCGCGAAGGAAGTTTGCTTGTTGTGCGCGCCGAACTGCGACGCCTGCGCATATGAGTGCGAGAAGCATCAGCACGAACACTGCAAACAGCGCGCGAAAGCCTGTCGGCGTTGCGCCGAAGAATGTCGGACTATGGGGCAATGAGACGTTAGCTCGTTCGCAGGTTGCCGGCGGACGAGACGATGCGGGCCAGCCCGACGCATGAGCTGGCTCCGGCATACAGCTCTGACGGATGAAGCGGTTCCGACAGGGTTCGCAACGAAGAAGGGGCGTTGTGTCATCTTCCTTCCGGGGCGGTGTCAGCAGACTTGACGTTGTTACTCGGCGCTATCCGCCATACGGCGTTGCCGACGTCGTCAGCAACGAGCAGGGCACCGTGCGTGTCTAGTGCGACGCCAACGGGTCGACCCACGGCGTAGCCGTCCGCTGTCAGAAAGCCGCTCAGGAAGTCTTCAGGTACACCGGCAGGTTTTCCATCGACAAATGGCACGAACACGACTTTGTACCCGGAACGCGGTTTACGATTCCACGATCCGTGCTGGCCAACAAATGCGCCGCCACGATAATGAGGCGGGAACAGCGAGCGGTCGTAAAACACCAGACCTAGCGAAGCCGTATGGTTGCCGAGCGCATAGTCAGGCGCGATGGCCTTCGCTACCATATCGGGGCGTTGCGGCTTGACGCGGGTGTCGATGTGCTGGCCGTAATAGCTATATGGAAAACCGTAGAACGCCCCGTCTTTTACGTCGGTCATGTAATCCGGAACGAGGTTGTTGCCGAGATCGTCCCGCTCGTTGACCGCTGTCCACAGCGCGCCGCTGTCCGGTTGCCAGGAAAGCCCGTTGGGGTTACGCAACCCTGTCGCGTACGGCCGCAAACGCCCACTGTCCACGTCGAACTTAAGGATTCGCGCGCGGCCTTCTTCGGCGGCGACTCCATTTTCCCCTGCGTTACTGTTCGATCCCACTGTAATGTATAGGTGCTTGCCGGAGCGATCGGCGAGGATATTCTTGGTCCAGTGATGGTTGATCGGGCCGGCCGGCAACTCGGCAACTTTGACGCCGGGGCTCGTGATCTGGGTGACGCCCCTCACATAGTCGAAGCGCAGCAGAGCGTCCGTATCGGCAACATAGAGTTGATTGCCAATCAGCGCCATCCCGAACGGAGAGTGCAGGTGTCGCAAAAAGATGGTCTGCGTTGTCGCGACGCCGCTGTCGTCCCCGCCGCGCAATAGCACAATGCGATCGGGGCTTGGCACACCGGCGCCGGCATGCTTCATGACCTGTTTTCTGATCCAGCCGAACGAGCCGCTGCCTTCATCGTGTTCCTGTGGCGCGTCGGTCTCCGCTACCAGTATGTCGCCATTGGGCAGCGTGTAAAGCCAGCGCGGGTGCGCGAGGGCACCGGCAAACTTGGTGACCAAAAAGCCGGCGGGAGCCGTGGGCGTGAAACCGTCGGGGCGCGCCTGAATCGTCGCGATGTTAACCATTGGAACCAACGACGATTCCGGAGGCGGCATGGCGGGCGACGTGCCGAAGCCCCCATCAATTGGACCTGATGGTTCGAGCGCGCAAGAGGCTAGCGGTAAAACCATTGAAACAACGAGGTGATGCAACAGGCGCATGTCAGTCCCGAACGATGAGTGTCGATTGGTGCAGTCTGCGAGGAACAGCAAGAAGCCGGCCTGCGGCGTTGCCGTTTGAGATCCCCTGCAGAGCGTGGTCGGACGGCTCGACGACGGCCTGTGTTTGCGGAGCCGACGTTCGCGCACATTGGATCGAGCGGCTGTATTGGGTCCGACAGTACGCATTCGTGAAACTAGGTAGCGGGCGTTCGCCGCAGTTCCTCGAGGAACGCCCGGTGAGCAGCCGTAAACGGGCTTGTCAGAGTCGACACACGAGCGTCAGTTGTGGCCGAACTATGCGTCCTTAGGACGCGGGGCTGGATGACCGTAACGCCGGGAATAGCCGCCGGTAAAGCGGAAACATACACATGACGGCGGAGGGGAGGGCGCCTGTCGTTCCGCAATGCGCCAAAAAAATCGCGATCAGGTCGTCTGCAGCGCCAGGAGGCCAAGCTCAAATATCGGGGCGCGCAGTGTCTGAATCAGATGCCGAAGACATTGCGCATGGGACCGTCTGCGCTGCGGCGGGTTTACGCTGACTCAGCATTGCTGACCAACATGGTTCGACGACATCCCGATGGGCGGTAAATGGCACGTGTACTGCCAATGCCGGAGCGTTGGTGTGGGGCGGTGCGCCGCCGGAAGTTGGATCAAAAAGCGCCGAACAGACAATCAAGCGCGGCACTGATCCGTTCCTGATCATTTTTGAGCGTGCCAATTGCCGGACCCAGATCCCCTGTCCTGAACGCGCCGAGCAATGGCGTTTCCAGTACGAACTGTTCTCCCTCAATTTCGAATATGGGCGAGAGATCCTGCGCAACCTTGCTTGCCGTGTAGTTGCCGGTTACTCGTGTCAAGGGAATGACGACACGCGATATGAGGTTGCCGAGATGGTCACTCTGCACGTCCAGCAGAAACGGTGAGATAGCTTTCGATCTTGACGAAGGATTTTTGTAAAGGTCAAAACGCGCCATCAAAACATCCGGTGCTCTTCGAGGGGCAAGCCATCGCGCTCGATACGCGCATTCATTTCCGCGATGAAATCAGCGTTCTTTTCCTCCCAGGCGCGAGCCTCGGCTGCTTGAACTTCTTCGCGCAAGCCGCGTTCGCTTGCGCGCGAAACGTTGATTTTCAATTCCTTGGCGCGTTCGAGGAGATCTGTCGGAAGCGAAACGTTGGTAGGTTTGCGCGTTGTCGTTGCCGGGGCATGCGCTTTAGCGACACGTTTCGTGGCGTCCGGCCGCCCCACAGTTGTATTGATCATGAGCATTTCCTATGTGCATGAATCATGCGCATAGTATGCCATGCTTCGCGCCACCCGCAAAATTCTGGACCAGCCGTCAGTTCCAGCAATAGGGTGTACGTTTTTGTTCTGACGTACGTCAAAGGCGCACGGGTCGATAAAGCGTTCACGCATGGTTCATGAAGCGGGCGCTATTGCCACCACGGCTGCCGTCGATCACACGTCCGTCAGACAGGCCGAACACGAACGTGTGGCCAGCTTCGGCGGCGCGTCGCCAGCCGGGCAATTCCCCTGTACTCGATGACCCGTTGCCCCCGGGGATCCGCTTTAGCGCGAACAGTCCCATGCAATGTGCGGCGAAGTGTCAGGCGTTGCAAGCACATCGCCACGGTCGCTGCCATTCAATGTCTGCAGTTCAGACGTGCAACTAACGGTCCGAGTCTTCCGACCTCCTGCTCGGGCTTCGCCCCAAAACCAGCTCACAAAAAAGCGACCGCGCCGGCTTGCCCTCGCGGCGGGATGCACGTGCTTGGCAACGGCTAGGATGCTTCCATCAAAGCGACTTCACTTGTGAGCCGCGAACCCGCCGCTCAACTGACCGCAGACCAGCTGAGCGCGCTATCGGAGTCGATTCCGGGATGTGAGGTGAAGGACGCGTCTCAAGCGAAACCGGTGTCTCAGGGGCGCGAGAAAACTGCTGGCGTCAACTCAAGTCGTGCTGCGGGGCTGGCAAGCAACTTCCGTTCGGCTATCGCCCGGATGCGCCCGTAGCCATCACGAAATTTTTTGAGGATGCGCTGTCGCCTGCGCGTGCCTCAAGCCAGAAATGCGCTTCCAACGCCGCGATCGTGATGACGCATTCGACCGGGCGGTTCTGGAAGACAAGAGAAAATGCCACGCCGCGGCGATTGGCAAGCACCTGCGGCTCAAGTTCGACGGTTTCCATAGGTGGCGGGCACGGCGCTTCCGATCAGGTCACGATGATTTTTGCACAGCTTTTGCATTTCGGGTGCAGGCCAAGTTTGCGCGTCGCTGGTTATGGCGCGCCACGTCGGACTGCATGGAAGGCCGCGGTTCTCAACGCCGGTTGCGCGCTGACTACTTGCGTCTGTCACTGGCAAAAGCCTCCCCGATCTGTCGTGCCCGCTTCACCTCATCACTGTGCAGATAGATCGACGTCGTCGACACAGACGCGTGCTGCAGATTGTCCCGCACGGTCGTCAGTTCAGCGCCGCGCCCGAGCGCATGGGTCGCGTGCGTGTGGCGCATCCAGTGCGGACTCGCGCGCCGCAGCTTCTCCGCAAGCGGCGGATGATCGCCTTCGATAGCCTGCGCGGCGAGCAGGAAGAAGCGTCTGAGCACACCCCAGAGACGCGCGCTGCTGATCGCCGCGACGCTCTCCGCCTCGAGCCTGCCGATGATCGGCGTTTCCGGCCGCCAGCGAGCCGGTGCGATCGGCAGCTTGCGTTCGGCCAGGTACCGCGCGAGTGCCTCCCACGCGAGTGGCGGCAACGCGACGCGCGCCAGCTTCTTTCCCTTGCCGGTCACGCGCAGCCAGTGATCGCCGCGCGCATCGGTCTCGACGTGTCCGAGCGTCGCGCCGACCAGCTCGCTCGCCCGCAGCCCCGTCGCGTAGCCGAAGTCCAGTAGGAAGCGCAGCCTGTGTGCGGCCGGGGCTGACCAGCCATACGACCACTCGAGTCCATCGGCGCTCGTGCGCACGAGCGCCCATTCGCCCTCGGTGAAAGCGTGGGACGTGTCCAGCACGTTGGCGCCGCTGGCCTCCCGCACCTTCACGCCGGCGAACGGATTGGCAAGCACGTAGCGCTGCTCGATCAGCCAACGGAACAGCGCGCCCAGAATCGACAACGCGTGCGCGACCGAGCGGGCCGACAGGCTGCCGTTGAAGGGACGCCAGTCCGGTGACGTGCGCGGCCGCACCGGGCCCACCCAGCGGGCGCGCGGCGACGGGTGGCGCAGGAACGCGCGATACGCGATCGCATCTTCCGTCGTGAGCGAGGACAGTGCCCGGCCGCGCTCGACGATCGCCCACAGGATCAGTCGCTCGGCCTCCTTGCGGTAGGTGCGCTGCGTGGCGGGGGATTCGTGCAGGGCAAGCCAGGTCTGCACCGCTTCATAGTCGTTGCCGGCGTCGAGCGCGCAGGTGGCCTTCGGCGCCCGAAATGTCCCCTGGGAGCCGTCAACTTCATGCGGTATCTGCAGCGATTCCCACGGCACGAGTTCGGCGCGGCGGCTCGCGAGCAGGAGCACCCGCGCCTTTTCCGTGAGAGCGGGCCAGGCCGCGAAGAATGTCTCGATGGCGCGGGCGCTGGCGACGCCGAGGCCGGGCACCGCTTTCCACCACTGGCGGCGACGCGGGATGCGCACGGTCAGATCGGCGAGCGTGCGGATGCCGTCGGCGTGCAGCACACGCACGGCCCGCGGGGCGAGCCACTGCGCGACGTCGTCGGTGATCTGTGGTTCTGGCGGGCGAGCTGTGCGCAGCGCTTCGATCGCGTGCGCGACTGCCTTGGCGTGCCGGGCGCGATCTTCCGCGGGATGATCGAGGAGGGCGGCCAGATCGTCAC
>NZ_WHNQ01000151.1 GCF_009362785.1 Paraburkholderia atlantica
TGTGCTTGCGAAAGCGCCTTTCGAAGAGCGGCAGCAGCTTGATGACCCAGCGGTGCACCGTCGAATGATCCACCGCGATACCACGCTCGTCCATCATTTCCGCAAGGTTGCGCAAACTCAGCGAATAGGCCACGTACCATCGCACGCACAGCAAAATCACTTCAAGCGGGTAGTGAAGGCGCTTCAGGACCTTGGCCAGGCCCGGCGCGAGTGTGGTTCGCGGTGTCTTCGTCTTCTTCATCGCACAGCTCAAAAATTCGCTACCCAATTTTAACGTGGGCCTTACTGCAACAGAACCCATCGCACGCAGGCTTTTCTTTCGTGCTTCGGCCCGATCCGTCAGCACTTCGCGCTATCAAGACATCAGATGAACGCCGCTCGTCATCGCGCTATCCTGAAAGAACGTCTCGCAACATGGCATGGCTGGACCGTCTCAGACCCGGTTGAGATGGTTGACTAATAAGGATTACTATGCATGTGCCGAGACATTGACCTACAGTACCCAACTTGACAACGCCCCGTCATCCCACCGCCAGCTCACGCTGTCGTACACGGCGAGGAGCGAGCCCGCCGGCATGACCAGATCGAGGACAAAGGCATCTATGCATTTCACAAGAAATACGGCTACGGTGTGCGCTCGCTGGTCGAGGCACAGATCTCGCGCATCAAGCGCTGCATCGGCGAGCGCCTGCTGACGCAGGATCTTGCGTCGCAGGAAGGCGAAGGCATCATCATCGCCAACCTGCTGAACCGGTGGAACGCCTTCGGCAAACGCGTTTGCGTCAAAAATGCATAGTCGCGTCCATGGCACGGGAACTTGTACCCATCCGGACAAAGCCCATCTCGAGCACTTCGCCCCTCGGGCCCTCACTTCGCCGTGCCAATGATGCATGCAGGGCCCTTCATGCATCATTGGCACCGTCAAGGGACGACCGCTGAAATCCCCCCGAAACCCGCAACCAGTCAAGGTGAAGCAGTGAACGACCGTAATTATAGCTTTGGCCGAGATAGTGCTGTGAGCGCGCTCACAGCTGGCAAGCGCGTACTTCGGAATACCTACTGGCTGCTCGCGCTGTCGATGATCCCGACCGTGCTCGGCGCCTGGGTGGGCCTTGCCACCGGCTTCTCGCTGTTCGCCGCCAGCAGCCCCGCCATGAGCATGCTGGCGTTCTTCGCGATCGCCTTCGGCTTCATGTTCGCGATCCAGCGCACCAAAGACAGTGCCGTCGGCGTATTCGTACTGCTCGGCTTCACGTTCTTCATGGGGCTGATGCTGTCGCGCATCCTCGCTTTCGTGCTCGGCTTCTCGAACGGCCCGTCGCTGATCATGCTCGCGTTTGGTGGCACTGGTGTGATCTTCGCGGCCATGGCGACCATTGCCACGGTCAGCAAACGCGACTTCTCGGGCCTCGGCAAGTGGCTCTTCATGGGCGTGATCGTGATCCTGCTGGCTTCGGTCGCGAACGTGTTCCTGCAACTGCCGGCACTGATGCTGACGGTCTCGGTCATGGCAATCGTGATCTTTTCCGCCTACATCATGTTCGACGTGCAGCGCGTCGTGAACGGCGGTGAGACGAACTACATCACCGCGACGCTAGCGATCTACCTGGATCTGTATAACGTGTTCGTCAACCTGCTTGCGCTGCTCGGCATTTTCGGCGGCAACCGCAACTAATCTTACTGTTGTCAGTCTGACCACGAAGTCGCGCGGAGGTTTGTTTCATCGGCTCTGTCAAGTTCGCGAAGCGGTTTTCAATGGCGCACGGAGGTAAGGCTTCCAACTGGTTGCGGTACTGTCGCAACAAGGAAGCTAAGGAAGGTCTTATGTGGCCGCCTCCCGGATTACAAATAGTGTTGTGATTTTTGGCTTTCAGGTAAAGGCAGCACGCTTATACATGGCCTCGTCCCATTTGACAAATGATCTGGTCTACAGCGGGCAGGGGCGTTGTCAAGTTGGGTACTGTAGGTCAATGTCTCGGCACATGCATAGTAATCCTTATTAGTCAACCATCTCAACCAGGTCTGAGACGGTCCAGCCAAGCCATGTTGCGAGACGTTCTTTCAGGATAGCGCGATGACGAGCGGCATTCATCTGATGTCTTGATAGCGCGAAGTGCTGACGGATCGGGCCGAAGCACGAAAGAAAAGCCTGCATGCGATGCGCCTCGTGAAACCCGCACATCTGGCGTTCCCGCCTACGGTCGGCTGGTGGCGGTTCTCGGCGCGGTTGTTCACGCGTGCGGCCGCTTTGACGAAAACGTGCTTTACCTGAGCAAGCTCAGGGATATCAGCCTTCGCCGCCGGATAACTGCGCAGCTGGTCGGTAACGATCTTGCGCGGCACCGGGTTTGAACGTAGCACCCGCCTGAAGAAGCGCTTTGCCGCGGCCTTGTCGCGACGCTTTTGCACCAGCACGTCGAGTTCGGCGCCATGCTCGTCGACCGCGCGCCACAGGAGATACGGCGGTTCTGTTGCAGTAAGGCCCACGTTAAAATTGGGTAGCGAATTTTTGAGCTGTGCGATGAAGAAGACGAAGACACCGCGAACCACACTCGCGCCGGGCCTGGCCAAGGTCCTGAAGCGCCTTCACTACCCGCTTGAAGTGATTTTGCTGTGCGTGCGATGGTACGTGGCCTATTCGCTGAGTTTGCGCAACCTTGCGGAAATGATGGACGAGCGTGGTATCGCGGTGGATCATTCGACGGTGCACCGCTGGGTCATCAAGCTGCTGCCGCTCTTCGAAAGGCGCTTTCGCAAGCACA
>NZ_WHNQ01000152.1 GCF_009362785.1 Paraburkholderia atlantica
CCAAGACATGGCTGCTTCAAGGCCAGAATAGTCGGGGTTGGTACGGGACGGTGGCGCTTCGGCGTCTTGTTACCAGTCGGAAGGGTCAATTCAGGTGGCGTAACCCGTCGGAAAATCCGTACATCTTGCGCGATGAGGCACGCAGTATCATCGAGTCGCGCTATCCCGATGTCGCCTTTGCTATGAGCAACGCTTGAACGGAGAGCCGGATGCGCTGAGAGGTGCAAGTCCGGTTCGGGGAGGAGAGGCCGGGAGATAGCTCGACTACGCCCGGTCTCTTACTCCACTATCGAGCTGGGAGGGCTTCGTCTATGTCGCGTTCATCATCGACGTGTTCGCCCGACGCATTGTCGGCTGGCGTGTGTCAAGTTCGGCGCGCACGGACTTCGTTCTGGACGCACTGGAGCAGGCCTTGTACGAGCGAAAACCGGTGCAGCAGGACGGGCTGATCCATCACAGCGACCGCGGCGTGCAATACGTATCAATCCGCTATACGGATCGTCTGGTCGAGGCTGGCATCGAGCCGTCAGTGGGCAGCGTGGGCGACTCCTACGATAACGCACTGGCTGAAACGATCAACGGCTTGTACAAGGCAGAGGTGATCCATCGCCTCGGACCGTGGCGCAATCCGCACGCCGTTGAAATGGCGACGCTCGAATGGGTTGACTGGTTCAACAATCGTCGGCTCTTCGGCCCCATCGGCAACATTCCACCTGCCGAGGCAGAAGCCGCTTATTATGCAAATCTCGCTGGGTCTGCCACCGTGGCATGACTCAAGCAAAATAGTCTCCGGGAAACCCGGGGCGGTTCAAATACCACCGAACCGCGAGAATGATTGCCGCCGGGAACCGGTGGCCGTGATAAAGCGATTTTCTTTTCTTCATCGTGACATCTTACGTGACTACCTCGCCAACGTGACAGTGCCCCGGTAACTGCTACGCCAGGAAGCTGCTGGTGGAGGCAGCGTGGAGCTACCGCCATTGCGCGCGGCTGAGCAGGGAAATCCAGGCACGTCTTGAAGGACTGCCCAAGCCCATCATCGACCGAGCCTGGGACGCCCAGGTGCGCCTGTGCCGGCGCTATCGGAAGCTCGTCGCGCCCGGCAAGCAGAAGAACATTGCAGTCGTTGCCATCGCCCGCGAACTGGCGGGCTTCATCTGGGACATCGGTCGGCTTGCGATGTCATTGGCCCTTCCACGCACAACCCAACCGGAGGCATGACGGCGGCACCAAACCTCCCCCAACTTCACGGAAGAAGTTTCCTGAAGACGGCGCAGCCCGGCATCCGAGCAACCCGCGTTCGGACTTCGCAACGGCCATTGGCCGACTTGCGCGGTAAGGTAGCGGCAGGCTCATGAGGCGGTCCACTGTAATGCGGTACCCAACCCGCGTATATCCGCCTGATCCACCGTCGAACATTACTGCTGCTGCGTATTTCGGATGAACGTGACCGACCGTTTCGGGATCGTGACCGGCGATTTCGGCAACGTGACCGTTCATTTCGGGAACGTGACCGAGCGGACCGGACGGCAGGATTGGCGTTGCGCATGACATCAACCACGCGGGCTATGCTCGCCGGCTTTGGCCGGAGAGAACATGCCCGCGCACCGGATGAACATGCGCATGATCAAGGACGTTTTACGACTTACTGACTGGTGCATCAAATAGTGCCTCTTCTCAGGCTGGGTACCGGACATGTTTTTCTTTAAAGAGGTTGCGAATCATGTGAGGCTCCTTCTGTCGGCGATGCAGGTGTCGCCGGATCGCGCCGATCAGTTCCGCCTTGGTCGCCGGTCGGCTTTTGCCGAGCGCGTTGGTTTTGACGTCCTGGTTGAGCAGCTCGTCAGGATTGAGCTCGGGGCAATACCCCGGCAACCGGATCAGGCGCAGACGTGCAGCGTTATCGGCGACGTACCGCTTGACTGCTTTGGACCGGTGCACAGGATGCCCATCGACGATCAGGTAGATCATGCGCGTGGCCTGCTTGAGCAGGCGTTTCAGGAAATCGATGAAGGTCGCGTTTTTGAACGTCCCTTCGAAGACCATAAAGCTCAGTTCTCCACGATTCGTGATCGCAGAAATCATGTTGCAGCCGAAGCGCTTTCCGGTCGCCCTGACGACCGGCGTTTCGCCCTTCAGGGCAAAGCTGGTACCGCTCACGTGGTCGCTGCGCAAGCCCATTTCGTCGCCCCAATAGATGGTTGCCCCTTCCTGCTTCGCCTCTTTCGCAATGCCCGGATAATCCTCGTTCAGCCAGCGCTCGATTTCCTCGTCCTTTCTCTCGTACGCGCGTCGAACAGGTTTCTGGGCGGTCATGCCCCATGCCTTGAGGTATCGGCCCGCCGTCCACTTCGACACTTTCACGCCGCACTCGCGCTCAATCAGCTTTGCCACCGATTCGCGGGTCCACAGGTAGAACGGAGTTAAAGTCAAATCTGGTGTATGCGGTCTCGGCGTAATCAGGCGGCTAGCGATTGCTGAGCCGGTGTGCTGTCGGTCACCGGTTCTCCATCCTTGAACGTCATCCCGTCAAGCATCGAAGTGAGCTTTTCCGGGGCGCGGATGCGCCGCCACGATTCTTCGGCCGACTCGATCAGCTTGAACGCCAGCCCGAGGAACGTCGCGCGCGATACACAGTTGCGCGTGCGTTTCGTGCGATGGCGCACCGTCGCAAAGGTCGATTCAATCGGGTTCGTGGTGCGCAGATGCTGCCAGTG
>NZ_WHNQ01000153.1 GCF_009362785.1 Paraburkholderia atlantica
ATGCCGATCGCGAGACGCCGATCAAGGTCCGTCAGATCAAGTACCTGAACAACATTGTCGAACAGGACCATCGGGCTATCAAACGCCGGA
Source organism: Paraburkholderia atlantica (assembly GCF_009362785.1). Lineage (GTDB taxonomy): Bacteria > Pseudomonadota > Gammaproteobacteria > Burkholderiales > Burkholderiaceae > Paraburkholderia > Paraburkholderia atlantica. The sequence goes on from NZ_WHNQ01000153.1 coordinate 91, forward strand.
GCCGGCCGATGCTGGGATTCAAGAACTTCCACCGTGCGAGGGTCATTCTCGGCGGCATCGAGGTAATGCACATGATCAGGAAAGGACAGATGAAATGTGCGGGCAAAGACCCGTCGTCTGCTTCCCAGCAGTTTTACTCCCTTGGGTCATAAGCAATACTTATCATATCGACATTTCTCGTCCCGACACCCTTACTGCAACAGAACCGTTCGACGAGCCGGTATCGGTCGGGCAGCCGGTCAATGCGCTGGCCGCGCGGCTTCGTGACCTGATGGCCGACTGGCGCCGGGAGAAGAAGCTGGACCATGCGGACATGCAGCGCACGCAGGGGCGGCTCAGTGCCCGTCGGCACACGCTGGAACGTTCGATGGCGTTGCTCGCACACGGGCGCGAAACGTTCGAATGGCCGAACCGTGTAGCCGTTGCACTGGAGTCGCGCGATGTGGCAAGTCTGCTGAACATCCTCGACACGCCTGACGATAACAACCTGAGCAGCAAGCAGGTCGTGCTCGAGTTCCATGGCGTGAAGCTCCGAGGCCTGAAGGCGAAAGCCAGGCGCAGTGCGATCTTCCAGCTGTGCGGCCTCGACGGGACTGCGCAGGCCGCGTGGGAAGCGAACGAGCTGGCGCGCAGGCAGGCGGAGCGCAAGGAGCAGGATGCGCAGCGTGCGAAGGAAGCGGCGCAGAATGCCCGCTATCAGCGCGGCGACGGCGTCGTGATCGATGGCGCCCAGCATGTCGAGGACGCGATCGCATCGGGGTTCCGGGAGATTCGGGACTGGCGCAAGGGGGCAAGCAAACAGTACGCGCTCGTCAACACGGAGCTTAACGAGGCGCGTCGTCTGCAGGTAAAGGATGGCACGCTGGATTACGCCCGCGCGATGCTCGAGCGGCTTGCAGCCTGAGGAGCGACCATGCGATTCGATCGTACACCCAAGGTCGAAGGTCTTCGCTGGACTTCGCGGATGCGAGCCTTGCATCTGAACCGTCAGGATCGGGCTCGTCAAAAGATCGAGCGTGCCTACCCGCTCTTCAGCGATCAGATTGAGGTGCCCCAGGCGCTTTCGGTTGATGAAGAGCGGGAACGGCGGGAACGGCTGCTGTACCAGAGCGAGCAACGCATGCGCGATCTGTACGCCCAGCAATGGCGTCGCCTGCGTCGCGAGTACTTCGCATGCACGCCCGACGTGCGCGCGCGGATCATGGAAGCCTGGAAGGCGTGGCGCGGTCCGGCCAATCCTGTCTGTTTCGCCTACGTGATCGAGCAGCACAACGGCGTGGGCGAGGAGAAGTCCCGGCGGCACCGCGAGCGGGAAGCGGCGATGATCGCGAGAATCGATGCAGCACGGGCCGCTCAGACAGCGTTAGTCTGACGGCAATTTTCCTCAACCACAGCCGGCGCATATGCGCCGGTTTTTTTTGCCCTGGCGTCACGCGAGAAGTCTAAGCGGGGTCAATCTGCTCATCATTCGGGCAAACCTTCGCGCGGCGGCCGCCCATACTGGGCTCTGTTACCCGCGTCCATGACGCATCGACCCGCCGGAGATCCGGCAACAATGCTGCCCTTGGGGATCACGTCCCTTCGGGGCGTTGTTCGGGGGCACTTCCTTCGAGGTCACCCCATGAACCATCCGAACGCTGTTTCCGTAACCCGGGACGTTTCGATCACCCAGATCGAAAACGCGATCAACGTGTGGCGCAACCGCAATCCGGCAACCTCCGACGAGGAGGTGACGGTGCTGTGCGCGGAAGCACGCTGTCTCGCCAATCTCTACGGCAGCATGATCTTCACCCGTGCGACCGCCGTGCCGCGCGAAACCCTTACCGAAGCTCAAACGGCCGCTCTGGCTGGCGCGCAGGCGTAAGGCACAACCTTTTTTCGCGTCTCCAGGACGCATCGACGCGCCGCATCCGCGGCACATCCAACTCGCCCCTCAGGGACCACGTCCCCCGGGGGCGTTGTTTCGTGGGGCTTTTCCTTTTCAGGTACCCCATGAAAGTCTCTGCCTCGCAACTTCGCGAACTGCTCATCACCTACATTCCGGCCCGTCTTCCGGTGCTTGTCACTGGGGCTCCGGGCATTGGCAAGAGCGACATCGTCGCTCAGGCGGCTCAGGAAACCGGGCATGACCTGCTCATCAGCCATCCCGTCGTTGAAGACCCGACGGACTCGAAGGGCCTGCCATTCCCTGACGGGAACGTCGCCCGCTTCCTGCCGTTCGGGGATCTCGAGCGCGCATTGAGAGCGACAACGCCGCTGCTCTGGTTCCTTGACGATCTGGGCCAGGCATCACCGGCAGTGCAGGCGGCAAAGATGCAACTGCTGCTGGCACGCCGCATCGGCGAGCACGCGCTGCCCGACTGCGTCACGTTCGTTGCGGCCACCAACCGGCGCAACGACAACGCGGGTGTCTCGGGCATTCTCGATCCCGTCATCTCGCGTTTCGCGACGGTGGTGGAGCTTGAGCCTTCGATCGCAGACTGGACGGACTGGGCGGCTCGCACCGGTGTTCCCGCCGAACTGATCGCGTTTCTGCGATTCCGGCCGGATCTGCTGTCCGTGAAGAAGACCGCGCGCGATATCGAAAACGCACCGAGCC
>NZ_WHNQ01000154.1 GCF_009362785.1 Paraburkholderia atlantica
TGTCTGGCGACAATTACTTCTGCCGGTAGCGACAACTAGATTTGCCGGTTTCCGGCGGCCGAGCTGTTGAGGTTTGGTGCGCCGTTATCATGCGGCTCCTTGCGGAGCCGGCATGAAAAAAGACGGAGAAATCAAATTGTTGCGAGAAGAACGGCAGAAAGGGGTGAGCCAGAAGCTGGCTGCGGCGCGTACGGGGATGAGCGAGCGCACGGCCCGGAAATACGAGCGTGCTGGCCAGTTACCCAGTCAGATGAAGAAGTCTCGCACGCATCGAACGCGGGAGAATCCGTTCAGCCTCGACTGGCCATGGGTCGAGGAACAGCTCAAGCGGGATTCGGCGCTCCAGAGCAAGACGCTGTTCGCGCTGTTGTGTCAGGCGTTTCCGGGTCGATATCAGGAAGGCCAACTGCGTACGCTGCAGCGGCACGTTCAGGCATGGCGGGTTCGTCATGGCCCCGAGCAGGAGATCATGTTTCCTCAGGAGCACATTCCCGGGCGCATGGCTCAATCCGATTTCACGTCGATGAATAGCCTGAGAGTAACGATCGCAGGCACTGCGTTCCCGCACCTCGTCTACCACCTGGTGCTGACGTATTCGAACGTCGAGGCCGTGCGTGTCTGTTTCTCCGAGAGTTTCGAGGCGCTAGCCGAAGGTCTGGAAGCGTGCCTGTGGCAAATCGGCGGAGTTCCTGAGTTGCACCGCACTGACAATCTGACTGCCGCCGTACGCGACCTTGATCGCGAGGGTATGCACGAGTTCACGCAGAACTATCGGGCATTGCTCGCGCATTACGGAATGCAGCCATCGGCAAACACGGCCGGATGCGCCAACCAGAACGGTGACGTCGAACAATCGCATTTCCGGTTCAAACAGGCCGTCGATCAGGCGCTGCGTGTTCGCGGCACGCGAGACTTCGAAACGCGTAGCGACTATGAGCACTTTCTTGGTGAGCTTGTTCGGCAACGCAACCTCACTCGCCTGCAACGGTTCGAGGCGGATCGGGCAGCCCTCAGACCTCTACCTGAGGTCCCGCTGGACTTCACACGCGAGATCATGGTGCGCGTCTCCCGTTTCAGTTTGATCCGGGTGCTCAACAACCACTACTCTGTTCCCTCGAGGCTGATTGGGGCGAAGCTCAAAGTGCGTATCCGCTCGGAGAGCCTGGACCTTTACCACGGACCGGCACACGTTCTTGCGCTGCCGCGTCTGAGCGGGCGCAACCAGCGCCGGATCGACTATCGGCATCTCATCTGGTCGCTCGTCCGGAAGCCCGGAGCGTTTGCCGCCTACTGCTACCGGGAAGAACTGTTTCCGACGACCACGTTCCGCCGGGGGTACGACGCACTGCTTGCCGCAACACCGACCAAAGCTGACCGCGAGTACCTGCGCCTGCTGCACCTGGCCGCGAGCACATCAGAAGCGGAAATCGATCAGGCAATCGGCCAGCTGTTGGCGGACGGGCGTACACCAACGCTCGAAGCGGTACGCGAGCTCGTCACAAGCTCTGCACCAACGCCAATTCCAAAGATCGGCAAGGCCGCCATCAACCTGCGCGATTACGACGTCTTGATTCCCTCATGGAGCAGCCATGCACAACGCACGTGAAGAACTGCTGGCGTCGCTTCGAGCGCTCAATCTCGGCGCCATGGCGGCGGCCGTGGAAGATACGGCATTGCGAGCAGCGAAAGAAGGGCTAACCCACGAAGCATTCCTGCTCGAGTTGGCCCGCATTGAGCGCGCCGCGAAGGCGGCTCGCCGGATTGAGCGGCTCCTGAGGCAATCCGAACTGCTTCCAGAGAAAACCTTCCGGACTCTCAATCTGGATCGGTTTGATCCGGCGACGCGCATGCAAATCGAGCGGTTGCGCAGCGGGGGATTCCTCAAGGACGCGATCAATGTGGTGGCCGTCGGCAGGCCTGGCGCAGGGAAAAGCCATCTTGCCAGCGCTTTAGGTCACGCGCTCGTCGAACAGGGCTATCCAGTTCTGTTCACTCCCACGGGTGCCCTGGTGCAGCGGTTGCTCGCGGCAAAGCGCGACCTCCGCTTGCCGCAGGAATTGGCAAAGCTGGACCGCTTTGAATGTTTGGTTCTTGATGACATCGGCTACGTCCAGCACGACCGCGATGAAATGGAGGTGTTGTTCACGTTGCTCGCCGAGCGCTACGAGCGAAAGAGCATCGTCATCACCACAAATCTCGTGTTCTCGGAATGGGAACGCATCTTTAAAGACCCGATGACCACGCTTGCGGCGATCGATCGCGTAGTGCACCACAGCGTCGTCCTCGACTTGATGGGTGTCGAGAGCTATCGCGCAAAAGCTGCCGGTGCGAAGCCGACAGCGTCAGCCGCAGCGACGGCATAGGGCGGCAATTTTAGTTGTCGCCGACGGCAGTTCTAGTTGACGCCAGACA
>NZ_WHNQ01000155.1 GCF_009362785.1 Paraburkholderia atlantica
TGATGTTTGACCGCCTTGCCGAAAAAGGCTTTTGCCGCGGCCACATCGCGCTTTGCCCTGAGCATGAAGTCTACCGTCTGGCCGTCCCGATCCACCGCCCGATATAGATAAACCCATTTGCCCCGGATCTTCAGGTACGTCTCGTCAACCCTCCACGACCGTCCCGCAGACGTGGCAAAATGGTTCCAGCCCTTGACGAACTCGGGCGTATAGCGGCGCACCCAACGCAGAATCGTCGTGGGAGCCAGCGACAACCCTCGCTCAGCCATCATCTCGACGAGATCGCGCAGGCTGAGTTGTAGCGCAGATACCAGCGCACACAAAGAATGATCACCTCACGGTCAAAATGACGGCCGGCGAATAGTCCGTCCAGATTCTTCAGCTTGTTCATCGCGGCTTCTCAAATCGGTCAGGGCGACACTCTAACCGATCCTTGAGCGCTATTTGCACCACAACCTCCTTAGTCTGGCTTTATATGGATTATTCAATGCTGGCTTCATGATGTTGCGCTTTTACACAACCCGCAGCATCTTTGCAATACCCCCATCCGGACAAAGCCGACAGAACCCGAGAGAGTCATTCAGACGGCGGACCATTACCTGCATCGGCCGGCCGTAGCTTTGCAGTACGCGCACCCGACCGGTCCTCGGGGCGCACCTGCCAGCGCCGCAGGATGCCGTCGATCTGGCGCGCGTATTCGTCGCGCAGCGCTGGCGTGGCTGAATGATAGGCGCCGACTGCGGCCCAGGTATTGCCATATTTGATCATCTGGCGACGCAACTGCCATGCCGCAATGTACACGCTTTTGCAGGGCGACATCAGCGCGTCCTTACCGATGCCGTAGCGCGCGAGTGCGGGCAGATGAATCGTATTGATCTGCATCAGCCCGTAGTCGACCGAGCCGTTTGCATTGACGTGCATCGCATCGGCGCGATTGTGCGACTCCTGCCACGCAATGGCGCGCAGGATGAGTGGATTGACGTGCTGGTACGCAGCGGCATCATCGAAGCAGTTGGCGCGCGCGAATGGCGCCGCTGCGAGGCCGCAAACGAACACGACGCAGTTCATCACGATACGGGAGATTGTCATGGACGAGTGACGGAAAACAGGGTAGACAGCGTGATGCGCAACTGGTTGCGGGTTTTGGCGGATTTCAGCGGTTGTCCGCTCAAGCGAAGGGATGATGCATGAAGTACCCAGCATCGCTAGATGTGCCCTGCGAAGCAATAACCTGATTGGCGAAGTGATTGGTGGCTTTGTCCGGATGGGGGTATTGCAAAGATGCTGCGGGTTGTGTAAAAGCGCAACATCATGAAGCCAGCATTGAATAATCCATATAAAGCCAGACTAAGGAGGTTGTGGTGCAAATAGCGCTCAAGGATCGGTTAGGGCAATGCTGATGAAGTCCACCGCTTGTGCGCGTCAAGCGTTATAGAGCGCGCAAGCAACGAGAAAGGCAAAAGACAATGAAGCAGCAGACGCTCGCGATGGCCGCGGATCAAGGTGCGGGGTTCGAGACCCGACGCAAACGCACGCGGCGCGACGAGTTTCTTGACACGATGAACACGATCGTTCCGTGGAGCGAACTGTGCGCGGTAGTCGAACCGTATTACCCGAAACGCGGCAACGGTCGCCCGCCGATTGGTTTGGAGGGTTCTGTTGCAGTAAGGCCCACGTTAAGATTGGGTAGCGAATTTTTGAGCTGTGCGATGAAGAAGACGAAGACACCGCGAACCACACTCGCGCCGGGCCTGGCCAAGGTCCTGAAGCGCCTTCACTACCCGCTTGAAGTGATTTTGCTGTGCATGCGATGGTACGTGGCCTATTCGCTGAGTTTGCGCAATCTTGCGGAAATGATGGACGAGCGTGGTATCGCGGTGGATCATTCGACGGTGTACCGCTGGGTCATCAAGCTGCTGCCGCTCTTCGAAAGGCGCTTCCGCAAGCACAAGCGTCCGGTTGGGAAAAGCTGGCGAATGGACGAGAGCTATAGCAAGATCAAAGGCGAGTGGAAATATCTTTACCGGGCAGTGGACAAGGCGGGCGACACGGTCGAATTCCTGCTCAGGGCCAGGCGGGACAAGGTCGCCGCCCGGCGGTTCTTTGAAAAGGCGATCGCCCATAATGGTACGCCAGAGACCGTGACCATCGACAAAAGCGGCTCCAATCTGGCCGCACTGGATGCGGTGAATGCCGATCGCGAGACGCCGATCAAGGTCCGTCAGATCAAGTACCTGAACAACATTGTCGAACAGGACCATCGGGCTATCAAACGCCGGAGCCGGCCGATG
>NZ_WHNQ01000156.1 GCF_009362785.1 Paraburkholderia atlantica
CCGGTTTCGTAGATGGCCTGGTAGCCACCGTATGCATCGGCTTGCAGCGTGCCGTTGAATGATTCCAGATGCTGTCGCGGATGGATTCCCTTGCGATCCGGCGTATAGGCGAACCACACCGCCGGCGGCGTCATGTCGGCCGATGCACGGTCATCGCGCACGTACACCCACAGGCGACCAGTCCTGGTCTTGCCGTTACCCGGTGCAAGCACCGGAACCGGCGTGTCGTCGGCGTGCAGTTTCGTCGCCGACATCACGTGACGACGCAGCGTTTCAACGAGCGGCTGCAGCAGCGTCGCCGCGTGACCGACCCACTTCGCAAGCAGCGAGCGATCAAGCTCGACGCCTTCTCGCGCGTACATCACCGACTGCCGGTAAAGCGGTACATGGTCTGCGAATTTCGAGACCAGCACGTGTGCGAGCAGCCCTGGGCCGGCGAGACCGCGTTCGATGGGACGGCTCGGTGCAGGCGCCTGAGAGATGTGATCGCAACACACGCAGGCAAACTTCGGGCGCACCTGACGGATGATCCGGAAGCTGGCCGGTACGTACTCAAGTTGTTCGGCAATATCTTCGCCCAGCGGCTTCATCTCGCCACCGCACTCGGAGCACTTCCCGGCAGATTCGGGCAGGTGTGTTCGGAGCTCGCGCGGCAGATGTTCTGGCAGTGGCTTGCGCGGTGCCTGTTCCACGGCCGCGCGCGGCGTCTTCGGGATTTCGACGGGTGCCGCGCCTTCGTCGGTCTCAAGCTCTTCGAGACGCAGTTCGAGTTGCTCGATCTGACGATCCAGCTTCTCCGACTTGCGACCGAACTGCATACGGCGCAGCTTGGCAATGAGCAACTTCAGGTGTTCGATTTCCGCCGCGCGCGCAGCCAACGCGGCTTGTTGCGAATCGACCGTTTCCTGCAGTTTGAGTACTTGCGCGTCGCGCTCACGCAGTGCCGCTTCCTGGCTGAGCAGCATGGCCTTCAGTGTTTCGACATCGTCGGGAAGTGGGCTCGCGCGCGTCATGCAGGGAGTTTACGCGCCAGCATCGACGTTTACAACGCTGACGTCGGTTGTGCCGTTCTCGTCGGTTGCCTCCAGTCGATGCCTTCCAGCAGCATTGATAATTGCGCCGGGCTCAGGCAGATAACCCCACCGTCGGCTTGAGGCTATATGAAGCGCCCCTTCTCGAGCCGTTTCATCAGCAGGCACATGCCATCGCCGCTCCACCACAGCACCTTGAGCAGGTCGCCGCGCTTGCCACGAAACACGAAGACGTGTCCGCAGAAGGGATCTGGCTCAAGCACGGTCTGCACCTTGGCGGCGAGACGGTTGAATCCGGTACGCATGTCGGTCACACCGGCAGCCAGCCAGACGCGCGTCCCTGATGGCAGGCCAATCACGACGACGACCGCAACGTTGCCAGTACCGTCCGAAGTGCGCTCAGGTCAAGTGGTCCATCGAAGCGGACTCGCACGGCGCCACACTCGACGACGATACTCGACGTCAGTTGCGCCGGCACCGGCAAATGCACAGGAATGAATGTCTCAGAGGGCTGAGCTTGCGTATTCGATTGGGCGCGCTCATGAGCACGACGCCAGCGCGCGATCATGTTGGCGTTCAAACCGTGCTCCTGTGCTACGTCTGCGATCGAACGGGCCGGATCGTTTGATTGCGCTACGACCATCGCCCGGAATGCCTTCGAGTAGTTCTTGGATCCCAGTCGTCGGCCTACTGCCTTCGTTTCCATCGTTCTGATTCCCACTTGATCTGGTCGGAACTAGGTTGCCGATTGGGCGCACCTATGAACAGACGGTCGTGAAGCAACGCTTACCCTGCGAAGAAGCGTTGTACGACAGCGCGAGCCTGCGTCGCTTTGCAGGCATTGATCTGGGGTGCGACGCCGTGCCCGATGCGACGACGATGCTCAAATTCCGACGCCTGCTCGAGGTGCGTATTTCGGACGAACGTGACCGGCCGTTTCGGGATGGTGACCGGCGATTTCGGCAACGTGACCGGGCATTTCGGGAACGTGACCGAGCGGACCGGAAGGCAGGATTGGCGTTGCGCATGACATCAACTACGCAGGCTATGCTCGCCGGCTTTTGCCGGAGAGAGCATGCCCGCGCACCGGATGAACATGCGCATGATCAAGGACGTTTTACGACTTAAATTCGACGGCGGTTTCTCGCACGATCGGATCGCCGCGTCACTGGGCATATCCAAGGGCGTGGTCACGAAGTACAT
>NZ_WHNQ01000157.1 GCF_009362785.1 Paraburkholderia atlantica
CCATCGCCAGCTTTCCTTTTCCTCAATCGGTACGCGCGTGGGATTGATATGGCGCTTGAGCTCCGAAGCCCCCTTGAACCGCTTTCTCGTCCAGAACTTCACCGCCGCCAGGCCAAGTGGCAATCCATCGCCAGTAACAGCAAGACTCGAATGCATCAGGATGCCGCATTGCGTGAGCGGTCGTCGCGGGCCCATGCCGTTCTTCCCTGTGCGCAGGCTCGTCTTGCCCGTGTAGCCGATGAGTTCGGAACGCTCGCGCTGGTACGAGAATGCGGTCGTGTCCTGCAGGATAAGCACTGGTCCATCGGTGGCCTTCACACGTTCGGCGCTGGCCTGGAAATGCCTGCTCAGGATATCGTGTTCGCTGACGCGGTCGGTGAAGTAACGCTTACGCGGAATCAGCGTTCGGTTTCACATGGGGATACCCAGTTTGCCAAGCACCTTCGTTGGATCGGCAATCGCCGGGAAGCTTCCGATATCCCAACACCTTCAGTCAACGCCAGCTTGACCGCTTGGTCGTGAAGCTCCTTCCTATAGGCCGCCTTTGGAATTCGATTCATCCATGTCCCGGTTTCTCGATTTTACAAAACGTTGGCTACCATTTTTTCCGGCCGGCCTCAATCTGGCTCCGCTATGCCGATGGCTCCGCACCACTTCCCGTCGCTACCACCGCCCATTCGGGTAAATGCACCGGCCAGAGCGAACTCAGGACTGGATAAAACTTGGGGGCAAGGTCATTCACGGACGACTATTTAAGAGTTTCGACTAAGGCCGTTGAGATCGCTCGACCCAAAACTTCGCGGTTCTCCCGGACATCCATCATAGTCACGTGGTCGCCTGGAATTGGCACGGCATGAATGGCCTCCGCACTTAAAATCCGGTCCCAACCCCGCAAAGGCGAAATTGCTTCTGGACCTAGTGGAGTTTTTCGAGAACGAGTCCGACTGCTAAAAGGCCGGGCCGCATAGAATTGGTGTATCTCAACTGGAAGGGACGGAACTTGATACCAGCCCAGCGCCCGTTGGAACTGAGTGGCCCTTTCATATGTCAGAATATCATTGCGGAGATCACGATCCAGCGGGATCGCCCCAATTTTCTGAGCCTTTTCAAACAGTTGGGAAATTGAACTTTGTCCAGCGAAGCGATTGAGGATTTCGAACTTCTCGTCATTCAATTCGAGAGACTCCAACACTACTTCTTTTATCATTTGGGTGGATGATGTCCTTGATAGATCTGCAAATAACACAACGTCAATTAGGCTGATGAAGGAAACAGTTTCGTTGAGGTTTAGTAGCTGCTGCGCAATTGCATAAGCCAAGATTCCTCCTGACGAATATCCAGACAACCGATATGGACCTCGCGGTTGGATCTCGCGAATCGCCAAGCTCGCTTGCGAGGCGATCTCCTGAAGACTTGGAAATTGAAATGCACTGAATTGCGGCCATGGCAAAGCGTAGACAGAACAGTCGGCGCCCATTTCCTGCACCAAACTGGGGACATAAGAGCAATCGCCCAAACCTGTAGGAACAAAGAACACCGTTGGCCGCGATCCGATTTCTCGAACACAAATCGCTCTCACACAGCTGGGCTGTGGTGCCAAACGAACTTTCGATGCAACTTCCTTCAGAAGGGGGGCTTGGAAGAGGTCGGCGGCGCTGAACTTGAGCCCGAGATCGACTGCGCGACTGAGCAGTTGTACCGCTAAGAGCGAGTGGCCGCCGAGCTCGAAGAAGTTGTCGTGGCGTCCGACCCGCTCCAGCCCTAGAAGCTCGGCCCAGATCTCTGCCAGCGCCGTTTCGACTGTGCCCTGCGGCGCCTCATAGGCCGACCGCGCATAGGCATCGTCAGCCGGCGCCGGCAGTGCCTTGCGGTCGAGCTTGCCGTTCACCGTCAGCGGCAACTCCGCCAGCCGCATGAACGCCGACGGCACCATGTAGTCCGGCAGCCGCGCACTCAGGTGCGCGCGCAAGGTGTTGGCAAGCTCAGGTCCATCCAGCCCATCCGATTGAGCTTCGGGCGCACACACCACATAGGCGATAAGATGCCTGTCGCCGGCGCGGTTCTGTCGCGCCACCACCACCGCCTCGCGCACAAAGGCGTGCTCGCCAAGCCGCGCCGCGATCTCGCCCGGCTCGA
>NZ_WHNQ01000158.1 GCF_009362785.1 Paraburkholderia atlantica
TACGCATCGCTGTACGTCCGGGACTGACCCGACACGCCCTTCTGGTAGGGCGTGTCGTTGATGAACAGCGCCTTCAGGTCTCCGTCGGGACAATACAGGCTGAGTTGCCCGCGCCGCTTCAGGCTTTCGTTGTACTCGTGTGCGTTTGTTACCGCATAGCCCGGCTTCGCTCGTTTGCGCGGTTCGCCCGTCTTCAGTCTTGCCTTGTAAGGCATGAAAGCTCGCTCGTCGGATAGATCTCCGGACTCTTTCTACCCGACCCACGGCCGCCGCGCAAGCGGCCCTCTTGAACAAAGCCGGTCGAGGTCAACTTTGCGCCGGAGGTAGCGCCCTTTCTGCTGGGTCTGCGGAAGGAATTCACTACCTACAAGCTGAAGCACACAGCCGCGCTCCGGTCGGTGTACTCATGGCGCCTGATGGAGATGTTCGCGCAGTACCGCGACACTGGGCTCGTTCGGATCAGCTTCGACGACTTCTGCCACGCGATGGAGGCGCCGCCTAGCTGCCTGAAAGATTTCGGCCAACTGCGTCGACGTGTGATTGATCCCGCTGTCGCTGAGCTCACCGGAAAGGACGGTCTGCTGATTGAGTGGACGCCGACGAAACAGGGCGGCCGCAAGGTGACAGGTCTCGAATTCAAGTTCAAACCCAATCCGCAGCTTTTTCTTCTCTGACGTCGCCTTTTGATGCCTGACTAAGTGGGAAAGTGTCAGAGTGCGTATCGCGCTCTTTTCCCGTGCGAGGCGCGTCAGTACTGCATCTGATGCGCCTCACCACGCTTCACGATGACCACCAATTCGTCAGAATGGCCCTGCAGCGGGGGATAGGCGCGATCGGATCGTCGCTGGCCAAATATGGGTGCCGGCATCGCTGGAATGCCGAGAGCCCATGGCCGCCCTACTCTCGCCCAGCAGATTCTGAATATGCCGATCCCTGTTAGATACCAGTTTGGCACCAAAAAGATATCCTATTTTGCGTCCAGCTCGCGGCGCAGCGCTGCGAGCGCGCGAGCAAGTACTTCACCAAGGGGTTCGTGCAGCTCGTCGGCCAGCGCATCGAGGATTGCCCTCGTTTCGGCTGTCCCTTTAATCGGGATCTGGACGTTGCGCCCGGTTGTATAGCGCCGTTGTTTGCGGGCCGGCTCTGCCTCCTTCACGCGCCCGGGCTGACGGCTCGGGAAGCCGTTTTCGACGGCCAGTTTTTCGATTGCCTCGGGTGCCGGTTTGGGCTTCTTCTCGGGCGTCTTAGTCGCAAAATCATCGAGGTTCAGCAAGGGGTTCACGCGCTCGCTCACGCTGCCGCTCCTTTCTGCTGATTTGCCCGCAGCATGTTGACGACTTCTGAGGCGTATTCCTCGGCGTTCGCGACGGCCTTGTCGATATTCGATACGTCCTTCGGGTCGAGATGCGAGAGCGGCTGATTGAAGGCGAACAGCGCCTTGAATGCCTCGCGTTCATGCAGCTCTGTGTCAAACATCGCGATACCCGCTTCGCGGAAAGTGTTCATCAGATGCGTGGCCGTTCGCGTGCGGATAGCCGGGTTCGTACGCGTAATCAGCACGCCGTACGGTACTGCGCGCCGGGACATTTTCTCCTGCTGCTGAATGACCCGCAGCGCGCGGGACGCTTGTGCCGCGTCGAGCTGAGATCCCTGTGTAGGGACGATCACGAGATCCGCTTGGCTAACGGCCAGCAGAACGATCTTCGCGGCCGTGCCCTCAAGGTCGCCTAGGCTTTGTTCAAGAGGGCCGCTTGCGCGGCGGCCGTGGGTCGGGTAGAAAGAGTCCGGAGATCTATCCGACGAGCGAGCTTTCATGCCTTACAAGGCAAGACTGAAGACGGGCGAACCGCGCAAACGAGCGAAGCCGGGCTATGCGGTAACAAACGCACACGAGTACAACGAAAGCCTGAAGCGGCGCGGGCAACTCAGCCTGTATTGTCCCGACGGAGACCTGAAGGCGCTGTTCATCAACGACACGCCCTACCAGAAGGGCGTGTCGGGTCAGTCCCGGACGTACAGCGATGCGTA
>NZ_WHNQ01000159.1 GCF_009362785.1 Paraburkholderia atlantica
CACTTCGAGGTAGCAGTCATGCTGGAAAAAGTTCAGGTGCCGGTAACGCTTGACGATAGTGTCATGCACGGGATGCGCGCCGGCCACCTCAGGATGCGCGAAGCGGCTTCCGGCAGTGAAGTCGATCTGGATCGTCAGCAGCTTGGTGGCCGCGTCGAAATCGACGCCGCTCACGAACCACGGATCACTTACACCCAATGCGGCTTCGAACAGCTTGCTGTGCATGACCTGCCTTCGTCTTGATTATGCAGAAACCGGGACGATACCACCCACTGGAAATTCAACAGAGGCATATTTTGTAGCCAGTGCTGATAAATTCAGTCCAAAACATCACGGGCATCGACTCGTATCGAAGGTTGCGCGAGCTGATTTGTCTTAGCGCAAGCATATCTCCAATGGACTACACTGCACTTGGGGCCCACATCTCCGGGCGACTATGCGCAGTGCTCAGTTGAGCGGTAATGACGGTTAGACATCCGTGGACGGCATCCAAGCTCACGCGCCTTCGAGATTGAACACTTGTACTTGACGCCTTTGGTAGCCGGCAGTTAAATAGCTTTGTAGAGTTGAACGATGCCACACGGTGAAGATCGAAATCGTCGAAGAAAACCGGGACCGAAAGCATACGCCATCGGTGTCACATCAAGCTACAGACACATCTTTTGATTGCGATTGAGCTGATTGCATACATGGGCACTATTTCATGGAAGTCGCGAAAGGAGTCGGAAATGAACAAGGAACTGAAAATAGAACCACCGCGTCCAATCTCGCCAGCCGAGATCGCGTCCGATTGGACCGAATGGGGCCGCAGACTTTTGAGCCAGAACCAATTGCCATTTTCCGGTGACGTTTCACAGTGGATATCTGCATGGGGCGAGGCGGTAGGTCAAATCGGACTATTCAATCTGAACATTACGGGCGCGAGAGATCCTGCAAAGGAACGCGCTATTATAAAGCGATACTCATACGGCCATCAGCTCGGAGAAATACTTGCTGTCTTGACACCCATGGCCGATGAATTCTATTCCACTGATCCTCATAAAAGAAGCGCTCTTTCCCCTGCCAGTCGCGATGGCTATGAGAGCTTCGTCTCCATGAGAGACGGAATTCAAGAGCTCAAAAATAATAGTCCCTCAACCGTCCAGCAAATTGTAGAGGCGATCAAACGCATGAAAGAAAAGTCACCATCAACTTATCGACGCACAGTCGATGAGCTAGTCGACGAACTAAAGAGGCTCTAGCGGGAGCATGAAAGCACGTCCGTCCGCCAACTCTCCACGAACTTATCGAATTACTGACTGAATGTCGTTTTGGGGGCTGGGACTATTATTCGCCTCACAACTGCGGATGCCAGAAATGAGAACCCTTGGGGCCGGAGAATGAATCCGTGCGCCCTCCTTCTGTCGCCCCGCCATCTTTGTGAGCGCTGTAATGAGAAGACTGACGTGAGCAATTTTCTGGGTTGCCCGAACTGCCCTTAACGCGAGGCAGTGCAATCAGAATAATAGGAAAGTCTGTCTGACTCAGTCCGCCTTTCCAAAGCCGCAATGGTACTCGCAATGGACCTGCTTATCTCGGTCGTGGCCATCGACAACATTACCGATTACGCCACAACTTCGCCTCCGTACGTCATGTGTTTTTAATGGATAAGACTTTTCCGGAAAACGGAATCTGACCTTCCCTCTGTTTTTCGCCTTCCAGAGGCCCGGGGTTATGCAGCTACATCCGTTGCCTGCTGAGCCACGAGCCAGTCTCGCATGAACTGGGCCGGCGACACAAAGCCGAGCGACGAATGACGACGACTGCGGTTGTAAAACACTTCGATGTATTCGAACAAGTCCGCTGCGGCTTCGCGATGCGTGCGATAGCGCGCTGCATGAACCCGTTCATTTTTCAGGCTGTTGAAGAAGCTCTCCGTCGGCGCGTTGTCCCAGCAATTTCCTTTGCGGCTCATAGAGCAACGCATGCC
>NZ_WHNQ01000160.1 GCF_009362785.1 Paraburkholderia atlantica
ACGACCTCGCGCTCGGGCAGGTAGCCGTTGCGCACCACGGCACGCCGGCCGTCGATCGACTTCACGTTGCTGTACTGTTCGAGCATGGTCGCCAGTTCCACCTCGACTGCCTGCTGAATGATCTGCCGCGCGCCTTGCTGGATCAGCTCATCTAGCACGCTTTTCGTTTGCGCTTTACTGCTGTTCGCTTCTTGCGTAATCTTCTTCATGGTGGTCGGGTCCGGCCTTCTCGGGTTCGCTGGTTGTGCCTTTGACAAGCAACATTCTCAGCTAGACCGCCACCGCCTTCTCAAATTCCCGCCGCTCCCGCTGTACACCAGATTCGACAATAGCTCGTGTCACGTCGGCGTCCGGTGGACGCTGCGGCAGCTCCCTGAGTACGTGCAACAGGTAGTCGTACGGTTCGACACCGCAGGCACAACACGTCAGCACGAGACTGTCATGCAGCACCGCTACGGAGACACGCAATGCCCCAGATCCCGGATGATGCCGATCTTCCCCTGAGCGCCAATGGCCCCGCCTACACGTCGCGACAGGATCGTGACGGCATACCGCTTTCGTATGTCGGTGAAAAACTCGGGCTCGCCATTGCGGATCTGCATCGCCACGCCCGGCGCTGCCGGGACGAACGTGATGATTTGCGCTGCGCAATGTACCACCTTCTCGTGGCATACCTGGGACTACACAACATGCTTGGCAAGGCGAACGACCGGACCCTGGTTGACCGGTTGCTTGACGGCAGCAGCGAGAAGCTGGATACGCGGCTGCGCCTGGTCGAGCGGGAGGGCGATGTTCATGGGCTCGCCGAGCTGGGTAACTGACTCATACGGATCGCGCGAATCCCATGAAGCCAACCTTTCGCGGCGAGCGAGTGCCGGCCGCCATGCAAGACCGGTATGACGAGATCATTGCGCTTACCGACGCCTTTTGTGCGCAACACCTGACGGATGAATACCGCGACCTCTGCCGACGTCTCGTTGCCACCCTGTGCCGCAAGCGGCCATCGCCACTGGTGACCGGTCCTGCGCGCTCCTGGGCCTGCGGCGTGGCCTACGCGATCGGGAGAGTCAACTTCCTTTTCGACAAGTCCCAGAAACCCCACATGCGTGCCGATGCACTGTGCCAGCATTTCGGGCTAAGCGCCCAGACCGGTTCGGCCCGCTCAGGAGCAATTCTGAACCTTCTGAAGATCGGCCAGCTCGATCCTCGCTGGTCACTTCCCAGTCAGCTCGACAGAAATCCGCTCGTCTGGCTTATCGAAATCAATGGCATGATCGTCGACGCGCGCCGCATCCCGCGCAATTTGCAGGAAGAAGCCTTCCGGCTGGGTGTCATCCCGTTCGTTCCAGGCGAAGAACGGTAGTTCGCGCAAAATCCCGAGCCCCGTTTGTACTTCACTTGCGACGCTGCGACGTAGCAATTTCCCTTTGCGCGGCTTTGTTCAAGAGGGCCGCTTGCGCGGCGGCCGTGGGTCGGGTAGAAAGAGTCGGGTGATCTATCCGACGAGCGAGCTTTCATGCCTTACAAGGCAAGACTGAAGACGGTTCTGTTGCAGCAAGGGTGTCGGGACGAGAAATGTCGATATGATAAGTATTGCTTATGACACAAGGGAGTAAAACTGCTGGGAAGCAGACGGCGGGTCTTTGCCCGCACATTTCATCTGTCCTTTCCTGATCATGTGCATTACCTCGATGCCGCCGAGAATGACCCTCGCACGGTGGAAGTTCTTGAATCCCAGCATCGGCCGGCTCCGGCGTTTGATAGCCCGATGGTCCTGTTCGACAATGTTGTTCAGGTACTTGATCTGACGGACCTTGATCGGCGTCTCGCGATCGGCATTCACCGCATCCAGTGCGGCCAGATTGGAGCCGCTTTTGTCGATGGTCACGGTCTCTGGCGTACCATTATGGGCGATCGCCTTTTCAAAGAACCGC
>NZ_WHNQ01000017.1 GCF_009362785.1 Paraburkholderia atlantica
GCCCCCGCTATACCCGCCCCCGGTGCACACGCAAACTGTCGCGCCGACACGACACCGTGGAAAAAATTTTTCACTGTCACATACCTTACTCAGCGTTCCCTTAAATTGCCGGCCATCGCGCGACGTTGCCGCAGAGCAGCGCGTCGCGATCGCCAAAATTCGCTAACTCGGAGAAGTATTTTGAACAAGAAGATCCTGACCGCCGCTACGTTTGCCGTCTTCGCCTCCGCCGCTCACGCACAAAGCAGCGTCACGCTGTACGGCGTGATCGACGCGGGTATCAGCTACGTGAACAACTCGAAAACGTCCACCGGCAATAGCAGCCTGACCAAGTACGACGACGGCGTCGCACAAGGCAGCCGTTGGGGCCTGCGTGGCACGGAAGACCTCGGCAACGGCCTGAAGGCGCTGTTCGTGTTGGAAAACGGCTTCAACAGCGGTAACGGCACCGCCGGCCAGGGCGGCGCGATGTTCGGCCGCCAGGCCTATGTCGGTGTGTCGCAGAACAACATCGGTTCGCTGACGTTCGGCCGCCAGTACTCGTTCTCGACCGACTACCTCGGCTCGAACTACTCGACCGGCGGTCTGACCGTCGCGGGTAACTACGCTTACCACATCAACGACGTCGACCAGCTCACGTCGAGCCGTATCAACAACTCGGTCAAGTTCAGCAGCGCGAACTTCTCGGGCCTGACCTTCGGCGCGATGTACGGCTTCTCGAACACGGCAGGCGGCTTTGCCGGCACGCCGGCTACGGGCACGTCGGCTGCACCGGTTGCGGGTTCGTCGCGCGCATACAGCTTCGGCGCGAACTACGCGAACGGCCCGTTCGGTATCGGCGCAGCGTATACGGACATCCGTTACCCGGGCCAGGCATCGCCGGCCTTCTCGACTTCGCTGGCTAACGTGAGCTTCCCGTCGCTCGGCACCGGCCAGATCCAGGATCTGCGCTCGTTCGGCGTTGGCGGCCGCTACGCTTTCGGCCCGGCGACGCTGTGGGCCCTGTACACGAACACGCGCCTCGCGCCGATCTCGGGCGGCTCGACCACGTTCGCAGCCTACGAAGCAGGCGCGAAGTACGCGGTCACGCCGGCTATCACGGCAGGCGCGGGCTACACGTACATGCACCTGAGCGGCGCGAACGTCGGTCACTGGAACCAGGTGAACCTGAGCGGCGACTACGCGCTGTCGAAGCGCACGGACGTGTACGTGCTGGGCATCTATCAGATCGCGTCGGGTCACAACGCTGCAAGTGGCGACCTGCAGGCACAGATCGGTTCGAGCACGAGCTACTTCAACACGTCGGGCGTCGGCGCCGACAACCAGCTCGCGTTCCGCGTCGGTATGCGTCACAAGTTCTAAGCAGACGGTTCGCGGTGGGGAACACCTGTGTTCCCTGCGTGGTTGAATCGATGGAAAGCGCCCTACGGGGCGCTTTTTCTTTTGCGGCGCGAAATCAGTCGAGCAACGCAGTCGAGCAACGCCGGATTCTCGATCGCGCCCGTCAGCGATTCGACGCAAGCCTGCGCTTTGCCGTTTCGGCAACGATATCTGCCAAATATTGTAATTGTCTATAAATATCGTCCACCCCAACATCGGGTCACACGCTTCGATCCCGCGCCCGCGGCGCTAACGCGACACTGCCGGCGCGCCTCCAAACGCCGCCAGAGGACTTCGACATGAGCATGGACTCCGCCACCACCGCCGCCGCGCTCGCGCGGCACACCTCGCGCTCGAGCGTATCGCGGCTGATTCTCGCGACCTCGATCGGCAACGCGCTGGAGTTCTACGATCTGGTCGTATACGGCTACTTCGCGGCCGTGCTGTCGCGTACGTTTTTTCCGGTGCACGACCGCACCGTGTCGCTGCTGCTCACACTCGGCACCTTCGCGCTGTCGTATCTCGCGCGGCCGATCGGCGCGCTCGCGCTCGGCTCGTTCAGCGACCGCAAAGGCCGCAAGGCATCGCTGACGCTGTCGATTGCCATGATGACGCTCGGCACCGGCATGATCGCGCTGATGCCGTCGTATGCGGCGATCGGCGTGCTCGCGCCGATCGGCGTATTCGCGTCGCGGCTGTTGCAGGGCTTCTCGGCGGGCGGCGAGTTCGGCAGCTCGACCGCGTTTCTGATCGAACATGCGCCGCAGCGCAAGGGCTTCATGGCGAGCTGGCAGTTCTCGAGCCAGGGCGCGAGCACGCTGCTCGCTTCGCTGTTCGGCGCGGTGTTGACGAGCACGCTGAGCACCGCGCAACTCGAAAGCTGGGGCTGGCGCATTCCGTTCCTGTTCGGCCTGCTGATCGGTCCGGTCGGGCTGTACATTCGCCGCCGCATCGACGAAACGCCCGAGTTCGAGCGCGCGGAAAAATCCGCCGCGCCGGTGCGCGAACTACTCGCGACGCAAAAGGAACAGGTGCTCGTGTCGATCGGCGCACTCGTGCTGACCACCACGGCCAACTACATGCTGCTCTACATGCCGACCTATGCGGCGCGGCAGCTCGGGCTGGCGCCGTCGTCGGGCTTCATCGCTACGCTGGCGGCCGGTCTGATCATGATGGTGCTCACACCGATCGTCGGTCATCTGTCCGACAAGGTGGGCCGCG
This sequence comes from Paraburkholderia atlantica, assembly GCF_009362785.1. Taxonomy (GTDB): domain Bacteria; phylum Pseudomonadota; class Gammaproteobacteria; order Burkholderiales; family Burkholderiaceae; genus Paraburkholderia; species Paraburkholderia atlantica. The sequence continues at coordinate 2,602 of NZ_WHNQ01000017.1, forward strand.
TGCGCATCATGCTCTGCGCCGGCGTGCTGTTCTTCGCGACCGTCTATCCAGCCTTCATGCTGATGAACGCGCATCCGTCGCTCGGCTCGTTGCTGGCCGCGGTCACGTGGGTCGCGATGCTGAAGGCGACCTACTTCGCGCCGATTCCGGCCATGATGTCCGAGCTGTTCCCGACCCGCACGCGAACGACCGGCATGGCGTTCGGCTACAACATCGGCACCACCGTGTTCGGCGGCTTCACGCCGCTCGCCGTCGCCGCGCTGATCGCGGCAACCGGTAATAACCTCGCACCCGGCCTCTATCTGATGCTCGCGGCCGTGCTCAGCCTTTTCACCGTGACGTGGGCACGCGTGCGGCTGCACGCACGCTGAGTCTCTGCCTCACGGGCTTCGTTGAACCGACAGGACCTTATCCATGCAAGACCGTTTGCAGCAAGCCGTGCAGTTCGCGGTGGATCATGAATCGCCTTGGGACCGTCACGTGGGTGGCGCATGGGGTGTGCACGTGAACGACCCGCCGCCGTGGAACAAGCTGCTCGGTCCCGTGCATGATCGCGGGCCGGTATCGGGTGCGATCGCCGTCGACGGCCGCGTGCTGACGCGCTGGGGCGAACCGGATCGCGCCGATCTGACCTTCAGCGTCGCGAAGATGTACCTCGCGCTGCTCGCCGGCGTCGCGCACGATCGCGGCCTGTTGCCCGACGTCGATGAGCCGGTGCGCGTGCGCGTGCCCAACATCGGCTTCGACGACGAACACAACGCGCCGATCAGCTGGGCGCATCTGCTGCAGCAAACCAGCGAATGGCGCGGCACGTACTTCGGTTTGTCGGATCAGGCGGATCACTACCGCGCGGTCAATTTCGCCGCGCCGCCCGATGGCAAGAAAGGCGACCCGCGTCCGCTGCAACGGCCGGGCAGCTACTGGGAATACAACGACGTCCGCATCAACCAGTTCTCGCTCGCGCTGCTGCATCTGTTCCGTCAGCCGCTGCCCGAGGTGTTTCGCGAAGCGATCATGCGGCCTTCCGGCGCGAGTGAAAACTGGCAATGGATCGGCTACGACGACGCATGGGTCGAGATCGACGGACGACGCATGCAGTCGGTGCCCGGCGGCACGCACTGGGGCGGCGGCATGTCGGTCAGCGCGAACGATCAGTTGAAGGTCGCGCAGATGCTGCTCGATGACGGCGTCGCGAACGGCCGACGCGTGCTGTCGTCCGAATGGATTGCGCGCATGCGCACGCCGTGCGCGATCGCGCCGTTCTATGGCTACCTCGTGTGGCTCAACACCGGGCGCAAGGTGTTCCCGAACGTGCCGGAGTCGAGCTATTTCGGCATCGGTGCGGGCAGTTCGTTCACGTGGGTCGAACCGGAGCGACGCATGACGGTGGTCGTGCGCTGGCTGAATCCGGCCGCGGCGAACGAGTTTTTCGGGCTGGTGCTCGACGCGGTCGACAAGCTGCGCTGATAGCCGTTAGCGGTGCGCCCGTTGCGGGCGATCGCGCCGCGAACGCCAACTACAGGTCATAAAAAATGCGGGCGATGCACGAATGCATCGCCCGCACGGTCATGGGTCGAGCCGTTGCCGTTGCAACGGCGCGTCAGTGCGAATGCCGCGGCACCGCGGAACCCCGGCATCCAACGAGGAAGTCGAGATCGCAACCTTCGTCGGCCTGCAGCACGTGATCGATATACAGGCGCCGGTAGCCGCCACCTTCCGGCGGCTCGGGCGGCACATGCTTCGCGAGACGGCGCTCGAGCTCCGCGTCGCTGATGTCGAGGTGCAGCGTGCCCGCGTCGCAATCGAGCTCGATCCAGTCGCCGTCCTGCACCGCCGCGAGCGGGCCGCCGGCCGCCGCTTCCGGCGTCACGTGCAGCACCACGGTGCCGTATGCGGTACCGCTCATGCGCGCATCGGAAATCCGCACCATGTCCTTTACGCCCTGCTTCAGCAGCTTCGGCGGCAGGCCCATGTTGCCGACTTCGGCCATGCCCGGATAACCCTTCGGCCCGCAGTTCTTCATCACCAGCACCGAGTTCGCATCGACGTCGAGCGTTTCATCGACGATGCGCGACTTGTAGTGCTCGAAGTTCTCGAACACGACCGCGCGTCCGCGATGCTTGAGCAACTCGGGCGTCGCCGCCGACGGCTTCAGCACCGCGCCGCGCGGCGCGAGATTGCCGCGCAGCACGCGGATACCGCCATCGGCGACGAGCGGCTTGTCGAGCGGACGGATCACTTCGTCGTTGGTGTTGGGCGCATCTTTCACGTTGTCCCACAGCGACTTGCCGTTGACCGTCAACGCGTCCGGATGCGGCAGCAGATTCGCTTCGCCGAGCCGGCGCAGCACGGCCGGCAAACCGCCCGCGTAATAAAACTCTTCCATCAGGAAACGGCCCGACGGCATCAGGTCGACGATCGTCGGCGTGTCGCGGCCGATGCGAACCCAGTCGTCGAGTTCGAGATCGATACCGATGCGCCCCGCAATCGCCTTCAGATGAATCACCGCATTGGTCGAGCCGCCGATCGCCGCATTGACGCGGATCGCGTTCATGAACGCCTCGCGCGTGAGGATCTTCGACAGCTTCAGGTCTTCGAGCGCCATCTCGACGATGCGGATGCCCGACATATGCGCGAGCACGTAGCGTCGCGAGTCGACTGCGGGAATCGCCGCGTTGTGCGGCAGCGATGTGCCGAGCGCCTCGGCCATGCAGGCCATCGTCGACGCGGTGCCCATCGTGTTGCAGGTGCCCGCCGAGCGCGACATGCCCGCCTCGGCCGACAGAAACTGATGCAGATCGATTTCGCCGGCCTTCAGCGATTCGTGCAGTTGCCACACCGCCGTGCCCGAGCCGATGTTCTTGCCGTCGAGCTTGCCGTTCAGCATCGGGCCGCCGGTTACGACGATCGCCGGCACGTCGCAGCTCGCCGCGCCCATCAGCAGCGCGGGGGTCGTCTTGTCGCAGCCGGTCAGCAGCACCACCGCGTCGATCGGATTGCCGCGGATCGCCTCCTCGACGTCCATCGCCGCGAGATTGCGCGTGAGCATTGCGGTCGGACGCAGATTCGATTCGCCGTTCGAGAACACCGGGAACTCGACCGGGAAGCCGCCCGCTTCGTAGATGCCGCGCTTCACATGCTCGGCGAGCTTGCGAAAGTGCGCGTTGCACGGTGTCAGCTCGGACCACGTGTTGCAGATACCGATCACGGGGCGCCCGTCGAACTCGTGATCGGGGATGCCCTGATTCTTCATCCAGCTTCGATACATGAAGCCGTTCTTGTCAGCCGTGCCGAACCATTCGGCCGAGCGCAATTTCCGCTTTTTTTCCGACATGCTAGGTCCTTGATGCATGCGCCGGGACCCTCACCGGCATTTTTGACTGAAGCGGCCCACCCGGCGCTACGGCGCAAGCTTGCCGCTCAGTGTCCAGGGTTGGTGAAGTGTACGGAGCGGGTTGATATCTTTCCAATTATATTTTTGGTGATATCGATATCAGTTCTGGTATCGATCCGCCCGGACTGGCGGCGCGGCGGGGCCGGTGAGCAGACCGTGCCGGCTTCAGGCGTCGCCGGCCACCTGCTTACGGCGGGCTTTCGGTTGTGCGCCGCGCGTGTTCTTCTTCAGATGACTTTGGTTATAGTCGATCGCGGCGCGGATCAGCGCTTTCAGTGCGCGCTCGTCAACGTCGTCGCTCTCGAAGAAGTCGATCGCGCGCCGTTCGTTGCCTTCGAGGCCCGCGTTGAACAAGCCATCCGGGTCGGCCAGACCCGCCCCATGCGCGAAGGTCAGCTTGACCTTGCCTTTGTGCGCGTTGGCGACAGCGATCATGCCGTCGCGCGACCAGACCGGACTACCCATCCACTTGAATTCCTCGACGATCGCCGGGTCCGCCGCCAGCACGCATTGACGGATGCGAGCGAAGGTCGCGCCGCGCCAGTCGGTGAGTCCTGCGATCAGTTCGTCGATACGTTCGGATGCGTTCATCGCAGTGTGGCCCTCGTAAGCGGAGAGACGAAGTGGTTGAACCGCCAGGATGCCCTAATGATCCGGTCATGGGTAATCTTCGCCTGGATTCATGGCTGGCGCACTGGCGATCCGCGTCGCTTCACAGTTTGCCCGCGGGCTGCAGCATCGGATACGTGAAGAAGAAAAAGTGGACCACGTTCAGCCCGAAATGTGCGAGCACGGCCGCAGACAATCCGCCGAAGCGATACGCAAGTCCATAGCCGATGCCCGCGACACTTCCGAGCACGATCCACTGCCATCCGCCCGCGCTATGTGCGAGGCCGAACAGCACGGCCGCCACGCACAGCGTGAGCAGGTCCGCCCTGTTCCAGCGCGCGAACAGTCGCGTGAGACCGCCTTGCAGATAGCCGCGAAACAACGCCTCCTCGGTCAGCGTGACGAGAAAGAGATTGTTCACCAACCACAGCACGCTGTCGGCAGGCCGCTTCGGCGCCCATCCGACGACCCCCAGCGACAACGCCACGGCCATGCAAACCGCGACCATGATCAGCCAACCGGCGATGCCGGCGAGTAACCACGTCCGCAGCGCGTGCGGCGGCCGAATCCACGGCAAGGCGAGCAACAGCCAGAAGCCGATCAGCGGCTTGTCGAAATTGAGATACATCGTGAAGGGCACGGCATCCGGCGTGAACTGCACGGGGCCCATCACGCGCGGGTTGTGAAAGCCTGGCAGCCAATGCAGGCTGAGCGCGAGCGCAAGCGCGACGAACAGCAAATGACCCGCGTATCGAACGTAGCGCCGGCGAGCCGGCGACACCGCGTACGCAGCCACGCCGAGCAGCGCAATGGCGACGCTCGCCAAAGGGCCGAGCTGCCCGGTCGCAAACGCCGTGCCGTATCCGACCACGAGCAGGCCGACGCCAAGCCAGCGAAACGTGCCGGCCCACGTCGCCGGCGCGGCGAGGAAAATCGCGATCCACGGTAATGCGAACATAGAAGGCTCGAAGTCAGGCTTGCGCTGGTTGCTGTCGATGCGTGCGAGCGTGACTCTAGCATTCGAATACCGCTGAACCGCAAGAAAGGCCGTCCCCGTACGTCGGCGAACGTCGTTTGTTTCTCCGAGTGACGATTCGTCAGGCGCTAGTCGTCGCGCTTGCGAAACGCAGCCTCTCCGGCATCCGACACCTCGACCCACTTCGGATCGGGAGCCGCGCCGGGGACGTAGGTGTCGTTCCAGTTCCACCACTTGTACGGCCGGGTCTGTGGGTAGCCCTCCGGCGAATCCTCCCACGTCTCCTGCCGCCCGAGCGCCGTCATGTCGAGGTAGCTCCAGACCGTGCCCATCGCCTCGTCGCCACGTCCGTTAATGAAGTACGTTCGGAACACACGATCGCCATCCCGGATGAACGCGTTGTGGCCGTGCCATTGGTCCACGCCGAAGTCGACGTCGAAACTGTCGGTGATCGTGTACCAGGGGATCATCTGCCAGCCCATCCGCGCCTTCAGCCGCGCGATATCGGCTTGCGGCGCGCGGGAGGCGTACACGAGGGTCGTGTCGCGAGCGTGCAAATGCGCAAGGTGGGAAACCTGATCGGCCCCCAGGGAACAGCCGATGCACGCGTGCTCTGGCCACCCGTGCACGCCAGGCTCGAAAAAGGCGCGATAGATGACCAGCTGACGGCGGCCGTCGAACAGGTCGAGCAGGCTCACTCTGCCTTCCGGCCCGTCGAACGCATACGTTTTTTCCACCGCAAGCCATGGCATTCGACGCCGCTCAGCAGCCAGCGCGTCGCGGGCACGGGTCAAGGCTTTCTCCTTGACGAGCAATTGCTCGCGCGCGGCCTCCCACTCTTGCCGCGACACAATCGGCGGTGTCTTCATCGCAGGCTGTCCATCTTTCCCACTCTTCTCAGGTGACTCGTTCGTCGTCATCGCAACCTCCGGGTTAGAGCGATGTCCTGTGTGTTCGGGTCGGAAGGCGAATTGCTCGCCTTGCATCGCTCGGTGTTGAGGATGGGTTAGTTTAGGCCGCTGAACATCGAACGATGGGAGTGACAAATGTGACGCGATTCCGGCTTCATGGTCAGCGAAGCCCGGCTGTCGATTTCTGATGTAATCTGCCGCCACTATCATGACGTCCCACGAATCACTCCCCACACCCTGGAGGTGACGATGAGCGCGATCCACGAGGTCTACCCCTATCTGCGCGTGCGCAACGCCGCGCAGGCGATTGAGTTCTACGCGCAGGCATTCGGCGGCGTCGAGCAGTTTCGCCTGACCGAACCGGGCGGCCGCATCGGTCATGCCGAAGTGAAGATCGGTCCCGCGACCGTGATGCTGTCCGATGAATATCCCGAGCACGACATGCTCGGCCCGAGCGGCAACAGCCGGCCGGGCGTGCTGCTGCATATCCACTGCGACGACGTCGATCAGCTGTTCGCACAAGCGGTCAAAGCGGGAGCAACCGTGATCCTCCCGCTAACCGATCATTTTTACGGCGAGCGCTCGGCGACCGTGCGCGATCCGTTCGGCCACGAATGGCAGCTCGGCGCGCAGATCGAAGCGCTTACGCCTGAAGAGATGCAGCGCCGTTACACGGCGCTGTTCGACAGCTAGTGAGTTGTTGTAGTGAGCTCCTCGCGCTTTGATTCCCCCGATGCGTGCGCTCTTTTTACTGCCCGCCGAACGGCTTTTGCACGGTGAGCTTGTTGGTCACCGAAGTCACCCCCGGAACGCCCTTCGCAATCTCCGCGACCTGATTGATCTGGGAAGCGTCGGTGACCGTGCCGCTCAGCGTCACCGCGCCGCCCTTTGCGATGACGCTGATATTGCCTGCGCTGATCTCCTTGTGCTTGCCGATCGCGGCATACACCTGCCGACGCAGCGCGCGATTCGCTTGCCTGGGGCTGGCGGGAGCGGCTGCGCTACCCGACATCGCGGGCGCGCCCGAAGCTGCGCTGGCCGTCTGACCCGACTGCGCCCATGCGCTGCCCGACGCGGCCAGAATCAATGTGGCGGCAATCGCCAACACGCGTGCCTGAATGCTTTTCATCGAATACTCCAGTTGTTATACGTGACGTAATCAGAAGGTATGGCGGATGCCGACCATGGCCGCCGTCGTGGACACGCCGGGCGCAACCGGAGCGCCATAGATGATGGTCTGGTTCATGGTCCCCTTGTTGGCCACATAACCCACCTGCGCGTAAGCCTTGGTGCGCTGGGACAGGTTGTATTCCGCGCCCACCGCGAATTCGCTCGAATGGTTCGCCGAGTTGTTCTTGTCTTTCAGGTAGTAGTACCCTGATGTGACCTTGAAACGCGGATTGAACTGGTAGCCAAGGCCCCCCGAAATCATTTCGAAGTCCGCGGTGTTGCTATGCGCCGGGTTCTTGCCGGCGCCATACGAGGCCGACACCGAAAATCCGGCGATCGTGTACATCGCACCGAAATAGTAGAAACGGTTGTTCGCCAGCCCGGTCGCAGGGATGGCGGGTGCCGCCGGGTACGTGATCGGGAACGGGTTGGTATCGTGGCCGTTGTAATACACGGCGGACAGATTCAGACCGTAGTTCGAATACTTGAGCACGGCCGACTCGCGCGTGCCGCCCTGGAAATGACCGGCGACGCCGCCCGGCGCGTACTCGAGCGCAAGCGATGCGCCGTAAAATTTCGGCGAGTTATAGACCAGCGCATTGCTGTCGTACAGCGCGCCAATCGGCGCGTTCGTGCTCGTACCCGGCCAGCCGGCCGCCTGATTGATGCCCAGCCACGCGGTCAGAATACTGCCGAAATACTGCGCGCCGCGCACGTCGGTTTCCGCCATCGCGTAGATCATCGGAATGATCTGCCGGCCGGCGTCGAAGGTACCGAAGGGCCCGGACACGCCGATCGTCGCGAACTGGTTGAAGATCGCGGTGGTGCCCGGCGTATCGGACAGGCCGAACTTGCCGTTCGTGGAGTTGAATACGCCCTGCAGCTTGAAATTGATCTTGTAGCCGCCGCCGATGTCTTCGCTGCCTTTCAAACCCCAGAAGCTCGCATAGATACCGCCGTCCTTCAGCTGATAAATCTTGCCGGTGTTCGGCGCGTGCGGCAGGAAGGTGGCCGCCGAAGTGCTCTGATACAGGAAACCCGTATCGATCACGCCATAGAGCGTCACTGACGACTGCGCATGAGCCGCGGTGGCGAAAATGGCCAACGCGATAGCGCTGCTTGCCTTTAACTTCATTGTGTCTCCTTCGCGTACCGGCGGTGGCGCAAACGCCCATGCTGCGGTCGCTTCAATTGATTGGTGATTTTGTATGCGACGGGCGTACCCGGCCGCGTTGTTGCGTGCATCGAACTGTGTTGCTGCGCAAGCGTTGCGTCAGGGCAGGTAGTAGTTCCCGAATTGATCGCGCAATTGGTTCTTCAGCACCTTGCCCGTTGCGCCGATAGGCACCGTGTCGACGAACACCACCGCATCGGGGGTCCACCAGCGCGCGACCCGGCCGTTGAAGAAGGACAGCAGTTCGTCGCTGGCCAGATCGCTGCCCGGCTTTTTCACGACCAGCAGCAGCGGCCGTTCGTCCCACTTCGGATGCCGTGCGGCGATACACACTGCGGTCGAGACTTCCGGATGCAGATACGCGACGTTTTCGATGGCCGCCGAACTGATCCATTCGCCGCCCGACTTGATCACGTCCTTGCTGCGATCGGTGATCTGCATGAAGCCGTGCCGGTCGATCGTCGCGATGTCGCCGGTCGGAAACCAGCCGTCGCACAGCGGCGACTCGACGCCGGCGCCGAAGTACTGCTGCGTGACCCAGTGGCCGCGCACCTGCAGATCGCCAGCGCTTTCGCCATCCCACGGCAATTCATTGCCGTGCGAGCCGACGATCCGCATATCGATGCCGAACAGCGCACGTCCCTGCTTCGCCTGGACCTGATACTGCTCGTCCATCGGCAGCGACTGCTGATGCGCCTTGAAGCTGCAGACCGTGCCGATCGGGCTCAATTCGGTCATGCCCCACGCGTGCAGCACCTCGACCCGATGGCGCTTCTGGAACGCCTCGGTCATCGCGGTCGGACACGGCGCGCCGCCGATCACCGTGCGTCGCATCGACGAGAAGGTGCCGCCCATCGCATCGACATGCGTGAGGAGTCCCTGCCACACGGTCGGCACACCGGCCGACAGCGTCACGTGTTCCGTTTCGATCAGTTCATAGAGCGACTTGCCGTCGAGCGCCGGACCCGGAAACACCAGCTTCGCGCCGACCATGCAGGCGATGTAGGGCAGTCCCCACGCGTTCACATGGAACATCGGCACGACCGGCAGGATCACGTCGCGCGCGGAACAGTTCAGCGCATCGGGCAGCGCCGCCGCGTAGGTATGCAGCACGGTCGAGCGATGGCTGTACAGCACGCCCTTCGGATTGCCAGTGGTGCCCGACGTGTAGCACAGCGACGACGCGCTGTCTTCGTCGAGCAGCGGCCATTCGAAGACGTCGTCGTGCAGTTCGAGCAGGTCCTCGTAGCACATCAGCATGCCGCCCAGCTCGTTCGCTTGCGGCATGTGCGCGCGATCGGTCATCGCCACGAATATCTTCGGGCTCTTCACGCGGGGCGCGACGCTCTCGATCAGCGGCAGAAACGTCAGGTCGAAGAACACGACACGGTCTTCCGCATGCTCGATGATGTATGCGAGCTGGTCGACGTGCAGTCGCGGGTTCAGCGTATGCAGCACCGACCCGGAGCCCGACACCGCGAAATACAGCTCCATGTGGCGATAGCCGTTCCACGCGAGCGTTGCGACGCGCTCGCCCCGGCCGACGCCAAGCGTTGCCAGCGCGTTGGCCATGCGGCGCGCGCGCTGCGCGAGGTGCCGATACGAATAACGATGGATATCTCCTTCCACGCGTCGCGACACGATTTCCTGTTCGCCGTGATGGCGCTCCGCGTGCGTAAGCAGCGCGGAAACCAGCAGCGACTGCTGCATCATCAAGCCTTGCATCTTTCCGTCTCCTGATTGCTTGTGGCGTCTCGAACCTGGCCCACCCGGCCTTACGTTGCCGCGCTGCCGGCTCGCTGATGCGAGGGCGTCGCGTTCGGTTCGTCGAGACTCACCATCACCTTTGAATCCATTATTTCGACCGGGAAGGTCGTTACACTCAATCCACCTGCTCCCGCCATGCAGCCCGTGCGCACGTCGAAGCGCAGACCGTGCGCCGGACAGCGCAACATGCAGCCTTCGAGCTGGCCGCTCGAAAGCGCGGCCCCGTTGTGCGGACAGGTGTTGTCGATGGCGTGAAGCGTGCCTGCGATGTTGAACAGCACGATGCTGCGGCCATCGATGAAGGCCAGCTTGCGCTGGCCCGGCGCGAGTTCGCCGGCGACACCCACCACGATCCGACGTGACATCCCCGACTCCTTCCGATCCGACGCTAGCCGCGTCACATCAGCACCAGGCGGCGAATCAACGTCTCCGCCATCGGCCATTCGCCAAAGCCCGACGCGGGGTTGAGGTGCCCCACTTCGCCGAGATCGACGAGGCGGCTGCCCCAGTCCTGCGCCATGTCCTGCACCCGCTCGAACCGTGCGAGCGGATCGTTGCGGCTCGCGCCGACGATGCTCGGGAACGGCAGACGCTTGCGCGGAATCGGCAGCCAGCCGTTCTGCTCCAGCGTATCCAGCTCCGGATAGCCCGCCGGCATCGGCGTTTCGAGGTCCGCGGGCGCCGCGAGCAGCGCACCGTGAATCTCGCGCTTGTGCTGCGCCGCCCACTGCACGGTGATCATCACGCCCGCGCTATGCGCGACCAGAATCACCGGGCCGTCGATTTTCGCGAGCGCCGCATCGAGCGCCGCTACCCGTGCCGCGCAGCTGAGCTTGTCGTGTTCGAGCGGCGGCACCGACAGCGCTTTCGGCAGCCGTTGCTGCAACAGGGTTTGCCAATGCTCCGGGACATGGTCGCGCAAGCCCGGGACCATCAGAATGGTCGGTTTCAATTCGTAATTCATGGGAAGCTACTTACTGGTTCAGTACGGCTTGTCGCCGATAATGCCGGCGCGTTCCATCTTGCGATGGCATGGCGGGTAATCCATCACCGCATAGTGCTGCGTGCTGCGGTTGTCCCAGATCGCGATGCTGTTCTTCTGCCAGCGCCAGCGCACCTGGTACTCGGGGATGTACGCCTGGCTGATCAGATAGCGCAGCAGATCGCCCGCGCCCGGATTCGCGTCCTGACCGAAGCGCACCCGCTCCGGCGTATGGAAGTTCGTGAAATGGCTCGTGAAAGCGCTCACGAACAGCACCTTCTCCTCCGTTTCCGGATGCGTGCGCACGACCGGATGCTCCGCGTCCGGAAACTGCGCCTTCAGCGCCAGACGCTTTTCGATCGGCATCGCGGCACCGAAGCTCGCCTCGATGCTGTGGCGCGCGCGCAGGTCCGCGATCTGCGCCTTCACGTACGCCGGCAGATTCTCGTAGGCGAGGACCATGTTCGCCCACATCGTGTCGCCACCGACGGGCGGACACTCGACACAGCGCAGCACGGCACCGAACTGCGGCTTTTCGCGCCACGTGGCGTCGGCATGCCACGCGTTTTCATACCGGTCGTTGGGCTGGTCCGGGGTCTTGTAGATACGCACGAGGCCCGGATTTTCCGGATCGCTGCCCGCGACCGGATGGTCTTCCAGTTCGCCGAAGCGGCGCGCGAACGCCACGTGTTCGGCGCGCGTGATGTCCTGGTCGCGCAGGAACAGCACCCGGTGCTTCAGCAGCGCGGAACGGATCTCCGCAAACAGGCCGTCGTCATGGATGGCGTGAGCGACATTCACGCCGGTCAGTTCCGCGCCGATCGAGTACGTCAGTTGTTCGACTCGCATGGCTAGCTCCTTAGATAATGAAGACCGACGAACCCGTCGTCTTGCGCGATTCCAGATCACGATGCGCTTGCGCCGCATCCTCGAGCGCATAGCGCTGATTCAATTCGATCTTGATGCGTCCGGAGGCGATCAAGCCGAAGATTTCGCCGGCCAGCTCGTCCTTCTCGGCCGGATCGGCGATGTAATCAGCCAGAGCCGGGCGGGTCAGATACAGCGAGCCTTTCATTGCCAGCAGTTGCGGATTGAACGGCGGAATCGGGCCGGAGGCCGTGCCGACGCAAACCAGCAGACCGCGACGCTTCAGCGAATCGAGCGAAGCCTCAAAGGTGTCCTTGCCGACGCTGTCGAACACGACGTTCACGCCGACGCCATCGGTCAGTTCGCGTACGCGTCTGGCGACGTCTTCGCTGCTGTAGTTGATGACGTGATCGCAGCCATGCGCGCGCGCTACCTCGCCTTTGGCCTCGCTCGAAACCGTGCCGATCACGGTCAGACCCAGCAGCTTCGCCCACTGCGAAACGATCAGGCCGACACCGCCGGCGGCGGCATGCAGAAGGATCGTGTCGCCCGCCTTGAAGTCGTGAATGCGGCGCATCAGGTACGCGGCGGTCAGGCCGCGCATGGTCATGCCGGCAGCCGTTTCGCAGTCGATCGCATCGGGCAGCCGGATCAGCGGCGCGGCCGGAATCAGGCGTTCGGTGCTGTACGCGCCGAGCGTGTTGATGAAGCCCGTGTAGGTCACTCGATCCCCCACCGCGACGTTCGTGACGTCCGGGCCAACGGCCTCGACCACGCCCGCGGCTTCCACGCCCATCCCCGCGGGCAGCGGGACCGGATACAGGCCGCTACGGAAGTAGGTATCGGCGAAGTTCAGGCCCACGGCCTGGTGGCGCAGGCGAACCTGGCCGGGACCCGGGTTACCCACTTCGACGTCCTCGTAGCGCAGGACCTCGGGACCACCGGTTTCATGAAAACGCACTGCCTTTGCCATGTCGACTCTCCAATTCTTTGCTTGATCTGCACTTCGCAGAATTCGTTGCGCTCGCGGCGCATTACAGGTTCCGTTCTCCGCGCCGTCCGCGCGGCACCATCCGATGTCAGCGCGTGGCCTGCTCGCGTAGCGTGTTCAGCCGATCCAGATCGCCCGAGTAGTTCCGCTTGCCGATCATGAATGCGGCGGCCGCGACGAGCGGTGCGAACGGCACCAGTTGCAACGCGCCCAGCAGTCCGATCCGATCGGCGATGATCCCCGTCAGAACAGCCGCTGGCGCGAGGCCCAGCAGGTTGTTCGCGAGCGTCAGCGTCGCAAACGCCGAGGCATGAATGGTCGGCGGCGTGAGGTTCGCCACCATCGCACCCGACGGGCCGCTCGCACCGGCGCAAAAGAACATGCCGACACCGATCACGATCAGTTGCCACGGCCCCGCCGGCATGTGGAAGCCAATCGCGAGCAGGACGAAACAGGCGAGGCAGTAGGCGATCGCAGCGCTCCACTTGCGTTCCCGCACGTTCTTGCTGAGCCGGTCGGCGAGGTTCCCGCACACCACCATGCCCACCCCGGTCACCAGCACGAACACCGCCGCGCACATCGCAGCCTTGCCGGTGGCCATGCCGTAGTAGCGATTCAGGAAGCTCGGCATCCACGCCCACACAGCGGCGGGAACCATCAGATGCAGACCGCTGCCCACGTAGGCGCACACCACGGACTTCGTCGAAAACAAGCCCTTCATCAACTCGCGCAGGCTCATGCGCATGCCGCGCGTTTGCGTCTGCTTCGTCACGCTCGCCGGCTGCAGCGGCGCAAGACGCTTTTCGGTGACGACGAGGCGGTAGATCACGACCAGCACGATCCCCATCGCCGCCATCGCGCCGAATGCCGCGCGCCAGCCGAGGTGAGCCGCCACCGCGCCGCCGAGCGCCATGCCCAGCACCGAGCCGAACGCGCCGCCCGCCATGAAGGTGCCGGTCAGCGTGGAGCGCAGCCGCACCGGAAAGATGCTCAGCACAACTGCGATGCCGACGCTGCCATACGCCGCTTCACCGATTCCGACGAAGGCACGCGCCAGCAGCAACTGCCCATAGTTCGCCGAGATTGCGCAGCCCACCGTCGCGAGACTCCACATCGCCGCCATCAGCACGATGCTCTTCACGCGGCCCCAGCGGTCGGCCAGTACCGACAGCGGAAACGTGAGCACACCGACCATCAGCGCGACCACGCTGCTGAGCGAACCCAGCTGCGCATCGGACAGATGCCATGCCGCCTTGAGCGGCGGAAACACTGCATTCAACACCTGCCGCGACATATAGTCGGAAAGCAGCAATCCGACCGTCAACGCAAACACCACCCACGCATAAGCGCGCACATCCGTCTTTGCTACCGAAACTTCGCCCGCCGTGGGCGCTGCATGCTGAACGAGCATGTTTAGTCTCCTTCCACGCTGACTCCGTGGCGGCCGCCTTGCCCGCGTGGGCCGGCGACCTGTTATGGATTCAGCTATCTGCTCCCGCTATGCGGCGGGAGCGTTACCCAGAAGCCCCGCCTCGGCCAACGCCTCGGCCCGGGCTTCCGGCATTCACGCCGCGCGAAGCGGCAGGTTCCTGACGCCGGCCTGGCGGTTCGGCGCCATACCGTTGGCGCTGAGCGTTTCTTCGACCGTCTCGTACTGCACACCAATACGATAGATCTCGCGGGCTTCTTTACCACTGGCAATTTCGCGGCCCAGTTCGCGCGCTACGCGCACGCACTGCTCGATCTGCTGTACCGACGTGAAGCGCTTACCGTGCTGATCGATGATCGTGTCCTCGATGCCGCAGCGCGGATGCAAGCCCATCGACATCGCCATCATGTTGAACGGCAGCACGTTCTTCAGCAGCGACTCGGCGGTCAGCGTGCAGCCATCCGGCGCGCGATGCACGAAGTTGAAGAAGTTGAACGGGTTCGGGCCGTCGAAGCCGCCACCGATGCCGATCCACGTCAGGTTCAGCGGGCCCTTGTAGACGCCCTTGCGCACGAGGCGTTCGAGCGTTTCGAGCGCGTGAATGCCGGTGAGCTGGAAGTGCGGCTGGATGCCCGCAGCCTGCAGGCGGCGCAGATGCTCCTCGACCCATGCGGGACCGGCCGGAACCGTCATTTCGCTATAGGCGGCCATGAACGCGGGGTTGGAAAGCGAGGTGCCCGCCAGATACTCGGGATAGAGCAACTCCATGATGTTCATCTGCGTGGTATTGATCGCAACCGTCACCTGGTCCGGCTTCGGATCGAGTTCGGCCAGCATATGGCGCGTATCGTCGGACAGCCACTTCGCGGCCTGGCCGTCGTCTTCCGGTGCAAACGAAATCGAGCCACCGACCTGAATGATCATGTCGGGCACAGCGGCGCGCACACCCGCGATCAGTTCATTGAACTTCGACAGGCGCTTCGAGCCCTTGCCGTCCAGTTCACGCACGTGCAGGTGCAGCACCGTGGCGCCCGCGTTGTAGCAATCGACGGCCTTCTGGATCTGCTGATCCATTGTCACCGGGATGTCTTCCGGGAAGTCCGCGGGCATCCATTCCGGGCCGTAAGGGGCGGTGGTGATGACTACCTTGTCCTGATTCTCAGGGTGCAGCGAATCGTCGAGAAATTGCATTTGATTGCCTCCATCCAGTTGTGAAGTGACTGTGTTCCGCTATCGCGAGGTCGCATGAAAATCTGCTGGAACACATCGAACGACATGTGCACACGATACGGGAATCAAGCGCTACACTTTTATGATTGGACGCCATCCTTTTAGCGATTCGTGCCACTGCGCGTTAACACCAATAATTGCGCGAAGCAAGCGTTTAATGACTAGAAAAAGACTCAGCGTTTGAATCGTCCGGAGAAACTACGATGGAAACGATGGTGACGTCGGTAGCCATGAGCGGTTATTTCGAGGTGGCGCGGCGGCTTGGACTGAATCCGGTCGAACTCGCGAAACAGGCCGGCATCGATGCCGGCGCGCTCGCGAATCCGGACGATCGCGTATCGGCCACTGCCTGTTGCCGGCTGCTCGAAATGACGGCCCAAAAGGCGTCGTGCCCGACCTTCGCGCTGCAAATGGCGGAAACGCGGCAGACCTTCGGCAGCGGTGTGATCAACGTCCTGCTCGCGCACAAACGCACGCTGCGCGAAGTGTTGCTGGCCGCGGCCGAATACCGTCATCTGCTCAACGAAGCGCTGGCGGTGTACGTCGAGGACGCGGACAAAACGGTCACCATTCGGGAGGAACTCGTCGTCGAACCGGGTACCCCGACGAAGCAGGCGATCGAACTGGCGCTCGCTGTGCTCGCGCGACACTCCAGTGCTCTGCTCGGCAAGTTCTGGAAACCGCGCGAGCTCCATTTCACACACGCCGCACCGAAGGACCTGACGTTCCATCGGCGCTTCTTCGGCTGTCCGCTGCAGTTCGGCAGCGACTTCAATGGCTTCGTCTGCGCGAGCGCCGATCTCGACTACCCGAATCCGCTGGCCGATCCCGAGCTCGTGCGCTATGCGGAGAGCCTCGCCTCTCCGCTGAACGCGAGCGCCGCCGAATCGGCCGCGCTCGAAGTGCGCAAGGCGATCTACCTGCTGCTGCCGCTCGAGCAGGCGAACGCCGAGCTGGTCGCACGTTATCTGCATCTGAGCGTGCGCACCATGCAACGGCAGTTGAATTCGGCCGGCACCAGCTTCTCGGATCAGGTCGAGGAAGTGCGCGGCGAACTCGCCGTGCGCTACATGAGCAATCCCACCTACCCGATCGGACGTGTGTCGGCGCTGCTCGGCTACGCGCAACAGGGATCGTTCACGAACTGGTTCGTGTCGCGCTTCCACATGACGCCGCGCGACTGGCGCGCGAGCCATGCGAAGTGACCGCAAAAAAAAAAGCGGAGTGTGATGCACTGGACATCACACTCCGTCGTTGCCGCACTATCGCGATCCGCTCATTCCGCGCGAAGCTTCACATAGCGGCCCGGTGCGCTCTCGATAGCCTTGTACTTCCTGTTGCCGAGCTTCGTACGCGCGTCGACCTGCTCGCCGGAATGCTGCTTGACCCACTCGATCCAGTGATTCCACCAGCTGCCGCGCTGCTGAACCGAGGTGGCGAGCCACTCGTCGGCGTTTTCGTTGCAGGTATCGTTGGTCCGGTAGCTGCGCTTGTTCTTCGACGCCGGATTGATCACACCCGCGATATGGCCGCTTGCCCCGAGCACGAACTCGGTATGACCGCCCAGTAATTGCGTCGACTGATAGGCGGATCGCCACGGCACGATGTGATCTTCCTCGGCCGCCATCAGATAGCTTGGGATATCGATGTTGCCGAGATCCACCGGCGTGTTGCAAAACGTCAGTTTGTTCGGCACGCGCAGACTGTTTTCGAGGTACATGTTGCGCAGATAGAAGCTGTACATCGGGCCGGGCAGATTGGTCGTGTCCGCGTTCCAGTACAGCAGATCGAACGCCGCCGGAGTCTTGCCTTTCAGGTAATTGTTCACGACATACGGCCAGATCAGATCGTTGGCACGCAGCGCCTGGAACACGAAGCCGAGTTCGCGGCCCGGATAAAGGCCGCCGCGACCGATCGTATGCTCGCGCATCGTCACGCCCTGCTCGTCGATGAACACGCCGAGATCCCCCGGATCGGTGAAGTCGAGCAATGCGGTCAACAGTGTCAGGCTCGCTACGGAGTCGTCGCCGTTCGCACGCATGACTGCCAGCGCCGACGACAGCATCGTGCCGCCCACGCACCAGCCCAATGCATTGACCTGGTCGGCCCGGCTAATCTCACGCGCCACCTCGAGCGCCTGCATCACGCCGTCCTCGAGATAGGCGTCCCACGTGGTCTGCGCCATGTCCTGCTGCGGGTTGCGCCACGACACGACGAACACCGTCAGGCCCTGCTCGGAGGCGAAGCGCACGAAGGAATTCTCGGGCTGCAGATCCAGGATGTAGAACTTGTTGATGCACGGCGGCACGATCACGACCGGCCGCGCGGCGACCTTCGGCGTCAGCGGCTCGTACTGGATCAGCTGAAACAGATCGTTTTCATAGACCACCGCGCCGCTGGACGTGGCGACGCTGCGGCCCACTTCGAACGCGCGTCGGTCGGTGATCGAAATCGAGCCGCTGCCCAGATCGTCGAGCAGATGCGTGACGCCCGAGAGCAGGCTCGATCCGCCCGATTCCACGGCCTCCCGGAGGACCTCTGGATTCGTCGCGAGGAAATTCGCGGGGCTGGCGAAGTCGATGAACTGGCGCATGAAAAAGCGCAGCTTATGCTTGCCCTTTTCATCGAGCGTACTCGCCTCGACGAGGTCCGCGAGCGCGCGGGCATTGATCAGATAGCTCTGTTTCAGAAGGCTGTACCAGCCGTTGCTGGACCAGTCGTCGGCGTGAAAGCGCCGGTCTCCCTGCTCGGGTGCGGCGACCGCCTTCAACTCCGTGCGCCCGCCGATCAATCCCGCGACGGCGTCGCTCCACAGTTGCGCCTGCTGTTGCAGGTAGTGGGCGCTCGTGTGGGTCACGGAGCCTCGCGCGAACGGCCCGTCGACATCGAAGTCCGAGCCGCCGGTGTCAGGCACCGTCGCATCGAATTCATCCTTGAGCGGCGAAAAACGCCAGAAATCGAAGCCGGCCTTGACCCAGCCCGTGGAAAACTCGTGTGGCATGCTGAATGGCATTCTCATGGCGGGGCTCGCTATCATGCTTCGCCGACGGCGCAAGCCGGGTCCGCGACGACACGGTCGTGGCACGATGTCGGCATCACCGTCGCGTCGCCTTCGACCACCACCTTGCCGCCGACCGTGCAAACGGTGGACAGCACCACGCGGCGCTTGTCGTGAATCAGTTCCTTGACCGTCACCTCGGCCTGCACGGTTTCGCCGGGCCGGACCGGCGCCTTGAAGCGCAGGTTCTGGCCGAGGTAGATCGTGCCCGGACCGGGCAGTTGCCCCGCGAGCGCCGCGGAGATGATGCTGGCAGTCAGCATGCCGTGAGCGATGCGCCCCTTGAAGGGTGTGGTTTGCGCAAACTGCTCGTTGATGTGAACCGCGTTGATGTCTCCCGACGCGCTCGCGAAGAACAGAATGTCCGCCTCCGTGATGGTCTTGGCGAAGCGGGCACTCATGCCCGGTCGCAGGTCTTCGAAATCGTATCCGTTAAGTTCATTCATGATTATTCCGCTTGCTGGGGGCGGTTAGCCGAGCGCCTGCTCGAGTTCCGGCACGAGGGTGAACAGATCACCGACGAGGCCATAATCGGCCACGCTAAAGATCGGCGCTTCTTCGTCCTTGTTGATCGCGACGATGACCTTCGAGTCCTTCATGCCGGCGAGGTGCTGGATCGCACCCGAGATGCCGACCGCGACGTACAGTTGCGGCGCGACGATCTTGCCGGTCTGGCCGACCTGGTAGTCGTTCGGCACGAAGCCCGCGTCGACGGCTGCGCGCGATGCGCCGAGCGCCGCGCCGAGCTTGTCGGCCAGCGGTTCCAGAACCTTCGTGTAGTTCTCGCCATTGCCCAGACCACGGCCGCCCGACACGATGATCTTCGCGCTCGTCAATTCCGGACGATCGAGCTTCGTCACTTCGCGGCTCACGAACTGCGAGATGCCGGCGTCGGCTGCGGCTTCGATCTTTTCGACCGCTGCGCTGCCGCCTTCGGCTGCGACGGCGTCGAAGCCGGTCGAACGTACCGTGATGACCTTGATCGGATCAGCCGATTGCACGATCGCAATCGCGTTGCCCGCGTAGATCGGACGCTCGAACGTGTCGGCGCTATCCACTGCGGTGATGTCGCTGATCTGCGCGACGTCGAGCTTCGCGGCGATACGCGGCGCGACGTTCTTGCCGTACGCGGTAGCCGGCGCGAGGATGTGCGTGTAGTTCTTCGCCGCATCTCGTACCAGCGTCAGCACCGTCGCTTCGACGTTTTCCGCGAGACCCGCTTCGAGTTGCGGCGCGTCGGCCAGCAGTACCTTGGCGACGCCGGCGATCTTCGCTGCCGCATCGGCCGCGGCCTGCGCATTGTGACCCGCAACCAGCACGTGAATATCACCGCCGATCTTCTGTGCCGCTGCGATCGTGTTCAGCGTCGCGGCCTTGATCGACGCGTTATCGTGTTCTGCAATTACCAGATTCGTCATTTGCTCTGTCTCCGTGTCGACTGGAGTTGGCGCTTTAGCGCTTACTCCAGTCCCATGCAACATAGTTGCCGTTCTACTTAAAGCACCTTCGCTTCGGTCTTCAGCTTCTCGACCAGCGTCTTCACGTCCGGCACCTTCACACCGGCGGAGCGCTTCGGAGGCTCGGCGACTTTCAGCGTCTTCAGACGCGGCGTGACGTCCACACCGAGGTCTTCGGGCTTGATCGTTTCCAGCGGCTTTTTCTTGGCCTTCATGATGTTCGGCAGCGTCACGTAGCGCGGCTCGTTCAGGCGCAGATCGGTCGTCACCACAGCCGGCAGCGTCAGCGACAGCGTTTCGGCGCCGCCGTCCACTTCACGCGACACCGTCGCCTTGCCGTCCGCGACAATCACCTTCGACGCGAACGTCGCCTGCGGCAGGTTCGCCAGCGCGGCGAGCATCTGGCCGGTCTGATTGGAGTCGTCGTCGATGGCCTGTTTGCCGAGAATCACCAGCTGCGGTTGCTCCTTGTCGACCAGCGCCTTCAGCAGCTTCGCGACTGCGAGCGGCTGCAGCTCTTCGTTCGATTCGATCAGGATCGCGCGATCCGCACCGATCGCGAGCGCGGTGCGCAGCGTTTCCTGCGACTGCGCAACACCAGCCGACACGGCGACCACTTCGGTCACGACACCCGCTTCCTTCAGACGCACGGCTTCTTCAACCGCGATTTCGTCGAACGGGTTCATCGACATTTTCACGTTCGCAATATCGACGCCCGTACCGTCCGACTTCGCGCGGACCTTCACGTTGTAGTCGACCACTCGCTTGACTGCTACAAGAACTCTCACAACTCTCTCCTTCCCACACCGATAGGGCCGAGCCCTATCGTTTTGAATGACATTACGTCCGTTGATCGATCAGAACTGGTCTTCGCGCAGCGCCAACGCGCCTTCGCCATCGCGAGCGCCGCGAATCGTCGCTTCGAGCGCGATTGCACGGGGCAGCACCTGCGTCGCGTAGGTGTGCGCGGTCGCGATCTTCGCGTCGTAGAAGCCCGGATCTTCGTCGCGCTTGTCGGCGGCGAGCACGAGCGAGCGGGCGACTTGCCAACCCGCGAGCACGATGCCCGCGAGCATCAGATAAGAGACACTGCCCGCGAACACCCCATTCGGATCGCGCTTGACGTTCTCGACCACGTAGCGCACCGCGCTGTGCAATGCGTTGCGGCCGGCGGACAGATGACGGTGCATCGCCTGGAAAGCCGCGTTCGAACCATACGAGGGGTGCCCTTGCACCGCAGCCAGCGTCGCGTCGATTTGCGCGAGCAGCATCCCCGCCACCTCGCCGTTGTCGCGCACGGTCTTGCGGCCGACGAGATCGTTCGCCTGGATCGCCGTCGTGCCTTCGTAGATCGGCAGAATGCGCGCGTCGCGGTAGTACTGCGCGGCGCCGGTTTCCTCGATGAAGCCCATGCCGCCGTGCACCTGCACGCCGAGACTGGTCACCTCCAGCGACATCTCCGTGCTCCAGCCCTTCACGATCGGCACCAGGTATTCGTAGATCGCCTGATGATTCGCACGCGTCGCGCCGTCCGGATGACGATGCGCGAGATCGCAGTGCGAGGCCGACACATACGCCAGTGCGCGTGCGCCTTCGGTCAGCGCGCGCATCGTCGACAGCATGCGGCGCACGTCCGGGTGCTGGATGATCGCGACCGACTGCTTCGCGGAGCCATCCACCGGACGGCTCTGCACGCGCTCCTTCGCATACGCGACGGCCTGCTGGTACGCGCGATCCGAGATCGCCACGCCCTGCACGCCCACCGCGAAGCGCGCGGCATTCATCATGATGAACATGTATTCCAGACCGCGGTTCTCCTCGCCGACGAGCTGGCCGATCGCGCCGCCGTGATCGCCGAACTGCAGCACGGCGGTCGGGCTCGCCTTGATGCCGAGCTTGTGTTCGATCGATACGCAGTGCACGTCGTTGCGCTCGCCGAGCGAACCGTCTTCGTTGACCAGAAACTTCGGCACGACGAACAGCGAAATGCCTTTCACGCCTTCAGGCGCGCTCGGCGTGCGTGCGAGCACCAGATGCACGATGTTTTCCGTCATGTCGTGCTCGCCCCACGTGATGAAAATCTTCGTGCCGAAGATCCGGTACGAGCCGTCGCCCTGCGGCTCGGCGCGGGTGCGCACCAGCGACAGGTCGGAGCCCGCTTGCGGCTCGGTCAGATTCATCGTGCCGGTCCACTCGCCGGAGATCATCTTCGGCACGTAGCGCTGCTTCAGCTCTTCGCTACCCGCCGTCAGCAGCGCTTCGATCGCGCCGTCGGTCAACAGCGGGCACAGCCCGAGCGACAGATTGGCCGCGTTGAGCATTTCGATGCAAGGCGTCGACAGCAGCTTGGGCAAGTCCTGACCGCCGTATTCAGACGGATGTTGCAAACCCTGCCAGCCGCCTTCGGTGAACTGGCGAAACGCGTCCTTGAAACCGGCCGTCGCGGTCACCGCGCCATCCTTCCACGTGCTCGGGTTGCGGTCGCCGTCGACGTTCAGCGGCGCGAGCACGCCTTCGTGCAGGCGCGCGGCCTCTTCGAGCACCGCGCGAGCGGTATCGGCGGTCGCGTCCTCGCAGCCGGGCAAGCCCGCCAGTTGGTCGATTCCGGCCAGTTCCGTGATTGCAAACACCATGTCTTTGAGAGGCGCGACGTAGCTCATTACCATTCTTCCGATCAGATAGTCCGTGGGGAAAGTCACCCGTCTGGCACCGATGCGGCCGGGGGTAACGTATGGCTGAATCGTAGCGTCGGACAGGCCCTGCCCGGTTGTCCAAACCGGACGATCTATTGACATCTCTGGCCACGTCGGAGGAAGTAAACGCCCCGTGGGAAATGCGTCGGTGGGTGCTGCCGACGCTTGATATGACCAGGTTCAACCGCCCCGGCGATAGGCCGCCGGGGTGCTGCCGGTCCAGTGACGGAACGCTCGGTGGAATGCGGTGGGGTCGCCGAAGCCGACGTCGCCCGCGATGATGGCGATGGGCTCGTGCGTTCCGGTCAGGCGCTGGATCGCGATGTCGCGGCGCAGTTCGTCCTTGAGCACCTGGAACGCCGTGCCCTCGGCGGCAAGATGACGGCATAGCGTTCTGACCGAACAGTGCAGGCCTTCCGCCGCCTCTTCGATGGATGGGACGTCGGGCAGCCGGGACGCGAGATGTTCCCGCACGCGATGACTGAACAGCTGCTCGTTGAACGAAACGAAGATCCAGTCTTCCGGCGCGCGAGCGAGAAACCTGCGCAGGTTCGCCTTGCGCTGCCGCACGGGCAGGTCGAAATAGCTACTGCTGAACTGCATCGAGGTCTGATTGCAGTCGAACTTCGCCGGTCCGGGAAACAGATAGAGATACTCGAGCGCGTGAGCGGGACGGGGAAAGGAAAACTGCACCTGGAGCAATGCGATCCGCTGACCGATCAGCCAGGACGCGATCCCATGCGCGAGCTTCAGCATCAGCTCCTGGGCCAGCATGCTGGGCAGCGCTCCGGTGCTTCCCGGATGCAGCGCCAGCGTCGCGACCAGGTCGCCGCGGCGCGACTCGAAACGGAAGTCGTCGAGCACCAGATGGAAGAACTGGCCGAACCGATGCATCGCGGTTTCGAGATTCGGCGCATCCAGCAGGCTCAGGCACAGAAACTTGAGCGCGCCGCTACGCAGCGGGCGCGAGAAAACGCCGGGCATCTCATCGTCGAGTTCGATCGCGAGAGAGCGGTAGAGCGTCGAGAACTGTTCCTCGGTGACGCGCGCGCCAGGCTGGTTCAGAAGCGCGCGTGGAATGTTCGCGCCGGACAGATGCCGGTCGACGATATCCGGCCGTGTCCCGACGCTGCCGAGGAACCCATTGACGAGCGAGATCGGTACGGTAGCGCCAGGAGCTTGCATGACAGGGTTCCGCGAGGCGATGACGCATCAGCATAGCGCCTCCCGCCGCATCGTGGCGAGGGTTCGGCGAATCGCTACGCTAGTGCCGCGTTTGGGGCCCCCGCGGTTCTGGCAGCCGGTCTGCTATTGCGCCGATGCGTGCGAGCGCAGATACGGCACGTAGCCGTTCTGGGTCTTCAGGATCTTGTCGGCGCACTCGTCATAGTCGTCGCCCTTCGCGCTATCGGGCCCATACATGCCGCGGCACTGCGCGAACAGCGACAGCGTCGCGCCGCCCGTGCTCTTGTTCGCGCGGGTCGCTGAAAAAGCGGCCTTGCCCGAATCGTCGGGCACGTCGGTATCGATTGCGATCGCGTCCGAGCGGATCACGTGCGTGTCGGAGTGCTGCTCGATATAGCGCTTCGTCGCCGCCCACGCGGCATCGCAATTCGCCGGCGTGCAATCGATCACCGCGTCGCGTTGCGCGGCGAGAAGGTTCGGCTCGCTATGAAGGATTTCCTGCTGGGCCCGCTGCGCCTGCTTTTCCGTGGACGAGCAGGCGGCGAGTGCACATGCGACGAGTGCGAAGGCTGCGATCTTTTTCATGAGTAGACTTCGGAGGCCATGTTCGAGCGCGATTATAGCCGCGAGAGGAGCGCGATCGCGCATTCAACACACCGCAGCGGCCCCTAGGTGTTCGCCACCAGCAATTCTTCCGCATTGTCCGGCGGGCGCAGCCCATCCTTGCGAGCCGCGAAGTAGCGCTGCGTCAGATCGGCCGCGGACACATGCCGCGCGTCGTCAAAGCCCGCTTCACGCGCCATCGCGATCATCTGCTGCGGCATGAAGAAGCTGATGAACGGTGTCCCGCTCGCACGCGCGCCCCTCTCCGCCATTTCGAGTCCGGGGCGCACGTCCGGGTCCGCCATCTCCAGCGGCAACAGGAACGTCATCGCGAACGTCGAGCCGCGCGCGAGCCCGGCCACTTCGCGCAGCGTCGCCGCATTCGCCTCCCTGGTCAAATACATGCTGACGCCGGTCGACACGACGACGGCGGGCCTGCTTTCGTCGAAGCCTTCGGCGACGAGACGCTGCCGCCAGCTGTCGCCCGCTTCGAAGTCGACCGGCACGAAACGCAGCCAGTCCGGCAGGCCGTAACCCAGCTCGCTGAGCCGCTGACGCTTCCACGTTTGCGGTCCCGGCGGATCGACCTCGAACACGGTGAGCCGCGACGCGATATCGGGCCGGCGTTGCGCGAAGCTATCGAGACCGGCGCCCAGGATCACGTATTGATCCACACCGCGCCCGGCCTGCTCGACGACCAGATCCTCGATAAAACGTGCGCGCGCGACGATCGACGCGCGAAACGGCCGCGTGAACCTCGGGTCCATGTCGCCGCGGCTGTGCCAGTTTTCGGCGGGCGCCAGCAACTGCAAGCCGACTTCGTCTTCGAGCACGTGCGGCGGCGCGTCGGCTTGCACGTGCAGCGCACGCCATAGTGCGACGCGCGCCGCGGTGCTGTCGGGTGCGATGTGTGGTTGATTGCTCATGGTATTTGCGCGGGCTCAATGGAAAAACGGCAGCGTGAGAAACAGTTTGATCACGATCGCGTTGACGATGTCCATGAAAAACGCGCCCGTCATCGGCACGATCAGGAACGCGATATGGGAATGGCCGAAGCGGTTCGTGATCGCCTGCATGTTCGCGATCGCGGTCGGCGTGGCGCCAAGTCCGAGCCCGCATTGCGCCGCGCACAACACGACCGCGTCGTAGTTGCGGCCCATCGCGGGGAACGTGATGAAGATCGCGTAGAGCGCCATCAGCAGCGTCTGCGCCGCGAGGATCGAGATGATCGGCAATGCGAGCGCGGCAAGCTCCCATAGATCGAGCCGCATCAGCGCCATCGCGAGAAATAGCGCGAGCGCGACGTTGCCGACCAGCGCGACCGCGTGCTGGTCGATCCGCACGCGCGCGAGCGCCAGCACGTTGTTCAGGATCACGCCGATGAACAGCGTGCAGACGAACGTCGGCAATTCGAACACGGTGTTCGCGATCCAGTCGGCAAACACTTCGCCGCCCGCGAGGCAGATCGAGATCAGCGCGAGCGTCGTGATGATCGCGGCGGGCGTGGTGGCCTGCTCCGCCTTCGGCTCTTCGAAGACCAGCGTTTCGTCCGCTAGCTGCTGGACGCGCAGCAATTCGTCGGCGCTGATCCGCCGCATCAGCAGCCGTGCGACCGGACCGCCGAGCACGCCGCCCATCACGAGTCCAAACGTCGCACAGCCGATCGCGATTTCTGTCGCCGACTCCAGCCCGTGACGTTCGGTGAAGACCTGGCTCCACGCGGCGCCGGTGCCGTGCCCGCCCGACATCGTGACCGAGCCGCCAAGAATGCCGAGCAGCGGATCGACGCCGAGCGCGAACGCGAGCAGGATGCCGATCACGTTCTGCAGGATCAGCAGCCCACTGACCAGCGTGAGAAAGCGGATCAACACCGGCCCGCCCGCCTTCAGATTCGACAGGTGCGCATTCAGCCCGATCGTCGAAAAGAACGCGAGCATCAGCGGCGCCTGCAGCGTCGAATCGAACCTGACTTGCACCTGGGTGGTGATGCGTGTGATCAGCACGCAGATCGCGACGATGAGCCCGCCTGCCACCGGCGCCGGAATCGAATAGGTCCGTAGCACGCCGATCCATTGCACGAGCTTTTCGCCGAGCAGCAGCACGAGCGACGTCGCGACCAGCGTGGCATATACGCCGACAGTCATCAATGGCCTCCGAGCGCGAACCTGCGACATCTTAGCCAATCCGCCCAGGCAAAGTATGATTTTCCTTGACGCAATGCAATCGGCGCATGACGTCGCGCCACTGCCCGCGACGAAGTCTGCTACGCTGCGCGCTTCACCACCCTTGCACTGAAACGATGGATATCCCTTTCAACGATCGCGGCGTGTCGGTCACGCGCAACGCTCTTTCGGCCGCGGGTCAGGTCTTTCCGCTGCGCGATATCGTCGACGTGCAGGTCGTGACCGTGCAGAAGAACAAGGTCGTGCCGCTGGTGATCTCGGTGGCGGGGCTGATCGGCGCGATCGTCGGCGGTGTGCTGCATTCGGCTTCGGGACTCGTATCCGGGGCGATGCTGGTCGTGGTCGGCTGGCTGACCTGGGTGACTCAGGACGTCACGCATCGGTTGATGGTCAAGACGGCCGAAGGCGAGCGCGAGGCGCTGATGAGCACGGATCGCGAGTTCGTCGAACGCGTCGGCGAGGCCGTGCATCGGGCGAAGGCCGCGGCGGCTGCGCCCAAGGTTTGACGCCGGCGCGACGACCGGACATCAAAAAGCCGTGCGCGACCGCTCAGTTCCAGCCCCGCACGGCTGCTCTCCAGCTCAGTCCAGACTGAGCGGACTCACGCGCCAGATATTGCGCGCATACTCGCCGATCGTGCGATCCGACGAGAACTGCCCCATCCCCGCGACGTTCTCGATCGCGCTTTCGGCCCACGCGCGCCTGTTGACGAAACGCGCATCCACGTCGTTCTGCGCCTTCGCGAACGCGTCGAAATCGGCAAGCACCATATAGTGATCGCCCCAATCGACCAGCGTGTGAAAGATATCCGAGAAGCGCAGCGGATCGTCCGGCGAGAAGAAGCCCGTGCGAATTTGATCGAGCGCGGTGCGTAACGCTTCGTTTTCCTCGTAAATCTGCCGCGGCCGATAGCCGCTTGCGCGCAGATCGTCCACCTCGTCGGCGCTGTGGCCGAAGATGAAGATGTTCTCTCGTCCGACCGCGTCGCAGATTTCGATGTTCGCGCCGTCCATCGTGCCGATCGTCAATGCGCCATTGAGCGCGAGCTTCATATTGCCGGTACCCGACGCCTCGGTGCCGGCCATCGAGATCTGCTCGGACAGATCGGCCGCCGGAATGATCAGCTCGGCGACGCTCACGCCGTAGTTCGGCACGAACACGACCTTCAGCCTGTTGCCGATCAGTGGATCGTGATTGACCTTCTCGCTGACGTCGCCGATCAGCTTGATGATCGTCTTGGCCATCCGGTACGCGGACGCCGCCTTGCCCGCGAACAGCACGACGCGCGGCACCCAGTCGCGCTCCGGATTCGCGCGAATCTCGTTGTAGCGCACGATCACGTGCAGCACGTTCAGCAACTGGCGCTTGTATTCGTGAATGCGCTTGACCTGCAGATCGAACAGCGCGTTTGGATCGAAGTGCAGCTTGGTGTGCTGCGCGAGCCGGTGGACGAGCCGCAGCTTGGCCTGTCGTTTGGCCTCACGGAACGCGTCGACGAACTCGTCGTCCTTGCGCAGATTGCGCAACTGCTCGAGCTCGAACAGATTGCTGCGCCAATGCGTACCGATGCGCGCATCGATCAGCGACGACAGCGACGGACTCGCCTGCGCGAGCCAGCGGCGCGGCGTGATGCCGTTGGTCACGTTGGTGAAGCGGTCGGGATAGAGGCGCGCGAAGTCGGCGAAGATGTCGCGCGTCATCAGCTGCGAATGCAGCTTCGACACGCCGTTCACCTTGTGGCTCGCGACGATCGCCAGATAGGCCATGCGCACGCGCCGCTGCCCGTATTCGTCGACGAGCGAAATACGGCGGATCATCTCGACGTCGTGGCCCGACTGTTCGCTGACGTGCTTCAGAAACTGCGCGTTGATTTCGAAGATGATCTCGAGATGGCGCGGCAGCAGCCGCGACAGCATTTCGACATCCCATGTTTCGAGCGCCTCGGGCATCAGCGTGTGATTCGTGTACGAGAAGATCTGCGTCACGTGTTTCCACGCCTTGTCCCACGGCAGATTATGGACGTCCACGAGCAGGCGCATCAGCTCGGGAATCGCGAGCACCGGGTGCGTGTCGTTCAGATGCACCGCGACCTTCTCCGAGAAGCGTCCGAACGTGCTGTGCGTGCGCTGATAGCGGCGGATCAGATCCTGCATCGTCGCCGATACGAAGAAGTACTCCTGGCGCAGCCGCAACTCGCGGCCGGCCGGCGTCGAGTCGTCCGGATAGAGCAGCCGTGACACGTTCTCCGACATGTTCTTGGTGTCGACCGCATTGCGGTAGTCACCGCGATTGAACGCGCCGAGGTCGAGTTCCTCGGTTGCGCGCGCGGACCACAGGCGCAGCGTGTTGGTCGCGTCGGTCGCGTAGCCGGGGATCACGGTGTCGTAGGCGGTCGCGTTCACGTGCTCGGTGTCGATCCATTCGGTCTTGTCGCCGCGCTGCACGGTGCGGCCACCGAAGTGCACCATGTATTTGATTTCGGGCCGCGGAAATTCCCACGGATTGCCGGCGCGCAGCCAATAGTCGGGGGCCTCGACCTGCTCGCCGTTGACGATTTCCTGACGGAACATGCCGTACTGGTAACGAATACCGTAGCCGAAGCCCGGAATGCCGAGCGTCGCCATCGAGTCGAGAAAGCACGCGGCGAGCCGGCCGAGGCCGCCGTTGCCGAGCGCGGCGTCGGGTTCGATATCGATCAGCGCGTCCATGTCGACGCCGAGGCTCGCGAGCGCCTCCTTCATCTGATCGTGAATGCCGAGCGCGAGCAGCGCGTTGGTAAACGTCCTGCCGATCAGAAACTCCATCGACAGGTAGTAGACCCGCTTCACGTCCTGCTCGTATTGCAGGCGCGTGGTCTTCATCCAGCGCGCGACGAGCCGGTCGCGCACGGCCAGCGCGGCCGCGTGCAGCCAGTCGTGCGGGTGAGCGGTGATGGCGTCCTTGCCGACGCCGTACATCATGCGATTCGAAATTGAGCGCCGTAGCGCGTCGACGGTACTGTGGAGCTGGTCGAATTCCAGATCGACGGTCGTCATCGAAGCCTCCGGGAAGTTCGACATGGCAGACGCGAACCGCACGGGAGACGGACGGGAGGCGCGTGCCTGTCGGAACGGTTTAAAAAAACAGAGTAGGACATTTTGCGGATCGCGCACATCGCTGCGCGAGCGGACGGTGACGCATATGCCATGCCCGCCGGACTCGCCAGTTGCCGCGCGATGGCGCGCGGCGGGCGCCCGGATGCGGTGCAAAACCGCGTGGCAGCGGCACTCTTTATGTCCATCGGCGGGCGTGATTCGTTCGACGAAAGCGGGTTGGGGAACGCACATCGATTATTTTTTCGATGCATGACGGGGGAATGAAGCCGCGCATTCCCTAATTGTGTGATCCCATCGGGCCGCCCGCCCTGCGGAGCGGTTTGCGCGTAAGCGTGTCGCATTCGACGCGACGCGCCGGGCCGATTTGGAGACGGGGGCGGAGTTGACGGTTAGTTGCGTCCGCCTGCCCGCCTCCATGCACGATCGTGCCATCTCTGCAACAATCGCGACGTTGCGCCGCACAAGCCGCCACGCTCATCCGCGGTGGTCCGGACAGCGCGCCACTCCATCCATAACGAAACCGCCGTGCGCGCGTCGCCTTTCCGGAAGCGGCCGACGCCGGCATGCCCAACCCGACGAGCCACGCCTTGTCCGATAAGCTCAGCCCTACCGTCGGCGTGTCCGCGCCGACTCTCCCCGCCGACGGCCCGATGTCGGCCGCCAATCGCCGCGCAATGGCCGCGATCATGCTCGCCGTCGCGCTCGCCACGCTCGATACCGCGATCGCCAACACCGCACTGCCCGCGATCGCCGGCGACCTGCACGCGGCGCCGGCCGCGTCGGTCTGGATCATCAACGCGTACCAGCTCGCGATGGTCGCGACGCTGCTGCCGCTCGCCGCGCTCGGCGATATCGTCGGGCATCGGCGCATCTATATCGGCGGCATTGCGCTGTTCACGCTGAGTTCGCTCGGCTGCGCGCTGGCGCCGACGCTGCCGCTGCTCACCGCCGCGCGCATCGTGCAGGGTTTGGGCGCCAGCGCGATCATGAGCGTCAACACCGCGCTGATCCGCTATCTGTACCCGCCGCATCGGCTCGGTCGAGGGCTCGGCACCAATGCGCTGATCGTCGGCGTATCGTTCGCGGTCGGGCCCACGGTGGCGTCGCTGATTCTGTCGGTCGCGACGTGGCCGTGGCTGTTCGCGGTCAACGTGCCGCTCGGCGTACTCGCGCTGAGCTTCGCGATGCCGGCGCTGCCGCATACCGCGCAGGGCCGGCATCAGTTCGATCCGGTGGCGGCGCTGCTCAACGTGGTCACGTTCGCCGCGCTGATCTTCGCGCTCGGCGAGGCTGCGCAACGCGTCTCGACGCAGATCGTGCTCAGCGCCACGGCGATCGCGGTCGTGTTCGGGCTGCTGCTGATCCGCCGCGAAGCGGGCCACCCCGCGCCGATGCTGCCCGTCGATCTGTTCAAGCGGCCGGTATTCGCGCTGTCGGCGGTGACGGCCGTCTGCTCGTTCGCCGCGCAGGGCCTCGCGTTCGTGTCGCTGCCGTTCTATTTCGAGGACGTGCTGCTGCGCAGCCAGGTCGAAACCGGCTTCCTGATGACGCCGTGGCCTGTCGTGGTCGCGCTTGCCGCGCCGCTCGCGGGCGGTCTGTCGGACCGCTACCCGCCGGGGCTGCTCGGCGCGATCGGGCTCGCGGTGCTGTCGGCGGGGATGGCCTCGCTGGCGATGCTGCCCGCCCATCCGCACGTGCTCGACATCGGCATCCGCATGGCGATTTGCGGCGCGGGCTTCGGCTTTTTCCAATCGCCGAACCTGAAGGCGCTGATGGCGAGCGCGCCGCCGGAGCGCAGCGGCGGCGCGAGCGGCATCGTCGCGACCGCGCGGCTGCTCGGCCAGGCGACCGGCGCGGCGCTGGTCGCGCTGTGCTTCGGCATCGCCGGCCGCCAGCATGGACCGACGCTCGCGCTCGGCCTCGGCGCTTTCTTCGCCGGCGCGGCGAGCCTTGCGAGCGGCTTGCGGCTGCTCGCGCCGTCGCATCGCGCAGGCGTGCAGGCGAAGGCGGCGGACAAGTGAGAGGTGCGCCGGACGGCGCGTGAGACGGGGATAAAGCCTGAATGAAACGCGGCTCGAACGAGCGCGCATCACAGTTGGAACCAATACGGAAAGACGAGGCGGCAACCACGCGAGCCGCCTCGCTCACGACCAGTGCGGCGCGGTCAACGTGCCGCGAAGTAGTCCTTCACCGCGCCAATGAACGTGTCGATATCGTCGCGCGACACGTCCTTATGCGTGACGAAGCGCGACGCATACAGCATCTGCGTGAGGATGCCGCGCTCCTTGAGCCACGCCTCGAGTGGCGCGCAATGCTGCTGCGGAAACTGCGCGAACACCATGTTCGTCGCGACCGACTGCACCTTCACCTGCTCGATCGTCTCTAGCCCCGCCGCCAGATGCGCGGCGTTCGCGTGGTCGTCGGCAAGACGCTCGACGTTGTGATCGAGCGCGTACAGGCAGGCCGCCGCGAGCACGCCAGCCTGGCGCATGCCGCCGCCGAGCACCTTGCGCCAGCGATGCGCGACATCGATCAGCGCGCGGCTGCCGACCAGCACCGAGCCGACCGGCGCGCCCAGTCCCTTCGAAAAACAGATCGACACCGAATCGAACGGCTCGGTGAGCGCCGCGACCGGCTTACCCGACGCGACCGCCGCGTTGAATACGCGCGCACCGTCGAGGTGGGTCGCGAGGCCGCGCTCGCGCGCGAGCTGCGTCGCGTCGGCGACGTACTGAGCCGGCAGCACTCTGCCGCCGATCGTGTTTTCCAGCGCGAGCAGCCGCGTGCGCGCGAAGTGATCGTCGATCGGCTTGATCGCGGCGGCGATCTTGTCGAGCGGGATCGAGCCGTCGGCGGCGTTTTCGAGCGGTTGCGGCTGGATGCTGCCGAGCACGGCCGCGCCTCCGCCCTCGTATTTGTAGGTGTGCGCGAGCTGGCCGACGATGTATTCGTCGCCGCGCGCGCAGTGCGCCATCAATGCGGCGAGGTTGCTTTGCGTGCCGCTCGGGAAGAACAGCCCCGCTTCCTTGCCGGTGCGCTCGGCCAGCGTGGCCTGCAGACGCAGCACGGTGGGGTCGTCGCCCCAGACGTCGTCGCCGACTTCGGCTGCCGACATCGCCGCGAGCATCGGCGGAGTCGGACGGGTAACGGTATCGCTGCGCAAATCGATCATTGTGTGTCCCTGTGCGTCCATGGATGACAACCTACGGCAGCCGGCCGCGCGTGCATTCCAGGAGGAACGCGTACGCGCCGGCAAACGAGCCATACAGTGTATTCAATTCAGGCGACGCTGAAAATCGGCGCGTCCCCGCAAGGCGCGCCGATCCGGCTGCGAGGAGTCAACAGACGCTAAATCAGTAGACGCGACGGGGACGCTCAGCCGCCAGGCTTCGGCAGCCACTGGAGCGGATCGACCGGCTGGCCGTTCTGGCGCACTTCGAACTGGATCGACGCGGCACCGCGGCTATCGACCCCGACCTCGCCGATCGTCTGCCCTTGCGCGACCGCGTCGCCTTCCTTGACGAGCAACTGGCTGTTCTGGCCGTACGCAGTGATCAGCGAGTCGTTGTGCTTGATGATGATGAGCGGGCCGTAGGCTTCGATGCCGGTGCCCGCGTAGACCACGCGGCCGGTCGCCGCGGCCTTGACCGGATCGCCGGGTTGCCCGCCGATCACGATGCCGTTGGATTTGCCCGGCGCGAACGCACGCAGGATCGGCCCGTGCAACGGCCATTGCAGCACGCCCTGCTGCGGCCCGGCCGCCGGGGCCGGCGCACCGGGCACCGCGCCCGGCGGCACGTTCGCCGTCGCGCCCGGCGCGACCGGCGCACCCGGCGCCACCGCAGCCGGCGGTGTGACTACGCTGCCCGAGGGCATCGGCGGGGAAACGCGCAGCACCTGGCCTGGCGCGACCGCAGCGTTGACCGGCAAGCCGTTCCAGGCCGCGATTTCCTGTGGCTTGCGTCCATAAGCCGAAGCGATGCCGGCCAGCGTGTCGCCCGGATTGACGCGATAGAAGCCAGCGGGCACCGGGACGTTCGCGAGGCTGGTCGTGGCCGACGGCGCGTTGTTGTAGAACGGCGTGCTTTCCCACGGCATCGTCGTGCAGCCGGCGATCGCCGCGCCGAGCGCCACCGCCATCAGCAGGCGGATCGTCGTCGGTTGCCCTTGTTGTGTCATCTGATTTTCCTCGACGTGTGTCCCATTCCGATTCAATCGACGCCATAGCAATTGCCGTGCCGCCACGCTTGCGCAAGGTCGCGGCAGTCTGCTGCCGCCTGGACATTATGCGCGACCGCCAGACGCACGCCGCGCTGGCGCGCGCCGTCAAACTGCCGTGTTGTTCAGACGCTTCCCTGGGTTTCGACGACGAGCACGCGTGCCGCGCCGAGCGGATGCGCGACATGCTCGGTGCCGACCGCCGCGTAGAACACGTCGCCGGTTTCGAGCACCGTCGAACGTTCGACGCCGTCTTCGCGATAGCGCATCTCGACGCGCCCGTCGAGCACGGCGAAGACTTCCTCGCCGTCGTTCACGTGCCACTTGTACGGCTGGTCGGTCCAATGCAGACGCGTGGTAATGCCGTTCATGTTCGCGATGTCGAGCGCACCCCAGGCACGCGGCGCGGTAAAGCTTTTGCTGCGGATGATTTTCATGGTGGATGAGCAATTGGCAAGCGCGCAAACTCCGCGGGCGGCGCCGTCCGCCCACGGCGACGGCGCTTGCGCGGCTGGCCCTATTATAGGTCGCATGGCCCGCGCGTCTCGGCGAGCAAGCCGCCACGGCCGATTCGTCCGATCGTTGCGGGCAATCGACCATCGCCTATACTCAGTCAAGCCGCGCGGAGCAGTTCACGACAACGTTGGGATTCTGGGAGGAATCGAGGATGAACAAAGCCACCTTTCTGGCCGTGCAACTCAACGTCGACGATGTGGCGGCGTCTGCCGGCCTCGTCGAACTGCTGAACACGCATCTGATCTTCGCCGCCGACGTCGCCGAGGCCGCCGATGCGCTCGTGCAACTGGCGAGCGTCGCGCGGCTGTCGAGCGGGGTCGAGGCGAGCGTCGAGCTGCCCGCGGTGGCGATCGAACGGCTGCGCGAAGCGCTCGACAATCTGAGCGGCTACGACGAATCGTGGTTGCTCGCGCTGGAGCCGAGCCGCGCGCTGTTCGATGACATCGGCCGGCGGCAGCGAACGCTGCATTGACGCGAACCCGCCGAATCACGGCGCGGTAAACGACAAAACGCCATCCGATCGAACTGGATGGCGTTTTTTCTTGCCCGCCGCGCTCGCGCTACTCCACGAAGCGGCGTCTACAGCGGACTACAGCTACCAACTACAACTGCACCTGCACCTGCACACTTCTACTGCGATTAGTTGCCGAAGTACACCGAGTTACGGTTGGCTTTCGCCGGAACGACGGCGCGGCCGGCTTGCGACGTGCCGACAGCCGGAGCGCCGTAGCCGCTGGTGTCCGCGCGGTTGGCTGCGACGGCCGTGCCGCGCTGCGCATCGACGCGTGCTTGGGCTGCCTGGATGTCGGCCGGATAGTCGACGTCGCTGGTGTTCGGGTTGTAGCCGGCCTTTTCGAGTTGAACCAGTTCAGCGCGAACCTGAGCGCGGGTCACCGGCTGGCTGGCTTGAGCGAACGAAGCGACCGGAACAACGAGGGCGGCGGCGATTGCAACTGCGGAAATCAGGGTCTTCATGATTAACCTCCAAAGGACTTGTTGTGTTGTGCGCTTCGGGGTTTCTGCTTTTCCCTCAGCGATTGAAAACAAGTTTAGAGGCGTCACGATCTAGGGTAAACCCTTAAAGCAGCGAAACTCTATTGCTGCCATCGCAATAATCATTTCGCATTGTCCAATGCTTACAGTTAACCCACGATACATTTGGTAATAATGCGGTGTCTGGATGCTGATCCAGATGGAACAACGGCCCGGCGCGCTGTCACCGTCGCGCGCCGGGCCGTTTTCTCAACCGATCAGCTCCACTGTGCGTGGAAGCTGCCCGGCTTGTCGATGCGTTCGAACGTATGCGCGCCGAAAAAGTCGCGCTGCGCCTGCACGAGGTTCGCAGGCAGCCGCTCCGAGCGGTACGCGTCGAAATACGCGATCGCCGACGCGAACGCCGGTACCGGCACACCCGCGTTGACTGCCGCTACCACGACTTCGCGCAGCGCCGCCTGGTAGTTCTTCGCGATGTCGCGGAAGTACGGATCGAGCAGCAGGTTCGCGAGCGCCTTGTCCTTCGTGTAGGCGTCTGTGATCTTCTGCAGGAAGCGCGCGCGGATGATGCAGCCCGCGCGGAAGATCTTCGCGATCGTGCCGTAGTCGAGATCCCACTTGTACTCTTCCGACGCGGCACGCAACTGCGCGAAGCCCTGCGCGTACGAGATCACCTTGCTGAAGTACAACGCGCGACGCACCGATTCGATGAACGCCTCTTTCGCGCCTTCGAGCGGTTTGGCCTGCGGCCCTTCGAGCACCTTGCTCGCGGCCACGCGCTGCGTCTTCAGCGACGACAGCACGCGCGCGAACACCGCCTCGGTGATCAGCGGCAGCGGCGCGCCGAGGTCGAGCGCGTTCTGGCTGGTCCACTTGCCGGTGCCCTTCTGCGCGGCACGGTCGAGGATCACGTCGACCAGGTCCTTGCCAGTTTCGTCGTCCTTCTTGCTGAAGATCTTCGACGTGATTTCGATCAGATAGCTGTCGAGCTCGCCCTGGTTCCACTCGGTATAGACCTTGCCGAGTTCCTCGTTCGACAGACCGACGATCTGCTTCAACACCGCATAGCTTTCGGCGATCAGCTGCATGTCGCCGTACTCAATGCCGTTGTGCACCATCTTCACGAAGTGGCCCGCGCCGTCCGGTCCCATGTACGCGACGCAGGGCTCGCCGTCCGGCGCCTTCGCGGCGATCTCGGTGAGGATCGGCGCGACGAGGTCGTACGCGTCGCGTTGGCCGCCCGGCATGATCGACGGGCCTTTGAGCGCGCCTTCCTCGCCGCCCGATACGCCGGTGCCGATGAAATGCAGACCCGCCTTCGCGAGTTCCTGGTTGCGGCGGATCGTGTCGGTGAAAGGCGTGTTGCCGCCGTCGATCAGGATGTCGCCCTTTTCGAGCAGCGGCTTGAGCGAGGCAATGGTTGCGTCGGTCGGCTCGCCGGCCTTGACCATCATCAGAATGCGGCGCGGCTTTTCCAGCGAGTCGACGAACTCTTCCAGCGTGAAAGCCGGCACCAGTTTGCGGTCCGGATATTCGGCGATGAGTTCGTCGGTTTTCGCGCGGCTACGGTTGTAGACCGACACCGCGTGGCCGCGGCTCTCGATGTTGAGCGCCAGATTGCGGCCCATCACCGCCAGCCCCACCACGCCGATTGCCTGTTTGCTCATTTGAATTCTCCAGAGTCCAATAAATGTCGTGGCGCCGCGCTGCAAAAACACCGGCGCGGCGTCGAGGGTGAAAGGATAAAAGAAATGCGCGCTTGCCGCTCGATGGCGGGCAAGCACGCCGGTTGCCCGTGCTGCTGCGGTGCTCCTGCCGTGCCCCAGCTTGCGCGTAACGACAGATATTGTGCGCGCGTCCGGGTCTGGGCGGCGGGTCCGGTTTGGGATCGGACTGAGGTTTGGCGGCCCGCATGGACGAATGCGCGGCCCGCCGGTCTACCCGCTACCCCGCCCGCTTCCTGAACACCAGACTGAAGTTGTTCGCCGGCATCGCGACCACCCGTTCGCACGTGAGCCCCGCCGCGTCGCCGAGCGCGACGACCGCTTCCATATCGCGCACACCCCAATCGGGATCGCGACTCTTCAGCCATTGCTCGAACGCTTCGTTGCTCGGCGCCGTATGCGCGCCGCCGAGCCGGTAAGGACCGTACAGATAGAGCACGCCGCCGTCGACGAGCCGCCGCCCCGCGCCGTCGATGAGTGCCTGCGCCGCGCTCCACGGCGAGATGTGGATCATGTTGATGCAGACCACCGCGTCGAGCGCATCGACGCCCCAGTCGGGCTGATGCACGTCGAGCGCAAGCGGCGCGCGCACGTTTGCGAGCCCCGCATGCGCGGTCCACGCGGCAATCGACTCGCGTGCTTCTTCGTCGGCATCGCTCGGCTGCCAGTCGAGACCGGGCAGTGCGGCGGCGAACCAGATCGCGTGCTCACCGGTGCCGCTCGCGATTTCGAGCACGCGCCCGCGGGCCGGCAGCGCATCGCGCAGCACGGCGAGGATCGGTTCGCGATTGCGTTCGGCGGATGGCGAATGTTGCCGGGCGTCGGTCATGGTCGGCCTTGCGTTTCAGTTTCGCGTTTTACGTTAGTACAGCGTGGCGCGCACGCGTTCGGGAAGCTCGCGATCGTAGGCGGCCGCGTCGAATTTTTTGCCGTCGCTCGCGGCGAAGATGTGTTGCAGGATCTCGCCCGTGCTCGGCAGTTGCGAGCGCTCGATGTGACGCGCCGGGTCCCACAGCTGCGAGCGCACGATCGCCTTCGAGCAATGAAAGTACACGGCATCGACGTCGATCAGCAGCACCGTGCGCGGCAGTTTACCGTCGACGGCGAAACTGTCCAGCAGCGCCGCGTCGTTCGAGATGCGGCCGCGGCCGTTCACGCGCAACGTCTCGCCGACACCGGGGATCACGAACAGCAGCGCGAGGCGCGGATCGGCGATGACGTTGCGCAAGCTGTCGAGCCGGTTGTTGCCGGGGCGGTCCGGCAGCGCGAGCGTGCGTTCGTCGACGACGCGCACGAAGCCCGGTGCATCGCCGCGCGGCGAGCAGTCGAGACCGTCCGGGCCGCTCGTCGCGAGCACCGCGAACGGCGCGGCCGCGATGAACGCGCGATAGTCGTCGTTGACATAGGGGATCTCTTTGCGCAGCGAGCGCTCGGCTGGTTGTGCGTAGAGAGCTTCGAGTTGTTCGATCGTCGTCAGCATGCAGTTTCCTCGGGTTTTAATTGTGATTCGCGGAACGTACTCGTTTTCAATCGCCCGCCAGCAACCTGGCGAGCGCGCTCAAGGTATCACCGCACGGCGCGGCCACCTTCAGCGATAGCAGCGGATCGGCGCGCGTGCGGCCAAGATTGATCGCCGCGACCGGCTTG
Source organism: Paraburkholderia atlantica (assembly GCF_009362785.1). Lineage (GTDB taxonomy): Bacteria > Pseudomonadota > Gammaproteobacteria > Burkholderiales > Burkholderiaceae > Paraburkholderia > Paraburkholderia atlantica. Next base: position 41,474 of record NZ_WHNQ01000017.1, read on the forward strand.
CCCTGGCGCTGCGCCCACACGCAGAAGCGGTAGCCCGAATACACCATCAGCGACGAGCCGGCCACCAGCACCGCGTCGGCCGCATCGAGCGCATGCGACGCCGCAACGACCCGCGCCTTCGGCACGTTCTCGCCGAAGAACACCACCGACGGCTTCAGCAGCCCGCCGCAGTTCGAGCATGCCGGCACGCGAAAACCGCCGAGATCGTGCCACTCGAGATGCGCGTCGCCATCGGCGGCGGCTTCGGCCGTGACGTCGAGCAGCGCGGGGTTGTCGGCTTCGAGCGTCTGCTGGATCGCCGCGCGCGAATGCTGCATGCCGCAGTCGAGACAACTGACGCCGTCGATGCCGCCATGCAGCTCGATCACGTCGCGGCTGCCCGCGCGCTGATGCAAGCCGTCGACGTTCTGCGTGACCAGCGTCGGCACGTGACCGGCCGCTTCGAGGCGCGCGAGCGCGACATGCGCGGCATTCGGCCGTGCGCGCGCGACCAGCGGCCAGCCGACCATGCTGCGCGCCCAGTAGCGCTGACGCATCGCCAGCGTGCCGAGGAACTCCTGCAGCGTGATCGGCGGCGAGCGCTTCCATGCGCCGTTGTCGTCGCGATAGCCGGGGATGCCGGAGTCGGTGCTGATGCCCGCGCCGGTCAGCACGAACAGGCGGGGATGACGCTGCACGAAGCGATGCAGATCGTCGAGCGTGTGCGGGTCGGCGAGGGATTCGGTCGGCGTGAGCTGAAGGTCGGTCATGACGGGGATCTGGAGTTGCTTGCGCGCATCAGCGGTGTGAGTTCGGTTTGCCGCGCCTGGCTGTCGAGCGACGCGCGTCCGCCTGCGGCTTCGACTTCGCGCCCTGCGTGTCCGGCCGCGCTTTGTGCGCCTGCCGCTTGTGCCACGCAGCCAGCGCGATCTCGTAGCGCTCCAGTGCTTCGTCGTAGAGATCGAATACGCACTGCGTGCAGCCGCTGTGACAGCAGTCGTCGAGATCGGGCCGCACGGGCGGCTGCGGCGGCGGGTCGTCGCTGGGTGTGGCGCGGGGCACGGCGCGTGGCTTTGCTCGGAGAGACGGCGGAGCGCCCAGTATAAGTTGAACGCGCACGCGCCGCTTCCGGTTGCAAGATGGCGCTGCGCGCCGCTCAGCCGCGCCCGACGAACGGCATCTTGCTCGCCATGATCGTCATGAACTGCACGTTCGCCGACAGCGGCAGGCTCGCCATATGCAGCACCGCGTCGGCGACATGCTGCACGTCCATCAGCGGCTCGACCGCGATCTCACCGTTCGCTTGCGGCACGCCGCGCGCCATCCGCGCGGCCATCTCGGTTCCCGCGTTGCCGATGTCGATCTGCCCGCACACGATGTCGTATTTGCGGCCGTCGAGCGACACCGCTTTCGTGAGCCCGGTAATCGCGTGTTTGGTCGCCGTATAGGCGGCGCTGTTCGGACGCGGCGCATGCGCGGAAATCGAGCCGTTGTTGATGATGCGGCCACCGCGCGGATTCTGCGTCTTCATCAGCCCGAACGCCGCGCGCGTGCAAAGGAATACGCCGTTCAGGTTGGTGTCGACGATCGAGCGCCATTCGTCGATGCTCACTTCATCGAGGTCGACGGGCGAGCCGTTGCGTCCCGCGTTGTTGAACAGCACATCGAGCCGGCCGAAGCGCGCGCGGATCGTGTCGAATAGCGCGGCGACGCTGTCGGCGTCGGTCACGTCGCACGACACCGCGAGCGCGTCGCCGTGCTGCGCCCGCGCTTCCTGCGCGACCGCGTCGAGCGCGGCCTGGCGGCGCCCGGCGAGCACCACGCTATAGCCGTGCTTCGCAAGCGTCAGGGCGCACGCGCGGCCGATGCCGCTGCCCGCGCCCGTCACCAGCGCCACTTTGCCGTTTCCTGATTGCCACATCGCGCTTCTCCTGTTGTGTTCGCTTGCGGTGCGCGCTTTTTGCGGCAATCGCTCCGATCGCCCTACACACGCGCGGCTCTTTTCGCTCCGCACCATACAACAGCGAATCGGCGATCGCAAACCGCTCCACGTCTTTCAGCCCCCTTTCACCGGGTACGTGGCCGCCGAACGCGGCACGTCGGCGCGCGCAACAGTGGTATCGTTCGCGGTTGCGCATCGCGCGCAAGATTCACAGCCTTCCCTGGACGGACCGAAGGCGTACTGGAAGCACGTTTGATGAATGAATGCCCGAACCCGCCGCGCCGCTGGCCGCGTAGCCGCAACTCCGCACTGCTGAACGGCACGATCGGCTGGCACGTGATCGTGCTGATCGGCGTGGCCGTCGCACCGGCCGCGTGGCCATGGTGGCTCGCCGCGATCGTCGCGAACCACGCGCTGTTTACGGTCACCGGACTATTGCCCCGCACGACGCTGCTCGGACCGAACTGGACCCGCCTGCCCGCGAGCCCGCGCAACGCGGATGCGATCGCGCTGACCATCGACGACGGCCCCGACCCAGTCGTCACACCGCAAGTGCTCGATCTGCTCGACGCGTTCGACGTGCGCGCGACGTTCTTCTGCATCGGCTCGAAGGTCGAGCGCTATCCGCAGCTCGCGCGTGAGATCGTCGCGCGCGGACATGCGCTCGAAAATCATTCGCAGATGCACGTGCATACGTTTTCGGTTACGTTCCCGCACGCGTTGACGCGCGAGATCGCCGCCGCGCAACGCACGCTCGAAACCGTCAGCGGCGCGCGGCCGATGTTCTTCCGCGCGCCCGCCGGGCTGCGCAACCTCTTTCTGGAGCCGGTGCTGCGCAAGCTCGATCTGCGTCTCGCGGCGTGGACACGGCGCGGCTACGATACGCGCGAGCGCAACCCGCACGTGGTCGCGCGGCGGCTGCTCGATGGCCTCGCCGCGCGCGACATCCTGTTGCTGCACGATGGCAACGCCGCGCTGACGATCGAAGGGCAGCCGCTGATTCTCGCGGTGCTGCCGAGCGTGATCGAAGCGGCGCGCGAGCGGCATCTGCGTTTCGTCACGCTGCGCGAAGCGCGCGTCGATGCGTAACCCACGCCCTTGAAATGACATCGCGTGGATACGACGCTACACGCGAAAATCTGCCGCCATGTCCTCGTCCGTACGCTCTTCGAGCTTGCCGCCGCGACACGCTTTGATGAGCAATGGTGCTGGCTTTCATGCTTTCTCTCCGTTTTTGCTTTGCCGCAGATGGCGTCGTTAAAACCGAGGGCTGCACGCGCGATCATAGCGGTCGGAGAAACCGCATCGGTAAAAATGTTCTGGCGCTTTTCCCGCACCACGCTGGCTGGAATCGCACGCAAAAGCGGACAAACTTACCGAGGTTCTTTGGGCCGAACTCACCGTCTGGTGAAAATTTCAATGTTCGTCGTGCCATGCACTTCAGCAAACGCAAAGCGCGCCGTATACCCATCCATGCAGGATTTGGCGACGCACGAATAGCCCTTGAAAAAGGGCGCGTTCCGCACTGTTCTAACGTGCGTCGCGCAAGGGAAAACGGAGAAAGCATGTTTGTCGCAATCGGCTGGGTCGTGGTAATCGGTTCTGTGATCGGAAGTTTTGTTGGCGTCGGCGGACATCTGCCGGCACTCGTACAGCCATTCGAATTGCTATGTATTTTCGGTGCGGCGATCGGCGCGTTCGTCGTTAGCAATCCGACCTCGACGCTGAAGAAAACCATCAAGGTGCTGCCGTCGTGCTTCAAGAGCGGCGGCTATACGAAAGAGAAATATCTGCAGCTGATCGCGCTGCTGTACGAACTGCTGCAAAAGGCACGCAAGGAAGGGATGATGGCGCTCGAAAGCGACGTCACCAACCCGGAAGAGAGCGTGATTTTCCAGAAGTACTCGCACGTGCTGGAGGATCATCATCTGCTCGATTTCATCGTCGACTATCTGCGCATGATCTCGGGCGGCAACGTCAACGTGCACGAAATGCAGGACCTGATGGACGAGGAGCTGGCCACGCATCACGCGGAAGCGTCGGTGGCGGCCAACGCGATTCAGAAGATGGCCGACGGCCTGCCCGCGTTCGGCATCGTCGCCGCGGTGATGGGTGTCGTGCACACGATGGGCTCGGTCGGCGCGCCGCCCGCCGTGCTCGGCGAGATGATCGCGGGCGCGCTGGTCGGCACCTTCCTCGGCATTCTGCTCGCGTATGGCTTTATCGGCCCCGTCGCCGATCTGCTGAACGCGAAAGGCCGCGCCGAAGCCAAGCCGTATCAATGCGTGAAGGCGGTGTTGCTCGCATCGCTGTCGGGCTACGCGCCGCCGGTCGCGGTGGAATTCGGCCGCAAGGTCCTGTTCACCGCCGACCGCCCGAGCTTCCAGGAACTCGACGACGCGGTGCGCGCGACCAAGATGCCGAAGTCGGCCTGACCCGGGGCGGCAACATGAGAGAAAGAAGATCGCGCGCGGCGCAGGTAGAAACGCCCGCGCCGGTGATCGTGCGCCGTTCGAGGAAGGGCGACGAGCACGGCACTCATCATGGCGGCGCGTGGAAGATCGCCTACGCCGACTTCGTCACCGCGATGATGGCGTTTTTCCTGCTGATGTGGCTGCTCGGCTCGACGTCGAAATACGACAAGCAGGGCATCGAGGATTACTTCAACACGCCGCTGTCGAGTCTGCTCGGCGGCAATGAAGGCACCGCAGCGGCGCGGCCGAGCGTCGTGCAGGGCGGCGGGCGCGACATCTCCGATACGCGGCACGGCGTCGGCACGAAGAGCCAGACCGAGCCGACTCCGCCGCGCGCCGCGACGCCCGCGGTCACGCCGATGGATGCGGAGCGCTTGCAGCAGTTGAAGGCGAAACTCAGCGCACTAATCGAGCAGAGCCCCGTGCTGAACGCGTTCAGGGACCAGATCCGCATCTCGATCACGAACGAGGGCCTGCGCATCGAGATCGTCGATTCGCAGAACCGGCCGATGTTCGCGTCCGGCAGCTCGAAGCTGCAGCCGTACGCGGTGACGATCCTCACGCAGATCGGCGCCGCGCTGAACGACGTGGACAACCGCATTTCGATCGCGGGCCACACCGACGCGGTGCCCTACACGGCCGGCCCCGAAGGCTACTCGAACTGGGAGCTGTCGTCCGAGCGCGCGAATGCCGCGCGGCGCGCGCTGGTTGCCGGTGGCATGCACGGCGAAAAGCTGCTGCAGGTGCGCGGCCTCGCCGACGTGCTGCCGCTGAACAGCCACGTCGCCGACGAGCCGACCAACCGGCGCATCAGCATCCTCGTGCTGAACAAGGCCGCGGAGCAGGCGTTCTTCCACGACGGCGGCCGCGCCACGCTCGATGAATCGTCGCCGGTGGGCGCAGCGCTTCCGGCCTGGTCGGCGCGGCTGCAACCGGGTTCGCGACCCGCTTTACAACCCGCTTCGCAGCCTGCTGTCCAACCTGTCATCGCCACTCGTAGTACCCCGTAGTATTTTCGCAACCGCCGGCTCGCATGCGCGCGAAAGCATATGCGACCGCGCGCGCACCGCGCGTAGAATCGAGCGCATGCGCCCTACCCTCGTTCCGCAGCGCGAGTCCGAGCTGCCGCTGCATACGCCCAGTGTGTCGTCGCTGACGTTGGCGGCGGTCATTGCGCTGATCGCGTGGATGGCAATCCTCGCGCAGGCCGACCTGACGATCGATCGCACGCTCGCGCGCGGTCTCACCGTGTTCGACGCGCTCGCGCGCATGAGCAGCTACCTGACCAATCTGACCGTGCTCGCCAGCGCATTCTGCTTCACCTGCGTCGCGCAGTGGAAGCACCGCTCGCCGCTCGTGCGCTTTTTCCGACAGCCGACCGTCGTGACTGCGGTGGTCGCGTACATGGTGTTCGTCGGCATAGCGTACAACGTGCTGTTGCGCGGACTGTGGCCGCTGTCGCCCTACCGGCTCCTGCTCAACGAGTCGCTGCACAGCGTGCTGCCGATGCTCGCCGCGCTCTACTGGGTGCTGTTCGTGCCGCGCTTCCATCTGCGCTTGCGCCACTGCCTGTTATGGCTCGTCTATCCGCTCGCCTATCTCGGCATCACGTTCTGGCGCGGCAGCCTGTCGGATTTCTATCCGTATCCGTTCATCGACGTCGAAACGCTCGGGCTGCGCCAGGTGCTCGTCAATTCCGCGCTGCTGTTCGGCGGTTTTCTGATGCTGCTGGCGGTCTTCGTCGGCATCAATTCCAGGCGCCGACGATGATGTTCCAGCACATTCCATCTGGCCGGATGCGTTGCGCCGCGTTGCCGGGCGCACTTCTTGCACCCCTTTCGTCACTGACGCAGGCTGACGCCGCACTGGCGCGGCTTGCGCGGCGCCCTTGTGCGGGCGTGTTGCAATTGCAGCGGGCCCGCACGTAAATATGACTACAGGAGCGATGCATATGGACACGAATTCAGCGGCAGGCGCGGTAAAGGAAGTCGCCGGCAAGGTGCAAAGCGCGGTCGGCGACGCAGTCGGCGACACCAGCGCGCAGGTGGCGGGCAAGGCGCGCGAGTTGAGCGGCAAAGCGCAGCAGTTATGCGCGAACACGACGAGCCTCGTGCGCGACACGACGGCCGAAAACCCGTTCACGACGCTGGCCGTCGTCGCACTCGCCGGGTTCGTGATGGGCGCGCTGTGGTCGCGCGGCGGGCGCGACTACGACTAAAGCAGGCACGGCGCACCGGATTTTAAACGCCGATCGACAGTGCGAAGCAGTCGCACCAAAGCGGGCGCTCTGCTACAAGCGGATCGCCCGCTGCTTTACTAGCCGCTCTTCTTCTTGCGGCCGGCGCCCATCTCCAGTTCGATCCACGTCGGCGCGTGGTCGCTGGCGTGCGGTTCGCCGCGCACCCAGCGGTCGACGCCCGCGTTGCGCAGACGCGGCGCGAGATCGGCGCTCAGCAGCAGATGATCGATGCGCAGCCCCGAATTCGTGTCCCAATGACGGCGGAAATAATCCCAGAACGTGTACACGCGCTTGTCGCCGAAATGCGTGCGCAGCGCATCGGTCCAGCCTTGCGCGAGCAGCTTGCGATAGCGCTCGCGGCTCTCCGGCTGCAACAGCGCGTCCTTTAGCCACGAGCGCGGGTTGTAGATGTCTTCGTCGGTCGGCACGACGTTGAAGTCGCCTGCGATCACGACCGGGTGGCCGCTCTCGTAGAGTTGCGCCGCATGCGCGATCAGATGATCGAACCACGCGAGCTTGTAGTCGAACTTGGGGCCCGGCTGCGGATTGCCGTTCGGCAGGTACAGACACACGATCAGCACGCCGCCGACCGCAGCCTCGATGTAACGGCTATGCGTGTCGTCTTCGAAACCGGGCAAACCGCGCCGCCGTTCGAGCGGCGCGTCGCCTTTGGCCAGAATCGCCACGCCGTTCCACGCGCTCTGGCCTTGCCACACGGAGCCATAGCCGGCTTCGCGCAATGCGTCGACGGGAAACGCGCTATCCACCGCCTTCAGTTCCTGCAGACACACGACGTCCGGCGCCTCGCGCTCGAGCCATTGCAATAGCGCTGCCTGGCGCGAACGGATTCCGTTGATATTGAACGTCGCAATGCGCAGCTTCGCCATGATCGTCCCTCCGTCGCTATGGCACCGCGAGCACCGACCCCATTTTGGCGCGGTTGGCCCGTTCCAAATTTATCACCCGCAAATTTCCATCCCGCTCGAATTGTCGACATCCGCTGCAAAGCTACCCGCAAGTCTGTTCAATGGCGCCCAAAGCAAATGCTAATCGGACGGTAACACGATGTGTATTGCATTATAATCTTGTGCGCCCATGAGCCGCCGGCGCGACGCCGACTCTGGCGAGGCGGGTTGCCCGCCTTTTTTACTGACTGACTTGAAACCGTTTCAATGGAAGCTGCAATGAACGCTGCCCCCGCATGCCCGCAATGCGCAATGGAAAACACCTACCCTGACGGCACGCTGTACGTGTGCGCGGACTGCGGTCACGAATGGTCGGCGAACGCTGGCGCCGACGCGAGCGACGAACCCGCGGGCAGCGTCGTCAAGGATGCAAATGGCAACGTGCTGGCCGACGGTGATTCGGTCGTGCTGATCAAGGATCTGCGCGTCAAGGGTTCGTCGATCACGCTGAAGATGGGCACCAAGGTGAAGAGCATCCGGATCGTCGGCGGCGATCACGAAATCGACTGCAAGACCGACGCCGGCAGTTTCATGCTCAAGGCCTGCTTTCTGAAGAAGGTCTGAGGGGCCGTTCGCCGTTGGCGGCCCCGCTCCGAGGCGCGATCCGCGCGGCATGATTCAATCGACTGGTTGGCTACCCGAGCATACCGAGAATGGCTGAGGATCGAACCTCGTACGACGCGTTCGTCAAATTCCTGTCCACGCCAATCAGTGATGGGCAACCGTTCGTGCTGGAGACGCAGCACGCGGTGTCGCTACACTTCGATCACTTCGCCACTCAGAGCTTCATGTCGCTCAGGAACCCGGAGAAGCTCACGCTCGGCTATACCCGCGCGATGATGGGATTTCTGTTGCTGCGGCCCGCCCCCACGCACATCTGCATGATCGGACTAGGTGGGGGATCGCTGGCGAAATATTGCTATCGGCATCTGCCTGAGGTCGCGATCGACGCAGTCGAGATCAGCCCCGAGGTGATCGCGCTGCGTGACGTATTCAGGATTCCCGCGGACGACGCGCGTTTCAAGGTGATTTGCGCCGATGGCGCGGACTACCTGATGCAGGATGACATCCGCACGGACGTGATCCTGCTCGATGCGTTTGTCGCGGAAGGGATGGCGAGCCGTTGTGCGAACCTCGCATTCTTCGCCGCCTGTCGCGAGCGCTTGACCGAAACGGGCGTCCTCGTCATCAACTTGACGGACGACGATCCGGCCATACCGCAGCACCTCGAGTGGCTGAGATCCGTATTTGGCGTTTGCTATGCGATCGTTCGGTGCGGCGACGACAGCAACTTCGTCGCGTTCGCCTGGAAAAGCGGGCGGCGTTTGCCGCCCAGGCAAGTGCTATTCGAGCGCGCCCTGTCGTTTGCCTTTGCGGACGAACTCAAACTGTCCGCCACTGCTCGCCATCTGAAAGAGGGCGAGCGCCTCGATCCGAAGCGGCTGGTCTGGCGTGAGCAAGGACAAGGGCATTGGGAAATCGGCGGTTGACCGGCGCGAGGTCAACCCGGGCGTCAGCGGCCACGCTTGGCGAGCGGGCTCTTGGTCTTGTAGGTCACGCCGTGACGCTCGAGATACTCGCGGATCAGTTGGCGGACGACTTGTGACGGCGTCAGATCCTGCGCCGAGCAGAGCATTTCAAATGCCTCTTTCTTGGCGGGGTCGATCAGGACGGTCAGGCGTGCGGTTTTCGTTTCCATTGCGAGGACGGGTCGGCAAATATGCTAACCAAATTATAATGCATTTGCTTTCGACGGCACGACCAGAACCGGCATTTCAGGCCAGCATTCTCCCCGCCTCGCGTGAGCTCAGTGCCTGCGCTCGAACCGGCAGAGATAGGTCAGCAGATCATCGACGACGGGCACGATCGCGAGCGTGACGAGTACGCCAGCGAGCGGCACGGTCGACACGTAGCCCACATGCTTGAAACCGATTGCGCCGAGCAGGCCGCCCACGAAGAACGCCGCTAGCATCGTGCCGTGGATCCTCAGCTTCGCGCGGTTTGCGATGACCGCGTGCTCGTCGTCGACGAGCGCCGACCGATTCCAGTAAAAAAGCTTACCCAACTCGATACCGAGGTCCGTGACGATACCGGTCATGTGCGTCGTCCGGATCTCCGCGCCCGACAGCTTGGTGATCATCGCATTCTGCAGCCCCATGATGAAGCACAGCAGGATCACGGTCAGAGGGACGAAGAAGGCTTCGCGTAGCGCGAGGTGGCTGCCGAGCAGACCGAACAGCAACAGCAGCGCGGCCTCGACCACCAGCGGCAGCACGTACTGGCTTTGCAGGCTGCGGCGGCGCCCCCAATTGACGAGCACGGCCGAGCAACCCGCTCCGACCAGAAACGATGCCAGCGAACCGATGCCGGCCAGCACCAGCCGGAGGTCCCCGAGCGCCGCCTGGTCCGCGATCGCCGACACGATGCCGCTCATGTGCGACGTGTATTGCCTGACCGCGAGGAAGCCGCCGGCATTGGTGGCACCGGCGACGAAGGCGAGAGAAAACCCGAGCTGACGGTTCGCGCTCGTGCTGCGGTGTTTTCCCGTCAGGCTTCGAAAGTACTGCGCAGGCATAGGATCTTCACTCAATCGCTTGAAACAACAGCAAATACGTGGCGGACATGTGGCTCACATGATAATGACATTATCATATCCTGTTATCCAGATTGGTTTCTGATGTCATAATGCGCTTCGAGTGAGGCCGGCAAGCCGGAGCTCATTCCATGCTCCTCGTCCAATCCGAGCGTACTGGAGACATTCCGGATGGCACCCTTCCCGGTCGTCCATTTCGTCCTGCTGGTCGCAGCCGCCTGGCTCGCGGTCGGCACGCTGGGTCTCGGAGTTCTGCATCGCACGCGATTCGTCGCACACGGACTGTTTCCGCTCGGCGCGCTGGGAGGGCTGCTGCTGGGTGCGGCGGGACTCGCCGGCATCTTCAACGAACCAACCACCGCCGTGCTGCCCATCGGCCTGCCCGGGTTGCCGTTCCATCTGCGCGTCGATGCGCTATCCGGCTATTTCCTGTTCGTGCTGGGTGTCGTCAGCGCGGGGATCGGCGCCTTTTCCGCCGGTTATTTCCGCAAGGGGGAAGGGTCGGCGCCCGGACTCATCTGTTTCGAGTACCACGTTTGCATCGCGAGCATCGCGCTCGTGCTGATCGCCGACGACGCGTATGTGTTCATGGTCGCCTGGGAAACGCTGACGCTGTCCGCGACGTTCCTCGTGATGACCAACCATCGGATCGCCGAGATCCGCCGCGCGGGTTACCTGTATTTCCTGATCTCACACGTCGGCGCGCTCGCGCTGCTGCTTTGCTTCGGCATCCTGCAGGCGCGCACCGGAGACTACACGTTTGCCAACCTGCGCGCGCAGTCGCCCGACGCGTTCTGGGCTTCGCTCGCCTTCCTGTTCGCGCTGGTCGGATTCGGCGCCAAGGCGGGCGTGTTCCCGTTGCACGTGTGGCTGCCGGACGCCCATCCCGCGGCGCCATCCCCCGTATCGGCGCTGCTCAGCGGGTTCGTGCTGAAGGTCGGTCTGTATGGCCTGATCCGCACCGTGTTCGACCTGCTGCATCTGCAGATCGCCTGGTGGGGCGTGCTGCTGCTCGTGCTGGGTATCGGCACAGCGCTGCTCGGCGTGGTGTTCAGTACGATCCAGGTCGACATGAAGCGTCTGCTCGCGTATTCGTCGATCGACAACGTCGGCCTGATGATCGTCGCGCTCGGGCTCGCGGTGCTGTTTCGCGCGTACGGAATGACGGAGCTGTCCGCGCTTGCGTTGACCGCGATGCTCTACCAGATCGTCGCGCATGCGGCCTTCAAGAGCCTGCTGTTCCTCGGCACCGGGGCCGTGCTGCACGCCACCGGGGAGCGCAATCTCGGCAAGCTCGGCGGCCTGATCCGTGTGATGCCGTGGACCGCCTGGGCCGTGCTCACAGGCGTCGCGGCCAGCGCCGGCTTGCCTCCGATGAGCGGCTTCGTTGCGGAATGGCTGCTGCTGCAAAGCTTCCTGTTCACGCCCGCTCTGCAGAACTCCGTGCTGGCGATGACGGTGCCGATCGCAGCCGCGCTCGTCGCGATGACGGCAGCGCTGGCCGGCTACACGATGGTCAAGTTCTTCGGCATCGTCTTCCTCGGGCAGCCGAGAGAGGCGAAACTGAGTCGCGCACACGACGCGAACAGATGGGAACGGCTCGCGTTCTGCTGGTTCGCGGTGGCCGGTGTGCTGCTGGGACTGATGCCCACGCAGTTCGTCAAGGTGCTGGACCGGGTCACGCGCGTGCTCGTCGGTGCCGGAATCGGCGCGGAGAATCATGGCTGGCTGATCTTCGTGCCCGTATCGAGCGCGCGGGCGAGCTATATGCCCGTCGTGTTCATGCTGTTTTTCGTCGCCTGCTGCGGCCTTGCGTGGGTGCTGGTACGGCGCTTCTACCACGGTCGGCTGCGACGGGCCGCGCCGTGGAGTTGCGGCTTCCCGTTCACGACCGCGCGGATGCAGGACACGGCGGAAGGCTTCGGGCAACCGATCCGGGAGATCTTCGCGCCGCTGCTGCGCATCGAGCGGCAATTGCCGTCGCCGTTCGACGCGCAGCCGGCCTACCGGGTCTCGGTCGCCGACCGCACGTGGTCGATTCTCTATGACCGTATCGCGGCACTCACGCAACGCGCGGCGGAATGGGCGGGACGGCTGCAGACGGGCAGGATCGCCGTGTACCTGACCTTCAGCTTCGCCGTGCTGATCCTGCTCCTGATGCTGGTGAGACGATGGTGAGACGATGGTGACCCTATCCGGCGTGCTATCGCAAAGCCTCGAGATCATCGTGGCGCTTGCCGCCGCGCCACTGCTCACGGGCTGGGTCAACCAGTGCCGCGCGTGGCTGCAGAACCGGCGCGCGCCCAGCATCTGGCAGCCGTACCGGATGCTCCACAAGCTGTTCAACAAGGAGTCGGTCGTCGCTCATGGCGCGAGTCCGGTGTTCCGTGGCGCGCCCTATGTCGTGTGGGCAGCGATGACGCTCGCCTGCGCAGTCGTGCCGACGCTGTCGACCGAATTGCCGCTGTCTCCCGCCGCGGATGCGATCGCGCTCGTCGGCCTGTTCGCGTTCGCGCGCGTCGCGCTATCGCTAGCTGCAATGGATGTCGGCACGGCCTTCGGCACGCTCGGCGCGCGCCGCGAGATGCTGGTCGGTTTTCTCGCGGAACCGGCCTTGCTGATGGTGCTGCTGTCGGCCTCGCTGATCACGCAGTCGACGCTGCTCACGAGCATCGTCGCGACGCTCGGACACAGCGAGCTGACGATCTATCCGAGCCTGGCGTTTGCCGGCATAGCGTTCACGCTGGTGTCGCTCGCCGAGAATGCGCGGCTGCCCGTCGACAACCCGACCACCCACCTCGAGCTGACGATGATCCACGAGGCGCTGATCCTCGAATATTCGGGGCGGCACCTCGCGCTGATGGAATGGGCGGCCAGTCTCAAACTGTTCGCCTACTCGTGCATCGGCATTGCGTTGTTCATGCCGTGGGGGATCGCCGCGGCGGGTAATCCGCTCGCGCTGGTGTTCGCGGTGCCGGCACTGTTCGTCAAGCTGATGGTGGGCGGCGCCGCGCTGGCGGTGGTCGAGACCGCCAACGCGAAGATGCGGATTTTCCGGGTTCCGGAGTTCCTTGCGACCGCCTTCCTGCTCGCCGTGATCGGCATGCTCGTCCATCTGCTGCTGGGAGCCTGAATGCACGCCTACGCGACGCAACTGATCAATTTCCTCGCGGCCGTGCTGCTGATGCTGTCGTTCGCGATGCTGAGCCAGCGCCGCATCCTGTCGCTGATCCATCTCTATACGCTGCAGGGTGTCGCGCTGGTGCTGGCAATCCTGATCCTCGGATTCGTGACGGGCGATGCGCACCTGTACGTGTCGGCCGGACTGACGCTCGTGCTGAAGGTCGGCTTGATTCCGTGGATTCTGTATCGGCTCGTGCGCAGGCTCGACATTCAGGCCGACGTCGAGCCGCTGATCAACATTCCGACCACGCTGCTGATCGGCATCGTGCTCGTGATCATCGCGTTCAACGTCGCGTCGCCGATCAGCCAGCTTGCGACGTCGGCGGCGCGCGGCACGCTCGGCATCGCACTGGCGTGCGTGCTGTTGTCGTTCATGGCGATGATCACGCGCGCGAAGGCGGTTCCCCAGGTGATCGGCTTCCTGTCGATGGAGAACGGGCTGTTCTTTGCCGCCACGGCCGCCACCAATGGCATGCCGATGATCGTGGAACTCGGTATCGGGCTCGACGTGCTGGTCGGGATTCTGATTCTGGGCGTGTTCATGTTCCAGATTCGCGAGCAGTTCGACAGCCTGGACATCCATCACCTCGAGAAACTCAAAGATGAATGACGCCCACGTCGTGCTCGCCGTGCTGGGCATTCCGCTGGTGGCGGCCGCGTCTCTGGCGGCCGTGCGTCCTGCCCGGGTGGCGCGCAACCTGAACGCCGGCTTCAGCTTCGTGACGTTCGCGGCGACGCTCGTGCTCGCCGCGCGCACCGTCGAACACGGACCGTCGTTCGCATTCGACCGTGCATTCTTCGTCGATCCCCTGAACGTGTACCTCGTCGCGCTGACTGCCTTCGTCGGCTGGACGACGTCGCTGTTTTCGCGGCCCTACATGCAGATCGAAGAAGCGCGCGGGCGGATGACCGCGCCGCGCATGCGCCTCTATCACAGCATGTACCAGTTGTTCATGTTCGCGATGCTGCTCGCGCTGCTGACCAATAACCTGGGCGTGCTGTGGGTCGCGATGGAGGGCGCCACGCTCGCGACCGTGCTGCTCGTCAGCGTCTATCGGACCGCCGCAAGCCTCGAGGCCGCCTGGAAGTACTTCATCCTGTGCGGTGTCGGCATCGCGCAGGCCTTGTTCGGCACGATCCTGCTGTACCTCGCCGCGAGCCGGCAACTGAGCGACGGCGACGCGTTGCTGTGGACGAGCCTTGCCGCCGTCAGGACGCACCTCGATCCGTCCATCGTGTCGATCGCCTTCGTGTTCCTGCTGGTCGGCTACGGCACGAAAGTCGGACTCGTGCCGATGCACAACTGGCTGCCGGACGCGCACGCCGAAGGCCCGACACCGATCTCAGCAGTGCTGTCCGGGCTGCTGCTGAACGTCGCGCTGTACGCGGTGCTGCGCTGCAAGGTGCTGGCGGACGGCGCGCTCGGCAATGGCCTGCCGGGACGGTTGCTGGTCGGGTTCGGGCTCGTATCGGTGCTGATCGCGTCGTTCTCGCTGTTTCGGCAGAAGGACGTCAAGCGGCTGTTCTCGTATTCGTCGATCGAGCACATGGGACTGATGACGTTCGCGTTCGGCCTCGGCGGCCCGGTCGCGACGTTCGCCGGTCTGCTGCATATGACCGTCCATTCTCTGGTCAAGTCGGCGATCTTTTTTGCGGTGGGCCACGCGGCGCAAAAGACGGGAACGCAGGCGATCGAAGGCATTCGCGGGCTGCTGCAGGTCAGCCCGACGGTCGGCTGGGGCATGATGCTCGGCGCGCTCGCGATTCTCGGCCTGCCGCCGTTCGGCGTGTTTGCAAGCGAGTTCCTGATCCTGACGACCGCGATGAACACGCTACCGTGGACAGCGCCGCTGTTGCTGCTCGGCCTCGCCGTTGCATTCGCGGCGATCTTCGCGCGCGTGCAGCGCATGGTGTTCGGTGAGACGACGACGGCAAAACCGCTCGAGCATCGTCCCGCGCCGCTGCCGGTCTTCGTGCATCTGGGTCTGGGGTTGATGCTGGGCCTCTATGTGCCACCGTACCTGGCGACGTGGTATCGCCAGGCTGCAACGATGTTGGCGGGGTGACCGATGCGACTCGAATCGATGCAACTTGCCGCCACTCGCCTCACACACCGTGCGGGCCAGATTCCAGCAGCCGTGGTGCGCGCCGATGAATCAGCGTGGCTCGAGCTTGCGCGCACCGCGCGAGCGGAGCAGCGGCGCCTCGTTGCAATGTGGGGCAGCGAAGCAGTCGAAGACGGTTTCTCGGTGAACGCCGCGTACGAATGCGATGACGGCATAGTGTGGGTGCGCCTGCCGATCGGGCGTAAGCAGAATGCCGGTGGAGACTATCCCGATCTCGCCGCCGTTTTCCCGTGCGCGACTCGCATGCAACGAGCGATCTTCGATCTGATCGGCCTGCGCGCGCGTGGCACCCAGGACACGCGCCCGTGGCTCAATCACGGCAACTGGCCCGATGATTATTTCCCGCTGCAAAGGCAGGCGACCGGTGTCGAAGCCTTCGAGTCGAGCGAGGCGGACTACCCGTTCGTGCAGGTTGCGGGCGATGGCGTGCACGAGATCGCTGTCGGGCCGATTCATGCCGGCACTATCGAGCCGGGGCATTTCCGCTTCTCGGTCGTCGGCGAGAAGGTGTTGCGCCTCGAAGAACGTCTCGGCTATGTGCACCGCGGCGTCGAGCGTCTGTTTGAACGTACTCCCGCGTCGCACGGTCATCGGGTTGCGGCCAGGATTGCGGGCGACTCGACCGTCGCGTTCTCGTGGGCATTTTGCATGGCGCTCGAGCAAGCCAGCGGCACGCAACTATCGAAGCGCGCACTGTATCTGCGTGCGCTTCTGCTCGAACGCGAACGCGTGGCCAACCACCTGGGCGACCTCGGCGCGCTGGGCAACGACGCCGGATTCGGCTTCGCACTCGCGCAATTCTCGCGGCTCAAGGAGGACTGGATACGGACGAACGCCCGCCTGTTCGGACATCGATACCTGATGGACCGGATCGTGCCGGGCGGTGTATCGGTCGACGTTCGCGCCGACCACGCGGCGGTGCTGACGCAGCAATGCGAACGCATCGAACGCGAGGTTCACGTGATGCGCAAAGTCTACGAGGACCAGTCCGGGCTGCAGGATCGATTCCTCGGCACGGGCCGATTGACGCCCGCTGTCGTCGAGCATTTCGGCGTGCGTGGCATGGCCGCCCGCGCCAGCGGTCGAATCTTCGATGTTCGTGCGAACCTGCGCGCTGCTCCGTATGACGACATCGCGGTCAATGCGATCGGTGATGCGCGCGGCGACGTTGCCGCACGCGTCGCCGTGCGCTTTGCCGAAATCGATGAATCCCTGCGCCTGATCCGCACGTTGCTGACCAAACTTCCCGATGACGGTCCCGCGGTCGTCGCGATGACGCCTGCAACGGCGCACGCGCAAGGCGTAGGCTGGGTGGAAGGTTGGCGGGGGGACGTATTCGTTGCACTCGATCTCGCCCCGGGCGACGTCATCGGCCGATGCCATTGCCACGATCCGTCATGGCAGAACTGGCCGGCGCTCGAACACGCGGTCATCGGCAACATCGTTCCCGATTTCCCACTGATCAACAAGTCGTTCAACCTGAACTACGCGGGGCACGATCTCTGATGTGGCAACTGATCCGGCAATTCGCGCGCACCGATTTTCCCGGCGAACCTGCGCCGGCGGCAGAAGACGCGTGGCTTCACGAGGAGCGACGCATTCGCGAGGACATACTCGATCTGCTCGGGCGGGCGCTATGCATCCGGCAGATCGATGCGGGTTCATGCAATGGTTGTGAACTGGAGATCCACGCGCTGAACAACCCGTACTACAACATCGAAGGGCTCGGCATCAAATTCGTCGCGAGTCCGCGGCATGCGGACCTGCTGCTCGTGACCGGGCCGGTGACGCTGAATATGCGCGCGGCCCTGCTCGCCGCGTACGACGCGACCCCCGCTCCGAAACTCGTCGTTGCCGCCGGCGAATGCGCGTGCACGGGCGGCATATTTGCCAATAGTTACGCGGTGTGCGGCCCGGTTTCGTCGATCTTGCCGGTCGACGTGACGATCCCCGGATGTCCGCCGCCGCCGATCGATTTGCTGCGAGGCATCCTCACAGCCTGCCGGGCGCGTTGAGCCGCAGGTCGATTTCGCTTTTTTCCAGGCGCAAAACGTGCAATTTCGCACGTGTTTGCGCGACTCCAGCCCGGCTCCTTCCTGGTCATTGCGCATATTGGCCTGCCTTTATTGCGCGGATCGGCTTTGCGTTTGCAGCGAGTCTTTAATACCGTTGTAGCTGCGCCTGCAACGGCACTTAAATTGCTGCTCAATGGTTTTGTGTCAACGCGATGCGTTGGACATCGACGCGTCGTCAGCCTGCATTGACCTTTCAATGGAGTCAACAGATCGTCATGACCACGCCTACAGAATGTCAGCATAGCGGGGACACCCCCGCTTCAGAGTCGACCGCCGAGCCCAACACCACTCCTTCCCAACCGTCACGCCGCCGCTTCCTGCAATCGGCGGCGGCCGCCGCGACGATCGGCGCGGCGCCGCATCTGCGCGCGCAAGAGCAGGCACCCGCCTCAACCGCGCCGCAAAGCAACCCCGTAGTGCCGCCGCACGCCGTCACATTGACCGTCAACGGCCGCGCATACGCGCTACAGCTCGAACCGCGCGTGACGCTGCTCGACGCATTGCGCGAATACGCAGGATTGATGGGCACGAAGAAAGGCTGCGACCGTGGTCAATGCGGCGCCTGCACGGTGCTCGTCGATGGCCGCCGCATCAACTCGTGTCTGACGCTCGCGGTGATGCATGAAGGCGAGAACATCACGACCGTCGAAGGACTCGCGAGCAACGGCACGTTGAGTCCGGTGCAGGCCGCGTTCATCGAACACGATGCGTTCCAGTGCGGCTACTGCACGCCCGGGCAGTTGTGCTCGGCGACCGCACTGCTCGGCGAGTTCCGCAACGGCACGGCGAGCACCGTGACCGCCGATGTGCGCGCGCGTCCCGCCGCGCTCACCGACGACGAAATCCGCGAGCGCATGAGCGGCAACATCTGCCGCTGCGGCGCGTACGTGAACATCGTCGCCGCGGTGCGCGCCGCGCACGAGCACGCCTGACGGAGACCGACATGGATGCGATCTCCTACGAACGCGCCGGCGACGTCGCCAGCGCGGTACGCGCGGCGCAACAACCCGGCGCGGTGTTCATCGGCGGCGGCACGAATCTGCTCGATCTGATGAAGGGCGGCGTCACGCGGCCGGTGCGGCTCATCGACATCACGCACATCGGCGGCCTCGACTCGGTGACGACGCTGCCCGGCGGCGGCATCCGCATCGGCGCGCTGGTGCGCAACAGCGACGCGGCCAATCACGCGCTGGTGCGCGAGCAGTACCCGTTGTTGTCGCAAGCGCTGCTCGCGGGCGCGTCGCCGCAGTTGCGCAACATGGCGACGGTCGGCGGCAATCTGCTGCAACGCACCCGTTGCGGCTACTTCTACGACACCGCTTTTACGCATTGCAACAAGCGCCTGCCCGGCAGCGGCTGCGCGGCGCTCGACGGCCATAACCGCGCGCACGCGATCCTCGGCGCGAGCCCGCAATGCATCGCGGTCAACCCGTCGGACATGAGCGTCGCGCTGGCCGCGCTCGATGCGCTGGTGCGCGTGAGCGGCCCGGGCGGCGAGCGCACGATCGCGTTCGCCGACTTCCATCGGCTGCCGGGCGACCGGCCCGACGTCGATACCACGTTGCAGCCCGGCGAGCTGATCACCGCAGTGGATCTGCCGCCGCCGCTGTTCAGCGCGCATTCGCACTATCTGAAGGTGCGTGACCGCGCGAGCTATGCGTTCGCGCTCGTATCGGTCGCGGCCGCGTTGCAGATGGACGGCGAACGCGTGCAGAGCGCGCGCATCGCGCTCGGCGGCGTCGCGCATAAACCGTGGCGCGCGAACGTGGCCGAGCACATGCTGAGCGGCCAGCCGCTCAGCCAGGCCACGCTGAAGAACGCCGCCGCGGCCGCGTTGAGCGGCGCGCAGCCGCGCCACGACAACGCCTTCAAGGTCCAGCTCGCGCAACGCGCGATCGTGCGCGCGGTCAACCAGGCCGCCGGCAACGCGGGAGGTGTCGCATGAATCTGATCGGACAACCGCTCGATCGTGTCGATGGACTGCTGAAGGTGACCGGCGACGCCCGTTATGCAGCCGAATTCCCCGGTGCACGCCTCGCGCATGCGGTGCTCGTGACGAGCACGATCCCGGCCGGCACGATTTCGTCGATCGATGCGAGCCGCGCCGAAGCCGTGCCCGGCGTGCTGCTCGTGATGACCTACCAGAACGCGCCGCGTCTGCCGAACGGCGGCAAGCCCGCGCTCTCGCCTCCGGCCGGCCGGCACCTGTCGCTTCTGCAAGATAACCAGGTGCACTACAGCAACGAGCCGGTCGCGGTGGTCGTCGCCGATACGCTCGAACATGCGACCGATGCCGCGCGCCAGCTGCGCATCGTCTATCAGCCGGGCGCCGCGGCGCTCGACTTCGAGCAGGCGAAGCCGCACGCGCATGCGCCGGACAAGCCGCAAGGCCGCCAGACCGACACGCAGCGCGGCAGTTTCGAAAACGGCATGCAAAGCGGCGACGTGCATATCGAGGCCACCTACACGACGCCGATCGAGCATCACAACCCGATGGAGCCGCACGCGACGATGGCGCACTGGGACGGCCCGCAGTTGACGGTCTACGACTCGACCCAAGGCGTGAGCGGCACCGCCCAGGTGCTCGCGAAGACGTTCGCGATCCCGGTGTCCGACGTGCGCGTGATATCGCCGCTGATCGGCGGCGGCTTCGGCTGCAAGGGTTCGTCGTGGTCGCACGTGTCGCTGTGCGCGATGGCCGCGCGGCAAACCGGGCGGCCGGTGCGGCTCGTGCTCGAACGGCCGCAGATGTTCGGCCCGGTCGGCGCGCGGCCGCGCACCGAGCAGCACTTCGTGATCGCCGCGCGGCATGACGGCACGCTGACCGCGATGCGCCACGACAGCATCTCGAACACGTCGATGATCGAAGACTGGACCGAGACCTGCTGCATGGTCACGCGCATGCTGTACGCGGTGCCCAACCAGGTGACGACGCACCGGCTCGTGCAGCTCAATGTCGGCACGCCGACCTTCATGCGCGCGCCGGGCGAGACCACCGGCTCGTTCGCGCTCGAATCGGCGATGGACGAACTCGCCGTCGCGCTGAAGATGGACCCGCTCGCGCTGCGTCTGAAGAACTACGCGGACAGCGATCCGCAGGAGCACAAGCCGTGGTCGGGCAAGTCGCTGCGCGAGTGCTATCAGTTCGGCGCCGAGAAGTTCGGCTGGTCGCGCCGCTCGCAAGCACCACGTTCGATGCGCAACGGCAACACGCTGATCGGCATGGGCATGGCGACTGCGACCTATCCGGCCAACCGCAGCGAGGCGTCGGCGCTCGCGCAGATTCTGCCGGACGGCACCGCGGTGGTCGCCTCGGGCACGCAGGACATCGGCACCGGCACCTATACGGTGATGACCCAGGTCGCCGCCGATG
Source organism: Paraburkholderia atlantica (assembly GCF_009362785.1). Classification (GTDB taxonomy): domain Bacteria; phylum Pseudomonadota; class Gammaproteobacteria; order Burkholderiales; family Burkholderiaceae; genus Paraburkholderia; species Paraburkholderia atlantica. Next base: position 62,423 of record NZ_WHNQ01000017.1, read on the forward strand.
CGCTCGGCTTCACGCCCGCGCAGATCCACTTCGCGCTCGGCGATTCGTCGCTGCCGCGCGCGCCGGTGTCGGGCGGCTCGCAGTCGGCGGCCAGCGTGTCGCCCGCGGTCCGGGACGCGGCGAGCCAGGCGCGCAGCCAGCTGATCGCGCTGGCGCTCGCCGATGCGAGTTCACCGGTGCATGGCTTGCCGCTCGACGACGTCACCGTCGAAAGCGGCTGGGTCGTGAGCCGCTCGCAACCGGGCAAGCGTGATCCTGCCGCCGCGATCATCGCGCGCGCGGGCGGCAAGCCGATCGAGGCGACCGCCACCGTGAAGCCAGGCGACGAGAAGCAGAAGTACTCGTTTCACTCGTTCGGCGCGGTGTTCGTCGAGGTCCACGTCGATGCCGAGTTGGGCACGATCCGCGTGCCGCGCGTGGTCGCGGTGTACGACGTCGGCCGGGTGCTGAACCAGAAGACCGCGCGCAGCCAGATGATGGGCGGCATCGTGTGGGGCATCGGCGCGGCGATGCAGGAAGAAAGCACGCTCGATGAGCGCTTCGGACGCTTCACGAACGCGAACCTCGCCGAGTATCACGTGCCGGTGAACGCCGATATCGGCACGATTGACATTACGTTCATCGACCGGCCCGATCCGTACATCAACTCGCTCGGCGTGCGCGGGATCGGCGAGATTGGCATCACGGCCGTGGTGGCCGCGATCGCGAACGCGGTGTACAACGCGACCGGCGTGCGGGTGCGCGATCTGCCGATCACGCTGGACAAGGTGGTGCGGACCTGAACCGGCGGCAGCGCCGGACATGGCGCGACGGCGAAAGCGGCAGCGGCGGGCGGCGGGCATCGGGCTTGCCTTGCCGCGCTTGCCTGCCGCCCCGTTGCATCGCACAATCGGGGCATTCCTGTCTACCGGTATCCGCCGATGGCCTACGCCTCGCTCGCCACTGGTGTGTTGCTCGCCGCCGGTTTCGGCTCGCGCTTCGATCCGCACGGGCTGCACAATAAACTGCTCGCACAGATGCCCGACGGCACGCTGGTCGCGCATGAAGCCGCGCATCGGCTGCTGCAGGTCGTCACGCGCGTGCTCGCCGTGGTGCGGCCGGGCTCCGACGCGCTCGCCCGCGTACTGAACGATGCCGGCTGTGATGTCGTGTTCGCGGCGAGCGCCGAGCGCGGCATGGGCGCGAGCCTCGCCGCCGGCATCGAAGCGAGCGACGACGCCGAAGGCTGGATCGTCGCGCTCGCCGATATGCCGCGCATCGCAATTCCGACGATCGAAGCGGTAGCCCGCGCACTCGACAACGGCGCGCGCCTCGTCGCGCCGTTCTATGACGGCCAGCGCGGCCATCCGGTCGGCTTCGGCAGCGAGCACCGCGACGCGCTGCTCGCGCTGGACGGTGACACCGGCGCGAAGGCGCTGCTCAAGTCAGGAGCGCTGACGCGCATCGACGTCGACGATCCCGGCATTCTGCGCGACGTGGATACGCCGGACGATTTGCGCACGCTCTAGCGGCTAACCTCAGCCTTGCAGAGACTGGTCTGCCCGCAGCCGGTCGAAATCGAGGATCGCGACAACATCGAACGATGTTGACGGACAAGGGAAGGGAAACTGATAAGGCATGAAGCCGCTGGATCGCCGAACGGCTGCATCGTCGAGCGAAGTCCCCGAACCGTTGCGCGGGCTTCGGCAAGACGTTGTGACGCTTCAGGCGAACTGCGCGCGCAGCCACTTCTTGTTCAGCTTGCCGACGCTGGTCTTTTCGAGCGCGTCGACGAACCTGACGATCTGCGGCACCGCATACTTCGAGATCCGCCCCGACTCACTGAACGTCAGCACGTGACGCTTGATGTCGTCCTCGCTGACCGCGGCGCCTTCGCTGAGCACCACCAGCGCGACCGGCCGCTCGCCCCATTTCTCGTCGCTGATGCCGATGACCGCGACTTCCGATACGCCCGGATACAGCGAGATCAGACTCTCGATTTCCAGCGATGAAATCCATTCGCCGCCCGACTTGATCACGTCCTTCAGACGGTCGGTGATCTGGATGCTGCCGCTCGGGCTGATCGTCGCGATGTCCTGCGTGTGCAGGTAGCCGCCGCTCCAGAGCTGCACGGACGCTTCGGGATTGTTCAGATAGCCTTGCGTGAGCCACGGCGCGCGCACGACGATTTCTCCGTACGCGCTACCGTCGTGGGCCGCCTCCTCCATGCTTTGATCGACGATGCGCAGATCCACGAGCGGAATCGGCCGTCCGGTCGTGCAGCGCAGCCGCAACTGCTCGTCCGCGTCGAGCGCCTCGGCGCCCGGCGGCAGTTGCGCGAGACTCAGCAACGGACACGTTTCGGACATGCCGTAGCCGGCAAAGATGTCGATGCCGCGTTCGAGCGCGGCACGCGCGAGTCCGTGCGTGAGCGCGCCGCCGCCGATCACGATCTTCCACTTGCTGAAGTCGACGGAACGCGCCTGTTCGCAGCCGAGGATCATGTGCAGGATCGTGCTCACGCAGTGCGAGAACGTCACGCCTTCGTCGCGCACCAGCTTCACGAGCCGATCCGGCAGATAGCGGCCCGGGTAGACCTGCTTCACGCCGAGCATGGTGGCGATGTAGGGCATGCCCCACGCGTGCACGTGAAACATCGGCGTGAGCGGCATGTAGACATCGCCGCGGTGAAAGCGCTGCCCGGACTCGGGGCTCGCCAACGCCGCCATGCCGGTGATGGTGTGCAGCACCAGCTGCCGATGCGAAAAGTAGACGCCCTTGGGCAGACCGGTCGTGCCGGTCGTGTAAAAGGTCGTCGCACGCGTGTTCTCGTCGAAGTCGGGGAACTCATAGCGATCCGAACTTTCCTCGAGCATCGCTTCGTATTCCGCCGAGAACGGAATCGAGTGCGCCGCCACTTCGCTGTCCTGCTCGTCGATCCAGACGAAGGTGCGCACCGTTTCGAGCTGTCCCTTGATCGCCTCGACGAGCGGCAGAAAATCGGTGTGGACGAACAGGATCTCCGCGCCGGCATGGTTGATCGTGTAAGCGATCTCATCCGGCGACAGGCGCACGTTGACCGTCTGCAGCACGGCACCCATCATCGGCACCGCGAAATAGCATTCGAGGTAACGATGACTGTCCCAGTCCATCACCGCGACCGTGCTGCCGTGCCGCGCGCCGAGCCGGGAGAGCCCATTGGCGAGCCGCGCGATGCGCTCGCGCAGCGTCGTATAGGTCATGCGGAGCTGACCGCGATACACGATCTGCTGGTCCGGCGCCTGAACGAACGGTGTGTGCAGCAGCTGCTTGATCAGCAATGGATAGGCGTAGGCCGAGGGCGCGGCGGCCGTGGCGTTATCGCGCATCTGAGTCTCCTTGAGTCCCGAACTGGATGGATGGCCTTCCCGAATGGGCCAATGATCGGCGCGATTGCGCGGGGGGACAATCCCCTGAACGGGGGACGCCGGAGGACAGGGTTCGGAGAATTCGCGAAGTACCCAAAACACGTGTGCTTCAAGGGCCATGACAGCGCCTCGCGACGAGCCGAAAAGCCATGACGGTCGCTGCGATGGATAGATTGAGATCTCGAACCGGAGTCGTTCGGGCACGCGATTTGCGCGCTGCAAGTTTCGCGCGCAAGCCGCGCCGATTACGCCTAAGCTGAGGTGACGCCACGTTTTTTTCGCATGCGGCGCCTTGACGACCGACAGCCTCGACGCCTCATCCGCCCCGCCTCGAACCCCCAGACGCAAGCCCATGAGCGAAACCACCCCACGCCTTTTCATCGTCTCGCCCCATTTCGACGACGCCGTCTTCAGTTGCGGCGCCTTGCTCGCCGCCCATCCCGACGCCGCCGTGTGCACCGTGTTCGCCGCGCCGCCCGAACACGACATGCACACCGAGTGGGACCAGAAAGCGGGTTTCGCGAACGCCCATGAAGCGGTCCGCGAACGCACGGTCGAAGACAACCGCGCGCTCGAAGTGCTCGACGCGATTCCGCTGCGCATGCCGTTTCGCGACAGCCAGTACGCCGACTCGCCGTCGATCAGCCAGATGGCGGCGGCGCTGGAGGAAACGATTTACCGCACGACCGCCAACACGCTGCTGATGCCGCTCGGCCTGCATCACGAGGATCATGCGCGGGTATTCGAAGCGTGCTGCGAAATCCTGCCGCGCCTCACGCATCTGGACTGGTTCGGTTACGAGGAAGCGATTCACCGGCTCACTCCGGGCGCGGTGCAGGCGCGGCTCGCCGATCTCGCGCAGCGCGGCATCGTCGCGACGCCGGCAACGCCGAGCGCAGGCCACACGATCGACGTGCAGCGCCGCGCGCATCTGAAACGCGAAGCGGTCAACGCGTACGCGAGCCAGTTGCGGGCGTTCGGCCCCGGCAATTACGAAGACGTGTTCGCGACCGAGCGCTACTGGCAGCTCAGCGTCGGCCGCAAGCGCGCGAGAAAATAGCAAAAGGAGCGAGCAGGAAGCGCGGCGAGCGCCTACGCTTGAATACAGATAACCGACGCGGCGGCGGGCATCGGCGGTAATTACCGCCCACGCCGGACCCGCGCATTTCAACCGCAAGGGTGACGCAATGAGCTACGACATGCACACCAGCCCGATTCCCGACCCGAACGCCGATCCGAACCGCGACCCGGAAGCCGACCCGCTGGTGCCGCCGTCGCCGGGGCATCATGTCGAGGAGCCGCAGCGGCCTGACGGGCCGCCGGACAAGGACCCGGTGTAAGTAGGCCGCCAGCGGCGCGCTCGCGACCCGCCGCTCGACGCAGCGTCAACCTGCCAAGTCGCTGAAGCCCTGCAGCAGGCGGTCGATATCGGCCGCGTGAATGTTGCCCATCGTCGAGATGCGGAACAGCTCCGCCGACAGCCCACCCTGCCCCGCATAGATCACGAAGCCGCGCGCCTTCAGCGCATCGTGCAGTTGCGGATACGCGATACCGTTGGGCAAGCGGTACGCGCGCAACACCACCGACGACTCCCCGGCCGGCAACACACTGCCGATGCCGCGCGTGGCCAGCCCCGCGCGCACCTGCTCGGCAAGCGCCGCATAGCGCGCATAACGCGCGCGCCAGCCGCCTTCGTCGGCGAGCTCACGCAACGCCTCGACCAGCGCGTAATACGCGTGCACCGACGGCGTAAACGGCGTATTGCGCTGGTCCTGCAAACGCGCGAGGCGAGCTAGATCGAGGTAGTACGTGCGGCTCGCCGCGCGTGCCAGCGCCGCGCGCCGCACCAGCACGAACGACGCGCCCGGCACGCCATGCAGGCACTTGTTGGCGGTCGCCGCGAGCGCGTCGAGGCTCGCGTCCGCGAAATCGATCGCTTCGGCGCCGAAGCTGCTGACACCGTCCACCAGCAGACGCAGGCCGCGCTCGCGGCACAACGCGCCGAGCGCCGCGATGTCGTTCAGACGGCCCGTGGTCGTTTCATGATGAATCGCCGCGACATGCGTGAACGACTTGTCGGCGTCGAGGCGTTCGGCGATCTTCGCGAGATCGGGCGCGGCCATCCAGTCGTGCTTCAGCGCTTCGTGCGCGATGCCGTATTGCGCGGCGATCTGCGCGATGCGCTCGCCGTACACGCCGTTTTCGACGACCAGCAGCTTGCCGTTGTGCGGCACCAGCGCGGCCGTCATGCTTTCGACGGCGGCCGTGCCGGAACCGGTCATCAGCACTGCCTGCCACTCGTTCGGGTCGAGCCCGTACACGTCGACGAGACGCGTGCGCGCCTCTTCCTGCAGGTCGAAAAATTCGCTCTCGCGATGGCACAAGTCCGTCTGCAACAGGCTGTTGCGGACACGTTCGGTGAGCGTCACCGGGCCGGGATTGAGCAGCAGCATCGGCGCTCCTGTTGGCATGGGGTTCAGATCGCGCCGATGTGGCGCATCAGGCGCGTCTTCACATCGGGCGGCGTAATGGTCGGGCGCGGCAGGCCGTCGGGCGTGCCGCGGCGGATCGTCAGGCGCGCGAAGCGCGGCCCGTCGAGCGGCGGCGCCGCGAACAACGCGTCGATGACGGACGGATCGTCGCTCTCGACGGCCGACGCGTAACCGCACGCGGCCGCGACGCCCGCGAACGACACCTGCGACGACACCGTCGCCTGGCCGCCGGTCGAATCGTGCGCGCCGTTATCGAGCAGCACGTGCGTGAGGTTCGACGGACCGTACGCGCCGAGCGTCGCGAATACGCCCATGCGCATCAGCGCGGCGCCGTCGCCGTCGAGCGCGACCACGTGCAGGTCCGGGCGCGCGAGCGCGAGGCCGAGCGCGAATGGCGTCACGCAGCCCATCGAGCCGACCATGTACAACTGGTTCGCGCGATCGTCGATCGCATAGAGTTCGCGGCCGCAAAAGCCGGTCGACGCGAGCACCACCGTCGAGTCGAGCGGCGTATGCGCGATGACCTTTTGCAGCGCGTCGTGGCGCGTTGGGAGTTCGTTCGCGGCGACGCCGCGGAACTGAGCGCGCGGCTCGACCGGCGTGCGCCGCGCGGGCGCGCCGCCGTCCTTCAGTTCATAAGGGGCGACGCTGCCCTTCTGCATCACGAGCGCGTACGGACGGCCGGTTGCGTCCATATGCGCGATCGCGCGATCGAGCGCCGGACCGATCGCTTCGGCCTCGGTCGGGAACGTTTCCCTCGGAATTTCCATCGTGTCGAGCATTGCCGGCGTGATCGGGCCCATCAGCGCGTGCTGCGGCTCGTCGGCGACGCCCGGCTGGCCGCGCCACGTGACGATCAGCAGTTGCGGCAGACGGAAGGTCCACGTCAGCGAGGTCAGCGGGCTAACCGCGTTGCCGAGCCCGGAGTTCTGCATCATCGTGATGCCGCGCCGGCCGTTCTTCGCGCCGAGCGTGACGCCGGCGATCAGCGCGACCGCGTCGCCCTCGTTGGCCGCCGACACGTAGTGCAGCGATTCGTCCTGCAGCACGTAGTTGATGAACGGCGTCAGATACGAGCACGGCACGCCCGCATACCAGTCGAAACCGCGCTCGCGCGCCGCCTCGACGAACTGTGCTGCTTCGATCATTGCACGCCTCCGTGTGCATCGTTCGCCGTTGCGCCGCCGACGGCCGTCGCGAACGGCGCCTGCGCGTGCGCGAAGTCGCCCGCGCGGCGGAAATCGTCGAGATCGTTGACGCCGCGCCAGTGGCCGTGCACGTATTGCACCTCGATCGACTCGCCCGCTTCGATCAGCGCGTTCAGCAGCGCGGGCATGTCGAGCGACGCGAAATCGTCGCGCGTCTGCAACTCGCGCATCACCGCTTGCAGGCGTTCAAGGCCTGCGCCGCGCACGTTCAGCAGACCCACCCAGCGGCCATGCGGCACCTGCGCGGCGCTCGCCGCCGACGACTGCTCCTGCCCGCTCGCGACATGCCGCAGCACGATCTTGTTGCCGAACAGACCACGGTCGTCGGCGGCCGAGCACCACGCGAAATCGCGCACGCTCGCGTTCTCCGTATCGGTCAGCGACGAATCGACGACCACGCTGAAGGCGGCCTCGCTTTCCACCAGATCGCGCAGGATGTAGCTGCGAAACAGCAGGTCGCCGTACGAAACGACGGTGTCGCCGGTCAGTTTATCGAGTGCGCATGCGAGCGACGCGAGCTCGCCGGTCTGCGCGTGCTGCTCGTTGACGACGAGGCGGATGCCCGCGGTATCGATCGCGTCGGCCCGGTAGCCGCCGACCACGGTGATGTCGTTGACGCCCTGCTTCTTGAACGCATCGACGAGCCAGCGCAGCAGCGGTTTGCCGGCGATCGGCAGCATCACCTTCGGACGGTCCTCGGTCACCGCTTCAAGGCCCTTGCCGCGGCTCGCGGCGAGCACGACGGCCGAGCAGGCTGCGCGACCGCCCGACAGATAGCGGTCTTCGGCCTCCGAATATTCGTCGGCGTCCTGCAAACGGAAGATTTCGTTGACCGCCGCGATGCTGTCCTCGACGTTGACGAGGGTCTCGCTCGCATGGATTTCCTTCGCGACGGCCTGCATCGCCGAGGTCGCCGCGCGGATCAGATGGTTTGCCCAGATCACGGTGCTGATGCCCGCTTCGCGGAACACCTCGGTCGGCGTGCTGTAGTACTTGGTCGGCACGATCACGAGCGGCGCGCGGCCGGCCCATTCGCGCGCGAATTCGAGAATCTCGTCGGGACGCGACAGCTTGCTGTGAATCAGGATCGCATCCGCGCCGGCCCGTCGATACGCTTCCGCCCGGCGCAGCGCTTCGTCCATGCCCCAGCCCGCGATCAGCGCCTCGACACGCGCGACGATCGAGAAATGCTCGTCGTTCTGCGAGTCCTTGCCGGCCTTGATCTTGCCGCAGAATTCGTCGATATCGGCAAGCGGCTGCGCCTCGCCATTGATGAAGCTGTTGGTCTTCGGAAACTGCTTGTCCTCGATGCACACGCCCGCGATACCGCGCTGTTCGAGCTTGCGCACGAGGCGGCGCACATTGTTGAAGTTGCCGTAGCCGGTGTCGCCGTCGAGCAGGATCGGCAGATCGCTCGCGTCGGCCATGAATTCGAGCGTATCGACCACCTGCGTCCAGCTCGCCTCGTTGTTGTCGCGTACGCCGAACTGCGCGGAGATCGCAAGACCCGAGCCCCATATCGCCTTGAACCCAGCTTCGCGAACGATGCGCGCGGACAGGCCGTTATGCGCCTCCATCATGAATTCGAGTTCACTGCTGACGAGCATCTGGCGCAGGCGCGCGCTGCGGGACTGGGAAACGAAAGCGGGTTCGCGTGCATTCATTCTTCGGGACTCCTGGTGGCGGGCTGATTGACGTTCTTCTACGCCCGGCTGGCAATCGGAAAAGGGCGACTATAGCGGAATTTCTTATGGCGAGTCTTTTGAAAGTCTCAGCGATTTTTCGTGGTTGCGCTTAAGTGGAAAAATGTGTCGTTTTTTGCATCCATCACCATTTGATGGGATTTCTGCATTTGATTGGCGTTTTGTGGAATGTTGATGCGATCCTTGCTGGATCGGGCTCGGCAGATTATCCGGAGCTTAGCGCTGGCCGTTTTTATGTCGATTTTCGTGCGCAGTTTTCAATCGCTTGCGCTTTACCGAAGATCGCCAGTTAATTCAGATTCCAGAATAACGCGCAAATGTCTTTTTCGAATTGCGCACGCATCGGCGCCGCTAAAACGCTGAATAAATCCACTTATTAATCAGACGAATAGCGATGTAAAACAGCGGGTTTCCCCTGCCTCGATCAACGTCATCTCGCGCCGTTAACACAGCGAGCGGCATAGACCGCGATTCACTAGACCCTACTGGCCAAAAAGTACATTCCCCTCGCTATGACTCTGAACCGAAAACTAACGTCGATGATCGCCGTGCTGTGGGTTGGCCTGATCCTGATCGGCGCGTTCGGCGCGTGGCAGAACCGCGCGTCGATGATCTCGGACCGACGCGAGCAATTGCGCTCGCTGATCGAAGAGGCGAACCACGTCACCGCCCATTACTACGCGCTCGCGCAGCAGCATGCGCTTTCCGAGGACGACGCGAAAAAACAGGCGCTCGCGACGCTCGGCGCGATGCGCTACGGCAAGGACGGCTACCTGTCGATCAACGACTCGCAGCCGGTCATGCTGATGCATCCGTTCAAGCCCGAGCTGGTCGGCAAGAACCTCGCGCAGTTCACCGATCCGGCCGGCAATCATCTGTTCGTCGATATCGTCAACGCGGGCAATCACGACGGCGGCGGCTTCGTCGACTATCTGTGGGCCAAGCCGGGCAGCGAGCAGCCAGTCGCGAAGACCAGCTACTCGATGCACTTCGCGCCATGGGACATGTACCTCGTGACCGGCATGTACATGGACGACGTGCAAAGCGCGTTCTACCGCAACCTGCTGCGCTGGCTCGCGATCACGGTCGCGCTCGGCGCGCTCTCCACGGCCGTGATGCTGGTCGTGCTGCGCAGCATCCGCCGCTCGCTCGGCGGCGAGCTCGAAGCGGCGGTCAAGCATGCGCGGCTGATGGCGCAAGGCAATCTCGCGACGCCGGTGCCGATCGCTCCGCACGACAACGGTAGCCTGCTGCACGCGCTGCGCACGATGCAGGCGGGACTCGTCGAAACGGTCTCGCGCGTGCGCCAGGGCACCGAGAACATCAACGTCGGCGCTAACGAGATTGCCGCGGGCAACACCGACCTGTCGCAGCGCACCGAGGAGCAGGCTGCGGCACTCGTGCAAACCGCGTCGAGCATGGATCAGATGACGGTCAACGTGAAGCAGAACGCGGACAGCGCGAGCCAGGCCGCGCAACTCGCGAGCGACGCCGCGAACGTCGCGACGCGCGGCAGCCGCGTGGTCGACGACGTGGTGCGCACGATGGGCGAGATCACCGCGAGCTCGCGGCAGATCGGCGACATCATCGGCGTGATCGACGGCATTGCGTTCCAAACCAACATCCTCGCGCTGAACGCGGCCGTCGAGGCGGCCCGCGCCGGCGAACAGGGTCGCGGCTTCGCGGTGGTCGCGGCCGAAGTGCGCAGCCTCGCGCAGCGCTCGGCGACGGCCGCCAAGGAGATCAAGGCGCTGATCGAAACCTCGACCGATACCGTCGAGACCGGCGCGTCGCTGGTCGCCAACGCGGGCGCGACGATGGGCGAGATCGTGCAGTCGGTACGACGCGTCAACGAGATCCTCGAAGAAATCAGCCACGCGTCGCGCGAGCAGAGCGCGGGCATCGAGCAGGTCAATCGCGCGGTCGGCGAGATGGATCAGGTCACGCAGCAGAATGCGGCGCTGGTCGAAGAGGCCGCGGCCGCCGCGCATTCGCTGAAGGACCAGGTCGGCGTGTTGCGCGACGCGATTGCGAGTTTCGCGTTGCCGGCTTGACGTTCCTGCGCCGCGCCCGCCACGGGCGCGCATAAAAAGAAGGCGCTCCACAGGCAGGGAGCGCCTCATCAACACGCCGCGTCGGAGTCGACGCATCAATCGAACGAATCGGCCGCGCGGATTTTCAAGTCCGCGCGGCTTTTCGTTTTGAGCTTCGGCTCGGCTCGCGGCTGCTCCAAAGCAAACGCCGAGTCTTTCACATTTCTCGCATTTGAATTACGTTTTGTTTACACTCGGCCCAGCGACAGTCCTTGCCGCCAGGCCTCGCGGTTTTGGCGGCCCTGTTCAATCGAAGGTACGTAACGCCCGCTGCCCGCCGCCATGATCCGCCAGAAAAAACCTCCGTCACCCGATCCCTATGCGTTAGCCGCGAAGAACCCGCTGCTCGATGCGCGACTGCCCGCGTGGCGCTCGAAGTTCATCGTGCTGCTCGTGTTCGGCGCGTTCGCGACGCTCGCAGCCCGCGCGTTCTGGGTGCAGGTCGTGAATCAGGATTTCTACGTCGACCAGGGGCAGAAGCGCTATCAGCGCCTGCTCGAACTCGACGCGACGCGCGGCCGGATCGTCGATCGCAATGGTTCGATGCTCGCGGTCAGTCTCGCGACGTTCGAAATCTGGGCTTCGCCGAAGCTCGTCGACGAAAGCGCGTTCGCGCCGCTCGCGAAGCTGCTCGATCTACCGCCTGCGGAACTGCGCCGGCGTCTGAACGGCGAGCGCAGCTTCGTGCTGCTGAAGCGCCAGGTCGATGCCGACACCGCCGAACATCTGTCGCGCCTCGGGCTCGCCGGCATCACACAGGTGGCCGACACCAAACGCTTTTATCCGGAAGGCGAGTCGGCCGCGCACGTGGTCGGCTTTACCGACATCGAGGACAACGGTCAGGAAGGCGTCGAGCTCTCCGCCGACGCGCAACTGCAAGGCGTGCCGGGCCAGCGCGAGGTGATCCGCGACCGGCTCGGCCGCGTGATCTCGGAGACACGGCCGCTCGTGCCCGCGCGCAACGGCGCGACGATCCAGCTGACGATCGACCGGCGCATCCAGCAACTCGCATACACGCAACTCAAAGCCGCGATCGCGGAGCACCGCGCCGAAGCGGGCAGCGTGGTCGTGCTCGATGCGCGCAACGGCGAGATCCTTGCGCTCGCCAACTACCCGAGCTTCGATCCGAACGATCGCACGCACCTGTCCGGCCGGCAGCTGCGCAACCGCGCGGTGATCGACACGTTCGAGCCGGGCTCGACGATCAAGCCGCTCGTCGTCGCGCTATCGATCGACGAAGGCAAGGTGCGGCCGCAAAGCATCATCGATACGGCGCCCGGCTGGTATCGGATCGGCCCGGCCGTGATTCACGACACGTCGAATCATGGCGCGATGACGGTTGCCGAGGCGGTGCAGAAGTCGAGCAATATCGCGCTCGCGAAGCTCGCGCTGAACCTGCCGGCCGAGACGATCTGGACCAAGTACCAGCAATACGGTCTCGGCATGAAGCCGGAGCTGCCTTTCCCGGGCGTGGCCGCCGGCAAGCTGCGGCCATACAACCGCTGGCGCCCGATCGAGCAGGCCACGATGGCGTACGGCTACGGGCTGTCGGTGTCGCTGCTGCAAATCGCGCAGGTCTACACCGCCTATGCCGGCGACGGCGCGCTGCGGCGCGTGAGCCTGCTGCGCGAGCCGCTCGATGCGGACGACCCGACGTCGTTCGCCGCGCGCAGCGAACCGGTCACGACGCCCGGCACCGCGCGCGCGATCCGCAACATGCTCGAAATGGCCACGGGCGAAGGCGGCACCGGCCGCGCCGCGAGCGTGGCGGGCTATCGCGTCGGCGGCAAGACCGGCACCGCGCGCAAGCAGATCGGCGCGGGCTACGCGCCGAATCGCTACCGCGCGCTGTTCGTCGGCATGGCGCCGATGAGCAATCCGCACCTGATCGTCGCCGTGATGATCGACGACCCGGCCGGCAAGGCGTTCTATGGCGGTACGGTCGCCGGACCGGTGTTCAGCGGTGTGATGGGCGGCGCGTTGCAACTGCTCGGGGTGCCGCCGGATGCGGCCGGGGTGTGACGCGTAGTCAGCGTTGATGCCGGTCGATCAGCCCTGCTCATCGAGCGCATCGGCCTGCGCCTCGATGCGATTGCGGCCGTTGCGCTTGGCCTGATACATCGCGCGATCGGCCTCGTCCATCATCGCCTGACCGAGCGACATTGCGTCGGCCGGGCTGCCAGCGACCACGCGTGCGGCCACGCCGATCGACACCGATAGCGCAATGCGCTCGCCGTGCTCGTCACGCACGTCGAGATTCTCGACCGCCAGCCGCACGCGCTCGGCGACCGTTAGCGCGTCGCTGCGATCGCCTTGCAGCAGCGCGGCGAATTCCTCGCCGCCATAGCGCGCGACGGTGTCGCCAAGCCGCACCTGCTGTCGCACGCAGGCCGCCACCGCCGCGAGCGCGCGGTCGCCGATCTGATGGCCGTGGCTATCGTTGATGCTTTTGAAACCGTCGATATCGATGAACAGACACGCGACCGGCGCGCGATAACGGACCGCCCGCATCAACTCCTCGCGCAGCCGCTCGTCGAAATAGCGGCGATTCGCGAGGCCGGTCAGCGAATCGGTCGTGCCGAGCTGCTTGAGCCGCTCGCGATGCGCGACGTTGTCGAGACTCGCGGTCACGATGCTGGCGAAGCGCTCGAGGATGTCGGTGGCCATGCCCGCGCCGAAGCGCGTTGGGTCGTCGCTGCCGAGGCATAGATAACCGCTGACGCCCTTGCCCGCGGCGAGCGGCAGCAGAATCGCGCTGGCCGGCACATGGGCCGGCACGGCGCCGAAGAATGCGCGGCGCGCGTCGTCGGCGAGTTCGGCGGGGCGGCCGAGCCACGGCCGATCGTCCTCGCACAAAGACCGCGCGATGAGACCGCCCTCGCGCGAGGTCTTTAGCTGCGCATGCTCGAGCGCGTGCAGGTTGTCCGGCTCGAGCAGTTCGAGCAGCATCGGCGCACGGTCGTCGAGCCACAGCACCACGTTCGCGAGAGCGAACTCCCGCGGCAGATGGCTGAACAATGTATCGAGAAACGACGCGAAATCCTGCGCGCCGATCAAACGCAACTCGACGTTCTGGAAGCGCCGCAACGTGCGCTCGTTGTGCTGCACGGTGTCGACGAGCGAGCGAAGGCGCTCGGAAAGCGGCGTTTGGGCGAGTTTCGTCACGGTATCAGCAAGGCGGCCCTGAAGGCGAACGGGGTCGACGCCCCAACTCTACTGATAACGGCCGATCCGCCGGGGTCTTGAGGGCAGGCTCTCGACGCTTCGGCCGGCACGCGAGCGTGCGCGTCTACTGTTGTCAACGCTCGCTTGCATTCGCTTGCACTCGCTTACACGCTGCGAGATCCGTTTGCGTAATGATTGCCGTTCTTAAGTTTCGCTTAATTGTTCGCTGCAAGTATGTACTTCATCCCCTGTTGAGCCGCCAGAACATCGGCGGCGTTTTTTCTTGAAGGGTGCCAAAAACGCGGCCGAGAATGGTCCCGCGCACAAGAAGAAGGAGGTAAATCATGGTTGAAGAGATGGTAGTCGAACACCTGCGTGCGATGCCCGGCCATCAATGGACTCGCCAGATTCATTCCTGCAAGGTCTCCGATCCGCTGCAACAGCCTTGGGGCCGTTCATACCGGCTCGTCGAATGGACGATGAAGCACGAGCCCGAATCGAGCCGTCGCGTCGTTCCCGCCGAAAGTACTCCACTCGAAATCGCCCAGGCCGTGGTCTCTCATGTACCGGGCCGGCGCTTCTGTCAGCAGGCTGATTGAGCGCTCCGTTCGACGTTCAATGGCGCGCCGCGATCGCGTCGCAGTAGTCGAACGCGTCCTCCAGCCTGTCATTTCCCCAGAACATCTCACCGGCGACAAAGAACGTCGGCGCACCGAAGATCCCCTTGCTGATGGCCAGTTCGGTCTGTTCGCGCAAGCGGAGCTTGTTTGCGTCGCTTTGCGCGGCGTCGATCACGCTCTGCACCGGTAAGCCAAGCGAGTCGAGCGCTGCGCGGACGACATCGATCGAGCCGATATCGCGGTCGTCGACGAAATTCAACTGCATGATCTTGCGGCACCAGGCACCGATCCACGGCTCGTTCGCACCTAGCAGCGCGACGCGCATCGCGAGAACCGCCGCACGCGGAAACGTGCTGGGACGCGTGAGCGCAATGCCGTATTTGCGGCATTGACGCTCCATGTCTTTCCACACATACGCGCCTTTTTCTTTCTGCAATACGAAGGGCGAATTGTCGAAACCGAGCTGGCGAAATACCGGACCAAGCAGGAAGGGCCGCCAGACGATCGTCACGTTGCGCGCGGCCCCCAACGCTTCGATCCGCATCATGCTCAGATAGCTGTAGTTGCTGCCGAAGTCGAACCAGAACTCGATCGCGCGCGTCGTCGAGTTTGGGTTTTCATTCATTGCTGTCTCCTGAACTCGTGCTTCCAGGCTCAGCGGGTTTGCACCGCCACGCGCAGGCCGAGCGAAATGAACAGCACGCCGATCAGCTTGTTCTGCCAGCGCGTCAACCACGTCAAACGCTTCACGAGTTTGCCCAACGGCCGCATCGTCAGAACGATCAGCGTCGTATAAAGCGCGCTCATCGCAACGAAAATCAGCCCGAGCGTCGCAAACTGCAGAAACGTCGAGCCATGTTCGGGGCGTACGAATTGCGGCAGAAACGCGAGAAAAAACAGCGCGGTCTTCGGGTTCAGCACTTCGGCGGGAATCGCCTGCAAGAACGCCTTCGAACCCGACACCGGCGCGACGACAGGCAGATGCGCACTCGCCTGCTTTTCACGCAACGCGCGAATACCCAGATAGACCAGATACGCGGCACCGACGAATTTCACCGCATTGAAGGCGAGCGCGGACGTCATCAGCAGCGCGGAGAGGCCGACGGCGGCGCCCAGCGTATGCACGAAATCGCCGGCTGCGATACCGAGACCGGTCAGAATGCCGGCCTTGCGTCCACCGTGCATCGTGCGAGTCAAAACCAGCAGCACGGCCGGGCCTGGAATCAGAAAAAGCCCGAGCACGACGGCAACGAAAGTCCCCAACGTGGATAGGTCAAGCATGTCGTCTCCTCGCGATGCGCGGCATCGACATGATGGGCGCGCGTTCCGCGGACCATTGTAGTCGAAGCCGCGAACCTGCCCTGGGCGCCTCGCTCGCCTGGACGATCCGTTACCATGTCGGACATCGCGCCGCGTACCGCGTGCTTCTTATCATCCACCGACGTTTCCGCCTTGCCCACCTATACCCTGCCCGCGCCGCTGAGCGCGGAACTCGAAATTCGCAAGAGCCGCTTCATCGCGTATGCGCTCCCGGTCGCCGATCGCGATGCCGCGATGGCCGAATTGCAGCGTCTGCGCGACGAGCATCCGGCCGCGACGCACGTGTGCTGGGCGTTGCTCGCGGGCGGCCAGTCCGGCATGTCCGACGATGGCGAACCGTCCGGCACCGCCGGTCGGCCGATTCTCGAAGTGCTGCGGCATCACGATCTGGATGGCGTGCTCGCGGCCGTCGTGCGCTATTACGGCGGCGTGAAGCTCGGCGCGGGGGGTCTGGTGCGCGCATACACCGACGCGATCGCGTCCGCGCTGCTCGACGCGCCGCGCGTCGAGAGGATTGCCCAGGTTTCGCTAGGCGTCGAAGTCAGTTATGCCGACGAAGCCAAAGTCCGCCGATGGATGGACGCCGAAGGCTATGCGCTGGTGGACAGCGCCTACGGCATGCTGGTGAAGATGACGATGCGCGTGCCCGCCAATGCGCTCGACGCCGCCAGGGCAACGCTGACCGATATCACGCAGGGAAAGGCGGGCTTTTTCTGAGCGGCTGCCGGCGAACGCCCTTCGGGCGTAGCCCCGATGTCCATCGCTATCGCGGCCCGTTATGATGGCCGGGCTAGCCAGCCCATTTGCGAGGCTCGCTGCCCGGATCGGCAAGGAACGCCCGGAGCCCGTTTGAAGGTGCGACGGTCCGGTTCGCTGCTACCATGCTGTTCTTCACCGGGCTGACTCACTTAAAAGGGCAACTCTTCTGACTTCGACCGCCGCTTTCTCCCGCAGGGCTGCTGCGCGTTCGCCGTTGAGATCCGTCGTGCTCAAGGGCTGCGGCGCCGTGCTGCTGCCCACGCTGCTGTCCGCGTGCTCGTGGTCATGGTTCGGCCTGAACAGCAGCGCCAGCGCGACACACCCGAAGACCCACGGCACCGGCTCGCTCAGTGTCGCCCCTGCAAGCGACTTCGCGTATCTGCCCGCCCGCGACGGTCATGTCTCGCCGAACCGCATCGAAAATACCGGGATGACCGGGCTCGTGCTGAAGGACGACGTCAGCCTCGTGGTGCGCAACGGTGTCGCGAACAGCCTGCGGGTGGCCGGTTTCCGTATCGACGACAACAAACGCGTGCTCAGCGGCAGCATCGAAACCTTCACGGTGGACGATAAGCGCTCGCCAGCAATATGGACGCTGAAGATGCACTACGTGGTCATCGATGCGGCGACCCAGAAGGTCATGTACACGACCACGCGCACCGTGAAGCAGAAGTCGCCGAAATTCACCGGCAATACGATCGCGATCGAAGACACGGTCAAGCTCAGCGTCGATACGTTGATCGGCGATCCTGGCTTTATCAAGGCGGTGAACTAAACACGCGGCCGGCGGAGGCGCGGCGCGGTTTCGCTACAATCCCGGTAACGCATCGCGGGCGATCCTCCGCGCGATGCATCGTGATCTCCCGTTCGGAATGCAGCCGTCATGTCCCTTACCGCCTGGCTATTCTTCTTGCCCGCCTGCTTTGCCATCAATCTCGCACCCGGGCCCAATAACCTGCTTTCGATCAACGTCGCCGCGCGGCATGGCTTCATCAAGGCATTCGTCGGCGGCAGCGGCCGGCTGCTCGCCTTCGCGATGATGCTCGCGCTCGCCGCCACCGGTCTCGCCGTCGTGCTGCATGCGTCCGAGTGGGTCTTTCTGACGATCAAACTCGCAGGCGCCGCGTATCTGATCTGGCTCGCGATCCAGTTATGGCGCAGCGACGCTCCCGCTATCGATACGTCGCAACCCCAGGAGGCCGCGCTCACTCGCATCGCACGGCAGGAGTTTTTCGTGGCGGCAGGCAATCCGAAGGCGATCCTGGTTTTTACCGCGTTTCTGCCGCAATTCGTCGACGTCGCGCAGCCGATACTGCCGCAATTCGCCGCGCTCGGCGCGAGCTTCCTGGTACTCGAATGGGTCGCGATTGCCTTGTACTCATGGGCCGGTATGTATCTCGGCAAGTGGCTGATGCGCGCGAAGATCCGCCGCTGGTTCAATCGCTGCTGCGGCGGCTTTCTCGCTGCGATCGGCGTGAGTTTTCTGCTGGTTCGGCGTGCCTGAGGTGAGGCCTTTTCATAACGAATAGCTAATACATCGGCGGAGAAACTTTAACTATCAGCTTTCGTCGCTCCACCTTATGCTCGAACCGTGACCGGCCGCGAAGTGGTGCAATGCGGCATTCGGCGAACGGCTTTTTCATCGTCACGGAGCGACATCATGAAGATATGCATCTTCGGAGCGGGAGCGATTGGCGGTTTATTGGGCGTGCAATTGGCGCGCGCCGGCGCGGACGTCAGCTTCATTGCGCGCGGCCCGCATCTGGCGGCCATGCGTGAACACGGCGCGCGCCTCATCATGGATGGCGAAACATTCAGCGCGCCGGTGCGCTGCACGTCCGACCCAAGCGAACTCGGCGTCCAGGACGTCGTCATCGTCACGCTGAAGGCGCATTCGCTGCCAGGCGTGGTCGACTCGATGCAGCCACTGCTCGGCAAGCACACGGCGATCGTTACCGGCGTCAACGGCATTCCATATTGGTACTTCTATCAGCATGGCGGACGCTTTGCCGGTACTCGCCTCGCGAGCGTCGACCCCGATGGTTCGCAATGGACCAAGCTCGGTCCCGAGCGCGCGATTGGCTGCGTACTCTACCCGGCGGCGGAAATCGTCGAACCGGGGGTGATCAAACACGTGTACGGCAAGAAGTTCCCGATCGGCGAACCGAGTGGCGAACGCACCCCGCGCATTCAGCAATTGCACGAGATCATGCAGGCAGCCGGCTTCGAAGCGCCGATTCGCGACAACATTCGCGACGAAATCTGGCTGAAACTCTGGGGCAATCTGTGCTTCAACCCGATTAGCGCATTGACGCATGCAACGCTCGATGTCCTGACGAGCGACCCGGGCACGCGCGCGGTTTCACGCACGATGATGCTGGAAGCGAAGCGAATCGCCGAGCAGTTCGGCGTGCACTTTCGTGTCGATGTAGAAAGGCGTATTGATGGCGCGGGCGCGGTTGGTGCGCACAAAACATCGACGCTCGTCGATCTGGAGAACCGGCGGCCGATGGAAATCGATCCTTTGTTGACCGTCGTGCAGGAAATGGGCCGACTCGTTGCCGAACCGACACCCACCATCGACGTCGTGCTCGCACTGATCAAATTGCGCGAGAAGATGGCATTACAAGGTAATTGACTAGCTACTCGTCAACTCCTTTTCGTTTTGCAACACGACCCAAGGATCGGATGCCATGCATCCGATCCTTTTTCGCACTAGACGTTATTGATCGATCGCCACCCACACCGCTTTTGGTTCAGTGAAATTCTCGATCGCGACATCGCCATGCTCGCGACCGAAGCCCGAATCGCCAGCACCACCCCACGGCAAACGCACGTCCGTGTAGCCGTAGGTATTGATCCACACCGTGCCGGCCTTCAAGTCGCGCGCCACGCGATGCACGCGGCTAAGGTCAGCGCTCCACACGCCGGCCGCGAGACTATACGATGTGCCATTGGCGATTCGGATCGCGTCCGCTTCGTCGTTGAAACGGATCACGCTTGCTACCGGCCCGAAGATCTCCTCCTGCGAGATGCGCATCTCGTGCTCGACATTCGCGAACACGGTCGGCTCGACGAAAAAGCCGCGATCGCCGACTCGCGCGCCGCCGGTCACGAGCGACGCGCCTTCCGAGCGACCCGTGTCCACGTAGCTCAATACGGTCTTCATCTGCGCGGCTGAAATCAGCGGTCCCATCGACGTTTCGCGCAGCGACGGATCGCCGACCTTGATCGACTTTGCGCGCGTGGCCAGACGCTCGACCACTTCGTCATACACGTCACGATGCGCGAGTATCCGCGACCCGGCGGAGCACACTTGCCCCGTATTGAAGAACACGCCGGACGCCGCGGCGCGCACCGCATTGTCGAGATTCGCGTCGGCAAAGATCACGTTGGCCGACTTGCCGCCGAGCTCCAGCGTCACGCGTTTGAAGTTGCCCGCCGCGCCCTGCAGGATGCCGCGTCCGACCGAAGGCGAACCGGTGAACGTGACCTTGTCGATACCGGGATGCGACACCAGCGCGTCGCCCACCACACTGCCCTTGCCGGTGACGATATTGAGCACGCCCGGCGGCACACCCGCTTCGAGCGCCAGCTCGCCGATGCGCAACGCGGTGAGCGGCGTGATCTCGGCAGGCTTGACGATCAGCGTGCAACCGCAAGCGAGCGCGGGCGCGATCTTCCACATGCCGATCATCAGCGGAAAATTCCACGGCACGATCGCAGCGACCACGCCGACCGGCTCGCGCAGCGTATAGGTCAATGCATCGGGACGCGTCGGCACCACCTGGCCGTTGATCTTGTCGCACCAGCCTGCGTAGTATTCGACGGTATCGATCGCGGCGGGCACGTCCTGACGCATCACCGCGGCAATCGGCTTGCCGCAGTCGAGACTTTCGAGCGCGGCGAGTTCTTCCATGTTCTCGCGCATCAGGCCCGCGAGACGTTGCAGGATGCGGCCGCGTTCGGCGGCCCGAATCGAATTCCATACTTTCAATGCGCTGCGCGCCGCGCGCACCGCGGCATCGACGTCGGCGGAGCTGCCTTGCGCGACCAGCGCGATCGGCTCCTCGGTCGCGGGATTGATATCGACGGAATATTCCCCGGTGCCTGGCGGCATGCGCTTGCCGTCGATCAACAGATCATGTTGCCTGAGGTCGGACTGGATATCCATCATGAAGCTCCTTGAGTAGGACGTTATGTGGCTGACTGGCGGCGCATCGATCGAATGTCGCGCATCGCGCGAGCATTTCGGTCGGTCGGCCCCTATCTAAGGTTCTGGCAACAGGCTTTGCCGCACGGACTGCCAGTTGAAGCTTTGCGTCGCGGCAGCGACTGCGGCAGGCATTTCGTCTGCGCTCCGCGAATGATCGGTCGTCGATGCGACGAACTGCGCCCACGCAGCAGCCGCATTGGGACGAAGCGAGCGATTTCTGCGGTGCACGAGTACCGTCGTCAATGTCGTTTCGGGGAGCAGCGGGCGACTCACCAACGAAGCGCCCGGCGAAGGCCAATGCGCATCGACAGGCAATACGCCGACACCCAATCCCAATTCGACCATGCGCGCTACCGCCGCAACGTGTCCGAGTTCCTGCATCGGCCGGCGCTTCAATTCGTTCGCGGCGAGTACCGGTTCGAGCGCGGCGCGCACGCCGGTATCGGCATTCAGCGTGATCAGCGGAGATTCGCGCAACGCGTGCCATCCGATGCTGTCGTGCTGGGCTAGCGGATGCACGGAGGGAAGCACCGCATGCAGTGGGGTAGTGAAAAGCACCTGAGCATGTAATAGCAGACTATCGACGGGTGCAGTCACACAGACCGCGCCGAAATCCACCTCGCCCTGCTCGACACTGGCCAATACGCTGCATTGAGGCTGATCCTTGACCGACACGACCAGCTCGGGAAATACCGACGCGCACTGCGCCAAAGCCCCCGATACCCAGCCGGATGACAACACCGGATTACTCGCGAATAGCACGACGCCCGTGTGTCCGTCGTAAGCAGCGCGCTCTTCGAGCAGCGTCAGTTCGATTTCATCGAGCAGCCGGCCGATTCTTCTCTCGAGACTCGCACCCGCATTCGTCAATTCGACCTGGCGTGTCGTGCGATCGAACAGCTTCAATTCGACCGCGTCTTCCAGTTCACGCACACACCGGCTGATGGCCGACTGCGTCAGATCGAACTCGCGTGCCGCGCGCGTGAAACTGCGCTCGCGCGCGACCGCGACGAATACCTTGAGCTGCTGCAACGAAACATTCATGGCGTCGGTTCCGGGCGCGCGACGCTCACGTTATTCGCCAGACTGTTCGGGCCAGTGACTCATTCTCGACGCATTGCCATTGCCATGACCCGCGACGGCCAGCGCGCCCTGAGGTTCATCGTGCGATTCGATCCAACGCGTGCGCATCGGCTCGAGGATGAACTTCGCGGAAATACCGGCTGCGATCGTGATGACGGCGGAAACGATGAAGACGAGGTTCCAGCCGCCCGTCGCCGCGAGCACCGATGCGATCGGCACCAGCAACGAGGCCGTACCCTTCGCGGTGTACAACGTGCCTGCATTGGCGGCCGCGTACTTGCTGCCGAACGTATCCGCGCAAGTCGCCGGGAAGATCGAGAAGATCTCGCCCCAGAACAGGAAGATCAGCGCGGCAAAGACCATGAAGGCATATGGATTGCTGCCGAACTGCATCATGCCGAGCAACGCGAGGCCCTCGCCGATGAAGATCACGAACATCGTGTTTTCACGGCCGATCTTGTCGGAGATGAAGCCGCATAGCGGACGCGTCAAACCGTTGAAGATATTGTCGATCGACAACGTAAGGGTCAGCAGCGGCAACGTCGCGCCGAAGACCGACATCGGAATGCGCGCCAGGCCCCAGTCTTTCGCGATCGGGCCGATCTGTGCGGTCGCCATCAAACCACCCGCTGCGACCGCGACGAACGACGCGTAGATCACCCAGAACACTGGCGTTTTGATCATCTGGCGCGACGTGAAATCGACTTTAGACACCGCGAAGCGGCTCTTGCGTACTCCTGCCTGACGCAAGATCGGCCGCGTCAGGAGCATCGCGAGCAGCAGAATGCTGACGCCTTGCACGATGCCGAAGAACAGGAACGTCGCTTCATAGCCGCGGCTCGTAATCATGTTTGCAATCGGTATCACCGTCAGCGCCGCGCCCGCGCCAAAGCCCGCGGCCGTCAAACCCGCGGCTAGACCGCGCCGGTCGGGAAACCACTTCAGCGCATTGCCGACACATGTTCCGTACACACCGCCCGCGCCTATCCCGCCAATCACCGCGGCGAAATACAACATGCCGAGCGTCGTCGCATACGAATTGAGAATCCAGGACAAACCCGCGCAGATCGCGCCGCCTGCCACCACCGGGCGTGGCCCGAATCGATCGACGAGCCAGCCCTCGAACGGCACGAGCCACGTCTCGGTCAGAATGAAGATCGAGAACGCGAGCTGGATCGACGCCTCGCTCCAGTGATGCCGCGCATGCATAGGAGCCACGAATAACGTCCACGCATATTGCAGATTCGCCACCAGCGCCATGCAGATCATGCCGATGACGAGTTGCCACCATCGGTTACGCCAGGACATAGGGGTCGTCGATTGCTGGGTGATATCGTTCATGAGCCTTGTCTCCACTATTTATTTAGTGCAGCCGGCTTAGCGCCGTGCTGGATGCGTCCCGCCTTATCGTTATGGCCCGAGAACTTCGCTATTCGGGAAAATTCGAATCGATCCTTTAATGCCTTTCCCCCGAACTCGTCTTTCGATGATAGTTCTTGCTTTATTCCGACCAGAACCACGCTTCAGCCGGTAAGCATTACAGCTTATTCCCCCGCTATTGCGTCCGCCACACCACATATCTATGCGTTAACCCGCGTATTACAGTGGCTATTCGGCTTGTTATAGGTTTCATGCTAGGGTCATTGCTGAATTACTCATAATTAAAGTTTGTTATTATGTTGATTCACGTTTCCTTATACATCGACCATGACGATGCGCAATGCAACTCTGCGGCAACTGAAGGTCTTTGAAACGGTGGCGCGCCACCTGAGTTTTTCGCGCGCCGCGGAGGAATTGCATCTGACTCAGCCGGCCGTTTCCACTCAGGTCCGGCAACTCGAAGAGCATGCGGGGCTGCCTCTGTTCGAGCAACTTGGCAAAAAGATCTATCTGACGCCGGCCGGCACTGAAATGCTCCACTACAGCCGCGCGATCATGCAGCAGTTCCATGAAGTCGACGAAGCGATGAGTCAGTTGAAGGGCGTCTCCGGCGGCAAGCTGAATGTCGCCGTGATCAGTGCCGGCGACTATTTCTTTCCGCGCCTTCTCGCCGAATTCACGCGTCGCTATTCGGGTGTGGATCTGAATCTGGCGGTGCACAACCGCGAAGAACTGCTGCATCAACTGGCGACCAATCAAACCGACCTCGCGGTCATGGTGCGTCCGCCGCACGAAACCGACGCGACCAATGAACCGTTCGCGCCGCATCCGTATGTGATCGTCGCGGCGCCCACTCATCCGCTTGCGCACAAGCGCAATATCCGCTTCAGTCAGCTCGCGAACGAAGCGTTCATCGTGCGCGAACGTGGCTCGGATACATGGAATTCGATGGAAGAAGGGTTCGCCGGCCGTCTGTCGAATCTGAAGATCGCAATGGAGATCAAGAGCACCGAGACGATCAAGCAGGCGGTCATTGCCGGAATGGGCATCGCGTTTCTGTCTGCCCATACGATCAGCCTGGAATTGCAGTTGGGTCATCTGGTCGTGCTCGACGTCGAAAGCTTTCCGGTGATGCTCAACTGGTATGTCGTGCATCGGAAAAACAAGCGTCTGCCGCCGGTGGCCGTCGCCTTCAAACGCTTCCTGATGGAGGAAGGCGCCAGTCTGATCGAAAAGATCACGCGCGTGAAGGAACTGAGCGTGCATAAGCCTTAAGCTATGGAAAGCCAATAAAACTTTAACTATTGCAAATCGATCGCGACTTCTATGCTGCAAGCGAGTTCTCTCACTTGCGAGCCGAGGAGGCCGATCATGAACCACGCTCCGGTTGAATCCCGTATCAGTACACGCAACGCTCGCACAGCGGCGGCGGATCACGAAAACCATCCCGACGATGCGCATCTGAGCGCCTACAATGCCGCGTTCAGCGATCTCGGGCTGCGGTTTCGCTGGGACCGCGCCACGCTCGACATGCTTAAAGAGTTCAATGGCGAGTTGGCGCGAATCACCGCTTATATCGAGCGCTATCACAGCCATCTGCATCGCGCGTACGATGCCGACTTTCTCGCGCAACTCATTCTGCACAGGAAGATGCAGTACTACAGCGAATTCGCCGCGGCCGTTGGTGAATAGAAGCATCGAACAAGACTCGGTCGGCGGGATCATCGTCCCGCCGTCTTCGCTATTTGCAATCAGGTTTATCAGGGGCGTCTGCATCGTCGATCAGCGGCGCGTAGTGAATTGAACCGGCCGCTTGTGCGTACATTTGCGTGAACAGTCGCGCTGGCGCCCATTGCTTCGTCTACCGTCGCGCCCATCCCGACGATCTGCATAGGCGCTCAAGCGCATCAGCGCCGGCGCGACATCGCGAAGCGCCCAGGTCTGCTCTTCTCCACCATGCCACTCGATGTTCGCGAGCAGGCCCGGCTTGCCGAGCGCCAGGCCATCGCTACGCGCGGCGAACGCACGCATGCGCGGTGCACAACTGTCGTGATGCGCGGCGTGAGCGGGATTACCCGAATACTCGCGACTCAGCATCAGATGCACGCCCATTGCCAACGCCAGCGCGCCCGTTGCGAGCAATGCCGCGAGTCCGAATGGCTGTGCCTGTTCGGTGACGAAGCTGTAACCGAGCCAGCCGCATAACAGCAGCGCAAACAGATTGACCACGTGATGGCCCGGCAGCGCGGCCGCCTCGAGTTGCAATACGCCGCGCAGCTTGCAGAACGCGATCGCGCAGGCCGCGAAGATCAGCGCGCCGATCAAGACGGCCGAAAACAGTTCGATGCGTTCGGTGTTCTCGCGCGCTGCGGCCAACAGGTATCGCGTAAAGCCTATCGACGCGACCGCCAAACCGATGCCGCTGCCGAGCAATGCAAGCATCCGGGGCCTGCGTGTCGGATCTCGTTCGCGCACGCACGTGTGCCGATGCGCCGATTGCCCGCCGAGCCGTCGTCGCGTGAGCGCGGTCACTGCCACCGTCAGCACGGTGACCAACGCCATCGCGACAGTCACCGCAAGCAGCAGCAACAGATCCATCAACACGGCACTCCCACAGGCTTGCGGCATGCGTGATCCTCCGTGATGCGATGAAAGGCAAGAGCCCGAGGTCCCTGCCCTCGTCAACCGACGTTCGCGGTATCGCCCAATCGCTGCGGTGCGTCGCGCGGCGCCGCGCTCAACGTATTGGTCAGCGTGCCGATCCCATCGATCGTGATCGACACCGTTGCGCCGTCCTTGATCGAGCCTACACCCAGCGAGGTGCCACACGCGATCACGTCGCCGGGTTCGAGCGTCAGATCCTGCGAAATCAGACTCACCTGCTCGGCCGGCGAAAAGACCATATCGGCGAGCGGATAATTTTGACGCTCGACGCCGTCGAGCGTCGTCAGCAGGCGCGCCGCCCGCCAGTCGAAACCGGAAACGATGGCCGGACCCAGACAACAGAACGTATCGAAGCTTTTCGCGCGACACCACTGCGGAAAATGCGGATTCTCGTTGAGCAAGTCGGCAGCGGTGACGTCGTTGACGAGCGTGTAGCCGAAAATTGCCGCCTCCGCCTGCTGCACATCGAGATCGCGGCAACGCTGGCCGATCACGATACCGAGCTCGCCCTCGTAGACGATCTTGCCCGCGTAGTGACGCGGCCGGCGGATCGGCTCGCCCGCGCCGATCACCGACGCCGCCGGCTTCATCAGAAACAGCGGATGCGTGGGCACGGGTTTGTCGAGCTTCGCCGCGAGCGCGTGATAGTTATTCCACAGCGCGACGATCTTGCCCGGCGCACACGGCGCCAGAGGCGTCAGTGCGCGCAGCGACAGAACCGCGCCGGTCGGCACCGGCTGCGCGAGACTTTCGTACTCGTGCAGGTAGGCGCCTTCGACACGGCCGAACACTATGCCGCCGTCGCCCGACATGAACCGCATCCACGTCTGCATGCGTCGCTCCTAGATTGCGCCGGCAGTGCGCAGCGCCGTGATCTGCTCGGCCGAATAACCGAGTTCGGCCATCACTTCGTCGGTATGTTCGCCAAGCAGCGGCGAGCGTTTGACGTCGGTCGGGCTGTCGGACAGCTTGATCGGATTGCCCACGGTCAGATACTTGCCGCGCTGCGGATGATCGACTTCGACGATCGTGCCGGTTTTGCGCAGCGACGGCTCTTCGGCAATTTCCTTCATCGACAGGATCGGGCCGCACGGAATGTCGTATTTGTTCAGGATCTGCATCGCCTCGAACTTGGTCTTCGTCATCGTCCAGCGTTCGATTTCGGCGAAGATCTCCTTCAGTCGCGGCAGGCGCGCTGGCGCTGTCGCATAGTCGGGGTGGGTGGCCCACTCCTCCTTGCCGATCACGTTGCAGATCTTCGCCCACACGGGCGCCTGCGTGATGAAGTAGATATACGCGTTGGGGTCCGTCTCCCATCCCTTGCACTTCAGAATCCAGCCCGGCTGCCCGCCGCCCGACGCATTGCCCGCACGCGGCACCGCGTCGCCGAACGTGCCGTTCGGGTATTGCGGATACTCTTTCATCACGCCGGTGCGGTCGAGCCGCTGCTGATCGCGCAGTTTGACGCGGCACAGATTGAGCACGCCGTCCTGCATCGCGGCGAGCACGCGCTGGCCGCGTCCGGTATGCGTGCGTTGATAGAGCGCGGTGACGATGCCGAGCGCGAGATGCAGCCCCGTGCCGCTGTCGCCGATCTGCGCGCCGGTCACGACCGGCGGACCGTCGTCGAAGCCGGTGGTCGACGCCGCGCCGCCCGCGCATTGCGCGACGTTCTCATAGACTTTGCAGTCCTCGTAAGGGCCCGGACCGAAGCCCTTCACCGATGCGACGATCATGCGCGGATTCAATTCCTGAATCCGCTCCCACGTGAAGCCCATGCGGTCGAGCGCGCCCGGTGCGAAGTTTTCGACCAGTACGTCGCATTTCTGGATCAGCGCTTCGAGCACCTGCTTGCCTTCCGGATGCTTGGTGTCGATCGTGACCGAGCGCTTGTTGTGATTGAGCATCGTGAAGTACAGGCTATCCACGTCGGGAATATCGCGCAGTTGCTCGCGCGTGATGTCGCCCGCGCCTGCCCGCTCCACCTTGATCACGTCCGCGCCGAACCATGCGAGCAATTGCGTGCAGGTCGGCCCCGATTGCACATGCGTGAAATCGAGGATGCGCACACCGTCGAGTGCCTTGGCCATGTCGTATCTCCTGAACGATGAAGGTTATTTGTACATGGTCTGGTTCTTCGTGCCCGGTGCGTATTCACGTGGGTCGACCCAGATGTTGACGACCGCCGAGCGGCCGGTGCGATGAATCGCTGCGCGCGCACGCTGTAGCGCGCTCGCGATCTGCGCGGGATCGCGCACTTCCTCGCCATAGCCGCCGAGCATTTCGGCGAATTTGCTGAACGGCACGTCGCCGAGCAGATTGCCGACGTTGCCGCGTTCCTCGCCGTATTTGGCGAGCTGGCCGTAGCGGATCTGGTTCATCGCCGAGTTGTTGCCGATCACCGCGAGGTACGGCGCGCCGAAGCGGTTCGCGGTTTCCATGTCGAACGCGGTCATGCCGAACGAGCCGTCGCCGTAATAGCAGAGCACTTCCTTGTGCGGATGTGCAAGTTTCGCCGCGAGCGCGAAGCCCGTGCCGACGCCGAGCGAGCCGAGCGCGCCGGGGTCCATCCACTGTCCCGGTCGGCGCGGCCGCACCGCTTGCGCGGAGATCGTCACGACGTCGCCGCCGTCGCCGATATAGACGGTGTCGTCGGACAGGAATTCGTTGAGTTCGTACGCGACGCGATACGGATGAATCGGCGTGCTATTCGAGCGGAACAGCGGCAGCAGTTTTTCAGTCGCGGTCGCTTCGGCGTCGCGCAACTGTGCCATCCATTTGCGGCGCGCCTGGCGCTTGTCGTCCTTGATGCGACCGCTCGCGGCTTGCAGCACGGCAGCGAGAATCGCGCCCGGATCGCCGACGAGGCCCAGATCGATATCGCGATTCTTGCCGACGGTTCGATAGTCCATATCGATCTGCACCAGAGTCAATTCCTTGCTGATGCGTCGGCCGTAGCCCATGCGGAAATCGAACGGCGTGCCGACCACGATCAGCACGTCGGCATTCGCGAAGGCCTGCGACCGCGTGCGATCGAAATGATGCGGATCCCCTGGCGGCAGCAGCCCACGGCTCGCGCCGTTGAAATAGCCGGGAATCTCGATGCCGCGCAGCAGCGCGATCGCCTGGTCGTGACCGCGCGCGGTCCACACCTGCTGGCCGTACAGGATCGCGGGGCGTTCGGCATCGACGAGGATGTCGGCGAGTTTCTCGATGTCACGCGGATCGCCGATCGATTTCGTCGACGCGCGATAGTGGCCCGGCCGCGGCACGATCGCGCGCGTCGCGTCGACTTCGCGGTCGAGCACGTCGCGCGGAATTTCCAGGTAGGCGGGACCGGGGGCGCCGTTGAAGCATTCGCGCGCGGCCATCGAGATCATGTCGGCGACGCGCTCGGTGCTCGATACGCTCGCGGCGAACTTGGTGATCGGCGCCATGATGTCGACGTGCGGCAGATCCTGCAGCGATCCCATCTTGTGCTGGGTCAGCGCGCCTTGTCCGCCGATGTGCAGGATCGGGCTTTCCGAGCGGAATGCGGTCGCGATGCCGGTCACCGCGTTCGTGCAGCCGGGGCCGGCGGTGGTCACCACGCAGCCGAGCTTGCCGGTCTGGCGCGCGTAGCCGTCGGCCGCATGCGCGGCGACCTGCTCGTGGCGCACGTCGATGATGCGGATGCCTTCGTCGACGCAGCCGTCGTAGATATCGATGATGTGCCCGCCGCACAGTGTGAAGATCGTGTCGATCCCCTCGTTTTTCAGCGCCTTCGCAACCAGATGGCCGCCCGACACGACGCCCGCGTCGCGGGTCTTCTGCTTCAGCGTGTCGTCGGCGGTCGTGGTCGTGGCCGTGGCCGGACTCAGGGATGAAACAACTGCAGACATAGTCATCTCCTCATCTATCGGATGTGCAACGGTTATCGACGGACGCGTCTGCTTCGATATACGTCCGGCTGCACCGACGTCTCACGGCTTCGAAGATACCGTATGTGATATATCACATTCGTTCAAGCCAATTTTCGAGACAGAAACGGCGCGAAGTTCGTGCTGCTCAAGCTTGTCAACCGTGGCTTTGCGCGGAACGTGCAAGGCTTTGCGGCGGTTGTTTCAAGGGAAAACACTGAGTCGCGGAGTGCGGCTGTCGTTGTTGATATATCACATACCATATTTTTAAGACCGTCAAGCACGGTTTATCCCGCAGTGCGGCGGCGACCTCGTTTTCCGGCCACCAGCTTGAAACGCGCGCACGCAAAAAAGCCCGCGGTGCTTGCACACCGCGGGCTTTTCGAAATCAGCAGGAAATCAGATCAGGCGTCTAACCGCTCTCAATCGAGGAAATCGCAATTGGCTTCGACGAACGCCGCGAGATCGAGCGAATGCTGACGCGTGAGCCGCTCGGCGAGTTCGGTATCGCGCTTCTCGAGCGCCTCGATGATGCGCAGATGATCGACGATCGAGCGCGCGGCCCGGTCGCTCTGCGAGATGGTCATGCGCCGGATCGCACGCACGTGGATGAAGATGTTCTTGATCGTGTCGAGAATGATCTGCGACTTCGACAACTCGACGATTGCCTGATGAAACGCGATGTTCGCATCCGAATACTCGGCGATATGCTCCGCCGGGGTCGTGTCGCGGAAATTGTCGAACATATGGCGCAGGCGGCCGATCTCCTCGTCGCTCGCATGCAGCGTGGCGAGGCGTGCGGCCATGCTTTCGAGCGCGGCCCACATCTGGATCATCTCGACGATTTCGCGCTTGCTCTTGCGCACGATGTAGATGCCGCGCCGCGGCACCATGCGCAGGAAGCCCTCCTGCTCGAGCAGCGTCATTGCCTCACGCACCGGCGTGCGGCTCACGCCGAGCGATTCGCTGAGCACGCGCTCGTCGAGACGGATTTCTTCGCGATTCTGGTAGATATCCGCGTCGGCGATTGCCTGACGCAGCATCGCATACGCCTGATCGCGCAAGCTCGCGCTCGCGCCGATAGGCTGCAACGACAGGGTCAACGGGGTGGCCACTGTTTCAGTTGGAAGTTCTGACGACATTCATCGCCTCTGCTTGAACACGTGCGCGATTCGGCGCCACTGCTTTGCCGCGCTGCTCGCCCAGGCCCACGAAGCGGCCATGTTGCGATGCAAGCGCCCCGATCGAGTCGGGAATCCAGTCGGTCAGCAAAACGGTGGCGGCACAGCCCAACCCTAAGACAGCAACGGCGAACAGCGCGAGAGGTACGAATTCCACGTGCGACTCCGAACGATTGAGAAGGTTAATTCCTCAATTGTATGCTGCAACGCCGCATTTTTCAATATTCGGTATGTAGTATATCAACACCTGTTGTTTTTAAGATTGCTTCACGGTAGCACGCCCTGGGGATGCGTGGTTCGCCCACATCATTGCCCGCGATGGCCTCCTTGGGCGCTTGGTGTAAACACGCAAAACGCGCGCTATTCGCGCAGCCGCGTGCGATGATCGCGCATTTTCACCATTGCGCGGATTGTGAATTCGGGGGCGCGTCATTACCCTTCCGGACATCCTGCCGCGGAGCGATTGCGTCGAATGCCTTGCCGGCGCGGCGCAATCGACTCAAGCCCATGTCACGTTGAAGGAGACTCGATGAGCACCGCCCACCCGCAGGCCGCATTGGCCACTCACCGCAATGCGCGCAGTCAAGCCCGCAAAGCCGCACTCGGCAGCTTTGTCGGCGCCGTGGTCGACTGGTACGACTTCCTGCTGTACGGCATCGTCGCCGCGCTCGTGTTCAACGCCGAATTCTTCCCGAACGTCGGCCCGGCGATGGGCACGCTCGCCGCATTCGCGACCTTCGGCGTCGGCTTCCTGTTCCGCCCGCTCGGCGGTTTCGTGTTCGGCCACTACGGCGACCGGCTCGGACGCAAGCGCATGCTGGTGCTCACCGTGATGATGATGGGCCTGTCGACGGCCGCGATCGGTCTGCTGCCTGCGTTTTCGACGATCGGCTGGCTGGCGCCGGTGCTGCTCGTCACGCTGCGCGCAATCCAGGGCTTCGCGGTCGGCGGCGAATGGGGCGGCGCGGCGTTGATGGCGGTCGAAAGCGCGCCCGAGAAAAAGAAGGCCTTCTACAGCAGCGGCGTGCAGGTCGGCTACGGCGTCGGGCTCGTGCTGTCGACGGGTCTCGTCGCGCTGATCAGCCGCTCGATGGACAACGCCGCGTTCCTCAGCTGGGGCTGGCGTCTGCCGTTCCTGTTCAGCGTCGTGCTGGTGCTGATCGCGTTGTGGATCCGCTCGAGCATGGAGGAGTCGCAGGAGTTCGTCGAGAAAGTCGGCAAGCATGGCGAGCGCCGCGTGCGCCTGCCGATCGTCGAAGCGCTGCTGCGCCATCCGAAGGCCTTCCTGCTGATCATCGCGCTGCGGCTCGCCGAGCTGTTCACGATGTACATCGTGACCGCGTTCGCGCTGAGCTACTCGACCACGAACCTGCATATGCCGCGCGAGTTCTTTCTGACGATCGGCTTCGTCGTCGGCGCGCTCAGCTGCGTGACGATTCCGTGCTTCGCGTGGCTCGCGGATCGCTTCGGCCGCCGTCGCATCTATATGATCGGCGCGCTGGTCGGCGTGTTCAGCGCGGTGCCGTTCTTCCTCGCGCTCGAAGCGCGTTCGACCGTATGGATCGTCGTGTTCGCGGTGATGCTTGCCAACATCGCGCACGACATGGTCGTCAGCGTGCAGCAGCCGATGTTCACCGAGCTGTTCGGCACCGAGTACCGCTATAGCGGCGCGGGTGTCGGCTATCAGGTGGCGAGCGTGGTCGGCGGCGGCTTCACGCCGTTCATCGCGGTCGCGCTGGTCAGCTTCGCGGGCGGCTCGTGGCATCCAGTGGCCGCATATCTGGCGATCGGCTGCCTGATTTCGGTACTCGTTGCAGCACGCATGAAGACCGGCCGCACGATCGATTGATACCGGCGAAACTCGCCATCGATACACGACGGGCCGACGCGGCAAACAAGCCGCGCCGGCCCGTTTTCTTTTTCGCCGCGTGACGCGCGCTTGTTTATTGCTGCCCTTGCATAGTGCCTCTAGTCGAAAATTCGCAGCAACCAGTTCGGCGCGTCCCACGACGTTTGCGATCCCTTGAAGAATGCCCGCGTGTGACCAGGATCACACCTTATGTCCGCGCGCTTCATATTGCGAAGCCATCGTCCACGTCCTATTGTCGAGCCAGGCATGATTTTCGGGTGCATTGGACCGGCCATATGAAATAAAAGTGCATATAGCGATGACGGGAACGGCCTGCGCAAGTTACACTCCGGCGCCTCAGGTTAATGCACGAAACGCCGATAAACAGAACAACTGTAAGGAGACCCACTTATGAGTAGCATCAGCGAGCCGGGCAGCCAACAAGGTTCAGCCCCATTCTTTTCGAAACAGGCCACCATCGCGCAGCCCGGTTTCTCGCGCTGGATGGTGCCTCCCGCCGCGCTCGCCGTGCATCTGTGCATCGGCCAGGCCTACGCGTTCTCGGTCTTCAACGGACCGCTGACCAAGGTAATCGGCATCACGCAGTCCGCGCCCGATGACTGGTCGCTGACCGCGCTCGGCTGGATCTTTTCGCTTGCGATCGTGTTCCTCGGTTTGTCGGCGGCATTCGCCGGCAAATGGCTCGAACACGTCGGTCCGCGCCGCACGATGTTCACGGCCGCGTGCTGCTTCGGCGGGGGCTTCCTCGTGTCCGCGCTCGGCGTGTACCTGCATCAGATCGCGCTGCTGTATCTCGGCTACGGCGTGATCGGCGGGATCGGGCTGGGGCTCGGTTATGTGTCGCCGGTGTCGACGCTGATCCGCTGGTTTCCGGACCGCCGCGGTATGGCGACCGGCATGGCGATCATGGGCTTCGGCGGCGGCGCGATGATCGCAGCGCCGTTGTCGGTCGCACTGATGAAGCACTTTCAAAGCGCGACCAGCATTGGCGTCGCGGAAACCTTCATCGTGCTCGGCATCGTCTATTTCATCTCGATGACGATCGGCGCGCTCGCGATCCGCGTGCCGCCGGCGGACTGGAAGCCGGCGGGCTGGACGCCGCCCGCAGCGACGCAGCACCGGCTGATCACGAGCAATCACGTGCATATCGACCAGGCGCTGAAGACACCGCAGTTCTATCTGATCTGGCTCGTGCTGTTCCTGAACGTGACGGCCGGCATCGGCATTCTCGGCCAGGCCTCGGTGATGATCCAGGAGAGCTTCAAGAACACAGTGACGGCCGCTGCGGCGGCCGGCTTCGTCGGGCTCCTGTCGCTGTTCAACATGGGTGGGCGTTTCGTGTGGGCGTCGGCGTCGGACTGGATCGGCCGCAAGAACACCTATTACATCTTCTTCGCGCTCGGCGCGGTGCTCTACTACCTCGTGCCGAGCTTTGCCGCGAACGGACAGATCGCGCTGTTCGTGCTGACGTACTGCATCATCCTGTCGATGTACGGCGGCGGCTTCGCAACCGTGCCGGCCTATCTCGCCGACATGTTCGGCACGACCTTCGTCGGCGGCATTCATGGACGTCTGTTAACCGCGTGGGCCGCGGCAGGCGTCGCGGGTCCGGTGCTCGTCAACTACATCCGCGCGTATGAAGTCGCGAACGGGGTAGCGAAAGCGGACGCGTACACGATGACCGTACACATCATGGCCGTGCTGCTCGTGATCGGCTTTATCTGCAACCTGCTGGTCAAGCGTGTGGACGAGAAGCACCACATGACCGATGCACAAGTCGCCAAGGGCGCGTGAGGAGATCCGTATGTCGACCGTTCAAACCGTACATCCGACCAACAAGGTGATGCTCGCGGTGTTCTGGCTGTATGTGATGATCCCGCTTGCGTGGGGAGTGATCAATACGCTGACGCAGGCGACGAAGTTGTTCAAGTGACGATGTGATGTGATGTGATGATGCGCACCCCGGCCTTGTTGAGGGCCGGGGTGCCGAAAGCAGGCCGCGCCGCGGTGTCCCCCTCACCGCCCCAATCCACTGTGCGCGATCTGCTGCTCGACGAACTGGGCAAACAATGCATGCATATGCGTGGTCGGATGCAGATCATCGGCGAACATGTAAGTCTGATCCGCATTGGCGCTGACATAAGTTGCGGGCGAGCATAGCAGCGCGGTGTCATCGGGCGTTTTCTTCGGGTCGCAGGCCTGCCCCGTATTCGACACGGTAAAACCGTTCGCCCGAAAGCTTCCGATCACCTGATTCGTCCACGTGTACGAATCGACCTCGATCACCTTCGATTGCAGCCCATCAGTTTGCAGCGCGCTATTCAACGTAGCGTTGAATAGCTGCGACAACTGCGTGAGGTTCGCGCCACCATCGGGCGAAGTGAGCCCCTTCGGCGACAGCCCGATATTCGGCAGATTGATCACCACCACATGCACGCCGCCGTTCTGCACGATCTGCCCGACGAGCTGGGCGAGCGTCGTGGCCGCCGCCTGCACGACCGGCGCGGCGGCGGGCAGATTGCCGGCACGCAGCACGTCGTTCGAGCCCACCCACAGGAGCACGAGCTGATTGGCGTTGAAGCTGCCGTGAGCGCTCAGATAGCTCGACAGCTGCTGATTCACAGGCATTTCGATGTTGCCGATCACATCGCTCAGGTAGTCGTACTGGTTCGCCGGTGTCGCCACGGTCGAGCCGCCTTCCGCATAACCGAGGCCGTTCTGCGCACTCAGCTTATGCGTGAAATCGATCGTGAAGGCGGCGCTAAGCGTATCGCCGTAGTATTGCGCGACGTTCTGGGCCCACACCTGACCGGGATTGGTCGTGAAACGCCCGCCGCCCACCGCGCTCGCGAGCGGCGCATAGGTCCCGACGTCCGACAGGCTGTCGCCGAACGACACCACCTGCAGCTTGACGCCGCCGGCCGGCTCGGCCGCCGTGCTGCCGCCGCTATTCGACCCGCTGCTGCCGCTGCCGCTGCCGCCCCCGCCGCATGCCGATAGCAGCACGACCGACATGGCAAAAACTACAGCGCGGACCTTGTCATTTATGCGTCGCATTTGCTCCTCCTCGCCGGGCGGGCCAGACGGTGCCGAGTGCCTGACGTGCGCGGCCGGAACCTGACCGCACGCGGCTCTTCAAACAAGCATCGCGTATGCCCAGCAAGGAAGTGCGGCCCGCTCAAAGCCGGTCGAACACCACCTCCTGCGCGCCTTCCCACAGCACCTTCGTGCCGAGTTCGCGCAGTTTTTCCTTGCCTTCGACGATCGTCAGAAAATGATTGCCCGCGAGTTGCCCCATCTTGCTCGCGAAGCAGCACGAGCCATAGGCGAGGATGATCTCGGTCTCGCTATAGCCGCCCGGATAGAACAGGATGTCGCCCACCGATGGATGGCTCGTGTGATTTTCGAAGCCGACCGCAACGCCGTCGTTCTCGAGCTTGAATTCGCCGAGCGGCACCCAGCAGCCCTCGCCGCTCCAACGCACGTGGATCAGCTTCTGCCGGTACGGCAGCAGCTTCAGGAAAGCGGCCACGGTCTGCGGCGCATCGGGATGCGTTTCGGCGATGAAGGTGTGGCCGCAGGCGGTCATCTTGAGTCGGGTCATGGCGCGTTATCCGGTGGGTGAATTTGAAAGGTGCTTCGATTCTGTCGTCCGATGCAAGGCTTCGACAGGTACAGTTATCCGCGCCGCGGTCAGTCCAGTTAGACCACCTGCGATCGCGGGTGGCGGGCCGACCGCAAAGCCTTGCGCGATATGCCATGCCAGTTTGCGAGGCGCGCCGCCACGAATGTTCGTAGTTTGCAAGCCGCGCAATGCAACGCACACTGCGCAGGTGCGTGATTCCGACTGGAGAAAGACATGCCGTTACGGCTCGTCCAGCTCAACCGCGCAGCCGGTAGGCGAGCGGCGTCGCGCCATAGCCACGCTTGAACTGCACGGAGAAGTGACTAGCATTCTCGAAGCCGACTTCGAGCGCGATTTGCAGCACGGTTCGATCCGTGGCGCGCAGCAGCCTCGCCGCTTCCTCGAGCCGTAAGCGCGTGACGAACTGATGCGGCGTCTCCCCGGTCTCGCGGCGAAACACCCGAGCAAAATGAAAACTGCTTAGGCCGGCCTGCTCGGCCAGTTCGGCGATCGCCAGATCTTCGGCGAGATTGGCGCGGATGTAGTCGGTCACCCGGCGGATACGGCGCGGCACCAGCCGTTCGGGCCCCGTCGCGCTGTCGCGCCGCGCGCCGTTGCCGCTCGAATAGTGTTGCAGCAGGTGCGCGGCGAGCGCGTGAACCAGCGTATCGACATACAGACGCGAATCGGCGGGATCGCGGGCGGCGCGATGCAGTGCGGCAAGCATCGCGGCGATCAGCGGATCGTTGAAGCGCATCGCGTGGCCGAGCGACAGTTCACGCGACGCGTCGAGCCCCATCTGTTGCGCGACGCTGTCGATCAACTCGCGCTCGATGTGCACGTGCAAGGTAGACAACGGCTCGTCGCTGATCGAATGCCAGCGCCACGAGATCGGCGTGGGCGGCACGAACCACAGGTCGTTCACGCGCATATCGGCGCTTTCCCAAGCTCCGCCGAGGTTGCGTTCGAGATGCTCGGCGCCGCTCGCGAGCGTCATCAGCGTGAAGTCGCGCAAACCGGGCGCTTCGAGCAGGTCTTGCCGCACCGGCTCGAGATACGAGCGCAGCACCAGATGCCGCCACTCGCGATCCACGCTCGACACGAGTCGCTGGCCGGCCATGTAGCGGTCGTAAGCGAGCGTCGTGGTGAGCTTGGGAATTCGTGCCATCACATCCCTTCGAAGGAGGTGCCGTATGGAAGGAGAAGCGCCGCCGTACCTGTATTGCCGGTCCACTGTCAGCGCAAGATCACAAAAATGATAGCAAGGAACCGGCTACCGACATTTCACGAAATCGCTAATCATTGAGGTTGTCGTATTTCACGCGTTTAGAACGCCGGAGCTACCGTTTCATGGAACATGAATGCGATACGCTGCCGCAATGGCTGAACGGCTCGCCGCAAGGCGAAGCCGGGCACGCGTCGGCAGCACACCCGAGAGCGGCATCCGCCCAACCGGCTTACCCGGCCGGCGCGCGGCACGCCGCGAAATCAGCCCACGCGGCTGAAGCAGTGAAGATGTCTCCCCGCGCCGCGAATGGCGCTGGGCGCAGTGGCTTTCTGACTCTGTTTACCGAGGAGGAGATCGGCACGCCGTCGCCTGCGGCGCGCCGCTCCGCCCCGCTGATCAGTCCGCTCGGGCGGTTCGGCAGCGCGCAGGACCGCATGGAGTTCGTGCGCCAGCGCATCAGGCAGCTGGGCTTCGACTCGTTCAGCTATACCGCCACGCGCACGTCGTCGCATCACAAGACGATGTTCGTGTTGACGAGCTACGAGTCGCAGGCATGGCTCACGCGCTATTTCCGCGAGCGTTATTTCGAGCTCGATCCGCGCGTCGCGCACGCGTCGCCGACCGGCATGCCGTTTTTGTGGAATACCGCCGATCTGCGCGCCGATCTGCCGCGCGCGCAGTTGCGCAGCGAGCGGCTCGGCGCTTTGATCGACATGCTGGAAGCGGCCGGGCGCAAGAGCGGCATTCTCACGCAGATGCCGCTGCCGGAGCCGGAGCTGAGCGCGAGCCTGTGCTTCAACTCGGCGATCGGCAACCCGCGCTGGATGACCGAATCGATCGTCGCGGAAACGCTGATGTTCGCGCACTCGATTCACGAGTTCATCTGGACCCACGCGAAAAGCGTGATCGGCATCGCGCCTGCGCAGCAGCAGCGCATCGCGCTGAGCAAGCTGCAGCATGCGGTGCTGAAGGCGGTCGTGCAGGGGCAGCGGGACAAGGAGATCGCGTATTTCCTCGGGCTGTCGCCGCATAACGTCGACTATCATCTGCGGCGCTTGCGGCAGTTGTTCAACGTGCGCAACCGCGTGCAGCTGATCAATGTCGCGCAGGCGTATCTGTCGTAGTCGGCGTCACAGCGTATCGATGAAGAGGGGCGCGACGGCTTTTCGCTGTCGCGCCCTCTCCTCATTTCAGCCGGGGACATGACGGCTAACTTTTCAACCGATAGCCGGTCCTGAAGATCCAGCCGACGATCACGAGAAACACCGCGAGGAACAGCAGCGTCATGCCTAGACTCAGGCCGACGCCGACGTCGCCCAACTCGAAGAAGC
This sequence comes from Paraburkholderia atlantica, assembly GCF_009362785.1. Classification (GTDB taxonomy): domain Bacteria; phylum Pseudomonadota; class Gammaproteobacteria; order Burkholderiales; family Burkholderiaceae; genus Paraburkholderia; species Paraburkholderia atlantica. The sequence goes on from NZ_WHNQ01000017.1 coordinate 101,646, forward strand.
TCCAGCGAAACCCGCTGACCAGATAAACGATCGGATTGAACAGCGTGACGGCGCGCCAGAACGGCGGCAGCATGTCGACCGAATAGAACGCGCCGCCGAGAAACGTGAGCGGCGTGACGATCAACAGCGGCACCAGTTGCAGCTTCTCGAAACTGTCGGCCCAGATGCCGATGATGAAGCCGAGCAGACTGAACGTGACCGCCGTCAGCACCAGAAACAGCACCATCCAGAACGGATGCATGATCTGCAACGGCACGAACAGCGCGGCGGTCGCGAGAATGATGAGCCCGAGCAGGATCGACTTGGTGGCCGCCGCGCCAACATAGCTGACGACGATCTCCAGATACGACACGGGCGCCGACAGCAGCTCGTAGATGGTGCCGGTGAACCGCGGAAAGTAAATCCCGAACGACGCGTTCGCGATGCTTTGCGACAGCAGCGACAGCATGATCAGCCCCGGCACGATAAACGCGCCATAGCTGATGCCCTCTACTTCCTTGATACGCGACCCGATCGCCGAGCCGAACACGACGAAGTACAGCGACGTGGAAATCACCGGCGCGATGATGCTTTGCATCAGCGTGCGCCACGTGCGCGCCATTTCGAACTTGTAGATCGCGCGCATTGCGTAGATGTTCATGGGTTCCCCCGCAGCAGGCTGACGAAAATGTCTTCGAGCGAACTCTGCGTGGTGTGCAGGTCCTTGAAGCGAATGCCGGCATCGTCGAGCGATTTCAGCAATGCGATGATGTCGGTGCGGCCGCCCTCGCCTTCATAGGTATAGATCAGCTCGTTGCCGCCGTTCGCGACCGCGAGCCCGTAGCCGGCGAGCGCAGCCGGCACATCGTCGAGCGGGTACTCCAGTTGCAGCGTCAACTGCTTCGTGCCGAGCTTGCGCATCAGCTCGGTCTTCTCTTCGACCAGCATGATCTCGCCCGCATTGATCACGCCGATGCGATCGGCCATCTCCTCGGCTTCGTCGATGTAATGCGTGGTCAGGATGATCGTCACGCCGCTCGCCGCGAGCGAGCGCACGAGCTTCCACATGTCGCGGCGCAGCTCGACGTCGACGCCGGCGGTCGGTTCGTCGAGAAACAGCACGCGCGGCTCGTGCGACAGCGCCTTGGCGATCAGCACCCGCCGCTTCATGCCGCCCGACAGCGTGATGATCTTGTTGTTGCGCTTCTCCCAGAGCGACAGGTCGCGCAACACTTTCTCGATGTAAGCGGGGTTCTTCGGCTTGCCGAACAGACCGCGGCTGAACGACACCGTGGCCCAGACGGTTTCGAACGCGTCGGTGGTCAGCTCCTGCGGTACGAGGCCGATCAGCGAACGGGCCGCGCGATAGTTGGCGCCGATGTCGTGGCCGTCCACCGTCACGCTGCCTTCGCTCGCGTTGACGATGCCGCAGACGATGCTGATCAGCGTGGTCTTGCCCGCGCCGTTCGGCCCGAGCAGCGCGAAAATTTCTCCACGGTGGATCGCCAGATTGATGTTCTTCAGTGCCCGAAAACCGCTGGCATAGGTTTTCGACAGATTCGTGACCGAAACGATTGGCTGCATGGACTCGATGATGGCAGACACCGCTGTTGAATGAGGGAAACCGGCGCGAACCGACGCGCCGCATCCGCAATGTAATGGAAAGTGAGAAAGCGTGCAGAGCACGAAACACGCCGCCGGGATTCGCCGCGGCGCGAGATAGTTCGGCTTACTGATGGGTGCCGATGCAGACCGAGGCCCGGCGCGGCCGTCCGGCGCGCGCGACGCTCGTCCGCGGTCTTTTACGCCGACGCGCTGTGTTGCGCGCCCGGAAAGCGGCTTGCGATCACGTTCTGGATTTCCTCGACCGACACCGGCTTCACCAGATGATGATCGAAGCCGGCCTCGCGCGAGTGCTGCCGGTCGGTGGCCTGGCCATAGCCGGTCACGGCGATCAGCAGCGCGTCGACGGTGGTCGGACGGCGGCGCATCTCCTGCGCGAGCTGGAAGCCGTCCATGCCGGGCAGGCCGAGGTCGAGCAGCACGATCTGCGGCTGGAAGTGCGCGGCCAGTTCGAGCGCGGTGTTGGCTTCGTGCGCGACGCGCACGTCGTACCCGTCCGCCTGCAGCACCAGCGACAACGCGAGCGCCGCATCGACGCTGTCGTCGACCAGCAGCACACGCAGCGCCTCGCCGCCGTGATCCGGCACGGCTTCGGGCGCTGCCGTCGACGCTCGCTCGGCGTCGGCGAGCCGCGTCAGCGGCAAACGCACGACGAACTCGCTACCGCGCCCCAGTCCCGCCGAGAACGCCTCGATCCCGCCGCCGTGCAACTCGACCAGCGTACGCGCGAGAGGCAGGCCGATGCCGAGGCCGCCTTCGGAACGTTCGATCGAGATTTCCGATTGCACGAACAGATCGAAAATATGCGGGATCGTTTCGGCGCCGATACCCACGCCGTTGTCGCGCACGCTGATCAGCACGTCATCGCCTGCTTCGCGGACTTCGATGCGGATGTCGCCGCGCTGCGGCGTGTACTTCGCCGCATTCGACAGGACATTGCCGAGCACCTGCGCGATCCGCACGCCGTCGCCGACGACGAACAGCGGCTCGGCGGGCAGATCGGTGGTGAGCGTATGGCCCTTGCGATTCAACGCGGGCCGCACGGTTTCGATCGCGGCTTCGAGCGCGGCGGCCAGCTCGACGATCTCGTGGCGCAGCGTAATCTTGCCCTGCGTGATGCGCGCGACGTCCAGCAGATCGTCGACGAGCCGGCACAGATGCTTGACCTGGCGCCCGATCACCGCGCGCATCGCCTCGAAGCTTTGCTGCGACGGCGCACGGCTCGGGTCGAGCAGTTCGATCGCGTTGCGGATCGGCGCGAGCGGATTGCGCAGCTCGTGCGCGAGCATCGCGAGGAACTCGTCCTTGCGGCGATCGGCGTCGCGCAACGCCATCTCGTTGGCCTTGCGATCCGAAATATCGTTGACGATGCCGGCGAGCCGGTAGATGTGCCCGCGCGCGTCGCGCACCGGAAAGCCGCGCTCGACGGCCCAGCGCGTCTCGCCGCCGGGCCGCACGATCCGGTATTCGATCTCGTACGCGACACCGGTGGCGAGCGCGCGATACGCGGTCTCGACCGCGGCCTCGTCCTGCGGATCGATGTGGTTGGCCCAGTGGCGGCCGGTCGGCGTCGGCTCGTGCGCCGCATCGCCCCACAGACGCCGATACGCGGGGCTCACATACAGCAGTTGCGCGCTCGATGGGTCGAGCATCCAGAACACGTCGTCTATGTTCTCGGCCATCTGCCGGAAGCGTTCTTCGCTTTCGCGCAACGCGCCCTCCGCGCGGCGCACGCGCAGCAGCGCGCGCACCTGCGCGATCAGCTCGGCCGGCTCGACCGGTTCGGTCAAATAGCTGTCCGCGCCGCCTTCGAGGCCGCGCACCCGGTCCATGCTCTGCACCGCCGCCGCCGACGTGTGGATCACGAGCACGCCCGAGGTCTCCGGCGCGGCCTTGATGCGGCGGCACACTTCGAAGCCGTTCAGATCGGGCAAATTGACGTCGAGCAGCACGAGGTCCGGCTGCGAAAGGCGCGCGCGCTCGATCGCTTCCGCGCCGTTGCCGGCCTCGATCACGATGAAGCCCGCGCGCGACAGGATGCGCGTTTTCGCGTAACGAGCGCCTTCGTTGTCGTCGACGTTGAGGATCAGATTCGCGTTCGCATCGGTCATGAAAAGGCGTGTCCGTAGGAGAATGCCCGCGCGCTGCCCAGACCCACGCCCAATCCGTTGCGGCTCGTGAAACCGTCGGTCAACGCCTCCTGAAGATCAGCAATTCCCGGACCCTGTTCGATGAAGGCGAGCCGCGGACCGATGCGACCATTGCGTTGCACCGTGCAGGAGTAGACGTCGCCGCCGCGGCCATAACTCAGCGTGTTGCGCGCGAGTTCGCTCGCCGGGCTCACCGTTTCAGCGTCGAGCACGCGCGCCATCGCGGCGGTCTCGCCGATCATCGGCCGATGAACCCCGAGGCACACCCCTTGCGAGGTTCACATGACACCAACCCTTTTCGTGGAGGTAAATTATGAAACGCATGACCAGGACGATCTTTGCTTCCGCGCTCGTGATGGCGTTGTCGGGCGGCGTCTACGCGCAGGCGGGCGGTGCTGCGGGCGCTGGCGGTAGTGCGGGAGGCGCGGGCGGCGGTGCTGCCGGCGGCATGAGCGGCGGTGGCGGTGGCGCGGGTGGCACCGGCACCGGCATCGGCGCCGGTGGCGGCACGACCGGCGGCGCGGGCGGTACGGCCACTCCGGGCGTCGGCCCCGGCTCGGTGCGCACGCCGGGCAACACCGGCTCCGGCTACGGTTCGCCGGGTGTGACGGGCACCGGCGGCGGGATGGGCACCGGCACCGGCGCGACCCCGAATAGCCCGGCGACCGGTGGTTCGACAGGCGGCATGGGCAACAACATGAACAACGGCATGCGCAGCGGAACCGGTAACGACATGAACAACGACATGAACAACGGCAGGATGCAGAACGGGCAGTAACGGCCGTTGAGCTTCACCGGGCGACGCGGCATCAAGTTGCCGCGTCGCCGTTTTTTTGCGCGGCTCGCTCGTCCACGCAGTCGCTGCGACGACTCACACCTCAAGGCTGCGCACAGACAAAACTACTCGCCAGATTTACATTGCCTTTGCCGATATAACGCGGAAACCCGGGATAGCGGCACAGCGGCCGCGAACGTCCATTCGTCGCCGCGGCGAGATCGGTGGCCGTCAGCGTTTCGGGCGCGACGCCGCGCGTGACCCACGCGTCGAGCGCGCCGAGCAGATCGACCGAGGGAATGAACACGCCGTTGCCATGCTGAAACCCCGGCACCATGTAGAGCCGCATGAAACGATCGACCTCGTCCTTGCCGAAACGCGCGACCAGCGCGTCGTGATACGCGATCGTCTGGTTCGGGCTGATCACTTCGTCGGCGAGGCCTTGCAGCGTGATCAGCTTGCCGCCGTGCGCGATATAGCGCGACAGGTCCGGGTTCATCGAGCCGATCGTGGCCGACAGCGCGACTAGTTGCGAGCGATATTTGCCGGGCCGTTGCGGATCGAACGTCAACGAATCGAAGTTTGCGTCGCGCGCGACGAAGTAGCGCAGATAGCCGTCGCCTTGCGTGAACAGGTAGCCGTTCGCATAGAACGTCGGCGCCGGTTGACGCCCCGATTGATGCGCGAGCCCGAGCGCGCCAGTCAGTTGCGTGCCCTGGAACACGTTGTAGCCACGATAGCCGCTCACGCCCCACGCGAGCCGATACGGCAGCGACAGCCCATCGCGCATCACCAGCAAGGTGGCCAATTGCGCGTCGGTCAGACACGCATCGTGCGATGAAGGCCGTAGCGCGCAGCGCAGCGAATCGATGATTTGCGCCTGGTGCGCGCGGCAGGCTTCGACGTCACTGACGATGCCATCCGCCGTGCCATCGAGCCGGTCGCATACCTCGAGCGTGCGTTGATAGACGCTTTCGAGCAGCGCCGGCGGCACGAAGCCGCCCGGCGTGGAGTACTCGGCCTGACCGAGCTTCACGCCGATCAGCCGCACGCCGGAAAAATTCAGCGCGGGCGAATTGGCGATCACACCATCGTAGTCGTCGGGAAAACGCTGCATTACCGTATAGCCTTCGCGGCCACCCGTCGAGCCGCCGGCAAAATACATGCGCTGCGGCGGCCTGCCGTACGCGTTCGCGATCAACGCGAGCGCCACATCGTGGGTTTTCTTCAGATGCGCGTAGCCGAAATTCGTCACCGCTTCATCGACGAGACCGAACTCCGCGAGCGACGAATCGCCGACATGCCCCGAGTCGTCGCCGAACGTCGCATAGCCTTGCGCGAGCGGCGCGCGATCCGGCGAGAACGGCATCACACCGGTGCCGCTGACGACCACGCCGTTGTACCCGCCGCCGCCGATCTGCAACGCGCGGCCATTCCAGCGGCGCGGCAGATTCAGATCGAAGCGGATGTCGGGTGTCGTCGGATTCAGTGCCTTGATGCGGCCGGTGATGCGGCAATACTCGCCGCCTTGCTGATTGCCCTGCGCGGTCGCGCCGATCATCGCCGCGCTTTCGATTAGCGCGCCGGCCGTCGGCATCTCGATCAGTTCGGGCGACAGCACCGCGCCCGCGAACTCCGCGCAGTGCATCGCGAACGGTGCTTCTTTGGCCTGCGCGGCCGTGCGATGTATCGCGAGCCACGCGAGCAAGACGACGCTCACCACGGTTGCGAGTCCAACGAGCTTGCGCGTGGTGCGCATCGTATTCGTGATGCGCCCACGGCGCTCGCGTCGTGTCATCCGCAACCCGCGCCCTTCGCCTGCGCGCGCGGCTGCTGCCCCTTCCAGCCGCTCCAACCGCGCGCGATCATCAGCAGCGCGCCGATCGCCGCGAGGTCGCCGCCGAGCCCGACAAGCACCGCGCGAAAACCATGAAACGTGTGCGGCGTCGCCGTGTCGATGATCAACGACACCAGCGTGCCGGTGACAAAGCACACGAGCCCGGCGCGCCCGACCGTCACCACGGCGGGCAGTTGCTTCGCGAGCCACGCGACGCTGCCCGTCCGCACGAACTGGGCGGCGAGCCACGCGATGACGATGAAATTGATCACACGTTCCACTGAAAGATTCTGTTTGTGCGTGCCGGGCAAAGGCTGCGTCAGCACGAAAAGTTTGACGATCGCGAAGGCAAGCACCGCGATGACCGCCACGCGCGTGAGCCACTGCGCGGCGCAGCTCGCATGAAAACGTTCGCTGATCGGCTGCACACGACATAGCATGCCAAGCACGAACATCAACTGCCAGGCAAACGGATTAAAAGCCCAGTCGGCGACATCGTCAATGCTGAATAACGCGGCAAGCGGCCGCGCGACTGCCCACACTGCGACGCTCACGGCAAGCGCGAGCGATACCGAGCGGCGCGCGAGCGGCACCATCACCGGCACACATAGCGCGAACAGCACGTACATCGGCAGCACGCTGGACAGATACGGCTGCCGTCGTAACAGCGCGATATCGAATGCCTGACGCCACGGCTGCATCGCGAACGGCGGCCAGCCGGTCATTTCTACCATCGCCCGATTCAGATCGAGCCGTGCGAGAACCGCGCCGGACACGAGCATCAGCATCGCCGTCAACAGATACGCGCGATAGATCTCCCAGCAGCGTTTGACGAAACGCAGTTGCGCCGCGTGTTCGCCGCGATGCGCAAGCACCGCTGTATACGCCGCCGCCGATGCATAGCCGCCGAGAAATACGAACACCTCGGCTGAATCGCACAACGCGTACGCGTGCAGCATCAGATGCGATAGCGCGCTGCCGGGAATGTGATCGAGCACGATGACGATCAGCACGATACCGCGAAAGAAATCGACTTCGACCGATCGTCCACGACCACGGCCAGATGTTTCCATTCGTCTTCTCGAAGAATGCGCGCCGGCGGCACGCAAGAACGTAGATGGCCATGCGTCAGCGGCCAATGTCGTGCGAACTACGAAACGCTTATTCGTTCCCCGCATCGCCTATCTGAAACCGAGTCGTTGGCGACTGGTAATACTCGGTGCGTCTTTAACGAACGCGCGGAAAGTTTTGCGGCTTTTCATGCACGAAACAGGGACGCCCGCATTAAATGGCGGACGCAAGCCTCGAAAAAAAACCATCGAACGCGCGCTGCGATTTTTTTCGCATTTTTTCCCCGTACGATGTTTTCGTGCTTTTCAGCCGCTTTGCGAATAGAGGTTTATGAAAAACAGAATTGCCGGATTCGACGGGTTGCGCGCCATCGCCGTGCTAATGGTGTTTCTGCAGCATCGTTTATTCGGCGACATCGGCGAGATCGGGCATCTCGGCGTGTGGATCTTCTTCGCGCTGAGCGGCTTTCTGATCATCGGCATCCTGTCGTCGCAGCGCGCGCGCATCGAATCGCGTGGCAGCCGTTTCGGTGTCGAACTCGGACGCTTTCTGTTGCGCCGTACCGTGCGCATCTTTCCGATCTATTACCTGATGCTCGTCGCGATGTGCGCGCTGATGGCATTCGGCCTCGCGAATCCGGAACTCGCGAGCGGCATGCCGTTTCATTTCGCGTATCTATCTAATTTCTGGATCGGCTCGGTGCTGCGCTACTGGCCGGGCCGCTATTCGCACTTGTGGAGCCTCGCGATCGAGGAGCAGTTCTATCTCGTGGTTGCGCCGCTTTTGCTGCTGCTCGCGACGCGGCGACATCGAGCGGCATGTTGGGCGATCGTGGCGCTCGGCCTTGCTGCGTTGTTCGGGATGCGCGCCTCGCATTGGGATCAGATCACGATCTACACGCATCCGTTGAGCAATGTCTGGCTGCTCGCGTTAGGCGGCACCGGTGGTCTGATGATCGCGGACGATCGCGGCCGGGTGCGTGCCTGGCTCGGTCATGGACTGACGCTGTTCGCGCTGAGTCTCGCCGTGATCGGTTTGTGCGCGGCCGAGCCGAGATGGAACATGCTCGATGATCCGTTGCTGTTTACCGCGCTCAGCGCAACGTACGGGCTTTGTATCGCGGCGCTAGTGGCTTCGATTGCGTGTTGCCGCAATGCTGCCGTGATGGCTCTGCTGCAGACCCCTTGGCTCGCGGGTCTTGGGCGTATCAGTTACGGCTTTTATCTGTATCACAACCTGATCCCCGATCTGACCCGCAACCGTCACGCCGAAGCGTTGTTCGGCGGCACCGTGCCGATGTGGGCACATATGCTTGGCGTCGTCGCATCGTTTGCGATTTCGCTAGGCATTGCGTTGCTGTCTTGGCGGCTGATCGAGGCGCCGATGTTGCGTCTGCGCGGATCACGCCATGATTCGGCCTCACCCGCCCGCTCTTCACCCGGTGCACTCCGCGGGAGCGAACCGGCCAAACGATAGAAGAACGTCTGCTTTAAAGGTGCGCGCCCCGGGAACGTGGCACGGGCATTGCTGCTCGAGGGTTCACCTTCAGCAAACTGGAGAACATTGTGTCGAACACCGCGAACTCCCCGAACGAGCCTGATCGCCCGGCGGACGAGGCTCCCGGCAGTCCACCCGCCGAGGTCTCGAAGCCGATCGGCGATGCAATCCCCACTCCGGTCGAACCGGGCCTCGACCAGCCTCTGCCGAAAAAAGGCGAAACCCCCGCACCGGAGCCGAGCAAGCCCGGCCGAGGAGGCGGCGACCCGTTAGGTGATACCGGCGCGCCGCCGGGCGTGCCCGATCCGGGACCGTCCGACTTTGCGTAGCGCTTCGCAGCGACCGTCAGGCCGCCGCGGGCTCATGCACGATCTTCAACGTGCTCTTGTGCTCGGCAATCAGCCGATAGACGGTATCGCCGGGCACGGTCTCGTGCTCGAGCAACTGCTCTGAAATGTCGCGCAGTACCGGCTCGTACGCGTGCAGCAGCCCGTAACAAAGCTCGTTGAGTTCCTTGAGCAGCACGTTCGCATGCTCGATTGCGCTCTTCATTTGCAGGCCCGCGTACTGCGACGGCAGCGCCGCGAGACTGAACAGGTCGCCGTCGCTGTTGAAGCCGAACTTCGACACCATGTCGAGGCTGATACGCGAGGCCTCCTGCAAGTCCGACGCGGCGCCGCTCGATGCTTCCGAGAACATCAGAATCTCCGCGTTGCGTCCGCCGAGCAGCACCTGGATTTCGTTGCGGATCTCCGTTTCGCGGTACAGGTGCTTGTCCTGCGCTTTGGTGATCAGCGCAACGCCGAGCGCGCCGCCGCGCGGCAGGATCGTCACTTCCTCGAGCACGCCGGTGCCGAGCAGCGCGGCGACCAGACCGTGACCCGCCTCATGCACCGCGATGCGCTTGCGCTCGTCCTCGGTGAGCGCGCGCTCGGCGCCGCTCACGTCGCCGATGCGCGCGATCTTGATCGCTTCCATGAAGTGCTTCGCGGCGATTTCGTTATCGCCCGCCTTGCGCGCGATCAGCCCCGCCTGATTCACGACCATCGCGACGGTGGCCGGCGACAGTCCAGTCGTCAAGCGCGCGAGCTGGTCGTAATCGATGTCCGCCGCTTTCGACTTCAGCCGCTGCGCGTAGAAACGGAAAATCTTCGCGCGGTCTTCGCGATCCGGCAGACGCACCTGCACCGTGCGATCGAAACGGCCGGGGCGGCGCAACGCTTCGTCGAGATTGTCGGGATGGTTGGTCGCGGCCACGACGATCACGCCCTCGTTCGATTCGAAGCCGTCCATCTCCGCGAGCAGCTGGTTGATGATCCGGTTGCTTTCGGCTTCGACCGGGCCACCGCCGGTATCGGTGCGCTTCGCGAGACCGTCTGCTTCGTCGATGAAGATGACCGTCGGTGCGTTCTTGCGCGCGAGTTCGAACAGGTGCCGCACCTTCTGGATGCCGACGCCGTAGTACTTCGCGCTGAAATAGCTGCCGGTGATCGAAATGAAGTTCGCGCCGCATTCGCCGGCCAGCGCCTGAGCGAGCCGCGTCTTGCCGACGCCGGGCGCGCCGACCATCAGGATGCCGCACGGCGCGCGCACGCCCAGCGACGAGAACTGCTTCGGGTCGGACAGGTAACCACGGATGTCGGCGAGCGCGGCCTTCGCCTCGTTCGCGCCGATTACATCGTCGAAACGCAGCGTCGGCGTTTCGCTGAGCAGCGTCGCGCCGCCCTTCATCTCGCGCCGCATGAACCACGCCATGCCGCCGATCAGCGCGAGCGGCAGCAGCACGCTCAGCGCGTCGCGGAACTGGTCGAACAGTTGCGTCCAGCGCGCGCCGTCGCTGTGGATGTCGACATCGGGCAGCCATACGAGCTGATACGCGGCGGCGTCGGAGCGATCGCCCAGCAGCAGCGCGTGCGAGAAGGTGGCGTTGTGATCGGTGACGAAGTACTTCGAGCCGTCGCGCAGCGACACCAGAATCGCGCTGGGACTCACGCCGATCGCCGCGACGTTCGCATCGTGAATGTCGCGCAGCATCGTCGACGCGTCTTTTTCCTGATGCGTCCACGCCGAGGCATCGTCACGCATCTGGCTCGCGATGCCGCTCAGCGCGGGCGCCTGCGGCTCGGCGCGATGCTGGAAATACCAGACGCTCCAACCGACCAGCACCGCGATCAGCACCGCTACCGTCGCCACCGCAAATTTGCGTGCGCACTTTTTCCCAAGCGAATTATTTCCCGGCTTCATGAGTCATTTCCAAATGAGGACTTGAACCAGCCCTTACTTAATCAAGCTGTCTGTCAAAATTACCTGTCGAAAGCGAAAGTTGGAGTCTGCGGAAAATCGGCTGAGGCGAAGCGCCACACGGGCGCATGGCTTAAAGGACAATCCAGAAGGACGCGAGATGTGCGTCCCGGTGAGCCGCGTTCGCCGAAGGCTGTTGCCGGGGGTACGCGTCTGTCAAATTCGCGGAAAAGGCCTATTTGTACCGTCTATCCGGCCGTCGACATGCCGGAAGTGGGATGCGGCGAGCGCGCGAAAGGCGTCGCCGCATTGGCTCCGGCGCACAGTTTATCAGCGTAAAAAGCCGCGCGTGTTTTTAAATGGCTAATCTAACCGCACCCCAATTAAAATCAGTCAGAATTACTGATAACAGCGCGATTTTTAGAAAGACATAATTGATCTGAAAAATGGCGCGCGATTAAGTGGGGATTTTGAATTCAGCCGGCCATATCGGGCGGATGCGCGACGGGCCTCTACGGGCCCGTTCGCGTCATCGCCACTTTTCTCTCAGGTTCTGCTTTTTTGACGTCGGCGCCGAGCGGCGTCGACGGTTCTCTCCTCCACTGCACTTCTTTCGGTCCTCGCGGACCACCCCGACATTTCAGGCCGCCGTGCGCCGCGCGACGCTAGCCTGCGTCTGCGTCCGCAAGCGCAACATGTCGCGCAGCTTCGCGATGCGCGTGCGCTGACTGTCGATCAAATGATGTGTATCTTCGAGCGCGCGAATGCGCCGCTCCCAATAGACGTGGTCGAGTTCACCGGATCGCGTCGCGCGCTTGCGCGTCGCGTAGCCGAGCACACTCTCGAGATGCTGCAAATGGCTATCCGCGAATCTCGCCGGAAGCCGCCCGCCGCGTTGCGCGGCTGTTTGCCTGCCCGTAAGGCTCATCTTCGCTCCCCCCGCGTCCTGCCTGTTGGCCCGATGACCTTGCTGCATCGATTGCTCGAATCGAAAGCAATCTGCAATCTGAGCGTGACGTTAGCGCAGTTTTTTGGCGCGGCTTGACCGTGCGTCTCAAAATTGGGCGCGGGCGTGCGAAATGCCGACAGGTATGGCCGTCTTTGCGTACTGAAACGGCTCGTCGCGCGGGATTGCCCGGTTGCGCGAAGCGGCGGACGAGCTGGTGCGCTGCCCGCCGCGTCAGATCGCGGAACTCGCGGATGGATTGGGATGGGCAGCGCTCAAGCCGCGCGCGGCCGCCCCTTGCGCTTTGGCTCGACCGGCCGCACGACCGCCACCGGCGGCGCGATGCGCGGCGCGCGCTTGAAATACGGCGAGCTGAGGGTCGCCGTGCTCATGTCCGACGCGGCTTCGAGCAGCGCCGGCGCGAGTTCTTTCAGCCGCGCGTCCGGCAGGCGGCTCGTCGGCCCCGCGAGGCTGACGGTGCCGACCACCAGCCCCGTCACCGGATGACGGATCGCCGCCGCCATCGACGTCATGCCCGCCTCGTAGGTTTCGCTCGCGATGCCGTAGCCGCGCTTGCGCGCACCGGCCAGGTCCTGCAAAAACTGCTGGATCGTCTTCGGCGCCTTCGGCCCGCGCGGCCCCGCCTTGCCGATGCCGCCCTGGCGCGACACGAGTTCGAGCGCTTCCTCGTCGCTCATGGATGCGAGCCATGCCTGGCCGCTGGCGGTGCAATGCAGCGGCGGACTGCTGCCCATGTCCGGGTCGTAGCGCAGCCCGGAGCGCGCGCCCTGCGCCTTGCCGACGAACGTGATGTGATCATCCTCGATCACGCCCAGGCGCGCGAGTTCACCCGACACGCTCGCGAGCCGATCCAGCACCGGCTGCGAAATATCGAGCACCCCGGCCGTGGAAAGCCACATCAGTCCGAGCGACACCAGCTTCAGCGCAAGCACGTACTCGCCGTGCTCATCCTGCCGCACGTAGCCTTCGTCGCTCAGTTCCGCGAGCAGCCGATGCGTGCCGCTGCGCGGAATATTCAGCGTGTCGGCGATCGCGGCCAGCTGCATGCTGCCGCCCTGCTTCGCCAGCAATTCGATGATGGCCAGCGCCCGCTCGAGATTCCCCGCCATGATCCGCTCTCATTCGATTCGAATCCCACATGAGAACATGATTCCACATCGGAATTCAAGGGCGCGGCGGGCGCCGGTTCCCGGCGCCGTCAATGCCCGATGCCCGCGCTCACCCGCAGCAAGGGCCCGCGATGCCGCGCGCCCTTCAGCAGCACCGCCGCCGCGCCGACCGCCGCGGGCAAGGCCAGCGACGTGAACACCTGACTGAAGCCCCAGTTCGCGTGCAGCATGCCGGCGCCGAGCATCGCGCCCGCGATCCCGCCGAAGCGGCCGATGCCGAGCATCCAACTGGTGCCGGTCGCGCGCATCGGCGTCGGATACGAGCTTGCGGCCAGCGCGCAGAACCCGGTGTTCGAGCCGTTCATGCAATAGCCCATGAAGAACGCGAGCACGGCCATCATCGTGAGGCCGTGGCCCGGCAGCCCCATTGCCCAGGCGAGCACGCCGCCCGCGAACACAGTCGCGCCGAGCGCGCGGTGCGCGTTGAAGCGGTCCATCAGCCAGCCGATCGCGAGCGAGCCGATCGTGCCGCCCGCCTGGAACAGCGCGCCGACCAGCGCCGCCTCGCCGAGCGTGAAGCCCGCACCGCGAATCAGCGTCGGCAGCCAGCTACCGAGCAGGTACACCGTCAACAGTCCCGCGAAATAGCAGATCCACAGCATCACGGTGCCGAACGCGTAATCGCGCGACAGGATCAGCCGCACCGGACTGCGCTCGCTGTTCGATGCTTGCTGCACGACGGCGGGCACGACGAAGCGCGTCGCGTGATCGGCGATCCCGCGCTCGATGCGGTTCAGCACCGCGACGAGCCGCGCGCGCCGCGTCTCCTTCAGTGCGAGAAAGCGCGCCGATTCGGGCAGCCAGCGAACCATCAACGGCACATACAGCACCGGCAGCACGCCGCCGACAATCAGCACCGATTGCCAGCCGTACGCGGCGATCAACCATGCGCTGATGAAGCCGCCGCCGGCTGCGCCGAGCGTGAAGCCGCAGAACACGGTCGTCACCATCAACGCGCGGCAGCGCTGCGGCGCGTATTCGGCCATCAACGTCGCCGCGTTCGGCATCGATGCACCGAGCCCGAGGCCGGTCAGAAAACGCAGCACGGTCAGCTCGCCGATGTTCGTCGCGAACGCGGAGCCGAAGCTCCATACGCCGAAGAACAGCACCGCGGAGGTCATCACAGTCTTGCGGCCGAAGCGGTCCGCGAGCGGGCCCGCGCACAGTGCGCCGAACGCGAGGCCGAGCAGCCCGCCGCTCATCACCGGGCCGAGCGCATCGCGCGGAGTCGCCCACGCGCTCGACAACGCCGGCGCGATAAAGCCGACCATCACGGTATCGAGCCCATCGAGCGTGACGATGAACATGCACATCAGCAATACGAGAATCTGAAAGCGCCCGATACGGCGCTCGTCGAGCCACTGCTGCACGTCGAGTGCGCGCGACGCGGACGTGCCGTGCCGCGGCGCCTTGTTTGAAGGTTCCATGCCTGCTGTCTCCAGAACATTTATCGTGATCGATTGCGCAAGCCGGTCCCTCGCGCCTCTTTGCCGTGCGCTTTCTTGAAGGACCAGCCGGGGGGAACTGCGGTTCGTACTTACATCATGATGTGATGGATGACGGCGTCGCCGTATAAGTCCGTTCGAGCAGAGCGAGCGTCGCCTCGCGCAGCTTGCGGGCGCGTTCGAGCGCGGACGCGGTCTGCGCCCATCGCTGCATCGGTACTTCGAGGCTGATCGGCAGATCGTCGGGCAGCGCGCGCAGAATGCCGGCGAGGTCGAGGCCGCCCTCGCCAGGAATCATGCGCTCGCAACGCGCCTGGAACAGCAGCGTGTCGAGATCGGTCGGCCGTTCGGCCGGCGCGTCGCAGAACTGCACGTAGGCGAAGTACTCGCGCGGCAACGCGCGCAACGTATTCGTCGACGTCCCCGCGCGATCGAAGTGGATCGGATCGACGATCAGCCCGGTGTTGCGCCGCGCGGCCGCCTTCACGATGCGCGCGCCTTGCGTGACGTCCTTCACGTCGGTCCACGGCATCGGTTCGAGCGATGGCGCGAGGCCGCGCGGTTCGGCCAGCTCGCATAACTGTGCGAGCCGCTCGGCGGTGCGCGCTTCGTCGGGATCGTTGCCCGCGACCAGCACGTAGCGTGCGCCTAGTTCGGCGGCGGTGTCGAGCATCGGCAGCCATGCGTTCACGTCGGTGTCCGGCTTCAGGCGCAGAATTTCGACGTCGAGCACCTTGACGCCGGTGTCGCGCACACGCGCGAGCGTTTCGCGCCTCAATGCGCCCGGGCTAATGATGTCGTGGCGCACTTCGTGATCGGTGGCGGGCACGAGGCGCAGGCCGACGTAGTCGTAGCCGGCTTGCGCGGCGCACTCGACCATCTGCGGCGGGCTCAGTTCGAGCACGGTCAACGCCGATAGCGACAGCGCGCGCGAATTGGGCTGGGTCATGTGGTCTCCTCGAGTTCAGCGCAGCGGCGAGAACGGCGCCGGCACACAGATCGTCGACTCCATCGTCGTCAGATGGGCCGGGCCGCCCTTCGGCGGCCAGATGCCGTCCTTCACTGCTTCGGCGCGAATCCGCGAACGTTCGTCGACGCTCGCATACGGCCAGATGTTCAGGAAGCGCGGCACGGCGCCGTCGAGCGCATACATCGCGCCGACGAGCGGCGAGCGCCGTGTGCGCTCGGGCACCGCCTTTTCCCAAGCGTCGATCGTGTGTTGCAGGCTCGCGAGCTTGGTGCCGTACACGCGCATCTCGTAGATGCCGCCATGCACGGCCGGCTCGATCGGCGGCAGAAAGGGGAACAACGCATAGCTGTCGATCTTCACGTCGGTGATGAATTCGCCGCAGCCGAACGGATTGCCTTCGAGCAGCATACGCTTGCGCTCGGCGATCAGCGACGCTTCGGAATCGAAGCCACGCAGCACCAGCACCTGCCCGAGCGTGCCGATATCGGAGTACCAGCAGCCGAGCAGCTTCGAGCCTGGCGCGTCGCCGCGGGCCTGGATGTTTTCGAACACCTGTGCGTTGGCGCCGATCTTGACGGTGAGCGTAACGAGGTCATAGAGAGTCATCAGATGCGTCCTTGTGACGGGATGGAGGAATTCGGAGCGGGTTCGGTGCGCGCGGCACGGACCGTACCATCGGCCTGCGGCGCGCCGGCGAGCGACAGCCCCGCCAGATACCCGAAAGTCATCGCGGGTCCGAGCGTGATGCCGCCGCTTGGATAGCAGCCGCCCATCATGCTCGCGCTGTCGTTGCCGACCGCGTACAGACCCGGCACGGGCCGGGCCGCATCGTCGAGCACGCGGGCGGCGGCATCGGTCGCGAGGCCCGCGAACGTGCCGAGGCTGCCGGGCAGCAGCTTCACCGCATAGAACGGACCGTGTTCGAGCGGCGCGTTGCAGGGGTTCGGCTTGTGCCGTGCATCGCCCTGCACGCGGTTGTAGGGCGTCGAGCCTTTGTGGAACTGCGGATCGAAGCCGTCCTTCGCGTAGCTGTTGTAGGCGGCGACCGTCGTTTGAAGTCCCTGCGGATCGATGCCGCACTGGCTTGCAAGTTCGGCGAGGCTGTTCGCGCGACGCAGATAACCGGAGCGCAGATATGGCGCGGTCGGGAATGGAAACGGCTTCGAAAAGCCGAGTCCGTACCGGCGCTGGAAGCGGTGATCGCAGATCAGCCATGCGCAGACTTCTTCGCCCGCCGGCGTCGTGCCGATCAGCGCATTGATGAAGTCGTGATACGACGACGCCTCGTTGACGAAGCGAAGACCCGCGCGTGTGACCGCGATCACGCCCGGCTTCGCGCGCTCGATCAGATGCGGAAACGCGACCGCGTCCTCGCCGCTCTTGCGCGGCACCAACGACACCGGTGCCCACGCCGCCGGTGTTTCCAGCGACGCGTCGAAATGCGCGCCGACCGCTTCGCCGAGACGAATGCCGTCGCCGGTATTGGTCAGGGGCGCGGCGGACCAGTGCTCGCGACCCGACGGCGTATACGCGAAGGTTTGCGCGCGCCGCGCGACATCATGCGGATAACCACCGCACGCGAGCACGACGCCGCGCGCCGCGCGCACCTCGTGAGCGACACCGTCGATCTCGACGCGCGCCCCCGTGACGCGCCCACCCGCGGTCCCGCCTTCGCGCAGCAATGCGACCGCTTTCGCGTTGGTACGCAAATCAACCGCGCGGTCATGCGCCGATTTCAGCAGACGCGCGACCAACGCATTGCCGTTGACCAGATGCATCGAGCGGCCATAGCGGAACTTGTCTGTCGCGAACGCTGCGAGCCGACGCAGCACATGCACGGCCGAGCGCGGCGAGCGCGTCGCGTTGAAGAAATGCGCGAGATCCTGACCCGACGCGATCGCCATGCCCTTCAGCGTCACGACGTCGAGCGCGGGACGCAAGCGATCGATCAGCGCACCAAGCTCGCGGCCATCGAACGGCATCGCGCAGACCGAGCGGCCGCCCGTCATTGCACCCGGCGTCGTATGAAAGTCGGGAATGCGGTTGCCGTCGATAAAACGCACCGCCGTCTCGCGCTCGAAAAACTCGATCATCTCCGGACCGTGTTCGAGCAGCGCGTCGACCTTGTCGGGGTCGTAGTGCGCGCCGAGTTCGTTGCGCAGATAGGTGCGCGATGCTTCGGATTCTTCGACGATGCCCGCGCGCGTCGCGAGCGGATTGCGCGGAATCCACATCCAGCCGCCCGACCATGCGCTCGTGCCGCCGAACACGTCGGCCTTCTCGGCCACCATGACGCGCAGACCTCGCGTGGCTGCCGTCACCGCGGCAGACAGTCCCGCCGCGCCGGAACCCAGCACCAGTACATCGCATTCGAGGATCGGTTCGCGCATCATCGCCATTCGCTTCGTCGGTTGGGAAAATCCGTGCTGTCGCATTTGTTGAATACTATTCCATTTCTTAACTTCGTTCGAACCAGGCGTGCCCCTGGTTCGTCAGACGATCTTTTCGTTGGCGGCCTCAATCGTGCCGCGCGCAACGAACGACGCCGCATCGCTGCGCGCGGATTTGGCGCGCGTCGCCGCGTCGCGCGCCGCCAGATACGCGAACGCGAGCCCCGGTCCCAGCGTGATGCCGGGCGCCGGGTAGACACCGCCCATCACCGATTGCATGTCGTTGCCGCACGCGTACAGGCCGCCGATCGGCCGGTCGTCGCGATTCAGCACGCGGGCCTTGTCGTCGCTGACGAGTCCGGTCGCGGCTCCGATATCGCCGGGATAGAGCCGCACCGCGTAAAACGGCGCGCGCGCGATCGGGCCGAGGCACGGATTGGGGCCGGGCCAGTTTGCGTCGCCGTTGGCGCGCTGATAGTCCGTCGTGCCGCGTTGGAACTCAGGGTCGACGCCGGTCTTCGCATAGTCGTTGATCCGCGCGACGCTGTCGGCGAGACCGGCCGCGTCGATGCCGAGCTTGGCGGCGAGTTCGTCGAGCGTCGCGGCTTGCGTCAGATAGCCGTCCGCGAGAAACGGCGCGAGGCCCTTGCCGCCCGGCCGCACCATGCCGAGCCCGTAATTGCGCAGGCCATCTGCGTCGGTGACCAGATAGGCGGGCACCGATGGGGTCTTGCGATGCGCTTCCTGCATCGCGATGCCGAACAGGTGGTACGACGTGTTTTCGTTCAGAAAGCGCCGTCCTTGCTGATTGACGACGATCATGCCGGGCTTGCCGCGATCCATGATGAAGTGCGGGAACACCGCGGTCGTGCCGTCCGTTCGCTGGCGTATCGATACCGGCGCCCAGAACGCATTGCTGAGCGCGCCCTCCCCGTAACGCGCGCCCGCCGCGAGCGCGAGATCCTGCGCGCTACCGGTATGACCCGGCGCGCCCGGACACCACGTGAGGTCCGCACCCGGCAGCATCGCGCGACGCCGTTGCGGATGCCGGTTGAAACCGCCGCTCGCGAGAATCACGCCACCTGTGACCGAGATTTGTCGACGCTGACCGTTCTGGCTCAGCGTGATGCCGTCGATCGCGCCGCTCGCGTTCGTGCGCAACGCTTCGAGCTTCGTGCTCACGAGCACCGTGACGTCGCGCGCGAGCAGCGACGAAAACAGCCGGCCGATCAACGCATTGCCCATCACGAGACGCGTGCCGCGCGGCCAACTGATGCGGTCGCGCGCATGCCGTGCGAGCAATTTCACCGCGTGGCGCAGCGACCGGAACGACTTCGTCATGTTCAGCAGATGCCCGACGTCGTCGCGATCGACCATCATGCCGCCGAGCACCGTGAACTCGGGGATCGGCGGACGGATCAGCGCGAGGTGACGGCCGAGCTTGCGGCCGTCGAACGCGAGCGGTTCGAGCGCGCGGCCGCGCAGCGTCGAGCCTTCGAGCTCCGACAGATAGTCCGGATGAAACGGTCGCGCCCGATACTTGACGTCCGAATTCGCCTCGATCTGCGCGACCGCCCGCGGCCCCGCCTGCAGGAACGCACGACGCAGCGCCTCACTGCTGCGCTCGCCGACCGCGCGGCGTAAAAAGCCCTCGGCGTTGGCGCTGTTGTCGTCGGGATTGATCGACGGGCCGTGCGGCGAGTTCGGTATCCACGTGGTGCCCGCCGAGTACGCGGTCGTGCCGCCCACGTATTCGGTGCTTTCGACCAGCAGCACGCGCGCGCCGTCGATCGCCGCGAACAGCGCCGCCGACATGCCCGCGCCGCCGGCGCCGATTACCACGACGTCGAAGGCTTCGTTCTGCTGCAAATCGCTCAATGTCTCCACCATCTGCTGCTCCTTGTGTGCTCGTGCGTTGCATCCGGTCGCGACGGCAGTTCCGGATTTTTCGCAGTATCTAGAATTTGCTTTGTTATTGGAATACTATTCCAGTATCGAGAAAAAGCAAAGCTTTCTGAACACCCTCGACAACAGGCAACACATGACGCCCGGCATCGGCACGATGCGAACGGGCACCCATTTCAGGAGATTCGACTATGCAGCAGGCTGGAAACTCTTCGTTCGCGGCGTCGCTCGACGCGGGTCTGAGCGGCGCGACGCGCGTGTATTTCATCGTCGGCGATCCGATTGCGCAGGTGCGTTCGCCGGCGGGCGTGACCGCCGCGTTGCGTTCGGCCGGCCGCGATGCGCTGGTGGTGCCCGCGCATGTCGCACCGGCGGACCTGCCCGCGTTTTTCGCGGGCGTCGCGCCGATGCGCAACGTCGACGGCGTGATCATCACGGTGCCGCACAAATTCAGTGCCGCGAGCTATTGCGCGACGCTCGCCGACGAAGCCGCGTTCCTCGGCGCCGTCAACACGCTGCGCCGCAACGCCGATGGCGGCTGGCATGGCGGTATGTTCGACGGCACCGGCTTCGTCGCGGCGCTGGTCGCCGCGGGCTGCGTGCTCCAGGGCAAACGCGCGCTGCTGGTCGGCGCGGGCGGCGCGGGCTCGGCGATCGGCCATGCGCTGATTCAGAGCGGCGTCGGCTCGCTCGACGTGCGCGACAACGACGTCGAACGCACCGGTTCGCTGATCGCGCGGCTCAACGCGCTCGGCCGAGGCACGGCGCGCGGCGCGGCGGCCCAACTGGAATTGACCAGGTACGATGTAGTCGTCAACGCGTCGCCGCTCGGCATGCGCGCGGGCGATCCGTTGCCGATCGACGTCGCGCGCTTGCCGGCCACGACTTTCGTCGGCGATGTCGTAACGAAGCCGCCGCTCACGCCGCTGATCGAAGCCGCACGCGCGCGCGGCTGCCCGACCGTGACGGGCACGCAGATGTTCGAACGCGTGTGCGATCGGATGGTGGAGTTTTTGCTGGAGACGTCGCCGTCTGCGTAACGGCGTAAAAGAAGCAGGCGTGCGCTGCTACACTGGCGCGAAATTATCCGCACGAAATGCGGCGCAATCCTGCGCCGCGTTCACATCGCCCTTTGCGCGCCAACCCATGCTTCGATTCGACAACCTCAGCAAGCGCTATAGCGACCGCGTCCTGTTCGAAGGACTGCACTTCGACGCAACGTCCGGCTGCGTCGCGTTAAACGATGAATCCGGCAGCGGCAAATCGACGTTGCTCGCCATCCTCGCCGGCGCGCTCGAAGCCGATAGCGGCGACGTATGGCTCGGCGGACATTCGCTGCGCACCGCGCCGGATGCCGCGCAAGCGTTGCTCACGTACGTGCCGGAAGACAGCATGAACTGGCCCGATCAGACCGGCCGTGATTATCTGCGGCAGATCGCGTCGGCGCGACACACCGCGCTGACCGACGACGTGCTCGCGCTCGCCGAACGCTTCGGCCTCGCGCCGCATCTGGACAAACGCTTCGAGCAGATGTCGTATGGCAGCCGCAAAAAGGTGTTTCTGACGGCGGCCGCGCTCGGCGACACTCGCGTGCTGATCGCCGACGAACCTGCCGGCGGACTCGACGCGTCCGCGCGCGCGGTGCTCGCCGAGCTGTTCAGAACGCTCGGCACGACGCGCACGGTGTTTTTCACGAGTTACGACGAAGGGTTCACGCAGTCCTGCGAGGCGACGCGTGTCTGTTTCGCGGACCTCGCGGGGCACCCTTGAGCTAGAACGCTCGCGCGCGCCATGCCTGGCCGAGCGCGAGCATTCAGTCCTCAGATCGCCACGCAAATCTTGCCGAAGTGCGCACCCGATGCCTCGTGCCGGAACGCATCGGCGAGCTTGGCCAGCTCGAACGTGCTGTCGATCACCGGCTTGATGCCGGTCGTCTCCAGCGCGCGCACCATGTCGATCTGATCCTGCCGGCTGCCGACGATCAGCCCTTGCAGACGCTGTTGCCGCGCCATCAGATGCGCGGTCGGCACCTGACCCGAGCGGCCGGTCAACACGCCGATCAGCGCGATGTGTCCGCCGATGCGGCATGCGGTGATCGACTGCGGCAGCGTGCCTGGACCGCCCACTTCGATCACGTGATCGACGCCGCGCCCGTTCGTGATGTGACGCACTTCTTTGCCCCACTCGGGATTGTCGCGATAGTTGATCGTATGGTCGGCACCGAGTTCGCGCAGCTTGGCGAGCTTCGCATTCGACGACGACGTCGCGATCACCGACGCCCCCATCGCCTTCGCCATCTGCAAGCCGAAGATCGACACGCCGCCGGTGCCGAGCACCAGCACGCTGCTGCCCGCCTTCAACTGACCGTCGACGACCAGCGCGCGCCACGCGGTCAGCCCCGCCGTGGTCAACGTCGCCGCTTCGGCGTGGCTATAGCCGGCCGGCGCGTGCGTGAAGTAGTGGCTCGGCAGCACGACGACTTCGCGCGCGTAACCGTCGATGCCGTCGCCCGGGGTGGTCGAAAAATCGCCGATTGCTGGCGAACCGTTTTCCCAGTGCGGAAAGAAGCACGACACGACGTGATCACCGGGCTTGAACTCGCGCACGCCCGCGCCGACCGCTTCGACGACGCCCGCACCATCGGCCATCGGAATGCGGCCCGCTTCGGCCGGCAGATTGCCGCTGACGACGCCGTAGTCGTGGTAATTCAATGAACTCGCGCGAATGCGCACGCGAATCTGCCCGGCTCCGGGCTGACCGGGATCGGCGAGGTCGACGACCTGCAGGCTATCGACGGTGGCAGGCGAACCGATTCTGACGGCTTTCATACTTTTCGTTCCTTGGTAAGTGGTGCGCATTCGTGAGCAACATGATGCCCACGCGTGCTACGCATCGGACGCGCATGCGCGATGCCCGCGCGAGCACTGCGCTATTTGACGGTCTGGATGACCTCGAAGCCTTCGAATTCCGGGTGGCCGAGATACAGCACGCGGTTTTCGTTACCGGCACTGCGATGCGCCGCGCGAAACGCGTCGGACCTGGTCCATGCCTCGAACGATGCCTGGTCGCGCCAGATCGTATGGCTAGAATAGAGCACGTGATCGTCCTTACGCGGTCCCTTCAGCAAATGAAATTCCACGAAGCCCGGCACCTCTTTCAGATGGGTGTCGCGCGTGGTCCACAAATGTTCGAAGGCGTCCTCGGAGCCGGGAGCCACTTTGAAGCGGTTCATCGCGATGTACATGCTGTCATCCTCGTTGAGTGAGTGATGCTGCCAATGATGCTCGATGGGTCATCCGGTGGCGTTTTATTAAAGGCGTGCATTGCGTTGCCTTCGCTTGACCTTACCACGGTGGCAAGCCCACGATGTCCGATGTGACCGTTGGAATCGCGCGGATCACCTCGCCACTCTCTTCAACAACGGAAATCGAATATGAAAAACCTTCGTGCGGTGCGCGCTATCTGTGTGTTCGGCGGTTTGGCATTCGCGGCGGCGGCTCTGCCCGCTCACGCGCAACATCAGGGCATGCCCGGCATGGACATGGCGCATTCGGCGCATGCGGACGCGGGCGCATCGACGCAAGCCTTCAAGGCCGCCGACGAACGCATGATGCATGACATGAGCGCCCCCGAATACACCGGCGACGCCGACCGGGATTTCGTCGCGCACATGATTCCGCATCACCAGGGCGCGATCGAGATGGCGCAGGCGGAATTGAAATACGGCAAAGACCCCGAGATCAAGAAACTCGCGCGCGACATCATCAAGGCGCAGCATGACGAGATCGCGTTCATGCGGCGCTGGCAGGAAAAGCACGGCGGCAAGTAACGCGCCGCGAGCGTCACCAGCGTGGGTGCTTGCGCAGCAGCGGCGACATCGCGATCAGACCGATGATCGGCCCCGGCAGCAGCAGCCACGCGACGCGCACGTCGAGCGCGTGAAACACGCTCGTCGACCACAGGATCGAGCACGCCGACAGGAAAAAGCCGAAGCTGTTCTGCAGCGTCAGCGCGCCGCCGATCTTGTCGGCGGGACAGGCCTTCACGGACAGCGCCGAAAACTGGGGCGAATCGGCGATCACGCTGATGCCCCACACGACTAGCAGCGCAAGCTGTGCGCCAGTGCCGAACCCGGTGGTCAGCGGATAAATCGCGCACAGCGTGCCCGATATCGTCAGCGCGAGCGCGGCGGTGCGCGCGCTGCCTAGCGCCTGGCTGAGCCTGCCGCCGAACAGGCAGCCGAGCGCGCCGATCGCGATGATCAGGAACGACCACAACGCGACGGTGCCCGGCGTCGCCGGCGCGCCGCTCGCGAACGCGCGCTGCACGAGCAGCGGCGTCAGCGTCCAGAACGCGTACAACTCCCACATGTGACCGAAATAGCCGAGCGCGGCCGAGCGAAACTCGCTGATGCGCACGACCTGCCCGACGCCCGCCGACAAACCGAAGCGCCGGTTGCCCGAGCGCCGCGCGTGCGGCCCCTCGCCGAGCATGAACACCATGACCGCGCCAATCACCGCGAGCCCCGACGAAGTAAGCACCACGGTTTGCCACGGCACGCCCGACAGCAACGCGCGGATCGCATGAACCGACGCCGTGCCGAGCGTCAGCATCGCGACGAGCAACGCGAGCGTCTGCGCGGCGCGGCGCGGGTCCCACGTCACGAGCAGTTTCATGCCGAGCGGATAGATGCCCGCGAGCGCGACGCCCACGCCGAAGCGAAAAACGAGCGCCGACGCGAGCCCGCTGCTGCACAGCGCGAACAGCGCATTCAAGGTCGCGCCGAGCACGCCGCAGACGGCGAATACCTTGCTCGCCGACAAGCGATCCGCGAGTCCGGTGGTCGCCGACAGCAAGGTCCCGACGATAAAGCCGGCCTGCACCGCATTCGTCAGCCAGCCGATACCCGACGCGCTCAGTTGCCACGCGATCTGCAGATCGCGCATCGCGCCGTTAGCGCTGAACCACAACGAGGTGCCGAGCAATTGGGCAATCGCGATGACGAACACCGCGCGTCTGGCACGCGCGTTGTCGCGCGCCGCGTCGGCCGAATTCGTTGCGTCGGCGTCCAGCCTGTTCTGCATCGAGCCTCCTCTGCGTCGGTCTGAGTCGGCTGCTGGGAGTAGTTATGGGAACGGCCGTCTCGAGCGGCCATTGTAGACGACGCGTCGGTTCGCAGCGGCGGCTGTGGCGCGGCTGGATCGGGGAGTTAGCGGAACACGAGCCGCGTCCACGTCACGCCGTTATCGCGGTTGACCTGTTGAGCGGATGACGTGCGCAACTCGCGCACGAGCGTCAGGCCTTGCTCGCTCGCGAGCTGGATCGTTTCGCCGGGAGTGACGTCGAACATACGGCGGCCGGCTGGGACCGGCCCGTGTCGAAGCGACATGATCAACAGGCCGTCTTTGTGCAGCAACGACGCAATGCGCGGCATCGCGCATTCCCGCTGCCGTGCATCGAGATGCATCCACACGGCGGTAAGCCGCCTCAGCCCTGCTGCGGCACCCTGACCCAACCCTCCATCAACACGCGCGCACTGCGGCTCATCATCGCCTTCGTGACGACCCACTCGCCGTCTTTCAGACTTGCCTGCGCGCCGACGCGCAACGTGCCCGACGGATGCCCGAAGCGCACCGACTCGCGTTCGCCGCCGCCCGCCGCCTGATTGACGAGCGTGCCGGCGATCGCCGCGGCAGTGCCGATCGCGACCGCCGCCGTGCCCATCATCGCGTGATGCAGCTTGCCCATCGACATCGCGCGCACCAGCAGATCGACGTCGCCCGCGCGCACCGGCTTGCCGCTCGACGCCACGTAGTCGACCGGCTTCGCGACGAACGCAATCTTCGGCGTGTGCTGCCGAGTCGCGATCTCGTCGAGATTCTTGATCAGGCCCATGCGCAGCGCACCGTGCGCGCGAATCGTCTCGAACATCGCGAGCGCTTTAGCGTCGCTATTGATCGCGTCCTGCAACTCGGTGCCTTTGTAGCCGATCGCTTCGGCGTCGACGAAGATCGTCGGGATGCCCGCGTTGATCATCGTTGCCTTCAGCGTGCCGACGCCGGGCACTTCCAGGTCGTCGACGAGGTTGCCGGTCGGGAACATCGAGCCGCCGGCGCCTTCTTCGTCGGCGGCTGGGTCCATGAATTCGAGCGGCACTTCGGCGGCCGGGAAAGTCACGCCGTCGAGCTCGAAGTCGCCGGTTTCCTGCACCGCGCCATCGGTCATCGGCACGTGCGCGATGATCGTCTTGCCGATGTTGGCCTGCCAGATTCGCACGATCGCGACACCGTCACGCGGCACGCGGCTCGCATCGACGAGGCCCGCGCTGATCGCGAACGGTCCCACCGCGGCCGACAGGTTGCCGCAATTGCCGCTCCAATCGACGAACGCCTTGTCGATCGACACCTGACCGAACAGATAGTCGACGTCGTGATCGGGCCGGCTGCTACGCGAAATGATCACGGTCTTGCTGGTGCTCGACGTCGCGCCGCCCATGCCGTCGATCTGCTTGCCGTACGGATCGGGACTGCCGATCACGCGCATCAGCAGCGCGTCGCGCGCGGCGCCCGGCCGTTGCGCATCCTCGGGCAGATCCTGCAGACGGAAAAACACGCCCTTGCTGGTGCCGCCGCGCATATAGGTGGCCGGAATCCTGATCTGGGGTGAGTGCATGAAAGTGTCCTGAGGTGACATGTTCTTTGATGAGGAAGGGCGATGCGGCGTATCAAGCCGCATCGCCCTGTTCTGCTGTGACGTTCAGTGCAAAACGCGCTTCAAGCCATCAAGCCGCCGCCCTGGTCGACTCGAGAAAATCCTGCGCGAAACGCTGCAGCACGCCGCCGGCTTCGTAGATCGACACTTCTTCGGCCGTATCGAGCCGGCACGTCACCGGCACGTCGACGCGCTCGCCGTTGCGGCGATGAATCACCAGCGTCAGATCGGCGCGCGGCTTGCGCTCGCCGATCACGTCGAAGGTCTCGGTGCCGTCGATGCCGAGCGTCAGGCGATTCACGCCCGGCTTGAATTCGAGCGGCAACACGCCCATGCCGACGAGGTTCGTGCGGTGAATCCGCTCGAAGCCTTCCGCGACGATTGCTTCGGTGCCCGCCAGCCGCACGCCCTTCGCGGCCCAGTCGCGCGACGAACCCTGACCATAGTCGGCGCCCGCGATCACGATCAGCGGCTGCTTGCGCTCCATGTACGTTTCGATCGCTTCCCACATGCGCGTGACCTTGCCCTCGGGCTCGATGCGCGCGAGCGAACCGGCCTTCACCTGGCCGTTCTCCAGCACCATCTCGTTCTTCAGCGTCGGGTTCGCGAAGGTCGCGCGCTGCGCGGTCAGGTGATCGCCGCGGTGCGTCGCGTACGAGTTGAAGTCCTCTTCGGGCAAGCCCATCTTCGTCAGGTACTCGCCAGCCGCGCTGTCGGGCAGGATCGCGTTCGACGGCGAAAGGTGGTCCGTCGTGATGTTGTCGCCGAGCACGGCCAACGCGCGCATGCCCTGCAGCGTGCGCTCGCCGGCGAGCGCCCCTTCCCAGTACGGCGGACGGCGAATATAGGTGCTTTGCGCGCGCCAGTCGTACAGCGGGTCGGCCTTCGCGCCGGTGTCGGCTGACAGCGCGAACATCGGTTCATACACCTTGCGGAATTGCTCCGGCTTCACGCTAGCGGCGACGATCGCATCGATCTCCGCATCCGATGGCCACAGATCTTTCAGCGTGACCGCACGACCGTCGGCATCGACGCCGAGCACGTCCTTTTCGATGTCGAAGCGGATCGTGCCCGCGATCGCATAAGCGACCACCAGCGGCGGCGACGCGAGAAACGCCTGCTTCGCATAGGGGTGAATGCGGCCGTCGAAGTTGCGGTTGCCCGACAGCACGGCGGTCGCATACAGGTCGCGCTCGATCACTTCCTTCTGGATCGCCGGGTCCAACGCACCGGACATGCCGTTGCACGACGTGCACGCATACGCGACCACGCCGAAGCCGAGTTGTTCGAGTTCCGGCAGCAGCCCTGCCTCTTCCAGATACAGCGTGACCGCCTTCGAGCCAGGCGCGAGCGAGCTCTTGACCCACGGCTTGCGCACGAGTCCGCGCCGGTTCGCATTGCGTGCGACGAGGCCCGCCGCGATCATGTTGCGCGGATTGTTCGTGTTGGTGCAGCTCGTGATCGCGGCAATGATCACCGCACCGTCCGGCATCAGACCCGGCTCGTTCTCGACCTTGCCGCTGACGCCGCGCGCGGCCAGCTCCGACACCGGCAAGCGGCGATGCGGATTCGACGGCCCCGCGAGCGTGCGCACCACGGTCGACAGATCGAACTTCAGCACGCGCTCGTACTCGGCGTGCTCCAGCGTATCGGCCCACAGGCCCGTGTGCTTCGCGTACGTTTCGACGAGTTTGACGAGTTCGTCGTCGCGGCCGGTCAGCTTCAGATAGCGAATGGTCTGCTCGTCGATGTAGAACATTGCGGCGGTCGCGCCGAACTCGGGCGCCATGTTCGCGATCGTCGCGCGATCGCCCAACGTCAGGTTCGCCGCGCCCTCGCCGTAAAACTCCAGGTATGCGCCGACCACCTTCTGCTTGCGCAAAAACTCGGTCAACGAAAGCACCACGTCGGTCGCAGTGATGCCCTCGCCCGGCTTGCCGCTCAGCTCGACGCCGACGATATCGGGCAGCCGCATGTACGACGCGCGGCCGAGCATCACGCTCTCCGCTTCGAGACCACCGACGCCGATCGCGATCACGCCGAGCGCATCGACCATCGGCGTATGCGAGTCGGTGCCGACCAGCGTGTCGGGAAACGCGACGCCGTCCTTCACCTGCACGACCGGGCTCATGCGTTCGAGGTTGATCTGATGCAGGATGCCGTTGCCCGGCGGAATCACATCGACGTTGCGGAACGCGCGCTTGGTCCAGTTGATGAAGTCGAAGCGGTCTTCGTTGCGCCGGTCTTCGATCGCGCGATTCTTCGCGAACGCGTCCGGATCGAAACCGCCGCACTCGACGGCCAGCGAGTGATCGACGACCAGCTGCGTCGGCACCACCGGATTCACGAGCGACGGATCACCGCCTTGTGCGGCGATCGCATCGCGCAGACCCGCCAGATCGACGAGCGCGGTCTGACCCAGAATGTCGTGGCACACGACGCGCGCCGGAAACCACGGGAAATCGAGCTCACGCTTGCGCTCGATGATCTGTTTCAGCGAAGCGGTCAGCGTCACCGGATCGCAGCGGCGCACCAGGTTTTCGGCGAGCACACGCGACGTGTACGGCAGCTTGTCGTAGGCGCCGGGTTCGATCGCGTCGACCGCGGCACGCGTATCGAAGAAGTCGAGTTCGGTGCCCGGAAGGCGTTTGCGGTTGGCAATATTCATGGCGTAGGGACAGGACGGTTATCAGCCGCCGGACGATGTGCCGGCGGCGTCCGGAAGCGCGTCGCTCGCGCGGCCGGACGGGCAGTGCAGGTAGTTTAGCTCGCTGCTGACGGGTGCTGAATTGCGATTGTTCGATGCTTCCAGCGGAGCGGCCGCGCGATGCGTGCCGCTCCAGGCTCACGTCAAACGCGCTTCGCCAGCGGCACGAACGGCAGGTCGTCGGGACCGGTGTAGTTCGCGCTCGGACGGATGATCTTGTTGTCGATGCGCTGCTCGATGATGTGCGCGCTCCAGCCGGCCGTACGCGAGATCACGAACAGCGGCGTGAACATCGCGGTCGGCACGCCCATCATGTGGTACGACACCGCGCTGAACCAGTCGAGGTTCGGGAACATCTTCTTCGCTTCCCACATCACCGATTCGAGCCGTTCGGCGATCGAGAACAGTTTCGTGTTGCCCGCTTCCTTCGACAGCTTCTTCGCGACTTCCTTGATGACCTTGTTACGCGGGTCCGAGATCGTGTACACCGGGTGGCCGAAGCCGATCACGACTTCCTTGTTCTCGACCCGGCGGCGGATGTCGGCTTCTGCTTCGTCGGGCGTCTGGTAGCGCGACTGGATCTCGAACGCGACTTCGTTGGCGCCGCCGTGCTTCGGGCCGCGCAGCGCGCCGATCGCGCCGGTGATCGCCGAGTACATGTCCGAGCCGGTGCCCGCGATCACGCGGCCCGTGAACGTCGACGCATTGAACTCGTGCTCCGCGTACAGGTTCAGCGACACGTGCATTGCGTCGACCCACGCCTTCGACGGCTCGACGCCATGCAGCAGATGCAGGAAATGGCCGCCGATCGAATCGTCGTCGGTTTCGACCTCGATGCGCTTGCCGTTGTGCGAGTAGTGATACCAGTACAGCAGCATCGAGCCGAGCGAAGCCATCAGCTTGTCGGCGATATCGCGCGCACCCGGCAGGTTGTGATCGTCCTTCTCCGGCAGCACCGTGCCGAGCACCGACACGCCGGTGCGCATCACGTCCATCGGATGCGCGGCGGCCGGAATCCATTCGAGCGCGGCCTTCACGTTGGCGGGCAGGCCGCGCATCGACTTCAGCTTCGTCTTGTAGGCGGTCAACTCGGCCTGCGTGGGCAGCTTGCCGTGGACCAGCAGGTAGGCGACCTCTTCGAATTCGCATGCCTCGGCAATGTCGAGAATGTCGTAGCCGCGATAGTGCAGATCGTTGCCGGTCTTGCCGACCGTGCACAGCGCGGTGTTGCCCGCGGTCACACCCGACAGCGCGACGGATTTCTTTGGTTTGAAAGCGCCTGTGTTCGGGGTGTTGTTGTCTGCTTCGCTCATTGGGATTGTCTCCGGGAAAGGATTGGAATTCGGGTCATTGCTTCGACTGGGCTGCGTAGAACGCAAGGAACGGGCCAGGCCGCATGTCGCCGCCTAAGTGCCTGATTTGGCGCTGGTCTGCCGAACCGATCACGGGGACCCGCCGCACGCTCGATTTCATTAATGAAACTGCGGATTTCAAATTGGGAACGAATGCTCGCATAATGGAGCCTCCGAACCAACCCGCCGTCGCGAGCCGCCCACCTTGAGCACTTCTCTTTACGAACCGCCGCAGCGTCCGCGAGTGTGGGCGCTCAGCATCAGCCGCCTGCGCGATCTGTTCTTCGACATCGCCGGCGAATACGTGGATCGCGCGGATGTCCGCATCGTGTCGCATGCGTTCGAGGACGCGGTGCGCGAAATCGAAGGCGCGGGCGCCGCGCGTCCCGACGTCGTGCTAGCGGGCGGCTCGAATGGCGCGTATCTGAAGACGCGCGTGTCGGTGCCGGTCGTGCGCATCAGTCCGACCGGCTACGACGTGATGCATGCGCTCGCGCGAGCGCGTCGCGAAGGCGCGCGCGTTGCGCTCGTCACGCACGGTGACACGCCCGACGAAGTGCGCCGTTTCACCGCCGCGTACGCGCTCGACGTCACGTTCGCGTCGTATCAGTCCGCGCAGGACGCCGAGAGTGTCGTGCTCGATCTCAGCGATCGGGGCATCGACGTCGTGGTCGGCCCGGGCATGGTCACCGATCTCGCCGCCAACGCGGGCATGGACGCGGTGTTTCTGTACTCGCGCGCGTCGGTGCGGGCCGGCTTCGACACCGCGCTCGAAGTCGCGCAGGCGACGCGCCGCGAAACCGTGCGGCGTCAGCGGCTCGACACGTTGCTACAGCATCTGCGCGACGGCGTGGTCGCCCTCGATGCGCAAGGCCGCGTCGAACTGATGAACCAGCGGCTCGCGAGCGTGCTCGGCATCGATGCCGCGAAGGCCGTCGGCCGCGCGCTGCTCGAACTCGCGCCGGACCTCGCGGGCAGTCTGCCCGACGCGGAGGGCGACAGCTTCTGCACGGTGCGCGGCGCTAGCTACGTCGTGCATCGCGGGCCGCTCGCGAGCAGCGGCGCGGCGCCGGGCACCGTGCTGACGTTTCAGGAATCGCGCGCGGTCGAGCGACTCGACCGCACGCTGCGCGCGCGTCAACGCGTGCAGCAGTTCACCGCGCGCTACCGGCTCGACGATATCGTCGGCGCGTCGGAATCGATCGAACGGGTGCGCACGCTGGTCGCGCGTTATGCGAGGTCGGACGCGACCGTGCTGATTCTCGGCGAGAGCGGCACCGGCAAGGAGATGGTCGCGCAGAGCATGCATCAGTTGAGCGCGCGGCGCGACTTCGCGTTCGTCGCGATCAATTGCGGCGCGTTTCCGGAGGCGCTGCTCGAAAGCGAGCTGTTCGGCTACGAGGAAGGCGCGTTCACCGGCGCGCGCAAGGGCGGCAAGGCGGGGCTGATCGAGGTCGCGCATCGCGGCACGCTGTTTCTCGACGAGATCGGCGAGATGCCGTTGCCGTTGCAGAGCCGTCTATTGCGCGTGTTGCAGGAGCGCGAGGTGGTGCGACTCGGGTCGACGGAGCCGATGCGCGTCGATATCCGCGTGGTCGCGGCGACGCATCGCGCGCTGACCGACGCCGTCGCGGCCGGCAGTTTCCGCGCTGATCTGTACTACCGGCTCAACATCCTCGGCATCGCGCTACCGCCGCTGCGCGAGCGGCCGAACGACCTGCTGCCGCTCGCCGCCGAATTGTTGCGCCAGGCGGCCGCGCGCGAGCCGAGGCTCGCGGCGCGCGTGCCCGACGCGCAGACCGCCTCGCGCATGCTCGAGGGTTTGGGGGCGCCGTTGCGGCGCTATGCGTGGCCCGGCAATGTACGCGAGTTGCAGAACGTGATCGAGCGGATCGCGGTTGAACTCGCGGATAGCGACGCGGACACGGATGCAAGCGCGGCGCTCGTCACGCGGGACATGCTGCGCGTGATCGCGCCGGAAATCGTCGAGCCCATCGCGCGCGCGAAGCCGGCGGCGCTGACGCTGCGCGAGCGCAGCCGTCATGTCGAGGCCGATGAAATCCGCGCGGTGCTCGCGGCTCATGAAGGCGATCGCGATGCGGCTTGCGCCGCGTTGGGGATCAGCAAGACGACGTTGTGGCGTAAGTTGAATGGGGGGCGGTAGGTGTGGGGCGTGGTTGCCAACGGTGCGCCGGAGCTACGGCTGCACTGCCCGCACGATCACGCCGTTCCAGCCGAACACGACGCGATGCGCATCCATGCGGAATACGGCCGCGCAATTGTCGCTGTCCAGCAGTAGGGTCTTCTGGGGCAAGCCCGTATCGTCGAGGTTGATACCGTAATAGTCCTTGAGCTTCGGCCCGGTATCGACGGAGCGGACACTGAAACCGCCGTGCGGACGACAGCGCTCGCCGGCGAATTCGATCTGATCGGTCGATATGCTCAGCACCTTGCCGAGCAGTCTTTTTGCCTCGGGTATGCCACCGGAAACGTCGCTGTATCCGACCACATCGGTAACGGTCCATTTTCCGTTGAATGATGACGGGGTGGTCGTGGGGCCGGCCGCGAAGCAGGTGGTGGCAGTCAGGCAAATTGCTAACGCCAAGTACAGTGGCTTGAGCATCACGGCCGCTGCTTCCTGAAGGGCGCCGATTCCCGCACCCGTCGATTCGCAAGTCCCTGGCTCCTGCGCGGCGAGCCAATCGGGCGCCCCCGCCGATCGCGTGGGGTTACCATTACATTGAGAGACATATGCTGCGCGACCGCTTCCATATCGCCCCGATTGCAGGGTCCAACGCCTCTCGTGTATTCCGATTCGTCGAGTTGTATGCGAAAGAGACTGCCGCGTCGAACTGCGCTTGAGTCAGTGCGTGGTCTGTGACCGTGGCCCTAACGAGCCGCTCGGCGTCGTGAACGCGCGCCGTCAAGATAGCGTTCACCTGCTCAGGTAGGACCGCGCGCTGCAACTCTGCAGGTGTGCAGGGTCCGAAGTGCGCCAGTGTTCCCACGCCCCATGTGCAGTTTCCGTTGATGGGCGCATCGTTGTAATAGCGCATGACCACGCCCTCGTTGACCCTCAGTGCAGCGTAACCTTCAGGGCTCATCTTCATTGCGTCGTTTGCGCGCGGCATATCTGCTGCCATGTCATCTCCCTGAAAAAATGCCCAAGCGAGCGCGGTGGACATTGTGTTCGCCGCCCGCGAAGGGAAGGAGAATCTACCACCGCTTTCCCTCGCACAGCGCGTGAGTGCGTGGGCGGCAGGCTACGTCTGTGAAGGCTTGTCGATCGGCTCTTGCGTAACCGACATGTACTGCTTGATGTCCGGCTGACCGAGCGCAATCACGTTGAGTATTGCGACGCCGAGCCTGCGCGCGAATTCGTCGTCGAGTATGAAATCGTACTCATCGAGAAGGATCGGCATTTCGATTTTCCCGGCCAGCAGAGGAGCAAGCTTGGCGGGGTCAACGGTTTGCACTGTGAGCCGTTTACGGTCCTCTGTATAGGTTAAAACCACGGAATACGGCGGATGAGTAGCCATCAATATCCTCTGCACTGTTGATAGTTCTGAAATGCCTGCGTTTTGCAAAGCGAGATGCCGCGTGTACCGCCCATTGTGAATTTCGCTCACGAAGTTCTACGTGCACCGTCCTCGAGCGACCGTAGGGGTTCCGCCTTCGCTGAGTCAGTACGGGCTACGACTATCCTTGGCATCGCGCTACCACCGACGCGCGAGCCGCCGAACGATCTGCTGCCGCTCGCCGCCGAGTCACTACAAGGACGAGGGATCGACCTTGCCGCCTTCGATCACAAAGTGCTTCGCATCGGGATTCGACGGGAATAGGCGCCAGTCTTCATCGTCGGGTATCGCATCCGCAAGAATTACTAGACGCATACCTCTCGCCAGTAAAATGACGGCATCACCGCCCTCGCCCGCCTCGATATCCAAAACAGCTATTGGACCTTGATTCACAAGTAGATCGCGGATTCGTTGTGTTGTTCTTCTCGTACTCTCTTCTGCTGCAAAGTCCGAGTAAGACGCAACGATCGCGCTTTCTTGCTCGATGCGCCAGTCACACTGAATATGTAGCGCCCAATCGCCCAGACGCTTGATGGTGCCTCTGCTTGTTCTTACCTCCCGAAGCGGCCCGAACTGTAACGTAAGCATGTCAGTCGCGTGCGCCACTCCGCTAACGTCAAGCCCGATCAAAATGGAAAGGTGACGTGCGACCTGCTCTTTTGTATCGATCATTCCGATTTGTCTCCAAACAAGTCTAGGGCGCGCTCCATCATGCCGTGATATTCAAGATCATCTTCCTGGATATCGTAATGAAGGCGGCGTGCCTGATCCTTGTTCAGTCCAAGTGCCTTAACTACCGCCTTAAATTGCTTGTTCTGTGCCTGATTGTTACCGGGCCGACCATCGGCGCCGGCGAGCTGCATAGCGTCGCCATCCGGCATGTCGGGCTGATAGTCGAACGGCTGGGCATTGCTGAGATTCTGCGGCGCGCGCGGGTTCTTGCCATACAGCAAGCTTGCCATTTTCCGTGCTAGCCGGTTGCGGGCGGGCTGGGGCTGGCCGCGAAGCCATCTCCCGCTGCTCCCGTATCGCCTGCACGCAATTGCGCATCTCGTCCCGTTCAGGGACGAAGATCAGAGTACCGTCCTTAACCTCGTTGTACAGGGCTTTGGCAACCTCATGGTCTCTCATCCTGTACATATGGAAGCGGTTGTCACTCCGGCCGAGCATATCGCGTAACTCGTATGACTGGCGCGACAGCAGCATGGATGGGCTATATCGCAGCCACGCTGCTCGCGCTTCCTCCATGCCCTGCACAATGTCCTCGTGTGCTTCGCGGGGTACGCTCGCCGGCAATGCAAAATGGAACCACTGGTCCACGTCAAACAGCCAGGGAGACCTGATGTGAAGGTTGAACGATCTGTAAAGGCTGATCGAGAAGAAACGTCCGTGCCGCCTTTCACGGACCTCATGGTACGAACCCAGGGAAAGCGAAGTCATCGTGCCTCACAGCCAATGAAGGAGGCCCGATTGTGCAACAAGACACCATCCCAAAAAACCCCTCGTTCAGCCCTGCAGGTAGCGCACGCCGCGCCATCCTCGTCGCGCAATTTCTTAAGTCCCATCGGATCATTCTGCGCATGCATCCCCACTGCGCCGAACCACCAAACCCCACGAACAAACGCACCACGAATAAAATAACCGTCACCGAATCCCCAAACCAAATTCCCAAGGAGGAGCCCAGCATGTCGAACAAATACCGGATTGCCGTCATTCCCGGCGACGGCATCGGCGTCGAGGTGATGCCCGAAGCGCTGCGCGTACTCGAGGTCGCGACGCAACGCTTCGGTATCGAACTCGAGTATCAGCATATCGAGTGGGCGAGCTGCGACTACTACGCGAAGCACGGCAAGATGATGCCGGACGACTGGAAAGCGCAACTTCAATCGGCCGATGCGATCCTGTTCGGCGCGGTCGGCTGGCCCGACACCGTGCCCGATCACATCTCGCTGTGGGGGTCGCTGCTGAAGTTTCGCCGCGAGTTCGACCAGTACGTGAATCTGCGTCCGGCGCGCCTATTTGCAGGCGTACCGTCGCCGCTCGCGGGACGCAAGGCCGGCGACATCGATTTCTGGATCGTGCGCGAGAACACCGAGGGCGAGTATTCGTCGGTGGGCGGCGTAATGTTCGAAGGCACCGAGCGCGAGTTCGTGCTGCAGGAGTCGGTGTTCACGCGGCACGGCAGCGAGCGCGTGCTGAAGTTCGCGTTCGATCTCGCGCAGCGCCGCGCGCGCAAGAAAATCACCGTCGCGACGAAGAGCAACGGCATCGCGATCAGCATGCCGTGGTGGGACAAATGCGCGGCCGGCATCGCCGCGCAGTATCCGGACGTCACGTGGGACAAGCAGCACATCGACATCCTGTGCGCTCGCTTCGTGCTGAACCCGGACCGTTTCGACGTGGTCGTCGCGACCAATCTGTTCGGCGACATCCTGTCCGATCTCGGCCCCGCGTGCACGGGTACGATCGGCCTCGCGCCGTCGGGCAACCTGAATCCGGACCGCAAGTTTCCGTCGCTGTTCGAGCCGGTGCACGGCTCGGCACCCGACATCGCCGGCAAGCACATCGCGAATCCGATCGCGATGATCTGGTCGGCCGCGATGATGCTCGACTTCCTCGGTCATTCGAGCGGCAAGGAACGCGACGCGCACGACGCGATCCTGAAAGCGATCGAGGCGACGTCGATCGAGGGCCCGCACACCGGCGACCTCGGTGGCAAGGCAAGCACGAGCGAAGTCGGCAAGGCGATTGCGGCGAAACTCGCGTGATATAAAGAACGCGCCGGGCAGAAGATCAGAGCGCTCAGCGAATGCCCAGCTAGCGATCATTCACAATGAAGCAAAGACGGCGCAACGCGCAGATGCGCCGTTATCGACAATTGCGCCGCTCGTAGAGTGACCATTCGCCCTCTCGCGTCACGAGGGCAACATCGCATTCGTTATTGGCGAAGAAATCTTTCGACAAAGGCCCTTCCTTGCGAACGAAGAAATAGGCCCACGATCACGTAGACGGGACTGCCGCACAGTTGCGCGAGGTAGGGCGCGTGCGTGAGATGCAACACTGAAACCAGCCTCGCCAACCGGTATTGGGCGATGCGCGAGCGCGCAGGCTGAAGATGCACATCGTATCCGCACGTCATTGATATCTGTTCACGATTCACCTGGGACGCCGCTATGAGCCGAGAAGCCTATCCGATCGAAGTCGAATTCCCCGATATCGCGCAGCACGAGCAATCGTCGTCGGGCATTGCATACGTCCACACGTTCGATTCGGGCGTGCCCGGACCGCACGTGATGATCAACGCGCTCACGCACGGCAATGAAGTGTGCGGCGCGATTGTCGTCGATGAGCTGCTGCGTCGCGCGCTGCGGCCGCGACGCGGGCAGCTCACACTGTCGTTCGCGAACGTCGCCGCGTACCGGCGCTTCGATCCCAAGAATCCGGACGCCGCGCGCTTCGTCGATCAGGACTTCAACCGCGTGTGGACGGCGGCGGTGCTCGACGACACGTCGCGCACGTCGAGCGAATTGAAGCGCGCGCGTGCAATGCGCCCGGTGATCGACACGGTCGACGCGCTGCTCGACCTGCATTCGATGCACGAGCGGTGCAAGCCGCTGATCGTCGCGGGACCGCTGGAAAAAGGCATCGACTTCGCGGTGCGGCTCGGTACGCCCGCCACGGTGATCTGCGACGAAGGGCATCCCGAAGGCCGCCGCATGCGCGACTACGAAGGGTTCGGAGATGCCACGAGCCCGAAGAACGCGCTGCTGATCGAATGCGGCCAGCATTGGGAGCGCAGTGCGGTAGCGGTCGCGCGCGATACGACCGCGCGCTTCCTGCTGCTGGCTGGCGTGGTCGACGAAACGGATCTGCCGCCGGGGTGGCTCGCGCCGTTGCCGCCCGAGCAGAACATCGTGCGCGTGACACAGCCGGTCGTCGCGACCAGCATGGACTTCAGCTTCGCCGCCGCGTACACCGGACTCGAGGTTTTCGCCAAGGCGGGCGCGGTGATCGGCTGGTCGAATGGCGAAGAGGTGCGCACACCCTACGACAACTGCATGCTCGTGATGCCCTCGCTGCGGCAGTTGCGCCCCGGTGTGACCGTCGTGCGGCTGGGACGAATCGAGCGGACGGTGGCCCGTCCCGGGGTAACGGGCTGACGGGCGCTTGTCTCGAAGCCGTTTGCCGCCCGTTTCGGCGCGTTGATCTTGGCGCGCCTGTCGCCTTCTACGGCCCGTTTGCCGCGCGCCGCTTTCCACGCATCGGCACACGTGAAACTCGGGTATTCCCCCGTTGACCGGATTGATTTCATTCCTTACAGTGGCGCGCGTTCGCGTAGAGAATCACCGTTCTGTATACGAACAAATTTCCTCGCCCGGCGCGATTCCGTCAAACCGATCCGTCCGGGTATGATTCATTGCCGATGCATGGCCAATTTGGCCTGCTGCAGGCAGCGTGCGCCGTTGCCAGACGGCGTACAGTTTGAGAAGAATCGCTCGTCGTGTCGGGCCTTTCGCTGTCAGGAGACCATCATGAACCGCAGCCCCGCTGTGAACGTTCAAACCTTCATTAACGAGCATCCGTTTTCGCCGTTCCAGTGGCTGATCTTTTTCATGTGCTTCATCATCGTCCTGCTGGACGGTTTTGACACTGCTGCGATCGGCTTCATCGCGCCTTCGCTGGTCACCGAATGGGGCATCGAGAAGCCCGCGCTCGCGCCGGTGCTGAGCGCCGCGCTGTTCGGCCTCGCGTGCGGCGCGCTCGGCTCGGGCCCGCTGTCCGACCGCCTCGGGCGTCGCTCGATGCTGATCGGCTCGGTGCTGCTGTTCGGCCTTGCCTGCCTCGCGTCGGCATTCTCGACCAGCATCGACCAGCTGACCGTGCTGCGCTTCATCACCGGCGTCGGCCTCGGCGCCGCGATGCCGAACGCGGTCACGATGATGGGCGAGTACTGCCCGGACAGGCGTCGCGCCACCGTGATCAACCTGATGTTCTGCGGCTTCCCGCTCGGCGCCGCGTTCGGCGGTTTCCTCGCCGCGTGGATGATTCCGCATCTGGGCTGGCGCAGCGTGCTGATCCTCGGCGGCGTCACGCCGCTGCTGCTGCTGGTGCTGTTGCTCGCCAAGATGCCGGAGTCGGTCCGCTACATGGTCGCGAACAACAAGCCGGCCGACCGGATTCGCGCGGCGCTCGCGCGCATTTCCGGCGACGCGGTGCAGGCCGTCGGCTTCACGATGACCGAAACCGCGCCGCAAACCGGCGGCAAGGGTCTCGGCGTCGTGCTGTCGCGTTCGTACATCGTCGGCTCGGTGATGCTGTGGCTCGCGTACTTCATGGGCCTCGTGATCTTCTACGCGTCGATCAACTGGATGCCGATCCTGCTGAAGGACGCCGGCCTCACGCCGCAACGCGCGACGCTGATCTCCGCGCTGTTCCCGCTCGGCGGCGTCGGCGCGGTGCTGGCCGGCGTGCTGATGGACCGCTTCAATGCGAACCGCGTCATCGCGGCCTGCTATGCGCTGACCGCCATTAGCGTGTACTTCATCGGTCAGGCGGCCGGCAACGTCGGCGCGCTCGTGCTGATCGTGTTCATCGCCGGCGTGCTGATGAATACCGCGCAATCGTCGATGCCGGCGCTGGCCGCCGCGTTCTACCCGACCGCGGGCCGCGGCACGGGCGTCGCGTGGATGCTCGGCGTCGGCCGCTTCGGCGGCATCGCGGGCTCGTTCCTCGTGGCCGAGCTGACGCGCCGCCACTTCTCGTTCGGCGGCATCTTCACGACGATCGCGGCGGCGGGTCTGCTGTCGTGTGTCGCGCTGCTGATCAAGCAGGCGGCACGCCCGCAAGCGTCGGAAGCGGGTGCGTCGAAGACGCAATCGTTCGGCCATTGAGCGTGCCATGAAATGTGCCCGCTAGCGGACCGGTAACGGTTCGATCGACTGGTGAGCCAGAAGCCGCCCTGCGAGTCGCAGGGCGGCTTTTTATTTGGCTGAACGCGGGGAATTTCGCGCTTATTTGAACGCGAGAAGTTGCTCGACACACAGCAGCACGGCAATCAGAACCATCGCCGCGCCCGAGACCTGGCTAACCCTGCGCGCGACACTCGGACGCGTGCGCAAAACCACCTTCGAGCCGAGTCCGACGACCGAATAAACCACCGCGCAATTGGCCATGTGCAGCAAGCCCAACGCGCCGATCTGCACCGGAATCGACCACGCGTCGGTGGCACGCGTGAATTGCGGCAGCAACGCGAGAAACAGCAGCAGCGCTTTCGGATTGAGGCCGCTCACCGCGAAGCCGCGGATGGACCAGTCCAACGCCGCTTCAGGTGCGCGCTCGGCGGCTACCGTCGGCACCGCGGGGCGAGCAAGGATATTGCCGCCGACCCACAGCAGATAGCCCGCCCCGACGAACGTCAACACGGCCAGCACCGCTGGCGCCCTGGCGACTAGCGCGCCGACCCCCGCCGCCACCACCACGGTGATCGCCAGATAGCCGGACAGCATGCCCGCGATGGCGGGTGCAATCGCCCGCTCGCGCAAGCCAGCCGAGATCGCGTACGCCCAGTCCGCGCCGGGTACCAGGACCAACGAAAAGGACACGAGCCAAAAGGCCGTCAACAAGCTCACTTCCACAGCCTTCTTCTCCCCGACGAGCATGATTTCGACGGAGGGAATGTTACGGTTTTGGCTGTCGAAGGTGCTCCCTCTTTCTTGCCGCTACGAAGCAGCCTGCGCTAGAATTTTTCGTATGGATGAAATTGATCGCAAGATTCTTGCTGAATTGCAGCAAGACGGCCGACTTACCGTTACTGAGCTCAGCGAACGCATTGGCCTGAGCCTATCCCCGTGCCAGCGGCGCCTGCGGGCATTGGAAAAGGCCCGGGTCATCAGCGGCTATCGCGCC
This sequence comes from Paraburkholderia atlantica, assembly GCF_009362785.1. Classification (GTDB taxonomy): domain Bacteria; phylum Pseudomonadota; class Gammaproteobacteria; order Burkholderiales; family Burkholderiaceae; genus Paraburkholderia; species Paraburkholderia atlantica. The sequence continues at coordinate 142,919 of NZ_WHNQ01000017.1, forward strand.
ATCATCGATCCGGCAACGATCGGTTTGAACTTCTCGGCAATCGTGTTCGCGACGTTACGGGAAGGCAGTAGCCAAAACATCGAGTCTTTCGAACGCGCGCTGTCGGACATTCCGGAGATCACCCGCGCCGAGCGTCTGTTCGGCGATCCCGATTACATGCTGCACGTCGTCACGCGCGATCTGAAGGCGTTCCAGATGCTTTACGACCGCTATCTGTTGACGCTGCCCTGCGTGCTGCGACTGTCGTCGACGCTCGTCATGAAAAGTATCTTCGAGGATCGGCCGCTGCCGCTGTGACGCATCAGGGTCGCGCCGATTCGCCTGCGGCATTGTGATTCACCGCGGCAAAATGCACCCCGGCACACTTCCCGATACACTACGCAGCTATTTACCCGCGCGCAGCCCGGCGCGGCGACCACCGCCGCTTCCGCTCCGCCGCCGTCTCATCTCAGGATTCCGGTAATGAAACGCGTAGTCGTATCCGCGCTCGTCGCGCTGTGCATCGCACAGCCGGCCACTCAGGCCGTCGCGCAGACCGTCAGCAATCAATGTTTCGCGCTCGGCGATATCGCCGGCCAGGTCGCGTCGTGGCGCGCCCACAAGAAGACCAAAGCTCAGGCGCTCGATCAGGCCGCCCACTACTACAAGGACCCGTCCGACCGCGCGGCCGTCAATGCGATCATCGAAAAGATCTACCGTCCCGACGCCCCTCCCATGACGCCCGATCAGGCGAGCATGGCGGTCACGTCGGAGTGCGTGAACCAGCACAAGGGGCAGGCAGCGCCGGCACAGTAATGCCGGCGAGCCGCCCGCGACGTGCTCGTGATCGATGGCGCGATTCGCGACGTCGGCACGCTGCGGCAGGACGATTTCCCGGTGTATGCGCGCGGCGTCAGCAGCCCAAGGAAGCGGCTGCGCTTGCGTCGATTGCCAACGGCACGTTCGAACGCGGCTGGGTCAACCTGCAGCGCGGCCGGATGATGACCGGCTCATGAACCCTTTGCTATCAGCTACATGGCGCACTACCTGAACACTGCAACCCTTCTCGACCTCGCGCGCGCGGCGCAGCGGCGCCTGGAACAACAACCCGCCGACGCGCCTTGCGATTGCACGCGCACTCCCCTCGACGGCTGGCAATCGCAACCGCTTTCACTCGACGAAACCTTGTTCGAGGAGATCGGCACGCTGATACCGGAAGACGATCCCGAGCCGACCTTCAGCGAATATCTGCCCAATAAAACGAGCTACTGGTCGGCCGATGCGCCGATCGCGCCGCGCTATTTCCCGTACAACCGCTGCGGCGTATGGCAATGCTCGATGTGCGCGCGACTGTACTTGCGCTACGTCGAAGGCGGCGGTTACTTTGTCGACCGCCGGATTCGCGCGTTGAACGCGGATCTGATCGAGGACGTGCCGCTGCCCGCATAACGCGGTTTGCCATCGCCACGGTTCATGCATCGTCCCTGTCCGCGCGCGCGACGCCCAGCACTTCCTTGACGCGCCGCGCGAGATTCGACAGCACGCTGTCGGAGCGCGCTCCGGCCTGCTGTCGATGCGGCATACGCTGCAGATCGCGCCAGTCGGTATCGAGCGCTCGGGCGTGACCGTCGGCGCTGAACGGCCATTCGACTACCACCGCGCGCAAACGCGCGGCACGCGAGCTTCTGTCGGCGCGATCGATATACGCATTAATCGCCGACGCCTCGTGCCGCGCCGATTCCTCCGAATCGAAGGCAATGAAGTCGTTCAGCCCTTCGATGTGGACGCACCATAACTGTTCGCTCACGTCGCGTCTCCCGCTGCGTTTATTGTCCTGCCTGATCAGACCGGTGGCAGCCGTCCAAAGTCAGGTTCGGCCCTGAGACGTTCCCAGTTCAGATCCGCGAAGCACGGGCCTTGCGTCGCCTCGCTGAATTTGACGTCGTTGTGCTTGCCGTTCCACTCCATCAACTTGACCTGGTCGTTCGCGTCGATCGTGAGGTCCCAGCCGATGCAGCGCGCAAATGGAATCTTCCTGTGCAGGCGCAGCACGGTCGCCTTGCATTTGTCGAAACAGGGAATCTTCACGCCCGCAAAGTGCACGCCCGAGTCCGGATGCGCTTCTACCGCGCCCCAGTCGCTCATATACCCCTGGTCGCACAGTTCGCCCGTTTCGAGATTGACCGACACGCATATTTCGCGATCCGCCAGCACATGCGTATCTTCGGCTCGGCCGAGCCGCAAATAGCAGGCCCGAACAGAAATGCGGCCGGCGTCGTCCACCACGGTCGTGAAGCGCAATGTCGCCACCGGTTTGGAAGCGAACGCAGTGAACAGACTGTGCTGGTCGATGAATGTCTGAATCACGCCATTGCCGAGCGACCTTATGACCGCTGGGTCGAAGTTCGCACGGTCGAAGAAGTAGACACCATTACCCTGTCCGGAACCGTCGAGCTTGAATGCCACGCGCTCGGTATGCTCGAACACGACGTCCTTCAGGTCGCGCTCGGGTACCACGACGCTTTTGTCCGTAAAGAACAGCCCGTTGGCAAAGTACGCCAGGTCCGGCAATTCGTCGCCGTCGAAGATCAGCCGCGAAATCGGCTTAAGGCTCGAAATCTTGCCGTACCAGCCTTTCATATGCGGCACCACGACGATGCCGTAGTAGTTGTCCGGAATCCAGCCTTCCTTGAACGTACCGCAAAACGCGGTATAAACGCGCAGCCAGGGCGCGTAGACCGGGTCGCCGAACACGTCCCGCGCATAGGCGTCCGCGAGCCGCAGGTTGTTCGGATCGGCCTTGCCGTATTTGCTTTCGAGTCGCTCCAATATTCTTCTCGCCTGCAAGCCATGATCATGGTGAAAGCGGTAAAGCGAGACCCGCTTTGCTGATCGTCTCACAACGTTTTCAACTCCGGATAGCATCATGCTTAGTACGCGTTTGGATGATGAAGCCCCTTGAAAATCGTGGCAAGAATGATCTTCATGTCAAGCCAGAACGACCAGTTTCGCAGGTAGTACAGATCGTGTGCGACCCGGCCTTCCATCTTTTCGAGGCGATCGGTCTCGCCGCGATACCCGTTGATCTGCGCCCAGCCGGTAATGCCGGGTTTGATCCGATATCGATGGATATAGCCCGACACGATGTTCTGATAGAGATCGTCGTGTTCGAGCGCATGCGGACGCGGCCCCACCACCGACATATCGCCGCGCAGCACGTTGAAGAACTGCGGTAGTTCGTCGAGACTCGTGCGGCGCAGGAACGCACCGACGCTCGTAATGCGTGGATCGTCGCGCGTCGCCTGTTCGAGAATGCCCGGCTTCTGCTCGTGCAAGCGCATCGTGCGGAACTTGTAGATCGTAAATACGCGGCCGTCGGCGCCTTTGCGGCGCTGCTTGAAGAACACCGGCCCGCGCGAGCTCAGTTTGACGGCAATCGCGCAGCCCAGCAGGATCGGCGAGATCGCGATCAACGCGACGAGCGCGAACAGACGGTCGAACAGGTCTTTCTGCACCAACGCCTTGGGCGGCAGCGGCGACGCGGCGAGATTGATCGTCGGCAAGCCGAGCAACTCGGTCATGCTGCCTTCGAATAGCGCAAGCGAGCGCACGTCGGGCATGAAGCGCACATTGATCAGGTCGTTGCGAAACTCCGCCACCAGCTTGAGAATCGCACGCTCCTCGGTGAGCGGCAGAGCCAGCCACACTTCGCCGATCTGGTGCTCGCGCACGTAGCGAGCGAACGCCGCCTGTTGTTCGAACACCTGCACCGACGGGTGCGGAGAAACGCAGCAGTCGGGGTGCAGGTTATACAACGCATTCGCGCGAAAGCCGGCCGCGGGCGACATCTCGATCTTGCGAATGATCTCGTCGCAATGATCGCCGCACGCCGCCACCGCGACCTGCTGCAAGTTCATCCCCGCATGGCGCATGCGGCCGAGCAGCGCATGCGTGACCAGCCGGCCGGACATCATCGCGGCGCCCGAAATGCCGGTCCAGTACACGAACCACAGGCGCGACACGAAGTCGATCCGGTGCAGCGAGAACATCAGCGCCATCGCGCACGCCTGCACGACGAGCCAGCCGAGCGCCACCTGGCTCGCGAGCACTCTTTTCGAGCGGCCGCGCCAGGACTGGTACACGCCGAGCGCCGGAAAGACCGCAAGTGCAAACGCCGCGGCAAAAGCAACGAACGCGAAATACAAGCTCCGTTGCGAGCCGCCGTCGAAGCGTATCTGGGAGGCCGCGAAGGCCCCAGCCACGATCATCGCGACGTCGAACGCTCTCGCCAGTAGACCAGTCAGCAATCGCATCACAGCCCCCTCATAGGACGTATCAGGTCGACTTCGTCGCATCAGCCACAACGCCCGTACTTGTCGTCGAAACGCACGATGTCGTCTTCGCCGAGATAAGTGCCGGACTGTACTTCGATGATCTGCAGCGGTACGCGGCCCGGATTTTCGAGCCGATGGCGGACACCCAGCGGGATATAGGTCGATTCGTTTTCGCCGAGCAGAAACTGCTCTTCTCCACGCGTGACGAGCGCGGTGCCGCACACCACCACCCAATGCTCGGCGCGATGATGATGCATCTGCAACGACAGACGGCCGCCCGGCATCACGACGATGCGCTTCACCTGAAAGCGCTCGCCATGATCGATCGAGTCATAAAAGCCCCACGGGCGGCGGACTTTTCTGTGCGCGTCGGCTTCCGGCGACTTCTCGGCCCTGATCCGCGACACGAGTCCCTTGATGTCCTGCACATGGGAGCGGTCCGCGACGAGCACCGCGTCGTCGGTTTCGATCACGATCATGTTGTTGGTGCCGACGCAAGCGAGAAGCCTCCCTCCCTGCGAGCGTGCGTAGGTCGCGGTGGCCCCTTCGAACAGCACGCGGCCGTTGGCCGCGTTACCGCAGTCGTCCTTCTCCATCGCCTGCCACACGGCATCCCACGAGCCGAGATCGGACCAGCCCGCTTCGAGCGGCACCACCACGCCGGAAAACGCCGACTCCGGTTTGCCGAGCTGCTCCATCACCGCATAGTCGATCGAGTCGGACGGCGAACCGAGAAACCCGTCGGCGTCCGGCATGATGCATTCTTCAGTCTTCTTCGCGTCGCGATACGCCTGAACGCAGGCCGCGTGCATGTCCGGCTGAAACTGCTCGATGATTGCGAGCCAAACCGACGCCCGCACGACGAAGATGCCGCTATTCCACCAGTAATTGCCCGACGCGACGTACTGTGCCGCGAGTTCCGCCGCGGGCTTCTCAACGAAGCGTTCGATGCGACGCCCGCCGTCTGGCAATGCATCACCGAGCCGGATATAACCGAAGCCCGTGTCGGGCCGTTCGGGGGGCACGCCTAGCGTGACGATCGCGCCGTTGCGCGCATGGGTTGCGGCGATGTCGAGCGAGCGATGCAGCGCCTCCAGATTCGCGATCGCGTGGTCGGCTGGCATCGCGACGAGGATCGCGTCTTCGTCTTCCGCGCATGCCGTCAGCGCGGCAAGCGTCAGTGCCGGCGCCGTGTCGCGGCGCGCGGGCTCGACCACGATCCGCGCGTTCACGCCGATTTCGCGCGCCTGTTCGTAAGTGGCGAAATAATGCTCGGTGCCGCAGACGATCACCGGATCGGCCGCGACGTTCCATGCGGCATCGAAACCCGCCATGCGTCCCATGGTCGCTTGCAGCAAAGTCTGCTTGCCGATCACGTCGATCAGTTGCTTGGGAAACTGTTCGCGCGACACCGGCCACAACCGGGTGCCTGAACCACCGGCGAGAATCACCTGCACGAGCGTCGGGAACTCCGCCTCGCCAGAATCCTGTCGTATCGTTTCGACATCCGTTGCGGCTGCTGCCGCGGTAACCTTACCCATCGCAAACTCCTTCGCATTGAAACCGGCTCGGGAACGCGTCTTCCTGGACGACACCGCTCAACGCGGTGTGCCGCGATCCACGCAAATACCGTCTGATGTGATTTATCGACAGGGCGTCCGCGTCAAACGGACCAAACCAGTGACTGGCCGAATCGCAGCGGTCTGCTCGACAACGACGACCGGAAAACGATTGAAAACGAAAGAACGAATGTGGCGACGACGTACATCGGATCTGGTCGACGTCGCGCCCCGATGAATTCATCATAGTGAGAGCGCCTTGCGACACAGGGCAACTGGCGCGAAGCGCGGAAGTTTTGGCGGCGCTCGCGGACTGGATTTCGCAAGCTTGCGAACGAGCTTGCACTTCTATTGCAGGGCGCACGATGGAAATAAGCAGCGACACGTGCTACCGTTCAATGAACGTCCCGTGGCATTCCTGTCAAAGATAAACAGCGGCGTGATCCCACGCGGCCACACTGTGAGTTTTCCGCTGTTCCCAATCTCGCCATCATCCAGCGCATGGGCACACCCCAACCGGCGCGCCATCCGTTTTTCTGGAGTTGCAATGGCCTATATTTCGCTACTCGCACTTTTCATGACGGTCACGAACTTCGTGCCCATCAGTGCGATCGGCTTCGTCCCGTTGCTATTGCTGGCATGGCGCTTTTACGGCCGCACTTATCCCGCGTTCATCACGCCGCTTACCGCTTTCACGGTGCTCGCGATCATCTCGACGCTGCTCTATGATCCGCAGTCGTTCCTCGAATTCGACTTCTATCGGCGCGACGGCAATTTTTTCATCTCCTATCTGCCGATTTTTGCCGGCTGCGTGTATGCGCATCGCTGGGATCTGAACAAGGTACTGCGTACGCTGTTCATCTTCGCAGTCGTCGTCAATCTGCCGATGTACGCGTACTTCATCGCAGAGAACGGGCTGTTCAGCATCTTCATTCACCCTAACGACAGCTTCGGCAGCTACTTCATTGCCCGTAACGCGGCCGGCGGCTTCCTGGCGATGCTGTTCTGTCTCGGCGTGGCCTGTTACCTGCAGAAGCGCAGCAAGCTGCTGATCGCGCTGCTCGTCTGCAATGCGCTGATGCTGTTTTCGACCTATAGCCGCGGTTCGCTGCTCGGCGCGGCGGCGGTTCTGCCCTATCTGTACTTTGGCCGCAAGCGCTGGATTCTCGGCACGCTGATCGCCGTGCTGCTGCTCGCCTCCGCCGCCATCGCGATCTACCATACGCAGCCGAACGTCGACTACATGGGCTATACGTTCGCGATTCATGCCAACGACGCCAAGGTCAACAACCTCAACATCCGCTACGAGTGGCTATGGCCGCGAGCGCTCGCGTATTTCGTGCAAAGCCCGCTGGTCGGTCTCGGCTTCGGCTCCTTCGACGACCATATCGGCAGCCTCTCCTCGTACTTCCATCTGTTCGCGGTGCCGTCCGACATCGTGATCGAACACAGCGACTCGCACGCCCACAACTCGTACCTGAATATCCTCGCCGAGCTCGGCGTCGTGGGCTTGACGCTGATCCTCGCGTTCTTCTGGAAACTGGTCGAGTGGAGCAAACAGGGAGCGGCATATGCCGCGTTGGTCGAGGGGGGCCGCCAGTTCGCGGCGTTCCGCTTCGTCGAGATTTCGTCGGTATGCCTGCTGGTGATGTCGGCAACCGAGCATCGGCTGGTCACGCCGTCGAATGTATTGATTCTTTCTCTGGTGATCTCGCTGCTGCTAGCCGCGCGTCCGCTGGCGGCCACCGCATTCAGGCCCGGCCCGCGCGGAGCGCGCAACGCGGGCATCGTGGGCGCGCGAGCTACATCGCCCGTGCCCCGGCGCCCGACTCAGGGCGCAACGTCGGCAAGATGACGTTCTTCGGCCGGCAGCGACTGGCTCGGCGCATAGGGAAGAAACTGTTCGACGCACGCATAAGGGAGCCGCGCATCGACGAAGCCCATCAGCGCCTTCTTGAAGTTCTCCGACGAAAAGCGCTCGGCATTCTTGCGGCACGCGCGTGCATCGAATAAGGCGGCGTTGCTCTCGAAACGGATAACCGCTTCGAGCAGGGACGCGGTGCTTTGCTCGCCGAAGAATACCCCGGTGGGCCGCTCGAGCGGCAATCCCACCACCGATTCAAGCGCGCCGCCGCGGCCGAAGGCGATCACCGGCGTGCCGCATGCCTGCGCTTCGACCACGGAAATGCCGAAATCTTCTTCCGCCGCGAACACGAACGCACGCGCGCGCCGCAGGTGATCGACCAGCACGTCGGACGGCTGATGCCCAAGGATCTTCACGTTGTCGCCGGCCACCGCCTTGATCTTCTTCATCTCGGGACCGTCGCCGATTACGACCAGCTTGCGCTCAGGCGTTTGTGAAAAAGCCTGAACGATCAGATCAATACGCTTATAAGGCACCATCCGCGACGCCGTCACGTAGAAATCCTCTTTCTCCGTACCAATGGACATATTCGCCAGATCGACCGGTGGATAGATCACGGTCGCTTCGCGCTGATAGGCCTTTCTGATCCGCCGCGCAATGAACTGAGAATTGGCAACGAGATGATCGACGCCATTCGCGGAGCGGGAATCCCAGCCGCGAATGTAGTGAAGCAGCACGCGCGCCAACGCGGAGCGCAGTCCCCGGTCGAGATGGGATTCGCGCAGGTACTGATGTTGCAGATCCCACGCATAGCGGATCGGCGAATGAATGTAGCTGATATGCACCTGGTTCGGCCCGGTCAACACGCCTTTGGCGACCGCGTGCGAGCTCGAAATGACGAGATCGTAGCCGGACAGATCCACCTGCTCGATCGCAATCGGCATCAACGGTAGATAGGCGCGGTATCGTCTTCGCGCAAATGGCATCTTCTGGATGAAGGACGTATTGACGGACTTCCCCTTCACGCACTCGCGGTCTTCGAGAAAATCGACAATCGAAAAGACGTCCGCATCCGGGAAGCACTCGATGATGTTCTTCAATACTTTCTCGGCGCCGCCGGACACTACCAGCCAATCGTGAACAATAGCGACTTTCACTTCGACCTCCTGTGACAATCCACCCAAACTCCCGCACACCCACGCGCCACCTCAATCGTCCTTTGCGCCGCCTGCCTGCGTACGAAGCCCGCACACCACCCGCACCCGCGCGAGCGCCCGCTCGGCGCCGGGCAACACCCCGACCAGCTCGAGGCGAATCAGCACGCCGAGCAGCGTCACCGACAGCGCCGCTTCGCCGATCACCCGAGCAGAGGCCATGCCAATCGCGCCGAAACGCGGCGCGAGAACCAGCGCCGACGCGAGATTGACCAGCGCCGAGGCGACGCCCGCAATCGCGAGTACCCGGTCTTTCCTGCGCGGTACGAACACATACATCGCGACGAACTCATTGAAGGCCGCGAACGGGAACATCCATGCAAATACCTGCAATACGTGCACACTCGGCTCGAACGCGGCGCCGAGAATCAGCGGCAACACGAAAGGCGAAAGCGCCAACGCGCCGCACAGCACGAGCACGCCATAGCCGAACAGCAACACGGCGCCGCGTCGCGTCGTTACATGCGCGCCCGCCTTGTCGCCCTGCGCGAGCTGCCGGGTTATCGTCGGAATAAAGACCTGCGCCGCGGGGGCCATCAGGCTCAGACCAATCGTCGCGAAACGCTCGGCCGCGCCGAAATAGCCGACCTCCGCCGGCGTCGCGAACAAGGTCAGCAGATACGTGGACGATGCCGTCAGCACGACGGAGCCCGACGAATAGCAGAACAGCATCGTCGACCTGCGCACGAGCGGCAGGACGCCGGAAAACGCCAGACGCGGCCAACCGAGTTGCCACGTCGTCAAACCATAGGCAATGACCAACGAGACCACACCTGCAATCAGCAGGCTCGCCAACACCCATACGGCGTCGTTCGGTCCTTTGACGAGCGTCAGCACCAGCACGAGACTCAGCGCGAAGCCGAACACTTCGATCATGACCGGCGTGCGAATCTGTTGCCGCCCCTGAAACAGCCAGCCGAGATTGCACGCCGACACGATGCCTAGCAAGGTGGCGAGCATGCCGATCAGAGGCTGCTCCGCCAATAATGGAGAACAGAACGTCGCAATGATGCCGATGCCCGCGCCGATCACGGCGAGTACTAGCCGCGCGCTGACATGCAGCGAGTAGATCGCATTGCATTCCTGAGTCGACTGCGCTTTCGCCACCTCACGCATGCCGACAAAGGTGAAGCCGAAGCCGACGAGCATCCAGATTACGTTCATCAGCGACATCGACGCGAGTACCCGGCCGTATTCGGCCACGCCAAGCACCCGGCCATAAAACGGCACGACGATCATGAGGTACACGTACCTCATGAAATAGCCGACGTACACAAATACGATTAAGTTGGTGCTCGTTCGTCTATCCATGCCGTCCTCCTTCGCCTCAGCGTCCTGCGACGCGACGGCGCGCAAGCGGGTTCGCGATATAACGCACCGCGAAATCCGACAGCGGCGAGTAAGGCACGAGACACAGGCTCGACAGTACGAGCGTGCCGAGCTTCTTCTTCAGGCTCCAGAACGGGTTTGCAATGATGATGTGCAGATAGTTGCGTGAATCCCGGATCATCCAACGCCAACGCCTGAAGAACGTCGCGCGATAAACGGAAGAGCAGAATGTCGCTTTCTCGTGTGAGAAGTCGAGAAATGTGGCCGGTAATTCTATGTCGAGCCGGTCTTTTGCAATATTTCGCAAAATGGCCCAGCGCATGTTGAACGCGCGCGGCGCTTTCGTCAGTTGTTCGGAGTTCGCGAACGACACCGTTTCGCTGCCCGCGTTATGCACCCGGTAGCCGCCTAGCGACTTCGACACGGTCGCTATCGGTCCAGCCAGCGCGACGCCGTAGATCGCGTAAAAGTCCGCGCCATAGCGATTCACGCCCTCTTCGGGGACCGGGAAGATCTGCTTGAGCGCACTCACCCGGTAGGCATTGCCAGACGCGGGCGGCGACGGATAGAGCCAACCGCCGCGCAGCAGACTGCCGCAGTCGGGGGGCGGCTCGCTATTCGGCACGTAGGCACCCGTCAATGCACCTTCGCTGTCCATCACGTCGAGCCGGAACTGCACCTTGGCCCACTCGCCGTGCTCGAAAAAGCGCATGACTTCGGTGACCGCGGATGGGTACAGCACGTCATCGGAATCGAGAAAGATCACAAACTCGGTGCTGAGCGACGCAATTGCATGGTTGTAGGCGGACACCTGTCCGCCATTTTTCTTGCACAGCGCCACTACGCGCTCGCCATAGCTTTCGATGATCCCGCGCGACCCGTCGGTCGAGCCATCGTCGACGACCATGACCGTAGTCGCCGGATAGTCCTGCGCGAGCGCCGAGTCGATCGCCGCTGCAAGATAGTGCTCGTAGTTGTAATTGCAAATCGCAATGGTGACCTGTTTCATGATGTGTCAACGCTATCCGTCAGGTTCGGTCCGCCGGCTCCCGGCGACCGTCAAGCTCGCGAAATCTCGCTATGCCACCGCCGGCGCCGCACTACGTACCACGAGATAAGCCAGATGTTTGGGCGGATTGTTACCAGCACCGTTCACCTTGTCGGGTACCTTGAATCGCACGTTCATCGAATCGTTTTCCCAACTCAATGCAACATTGCCCGGTGCGCTCGCCTCGCCGCTCAGCGCATCGATGAAATCGGCCTTTACCGCGTGCGAGCGCAGCGCCTGCAGCCCGCCGATGGAAATGTTCTGCCAGCCCGCGCTGCTGCTCACCTGCATCACGAGGTCGTTGCCGGAAAGCAAGGCATTTGCAGCAACACCCGGACCGCCTTGCAGCGGCTTTGAAAAACTGGCCAGATGTCCACCCACGGTTTCTTGCAACACGACCAAGCTTCGACCGGAAACGTTGTAGGTTCGTTCAGGCGGACCGGGGTGCGTGAGACGATACGGTTCATAGCCTTCCCAGTGATAGATCATCGACAGGTACTTGTTCGGATCGTCCCAATTCCTGCCGAGCGCCCACACCGCGAAGTCGAAGAAATAGCGCGGCAAATAGTGCGGGTCTTTCATGTACTCATTGCCGATCTCCGTTTGCCAGATGCCGCGCGCGGGACCGTTCTTCACGTACTTCTGGTACAGCGATTCCATATCGGCTACCGGCAAATAGTGCGTGTCGATGTAGTCAACCCAATCGAGCATGCGCTCTTTCAATGCCGGACTGCGATATTCGAGCCAGCGGTAGAAGTTATCGAGCCCCCCCTGGTCGGGCCAGCCGCCATACACCACATACGCGCGATGACTGCGAATGATGCGGGCCGCAGGAATATGAACCCGCTCGACGTAATCCTGCATCGCGCGTTCATACGGTTTCGAGCGTTTTTCGTCCTTGCTGAACCCCGGGCCGCGCCAGAACACCGACTGCTGCAAGCCGCCGGACAATCTTCCAGCCGCCTCGTTCCAGATCTGGAAATAGCGCAGGTTATAAGGCGGCGCGGAATACTTGCGGACCACCGCGTCGACGTACTGCTTCCATGCATCCACGTCGACGGGTGCCGAATTGCTTTCGCCCGGCACGCTCGCATTCCATCTCGGCGTATAGCCGAGCGTTAGCAGCGAACCGATTCCATTGCGTTCGTTTCTCAGCAGCCTGGACGGCAGATCGACATCGAACGCCGAGCTGGTTTTGTCGATGCGCATCGCCTCGCCGCGCCGCTCAGGTTGACCAGGGCCGACCGAGTCACGACCCCAGCTGATGCCCATCGCTCGCCACATCTCGATGTCGGCGGCCGATCCGGCCCAGCCGTTGGCGCCGATCAGATCCGTCATCATGCGGGCGCGCGCGTTCGCGGCCGCTGGGTCCGGTACCAACGCGAAAGCGGGCCTGATATCCGACAACGGCGCGGCCGCACCCGCCGCCAACGCGGCCAGTGTGCGCAATGCGCGTCGTCTGCCAGCACGGGTCTTCATGCGATCCATGTTCGTGCCCATCCATCGCTAGCTCGCTGACGCGCGCGGTGCCAGTTCTGGCAGCCGCTCGCCGGTCTTTACATCGAGGATTTCGAGCACCTGTTGCGCCGCGCGCTCCCAGCGAAATTCGCGTGCATGCAGCAGCCCAGCTCTGCGGTATTGCTGGCGAAGATCGGCGTCGCTCATCATCTGCGCGATCTTTGCGGCAATGTCGTCCGCGGAAGTCGCGTCGCAGTACATCGCGGCATCCCCGCACGCTTCCGGTATCGACGTACGCGCCGACGCAATCACCGGACAGCCGCAATACATCGCTTCAAGAGGCGGCAGGCCGAAGCCTTCGTACAACGACGGAAACACGAGGCATCCAGCGTTCTCGTATAGCCCCTTCAACTCCTCGTCGGACACGAATCCGGCCCACACCACCTGCCGGGAATGCAGCGGATGCTCGACGCCCGCACTGCTGAAGATGCGCGGATACTGTTTTCCGACGATGACGAATTTCACGTCGCGCAGATGCCCGAGCCGCGCGATTGCATCGAGCGCGCCGCGCAGATTCTTGCGCGGGTCGAGACTGCCGACGATCACGCAATAGGCGTCCTTGTTCAATTCGAGCCGTTGCAGCACCGACGGGTCGGCTACGATCCGGTCGAGATGATCCGCGCCGGGCGCCACCACTTTTACACGCGATTCGTCGATTTTCAGGTGATGGCAGATACGCATTTTCGAATACGTCGACACCGTCAGAACGATAGGATGCGTGCGGGGCAATAGGGTGAAAACGATGCGATACCAGAGCCGGAATTTCCTCGAAAAGCCTTGCGGCACGTCGAAGACGGCCATGTCGTGCACCATCACGACCTGACTGTGCTTGAACAGCGGATTCGTATTGCACAGACTCAGCAGCGTGATGCCGCGTGCCGCGATTGGCAGCGTAATCTGCTCCCACAACGTGCCACGCAGCCACGGAAAGCGCCGTTGCGGTTTGAGCAGCGCCCCGGGCTCGAGCGCGTTTTGTGGCAGGAACAATTCCGGTTCATCACCGGGCGCGGCGCGCATCTGCATGGCCCTCGTCAGCTCATACGCCACGCGTTGAACCCCTGTGATGGTCTGCGAAGTAAACTTTCCATTGATTGCAAAGGCCATCTGGTTCTCCGTTTTACGCCATCGCGAATGCGCTTTACCGCGTTGGGGTCTCCACACGCTCAGGCGCCCCGCGGCGCTTGCTGCCCGGCGTCGTTCTCGCCGAAATCGCTGGCATAGTTCGTTTCGTAACCGTAATTTTTCCTGCTTCGACGCAGCGGAATGCCGTTGAACACCGCGCCCGCGATGCGACCTTCCGCGCGCTCCACCTTTCTGATGGTGTCGGCGATCTCCTCCTCGCTTTGCATACCCGAACGCAGCACGAGCAGCGAAGCGCCCGCCTCGTTCGCGACGATCGAGGCGTCGGTGACCGCGAGGAAAGGCGGCGTATCGATGATCACCAGATCGAACTGACTCGACAGCCGTTCGAGTACATCCTTCAGGCGCGGCTTCATCAGCAGCGCGGCGGGATTCTCCGGTCGCACGCCGCACGACAGGAACGTCAATCCGTCGATACGGGTCGAGCGCAACGCATTACGCAGCGGCAGACGTTCGGCCAGCACTTCGGAGAGGCCGCCGCGATTGCTCTCGTTGAATAGCGAGGCGAGATGCCCGCGCCGCATATCGGCATCGATCAGCACCACGCGCTGGCCGACTTCCGCGTGCAGGATCGCCAGATTCGCGGCGACGAAGCTTTTACCGGCGGACGGCGTGGGGCCGATGATCATCACGATGTTGTTGCGTGCATGCGCGAGATCGCGCGTGACTGCAGTCCGTACGCTGCGCAGCGCTTCGACCGACGTGTCGTGCGGAAAGCGCGCGGCAAGAATCCTGTTCTGAATGCCCGTATCGAGCTGAATCTCGTGCAGGCTCTTCTGCAGCGGCGGATGGGCACGCCCGGTCGCTGGCGGCAAAGACTTGCGCCCCGCGGTCGCATCGCGATCGAGCAGCAGTTGCTGATGGCTGAACAGAATCTCGCCGAACACCGGCACGCTCATCTGGCGCTCGACGTAGCGCGGGTCGGTCACGCCGATCATCACGTGGCGGCGCATGAAGACCAACACGACGCCGGACACGATACCGAGTACCAATCCACCGCCGAGCACGAGAATCGGCTGCGGCATCACCGGCATATGCGGCCTGATCGCCTGATCGAGAATATGCGCGCCGCCCGTCGTGCTGGCGCGACGCACCTGCAATTGTTCTGCCTTCTGCACCATGCCGAGATACACCGTTTCCGCGACCTTCTGCGCGCGGATCAGATCGACGCTCTCGCGCTCCGACGCCGGCATGCCGTTGAAATGGTCGGAGAATTTCGCTTTCGCTTCTTTCAATTGCGCCAGTTGCTCATCGATGTTCTGCACCCAGCGGCTCTGTGGCGTATAGCGCTCGAGCATTTGCGTGCGCTGCAATTGCAACGTCGCGATCTGCTTGTCGAGATCGAGGCCGCCCTGCAAATAGGCTTGCGCCTCGTTGGTCGGCTGCATCGATTGCGAGTTCGAGCGGAAGTTCTTCAGCGCTTCCTCGGCTTTTCGCAGATCGCCGAGTAGACGCGGGAGTTCGCCGTTAATAAACGCGAGCGTCTGCGTGTCGTTCGACTGCCGGCTCGCCACCGCGGATGCGAGGTATTGCTGTCCCAATGCATTGGCGACGGCCGCGGCCTTGTCCGGACTCTTGTCGCGGTACTGGATTTGCAGCAGCCCCGAGTCTTTCACTTTGTCGCCGATCTTGATCAGATTCTCGAAGCGCTTGATCGCATCGAGCTCATTCCAGCGGATCACTTCGAATTTCGTGCCCGGCCGCGCAGCGAGTTCCTTCACGAGCATCGACACGCCGTTCTGCTTGACCGGCATGCCGACCGTGCCGCTCGCCAGCAACTCGCCGGAAGGGCCATGCAATTCGAAGGCGCCATTGTCGAGCGCGGTCAAGGTGAGCTTCTCTTCTTCGAGATCGCGTGGCACGTCGAGCGCGGCGATCTGCACGCGCTCGCCGCCCCATGCATACGATTTCAGACCGAGCCACGGCGCGGAAGGCTGTCCCGGTGTAGCAAATTTTTCGGCGATGTCGCCGAGCACCGGAAGCTTGTGCGGCTTTACTGAAATGTCGAAACGGAACTGGTCGATCACCGGCTGCAGAACCGACCTGCTTTCCATGACCGCCATTTCCGTTACCGACGACGGCGTCGGTGGTGGCAACAGTTCCTGGTTCTGCAACGCAAGTCCGAGCGCATTTGGCTCGGGTGGGTCCACACGAACGATTACGTCGGCGGAATAGATGGGTGTGGCAATCAGAAGATACGCGACCGCGAGCGTGAGGACGACGACCGTCGTCACCACGATCTCCCAGATGTGGTCACGCATTAGCGTGAGCATCCCGCTGGCACTCAGTTGTCTGCGCTCTGTATCAACAGCGGGATAGAGCGAGTTTTGCGGATAGTAATCCACCGGTCTGATCCTTGCAGGTTGATGAAACAAAACGATCGGCGATCGCTTTGCGTCGCCACGTCGCTATTTATATGCCGCCGGCCGGATAGACCCTCGATTGGCTGGCAGCACGGCGAAGCGACGTGCTGTGTCGGGTTAGGTCGGGGAGCCGTGTTCGGGACCTCTCGAACCACGGAAGGCTACACACCTATTGCTTATCCACCGCGGCAGTGCCGATTGTTCTTCTCACGAATCAGCGAATGCGGTGCCCGCCATTCACGTAATCCGCGATTGACAATTTCTCTCTCGATGTTGCGGTGAAGCATAGTCCGCAAAGGATCGAGGCATTCGCCGGCGGCCCAAAGTAGGGTGCTATTGGCCGATAATGCGGAGCCTTTTACAAATGAAACAGAAGCTGGAAAGGCTTGTTGCGATCTGCAATTGCTGTAACAGAGTTATACGACAGGCCCCATACATCGCGACAGAACGCCAAATGCATCGCTCAAGTGCAAAAAATGCCGTTCTTATCTCGCGAATCGTGCCGAATCCGCGCCACTCGGCGCATTCCGACGATGCCCTGGCTTCTCGCCTGCAAAAATCGCGCTAATTGATCTGGAAAAAAATTCCGTGCAACGTTAATTAGTAGCACGCAATTCAGCGAATAGTGAGGTAAGAATTTCTCAAGTCCTGACGATTACGCCAAAACACCCACGCATGCCGGCCAAGCTCGTCCCGCCCAAATCGATGCGCTAATCTCAATGCGTAGATTTTCCTGACTGGAGAAGCTCGCGTGATGAAGCACATTGGTCTATTCGTCTTTCAGGATTGTTCGATGGCAAGTACCGGCGCGATCGGCGACGCGTTTCGGCTTGCCAATGAGTTCAAGAGAACGGCTGGCGAAGAGGCGCCATACCGGTTTACCGTGGTATCCGACGGCGGCGGTCTGGTGACCAGTTCGTCCGGCATATCGATCTGGACGCAAGGCCTCGAACGCTATTGCCTCGCAGATTTCCACGCGTTCTTCGTGGCCTGCCGCGACGTCACCGAAGTCGCGGAATCCAACGATCGGTTTCTGTCGTGGATCTCGCTGCAAGGATCGATCGCATCTTTCGGCATGCAACAGGGTGCGAATCTCGCGGTCGTCTGCAACGATCCGCTGCAATCGATCGTGCCGATTTTTCTGTTCGACGACAGCGGTGACGCCGCGCGCACGCAAAGCAATGTGACGCCGACCGATCTCGCGCTCGCGCAGATCGAACGCGACATCAATACCGACACGGCCCGCAAAATCGGCCGCATCCTGCAAACCGGCTACGCGGAGAAGAGCCGTTCGGAGCTCGACGACGTCAATATCACGACGACGACCGAAAAGATTCGTGAATCGGCGCGCTGGATCAAGGAGAACTACAGCAAGGCTATTTCGGTTGCTCAGGCGGCCGAGTCGGTGGCGATGAGCAAACGCAATTTTCAGCGCCGTTTCAAATGCGAGTTTGGCATGACGCCACTCGAATATCTGCTGCGTACACGCTTCGAGATCGTTCGCTCGATGCTGAAGAACACCGATTTGCCGGTCGATAAGATCGCGCGTCGTTGCGGAATGGGCGACGGTAATCGGCTCGGGCGGCTATTCAAGGAGCGCTATGGCATGTCGCCGACGCAATTCCGCGCGCAACAGCACGTGGATGCTGAGGAACGCTGGCTGACACCGGAGGAAAGCTGGAGCGCCGCGACCGAGATGTTGCGGCAGGCGCCACTGACGCTTTGATTTCAATTCCCTGTTACTCCGAGCACGATTCGTCGGCTCGACCGCAAAGGGATTAGAACATGACGATCATCAAAACCGGCGAACTGGGCGCGGAGGACGCGGCCGTCGCGCCGGAAAGCATGGCCTCCCTACAATCCGATGACAGTGCCGTGGCTGCGCCTGGCGAGCGGCCGGGCCTGCATGCAGGCGCGCATTCCGCGCAGGGACAAGCGCCATCTACTGTCAGAAAGATCAAGGAAGCGGCGAAAACCTTATTGCCGGATGCCGTTTTCCTAAGCCTGTTACATCACAAATGCACTGGCCGTTATCCGAACCTGATTCGTCCAGTGACGTTCAATGAGAAGATCCTGCAACGCAATCTTCGCCCTGATCCGCGTTATATCGACCTGACCGACAAGTTGCTGGTGCGGGACTATATTGCCCGGAAGATCGGTGATAAGCATTTGATACCGCTGATCGCAGCGCCCGATGCATTCACGCCCGAGGTGTTCGACGCGCTACCCGATGCTTTCGTAATGAAAGCCAATCACGGCAGCAGCTTCGTCGAAGTGGTGAGAAACAAATCGGAGACCTCGTTCGAGAAGCTGAAGAAGCTCGCCGACCAGTGGTTGCGCACCGAATTCTATTACGTGGGGCGCGAGCGGCACTATCGGTCGATCGAGCCGCGCATCTTCTTCGAGCAGTTGCTGCTCGATCAGCGCGGCCGGATTCCGGCGGATCTCAAGATGCACTGCTTCGGCGGTCGGCCCGAGGGGCCGGTCATCTATATCCTCGTGATCTCCGACCGGTTCGGTAACGCGACGCACGGCGACGTGTACGACGTCGACTGGAATCACCTCGATATCGCAATCGGCGACTACAAGCGCAGCGCGGCACCCGGTCCGCGTCCGCCGAATCTGGACGCCGTGCTCGATATCGCGGCCCGTCTGTGCGAAGACTTCGACTATGTGCGCGTAGACCTGTATGCGCCGGACGACCGCGTTTATTTCGGCGAGCTGACATTTACGCCCGGCGCGGGTGTGCTGCCCTTCACGCCGGACAGTATCGATTACGAGTGGGGCAAGCTGATGGCTTGAACCCGCTTCCATTCACAGCGTTTGGATTCCGCCATCAAGCCGGCAACATGCCGTTTTGCAGTTTTGCGCCGTCGGCCTCGCGCGAGGCCAGAAACGTCAACAACGCCCGCGCCGCTTCACGGTGGGGCGCCGCCGTGCAGATCGCGGCGGTGAAAGTCGTGGTGGACTGGATGGCGGCAGGAAGCTCGCCGAGCACGTCGATGCCCGGCACGTGAATCAATTCGCTCATCTGCTGAAAGCCGAGCGCGACTTCTCCGCGCGCGACGAGCGTGCCGACCGGCACTCCCGGCGGCGCCTTCACGATACGCGAAGCGATCTGCCCGGCAATGCCCCAGCGTTCGAGCAGCTTTAGCAGATGCGTACCGCTCGGCCCGGTCGAGTAACCGATGCTGCGCGCACCGAGAATCGCGTCGCGCAGTGCCGCTTCGGTCGCGATGTCCGGCCGCGTTGCTCCGGCCGCGACCGCGACCGCGATGCCCGAACGGGCGAGCCCGACGCGGCTCGCCGCCTCGACGTAGCCCGTCACCGAGAGCCGCTCGATCGCGTCCGCGGCGAGCACGACGATATCGAAGACTTCGTCATTCTCGACGCGGCGCGCCGCGTCGACGCCGCCGACCGATTCGATCGCGACGCTCTGCCCCGTGCGCCGCTCGTACGACGCAGCGAGTTCGGCGAGCACCTGGCGCGTGGCCATCGACGAAATACCGGTGATCGGCGCGCGCGCGGCTTGACCGTTGATCTCTGCGACCACGCCCGTCAGTCCTTGTAACGCAGTCCGGCCTGCTCGAGCGGCCCGCGCATGTTGTACATGTCGAGACCGAGCACACCGGAGGCAAGTTTCGCGCGCTTCTCGGCTTCGTTCGCCTCGCGCGCCGCGGCCTTGTCGAGCACCGTTTGCGCAATGGCCGCCGGCACCACGACTACGCCATCGTCATCGGCAACGACGACGTCGCCCGGCGTGACCAGTGCGCCCGCGCACACGACCGGAATGTTCACCGAGCCGAGCGTCGCCTTGACCGTGCCCTTCGCGGAAATCGCCTTGCTCCAGACCGGGAACTTCATCTCGGTCAGCACACTGACGTCGCGCACACCGGCGTCGATGATCAGCGCATGCGCGCCGCGCGCCTGGAAGCTGGTTGCGAGCAGATCGCCGAAGTAACCGTCGGTGCTCTCCGCGGTGACGCCCGCGACGACGACGTCGCCCGGCCGGATCTGTTCGGCCGCGACGTGCAGCATCCAGTTGTCGCCCGGTTGCAGCAGCACCGTGACAGCCGTGCCGCTCGCCCGTGCGCCGGTATAGATCGGCCGCATATACGGCTGGAGCAGGCCCGTGCGGCCCATGGCCTCATGAACGGTGGCCGAACCGAGCGCGCCGAGTTTGGCGGCCACGTCCGCATCCGCGCGCTGGATGTTGCGATAGACGACTCCGATTTCGTACATGATTACAGCCCCTTCGTTTTCAGCAAGGCATCGAGACGCGGATAGACGCGCCGTGCGTTGCCTTCGTAGATCTTGTAGCGCTGCTCCGGGTTCATATCCGCGGCTTCAACGTAGCGCTTCGTGTCATCGAAATAGTGACCGGTTTCCGGATCGATGCCACGCACCGCGCCGATCATCTCGCTCGCGAACAGGATGTTGTCCACGGGAATCACGCGCGTGAGCAGATCGATACCCGGCTGATGATAGACACAGGTGTCGAAAAACACGTTGTTCAACAGATGGTCCTTCAGCAACGGTTTCTTCATTTCCTGCGCGAGACCGCGGAAACGGCCCCAGTGATACGGCACCGCGCCGCCGCCGTGCGGAATCACGAAACGCAGCGTCGGGAAATCGCGGAACAGGTCCGAGGTCAGGCATTGCATGAACGCGGTGGTATCCGCATTCAGGTAGTGCGCACCGGTGGTGTGAAAGCACGCGTTGCAGCTCGTGCTCACGTGAATCATCGCGGGAATGTCGTACTCGACCATCTTCTCGTAGATCGGATACCACGAGCGGTCCGACAGCGGCGGGCTGGTCCAGTGGCCGCCCGACGGATCGGGATTCAGATTGATCGCGACATTGCCGTACTGCTCGACGCATTTGACGAGTTCAGGAATACAGGTGGCCGGATCGACACCCGGACTTTGCGGCAGCATCGCGGCCGGCACGAAGTTCTCGGGAAACAGCTGGCTCACGCGATAGCACAGTTCATTGCAGATCGCGGCCCAGGTGCTGGACACTTCGAAGTCGCCGATGTGGTGCGCCATGAAGCTCGCACGCGGACTGAAGATCGTCAGATCGAGGCCGCGCTCGCGCATCAGTTTCAACTGGTTGTTTTCGATCGACTCGCGCAGCTCGTCGTCGCTGATCTGCAATTCCGACACCGCCGGCATCTCGGACGGACTCCTGATGCCAGCGATCTGGCGGTTACGCCACGTCTCCAACGCTTTGGGCGCGGTGGTGTAGTGGCCGTGAATGTCGATGATCACCGTGATTCCTCAGTAGATGAATTTAACCAGCGGCGCGCGCGAACCGCACGCGCGCCACGTTCCTGCGTGCGTCAATGCGCGGCATTCGGCTGCGCCGCCGTTTCGGTGCCGCCCACGCGCTGGCTCACCAGGATGGCGATAGCGGCCAGCGTAGCCGGGATCGCAAGCATTGCGAGGATCGCGCCGAACTGCCAGCCGAAGCCGAGCAGCGCGCCGCCGATCGCCGAACCGAAGATGCTGCCGAAGCGCCCCATGCCGAGCATCCAGCTCACGCCGGTCGCACGTGCAACGGTCGGGTAGCGGCCGGGCGCAAATGCATTCAGACCGGTTTGCGCGCCGCTCATGCAGAAGCCCGCGGCAAACACCAGCAATGCGAGCGACGACGACATCGCGCCGATGTAGCCGAGCCCGAGCACGCACACTGCACCGCCGATATACGCGGCGCTGATGACCGGCGCCGGACGCGCCTTGTCCATGATCCAGCCGACCAGGACCGCGCCGATCGTGCCGCCGATCTGGAACATCGCCGTGACGTTTGCCGCGGTCGTGACCGACAGACCCGCATCCTTCATTAGCGTCGGCAGCCAGCCGGTCAGCAGATAGATCACGAGCAGGCCCATGAAATACGTGACCCACAGCGTGATCGTCATCGAGCCATAGCCTTGCGAGAACAGCACGCCGATCGGCTTGCGCGTCGGCAGCGGCGGTTCGTTCGACACGAACACTTCATTGCCGGCGAAACGCACGCCGCACACACGGCCGAGCACCTTGCCGATACGCTGTGCAGGCGTGCCGCGCACCGCGAGCAGACGGGCCGACTCAGGCAGCAGCCAGATTTGGAACGGGATCAGCACGAGCGGCAGCGCGCCGCCGAAAATCAGCACCGAGCGCCAGCCGTGAACCGGAATCAGCCAGCCGGCCGCGAAGCCGATCAAAGCCGAGCCGAGATTGAAGCCCGTGAACATCACGGTGATCAGCAGCGCGCGCTTGCGTTGCGGTGCGTACTCGGACAGCAGCGTCGTCGAGTTCGGCATGGCGGCGCCGAGGCCGACACCGCTCAACAGACGCAGTGCCGCCATCGAAAACGGCGATTGCGTGAATGCAGTCGCAATCGTGAACACGCCGAACAGAAACACTGACGTAATCAGCACCCACTTGCGGCCGATGCGGTCCGATGCAGGACCCGCGAACAATGCGCCAATCACGAGACCGATCGGCGCCGCGCTCATCACGAGACCGAATTCGGGACGCGAAATACCCCAATCATGAATGATGGAAGGCGCGACGAAACCCATGATCGCAACGTCCATGCCGTCGGCGGTCACGATCAGAAAGCACAGCACTACCAGCAGCCACTGGTAGGGTGAAATCGGCCGTTCATCGATGAACTTCTTGATATCAATTCTGTTACCGCTGGTAGTACTCATCAAAACTCTCCTGTCTCCTTCACTGGCCTCATCACGCGCTCGACGCGGGTTGCTTCGCAAAGTACGTCGTAACCATCGTGGCGATGGGGCCCCTACACGGCCTACTCAAACAACTGGCGTGACGGTACGTTTCGTCCTTCGTGGGCCAAAGCGCGGGTTAACCATATGGTCGGAGCGAGTATCCGCATATTCAGCGTTCCGCATAGCATCGTCGGAGCTCGTCCGATTCGTGCAAAGCCGCGCCGCACAGGCGTTCAACCCAAGTCCCACGCCCCTCGAAGCGGCCCTGCCGAACGCCAGTTGGTGCAGCAACTGATAAACAAAACAGATGATGCGGGAACGAACTCGCATACAACGGCAGCGAGACGCCCCGCTTTTGCGATCGACGTGAATGCACCGGTTGGTGGCGGATTTACTCCGCGAAGTAGGGCGCAATAAAAAAGCGGCATGACGTGCCAAGGCCATCCCGCTTCGGGATCAGCCGGCCTCGCGGACCGGCTCGTACTCAATTAGCGCTGTGCAAGACCCGGTTCAGGGCGCCGCGACACCGCGCGTCGCCGGCGTATAAGGCGTGTAGAAACTCGAGCCCGCTCACGTACTTGCGGCTGCCGTGTAGAGCGGTCCGCCTGGCGTGTAGTTCGCGCCGTCGTGCCATCTGCCAGGGAAACCACCGAGCCCCAGCTTCACGACTTTGCATACAATGTATCCATCCATCGACCGAATTACGCATCGCTTCGCTCTAAAGGAGAGCAGTTTGCATACAATGCAGACCCCGCCGGCGCGATCGCCGGACGACGTCTATCTGGCGATCAAGCAGTCGCTTGCGGAGCACCGCTTTGGCGCGGGCCAGTATCTGCGCGAAGAACAGCTCGCCAAAAGCCTCGGTGTGAGCCGCACACCGGTGCGCGAAGCGCTGCGCCGTCTCGGCGCCGAGGGCTGGGTCGAGATCCGCCCGAACTATGGCGTGCGGGTCAAGGCGTGGTCGCTGCAGGACGCGCGTGAAATCTTCGAAGCGCGGCTTCTGATCGAACCATTTCTCGCCGGGCGCGCCGCATTGAAAATCGGCGCCGCCGAAATCGAACGGCTCCGCACACTCGCCGAACAGATGTCGGCCATCACGCGGCAAGCGTCCACGCCCGAAACGACCGAAGCATGGTTCGCCGCCAATGGCGAGTTCCATTCGATCATCACGGCCGCGGCGGGCAATGCGCGCCTCGATCGTTCGTTGACGTCGATGAAGGAAACGCCGCTGATCAAGTGGACTTTCGACTCCTATAACGACGAACACCGCGCGAGCAGCGCGCGCCAGCACTTCGAAATGGTGCAGGCACTAGAAAATCGCAATGCGGCCTGGGCCGAGGCGATCACCCGTTGTCATATCCTCGCCGCCGAGAAAGCAGTGCTCGACCGCTATCAAAGGGAGCACCCTTCGCCGTAGCCGGCCGTAGCCCATGCATCGAAGCACCACACGAACAGCCGTCCCATAACGACGCAGGAGACGTGAAATGCCGAGCACCGTGAACGCTGGTCCAAGACTGGACAGATTGCCCCTCTCCGGTTTTCACCGGCGCATCCTCTGGCTGATCGGCGGAGGCATGTTTCTCGATTCGTTCGATATCTACCTCGCCGGCGGCGTGCTCGGCGCGCTCGCGAAGAGCGGCTGGTCGACGATGCAATTGAATGCGGCGTTTCTGTCGTCGACATTCGTCGGCATGTTATTGGGCGCATTCACGGCGGGTTTGCTTGGCGATGCAAAAGGCCGCAAGTTCACCTATCAATTCAATCTCGCGATCTTCGGTCTCGCGTCGTTCGCCGGCGCGCTCGCGCCGAACATGACGTGGCTGATCGTCTGCCGTTTCTTCATGGGCCTCGGGCTCGGCGCGGAAATCGTCGTTGGCTATGGATCGGTCGGCGAGTTCATTCCGCCGGCCGTGCGCGGCAAGTGGTCCGCGTACCTGTCGCTGATCACGAACTCCGCGCTGTTCTTCTCGACGTTCATCGGCTATCTGATCATTCCGTCGATCGGCTGGCGAGCGATGTTTGCGATCGTCGGCATCGGCGCGTCGATCGTCTGGGTGATTCGCAAGAAGATGCCGGAGTCGCCGCGCTGGCTCGAATCGAAGGGCCGCTACGCCGAAGCCGATGCGATTCTTCGCGCGGCGGAAGCCGAATCGGCAAAGGGTCAGCCATTGCCGCCCTTCACGCCTTCGTTCGAATCGGCCTCTGCCGCACCGCGCCCCACCACGCTCTTCGAATTGTTCAAGGGCCCGCAGATTCGCCGCACGCTGCTCGCGATCTGCGTGCAGATCGCCGTCAACGTCGTGATTTACGGCTTCATCGTCTGGGTGCCGACCTTCCTGATCAAGCAAGGTCTCGGCATGGCGTCGTCGCTCGGCTATACGACGCTGATGTCGCTCGGCGGTCCCGCCGGCGCCTTCCTCGGAGTGCTGATCGCGGACCGGATCGGCCGTAAGAATGGGCTCATTGCGGTCGCGGTGATCGCCGCCGTGGTCGGCTGGCTGTACGGACACTCGACGAACGTCGCGACCGCCACCGTGCTCGGCTTCCTGCTTTTCACGCTCACCTATCTGATGGTCGCGCTCGGCATCGCGACTTACGTCCCCGAACTGTTCGCCACTGAAAACCGCATGCGCGCGAACGGCATTGCGGGTTGCGCGGGCCGCATCGCCGGCATTCTCGCGCCGCAACTCGTGGTCGTCATGTATGCGGCGGGCGGCGTGCGCGACGTGCTGTCGGTGATCGTCGGCGTGCTCGTCGCGATGGCCGCGATTCTCGCGGTGTTCGGCATCGAAACGAATCAGCGCTCGCTCGAAGACATCGCGCCGCCGCCCACGGACGACATCGACACCGCGCTCGCCGGTGCATCGGTCGCGCGCGAACCGCGTCAATGAGCCAACTTCGAATCGGCGCACATTCATCGTCATCAAACGGAAATAGCATGAACGCACAGCACAAACGTCAGCAATTGAAGGCACGTCTCGCACAACCGGAAATCGTCACCGCGCCCGGCATCTTCGATCTGATCTCCGCGAAGATGGCCGACTCGATGCAATTCGATTGCCTGTACATGACGGGGTTCGGCACGGTCGCGTCTTACCTCGGTCTGCCCGATGCGGGCCTCGCCACTTATACCGACATGGTCGATCGCGTCACTGCGTTTTGCGGCGCCACCGTCACGCCCTTGATCTGCGACGGCGATACCGGCTACGGCGGCCTGTTGAACGTCGCGCACACGGTACGCGGCTACGAGCGCGCCGGCGCCGCGGGCATCCAGCTCGAAGACCAGGAGTTTCCGAAGAAATGCGGCCACACGCCAGGCCGCAAAGTGATTGCGCTCGACGACATGGTGCAGAAGATCAAGGTCGCGGTCGAGACGCGTGACGATGCCAACTTCCACATCGTTGCACGCACCGATGCTCGTACATCGCTCGGACTCGACGAAGCGTTGCGACGAGGCGAAGCGTTCGCCAAAGCGGGCGCCGATGTGTTGTTCATCGAATCGCCGGAAACGGTCGAAGAGTTGGAGACGATCGCACGCACGTTCGATAAGCCGCTGCTCGTGAACATCGTCGAAGGCGGCCGCACACCGCAGCTCACGCCCACCGAATTGCAGAAGCTCGGTTTTTCGATTGCGATTTATCCGGCTTCGGGCTTTCTCGCGGTCGCGAAAGCACTGCACGATATCTACGGCCAGATCAAGGCGCAGCGCGGCACCATGCACGCGGAAAACACCATGTATCCGTTCTCCGAAATGTGCAATCTGATGGGCTTCCCAGCCGTATGGCAGTTCGACCGTGAGCATGCCGAATGACGACGGGCTGACAAAATATTACGTTTTTCAGCGTGCTAGACGCGTAGCATATCGGGGGCATGTCCCGCGAGCGCCCCACTCGCATTCGTCATTCAACCGCGGAGAATTCGGAAATGAGTATTTTTGGTGACATCGTGCACAAGCTGTTCGGCAAAGCGAAGCCGGACCAACCTCCCCCCGCGACGGAACCCACC